>NZ_JAMQGR010000050.1:0-315 GCF_023703445.1 Janthinobacterium kumbetense
CTGGAAATACCCATAGGGGGATTAGCTCAGCTGGGAGAGCACCTGCTTTGCAAGCAGGGGGTCGTCGGTTCGATCCCGTCATCCTCCACCAAAAAGTTCAAACGTAAGTTGATCACAGCGGTGATTAAATTTAGGTTTGGTCTTTTCGAGATCAAGTGCTGTATGTTCTTTAACAATCTGGAAGAAGTAAAGATTATTTATTGATCGGTTTGCCGTAAAAGGTGAATCGATGGGTAATGATTGTATGTATCAACAAACAAGCAACAACGTTGTACTTTCTTATCCCTGTAGCGCTCTTTCATCATGTAAATGATG
>NZ_JAMQGR010000051.1:0-304 GCF_023703445.1 Janthinobacterium kumbetense
AGCTCGATTGCGACGCCACGCGCGAAGAACGCTATGTCACCGTGCAAGCGGAAAAGGCCGCGTGGGAAGAGGAATTGACGAACTGGACGCACGAAAAAGATGCGTACAGCCTGGACATGATCGAAGAGCAGAAGAAAGAGCCGGGCAATTATCTGCACCCGCGCCAGGTCTTGCGCGAACTGGAAAAAGCCATGCCGGAAGACGTGATGGTGTCGACCGACATTGGCAACATCAACTCGGTGGCCAACAGCTACCTGCGCTTTGAAAAGCCGCGCAGCTTCTTTGCGGCGATGAGCTTTGGCAA
>NZ_JAMQGR010000006.1:0-352473 GCF_023703445.1 Janthinobacterium kumbetense
GTAGCCGCAGCAAATCACAAAGTCGTTGATGCCATGGCTTGAATAGCTTTTCATGATATGCCACAAAATTGGCTTGCCGCCAATTTCAATCATGGGCTTGGGTTTGGTGTGGGTCTCTTCGGAGATCCGGGTGCCGAGGCCACCCGCAAGAATGACTGCTTTCATTTTTATTATTCCTATTGAACGAATTAAATTTGCCTGCCTCATTGGTTTGCGGGCTGGCGCCCGTACAACTGATCGGCCAGCGCAGTGCCTGGTGGCAAAGTATAAGTTCGGTGTACAGGTCAGGCCACACGCTACCATGTCTGCTCTTGTCCCTGCTTTTCCGCATCGCTCAAGTTGATACCTTGATGCTTGCCACTAACTCGCCGGCCCATGGCCTGATCGCGTAGCGTTGTTTTTTGGTATGGTAATTTTCGCAACGCCGGGCGTCATGAATAGAAAACCGGCTGGAAAAATAGCTCGGTAGACTGGATACCTGTTGCGCTAATTTTCCGAGCAAGCTTTCCGAGCAAGCGTGCTTATCACATCAGTTGCTGGTTCATCGTTCCGTGCAAGCCGAGTCAGCATGAAGTGAAATTATAAAATAATAAACTTCGGCTCTCCTGTTACCAAAATCATCTAAAATTTCCCATGCGACAAAAAACAATTAGCTCTTGATTATAATTCAGAACACATGGAATTGCCATGTATGCATCGCTTCAACGGACACCGTCCGGTTACAGGTGGATCGGAAAGAATGTGAAATAAAGCACGCAATAATGCCTGATATTAAAAATATCCAAACGGCAATTATTATTGTGGAGACGAACAGTGTTTATTAAAGCTCCAAGCAAATCCAATGTTGTTACATTTGCTTGCGTTTGGCGCGAGAGTCGGACGTGTATGTGGTGGAATATGTAATGATGTTAAAAGATTCTCTATCTAAACATTGCATGGCAACCATTTCAGGGTGCTGACTGCAATGTCTTGGAGCGTCAGGTTAGGCGTGCTGCGTCATGTGTGGCCACCAAGCCACACATTTCTTCACCATGATTTTGGGCTGACGTTATTGAGCGATTTTCTTGCCGTAGCAATGCGGGCATGACACTTCATACACATATTCCGGCGCCAGCTGCTGGCGCGGCGTGACGACGGCGCGGCAGACGAAACATTGCACGGTTTCCGTTGGTTCCAGTTTCGGGTTCAGCGCCGTGCGGTAATCGAAGACGAAGCAGTCGCCCGTGTAGTGCTCGCCGCCCACTTCCTCGAAATACTTCAGGATGCCGCCGTCGAGCTGGTACACGCTGTCATAGCCGATTTCCTTCATGTGGATGGCGGCCTTTTCGCAGCGGATGCCGCCCGTGCAGAAGGTGACGACGGTCTTGCCTTCCAGCTCATCCTTGTGGGCGGCAGCCACGGCCGGGAATTCCGTGAACTTGTCGATGCGGTAATCAAGCGTGTTGTTGAACGTACCCACGTCCACTTCAAAGGCGTTGCGCGTTTCCATCATGACCACGGGTTTGCCCGCATCGTCGACGCCGGCGTCGAGCCAGCGCTTGAGCGTATGCGCGTCGACGGACGGGGCGCGGCCCAGTTCCGGCTTGATCAGCGGCATGCGCATGGTGATGATTTCTTTTTTCAGCTTGACCAGCATGCGCTTGTGCGATTGTTCGTTCGACAAGCTTTCCTTCCACTCCAGATCGGCCAGACGCGCGTCGCTGCGGACCCAGGCGAGGAAGGCATCGATATGCTCGCGCGTGCCCGACAGGAACATGTTGATGCCTTCCGGCGTCAGCAGGATCGTTCCCTTCAGTTCCAGCGCCAGGCATTGCTCCTGATACAAGGGACGCATGGCTTCCGTATCGTCGAGCGTAATGAATTTATACGCGGCGATATTGACAAACGTGGTGGCGGACGGGCTGACGGCGGCGGAAACGGCGGGTGTTGCTGGGGTGATGGCTTGCATGATGGCGATCGGCTTAGACTGAACAGCCGATATTATAAGCCCGACAGGCCTGGCGGGATACCCGGCCAGCCACGTTTTGCCGTGCCGGCGGGCTGTGCAGGGCAGGAATTTCTTGCCCGCAACCGGGGGCCGCACCGCCGGTCCGGGGCCGCGACGCGGTAGAATAGACCCCATTGAATTTTGCACGAAACGGTACACAGGATGGAAATGGTAATGCAAGAGGCCGGCGCTCCGGCAGGTTCACAGCAAGCGATGCAGCCCGGCCCTGCCTTCGTCCATTTGCGCGTGCACTCGGAGTACTCGATCGTCGATGGCCTGGTGCGCATCGACGACGTGGTCAAGGCGGCGGCGAAGGACAAGCAGGTGGCGCTGGCCGTCACCGACCTGTCGAACCTGTTTGGCATGGTCAAGTTCTACAAGGAAGCGCGCGGCAAGGGCATCAAGCCCATCGTCGGCGTCGACGTGTGGATCACGAATGACGACAACCGCGAAAAGCCGTCGCGGCTGCTGCTGCTGGCGAAGAACCGCATGGGCTATCTGCAACTGTGCGAATTGCTGTCGACGGCCTGGTTGACGAACCAGTACAAGGGCCGTGCCGAGCTGCGCATCGAATGGCTGCAGGCGCTGGCGACGAATACCTATGAGCTGTATCCGGGCGAAAGCGCGGCGAATGGCTTGATCGTCCTGTCGGGCGCGCACTTCGGCGATGTTGGCACGGCCATCGAGAATGGCAACCTGGCCCTGGCCGAGCGCAATGCGCAACGCTGGGCCGAGATTTTCCCTGGCCATTTCTATATCGAGATCCAGCGCGGCGGCCAGGCCAACCAGGAAGCGCAGGTGCGCCACGCGGTGGCGCTGGCAGCCAAGCTGGGCCTGCCCGTGGTGGCCACGCATCCCGTGCAATTCATTTCCCCCGAAGAATTCATTGCCCACGAAGCCCGCACCTGTATCGCCGAAGGCGAAATGCTGGCCAATGCCAAGCGGGTAAAGCGCTTCAATGACAGCCAGCGCTTCCTGTCGCAGGCCGACATGGCGGAATTGTTCGCCGACTTGCCGGCCGCGCTGGCCAATTCCGTGGAAATCGCCAAGCGCTGCAATCTGACTTTGACCCTGGGCAAGCCGCAACTGCCGAACTTCCCCACGCCCGAAGGCATGACGATCGATCAGTTCCTCGTCGCCGAATCGCAGGCGGGCCTGGAAAAACGTTTATTACAGCTGTATCCCGATCCCGAACGGCGTGAAAAGGAGCGCCCGCGCTACGAGTCGCGCCTGAAATTCGAGACAGACACGATCTGCAACATGAAATTCCCCGGCTACTTCCTGATCGTGGCCGAGTTTATCCAGTGGGCCAAGGAAAACGGCGTGCCCGTCGGCCCGGGCCGCGGTTCGGGCGCGGGTTCGCTGGTGGCGTATTCGCTGCTGATTACCGATCTTGATCCATTGCAATACAACCTGCTGTTCGAGCGCTTCCTGAATCCCGAACGCGTCTCGATGCCCGACTTCGATATTGACTTTTGTCAAGAAGGGCGCGACAGAGTCATCCAGCACGTCAAGGATTTGTATGGCAAGGAGGCTGTCTCGCAGATCGCCACCTTCGGTACCATGGCGGCCAAGGGCGCGATCCGCGACGTGGGCCGCGTGATGGATTTCGGCTACAACTTCTGCGACGGCATCTCCAAGCTGATCCCGTTCAAGCCCGGCAAACCCGTGTCGATCGCCGACGCCATCGAGGAAGAACCGTTGCTCAAGGAACGCCTGGAAAACGAGGAAGAGGTCAAGCAGCTGCTGGACCTGGCGCAGCAGGTCGAAGGCATCACGCGCAATATCGGCATGCACGCGGGGGGCGTGCTGATCGCTCCGGGCAAGCTGACGGATTTCTGCCCGCTGTACACGCAGGGCGGCGATTCGGGCGTCGTGTCGCAGTACGACAAGGATGACGTGGAAGCCGTCGGCCTCGTGAAGTTCGACTTTTTGGGCTTGACCACGCTGACGATTCTCGACCGCGCCGTGCGCTACATCAAGCAGCTTGATCCCGCGCAAGCCAATTTCGATCTGGCCACCTTGCCGCTGAACGACAAACCATCGTATGACTTGCTGACCAAGGCCAAGACCGTGGCCGTGTTCCAGCTGGAGTCGCGCGGCATGCAGGGCATGCTGAAAGACGCGCGTCCCGACCGCTTCGAGGACATTATCGCGCTGGTGGCGCTGTATCGTCCGGGCCCGATGGACCTGATTCCGGATTTCTGCAAGCGCAAGCACGGCGAACGCTTCGATTATCCCGATCCGCGCACGGAATCGATTCTGTCCGAAACCTACGGCATCATGGTGTATCAGGAGCAGGTGATGCAGATGGCGCAGATCGTCGGCGGCTACTCGCTGGGCGGCGCCGACATGCTGCGCCGCGCCATGGGTAAAAAGAAAGCCGAAGAGATGGCCGAGCACCGCGAGATCTTCCGCGCCGGTGCGGCGAAAGATGGCTTGACGGCGGAAAAGGCCGACGAGATCTTCGATTTGATGGAAAAGTTCGCCGGCTACGGTTTCAACAAATCGCACGCCGCCGCCTATGCCTTGCTGTCGTATCACACGGCTTACCTGAAAGCGCACCACACGGCCGCCTTCATGGCCGCCAACTTGTCGCTGGCCATGGACGACACGGACAAGATCAAGATCTTGGTGGAAGACTCGCTGGAAATCTGCAAGCTGACCTTGTTGCCGCCGGATATCAACGAATCCGATTACCGCTTCATGCCGAGCGGCGCGGCGCCATCCGTGAGCGGCAAGAAAGTCACGCAGATCCGCTATGGCCTGGGCGCCGTGAAGGGGTCCGGCCAGAACGCCATCGAAGCCATCATCGCCGCGCGTGAGGCGGGCGGGCCATTCACCAGCCTGTTCGATTTCTGCAAGCGAGTTGATAAAAAGCAAATCAATCGCCGCACCATCGAATCCCTGATTCGCAGCGGCGCCTTCGATTGCCTGAAGGTCGACCGCGCCATCCTGCTCGCGTCCGTGGCGTTCGCCATGGAGTGCGCCGACCAGGCGGCCAAGGCGGCAAACCAGGTGAGCCTGTTCGGCGGCGACGACAGCGACATGGTGGCGCCGCCCGAGTACGTCAAGGTGCCCGTGTGGACAGATAAACAGCGCCTGACGGAAGAAAAGATCGCGCTGGGCTTCTACCTGTCCGGCCACCTGTTCGATTCGTATGCGCCCGAGGCACGTCGTTTTGCCCGCACGAAACTGTCGGAACTGTCGCCGTCGCGCGAACCGCGCATGATGGCGGGCGTCATCACGGGTTTGCGCACGCAGATGACGCAGCGCGGCAAGATCCTCATCGTTACGCTCGACGACAAGAGCGGTACGGTGGAAGTGACGGTGTACGGCGAATTGTTCGATTCCAACCGGAAAATCTTTAAGGAAGATGAATTCCTCGCCGTCGTGGGCAAGGTGTCGGAAGACCGCTTTTCGGGCGGCTTGCGCATCACGGCCGAGAGCGCCTTCGACATCATCTCTGCGCGCGTGCAGTATGGCCGCCAGCTGGGCTTGACTCTGCCCACGACGCTGGACATGAAGCGCATCAGCGACGTGATCATGCCGCACCGGGCTGCGGACGGACTGCCGATCGCCGCCAAGGTCAGCCCGCAAGGCGTCAGTTGCGTGCTGCAGTTCGGGGACGAATGGAAAGTGGCACCATCGGATGAATTGCAGATGGCGCTGGAGCAAATGCTGGGTGCGCAAGAAGTGGCGGTCGAATACTGACCGGCACCGCCCGGCGCATGCAACAAAGCCAAACCGCAGACATGCTGGTTTGGCTTTTTTCGTTTACATGTCTTTCAGGCCCGTGATCGCATAGCCCTTGGCGGCGATCTGCTGGTGCGGCTGTTCGATATGGTAGTTTGGCAAGATCTCGGCATCGTCAGCCACTTCGCTGGCGCGTACTTCCAGCTGCCAGTCGGTATTGGTAACTTCTTCCGGAATGAGCTTTCCTTCCGGCACGGCGAGGTAGGAAAAAATGCCGTCGTGCTCGGCCCGGCGGTAGATGTCTACGCGCATGACTTGCCTCCTAGTAAGCGTTGGGGGAACCGGCGCACCGCAGTGCATGCCGATAGTGCTAGCGTAACAGGATTGGGCCGCGCATGGGTTGAAGCGTGTGTTGCAGGAGGGGCGGCGGTGCGGCAGCGATGGCAAACAACGATGCGGGGGCGGGGCATCGTGCAGTGGCCGGGGGACTCAGGCGATAGCGGAAGCGTAGTCGTCGTCATCCAGATCGACCGCTTGCCGTACTTCGTTGGCGGCTGCCGCAGCGCCTGCCGTGGCGAGCTGCACCGGGCTGCGATGGGCGTCGAGGCCGTTACGCAGGCTGCTGATCATGGCCAGCGTCAGTTCGTGGCGTTTGCGTGCTTCCGAGCGCTTTTTCGAGGGAATGTCTTCCAGGGCAGGCAGGGGCAAGTTTTCGCATGGCAACTCAAAATCGCCATCCGTGCGTGCCTGAGCGCCGAGTTCTTGCCAAAGGGCATTGTAGTCGGCGAACAAACGCCCCTTTTTGGCGGAATGATGGACGGCGCGGTTGACGTTGCCTACAAGCACCATATTGCGGCAGCCATGTTCATGTGCCAGCTGGCGCACCAATCGCACCATCAGGGCCTTGGGGCGCATGCCATGCAGGTCGCGCGTGGCTTCGCGCACGCGGCGCAAGCCTTCCGCGCCGCGCGGGCCCTGGATGCAACCGATGCCCACGCTCATGCTGGCGCGCGCGCGCGAACCGAAAAAGGTAAACGCGACCGAGTAGATCACGTCATCGCCGTGCGCCAGTTGCAGGACCATCTCGCCTTCGCGGTCCATCGGTTGTAGCGAACACAGCTGCAGGTGGTAGGGCGCGCCCGACTTTCCCGGCACGGTGCCCAGCCGCACCGGCGCGCGCGCCGCCTGCGTCATCAACTTGCCCCAGCCCTGTTGCAGGATGAAATGATAGTGTTCGACCAGCAAGGCGACGCGCTGACGGCACGACAGGTTCGTGCTCAGGTAAGGGCGGTACACCTTGTGCATCAGGCGCGGGTAGGCTTGCAGCAAGTCCTGGAACACGGGGTGGGAATTGAGCAGCTGCAGCCAGATGCGCGTCTGGCGGCGCTGCAGTTGCGCCCGCAATTGCAGCTTGAGCAGCTCGCGCATGCGGGACATGCCTGGCGGCATATTGCTCAGGCCCGCATGCAGGGTAATAGCTTGTGTCATCAAAGAGTTTTCATGTGAATGTGGATGGGCCGGACGCGGGGTGCTGGCGGCGCTTCAGGCCGGCGGCGGCCCGCTCATGCCGTCGGTGTCGGCCAGCAATACCGTGGCGCTGCGCGTAGCGCGCGCCAGCTTGCGCGCGAGCGCACCGGAAAAACGACGCTGCCAGGGACTATGACGCAGGGCCGGCAGGACGATTTCGTGGCAACCGAGCAGTTCAGCCGTATCGAGGATCGTAAACAGCAGCTCGCCGGCAAAAATATGGGTATTGAAGGCGAGTTGAGAGCGGCTCAGGTACAGTCCCGCCTCGTGCATCATGTGCTGCGTGGCCGGGTCCAGCGCATGGCATTCGCCGGCGTTGTGCTGGGGCAAGCCATCGGCCCGGCGCGCTGGCGCCGGTGTCACGTGCAGCAGGCTGACGCTGACCTGGATACCCCATTCCTGCAGGCGCCTGGCGTAGCGCGCACCGTAGATGATGTCGCTGGCGCGCTTGACGGGCAGGAGCAGCAGCAAGGTATCCTGGCCCGGCTTGCCGCCCGTGCCCGCGGCGCTGTCCGGGGCGCGGTGACGTTGCGGGGCAAGGCGCGATGCATGCATGGAAGGGATCGCCATAGTGGGAAAACCATGTCATCTTATCCATGCCATCCCCCTCTGTAAATTGGCGAAACAGCGTACGGGTTTCCCTTATGCCGTCACGGTTTTAATAGCGGTAAGTGACGTACACGGCGCCGACCGGGGAGGTCTTGCGCTGCACGATGGGGCTCTTGGCCGCGTCGCCCAGGCGGCTCTCGACGCCGACCAGGGTATTGATGCCCCAGCGCGCATCGAAGCGGTGCTCCCAGTTGATGGTGGCCTGTGCTTCATAGAAACCGCCCTTGGGCGTGTATTGCTTGAACGAGGTGTTCGCGGCCTGGGTGGCCGTCACGCCATACATGGTCTGCACGTACTTGCGCTCGCCCCAGCCCAGCTGCCCGCCGATGGTTACGCTGTCCTGCTGCGCGCCCTTGGCATCGGTCCGGCCGTAGATCTGGCCCGTCGCGCCGAAATGCACATTCGCGCCATTTTCGCGGTTTGACAGGGGAATGTCGCTCGACACGCTCAGCGACAGGCCCGGCAAGGGCGAATACCCCGCGCTGAGCAGAGCGCTGGCGTTGCCCTTGACTTCGCCCATGCCCTTCAGGTAATCGCTGCCGCCCCAGCCATTGGCGCCATTGCGCTTGTGGTCTTCGCGGTTGCCGCGGTAGCCCAATGCCGCGCTGTAGCTGAAGGGGCCGGCCTGGCCGCCATAGCCGATGCCGCGCGAAGTGCTGAAGAACAGGCCATTGGCCATGGCGTAATCGAGGATGATCAGGGGCGAGGCCGACAGCTTGTCGGCGCCGGAATAGCTGGACACGGCAGCGACGCCGCCGCCGATGGTGAAGACATTTTGCGGGGCCGGTTCGGCCGCGGCGGCGGCCAGCGGGTTGAGGATCATGCCGCTGGCGAGTGCCAGCGCGGTCAGCAGGGTTGTGGGTGCGTGCATGGAATTTTCCGTCAGGTGGAGAACCGAGTCCGGAGTGGCTCGATTGACTGCCGACAGTATCCATCCTTGCCATGAAGGAAAAATGAGCCTTTTATTAAGATTGGATGAAGAACGCTTCTTTACCCATTCTTCAGCTTGCGGTGGTTTAATACTCACCATGAAGATACTGCTGATTGAAGACGATATGGACCTGGGCAATGGCGTGCGGATCGCCCTGCGCGACCAGGGCATGCAAGTGGTCTGGGTGCGCAGCCTGGAGGATGCGGCGCGCAGCATCGAGCACGACAGTTGCGAACTGGTGCTGCTGGACCTGGGCTTGCCCGACGGCGATGGCCTCGATTTGCTGGCCCGGCTGCGCGCGGCGCGTCTGCCGGTGCTGATCCTCAGTGCCCGCGATACGCTGGAGCAGCGCTTGCGGGGCCTGGACGGCGGCGCCGACGATTACCTGGTGAAGCCCTTCGTGCTGGCCGAGCTGCTGTCGCGCGTGCGCGCCCTGGCACGCCGCAGCTACGGTTTCGATGGCGACACCATCGAGTTGCGCGGCCTGCTGCTGCAGGTGCCCACGCGCAGGGTCAGTGTGCATGGACGGCCCGTGGAACTCACCGCCAGTGAATATGCCCTGCTGAAAACCTTGCTGATGCGCGCCAACCGGGTCATCACGCGCCGCGTGCTGGAAGAGCATATCCTGCCAGGCGGGCTGGCCAATGCCAGCAATACCCTGGATGTGCATATGGGTAACTTGCGCCGCAAGATAGGCGAGGGGTATATCCGTACCGTGCGCGGCGTCGGCTATGTCATCGATCAGCAGGGCGAGACATCCGTCCCGCCGGGTACCGGCGCATGATGGGCCGTTTATGGGCCATGCTGCGCCGGCCCACCCTGGTGCGCCGCCTGATGATGGCGCAAATGCTGATGCTGACCGTGCTGTGGAGCCTGGCCGTGGCGTATGTGCTGTTCGAGGGCACGAGCGAAGCGAGCAATGTGACCCGCGGGGTCTTGCACGCCATTATCAGCGTGGCCGACAACCTGGCTGACCAGCCCGTGCGCCAGGAGCAAAGCTTGCGCGCCATCGACGAAGCCTTGCGCGAGGAATTTGAAATGGGGAAGGTGCCGGAACTGGCGCCGCGCATCCTGGTCTGGCGCGAGGGCAAGCTGGTCTACAAGTCGCCGAATGCGCCCAGCGGCATCCGCAGCGCCGGCCCGGAACAGATGGAAGTGGTGTACGTCAAGGGCCAGGCCTGGCGCAGCCGTAGCCTGGCCGAAGGGGCCACCCGCGTGACCGTGCTGGAAGTGGGCGGCGCCTGGCAATTTTTCATCACGATCAATTCACGCGGCTACTACCTGCTGCCGTTGCTGATCAGCCTGCCGTTCCTGCTGGTGCCGGCCTGGCTGTCGATCCGCCTTGCCATGCGCCCGTGGCGCAAGGTGGCGCAGGAGGTGGCGGCGCGCGGGCCGCAGGATCTGCGTCCGCTGACGTTCAAGCCGCCGCATGGCGAACTGGCGGCGCTGGTCGACAATATCAATGCCCTGCTGCAGCGGGTCGATGCCAGTGCCGCGCGCGAACGCAGCTTCATCGCCGACGCCACGCATGAGCTGCGCACGCCGCTGGCGGCCATGCGCGTGAATGTCGAGGCCTTGCAGGGACAGGCGCATGATGCTCGCCAGCAAGAGCTGCTGGACGGTATCTTGAACAGCGGCAACCGGGCCGCGCGCCTGGTGGGCCAGTTGCTGCAGCTGACGCGCAGCGAAGTGCAGGCGGGCGGGGGCGAGCTGCCGCGGCGCCAGGCGCTCGATACCTTGCTGCAGGATCGGCTGGCGGCCCTGTCCGGCCTGGCGCAGGCGGGCGATATCGAGCTCGAATTGCAAGCCAGCGTTTCGCTCAGCGTGCCCGGGCAGCGCGAGAGCCTCGTGTCGCTGATCGACAACCTGGTGGAAAACGCCATCAAGTACAGCCCGCGCGGCAGCAGCGTGACGGTGTCGCTGCATGCGGAGCGGGGCCAGGCCGTGTTGCATGTGGCCGACCAGGGGCCGGGTATCGCGCCGGCGCTGTATGAACGCGTGTTCGACCGCTTTTTCCGCGCGCCGCAGCAGGCGCAGCCGGGCAGCGGCCTGGGCTTGTCCATCGTCGCTTCCGTCGTGCAACAGCATGGCGGCACGATTCAGTTGCACAGAGGCAATGGCGGCCTGGGCTTGCTGGTGGAGGTGCGCCTGCCGCTGGCCGAGGCCTGATTCTGTCGGCGCGCCTTGCGATATTGCATGAAAATTATTTTGTGTGCTTATAACGCAAGATGGCATGGCGTGGCGCACGCTTGCGATGCATAATGCGGGACAGTTAAAAAACACCGTTATGCGCCCACTCCTGTCCCGCTACCTGCCGTATCCCGCCTTTGTCGGCCTGTATCTGCTGTTTGACTGGGCCACGTATATCGATCCGATGTACGGGCTGAACATCACCCCCTGGAATCCCGATCCCGCGCTGGGCCTGGTATTTTGGCTGATCCACGGCCGCAAGGCGGCGCTGCCGTGGTTTATCGCCCTGGTGGCCGGCGAGGTGCTGGTGCGCGGCATGCCGGCAGGCCTGCCCCTGACCTTGCTCTGTTCGGCGTGGCTGATGCTCGGCTATGGCGGTATCGGCGCAGTCTTGCGCCGCAGTTTCAGTAGCAGCGACATCTTCGACAACCGGCGCCGCCTGAGCGCCTGGGTTGCCATCGTGCTGCTGGGCACCGTGCTCAATGCGCTCGGCTACATTTCCCTGCTGTCGCTGACGGGACGCATCCCGGCCGGCGAATGGGGGACGGCAGTCTGGCGCTTCGGCATCGGCGACATGGTCGGCATGCTGGTATCGATGCCGTTGATCTGGGTGCTGTTCAGCGAGCGGGGGCGCGAACGCCTGCATGCCGCCGTCTGGCGCTGGGAAACCCTGGCGTATCTGGCCCTGGCCAGCTTCGTGCTGTGGAGCCTCTTCGGTTCCATCGTGCGTTCCGAATACAAGCATTTCTATTTCCTGTTTCTCCCCGTGATCTGGGCCGCCTCGCGCCAGGGCTTGCATGGCGCCGTGCTGGCCGTGTTTGTATTGCAACTATGCATCATTACTCTGGTGAAATGGACGCATGCGGTCGATATCCAGTTTTATGAATTGCAGCTGCTCGATGCCGTGCTGGCGCTGGTGGGGTTTTTTATCGGCATCGTCGTCGATGAAATGCGCCAGGTGGCCGACGAATTGAAACACACGATGCGCCTGGCCGCCGCCGGTGAGATGGCGGCGGCGCTCGCGCATGAGCTGAACCAGCCGCTGACGGCCTTGTCGACCTATGGCAAGGCGTGCGAATACTTGCTGGAACGGGGCGAGACCGGCGCCCTGCTGCAGGGCGCCGTGGGGCATATGATCGTCGAATCGGGCCGCGCCGCGGACGTGGTACGCCGCCTGCGCGACTTTTTCCGCACGGGCGCGATGCAGCTCGAAGCGGTGGAGGCGAGCGTCTTGATCGAGGGCATGGCGCGGCAGTTCACGCCGCTGTTCCATGAGCATGGCATCGAACTGGTGCTGGCGCCGCCGTCGCCGCTGGCCGTCAACGCCGACCGCCTGCAAATCGAGCTGGTATTGCGTAATTTATTGGCCAATGCGCAGGATGCGGTGATGGGCCAGCCGCGCGGCCGGCGCCGCATCACGGTCTCTGCCGAGCGGCTCGAAGGCGGGCGGCTGCGGCTGTCCGTGGAGGATAGCGGCCCCGGCATTTCCAATAGCCTGGCGGCACGCCTGTTCGAACCGTTCGTCTCGACCAAGGCCAGCGGCCTGGGTCTGGGGCTGGTGCTCAGCCGCAGCATTGTCGAAGCGCATGGCGGCCAGTTATGGGCCGAAGTGGGCAAGCATGGCATTTTTCGTTTTGTCCTGCCCCTGGCGTGCGCCAGCGCGGCCGCTACAGGAGAGTATGGTGACAAGTAATTTGACGGTGTTTATCGTGGATGACGATCCCGCCGTGCGCGATGCGCTGGGTTTGCTGCTGGGCATACGCGGCTACCGCACGGCCCTGTTTTCCTGCGGCGAGGATTTCCTGCACAGCTGGCGGCCCGAGTGGGCCGGCTGCCTGCTGATCGATATCCGCATGTCCGGCATGGATGGCCTGAGCCTGCAGCGCCGTTTGCTGGAGTTGAAATGCATGCTGCCCATCATCATTATCACGGGGCACGGCGACGTCACCCTGGCACGCCAGGCTTTCAAGGCGCAGGCCAGCGATTTCCTGGAAAAACCGTTTGACCACGACAAGCTGCTGGCCGCCATCGATGAAGCGTTTTCGCGCGAGGCGCATGCGCGCGGCCAGTTGCTGCGCCAGGTGGAGGGGCAAGCCTTGCTGCGCGCGCTGACGCCGCGCGAGCGGGAAGTGATGCATCTGGTGGTGACGGGCCAGCACAACCGCGATATCGCCCCGGCACTGGGCATTTCCGTGCGCACGGTGGAAGTGCACAAGGCGCGCCTGATGGACAAGCTGGGTGTCGACAACGTGGCCGACCTGGTGCGCATCAGCATGCTGGGCACCGGCTAGCCGCTGCCGCGTTGTCTAGGCGATGGTCTGCAATACCTGATCGACCGAGATCGCCTTGACCCAGTCGCTGCGCCGGGCCACCGTGATGACGGTGCTGTTGGCGCTGTCGAACGGCGCCCATTCCGGATTCTTCTTGCGCATCAGCGCCACCACGGGCACATGCACGGCGTTCGCCAGATGCATGATCGACGTTTCCACCGAAATAATCAGGTCGCATTGCGCCAGCATGGCCGGCAGCTGGAAAAAGTTGTCGACGGCGCTGAAGGCTTGCGTGCGCGGCAAGTTGTGCGCCTGCACGACGGCATTCACCTTGGCCAGTTCCTGCGGCATGGCATTGATCAGGAAGCAGGCATTTGCCCACTTTGGCATCGCCTGCATGCGCGCGATCAGTTCGGCGATGCGCTCCAGCGGCCAGCCGCGCTTGTGCGACTTGGCAAACGGATTCAATAGCACCAGCGGACCCTGGCGCGGGGCAAAGCCCCAGGCGGCCAGCTGCTGCTGCGCCTGCTGCAACGCGTGCTCGGGAATGTGCACGAAGGGATAGCGTTCGGCCACGGGAATGTCGAGTCCCGTCAATTGACGGAACCAGTCCGCATAGACGCTGCTGATATGGTGCTCGCCCGCATCCTGTCCCGCATACGAGGCCAGCACGGCATCGATCTTGCGGTAGGCCAGGTAATGCCAGGGGCGCAGCGGACTGAACGGTTTGCGCGTGCCGATTACCAGTCCATTCGGGCTGATCGCGCGGGCAAGATCCGCGTATTGCTGTGGCCGTACGTGGGCCAATGACACGACGACAGGATAGCGTTCCGCCTTGGCCTCGCGCAGGGATTCTTCGTACAGCGCCGGGCTGTAGGTCTTGCGGTACACCTTGGCGAACAGGCCCGATTGCTCCACCCAGTCGTACAGCGAATAGGTACGCAAGCCTTCCCATTGCCTGGAGTCGGACGTGCGGCGGACTTCATCGACCCACAGGTGGATCTGGATATGGGGATAGGCCGCGGCAAAGGCGCGGAAGCCGTTTTGCAGGTAGGTAAAGTCTCCCAGCGCCAGATGGGCGATGAAAAGAATTTTGTCCGACTTTTGTAGAAGTTCGGCGGGAATCAAAGGCGTCATGTATCAGTACGATTTCAGGTATTCGGTCGATGGTGTCAAACCACTTGCTGGGAAAATTGCAGGCGATGCAGATTGGCATACGCGCCGTTGGCATCCAATAATTGCTGGTGACTGCCGGTTTCCATTATTTTCCCATGTGACAATACCACGATACGGTCCGCACGTTCAATTGTTGATAGCCTATGAGCAATAACTAAGGTGGTTTTTCCTTGCATCAGGTGTTCCAGTGCCGCTTGTACGGCCCGTTCCGCCTCCGTATCCAGTGCCGAGGTGGCTTCATCGAGGATCAGGATGGGCGCATCCTTGTAGATGGCGCGGGCGATGGCCACGCGCTGGCGCTGGCCGCCGGACAGGCGCGAGCCGTTGTCGCCCAGGCGCGTGTCCAGGCCATCTGGCAAGCCGTCGATGACGTCCGACAGGAAGGCGGCAGCCGCCGCCGCTTCGATACGCTGCCGGTCCGGCGCCGCATCGCCATACGCGATATTCGCGGCCAGGGTATCGTCGAACAGCACCACCTGCTGGCTGACCATGGCGATCTGGCTGCGCAGGCTGGTCAGGGCGATGGCATCGATATTCTGCCCATCGAGCAAGATCTCGCCACTGCTGGCCGAGTAAAAGCCGGGCAGCAGGCTGACCAGGGTCGATTTGCCGCCGCCGGACATGCCGACAAAGGCGACCGTTTGTCCTGACGCAATGCTCAGGTCGATGTGCCGCAGGGCTGGTTCCTGATGTCCGGGGTAGGCAAAGCTTACGTCCCTGAACTCGATGCGGCCTTTGCTGCGGCCAGCGAGCGGCGTGCCGCCCGTGCGCTCTGGCGTCTTGTCGATCAGTAAAAAGACTTCTTCGGCGGCGGCCATGCCGCGCTGCAGGGGGCCGTTGACTTCGGCCAGCTGTTTTAAGGGCGTCAGCAGCATCAGCATGGCCGTGATGAAGGATACGAAGCCGCCGACCGTGATCTGCCCCTGCTCCGACTGGAACAGGGCCATCACGATGACCAGGGCCACGGCGGCGGCCGTGATCACCTGGGTGATGGGCACGGTGGCGGAAAAGGTCGTGGTCATGCGCATGCTGTAGCGGCGCAATTGCTCGGCACGCTCTTCGAAGCGCGATTTTTCGTAGTCCTGGCCGCCGAAGATCTTGATCACTTGCTGGGCGCGCGTGGTTTCCTCGATGACCTGGGTCAGCTCGGCATTGACGGCCAGCGAGTCGCGGTTGAGTTTTTTCAGGCGCTTGCCCGTGGTGCGCACGACGATGGTCAGCAGGGGCAGCAGCACCAGGGTCACGAGGGTCAGCACCCAGTTCAGGTACAGCAGCCACGCCAGCAGGCCCAGCACGGTCAGCGAGGAGCGCACGATCGAGGTAAACACCTTGGTCACCATTTCGATGATCTGCTGCACCTCAAACATGATGGAGTTGATGACTTTGCCCACCGTGTGCGTGTTGTAGAAGTCGATGGGCAAGTTGAGCATGCTGGCAAACATCCTGCGCCGCAACTCGTTGAGGATGCGCGTGGAGACGTAGCTCATCAGATAGCTGCTGGCGAACGTCGACGCGCCGCGCATGGCAAAGATGCCGATGACGATCAGCGGCACCAGCCAGAAGGAAAAATTCACCTTGCCGCCAAAGCCATTGTCGAGCAGCAGCTTGAGCGCATACGGCAGCAGCGGTTCCGTGGCCGCCGTGACGACCATCGCCAGCAAGGCCAGGGCCAGGTGTTTCTTGTAGGGCGCGTGCAGTGCGGTGAGGCGCTTCAGGTCGGGCGTGAGCATCGGTATGGTTCCTTGCAGGGGACAGCAAAAACGGTCAGGCGAAAAACGAACTCAGGCAATGCGTTCTTGCTGGCGCAGCATGGCCCACAGTATCACCATCGGGAAGACCAGCATGATGATGCCGATATTCAGGGTGAGCGAGCTCGTCGTCAGGCCAAAAATCATGTAGCAGGTGCACAGCATCACGCCGGCCAGCGCAAATGGTTGCGCGCTTGCGGGGCCGTGACGCAATGCCCTCGTGAACAGAGTCAGCGGTAGCAGGAATAGCAGCAGCAGGGCCAGCAGGCCGAAGATGCCACGCTTGACCAGGGAGTCGATGTAATCGTTATGCGCGTTGGTGTAATGCAACACAATTTCGCTCATTTTTCCTTCCGTCGACAGTTTTTTCTTTGCCTCCAAGTAGCCGTTGCGTCCCATGCCGAACCAAAGATGGTCATTGGATAAAGTTAATGCTGTACGCCACATTTCCAGCCGTTGGCCGACTGACGTGCTGACGTTGTCGCTGTCTTCAAATTTTTTCAAATCTTCCACGGCATCCGTCGCGCGTTCAAGCACGGGGGAATTGGGCACTATGTAGGATAGTACCGCCACGGCCAGCAGCGCCGCCAGCAGGCCAGTCATATAGTGCTTGCCGCGTGTTCTCGCGTAGTGGACGACAAATATGCATCCGCAGACGGGCAGCGCCAGCCAGCCACCGCGGCTACCGCTGATGATGGAGCCGAAAATTCCGATTAAGCCGCCTGCCAGCAATAGCACGCTCCAGGCGATTCGATGGCGCTGTTTGATGGCCCACTCGATCCCACATAACGTCAACATGCCAAACAGCATGCTGACATTGCCATAGTGAATAGCGTTACTGGTGGCGGCTTGTGGCCGGAAGGGGCTGCTAGGAATATATTGCGTAGCCGCCAAGGCTGCCCCCGCGATGGCGCCAATTGCCAGGCCGCTCCACCATGCCGCCGCCCGCGGCGGATAAGCAATCAGCAGCAGCAGCACGGGCAAGGCCAGCAGCACCCGCAAGGGCATGTCGAGTTCTCGCGCCGGATCGCCGTGGTACAGCATATTGGCGGTGAAAATAAGGAAGTAGGCCAGCATCACGCCCATCAGCAGATAGTCCCGGCGCTGCAGATGCAGGCGGGGGCGCTTCCATAGCAGCCAGCTGCTGGCCAGCAGCAGGACCAGCGCGCCAAAGGAATATCCGCTGTTGACAGCCAACGCCAATGCCGAAAAGAGAAAAACACAAACAGAGGTCAGGCCGAGCATGAATATCCTTGTTAACGCACATCGTCGCCATTATGGCAACTGTAGCAACATAAAGTAGGCGTCATTGTAATCGAAGGTGGCAGCAAAAACGTCCCTGGGAGATTTACTCTTCGATAACTGTATAGGCGATCTCAAGGGGGAAATGAAAAAAACCATGGTTTTTAGACATGGTTTTTTTGTAAGCAATGGTAACTTGCTGTTATTTTGCCAAGACCGCAAGGTCGGTCATGCGTCTCAGGCGGTGGCTGGCACGCGGGTGGCCACGCCGGTGGCGATGGCCGCTTGCGACACGGCAGGCGCGACCCAGCTGCGCAGGCGTTCGTCGAACGGCGATGGAATCAGTTGCAGCGGCGTCAGCGCGCTGCTCTCGTGACCCGGCAACGGTTCCTTGGCCAGCGCGGCGATGGCGCGCACGCAGGCCAGCTTCATTTCTTCGTTGATGGTGGTGGCGCCCACGTCGAGTGCGCCACGGAAGATGTACGGGAAGCACAGCACGTTGTTGATCTGGTTCGGGTAGTCCGAGCGGCCCGTGGCGACGATGGCGTCGTCGCGCACGGCATGCACTTTTTCCGGGGCGATTTCCGGATGCGGATTGGCCAGGGCGAAGATCAAAGGCTTGGCGGCCATCGATTCGACCATCTGCGCGCTCACCACGCCGCCCTTCGAGACGCCGATGAAAATGTCGGCGCCAACCATGGCGTCGGCCAGGTCGCGGTCGCTGGTGTCGTTCGCGTAGCGCGCCTTGTTCTCTTCCATGTTGGCATCACGGCCCGGGTAGATCACGCCCTGGCTGTCGCATACTTTCAGCAGCGATTTATTCAGGCCCAGCGAGACGAGCAAGTCCAGGCAGGCGATCGAGGCCGCGCCGGCGCCCGAGACGGCCACTTTCACGTTGCCGATATCCTTGCCCACCAGTTCCAGGCCGTTCAGGATGCCGGCCGCGACGATGATGGCCGTGCCATGCTGGTCGTCGTGGAAGACGGGAATGTTCATGCGCTTGCGCAATTGCTGTTCGATGTAGAAGCAGTCCGGCGCCTTGATGTCTTCCAGGTTGATGCCGCCGAAGGTCGGCTCCATGCGCACCACGGTGTCGATGAACAGGTCGGGATCGTTCTCGGCCAGTTCGATGTCGAACACGTCGACGTCGGCAAATTGCTTGAACAGGCAAGCCTTGCCTTCCATCACCGGCTTGCTGGCCAGCGGACCGATATCGCCCAGGCCCAGCACGGCCGTGCCATTGGTGATCACGGCCACCAGGTTGCTGCGCGACGTGTAGGTGCCGGCCGTGCGCGGATCTTCCACGATCGCTTCGCAGGCGAAGGCCACGCCTGGCGAGTACGCCAGGGTCAGTGCGCGGGCGTCGCCCAGCGGTTTGGTTGGCGTGACGGAAATCTTGCCTGCGCGAGGTTCCGCGTGATAGGCGAGGGCGGCTTCTTTCAGGTTGAAGGTTTCGCCGTTCTGTTCGGCGTGCTTGCTGTGCGAAGTAGACATAGGAATTCTGGGAAGGGCATACAGGGCCCGAGTGGTCAATCCGAGCCATGGTATGCAAGCGTTTGCACGCTGTCAAGGCTGGATTGTACTTAAGAGTGTCAAAACCGCTTTGGGAAACGGCTTTATCTCAATGCAAGCGTTTGCTCAGTTTTTGACGGAATGGGGAATTTTTACGATAAAATCACGGTATTGCGATCCGGGAAGCCCATGACAAACAAGAACCCCACCTTAAGCGACGTCGCGCGGGCCAGTGGCGTGCACTTTTCCACCGTGTCGCGCGTGATGAACCCGGCAACGCGGCAAATGGTCAGCGCCGAGGTGGCCGCGCGCGTGCTGGCCGAAGCGGGCCGGCTCGGCTACCGGCCGAACCGCGCCGCCTCCACCCTCGTCACGCGCAAGTCGCGCATCATCGGCGTGGTCTTGCCCGACATTACCAACGCTGTCTTTCCGCCTATCCTGCTGGGCATCGAGGAAGGCTTGCGCAAGCATGGCTACCTGGCCATCGTCGCCAATGTCGGCGCTGACGAGGAAGAGCAGCTGTTCGTCATCAACCGCCTGCTGGGGCAGCAGGTCGATGGCCTGATTTTGGCTACCGCACGGCGCGACGATCCCGTCATCAAGATGTGCATCGACCAGAATGTGCCGGTGGTGACCGTCAACCGCAGCGACGAGACGGGCGTTGCTTCCTGCGTCGTCAGCGACGACGTGGTCGGCATGCGCCTGGCCGTGGAACACTTGCTGGCGCTGGGCCACCGGCATATCGCGCATATTGCCGGCCCGGAAAACCTGTCCACCGGCCACGTGCGCCGCCTCGGTTTCCTGGCCGCCATCCAGGCCAGCGAACTCGATCCCTCGCAAGCCTTCGTGTTTGAAAGCAGCGGCTATTCGCGCGAATGCGGCAAGGCCGCCCTGCTGGAACTGCTGCGCCAGTCGCCTCAGACGACGGCCGTGGTGACGGGCAGCGACCTGGTGGCCCTCGGCTGCTACGACGCCATCCGCGAACTGGGCTTGAGCTGCCCCGAAGATATTTCTGTCGTGGGCCACAACGACATGCCCTACATGGACATGATCCGCCCGCCCCTGACTACCATCCGCATCCGCCACCACGGCATCGGCACGGAAGCGGCCCGGCTGATCCTGCAAACCATCGATTCGCCCGACTCCGCCGTGCTCGACGTGCGCCTGAAACCCGAGCTGGTGGTGCGCGAATCGACGGCCGCTCCCCGAGGCTGAGGCCGCGCCTGGGGCCGCGCCGCTGCAAGGTGGTACACTGGCGCCCCTCAACGTATTTTGCCCCTCTATCGCCATGACCAAAACCAACACGCCTTCCCCGAAACGCCGCGAAGAGGGCGTCGCCAAGCTGACCGTCAATCCCTTCCTCGATGCCGAGTTTTACGCGCGCATGCGCGATTACACGGAGCGCGATGCGGCCATCATCAAGGAATTGAAGGCGATCGCCGAGATTCGTGCCGGCAACAAGCAGCCCGACCCCCGCCTGGCGCCGTCGCTGGAAGCCCTGCGCAGCACCGTCAAAAAAGGCTTGAGCTTTGGCGAGATGCTGGAGCGCATGGCCGCCGGCAAGGAAAAAGGCTTGTGGGAGCCGTGGATGACGACCTTCGGCATTGAAATTCGCGCCGTCAACTACGGCGCCGGCCCGCGCAACGCCTGCCTGGTGCTGGACCTGGCCGCGAATGCCCCCGCGCACGCCATGTTCGCCAAGGCGGGCATCCAGAACTGGCGCAGCCTGGCGGCAGACGACTGCTCCGTCGTGCGCTCGGAAAAGGCGACGGAAACCACGCCCTTGAAAGTGTATGCCGTGTTTTATCTGGACCCGCTGCCAGCCTGATCCGCCAGCAGTACCAGCGCCAGCACGATCAGCATCACGCCCGACAGCCGTTCCAGCGACGGCAGCGCGCGCGCAAAGCGCTGCCGCAGGGCGGCGCTGCCGATGGCCAGCGCCACCGCCATATCCCACGCCAGCACGGCAAAGACCATCCACGCGCCATACGCCACCATCGCAACGGGACTCGTCTGCCTGGCGGCCAGCACGGTGGCCAGGCTGACATAGAACAGCGCATTCTTCGGGTTCAGGATGGCGGAGACAAACCCCATCGCGACACCGCCGCGCCAGCGCGCCTTGCCGGTGGCGGGCTTTGCCTCCAGGCTGCTCTTGCCCGCATGGCGCAGGAACAGCCAGCCCAGGTACAGCAGATAGGCGCATCCCGCCAGCCGCACCAGCATGAATGCCGTGCTGCCCGCCCGCAGCACCGATAGTCCCGCAAACGCCGCCACGATAAACACCGCATTGGCCACGGTAATGCCCACGCACGTGCCGGCGGCGCCGCGCCAGCCGTGGGCCAGCGAGGTGCGCGCGATCAGGAAAAAATCGGGACCGGGCGACAGCAGGGAAAGAAAGTGGGCGGCGGCGATGAAGAGAAAATCCTGCATGGAGTTTGGCTCCGGCAATGGCGATGCGCGAGTATGCCGGGGCTGGCGACAGCCTGTATTGAAGAAAATTGCAGGCGTTCTAGCTGCCCTGGCCGCGATAGCGCCCCGGCGTGATACCCGCATGCGCCTTGAACACGCGCTGCAGGTGGCTCTGGTCGGCAAAGCCGAGCTCATGCGCCAGTTGCGCCAACGCCGTCCCGGCCTGCAAGCGGCTGCGCGCGCGGTTGACGTGCATATTCAGCTGGTAGGCATGCGGCGTCAGGCCCGTGGCGGCGCGAAAGGCGCGGATCAATTGATACGGGCTCAGGCCTGCCGCCTCCGCCAGTTGCCGCAGGCTGGCCGAGGGCAGCGCCTGCAGCGTTGCGAGCACGGGCGCCAGCTGCTGCGGCACCGGCTTGCGTTCCGAAGGCAGCAGATCCGCACAGACGCTGGTGCAGGCGACCAGAAACGCCAGCAGCGCCGCATTTTTCTCCGCCGCGCCGGCCGTTGAAAACAGCAGCGCATTCATGGCGCAAAACTGCGCGTACAGCAGCGGGCACTGCAACACCGCCGCCGTATCGCCATCGAGCGCCGGCGCGTGTGCTTGCAGCCACCGCGCATCGAGATGCAGCATCTGGTAGCTCCACAGGGCGTCGGGCAGGGGATTGCAGGCGTGTACGCAGCCGGCCGGCACCAGCACCAGGCTGCCATTGCCGAGTGCAACCTTGCCGTCTTTGCTGCCGGTAAAGATGCTGCCGCCAGAGTCGACGGCGCCGATGGAAAACGTGGGATGGCTGTGGGGCTTGTAGCAAGCCCGGCTGTGGCAGGCGCGCCGGCTCTCCACGTGGGGGAGAGACGGGTCGCGCCAGAAGGCGGTGGTGCCCGGCATGACTACATCAGGATCACGTCGTACTGCTCCTGGTGGTAGGCATTCTCCACCTGCAGCGAAATCTTCTTGCCGATGAAATCGCCGAGCATGGCCAGGTGCTGCGATTCTTCTTCGAGGAATAAATCCACGACTTCCTGCGAGGCGAGGATGCGGAATTCGCGCGGGTTGAACTGCTTTGCTTCGCGCAGCAATTCGCGCAGGATTTCATAGCAGATGGTGCGCGAGGTTTTCACTTGCCCCTTGCCGGCGCAGGCGGGGCACGGTTCGCACAGGATATGGGCCAGCGATTCGCGCGTGCGCTTGCGCGTCATTTCCACCAGGCCCAGCGGCGAGAAATTGCTCACCGAGACCTTGGTGCGGTCGCGCGACAGGGTGCGTTTCAGTTCGGCCAGCACGGCGTTGCGGTGCTCGGCGTTGTCCATGTCGATGAAGTCGAGGATGATGATGCCGCCCAGGTTGCGCAGGCGCAGCTGGCGCGCGATGGCGTGCGCCGCTTCCAGGTTGGTCTTGAAAATCGTGTCGGCAAAATTGCGTCCGCCGACGAAGCCGCCCGTGTTGACGTCGATGGTGGTCATCGCTTCCGTCTGGTCGACGATCAGGTAGCCGCCCGATTTCAGGTCGACCCGGCGGCCCAGCGCGCGCAAGATCTCTTCTTCCACGCCGTACAGGTCGAACAATGGACGCTCGCCCGTGTAGTGCTGCAGGCGCGTCAGTTCGCTGGGCGTGTAGATTTCCGCGAATTCCCGCAGTTTCACATAATTTTCGCGCGAGTCGACCTGGATGGTGGCCGTTTCATCGCCGACGAAGTCGCGCAGCACGCGCTGCGCCAGGCTCAAGTCTTGGTGCAGCAGGCTGGTGGCGGGACGTGTGCGCGCACCGTGCGTGATCGTGCTCCAGGTTTTTCTCAGGTAGTCGACGTCCGCCTTCAAGTCCGCGTCGGACGCGTCTTCAGCCATGGTGCGCACGATGTAGCCGCCCTTTTCATCGGTGGGCAGCAGGTTTTGCAGGCGCACGCGCAGCTGCTCGCGCTCCGCTTCCTTCTCGATTTTCTGCGAAATGCCGATATGTTTATCCTGCGGCAGGTACACCAGCATGCGCCCGGCGATGGAAATCTGCGTCGACAGGCGCGCGCCCTTGGTGCCGATCGGGTCCTTGATCACCTGTACCGTCAGCACCTGGCCGTCAAACAGGATTTTTTCGATGGGCGCCGGCGTGGCGTTCTGGCCGTCGTGGCCGCGCGCTTCCCAGATGTCGGCCACGTGCAGGAAGGCGGCCCGTTCCAGGCCGATGTCGATGAAGGCCGACTGCATGCCCGGCAATACGCGCACCACTTTGCCGGAATACACATTGCCGGCCAGGCCGCGCGTGAGCGTGCGCTCGATGTGCAATTCCTGCACGGCGCCCTGCAGGATGAGGGCGACGCGCGTTTCTTGCGGCGTGATATTGATCAGGATGTCTTCGTTCATGGAGGCGCGGGAGTGGAGGCAACGAATGACATCATACCCGATCAGGGCAGGGGCAAACCTGCCAGTCGCAGCAACTGTGCAGTTTCGTAAAGGGGCAGGCCCATGATGCCGGAATGGCTGCCTTCGATGTGCTCGACGAACAGCGCGGCGCTGCCCTGGATGCCGTAGCCGCCGGCCTTGTCGTACGGTTCCGGCGTGGCGCAATACGCGGCGATCGAGGCGGGCGACAGCACGCCGAAGCGCACTTGCGAGATCTGCGTGCGCTGCTCGGCGAAATCCTTGTAGTGCACGGCGATCGAGGTGAGTACCTCGTGCGTGCGGCCAGACAGCTGCTGCAGCATGGCCACGGCCTCGGCCCGGTCTGCCGGCTTGCCGAGGATGACGCCGTCGATGGTGACGGTGGTGTCGGCCGCCAGCACGGGGCGCGGCTTCAGGTGGCGGCGGCGCACCAGGTCCCAGGCGAAGGCGGCTTTTTCATTCGCCACGCGGGCCACATAGTCGAGCGCCGACTCGCCGGGGAAGACTTCCTCGGTGACGTCGGCGCCGCGCGGGCCGTCGCTGCGCAGCAGCAGTAATTCGAAATCGACGCCGATCTGGCGCAGCAATTCGCGCCGGCGCGGGCTTTTGGAGGCGAGATAGATCTTGTTATCAGCCGGTTTCATGGGGGAGTTCAGACGCGGTGGTAGGGGTGGTTTTGCGTGATCGACCAGGCGCGGTACAGCTGCTCGGTGAGGATCACGCGCACCACGCCGTGCGGCAGGGTCATGCTGGAAATGCGCAGCATGCCTTCGGCACGTGCCTTGAGTTGCGGATCGAGGCCGTCGGCGCCGCCGATCAGGAAGGCCGTGTCGCGGCCATCCTGCTGCCACGCCATCAGCTGCTGCGACAGGCCGACGCTGGTCAGGTCCTTGCCGCGTTCATCGAGGGCGATGATGCGCACGCCCTTGGGCAGGACGGCTTCGATGCGTTCGCGTTCCAGCGCCATCGCCGTGGCTGCGGTCTTGCTGCCGGAACGCTCCACCGGCTTGATTTCTTTCAGCACGATGCGCAATTCCGGCGGCATGCGCTTCGCGTATTCAGCGAAGCCCGTCTCTATCCAGGCCGGCATTTTATGGCCGACCGCAGCGATGATGAGCTGCATCGAGGCTTACGCTTCGACTTTTTTGATACGCTTGATCACGGTTTTTGCCGGTGCAGCATCGGCTGCCGGCTTGGCCGCGCGTGGGGCGCGCACTTTTTTCTCCGGCAGCGCTTTCAGGGCTTTCACGGCAGCCGCTTCGGTCTTGGTTGGCGCGACTTTCACGGTCTTGCCGACGGCTTTGGAAGCGGTGGCTTTTTTCGCCGGGGCTTTCTTGGCGGCGGTGGTGGCTGCCGCGGCTTTCTTGGCAGGCGCCTTTTTCTCGATCACGGGCGTCGCTTCCACATTGGCCTTGCTTGCCGCCAGGTGGCCGCTGACCTTTTTCGGCTCGTCGCCGGCCGCTTTTTTCGGCGCGCGCTTGGCGGCACCCAGCTTGACCGGGGTGTCGCCCCAGATTTCTTCCAGGCGGTAGTAGGCGCGGATAGGCGCTTGCATGATGTGGACGATCATGTCGCCCAGATCGACCAGCACCCATTCACCGGTGTCCTCGCCTTCCATGCCGATGATGTCGCCGCCGGCGTCCTTGACCTTGTTGCGTACCGAGGCGGCCAGCGCCTTGGTTTGACGGTTCGAGGTACCGGAAACGATCGCGATGCGGTCGAACAGGCTGGTCAGGTGGCTCGTTTCGAAGACGGCGATGTCTTGGCCTTTGACGTCTTCAAGGGCGTCAATGACGAGGGTTTGCAGTTTTTTGATGTCCATTTAGCTTTTGTATAAATTATGTTGTTCAATATAGTCTAGCACTAGCGGGGAAACAAGCGGGTTTGCCCGATTCCCCCGTTGTAATGCCGCACGTATTTCGGTGGCGGAGATATCCACCGCGAAGTCCTGTGCCAGATAAGTCAGACCGTGCGGCGTGTTGCGGATGCTTTCCAGTGACCCCAGGCGGCGCGAAAATTCTTCGGCGACCACTTGTGGCACTGCGGTGTCATTCAGCGCGAAGCCGGGGCGGGCCGCGACGCAGATATGCGCGTATTCAAATAATTGCTGCCATTCGCGCCATGTCGCGAGCCGCTGCAGCTGGTCGGCGCCCATCAGGAAAACGATGGAAGCGCGCGGACCCAGCTCGGCGCGTACCTGGCGCAAGGTATCGATGGTGTAGCTGGCCTGGCCATGTTCGCTGCGCGCGATTTCCTGGCGGTCGATCACGACCGGCAGGGGCAGGCCGGCAAACGCCAGGCCGGCCATCTCGGCGCGCTGCTGGCCCGTGGCGCCCAGCTTGCTTTTTTGCCAGGGCGCGCCTGCCGGAATCACGCGCAGTTCATCGGCGTGCAGCAGGCTGGAAAAATGCGTGCCCAGCGCGACATGCCCCATATGCACCGGATCGTAGCTGCCACCGAGCAGCGCCACGCATGCCCTGCTACCTGGGTTCACGCCTGCAGCCAGTCGCGATGCACGAGGAAGTCAGTATACAACGCCGCTTCGGGACTGCCCGCTTCCGGGTGCCAGTCGTAGCGCCACTTGACCACGGGCGGCATCGACATCAGGATCGCCTCGGTGCGTCCGCCCGACTGCAGGCCAAACAGGGTGCCGCGGTCGAACACCAGGTTGAACTCGACATAGCGTCCGCGCCGGTAGCACTGGAAGTCGCGTTCGCGTTCGCCGTAGGGCGTGTCCTTGCGGCGCGCCAGGATCGGCACATAGGCGTCGATGAAGGCGTCGCCGGCGCTGCGCATCATGGCGAAACTGTCGTCAAAGCCCAGGGCATTGAAGTCGTCGAAGAAAATACCACCCGCGCCGCGCGCTTCGCGCCGGTGCTTCAGGTAGAAGTAATCGTCGCACCACTGCTTGAACTTCGGATGCAGTTCCTCGCCAAACGGCGCCAGCGCATCATGGCACACCTGGTGAAAGTGCTTCACGTCGCCCGCGTCGCCATAATACGGCGTCAGGTCCATGCCGCCGCCGAACCACCATACGGGTTCGCCATCGGCATTCACGGTGGTGAAGAAACGCACATTCATGTGCACCGTGGGCGCATACGGATTACGCGGATGCAGCACCAGCGACACGCCCATCGCCTCCCACGCCTTGCCACCGAGTTCAGGGCGCGCGGCCGCTGCCGATGGCGGCAATGCGGCGCCGGTGACGTGCGAAAAATTCACGCCGCCACGCTCGAACACATTGCCTTCCTCGATCAGCCGTGAAATGCCGCCGCCGCCCTCGGGGCGCTGCCAGGCATCGGTCAGGAAGGGCTTGCCGTCCTGCGCTTCGAGCGCCTGCACGATACGGCTTTGCAAATCGAGCAAATAGGCCTTGACGGCCGAAGGAGAGGGAGTTGACGACATCGCGTGGGCCGACGAGGCCGAAATAAAAAAGTAAGGACGGATTGTACCCTGTTACGCGTTTTTGTGATAGGGCGGCGCTTGCGCTGTGCGTTTGTGTTGTGGATCAGCGTGCCGGTGGCGTGGCATCGTCCTGCACTACCGTGATGGACAGGTCCGCGCCGGCGCCGGGCAGGCGCGCGCTTTCCACGGCGTGCGCGGCGCGCTGCTGCAAGTCGGGCCGCCCGACGCCCTGCCCGGCGACGGGGGCTGCGGAGGAGGAGGGTGCCTGCCCGGAGACGATGGCGCGGCCGGCAAAGGCCAGTACCAGCACCAGCAGCGCGGCCATCACCCACGTTTCCGGGCGCGCATAGGCGGGGCGTTCCCGGCGGGCCTGGCGCGCGGCGCCATCGACGATGATGCGGCCCAGCTCCGAGCTGTGCTGGCGCGTGCGCAGTAGCTCGAATTGCTGCGCCGTCAAGGTGCCTTGCCGGAGCATTTCGCGCAGTGCGTCAATCGGCGAGGCGAGCAGGCGGTTCTCCGGCAAGCTGGCGTGGGCGGCATCGCGCTGCCACTGGTTGATCAGGTCTTCGTCGTACAGGGTGTCGATGGCCTGGCCGTTGACCAGCTTTAGCGCGTCGGCGGCCAGTTGCTGGCGCTCGAGCAGGGCTTCGCCGCCATGCCGGCGCGGCAGATCCTGTACGCGTCGCAGGAAGTCGTCCTGTGGCAGCAGGTCAGTGCGCAGCAGCCATGCCAGGGCCTCGGCGGGACCGGCGCCGGCGGCCAGTCGTGGCATGTCGACGTCGTCTTCCTCGTCCAGGGCGAGGATTTCTAGTTCGGCGATAGCGTCGTCGAGTTCATTGTCCGTGATCAGGCGGAGTTGGCGTACCTGAGCGAGGGCGGGATGGACGTGGCTGGTCATGGGTTGCAACTTTGTCTGAAAGGCAAAATCTTAGCGCAAGGTCCGTTTTCCCGGCGCGCCAATCAAAACAGGGCCGGGGCGGATGCATTCCGCGCCGGCCCTGCCGTTTGCCGCCTGTGGCGGGCTTAGTGCTTCAGGCCGCGCCAGCCGATGTCGCGGCGGTACTGCGCGCCGTCGAAATGGATTTTTTCCACGGTTTCATACGCCTGTTTCTGCGCCATCTTGATGCTGTCGCCCAGGCCCACCACGCACAGCACGCGGCCGCCGTTGGTCACCAGGCGTTCGCCCTCGATGCGGGTGCCGGCATGGAAGGTGACGGAATCATGCGTTTCGGCCGGGATGTCGCCGATGGAGGTACCCTTGACGGGATCGTCCGGATAGCCGGCGGCGGCCATCACGACGCCAACGGCCGTGCGGCGGTCCCATTCCAGTTCCACGGCGTCGAGCGTGCCGTTGACGGCGTGTTCCATGACGGTCACCAGGTCGGTCTTCAGGCGCGCCATGATGGGCTGCGTTTCCGGGTCGCCCATGCGGCAGTTGAATTCCAAGGTCTTCGGCGTGCCCTTGTCGTCGATCATCAGGCCCGCATACAGGAAGCCCGTGAACGTGATGCCGTCCTTGGCCATGCCCTGGATGGTTGGCACGATGATTTCGCGCATGACGCGCGCATGCATGGCCGGGGTGACGATAGGTGCCGGCGAATACGCGCCCATGCCGCCCGTGTTCGGGCCCTGGTCGTGGTCTTTCAGGCGTTTGTGGTCCTGGCTGGTGGCCAGCGGCAGGATGTTCTTGCCATCGCACATGACGATGAAGCTCGCTTCTTCGCCGGCGAGGAATTCCTCGATGACGATGCGCGCGCCGGCGTCGCCGAACTGGTTATCGGACAGCATCATGTCGACCGCCTGGTGCGCTTCTTCCAGGGTCATGGCAACGACGACGCCCTTGCCGGCGGCCAGGCCGTCGGCCTTGATGACGATCGGCGCGCCCATGGCGTCGACATAGGCATGTGCGGGAGCGACGTCGGAGAAGGTCTGGTAAGCGGCCGTCGGGATGCCGTGGCGCTGCATGAAGGCCTTGGCGAAGTCCTTCGACGATTCCAGCTGTGCCGCTTCTTTTGTCGGGCCGAAGATTTTCAGGCCGCGCGAACGGAACAGGTTGACGATGCCGGCCGCCAGCGGCACTTCCGGGCCGACGACGGTCAGGCCGATGTGTTCCTGCTGAACGAAGTCGGCCAGCAATTGCGGGTCGCTGATGTCGAGATTGACCAGGCGCGCATCGCGCGCGGTGCCGCCGTTGCCCGGCGCGACATACACCATCTGTATGCGTTCGGACTGGGCCAGTTTCCAGGCCAGGGCGTGTTCGCGGCCGCCAGAGCCGACTACCAGAATTTTCATAGGAACCGTTCGTTCAGTGTGGGTTGCAGGGCGGTGCTGCCGCCCTTGAGGTGTATAGCTTATTTTTTGCTTAGTTTTCGATCAGGGCATTCGTAAACACTTCCTGCACGTCGTCCAGCAGCTCCAGCGCATCGATCAGCTTTTGCATCTTGATGGCGTCGTCGCCCGTGTAGACGGTTTCCGTCGCCGGTTTCATGATGACTTCGGCCACTTCGGCCTTGAAGCCGGCCGCTTCCAGCGCCTCCTTGACGGCGGCGAAATCATGCACGGGAGTGACCACTTCGAAGCCGCCCTCTTCATCGGCGATGACGTCGTCGGCGCCCGCTTCCAGGGCCGCTTCCATCAGCTTGTCTTCATCGGTGCCCGGCGCGAACAGCAGCTGGCCGCAGTGCTGGAACATGAAGGCGACCGAGCCTTCGTTGCCCATGTTGCCGCCGTTCTTGTTGAAGGCGTTGCGTACTTCAGCCACCGTGCGTACCTTGTTGTCGGTCATGCATTCGACGATGACGGCTGCGCCGCCCACGCCGTAGCCTTCGTAGCGCACTTCTTCGTAGTTGGCGCCATCGACGCCGCCGCTGCCGCGGTTGATCGCGCGCTGGACGTTGTCTTTTGGCATGTTCGCATCGGCCGCCTTGTCGACTGCCAGGCGCAGGCGCGGATTGGTGATGGCGTCGGCGCCGCCCATGCGGGCCGCGACCGTGATTTCCTTGATCAGGCGCGTCCAGATTTTGCCGCGCTTGGCATCGGTGGCAGCCTTTTTATGCTTGATATTGGCCCATTTGCTATGTCCTGCCATGTCGAATCTTCCTTAGACGGGTGTTCAATTGTGGCCGACATTTTAGCATATCGGCCCCCTGCGAAGCGGCGCGGCCCCGTCATCAGGATGACACAATCTGTTGCTAAAGTGACGCGCTTTCACCATATCGAGGGCGCGACATCATGGCAAGTCAAATGGACAGGCGGCAATTTCTGAAATTGGGCGGCTTTATTACCGTCTCCGTGGCCACTGTCGGCCTCGCCGCCTGCGGCAGCACCGATTACAGCGATCCTGGCGTGCCGCTGGCCTCGGGCAGCGACTGGAAATTCCCGCAAAGCGTGGCTTCGGGCGACCCGCGTGCCGACAGCGCCATGCTGTGGACGCGCGTCGTGCCCGCCAGTTTCGACGCCGTCGCGCCCGCCGTGGCCGGCAAGTCCGACGTCGCCGTGCGCCTGATCGTCAGCGCCAGCGACAATACGGCCGCCCTGGGCGGCAACACGGCCCTGGCCGGCACACCCATCGTCGATGCGAAATTGCCGCTGAAAGCCGATTTCGACAATACCCTGCGCCACAAGGTGACGGGCTTGCAGCCGGGCCAGGTGTATTTTTACCAATTCATCGCCGGCGACGTGCGCTCGAACGTGGGCCGCTTCAAGACGGCGCCTGCCGCGACCAGCGACGTTGCTCAGCTGCAATTCGCCTACCTGACATGCCAGGACTGGAGCATCAATCACTGGGGGGCGCTGTCGCACATCGCCGCCAACGAATCGCTCGATTTTATCGTCCACCTGGGCGATTACATCTATGAAACGGTGGGCGAAGCCTTCCAGAGCGGCGCCGTGGAAAGCCGCCACGACCAGCTGAAATTGCCTGACGGCACGTATAAAAGCGGCACGTCCGGCGCCAAATACGCGACCACGGTGGCCGATTACCGCTATCTGTACAAGAAATACCGCACCGATGCGCGTCTGCAAGCCGTGCACGAGCGCTTTGCCTTCATCGCCATCTGGGATGACCATGAATTCACGGACGACGCCTGGCAGGATGCGTCCACCTATGAAGGCATCGTGGCGACCGACGGCAGCGATTTGCACCAGCCGGCCCGCCGCCGCAGCGCCAACCAGGCCTGGTTCGAATACATGCCGGCCGACGTCACGTTCGACGCGGCCGCGACGACGTTCCAGAATATCCAGATTTACCGCGATTTCCAGTTCGGTAAACTGATGCAGCTGGTGATGACGGACGAGCGCCTGTACCGCGCCGACCATGCGATCGCAGAGTCGACCACCAATCCCGCCACGGGCAAGCCGCTGGGCAGCATCGGCAGCCGCTACCTGGTGCCGCAAGCGCTGTTCGACAGCGTGGAAGGGCAGAAAATGGCGGCCGCCACCAAAGCCGGCGCCGATCCGCTGGCGGCAGTGGGCATGCTGGGCAACACACAGCGCGACTGGTGGAAGGGCAAGATGAAGGCGGCCACGTCGACCTGGAAGCTGTGGGGCAATGAAGTGTCGTTGCTGCGCATGGGCTTGAATGGCACGGATGCGATCGCCACCCTGCTGGCGCTGAGCGCCATGGCCAACGTGGGCAAAGCCATCGCCAGCACCCTGCCATTGGTGGGCGGCAGCGTGCCGCTGGCCTGCGCCATCGTGGCCGCTTCGACGGCGGGCGCATCGTCAAGCGTGGCGCAGGCCGCCGCCATGGCGATTGCCGGCGCGGCAGCCAATGCCGGCGCGCAGGGCGCCGCTGCCGTGGGTGCCGGTTTGAGCGCGGCCCAGGCCGGCATCACGGTGGCTGCCTACAACAGCGCTTCGCCGGCGGCGGCCGCGCAAGTGATCGCCTTCGGCTGGATCAAGCCCGACGTGCAAGCCAAGGGCGCCGCATCGAGCTTTGTCGCCGCTTCCGGCCAGCAAGCCGCGCTGACGCCATTCTTCACGCGCTTCCTGCTCAATTGCGACCAGTGGGATGGCTACAACAGCGAGCGCAAGAACCTGATGGCGCACCTGAAAACCAATGCCATCGGCAACGTGGTGGCCATCACGGGCGATATCCACTCGTTTTTTGCGGGTACGGTCAGCGACGATTTCGATGCAGCCGGCGGCGGCACGCCCGTCATGGTGGACCTGGTGTCGGCTGGCGTCAGCTCCGATTCCTTCTTCAGCTACCTGAAGTCGGCCGCCGGCAGCATGGGCGATATCGGCACCCTCGTCAGCTATCCGCTGGCCATTCCCGTCACGGGCCTGGGCACGGTCAATCTCGACATCAACCTGCTCGACTACACCATGGGCAAGGCGGCGCCTACCGTCGACAGCCTGCTGGAACAGTTGCGCGTGCAGCTGCGCGGCGCCCTGGCCGCCAAGGGCGTGCCGGAAGCGCAACTGGACGCGACGGTCGCCGCCGTGCAGGCTGGCTTGAAAGCGAGCACTGACTTCAGCGTGACCCTGCTGGGCCTGGCGCAGCAATTGTCCGGCCTGGGCAACAACCCGTGGATCAAGCATCTGAACACGGATGCGCAGGGCTACACGGTGGTCACCTTGACGCCGGGCAAGCTGGTGGCGCAGTTCAAGCAGGTGAATAAACTGGTCGGCACGGCGGCGCCGTCGAACGTGATTGCGCGCGTGACGACGGCGACGGTGACGGCGGGTGCGGCGGCGGTGGTGGTCTCTTAATCCGCCGCCGGTTTTATTCGGGGCCAGACGGGGACGCCGAGTCCCGCCGGGTCTGGCCCCGGCTTTTGCCTTACAATCTGGGCATGAGCTCCAGTTCCCCGCAAGCATCCCCTGCATCGATTCCCCGTTCCGTCTACCTCGGTGGCCTGGCCATCGCCGTGGGCGGGGCGGTACTGTTTTCCACCAAGGCCATCGTCGCCAAGCTGCTGTACCGCTACCAGATCGACGCCGTCACCCTGATCGCCTTCAGGATGATCTTTTCGCTGCCCGTGTTCGCCGTCATCGCTTGCTGGAAGATGCGCACGGAGCCGCCGCTGTCAAACAGCGACCGTTGGCGCCTCGTCGGGCTGGGCCTCGTCGGCTACTACCTGTCCAGCTATCTGGATTTCCTGGGACTGCAATACATTTCCGTGGGGCTGGAGCGCCTGATCCTGTTCCTTACGCCTACTTTCGTGCTCCTGATTACCACCGTGTACTTCAAGCAGCGCATCAGCCGCCTGCAATGGCTGGCCCTGTTCACCTCCTACTGCGGCATCGTGCTGGTGTTCGTGCACGACTTGCAGGGCGGCGCCAGCAATGTGGCGCTGGGCTCGACCCTGGTGCTGGGCTCGGCCTGTGCCTATGCCGTGTACCTGCTTGGTTCGGGCGAGCTGGTGAAACGCATCGGCTCGATGCGCCTCGTCAGCTATGCCATGTGCGTGGCCAGCTTTGCCTGCATCGCCCAATTCTTCATCCTGCGCCCCGTCGAGTTGCTGATCCAGCCCATGCCCGTGTACGGCTTGTCTTTGCTCAATGGCATCTTTTGCACGGTGATGCCCGTCTTCATGACGATGATCGCCGTCGAGCGCATCGGCGCGCCCGTCGCTTCGCAGGCCGGCATGATCGGCCCCGTGTCGACCCTGTTCCTGGGCGCCATGATTCTCGATGAACCGATCACCAACTGGCAACTGGCTGGCACCAGCCTGGTATTGGCCGGCATTTACTTGCTGTCGAAAAAGAAATAATTCCTCCACCCACTGAAAATGTCCCCACCATGAAAACACGCATCGCCCTGATTGCCCACGACAAGAAAAAAGATGACATGATTACCCTGGCGGGCGAATACCTGGACTTTTTGAAGGGTTGCGAACTGTCGGCCACGGGCACCACGGGCGGCCGCCTGATCACTGAGCTGGGCCTGGCGGTTGAGCGCAAGCATTCCGGCCCGTTCGGCGGCGACTTGCAGATAGGCTCGCTGCTGGTGGAAGGCTTGATCGATTGCGTGATCTTCCTGCGCGACCCGATGACGCCGCAGCCGCACGAGCCGGACATCAACGCCCTGGTGCGTGCCTGCGACGTGCACAACGTGGCGTGCGCGACCAATCTGTCGTCGGCGCACCTGGTGCTGTCGCAATTGCAGGCGCGGGCCAGCGCTGCCGCCTGACGTTTTCCCGATTCTTCTTCAAGGAGCATATTGTGAGCGCAACGATTACCACCAAAGCCATCCGCGTACAGCGCGTGGGCGGCCCGGATGTGATGGAATATGTGGATGTGGAACTGCCGCCGCCGGGTCCCGGCGAGGCGCGCGTCAAGCACGAGGCCATCGGCCTCAATTTCATCGACGTGTATTTCCGCACGGGCTTGTATCCGCAGCCGCTGCCCAATGGCCTCGGTGTCGAGGGGGCGGGCATCGTCGAGGCGGTGGGCGAGGGCGTCACGGAAGTGAAGGTGGGCGACCGGGTGGCGTATGCGGCGCGCATCAATGGCGCGTATGCGCAGCAGCGCAACCTGCCGGCGGCCCTGCTGCTGGTGTTGCCCGAGCGTATAGGTTTCGATACGGCCGCCGCCATGATGCTGCAAGGCTTGACGGTGCAATACCTGTTCCACCGCACGGTGGCCCTGAAGGCGGGCGATACCATTTTGTTCCACGCGGCCGCGGGCGGCGTGGGCCTGATCGCCTGCCAGTGGGCCAAGGTGCTGGGCGTGAATCTGATCGGCACGGCCGGTTCCGATGAAAAGGCGGCGCTGGCCAAGGCGCATGGCGCGGCCCATGTCATCAATTACAACACGGAAAACTTCGTCGAGCGCGTGCGCGAGATCACGGGCGGCAAGGGCGTCTCTGTCGTCTACGATTCCATCGGCAAGGATACGTTCACGGGTTCGCTCGACTGCCTGGCGCCGCTGGGCATGATGGTCAGCTTCGGCAACGCGTCCGGTCCCGTGCCGGCCTTCACTTTGAGCGAACTGGCATCGCGCGGCTCGCTCTTCATCACGCGTCCGGCCCTGTTCAGCTATGCCTCGAACCGCGCGAATCTGGAAGAGATGGCGACCTCGCTGTTCGGCGTCGTCAGCAGCGGCGAAGTGCAGATCGAGATCAACCAGCGCTACGGCCTGGCCCATATCGCCCAGGCGCATACGGACCTGGAAGGGCGCAAGACGACCGGTTCGACCATCATCGTGCCATGAGCGGCGGCAATGATGGCACGCCAAAGTTCGGCCGCCTGCTGATCGTGCTGTTATTGGCCGTGGCCCTGATTGGCGCGCTGACCTTTGCCGCCGAAGCGTATTATTCGTAGACATAAAAAAACCGGCTGGCGCATCGCTGCACCAGCCGGTTTTTTAAAGTACTCCAGACTTCTCGCGTCTGACAAAACCGTAGCGAGCGGCAGTGATTTGTGGCCGAGAAGCGCAACCGTACTTTAGTACGGGGGCGCCGAGCCGGTGAGCATCGCCGGCCGCAAAGCGCGACGCGCAGTAGGTTTTGGCTGGCGCTCTCAGTCTATCTTGACTTCCACCTTGCGGGGAACGCCGCTTTGTCCGGGGAAGTCGGCAAAGGCGCTGGCGACCATGGCGGGCATTACTTGCGACGTGGCGCGCTTGTTGCTGGTCGATTGCACGGTTACGTCGTAGAGTTTCTTGCCGTTGCGGTCATTGATCGTCACGCGCAATTCGCGTTCGTATTTATGGCGTACGGTTTCTTCCACGTCCATCGGACCATACCAGTAGGGGTTGTAGCCAAAGCGACCATAGCCTGGCCATGCGCCGTAGCGGTAGCCGTAGCGGCCAGGCCAGTAGCCGGGGCTATACCAGAATGGGTCGCTGGCTTGCAGCACGCGCTCAGGGTAGTCGACGGTGGAGAAATTCATTGCCACGCGCAAATTGGCTGCCGCGGGGCCGGACGCTTCGCCGAAACCGTGTTTGGCCAGTTCCGCGCGCACCAGGTTCTGGTAGCTGCGGTATTCCAGCGTGTCGTCTTCGGCCGCCGGCGCTTCAAATGCATATGATTTGTCCTGCAATTGCGCAGGCCACTCATGGAAGACGGTCACATCGCTGCGTATGGTGGTGGCGCATCCGGTGAGCAACACGGTCAATGCGGCCATCATGATGGTGAGATATCGTTTCATTGCATGACCTCCTGATTAGTAGACGCAATTCTTCGCTTAGTATTATAAGAATAGTTCTATTTGTTTCTATTCATTATTACAGAATGTTACCTGGCATGTCTGCGTGTAAGGGAATCCAACATTCCTGACCTGAATCGCGACTATCGGGGGCTGGTGTTGGTAAAATAGGCTTTTGCCTCCGCTCCCACCCAAATCCCTATGCGCACAGACAGCCCTCAGACGATTTACCGCAAAGATTACACGCCGCCCAGCTTTTTGGTCGACAGCGTCGAACTTGGTTTCGATCTCGATCCCGCCCGCACAGTGGTGGCGAGCCGGATTCAAATGCGCCATAACCCGGCCAGCACCAGCCGCAGCATCGAATTGCACGGCGAACACATCGAACTGGTGCTGGTGCGCCTGAATGGCAAGGTATTGAAGCCGTCGCAGTACAAGCTGACGGCCGGCATGCTGACCATCCCCAAGGCCCCGGACGAGGTGACGCTCGATATCGAAACCGTGCTGGCGCCGCAGGACAATACCTCGCTGTCCGGCCTGTATGTGTCGAACCATAATTTCTTCACGCAGTGCGAGGCGGAAGGCTTCCGCCGCATCACCTTCTTCCCTGACCGCCCGGATGTGATGGCCAAGTACACGGTCATGCTGCGCGCCGACAAGGACAACTATCCGGTGCTGTTGTCGAACGGCAACCTGATCGAAGAGGGCGACCTCGGCGATGGCCGCCATTACGCCAAGTGGGAAGACCCGTTCAAGAAGCCGTCCTACCTGTTCGCTCTGGTGGCGGCGCGCCTGGTATGCCAGGAAGAGCGCTATACCCTGAAGTCGGGCCGCGAAGTGCTGCTGCAAGTGTGGGTGGAAGACGGCAACCTGGATAAAACCGACTACGCCATGCAGTCGCTGAAAAACTCGATCCGCTGGGACGAGGAGCGTTTCGGCCTGGAACTGGACCTGGACCGCTTTATGATCGTCGCCGTGGGCGATTTCAACATGGGCGCCATGGAAAACAAGGGGCTGAACATCTTCAATACCAAGTATGTGCTGGCCAATGCGCGCGTGGCGACGGACGTCGATTACGCGGGCATCGAAGCGGTGGTGGGCCACGAATACTTCCATAACTGGACAGGCAACCGCGTGACGTGCCGCGACTGGTTCCAGCTGTCGCTGAAGGAAGGCTTGACGGTCTTCCGCGACCAGGAATTCTCGGCCGACATGATCGGCACGGACACGGGCCGCGCCGTCACGCGCATCGACCAGGTGCGCACCCTGCGCCAGGCGCAGTTCCCCGAAGACGCGGGCCCGATGGCCCATCCCGTGCGTCCCGATTCTTTCGTCGAGATCAATAACTTTTATACGGTCACCATCTACGAGAAGGGTGCCGAAGTGGTGCGCATGTACCAGACCCTGGTGGGCCGCGACGGTTTCCGCAAGGGTATGGACCTGTACTTTGAGCGCCACGATGGCCAGGCCGTGCAGTGCGACGACTTCCGCGCCGCCATGGCCGATGCGAATGGCCGCGACTTCAGCCAGTTCGAGCGCTGGTACAGCCAGGCGGGTACGCCTGTCGTGACGGCGTCTACGCGCTACGATGCGGCCAGCCGGACGTTCGAGCTGACCCTGGCGCAAAGCTGCCCCGCCACGCCGGGCCAGCCGAAAAAACTGCCTTTCCACATCCCCGTCACCGTCGGCTTGCTGGCCGCCGATGGTCGCGACCTGCCGCTGCACGTCGATGGCGTCGTGTCGAACGGCGCTGCCAGCGTCGTGCTGGAACTGACGCAAGCGTCGCAGACTTTCCGCTTCACGAATGTGACGGAGTTGCCCGTGCCGTCGCTGCTGCGCGACTTTTCCGCGCCCGTGGTGCTGGAATACGATTACACCGACGAGGAACTGCTGCACCTGTTCCGCCACGACAGCGACCCGGTCAACCGCTGGGAAGCGGGTCAGCGCCTAGCCATGGAGCGCCTGCTGAAACTGACCGGCGCCGTCGCCGCCGGCGAGCACCTGGCGCTGGACGACACCTTCATCGAAGCGCAACGCGCCTTGCTGGCCGACGACACGCTCGATCCCGCCTTCCGCGAGCTGGCCCTGATCCTGCCGTCGGAAACCATCATCGCCGAGCGCATGGCGCAAGTCGACCCGCAAGCGATCCACGCGGCGCGCCAGTTCATGCGCCGCACCATCGCGGCGGCCCTGAAACCTGAACTGCTGGCGCAATACCACGCCAACCAGACGCCGGGCGAGTACAGTCCCGACGCCCTGTCGGCCGGCAAGCGCGCGCTGAAAAACCTGGCCCTGTCCTATCTGCTGATCGCGCCGGGCGAGCAAGAGCTGGCCCTGGCGCAGCAGCAGTTCGACGGTGCCGGCAACATGACGGACCGCGCGGCAGCGCTGGGCGCCCTGATCCATTCGGGTTCGCCATCGCACGCGCAGGCGGCGCTGGCCAGTTTCTATGCCGACTTCGAGAACGAAGCGCTGGTGGTCGACAAGTGGTTCGCCATGCAGGCGGCCGCGCCATCGACCGATGTGCAAGCCGTGCGCCAGCTGATGACGCATCCGGCCTTCACCTTGAAAAATCCGAACCGCGCGCGCAGCCTGATCTTCAATTTCACGAACGGCAATCCGTCGCAATTCCATGCGGCTGACGGCAGCGGCTACGCCTTCTGGGCCGAGCAAGTCATCGCGCTCGACGCCCTGAACCCGCAAGTGGCAGCCCGCCTGGCACGCTCCATGGACCGCTGGCGCCGTTACGTGCCCGCACTGCAAAGCCACATGCGCGACGCGCTGGAAAAAGTCGCCGGCCAGGCCAGCTTGTCGAATGACGTGATGGAAGTCGTTTCCAAGGCATTGGCCAATTAACACCGTAAAAATTTATCAAAAAGCTATTAAAACAGAGGAATTTCATGAAACGCATCAGTCTTACGCAATACCTGGTTGAAGAGCAGCGCTCGAACAACAGCATTCCGGCCGAACTGCGCCTGCTGATCGAAGTCGTTGCGCGCGCCTGTAAAACCATCAGCCACGCCGTCAGCAAGGGCGCGCTGGGTGAGGTGCTGGGCACGGCCGACACGGAAAACGTGCAGGGCGAAGTGCAGAAAAAGCTCGACATCATCTCCAACGAGATTTTGCTGGAAGCGAATGAATGGGGCGGCCACCTGGCGGCCATGGCGTCGGAAGAGATGGAATCGATCCACCCGATCCCGAACCGCTATCCGAAGGGCGAATACATGCTGCTGTTCGACCCATTGGATGGCTCGTCGAACATCGACGTCAACGTCTCGATCGGCACCATTTTCTCGGTGCTGAAGGCACCGGAAGGCATGGGCGAGCCGACGGAGCAGGACTTCATGCAAGCCGGCAGCAAGCAAGTGGCGGCCGGCTACGCCGTGTACGGTCCGCAAACCATGCTGGTGCTGACCTTCGGCAATGGCGTGAACTGCTTCACCCTGGACCGCGAGATGGGTTCGTGGGTTCTCACGCAAAGCAATATGCAGATTCCGCCGACGACGAAGGAATTCGCCATCAATATGTCGAACGCGCGCCACTGGCATCCGCCCGTGAAACGCTATGTCGACGAACTGCTGGCCGGCGACACGGGCCCGCGCGGCACCAATTTCAATATGCGCTGGATCGCCTCGATGGTGGCCGACGTGCACCGCATCCTGAACCGCGGCGGCATCTTCATGTACCCGGCCGACCTGCGCGACACGTCGATGCCCGGCAAGCTGCGCCTGATGTACGAAGCGAACCCGATGGCTTTCATCGTGGAGCAAGCCGGCGGCGCCGCCACCGATGGCCAGCAGCGCATCATGGACATCGCCCCGCACAAGCTGCACCAGCGCGTGCCCGTGTTCCTCGGCTCGAAAGACGAAGTGGCCCGCGTCACCGCCTACCACGCGGAGTAAAAGCCGCACTTTTCCACGATTTTCAGCGGCCTGCAGCCGGGCCGCTAAAAAAATGCAAAAAAGTTCGCGTTGACACTAGCAAATTTTGTGCATTGTTTGTAGAATGTGGGTCTTCGCCGTTGTAGCTCAGTTGGTAGAGCAGCACATTCGTAATGTGAAGGTCGCCAGTTCGATTCCGGCCAACGGCACCAAGTTTCATCAGAAAACCCGCTCACTTGCAAAAGTCAGCGGGTTTTTTGTTGTCTGTCACGCTACCTGGCTCAGATCCACTGATCGTTCTCCACCGTGCGCTCGCCCGCCTCGCCGTCGCCCGTGTTGACCACGCCGCGCGGCTCGATCAGCAGCAGCCTGGTTTCGGCAGGCGCGCACGGTTTATGTTCGACCCCCTTGGGCACCACCGCCATCTGGCCGGCACGCAGCACGATGGCGTGTCCTTCTGCGTAGCCGGGGCCGCGCAGGGCGATGCGCAATTGCCCTTCCAGCACGATGAAGGTTTCGTCCGTATCGGCGTGCCGGTGCCACTGGAATTCGCCCAGTACCTTGACGACCTTGAATTGGTAGTCATTCATTTCGGCGATGACGCGCGGCTGCCAGTGCCCCTCTAACAGGGCGACCTTGCCCGCCAGATCGATGGACTGCCCCTGGCCGCGCGTGGTGATGGTAGTGATGGTAGTGATGGTGGTGGTGGACATGCTGTGCTCCGTTCAAGTGGCGATGCAGCCAGAATACGCATGCACTTGCGGGCCGTATTGAACGATCGTGGGTGTTTTCAGCTCTTGACGCTACCGCCGGCGAAGCGCAGCCAGCGGCCAGGCGTCAGTCCATGAGTTTTCAGGAAATGCCGTGTCATGTGGCTCTGGTCGGCGAAGCCCGCGGCCATGGCTGCCGATGCGAGCGTGGCGCCAGCCAGCAGCAGGCGGCGCACCATTTCCAGGCGCCGCATCGTCAGATAGCGGTACGGGCTGGTGCCATAGAACACGCGAAAGTCGTGCGACAGGCTCCAGCGGTCGCGTCCCGTTGCCGCTTCAAGTTCCGCCAGGGTGACGGCCTGCGTGCAGTGCGCCTGCAGGTAGTCGCGCGCGCGGCGTGCCGCCAGGAAGTCGCCTCGCAAGCGCCGAGCCGGCGTGCCGGCCACCGCCGCCAGCGCGTGCGCTAGCTCTACCAGCGCCTCGCTCTGTTCCAGCGCTTCGAGCGGGTGGCCGTCGTGCGGCAGCAAGGCGGAGGTGGCGGCCGCCAGGCGGGAATCGGTTGACACGCCGCCTTCGATGAAGGGCAGCGCGCGTCCGCCCAGCACATCCTGGAACAGCGCCGGTTCGATATACAGCATGCGGTAACGGAAGCCTGCGTCGGTACCGGCCTGGCCATCGTGCGCCTCGTCTGGATGCAGGATCATGGTATTGCCGGGCAGGCTGTCGCGCTGCCCGCGACGGTAGCTGAAACGCTGCACGCCCGCCAGCGTGCGGCCGATGGCGTAGGTGTCGTGGCGGTGCATGGCATAGGCCTTGCCCTTGAACCACGCCTCGATGCGTTCGACCCCTTGTACCGGTTCGGCGCACTTGACCCAGTCGCTGCGCGCTGGCGCTGATGCTCGCTTCATGATGTTTGTCCGTGGATGTCCGCCCTGGTTGCCGATTGCTGACTGTACCCGCCGCGCGCGGGGCTGTCCACGAAAACAGCCGAATCAGAAATTGTGCCGGATTCCCAGCGCCACGCCCGACATGGTGGCGCCCTTCGTTGCTGCATCGCGTCCCAGGCTGTTGATGGCAAAGTCGGCGACGCCGTTGCCGCCGTTGGCCAGGCGCGTGTAGTAGGCATACAGGCTGCTGCGTTTCGATAGCTGGTAGTCATAGCCGACGGTGGCGTGGGTGGCGCCCGCACCGGCTCCCGCGCGCACGGTGCCGATGCTTTCCAGCGCGCCGCCTGTGGCGCTTTGCGCATGCGCCAGGCCGAAACGCAAGCCATGGCGGCCGAACTGGCGCGTGGCGGAAAAGTAGACCGTGCGGCGGCGCAGTTCGCCCGTGGGCGTCGCATAACGCAGGCTTTCCAGCGCCACCGCCAGCTGCGTGGCGCTATCGACATGCCAGGCGAGGGCCAGCTTGCTGCCACGGTCGGTCAGTCCCCGTCCCTGGTAGTCGTGATGGTCTTCCTGCGCCAGGGTGGCGTACAGGGCGCCGCTGTCGTAGATCAATGCGGCCGAGGTCAGTGCCGGATGCGCGCCGCTGGCGGGCCGCTCTTCCCCCATGCCGCGCGCCACGCGCAGCGACCAGCCCTGCCACTGCGGCGTCCAGTAATGTACGCTGTTCTGCTGGCGCCGGTCGAAGGAATACGTGTTGCTGGTATGGCTTTCGCTGGCGCCGGCGCCGTTGCCCATCAGGCTCATGTGGCCGGCCGTGGTGGGGTAGAACGGGTCGAGCGCGGAAGTGGCGCTGTTGTAGGGCAGGGTCCAGCTCCCGCCAAACAGCGTGCCCCACGGGCCGGCAATGCCGACGCGCGTGTCGCGCGCGGCGATGGATCCCGCGCCCGTGTCGGGCGCCAAGGTGCCCTCGACCTGGAACAGCGCCTGCCAGCCGCCGCCCAGGTCTTCGCTGCCGCGAAAACCGAGTACCGAGCGGTTGTTGGAGACGCGCTGCACGCTGTCGCCGCTGCCTGACGAGTGCAGCGCTTCGAACGCCACGTTCAGGCGGCCGTACAGCTGCACATTTTCTTGTGCCGCGGCGGGCAGGGCCGCCGCCAGCGCCAACGCGCCGGCAGCCAGCAAAGGCAATCGCGTCAGCATGGCATCAAAACGCAAAGCAGCTGCATCCCAGTGCGCCCCAGAAGCCGGAGTGGCTGGAAACGGGGACGGAACTCTTGCGCGCCACGTCGTGGGCGTGGGCGTGCACGCCGCAGGCACCCTGGCACTGATGCTGTTGCATCACGCTGGCCGTTTGCGGCGGCGCGGTGCGGTAGTGGCCAGCCACGTTTTTCACGGGTGACCAATCTGGCAATACCGGAATGGGAGGCGGCGCCAGTGGCGTGAATTCCGCCTGGCCGTAGACGATCTTGCCGCCGACGATGGTGAGCACGGATTCGATCGACTTGATGGCCTCTTCATCGATGCTGAAAAAGTCCGCGCTCAGCACGGCCAGGTCGGCCAGCATGCCTTCCTGGATGCGTCCCTTCTTGCCTTGCTCGCTGGAGAACCAGGCGCTGCCCGCCGTCCACAGTTCCAGCGCCGTGTCGCGCGACAGGCGCGAACCTGCGTCGTACAGGCGCAAGCCGCCCACGGTGCGGCCCGATACCAGCCAGTACAGCGCCGTCCACGGGTTGTAGCTGGCCACGCGCGTGGCGTCCGTGCCGCCGCCCACGGGCACGCCCGAGGCAAGCATGCGCGCGATCGGCGGCGTGGCCTTGGCCGCTTCCGCACCGTAGCGGTCGACAAAGTATTCGCCCTGGAAGGCCATGCGGTGCTGGATGGCGATGCCGCCGCCCAGCGCCTTGACCCGGTCGATGTTACGCGGCGTGATGGTTTCGCAGTGGTCGAACATCCAGTGCAGGCCGTCGAACGGGATATCGCGGTTGACCTTTTCAAACACCGTCAGCATGCGGTCGATCGACTCGTCATAGGTGGCGTGCAGGCGGAAGGGCCAGCGCTTGGAGACCAGGTGGCGCACCACCTTTTCCAGTTCGTCGTCCATGCCGGGCGCCAGCTCCGGGCGCGGCTCGAGGAAATCCTCGAAGTCGGCGGCGGAAAACACCAGCATTTCGCCGGCGCCGTTATGGCGGTAATAATCGTCGCCCTGGCCCGGCGTGACCATCTGCGTCCATTTTTCAAAATCTTCCAGTTCGCGGCCCTTGTTTTGCGTGAACAGGTTGTAGGCGATGCGGATGGTCAGCTGCTCTTTTTGCGCCAGCTCGTCGACGACGGCGTAGTCTTCCGGATAATTCTGGAAGCCGCCGCCCGCGTCGATGGCGCTGGTCAGGCCGAGGCGATTGAGTTCGCGCATGAACTGGCGCGTGGAATTGACCTGCAATTCGCGCGGCAGGGTCGGGCCCTTGGCCAGGGTCGCATATAAAATCATGGCGTTCGGCCGGGCGATCAGCATGCCCGTGGGGTTGCCGGCAGCGTCGCGCACGATCTCGCCGCCGGGCGGGTTCGGCGTGTTCTTGTCGTAGCCGACGGCGCGCAGAGCGGCGCGGTTCAGCAAGGCGCGGTCGTACAGGTGCAGGATGAAGACGGGCGTGTCGGGCGCGGCCGCGTTGATTTCATCGAGCGTCGGCATGCGCTTTTCCGCGAACTGGAATTCCGTCCAGCCGCCCACCACGCGCACCCATTGCGGGTTCGGCGTGCGCAGCGCCTGTTCCTTGAGCATGCGCAAGGCGTCGGCCAGCGAAGGCACGCCTTCCCAGCGCAATTCCAGGTTGTAGTTCAAGCCGCCGCGGATCAGGTGCAAATGCGAGTCGTTCAGGCCGGGAATCACGGTGCGGCCACCCAGGTCGATTACGCGGCTGTCGGGAGCGCGGTGGCGCATGACGTCTTCAACGTCGCCGACGGCGAGGAATTTGCCGTCGGCGATGGCCACCGCGCTCGCTTGCGGGCAGCTCTTATCGACGGTGTGGAAGCAGCCATTGAGCAGGATCAAGGGTGCGGCGGCGGGGAGGGTGTGTTCTGGCATGGTGCAGCTCCATGGTTGCGGTGCGGGGAGGGCCGGCGTGCGCGGCGCGAAAGTCACGTCGTCCAGTGTAGCGGGCGGGCGGCGCTTGAACACGGGTCAAAAGATCAGGTGGAGCGGGCGCACTGGCCGAAGGACGGGGGCGGCGACCGGCCACATGGCTTACCATGCAGGCAGCGGCACCGGGGCGTTTTCCTGGCGCGTTTTTCGTTTTTTAGTGCATTGCACGGTATCAGGAGTCATTCGATGGATCAGCCACCACACAGCCGCTTGTTCGGCACCAGCCTGGGATTTTTAGCGGGGTATGTCGATACCCTGGGTTTCATTGCCCTGTTTGGCCTGTTTACGGCCCATGTCACGGGTAACTTCGTGCTGATCGGCGCCGCCCTGGCGGATGCATCGCGCGCGTCCATCCTGTTGAAGTTTCTCGCTTTCCCCGCCTTTATCGCCGGCGTCGCCGTCACGCGCCTGATGGTGCTGGCCGTGGAACGCCGCGCCGGCCCGTCACTGACCCTGGCGATGCTGTTGCAGTGGGCCTTGCTGGCCGGCTTCATGGTGTTTGGCTGCCTGGCTGAACCGATCGGCAAGGATGTCAGTTCCATGGCCATGGTGGCCGGTTTGCTGGGCACGGCCGCTATGGGCGTGCACAGCGCCACCAGCCGGCTGCTGCTGGCGCACCTGGCGCCCACCTCCATGATGACGGGTAACGTGACGCAGATCGTCATCGACACCGTCGACGTGCTGCGCGGCGCGGCCGATGGCGCCACCCATGCGCGCTGCGGGAAGTTCTTCTGGCCGTTGCTGGCCTTTGCCCTGGGCGCCATCGCCGCCGCCTTTGCCTACCTGGCCGTCGGCTTCGTGGCGCTGGCCGTGCCCCTGATTTTGCTGGGCGCCCTGATCGTAGTGCAGCAACGCAGCGTGCGGCCGGCCGTACCGGCGGCCTGAGCGTGCTGGCGCCGCTCAGGCGTCGAGGATGCCGCGCCGCAGCGCGATGGTGACGGCGTGGGTGCGGTCCCGGGCGCCCAGCTTGGCCAGGATGGTGCTCATGTGCGCCTTGACGGTTTCTTCCTTGATCTGCAGCAAGGCGCCCGTTTCGCGGTTGGAATTGCCTTGCGCAACCTGCTTGAGCACGTCCAGTTCGCGGTTCGACAGCACGTCGCTGCAGGCATACAGCGCCAGTTCCGCCTCGATCTCGGGCGTGATGTGGCGCCGTCCCGCGTGCACGTTCTGTATCGCCGCCAGCAATTCGTGGCGTAGCGCGCTTTTCAGCACATAACCGCATGCGCCCGCGCGGATGGCGCGCAGCACCTGCGTGTCGCCCTTGTAGGTGGTCAGCACGATGATGCGCGCCTGCGGATGGCGCGCGCGGATGGCGCCGATGGCGTCGAGGCCGCTCATGCGCGGCATCTGCAAATCCATCAGCGTGACATCGGGCTGCAGCGCGTCAAATTGCTGCACCGCCTGCTGGCCATCGGTGGCCTGGCCCACCAGCGCCACGCCGGGAAAGGCACTGAGCAGGGCCGCGATGCCGTCGAGCAGCAACTGGTGGTCGTCGGCGATGAGGACGCGTATCGGCGCCGTATCGCTGCGCATGATGTTGCCTGGCAAAGAGGTGTTATCGATCAAGAGTCGTCGGAACAGGGTGAGCAAAAGGTATTTTACCGCAGCGCTTGCCGGGCTGCAGGGGGGACTCCCCAGAGGCAAGCTCCATGTCAGCCTATATTTAGATAGTGGTGCGGGCACGCGGCCAGGCATACGATGCACGGCAGTACCCACTCAACCCTCTCTGCATGGATGACATCATGACCAATCCGAAACTGGAAGTCCTCACCCCCGACAATTGCCAGATCATCTTCATCGACCAGCAGCCGCAAATGGCGTTCGGCGTGCAATCGATGGACCGGCAAGCGCTGAAAAACAATACCGTGGGCCTGGCCAAGGCCGCCAAGGTGTTCAACATCCCCACCATCATCACCACGGTGGAAACGGAAAGCTTCTCCGGCCACACCTATCCCGAACTGCTCGACGTCTTCCCCGGCCAGGATATCCTCGAGCGCAGCTCGATGAATTCGTGGGATGACCAGAAGGTGCGCGATGCGCTGGCCGCCAACGGCAAGAAGAAAGTCGTCGTATCGGGCCTGTGGACGGAAGTGTGCAACAACAGCTTCGCCCTGTGCGCGATGCTCGAAGGCGACTACGAAATCTATATGGTGGCCGACGCCTCGGGCGGCACCTCGAAGGAAGCGCATGACTACGCCATGCGGCGCATGATCCAGGCCGGCGTGGTGCCCGTGACCTGGCAGCAGGTGCTGCTGGAATGGCAGCGTGACTGGGCGCACAAGGCAACCTATGACGCCGTCATGGCCATCGTGCGCGAACACTCGGGCGCCTACGGCATGGGCGTCGACTACGCCTACACGATGGTGCACAAGGCGCCGCAGCGCATCCATGGCGAGCACGCCACCCTGGCGCCGGTACCGGCCAAGTAAACGCCGCGCGGCTGTGCCATGCGTCGCGCGCCTGACCGCGCGCGGCGTTTTTTTCATCGAAAGGAATGCGCCATGAAGTTATATGTGATTTCGCTGGCGGTGGGCTTGCTGGTTGGCATTATCTACGCCGTCTTGCAGGTACGCTCGCCGGCGCCGCCCGCGATAGCGCTGATCGGCCTGCTGGGCATGCTGATCGGCGAACAGATCGTCCCCGGCGTCAAGCGCCTGATGGCGGGCGAAGCCATCACGGTGTCGTGGCTGCGCAGCGAATGCGTGCCGAAGATCAGCGGCGTGGAGGCGAAGCCAGCGCTGGCCAGGGCAGAACCGCAGCAGAAGGATGACAGCGCCGCTTGATATCCGTGGCGTCAGAACGCGCCCAGCAAGCCGCGCCGGGCGGCCACCGTGGCCGCCTCGGTACGGCTCGATACATTGAGCTTGGTCAAAATGTTGTTCACGTGAAATTTGACCGTGCCTACCTCGATGCCTGCGCTGCGCGCGATCATCTTGTTGCTCTTGCCCGCGGACAGGTGCAGCAGGATGTCGTGCTCGCGTTTCGACAGGCGGTTCGCCTCGATGCGGCCGGCCTGCTGCGCCGCCAGTTCCGGCGGCAGGTAGTGCCTGCCGGCAGCCACCTGGCGGATGCATTGTGTCAGTTGCAGGAAGCCGGAATCCTTCAGCAGGTAGCCGCGCGCGCCGGCGCGCAGGGCCCGGTGCACATTGTCCTCGCCCTGGTAGGTGGTGAGGATGATGATCTTTGCTTGCGCGTCGTCTGCGCAGATGCGCTCGATCGCCTCGACGCCATGCATTTCCGGCATGTTCAAATCCATCAGCACCACGTTGGGCCGCAGTTCGCGGTACAACTCCACGGCGGCGCGGCCCGTGCCGGCCTGCCCCAGCAGGCGCAAGCCGGGCAAGGACGCGATCAGCGAAGCCAGGCCGGCCAGGATCAGCGGGTGGTCGTCGGCGATCAGCAGAGTAGTCGGCGGAGCGGCCGGGGGGATGGTCGTGTGCATGGCTGTATTCATGGTGCGGGCAGGGTGAAGTGGAAGACGCTGCCGTGGGGTGCGCCGGGGGCATGCCACAGGCGGCCGCCATGCGCGTCGAGGATGCGGCGGCAGATGGCCAGGCCCATGCCCATGCCGTCCGGCTTGCTGGAATACAAGGCGTGGTACAGGCGGCCGGCCGCCCGCGGCGCGATGCCGGCGCCATTGTCGGCGATGCTGAAATGCTGCACGCCCCCATCCAGGCGCGAGGACAGCAGCACCGTGCGCGGCCGGCCGCTGGTGCCCTGCAGGGCTTCGATGGCGTTCATCAGCAGGTTCAGGATGACTTGCCGGAATTGCACCGGGTCGGCGTGCAGCAGCGGGCGGCCCGGCGCCAGCTGCATTTCCAGGTGGATGGCGTGGCGTTGCAGTGGCGCGCGCAGCAGCGGCAGCAGGTCTTGCACGGCGTCGTCGGCCACAAAATGGCCATGGCTGCCCGGCGCGTTGCAGGCCAGTCCATGCACGCTGCGCAGCACGGCGCTGGCGTGGCTGCCGGCGCTGGCGACCAGGGCCAGCGCCGCGCGCGCCTCGTCGAGGCGGGGCGGATCGTGGTCGAGCCAGCGCAAGGCGGCATCGGCATTGAGCGCGATGGCCGCCAGCGGCTGGCGCACCTCGTGCGCGACCGATGCGGCAAATTCGCCCATGCCGTCCATCCTGCCCATGCGCTGCGCCTGCGCCAGGCCGGGGTCTTGCTGCTGAGGGAAAGAATGCGTGCTGGCCATCGCGGGCTCCTGTCGTTCGCCGCGGCTCATGCCGCGCGGCAACAAGTATGCACGGCCCGGCAGGCAAGGCAGTTATACGAATGGGGGAGGCGGGCGTTTTTTTTGCGCGGCGGAGGCGCCGGCGGGGGAGATAGACACCGCCGGGCGGGCCGGCGGTGCGGGCAGCGCAGAGCGGTCAGGACTTGATAAAGGTCAACAAGTCTTCGTTCAGGCGATCCTTGTGGGTGGCTGGCAAGCCGTGCGGCGCGCCTTCATAGATGACCAGCCTGGCGTTCTTGATGAGCTTGGCCGCAGCCTTGCCGGAGGCGTCGATCGGCACGATCTGGTCGTCGCCGCCGTGCACCACCAGGGTCGGCACGGAGATTTTCTTCAGGTCGGCCGTGAAATCCGTCTCGGAAAACTGCTTGATGCAGTCATAGGCGTTCTTGATGCCGCACTGCATGCCCTGCAGCCAGAAGGTGTCGCGCATGCCTTGCGACACCTTGTTGCCGGGACGGTTGGCGCCGAAGAACGGCACCGTCAGGTCCTTGAAGAATTGCGAACGGTCGGCCAGCACACCGGCGCGGATGCCGTCGAAGACGGACATCGGCAAGCCGCCCGGATTGGTAGCCGACTTGACCATCTGCGGCGGCACGGCGCCCACCAGCACGGCCTTGGCCACGCGCTTTTCGCCATGGCGGCCGATATAGCGCGCCACTTCGCCGCCGCCCGTCGAATGGCCGACCAGGGTCGCGCCCTTGATGTCGAGCGCGTCGAGCAGGGTGGCCAGGTCATCGGCGTAGGTATCCATGTCATTGCCCTGCCACGGCTGGCTGGACAGGCCGTGGCCGCGGCGGTCGTGCGCGATCACGCGGTAGCCGTGGCTGGCCAGGAACATCATCTGGTCTTCCCAGGCGTCGCCCTGCAGGGGCCAGCCGTGGCTGAAGACGACGGGCGTGCCCGTGCCCGAGTCCTTGAAGCGGATGACGGTGCCGTCCTTGACGGTGACGCTATTGACGGTGAGCTTGCCCTGCGCCGCGGTAGCGGCAGGCTTGGCGGCGGCGCTGGCGCCACCGGCGGCCAGCAGTCCCGCGCCGGCGGCCACGCCGGCGACGCCGACGAGCAGCTTGCGGCGGGAGTTGACTTCTTCGGCTTCGATTTTCTTCGACATGATGCATTTCCTTCGGGGATGGGGGAGGGACCAGCCATGGCGTGGACCAGTGACGGCATCGGCCAGTCTAGGCCTTCGCGCGCGCCGGCGCCTCTGCCAAAAGACCAGTCGCGCCCAGGCGTCCGCCTGCCTATGATGGCTGGCAGCGGCGCGCCGCGCCGCCTGGCTTTCCCACTGGAGCGATCATGAAGAAAAACTGGAGGGCGGCGCTGACGGGCCCCTTTTTACCCGATGCGGGCTTGCTGTTTGCGCGCGTGGCGGGCGCGTTGCTGGTGCTGCACGTGCACGGCTTGCCCAAGCTGCTGCATTTTTCCGAGGAACTGGCACGCATCGACGATCCGCTGCACCTGGGCCGGGCCGTCACCCTGTACTGCGCCCTGTTCGCGGAAATCCTCTGCCCGCTGCTGGTCGCCGCCGGCCTGCTGACGCGCCTGGCCTGCCTGCCCCTGCTGTTCCTGCTGGGCGTGTCGATGCTGCTCGTGCACCCGGACTGGAGCATCGCAGACGGCCAGTTCGGCTGGTTGCTGATCATCGTCTTCGGCACGATTGCCATCAGCGGCGCGGGCAAGTATTCGCTCGATGCGCGGTTGCGCCGTTAAATGACGAATTCCCGCCGCACGGCCGGTTTGTGCGCCAGCAGCAGCGACAATTTCTTCAATGCGCCGGCCAGACGCGCGCGGTCGCGGATGCTGCCCAGCGAGATGCGGATGGCGTTCGGCGGACGGTTGTCGTAGAAGGCGTCGGACGCCGTGACGGCCACGCCCTGGGCGCGGGCGGTGGCGGCCAGCTCGCGCGAGGTCCAGTAGCCGGGCAGCGAAAACCACACGTGGATGCCATCGCTGCGCGGGTGAGTGGCGCCCGTCAGGATGGTGCGGATGACGTCCTGGCGCGCATCGGCTTCGCTGCGTATGCCGGCCAGCAGCGCGTGCGCGGAGCCGTCGTGTATCCATTGCGTCGTCAGCGCCGTCGTCACGGGCGTGGCCATCAGGCTGAAAGAGCGCAGGGCGTCCAGGAAGCGTTCGCGCAGCTGCGTGTCGGCGATCAAGGTATAGGCCATGCGCAGACCCGGCGCCAGGCATTTCGACAGGGTGGCGATGTAGGATACGTGGGCGGGCGCGTAATGCGCCAGGGGCGGCGGCGCATCGGACGCCAGCAGCCAGTACGGATCATCCTCGATGATGTGCATGCCGCAGCGCTGGGCCACTTGCGTGATGGCCAGGCGGCGCGCGGCCGGCATGGTGTGCGCCGTGGGATTCTGCAGGGTGGGATTCAGATACACGAGGCGCGCGCGGTGCTTGCGGCCAGCTTTTTCCAGCGCTTCGGGCAGCATGCCATCCGCATCCGTTTCCACGACGACGGCCTTGCGGTTCAGCTGCCCCGCCGCCGAGCGCAAGCCCGGATACACGGCCGGCTCCGTCAAGATGGCGTCGCCGGGCCGGCTCAGGGTCAAAATCAGCGCCGCCAGCGCCGCCTGCGCGCCGGGGCAGGCGACGACGTGTTCTCCATCGACGTTGCCGAACATGGGCGCGAGCCAGGCGGCGCCCGCCGCGCGGTCGGCCTTGCTGCCGCCGCCCAGGTGATAACTCATCAACATATCGCTGTCCGTGCGCATCAGCACCTGCGCCACGCCCTGTTTCAGCAGGTCGTCGAAATCCACGCCCACGGGCGGCGGCGGGATGTTCATGCTCAGGTCCAGCATCTGCGTCAATTCCACCTTCGGCGCCGCCACGTAGGTGCCGCGCGCGCCGTGCCCTTCCAGCAGGTTGCGGCGCTTGGCTTCGTCGTAGGCGCGCGTCACGGTCGTCAGGTCGACCTGGAACAGGGCGGCCAGGCTGCGCTGCGGCGGCAAGCGGTCGCCCGGGCGCAGGCTGCCGCCGGACAGCGCGCGCTCGAGCATGTCGGCGATCTGCAGGTAGCGCGGACCGCCGTGCTGCACGAACGGCATGATCCACGCGCTTGCATGGTCATCTTTTTGTATGGATTTAGACGGAGGCATTTTGTCTTGATGTATGTATTTTTATACCTACATTATGCGTAAAGTCTGCATAAAAATCCATGCATTTGTATGGGGCCGGCTTTCTCGTCGGGGCGGACCATGCATCACGCAGCGTTACTCCCCACCCGCCGCACCAGGCCGGCAGGGATTGTTATTTCTGGCAGGCATTTAAGTCTGGCCTTCAAGGTGTGGCAGCGCACGGTGGCGTGTGGCAGGCGCGGTTAAGGTAGTGCCAACAGCTTGCTGCTGATCCACTGTTTGATATGGCTCAGCCCGGCAGCGTTTAGCCGCTTCTTTTTCCCAGAAGCGAGGAGAATCATGATTCGGTCACGGCATCGAGCATGGTTGAAATTATTCACTGTTAAAGGAAACCATCATGAACGCGATTGAAAAAACCAGCTCCGATATCAACGGTACCGCCCAGGATACCCGCCAGGACTTGCACCGCACGATCGACAAGGTGGCAAGCCAGGCCCAGCCCCTGGCCGACAAGGTGGCCACGCGCGCCCACGACGGCGTGGACCAGGTGGGCGACCGCATCGACCAGGTCAGCGACAGCGTCAGCAAGGCTTCCGAACGCCTGATGGCGCGCGGCAAGCAATTGGGCGCCGCCTGCCAGCGCGCCGGCGAGACGGGCCGCGATTACGTGCGCGAACGGCCGGCCGTGTCCCTGCTGATTGCGGCAGCGGCCGGGTATGGCCTGTCGAAATTGCTGGGTTCGCGTAAATAAGTTTTACGCCTTCCTGGCCGGTATTTGTCGTGGGCGCTGTTTCCTTCGCCGTGATGGCGGAGGAAGCAGCGCCCACGCGCATAAGGTAGTAGTTAGTAGCAGGCCGTAAAGGAGAGTGAAGATGCGCTCCATTTTGTTGTGGTTGATCGGTGTACCTATTCCCATCATTGTTTTGATTGCCCTGTTCGTGCGCTGAATGAGGGAGTTGTAGCGTTCTCCCGGGGCAGACTACTCACAGGAGATGTAATGGCTACCAACAAGAAAACGCCGTCCACGGACGGTGCTGGTTCCGTATTGAGCAGCATGTCCGGCCCATCCGACAGCAATGCGCCGAACAGCCTGGGGGCGGATAATGAGCTGACCCGTGCGCTGCTGCAAAAGACGGCCGCCGGTCAGCAACTGTCCGCCGCCATGGCCGTCAATCCCAAGGAGGAGGGCCAGTATGGCGAGGCGGCGCGCACGCCGGCCGAAGGCGTGCATGTGGCAGCCGGCGAAGCGCTGGCCACGGCCAGCACCACGGGCGAAACGATACCTTCCCCGAAGACGGGCGATGGCCAGCCCGCGCTGGGCGAGAATGCGTTGAATAATTCGCTGGATCACGCCCGCAGCGACGACAGCGGCTGCGTGCTGACGACCAACCAGGGCGTGCCCGTGGGCGACAACCAGAATTCGCTGAAGGCGGGCTTGCGCGGCCCCACCCTGATGGAAGATTTCATCCTGCGCGAAAAGCTCACGCACTTCGACCATGAGCGCATCCCCGAGCGCGTCGTGCATGCGCGCGGCTCGGCCGCCCACGGCTATTTCGAATGCTACAAGGAGCAAAGCAGGCACACGCGCGCCGCGCCGTTCGCCAAGGCGGGCAAACGCACGCCCGTCTTCGTGCGTTTTTCCACGGTGGCCGGCGAACGCGGTTCTACCGATACGGCGCGCGACGTGCGCGGCTTCGCCGTGAAGTTTTATACGGACGAGGGCAACTGGGACCTGGTCGGCAATAACATCCCCGTCTTCTTCATCCAGGATGCGATGAAGTTCCCAGACCTGATCCACGCCGTCAAGCCCGAGCCGCACAACGGCATGCCGCAGGCGGCCAGCGCGCACGACACCTTCTGGGACTTCGCCTCTCTGTCGCCGGAAATCACGCACATGCTGATGTGGGCCATGTCGGACCGCGCCATCCCGCGCAGTTTCCGCATGATGCAGGGCTTCGGCGTGCATACCTTCCGCCTCGTGAATGCGAAGGGCCAGTCCGTCTTCTGCAAATTCCACTGGTCGCCCATGGCCGGCACGTATTCACTGGTGTGGGACGAAGCCGTCAAACTGAGCGGCGCCGATTCCGACTTCCACCGGCGCGACCTGTGGGAAGCCATCGAGTGCGGCGCGTATCCCGAATACGAGCTGTCCTTCCAGATCTTCACGGAAGCGCAGGCCGAAGCGTTCCCCTTCGACGTGCTCGACCCCACCAAGCTGATTCCCGAAGAACTCGTGCCGCTGGTCCCCGTCGGGAAGATGGTCTTGAACCGCAATCCCGACAATTTTTTCGCCGAGACGGAGCAGGTGGCGTTCTGCACGGCGCACATCGTGCCCGGCATCGATTTCAGCAACGACCCGCTGCTGCAGGGGCGCATCCACTCCTACGTCGACACGCAGATCACGCGCCTGGGCGGCGCCAATTTCCATGAAATTCCCATCAACTCGCCGCTGGCGCCGTTGCACAACAACCAGCGCGACGGCATCCACCGCCAGGCCATCAACCGGGGCCGGGTCGCGTATGAACCCAATTCCCTGGCGGGCGGCTGCCCGTTCCAGGCGGGCGCGAAAGGCTTCAACAGCTTTCCCGCCGCGACCGAAGGCGACAAGGTGCGCGGCAAGCCCGAGAAGTTTGCCGAGCACTTCGGCCAGGCGCGCCTGTTCTGGATCAGCCAGACGCCGGTCGAACAGGACCATATCGTGCATGCGTTCCGCTTTGAACTGAGCAAGGTGCAGACGGTGGCCATCCGCAAGCGCATCGTCGCCATGCTGCGCAATGTCGACGAAACCCTGGCGCAGCGCCTGGCCGACGGCCTGGGCCTGGCGCTGCCGCCCGTCATGCCGCGCGCCTCGATGCTGCCGATCCCCACGTATCCACCGTCGCCGGCCCTGTCGCTGTTTTTCCGCCCCGGCAAGACGGGCATCCATACCCTGCGCGTGGCCATCCTGGTGGGGCCGGGCAGCGATGGCGCGCAGGTGCGCAATATCTATGCCTCGCTGCTGGCCGATGGCGCCGTGCCGCGCCTGGCGGGCAGCCACCTGGGGAAAGTCGACACCAGCGGCGGCGCGCCGCTCGACGTGGAAATCTCGCTCGAGACGGGACCGTCCGTGCTGTTCGACGCCGTCGTGCTGCCGGACGGCCAGGGCGCCGTGCAGCAGCTGGGCGGCGACGCCAACGCGCTCGACTTCCTGCGCCTGCAATACCGCCACTGCAAGCCCATGCTGGCTGTCGGCGCGGGCAAGGACTTGCTGGACAAGGCGGGCATGCCGGTGACATTGCCCGATGGCAAGCCCGATCCCGCCATCATCGTCGCGCCGTCCGGCGACGTGGCGAAAGCCGTGGCGGCCTTCAAGAAGGCGCTGGCCGCGCACCGGGCGTTTGCGCGCGAGACGGACCCGCCGCGGGTGTGAGTGGCGGCATCGGCACAGGGGCCGGATCCGCCGGCCCCGTTGCATACGCTGTTTGAGCGACATGCGCAACGCCATGCAACAATGTAAACAATAAAAACGTCCTGCGGTGATATGCTGCTGGCTAGAACTGTTCATTTGCAACTATTTATATAACGGCAGCAAGGAACGGCTTCAGCAAACCGGATCGCGATTACCGCATGGACAAGTACACACCTCGCACCTGGGGGCCGGGCGAACGCCCGACCTTGCCCGGGTCGCCATCGATGCCCGAACATTCGACGCCCAAGCGTGTCGCGTACTTCATCGTCGGCCTGATCGTCGCGCTGACGGGGGGGCTGGGCAACGGCCTGGTGACGGCCAATCTGCTGAACCTGCAAGGTTCGCTGGCCGCCTATGCCTACCAGATGCAGTGGCTGCCGGCCGCCTACGTGATGACCATCGTGTCCATGAATCTGCTGCTGGTGAAGTTCCGCCAGCAGTTCGGCCTGCGCCTGTTCACGGAAGCGTTCCTGGTGCTGTATGCGCTCGTGACGTTCGCCCACTTGTATGCGAATACCTTGCCGTCGGCGATCGCCGTGCGCGCCGCGCATGGCATGGTGGGCGGCGCGTTGGGCGTGCTGGGCCTGTACTACACCTTGCAGGCGTTTCCTGCGCGGCACCGCCTGAAAGGCGTGGTGCTGGGCCTGGGTTTTGCCCAACTGGCGCTGCCGCTGGCGCGCATCTTCACTTCCGAACTGCTGCAGATCGGCGAATGGCACGGCCTGTACCTGTTCGAACTGGGATTGGCCCTGCTGGCGCTGGGCTGCGTGCTGGCCCTGAAACTGCCGCCCGGCGACAGGGTGCAGACGTTCGAGCCGCTCGATTTCCTCACCTTCATCCTGTTCGCGCCCGGCGTGGCCCTGCTGTGCGCCGTGCTGGCGCAGGGGCGCACGGCGTGGTGGATGGAATCGGAATGGGTGGGCGTGTGCCTGGCAGGCTCCATCGTGCTGATCGCCGCCTCGCTGGCCATCGAGCATAACCGCGCGCGCCCGCTGCTCAATACGCGCTGGCTCACCACGGGCAAGATCGCCAAGCTGTTCTTGTCCGTGCTGCTGTTTCGCATCGTGCTGTCCGAATCGACGGGGGCCGTGGGCTTCCTGCAGGCGCTGGGCTTGAACACGGACCAGATGCAGAACCTGTTCATCGTGGTGCTGCTGGGCAGCGTGGCTGGCCTGGTGGTCAGCGCGCTGACGATCAATCCGGCCACCCTGAACCGCTCGCTGATGTTCGCGCTGCTGCTGATCGCCGCCGGCGCACTGATCGACGCGCACGCCACCAGCCAGACGCGCCCCGTCAACATGTATGTCAGCCAGTTCCTGCTGGCCTTTGGCGGCACGTATTTCCTCGGCCCTACCATGGTGGCCGGCATGGGCGCCGTGATCGCCGAACCGCGCAACCTGGTGAGCTTTTCCGTGATGTTTACCATGACGCAGAACCTGGGCGGCTTGCTCGGCTCGGCCATCGTCGGCACCATCCAGACGGCGCGCGAAAAATACCATTCCAGCTACCTGGTCGAGCATCTCACCTTGCTCGACCCGCAGGTGGCCGCGCGCGTGCAGTCCGGCGCCGCGAGCTACGGCGGCGTGCTGACGGACCCTGCCTTGCGCAGCGCCCAGGGCGTGGCGCGGCTGGGCGCCATCGCCACGCGCGAAGCCAATGTGCTGGCCTATAACGATGTCTTTTTGATGATCGCCGGCGTCGCCATCGCCACCTTGATCTGGATGCTGGTCAGCCAATCCTGGACCCGCATCACCACCGGCGCGCGTCGCCTGGTCGGCCCCGTGCGCGATGCGCAGACGGCCATGGCCATCGTCCCCATTACCAATTCGGAACCGAGCAATGACAGAAAATAACAATCCACCGCCACCTCCCGCACCTGCATCGGCGGCGCCTGCAGCCGCACCCGCCGCCCCTTCCACGGCGCAGCCGGACCGGCGTCACCAGTGGCTGTCCGCGCTGGCCTTTGCCGCCGTGGCCCTGGTGGGCGTGCTGATCGTGCTGTACGCGTGGCGCCTGCCGCCGTTCACCAGCCCCGTCGTGACGACGGAAAACGCCACCGTGCGGGGGCAGGTGACGATCATCGGCACGCAGCTGTCCGGCTACGTGGTGGAAGTGACGGTGCAGGATTTCATGGACGTGAAGGAAGGCCAGCTGCTGGTGCGCATCGACGACCGCATCTACCAGCAGCGCTACGAGCAGGCGCAGGCCCAGCTGGCGGCGCAGCAGGCGGCGCTGTCGAACTGGGCGCAGCAAAAGGCCAGCGCGCAGGCGGGCATTTCCGTCAGCGAGGCGGCGCTGGCCAATGCGGAAGCGCAGGCGCGCAAGGCCAGCGCCGACCTCAATCGCGTGGAACAATTGGTGGCCGACGGTTCCCTGTCGCAGCGCGAACACGACCAGTCGCGCGCCACGCAGGCGCAGATGGCGGCCGCGCTGGCGCAGGCGCGCGCCAATCTTGACATCGCCCAGCAAAGCGTGCATTCCGTGGTGGTCAACAAGCAGGCCCTGGAAGCGGCCGTGGCGAACGCGCAGGCAGCCGTCAAGGCGGCGAAGATCGACCTCGATAACACGCGCATCGTTGCCCCTTCCGATGGCCAGCTGGGCCAGGTGACGGTGCGCCAGGGCGCATACGTGAATTCGGGTGCGCAGCTGATGGCGCTGGTGCCGCGCCAGATGTGGGTCATCGCCAATTTCAAGGAAACGCAGATGAACGGCGTGCAGGAGGGACAGAGCGCCACCTTCCACGTCGACGCCCTCGACGGCGCCGTGCTGACGGGCCAGGTGGAGCGCATCTCGCCGGCCACCGGTTCCGAATTTTCCGTGCTGCCGGCCGATAACGCGACGGGCAATTACCTCAAGATCGCCCAGCGCATTCCCGTGCGCATCCGCATCGATCCGGGGCAGGCGAATGCGCGCCGGCTCGTGCCCGGCATGTCGGTGGTGGTCAGCGTCGACACGTCCGCCGTGCTGAACGACTCGGCGGACAATCCGGCGCCGCCGCCAGCGCCGAAGAAGGTCAAGCCATGAAGCGCCATGTCCTGCTGATGGCCGGCGCACTGGCGCTGGCCGGCTGCGCCGCCAACGCGCCCTTGCAGCCGCCATCGGCATTGCAGCTGCCGTCCGGCTGGCGCGCGCAGGGGGCCGGTGCGCCGGTGCTCATTGCCGCCTCCGATGGCGCGCAGGTGGAGCAGCTGTGGTGGCAAGCGTTCGGCGATCCGGTCTTGAGCGACCTGGTGGGCGAGGCGCTGGCGCGCAACGGCGACTTGCGCGTGGCCCGCGCCCGGGTGCAGGAATACCGCGCGCGCCTGGTGCAGGCCGACGCGAACCGCGCGCCCAACCTGGCCTTCGACGGCTCGCCCACGCGCACGCGCACCCTGGCGTCCAGCGGCAAACCGTATGTGACGAATGTCTTCCAGGCCGAACTGCAGGCCAGCTATGAAATCGACGTGTGGGGCCGGCTGGCCAATCTGAGCGATGCAGCGGGCGAGAGCTACCGCGCCGAACAGGCCAGCCTCGATGCGGCAGCCCTGTCGATCGCGGCCAGCGTGGCGACGAGTTACCTGAATCTGCGGGGGCTCGACGCGCAGCTGGCGCTCACGCAATCGACGCTGCAGCTGCGCGAACAGTCGCGCGAGCTGGCGCGCAAGCAGTTCGAGGTGGGCTACAGCTCGCGGCTGGAATGGCTGCAGGCGCAGTCGGAATACCATGCGGCGGCCGAGCAGGTGCCGCAGCTGCAGCGGCAGATCTTTGAACAGGAAAACGCGCTGGCCATCCTCGTCGGCGGCAATCCCGGCCCTATCGCGCGCGGCTTGCCGCTGGCCGAACTGGCGGCGCCGGGCGTGCCGGCCGGCCTGCCGTCCGAATTGCTGCGCCGGCGGCCCGACATCGCGCGCGCGGAACACAACCTGGCGGCCGCCAACGCCAGCCTGGCCGCCACGCGCGACCAGTTGCTGCCCTCGTTCAAGCTGACGGCTGTCGGCGGCGGGCAAGCGACGACGCTCACCGATTTCCTGCATGCGCCCACGGCCCTGTGGCGGCTGACGGCGCTGGCGGCCGGTCCCCTGTTCGACGGCGGGCGCGTGCAGGCGCAGACGGATGCGGCAGGCGCGCAGCGCGACCAGCTCGCGTACACCTATGAAAACGTGGTGCGCAACGCCTTCGCCGAAACGGAGAACAGCCTGGGCGCCATCTACCGCCTGCAGCAGCAGGCCGTGGAAAACGACGCGCGCCGCGCCACGGCGGCGGACACCCTGCGCATCGCGCATAACCGCTACCGCAATGGCTATGCCTCGTACCTGGAAGAGCTGGACGCCCAGCGTACCCTGTACAGCGCCGACGTGGGGCTGCTGCAACTGAAGACGCGCATCCTCGTCGCCTCCGTCGACCTGTACCGGGCCATGGGCGGCGGCTGGGCGGCAACGGCCCGCCCTTAAAGCCTGTCCCGGCCTGTCCCGGCAGGGGATGGATCCCTCTGCCGGGACAAGCGCCTGCTCCCTCCTGTCGCAGCATCCGTTTTTTTTGCCTGGATGCAGGCGCTTCGGTAATGTCTTGCCGCCCTTTCCCAAAACTCCCCGCGTTTCCCCTGTCCGCGGCGGCGCGCCGCCGATCTTTTTTGTTGTATTTTCACAACTTCATTTTCACGTTGCTGTACATAAAAAATTTCCACATGGAATTCTTTTGCGATTTCTGCCGTGCTGCGCCTGTGATACCAATAAACATTGTCATTTGAATTATTTTTAGTATCACATGGGAAACACTTTTCTTTCTGATATGTACGCTAGAGTACATAGTGGCATATTGAGCGAAATTGGCATCTTTAGCCTTGATTTCTATCATTTCAAGGGCGTGAAGCCAAGAAACATGCCGTAGTACCAATTTCAAAAAATAACAAAATAGACACATTTGTTGGCATGAGTGCAAGTGCCTGTGAGTGATTTTTTCATTTCCTTGCTTAATCTCAATTGATTAATTTTTTAATATTTTTATTGCTTGTAAAGCATTAAAAAATGCACCAGAATGTCGCAAATCATCAATGTTGTCATAAATTACACATTGAATATTTGTTGACTTTCGTGCCGCCTTGCCATGTCCGCAGGGTGAAAAAGCAGGCCGTTCGCTGTTTTTTCTGGGCCGGAAGTGCCGTTGCAGCACACCGCACAACCCCCTGACGACTGCCATGCCTATGTCCTCCTTTTTGCGCACTATCTTTTCCTGTCTGATCTCCTGCAAGCGGGGAGGGCCGCGCGGTCTCCTGCAGCGCCTGTTATGGCTGGTCGCCTGTTTCTGCACCCTTGGCGCGGCGGGAACGGCGTCGGCGGCGGCAATCGACTTGTCCGTTTCCGCCTACCTGCAGGCGCCGGACCCCGTGCCGCGCGGCGGCAAGGCCAGCTTTTCGGTGGTGGTGACGAACAATGAGGACCTGGTCGATGCGACGGGCACCGTGCGCCTGGCGGTGGAATTGCCCGCCAATGTGAATTTTGCGTCGAGCACGGCGCCGGCCGGTTGCGCCTTCAATCTGGCAGCCAGTCCGCAACTGCTCACTTGCACGCGCAGCGGACTGGGCAAGACCGCGAACTGGACGGTCAATTTCAGCGGCACGGGCTCGGCGGCGTCTGCCGTGGTGACCAAGGCCAGCGTGTCTTTTGTCAACGTGGACACGGACGGCAACAGTTTCAACAACGATTCGATCAAGACGGTCACCGTCATCAAGGGCGCGGACCTGAGCGTCGCCGCCAGCGGCACGACGGGCTTGAGCGGTTGTCCCGCCGCTTGTACGGCAGCGGCCGGCGCAACGGTGGGCTACCGGGTGGACGTGGCAAATGCCGGTCCGGACAGCGCATCGCAATTCAAGGTCACGTACAACTTGCCGGCCAGCGCGGATTTTACCTACGCGTCGGCGTCCGGCACGGGCTGGGCATGCGCCCGTTCGGGCACCGTGCTGACCTGTACCTACAGCGGCGCGGCCATCGGCGTGGGGCAGCAAGCTCCCCCCATCACGATCGGCGGGCGCATCGTCAAGAGCATCGCCGGCACCATCACCAACGGCGCGTCGGTGGCTTCCAGCGACTTGCAGACGGGCGATCCGGAAGACGGCAACAACGGACCTAGCCAGGTCATCGTCACGGTCAAGCCGGGCACCGACCTCGATGCCCGGCAAACCCTGGTGTCGAACGCCAGCGGCCTGAGCTCGTTGACGCAGGGCGAGGCGGTCAGCCTGAACCTGTGGGCCGTCAATAGCGGCACGCAGGACGCCAGCGGCGTCACCGTGAAGACGACGGTGTCCGGCGATTTCACGATCGGCACCTTGCCGGCCGGCTGCGCCAAGGCTGGCCAGACGATCACCTGCAATGTCGGCGCGCTGGCGCTGGGCGCCACCTCTTCGAAGTTCCTGATTCCGCTGACCGTCGCCACCGGCGCGACGGGCGGCGCGAATGTGGTGGACGTGGCACGCAGCGCCCCGCTCGACGGCTTGAACAATCCCGCCTCGGCCACCTACACCATCGTCGCGCCATTCGCCCACCTGACCCTGAGCAAGAGCAAGTCGCCAGGACTGGTCGCGGCCAATGGCCTGATCACCAATACCATCACGGTCACCAATGCGAGCACCTCCACCAGTGCCGCCAGCGGCACCGTGACCGTGACCGATACCTTGTCGCCGCAAGAAAGCTATGTGAGCGCCAGCGGCGCGGGCTGGACGTGCAGCGCGGCGGGACAGCTGGTGACCTGCACCTACACGATCTCCGGCAGCCTGGCGCGCGGCGCGAAACTGCCTGCCCTGATTCTGACCACGCGCGCGCAAGCGGGGTTTTCCGGCACCTTGAGCAATACCGCCTGTACCGGCATGGCCGCCGGGTCGGCGCACCAGCCGCCGGACAATGCGAGTACGGGCAATTGCGACACCGCCAGCGTCACATCGACGCCGTTGAACGTCGACCTGGCCATCGTCAAGACGGCGTCCCTGGTCAGCTTGCCGGCCGCCTCGAATACCTTCAGCTATACCCTGGTGGTCAGCAATGCTGGCCCGGACAGCGCACCGACCGTCAAGGTGGTCGACGCCTTGCCGCACTGGTACAACGGCAGCGGCGGCACCACGGGCGGCAGCGTCGTGCTGGCCGGCAGCGGCGCAGGCGAAAGCTGCAGCTTTGCGTCGACCATCACGTGCACGCTGCTGAACCTGGGCAATGGCGCGTCGCGCACCATCACCATCACGCTCAATCGCCCGTTGAAGGACGGCGCCTTGCTCAATACCGCCACGGTATCGAGCCCGGATGCCATCGACACCGATGCGGCCAATAACAGCTCCGGCGCCACCGTCACCGTGGTGCCGCAGGCCGACGTCGGCGTCACGGCGATGGCCGGTGCGCCGAACCCCGTGCGCGTCGGCGTGCCGCTGGTGTTCACCACCTCGATCCGCAACAATGGGCCCAGCAGCGCGGCCAACGTGGTGCTGCGCCAGGTCATCGATCCGGCCCGCATGGCGTATGTGGCCGGTTCGGCCAGCATCGCGGGCAGCGCCGCGCAATGCACGCTGGTGCCCGCCTTCAGCGGCGCGCCCTATGCGGGACAGTCCGGCATCGAATGCCGGACCTTTGGACTCGGCGATGGCGAGACGCGCCAGCTGATCTTCTCGGTCATCCCCGTGTTCCCGTATCCCGATGCGCTCGACGCGACCTATGCCAGCAGCGCCACCATCAGCACGACGACCGACGACAGCAACGCGGCCAACAACAGCAACAGCACCACCGTCACCGTGATCAGCAAAGAGCTGGACCTGAGCGTGTCGGCCGTCGATACGGGCTACGAACAGAGCCCGTTCGGCGATGCGCTCGTGTACAAGGTCACCGTCCAAAACAATGGACCGTCGCTGGCCACCGGCCTGAAGCTGGTCATCACGCCCGTGCCGCCGCCGCAAAATGGCGCGGCCGTGCCGTATACCATGCTGTGGAATGCCGCCGGCAGCACCTTGCCGGCCGGCGCCTCGTGCAGTCAGCCGGGCGGCGCGGGCACAAACCTGGTGTGCTACCTGGCCAGCGTGCCCGGCGACAGCACGCTGTCCAGCGGCGCCAGCCGCGTGTTCGCCCTGAAATTCGATACGGGTCCCGTCAGCAATGCGCCGCTGGGATCGATCACCTACAAGATCAACGCCAGCGTCGAATCGCTGGAAACGGGCGCGGCGCCGTTTGCCGGCGACAAGCTGGCGACGAACAACGTGGTGGAAGAAACCACCACCGTGCTGCCGAAGACCGACCTGATGCTGGTGTCGAAAACCGTTTCGCCCGCATCGCCGTTCAGCATCAACCAGCCCTTTAGCTACACCCTGGTGGTGGGGAATCTGGGTCCCGCCCTGGCGGCCAGCACGGTCGTCACCGACGTGCTGCCGGCCGGCTTCGTGCTGACGGGCGCACCGACGGCACGCCTTGGCTCGGGCGCTTCGCTGACCTTGAACAACTGCGTCAGCGGCGGTTCGCCGGTCACCGTGACCTGCACGCTGGGCGTGCTGCCGATTGCCTCGGGCGCAGCCGACACGGCCAACCTGGTCAGCATCACCATCCCCGTGAAGGCGCCTTACCCGGCCTATGCGGGACCGTTCGCCAGCAATATCACGAATACCGCCAGCATCGTGCCGACGCCGGGCACCTCGCGCGATCCGAACGCCGGCAACAACAGTGCCAGCGTCGACGTGCAGATCGTCAAATCGAGCATCGCCGGCTCCGTGTATAACGATGCGAACCGCAGCAACGGCATGGATGCCGGTGAGAAGATCACCAGCAGCGTGACGTTCTCGCTGTACGGCCAGGATTTCTGGGGCAACGATATCGGCACGGCGGGCGCGCCGCTGACCCTCAGCACCAGCAGCGGCGACTTCCTGTTCGACCGCCTGCCGCGCTCCGCGGCCGGCGGCTATACCCTCGTCGAGACACAGCCAGCCAGCTACGCCGACCTGTTTGAAGTCGCGGGAACGGTCGGTGGCACGCCGCCGCCGGCCAGCTGCGACAACGGCGCCAACTGCTCCGCCAGCGCGGCGCACAACACCATCGGCCAGATCGTGCTGGCGCCGAATACGGCGGCAACGGGCTACCTGTTCCAGGAATACGCGCATGCGGCCATCAGCGGCTACGTGTACGCCGATAAGAACAACAACGGCTTGCGCGAGGCGGGCGAAAATGGCATCGCCGGCGTGCAGGTGAAGCTCTCCGGCCTGACCTTCTGGGGCGCCGACGTGTGCGTCGCGATGGGCAGCGCGTGCACGGCCACCACCGACGCCAATGGCAAATACAGCTTCACGAATGTCCCGCCTAGCCGTCTGGGAGAATCCTACACGGTGACCGAACTGGCCCAGCCTGCCGGCCATGCGGATGGCAAGGAGCAGAACGGCGCCGGCAATGTCGTGGCGAACAGCGCGGGACGCGCGGCGCCGGAAGGCATCGTCATCGGCAGCATCGAACCGGGCCTGAGCTACACCGAGCGCAATTTCGGTGAACTGGCGCTGGCGTCGATTGCCGGCAGCGTCTACATGGACAGCAACCGCGATGCGGTGCGCCAGGGTGGCGAAAGCACGGGCGTGGCCGGTGTCACGCTGACCCTGAGCGGCAACGACCATCTCGGTCATCCCGTCTGTCCGGGCATTGCCGTACCGAGCTGCACCTTCCAGACGGGTGCGGACGGCAGTTACCTGATTGCCGGCCTGGCGCCGAGCGACGCTGCCGGCTATGCCGTGACGGTCACGCCGCCGGCCAGCCTGTATCACACGGGTGCGCAGGCAGGCAGCCTCGGTGGCCTGATCGACGGCGCCGTGCGCGTGCCTGGCACGGGCGTGCCCGGTGCGGCGATCCGGACTGCCGGCGCCATCGTGCTGCTGCCCGGCGCCACGGCGACGGGCTACCATTTCGGCCAGGCGCCAGGCGCGGCTGGCGGCGTGGCGCAGTCGCTGTCCGGTTACGTGTATATCGATGCGAACCGCAACGGCCGCAAGGATGGGGGCGAGACGGGCATCGCCGGCGTGACGGTCACGCTGTCGGGCACCACGGCGGACGGCTTCGACGTCTGCAGCGTGATCGTGCCTGCCTTGTGCACGCTGCAAACGGCGGCCGACGGCGGCTACAGCTTCACGGGCCTGCCGCAAAGCGACGGCAACGGCTATGCCGTGGCTGAAACCCAGCCTGCCGCCTACCTCGATGGCGCGGAAAGCGTGGGTACGGTCAATGGCGTCGCGACAGGCCGCATCGGCGGCAGTGCGCCCCGTTTCGACCAATTCAACGGCATCGTGCTGCCGAACGGCGGCAGCGCGCGCGATTACAATTTTGGCGAACTGACGGGCAGCATTGCCGGCAAGGTCTACCTCGACGTGGACGGCAATGGCGCGGCCGGCAGCGGCGACACGCCGCTGGTGGGCGTGACCTTGACGCTGACGGGGGGCGCAGGCGGTCCCGTGACGGTACTGACCGATGCCAACGGCGCCTACCATTTCGACGGCCTGCTCGCCGGTACCTATGCCGTGACGCAAACGCAGCCGGTCAATTACGCCGATGCGGGCCAGGCGGCCGGCAATGGCGGCGGCAATGCCAGCGTGGCCAACGTGGTCAGCGCCATCGCGCTGGCGCCGGGCGCGCAATTGACGGGTTACGATTTCGGCGAGAAGACGGGCGCCATCAGCGGCGCCGTCTACGTCGACGCGAACGACAATGGCGTGCGCGATGCGGGTGAAACCGCGGGCATCGCCGGCGTTACCGTCACCCTGACCGGCATCGCCCGCGATGGCGTCACGCCGGTCAACCGCACGGCCATCACGGCCGCCGACGGCAGCTACAGCTTGCGTGACCTGCCGCACGCGAATGCGGCCGGCTATACGCTGGTGGAAACGCAGCCGGCCGCCTATCTGGACGGACGCCAGCGCAAGGGCCTGATCGACGGCGCCGCCGCCTGCGCCAATCCGGCCTGCGACATCGGCACGGCCAATACGATCGCGCGCATTCCATTCGATGCGGCGAAGAGCCATACGCGTTTTGACTTCGGCGAACTGCAGGCGGCGAGTATTTCCGGCCGCGTGTACGGCGATGCGAACGACAGCAGCAGCTACGAGAAGGGCGAAGGCTTGCCGGGCGTGAGTCTGACGCTGAGCGGCATCGACAGCCACGGCAAGCCGGTCAATGTCAGCGTCGTCACGGACGCCGATGGCAGCTACACCTTCCCTGGCCTGTATCCATCGGGTCCTGCCGGCTACACGGTCACTGAAACGCAACCGGCCGGCCTGGGGAATTATCCGGGTGCGACGGGTACCTTTGTCGGCAGCATCAACGGCAAACCGGTCGGTACCGGCGTGGTGGATGTCGTCAGTGGCATCGTCCTGCCGCCGCAGGGTAATGGCAGCGGCTATGATTTCCGCGAACAGGTGTCGTCGTTGCGGGGTTTCGTGTATCGCGACCTGAACGACAACGGCGCCATGGACGCGGGGGAAGCGGGCATCGCCGACATTGAAATCACTGTGCGCGGCGCGAACGGCTTGAGCCGTACGGCGGTGACGGGAAGCGATGGCAGCTACCGCTTCGACGGCCTGCCTGCCGGTACCTACAGCCTGCTGGAAAGCCAGCCTGCCGTGTATCTCGACGGCCGCGAAACGGCCGGCAGCGCCGGCGGCAAGGTCAACAACGCCAGCTTCGGCGCGGCGCCGGAACACAACACGATCGGCGACATCGTGCTGCCGGTGGCGACGCAGGCGAGCGGCTACCTGTTTGGCGAACGCCATATGCTGGGCAAGATCGGCGGCGTGGTGTATGCCGACCTGAATAACGACGGCATCCGCAACGATGGCGAGTCAGGCATTGCCGGCGTGACGGTGGTCCTGAGCGGCACGTCCGTCGATGGCAAGCCGGTCAAACTGAACGTGCTGACGGGCGCCGACGGCAGCTATCTGTTCGACACGGTGCCGGTCAGCGACGCCGCCGGCTACACCCTGACGGAAACGCAGCCGGCCGCTTATGTGGACGGCAAGACGGCGGTGCTGCCAGGATCGGTGGGCACGGCCAACGCCAGCAAGCCTGTCGGCGTGGGCAACAAGGATACGATCACCGGCATCAGGCTGGCGGCGGGCGACGACATGCGCGGCTATCTGTTCGGCGAGAAGGGCATCCCGCAATTGAAGCCGCCCATCATCAACGGCTACGTATGGCTGAACCACGACGGCAGCCGTGTGCGTCCGCTCGACGGCAGCCAGGCTGGCGTGGCTGGCTGGACGGCCGAGCTGCACCAGGAAGGCAAATTGATCTGCCGCGCCATCACGGACGAGAAAGGCTTCTACCAGTTCGACAACCTGCATTGCCCCGGCTACGAGGCGAGCGGCTTGCCGACGGGTTCCGGCTATGCGATCACCTTCCTCAAGGATGGCAACAACATGCCGAATGTGCCCGTGTCGACGGGAGGCGAAGGCGTGGTGGTGCCGGGCGGCAGCCGCATCACCAACCTGACCTTGCGCGACGGCGACCGTGTCGTCGAGCAGAATCTGCCGCTCGATCCGGCCGGCGTGGTGTACGACTCCGTGACGCGCAAGCCGGTGGCTGGCGCCGTGGTGTCGATCAGCGGCCCTGCCGGTTTTGACAGCGCCACGCACCTAGTCGGTGGTGTTGCGGAGCAGACGCAAACCGTGGGCAGCGACGGCATGTACCAGTTCCTGCTGCAGAACGGCTTCCCCAGCGGCGTGTATACGCTGAGCGTGGTGGCGCCGGCGAATTACCTGCTGGTGCCGTCCGGCAGCCTGCCGGCCTGCAAGGGACCACTGACGGTGGGCCTGGTGCCGGATCTGGCCTTTATCCAGGCCAGCGAGCTGGCGCCGGCATTGTCGACGAAGATGGAACTCGATCCGAACAACTGCACGGGACTGATCGCCGGAGGCGCCAGGACCACGCAGTACTACCTGAGCTTTGTCATCACGAATGGCGGTTCGGCTCCGATCCTGAACAACCATATCCCGCTCGACCCGCTGGGCAGCGACAGCATCATGGTGACGAAGACGACGCCGATGCTGAACGTCACGCGCGGCGACCTGGTGCCGTACACGATCACTGCCAGCAATCCGCAGGCGGCGACCCTCGGCGCGATGGAGGTGCGCGACCTGATACCGGCCGGCTTCAAGTACCGCGTCGGCAGCGCGACCCGCAATGGCGTGCCGGCGGAACCTGTCGTCGATGGCCGCGGCTTGCGCTGGAAGGAAAGCGGTTTCGCGCCGAAGGAGAAGAAGACCTACAAGCTGATGCTGATGGTGGGCAGCGGCGTTGGCGATGGCGAATACGTCAACCAGGCCTGGGCAGCGACGGACGAGACGCGTATTTCCAACCTGGCTACCGCCACGGTGCGCGTGGTGCCGGATGCCACTTTCGATTGTCCCGACATCATCGGCAAGGTGTTCGACGACCGGAACGCGAATGGCTACCAGGATGACGGCGAGGCGGGCATTGCCGGCGTGCGTATGGCGACGGCGCGCGGCTTGCTGGTGACGACGGATGCGGAAGGACGCTTCCACGTGGCTTGTCCGGCGATTCCGAATGCGGACCGCGGCTCGAACTTCGTCATGAAGCTCGATGACCGCACCCTGCCGAGCGGCTACCGCGTCACGACGGAAAATCCGCGCGATGTGCGCCTGACCCGAGGCAAGGTGGTCAAGCTGAACTTCGGCGCCACCATCCACCGTGTCGTGCGTCTTGAGCTGAGCGACGCCGCATTCGTCGCGGGCGAAACGGCCTTGCAGCCGGAATGGGCCGGACGCATCGAAGGACTGGTGGCCAGCCTGCGCGCCAAGCCGTCGGTACTGCGCATCGCGTATGCCGCTGGCGGCGATGCCGCGCTGGCGCAGCGCCGCAGCAAGGCGATCGAAAGCGAGATGCAGGCGCACTGGCAGGCACTGCAAAACGAATATCCCCTCGTCATCGAGATCGAGGGCGCACAATGAAACCGAAAATGACCATGAACGTTAGCAATCAAGGCACCTTCAAAGCGGCGGCCAGGCCGGTCCCCACGCGGCTCGTGTATTTGCTCGGCAGCATAGGCTTTGTCTGTCTGGGCGCGCATGCCCAAACGGCAAACGAGCACGCGCTGCGGGGAAAAATGCTGGACCGGAGCCACAGCATGGGGGCGCAGCAGCCCTCGAGCGGCGAGCAGGAGTCGCCCGCTTTCAGCGGCCTGGCGCCGTCTGGCCTGAGTCGCGCCGAGCGCCGCGTGATCCTGGAAGCGGTGCCGCCGGCCACGCCGGCGCAGCAGAGCGTGACCTTTGACGATCTGCTGTCGGGCACCAATTTCGAGTCCGGCCGCGATGTGCTGCTGCCGGCCGCCACGGCCCGGCTTGACGCGCTGGCCGCACGTTTGCGCGGCAAGCAGAAGGTGCGCGTGCAGGTGATCGGGCATACGGACAACCAGCGCATCGCCGCCTGGCTGAAGCCGACTTTCCCGACCAACCAGCATCTGTCGGAGGCGCGCGCGCTGGCCGTCACGGCCTATCTGATGCGCGCGCTGGACTTGCCGGCAACGGCATTTTCCGCCAGCGGCAAGGGCGAGAGCGAAGCGATCGCGTCGAACGCCACGCCGCAAGGCATGGCGCAGAACCGCCGCACGGAAATCCGTGCCTGGTACGAGGAAGCCGTCGAACTGCCGGCTGTCGCCGCCGCACCGCCGAAGCGCATCGAGACGGTGGTGCAGGTCGACGATTGCGCCGTTGCCAGCCAGGTGGCCAACCGCGATGCGGCCTTCTCCATCAGCATAGACGGCGTGGTGCAGGACACCGATACGCCGCAGCAGGAGGCGGACCGCCAGCGCTGCGTCGACGTGGCGCTGGAGCGTTCCGACATCCAGGTCAAGTACGACCCCCTGAACGTCGCGCCGGCCTTGAATGTCTGGCTGGCGGCGCCTTATGCGCAGCGCCACGCGCCCGTGCGTTTTGGCACCTATACCAATTATGCATTTTTCCAGCAGCGCGCCGAGATCCGCATCTTCGCCAAGGGACAGAGCACGCAGGAGCAGCCATTTGCCATCGTGCCCGCGACGATGGGCGAAGCGACGGCCTGGCAGGCGCCGGCCGATGCGCCGGAGCAGATCGGTTACCTGCTGCGCGTCTACGACGCAGGCGGCAAGTTCGACGAGACGCGTTTGCAGCCACTGCGCCTGCTCGATGCGGCGCCGCCCGAAGCGCCGGGCAAGAAGGCCGGCGGCGAAGCGTTGGCCGGCTGGGGCGAGTCGAGCCTGATCTTGCGCAATATCGATGCATCGGGCGGCAGCGTCACCATCAGCGGCGAGAAGATCAAGCCTGGCCAGCAGGTGACGGCGCTGGGCATGGTCGTGCCGGTCGACGCCAGCGGCAAGTTCGCCATGCGCCAGATCATGCGCCCTGGGCCGCATACGGTGGAAGTGGCCGTGAAGGATGGCAGCGGAGCTGGCATGACCTTCCGCCGCAACCTGAACATCGCCGACAGCGACTGGTTCTATGTGGCGCTGGCCGACCTGACCATTGGCCGCGACCGCACGAAAGGGCCGGCGGAACTGGTCACGGGCGACACGCAGCACTACAGGAACGAGACCTGGGCCGACGGCCGCGGCGCGTTTTACTTGAAGGGCAAGATCAAGGGCGACTACCTGCTGACGGCCAGCGCCGACACGCGGGAACAGCCGCTGCGCGATTTGTTTCACAATTTCCAGAGCAAGGATCCGAACTACCTGCTGCGCCGCATCGATCCGGACAAATACTATCCCGTGTACGGCGACGACAGCACCACCGTCGACGATGCGCCTACCCAGGGGCGTTTTTACGTGCGCCTGGAAAAAGGCGATTCGTCTGTCATGTGGGGGAATTTTCAGACCACCTGGAGCGGCTCGGAACTGGCCCAGTACAGCCGCGGCCTGTATGGCGCGAACCTGCTGTGGAATGGCGCCGCCAGCACCAGCCATGGCGAAAAGGCCACCACGCTCAACGCCTTTGCCGCTTCGCCGGGCACCTTGCAGTCGCGCGAAGAATTTCGCGGCACGGGCGGTTCGCAATACTATCTGCGCCATCTGGACCTGACGCAGGGTTCGGAACGCCTGTGGGTGGAAGTGCGCGACAAGGATTCGGGCCTGGTGATCGAGCGCATCCAGCTGACGCCTTCGCAGGATTATGAAATCAACTACCTGCAGGGACGCCTGACCTTGCGCTCGCCGCTGTCCTCCGTGGCCGATGGCGGCGCGCTGGTGCAAAGCGCCAGCCTGAGCGGCAACCCCGTGTACCTGGTGGCGACGTATGAGTATGTGCCGGGCCTGAGCGCCATTTCCGGCACCTCGGTGGGGGTGCGCGCCAGCCACTGGTTCAATGACCATGTGCGCATCGGGGCCAGCAATTACCACCAGGGCGAACAGGGTTCGGACCAGACCCTCAAGGAACTGGACCTGACCTTGCGCTACAGGCCGGGCACCTGGATCAAGGCCGAGGCAGCCCGTTCCAGCGGCGACGCCAGCAGCGTGCTCAGTTCATCGAGCGGCGGCTTCGATTTCAACCAGACGACGGCGGGCGGACGCCCCGCCAACGCGAAGCGCTTCGACGGCGCGCTGGACCTGGCCGACCTGGGCGGCGCGGCGCGCGGCCGCATCGCCGCCTACTGGCAGGACCGCGAAGCCGGTTACGCGGGACCGGGCATGCAGACCCTGAACGGCGAGGCCGTGCGGCAAACGGGCCTGGCGGCGACCGTGCCGCTGAGCGAGCGCACGGAAGTGTCGTTGAAGGTGGATGACCGCACGGCCACCAGCCAGGATGCGCGCGCCGTGGAAGCGGCGCTGCGCCACAAGCTCGATGCGGAATGGGGCGTGTCGGCAGGCCTGCGGCACGACCGCCGCGACAATGCGGCTGGCAGGGACAATGCCAGCGCCATCCTGAGCCAGGATGGCGGGCGCAGCGACGCCGTGCTGCGCGTCGACTATCGGCCATTGCAGGAGGGCCAGCAAGCCCGGGATGGCGCGCTGGAAAGGACACCGGCGTCGAACGCCGTGCCGCAGCAGGGACTGGAAGGCGGCATCACGGGCCAGCTCGTGACGCAGGGACGCGAGGCGGGCATGGCTGGCGGTCCGCAGTACGGCCCCGACACCACGCTCGCTTCCGGCGTGGCCTCGGCGCGCGTGGCAGGATTGCTGTACGCGCCGTGGGATATGTACGGCTTCGTGCAGCATACCTTGTCGCGCAGCGGCAACCGCGCCCTGAATGACCGCGCGGGACTGGGTGGCACCTACCAGGTGAGCGAACGCCTGCGCCTGGGGGCGGAAGCGTCGGGCGGCAGCGGAGGCGTGGGCGGCCAGCTGTTCGGCAACATGCAGATGGATGAGCGCAGCAGCGTTTACCTGAACTACCGCATGGAGACGGAAACGCCGGATGTGAACTACAGCGGCCGCCAGTCCACGCTGACGGCGGGCAGCCGCTACCGCCTGAACGACAAGGCGGGCCTGTTTGCGGAAAGCCGCTGGGGCAATGGCGCGGGGCCGCAAAGCCTGACGCACGCGTTCGGCGTGGACCTGGCGCCTACCGAGCGCTGGACCACGGGCATCAAGTTCGAGACGGGCACGCTGTCGAATCCCCTGTCGGGCGACTTGAAGCGCGACGCCATCGGCCTGACGGCGGCATATGCCTACGAGCGGCTGAAGTTTTCCAGTGCGCTGGAGTTCCGCACGGACCGCACGAAGTCGCTGGGGACGGTCGATGGCAGTTGCGCCACCATACCGGCTGACGGCGGCTGCGTCACGGACGCGAACAGCGAACACCGCAAGGTGTGGCTGACGCGTAATGCGCTGAGCTACCAGCTGGACCGCGATTGGCGCCTGCTGGGCAAGTTCAACCTGTCGCGCAGCAGCTCCACGCGGGGGGCCTTCTACGATGGCGATTACACGGAAGTGGTGACGGGGGCGGCCTATCGCCCGGTCGACAACGACCGCTGGAATACCCTGTTCAAGTACACGTACTTTTATAACCTGCCATCGCCAGGCCAGGTTGACGGCGTCACGGGTGGGGTGCTCGACTATACGCAGAAAAGCCATATCCTGAATGTCGATACGACGTATGACGTGCGGCCATGGCTGTCGGTGGGCGGGAAATTCGGCGTGCGCACGGGCCAGTTGCGCGCGTCGAAGACGCAAGGCGAGTGGTTTTCCAGCCGCGCGGAATTGCTGGTGTTGCGCGCCGACTTCCATATCGTCAAGGAGTGGGATGCGCTCATCGAGGGACGCAGGCTGAAGGCGCGCGAGGCGGGCGATGCGCGTGCCGGCGCCCTGGTCGGCGTCTACCGGCATGTGGCGAAGCACGCCAAGATCGGCATCGGCTACAACTTCACGACCTTCTCGGACGATTTGACGGATCTGTCATATCGCAGCCGGGGCTGGTTCCTGAACGCCATCAGCACGTTCTGACGCGCACAGGCGCAGCAGGGAAGCAGGACGGTCTCGCGGCTGTCCTGCTTTTTTTTCGCCGTTCGCGTGTCTCCCCGGCGGGCTTGCCGTGGTGGCCGGTGTAATATTGAGCCAGGGAAAGCGGCGGCATGGTGCCAGCGGCTCCCGTCACGAACGAGGTTGTAACATGACGATTTTTGGCATAGGCATCCACATCCTGATCGCGGTATTTTTTGCGATTCACGTGGTGCGCAACGGGCAGCAGCTGTACTGGCTGCTCATTTTATTCATGTTCCCGCTGCTGGGCAGCGTGGTGTATTTCTTCGCCATCTACCTGCCCAATTCGCGCCTGCCGCAAGGCGCGCGCAAGGTGGCTTCGGTGGCCGTGCAGGTGCTCGATCCGAACCGGGAATTGCGCGAGGCGAAAGCCGCTTTCGAGTACACGCCGACGGCGCAGAACCAGATGCGCCTGGCCAGCGCGCAGCTGGAAGCGGGCGATGCGCAGGAAGCTGCATCGACGTATGAAGCCTGCCTGCAGGGTGCGTTTTCCTCGGACCTGGAAATTCGGTTGGGCGCGGCACGCGCCTACCTGGAATGCGGGCGCGGCGCCGAGGCCTTGACGCACCTGGAGTTCATCCGTCGCACGGATATCCATTTCCGTCCCGAGATGGTGTCCCTGCTGACGGCGCGCGCGCTGGCGCAAAGCGGGCGCCAGCCGGAGGCGAAGGCGGAATTCGACGATGCGCTGGCGCGCTACAACAGTTTCGAGTGCCGCGCCGAGTGCGCGATCTGGGCGTTGCAGCAGGGCGACAAGGTGCTGTCGGAACGCCTACTGCTCGATATCGACAACGCCATGGCTCGCTGGAGCAGCCATACGCGTGCCATGTATGCGCCGCTGCTGGCGCGCCTGGAGGCGGCGCGCCGCTGATTTTTTACCACCGGTGCCTGGCTCAGACGCCAGGCACCGTGTTCTTGCCCTCGATTAGCTTGTAGCCCTTGCCATCGAAGCCATAGCGCGCGTGGCCGTTCAAGGGCGTGGCGATGCGCGGCGGGTCCTGATCCGGCTTGATCGTGACGCCCGGCTTGATCTTCTCTGAGGCGCCCTTGAAATCGATCAGCAGATCGTCGTAGGCGCCGCCATTGCGCGCGGGAGCGAAGCGCCACTTGCCGTCGACCATCCAGCACTCGTCCGTGTCAGGCCCGCAGGCGCCCATATTGTCCGAATACAGGTCGATGCCGCCATCGATCGCCGTCACCTTGCCATCGCCGATTTCAAACAGGGCCAGCTGCGTGATGGTGTAACCCTGGCCCGTGTAGCCATGGCGTATCGCCAGTCCCGGCTTGTTCGCACCCAGCATGACCCAGTGCACTTCGCCCAGCTGCCCTGAGGAGCCGAGGGTGGCGATGTTTTCCAGGCGTTTCACGACTTGCCACTGGCCGTCTTCCGGCTGGCCCTTCGGCGCCAGGAAAAACACGTTCAGCAGTCCCGGCGAGGCATGCGCCGATTCGGCCGTGCCTTCCGTGTTCGCCGTTTCCGCATTCGCCACCAGGATGGCACGGCCATCGGGCAGCAGCTTGTGGCTGATGGCGCTGACCACGTAACTGAGTTTGTCGACATGGTTGTCAGGATCGGACAGGTCGGCCAGCGCATCGTCGCTGTCGCTGCGGTAGTCCTTGCCGAAGACGGCGCGCATCATGCCCACTTCGAGCTCGCGCGCTTGCGGCGTGTTCATTGCCTCTGTTCTGGGCGCGGTGGCGGCCGGCGGCGGCACGTGTTCGGTCGATGCCGTGTCGGCTGCGGCGGCAGGGACATCTGCTGCCACGTCAGCCGCCGGGTCGGCGCTGGCGGGGGCGGTCTTGTCCGAGCAGGCGCCGAGCAGTGCGGATACCAGTAGCAGGACGAGCGGGGTGCGGTAATTCATAAGCAGGGCAGATTGCGTTCATGGAGAATGGGCGCAGTATGCCAGATAGATGGAAGCGAGGGAGCGCGGCCTGGCGGCCGGTCCTTCGCTTCCTTGCCCGCAGGGGGCGATTTTGCAAACGGTGGCGGCGCTTATTTTTCCAGCGCCACCTTGTCATCGCGCCGCAGCGGCGCCTTCTGGCGGCGCAGTCTGGCCATGCCGCGCTTGAGCAGGTGCTCCAGGTCGTCGATGTAGGTGAACACGGCCGGCACCACCAGCAGGCTCAATAAAGTCGACGTGATCAGGCCGCCGATGACGGTAATGGCCATGGGCGAACGGAAGCTGGGGTCGGCGCCCCAGCCCAGCGCCAGCGGCATCATGCCGGCACCCATGGCGATCGTCGTCATCAGGATGGGGCGGCTGCGCTTGTGGCAGGCGTCGACCAGCGCATCGAAGCGGTTCATGCCGGCCTGGCGCGCCAGGATCGCATAGTCGACCAGCAGGATCGAGTTCTTGGTGACGATCCCCATCAGCATGATCAGGCCGATCATCGATGGCATCGACAGGGCGCTGCCCGTGATCAGGAGGGCCACGAAGGCGCCGCCGATCGACAGCGGCAGCGCCGCCAGGATGGTCACCGGCTGCATGAAGTCCTTGAACAGCAGCACCAGCACGCAGTAGATGCACAACACGCCGATCAGCATGGCCAGGCCGAAGCTGGCGAACAGCGATGCCATTTCCTGTGCGTCGCCCAGTTCGGCGATCTTCACGGACGGCGGCAGATTCTTCATCGACGGCAGCGCGCGCGCTTCTTCGTTCAGTTCGCCCAGGGTGCGCGAACCGAGTTCCACGTCGAGGGTCACGTTGCGGCTGCGGTTCAAGCGGTCGATCTGCGCCGGGCCGCTTTCCATCGTCACGCTGGCCACGTTCGCCAGGCGCACCGGACCATTTTTTCCGGGCACCGTCAGGCGTTCGATGGCGGCCAGGTCGGCGCGCACGCTGTTGGGCAGCTTGACGCGAATCGGCACCTGCCGCTCGGGCAGGTTCATTTTCGTCAGGTCCGTATCGTAGTCGCCGGCCGTGGCCACGCGCACCGTCTCGCCGATGGCTGCCGCCGTCACGCCCAGGTCGGCCGCCTTGGCAAAATCAGGGCGTACGATGATTTCCGGGCGCACCAGCGAAGCGCTGGAATTGACGTTGCCGATGCCTTTCAGGCCGCGCAGCTCGCGCTCGACCTTTTGCGCCGCCGCCATCAGCGCCACGGGGTCTTCCGAGCGCAGCACCAGCTGCATCTTGACGCCCGTGTCGGGCGGCCCTACTGTGAAGCGCGCACCGGGTATCGCATCGAGCTTGTGGCGCAGCTGCGTTTCCAGGCCCGCCATCGATTCCTTGCGCTCCGTGCGGTGCACGGTGGTCAGGGTCAGCACGGCCCGGCGTGCCTCGGCAGCCGCGCCGGGAGCGAAGGCGTCGCCGCTGGAGCCGCCGCCAATCGAACTGAAGACGCCCTGGATGCCTGGCGTGCGCATGGCCGCATCGCGCGCCAGGGCCGCCACGGCCTGCGTTTCGCCCAGGGTGGAGCCGGGCGGCAGTTCCAGGTTGATCTGCGTCTGCGCGCGGTCGGCGGCCGGCACGAAGCCCGTCGGCAGCAGGGGCACGAGGGCGATGGCGCCGACAAAGAACAGGGCAGCGGCGATGGCCGTGGTGCCGCGGTGGTTCAGGCACCAGCGCATGACGCGCAGGTAGCGCGTCATCAGCCAGCCATCCTGTTCTTCCTTGTGCGGCAGCGGTTTCAATATGTAGGCTGCCATCATTGGCGTAAGCAGGCGCGCCACCACCAGCGAGGCCAGCACAGCCAGCACGGCCGTCCAGCCGAACTGCTTGAAGAACAGGCCGGGAATGCCGCTCATGAAGGCCGTCGGCAGGAACACGGCCACCAGCGCGAAGGTGGTGGCGATCACCGCCATGCCGATTTCGTCGGCCGCTTCCATGGCCGCTTCCATGGGCGACTTGCCCATACGCAGATGGCGCTCGATGTTTTCGATTTCGACGATGGCGTCGTCGACCAGCACTCCGACGACCAGCGCCAGCGACAGCAGGGTGACGGTGTTGAGCGTGTAGCCGAACCAGTAGATGCCGAGGAAGGCTGGCATCACGGACAGGGGCAGGGCGGCGGCGGCCACCAGGGTGGCGCGCCAGTCGCGCAGGAACCACCACACCACCAGCACGGCCAGCAGCGCGCCTTCGTACAGCAGCTCCATCGAGCCGTCGAAGTTTTCCTCGACGGGGAAGGCATTGTCGATCGACTGCTGCAGCACTACATTCGGGTTTTCCTTCTGCAGGTCGGCGATGGCGTCGCGCGCGCCCTTGGCGACGGCCACTTCGCTGGCACCCTTGGTGCGGAACACTTCAAAGGCGACGACCGTTTTGCCATCCTGCTCGGCCAGTGCGCGCGGTTCGGCGACCGTGTCGCGCACGGTGGCCACCTGGTCCAGGCGCACGTGGCGCCCGTCCGGCAGCGGCACTTCCACGCGCGACAGTTCATCGGCCGTTTTCACGGTGGCGATGGTGCGCACCGACTGCTCGGCGCCGCTGATGTCGCCCCGCCCGCCGGGCGCTTCGCGCTGCACCAGGCGCAGCTGGCGCGAGACGTCGAGGGCCGACACTTTCAAGGCGGCCATGCGCGCCTCGTCGAGTTCCACCTGGATCTCGCGGTAGACGCCGCCCACGCGGGTGACGGCGCCCACGCCGGGCACGGTCAGGAGGCGCTTGGCCACCGTGTTGTCGACGAACCAGGACAGGACGGGAGAATCGAGCGGGTTGTCGACGCCCGGCTTCGCCGTGGCGATAAAGGTCAGCACCACGCGCCCGGCCGTGGACGCCTTGGTGACGGTGGGGTCGCGCAGCTCGGCCGGCATGTCCGCCTTGACGCGGGCGACGGCGTCGCGCACATCGTTGACGGCTTCGGCGATCTGCTTTTCCAGGATGAATTCGACGGTCACCGTGACGACGCCGTCGAGCACCTTGGTGTAGATGTTTTTCACGCCTTGCAGGGTGGCGACGGAATCTTCGATCTTGCGCGCCACTTCGGTTTCCAGCTGGGCTGGAGCGGCGCCGGGCAGCACCGCGCTGACGGTGACGATGGGCAGTTCGATATCGGGGAAATCCTGCACCGGATTGGCCTTGTAGGCCAGCAGCCCGGCCAGGGTCAGCAGCACGAACAGCATGATGGCCGGGATCGGATTCTTGATCGAGAGGGAGGAAAAATTCATGGTTTTTCCTTACTTTTTCGCTGCGGCCGGCTTGGCAGCTGCTGCGACCGGGGTTGCCACCGGGTTTTGAACATTCCGCACCAGGTCGCCGTCATTGAGGAAGCCTGCGCCGCTGACGACGATGGTGGTGTCGGCCGTGATGCCGCCTAAAATCTCGATGCGGTCGCTCAGGCGCCGTCCGGCCTGCACCTTGATCTGGCTGACGCGCTGGTCGGCATTCAGGCGGAAGACATAACTGAAGCCATCGCGCACGGCGATCGCCTGCTGCGGCACCGTCAGCGCGCCCGAGTTACCCAGTTCGAATTCGCCGCTGGCGTACATGCCGGCCTTGAACGGTGCATTGTTGCCGGTGCTGGCCGGCAGGTCGACGTATACGAGGGCCGAACGCGTCTGCGGGTCGACGGTAGGGGCGATCATGCGCACCTTGCCGGTCAGGACGCTGCCGTTGGCAGCCTTGACCTGCGCCAGGGTGCCCGCTTTCAGGTTCAGCAGCTCGGTGGCCGTCACTTCGGCGCGCCATTCGAGGCGGCCCTGGCGGATCATGCGGAACAGTTCCGTGCCGGCGCCCACGACGGAGCCGACGGTGGCCGAGCGCGAGGAAATGATGCCGCTGTCGGGCGCCACCACCTGCGTGTATTTCAGGCGCAGCTGCTGCGACGCCAGCTGCGCCTTGGCGGACGCGATGCGCGCGTTGGCCGTCTGTTCGGCCGTCAGGTACTGGCTGATTTGCTGTGCGCTGATGGCGCCCGTGCTTTGCAGTGAACGGGCGCGCTGCGCGTTCGCGGCGGCTTCTGCCGCATTCGCTTCCGCTTCCAGCACGGCGGCCTTCGCCTGCGCCACGTCGGCATTGACCGTGTCGTTCGAGAACACGGCCAGCACCTGGCCGGCGCGCACCACGTCGCCGACATTCACGCGCACCTCTGTGAGGCGCAAGCCGTTCGATTCGCTGCCGATGACGGCTTCCTGCCAGGCGGCCACGTTGCCGTTGGCCTTCAGTTTGATGGGTAGGCTGGCCGTCTGCGGCTTGGCCGTGGTGACGGTGAGCGCCGGTTTTTGCGCCGCGTTCTTATCCTTGGCGTCGTCGGCCGCCGTGGAGGAAGGGGCGTACACGGCCACGCCGGCGCCCAGCACCATAAAGAGGGCGGCCAGCGCGAGCGTCATCGGTTTCAAGGTCATTTTTTTCATGTTGTCGTATCCGTCAGGGGGCGTTGTTGGCGATGGCGCTGCTGCTGTTCCAGCCGCCGCCGGCGGCGCGGTACAGCGCTACCCAGGCGGCGCTGCGTTCGCGCTCGAGGTTGACCACGGTGTTTTCGGCGGCCAGGCGCGTGCGGCGCGCGTCTTCCAGTTCGATCAGGCTGGCCAGGCCATTCTTGTAGCGGTCCTCGGTGGCGACAAACGACACGCGGTAGCCTTCCAGCGCCGTTTTCGCGTGGCCGCTGCGCGCGTCCGTGCTGGCCAGGTTGACCAGCGCTTCTTCCACTTCGCGCACGGCCTGGCGCACGCCGGCACGGTACTTCACCACGGCTTCGTCGTAGCGCGCCGTGGCCGCATCGACCTGGGCGCGGCGGGTGCCGCCGTCGAAAATGGGCAGGCTGACGGCCAGCGGGCCGATGCTCCAGGTGCTGGCCGTGATGCTGGTGCCGCCGGCGCGGATATTGCCCTTGCCGATGGAGCCGGAAAGGCTCAGGCGCGGGTAGCGCTGCGCTTGCGCACCGCGCACTTCAAAGCTGGCGGCCGCCACTTCGCGTTCGGCGCTGTAGATGTCGGGACGTTGGCCCAGGGTTTGCGCCGGCAGCTCCGCAATCGCCACGGGCGAGGGCAGGATGGCCGGGCTGGCCGCCAGCTTCTCGCGCAGCGACGCTTCCGGTATGGCCGACAGGGCCACCAGCGCCTTGACATTCACGTCACAGGCGGCGCGCTGTTCGATGGCGCGGCTGGCGCCTTCGGCGGCGCTGGCGCGGGCCAGGGCGGCGTTGGCGGGCGGCTGGAAGCCGGCGCCGGCGCTCAGCTCCGTCAGGCGTGCCGAGTCGCGGCGCGAGACGGCATCCTGTTCGGACACGGCTTGCAATTGCTGGCAGGTGCGCAAGGCGTAATACTGGTTTGCCACTTCGGCGGCCACCGAGACGCGGGCCTCATGCCAGCCCGCGCGCGCGCTGTCGTAGCGCTCCTGCGCCGCATCGCGCGTGGTGCGGTTGGCGCCAAAGACGTCGATTTCCCATGACGCCTGCAGCGCGGCCTGCGAGGTGGTGCCGCTGGGCTGGGCCGATTGCTGGCTGGTGCGCACCACGCTGCCCGTCGCATCGAGCGTGGGCGCCAGCGCGGCGCCGCTGGCGACTCTGTCCGCGCGCGCCTGCACGATGCGCGTGCGGGCGGCGGCGATGGTGGGGCTGACCTGCTGCGCGTCGGTGATCAATTCCACCAGCAGGCTGTCACCCTGGCCCTGCCACCAGCTGGCCAGGTCCGTCAGCTTGCCGTTATGCGGCAGTGGCACCTGCCACTGCACGGGTGCGCTGGCGGCCACCGCTGCGGGCGGCCCCTGCAGGGCGCAACCGCCCAGCGCCAGTACGATGCTGGCGGCCAGGACACGTTGAACGGTGCATCGAATAGTCGTCATGCTGGTCCTTCTGCTTGTCGTTGAGCGGTAGGGGTAGAGGGAGGAATGGCCAGGCGCTGGCGCTCCACGTCGGCCATGGCCAGCGCGTAGTCGCTCATGCGCGCCAGCCAAGTGTCGATGGCCTGCGGCGATTCCAGTAGTTGCGGGCGCAAGGTTTGCAGCACCTCGGCGCCCACCATGTGCTGCAGGGCCAGCGAAGCGATGGAAAAGGCCAGGCGGTGCATATCGTCGCTGTCGTCGGGTGCGCCCAGGTGGCGCGCCAGCACGCGCGTGAGCGCCTCGTGTTCGGGGCGGATATTCTGGTCGATTTCGCGCGCCCACAGGCCCGTCGGTTCGAGCATCTCGCGGCACCACAGGCGCATGCAGTCGCGCGCGATCTCGCCCTGCTGCATGGGGGCGAGCAGCTGCGCATAAAAGCCTTCCAGGCTTTGGCGCAAGGTGAAATGCGGTTGTTCGTACAGGGCGATATTGTCTTGCGGGTTGGCCGACTGCTGGGCGAAGGCGGCGCGGTACAGGCCCGCCTTGTCGCCAAAATAGTAGCTGATGGCTGCGGCGTTCGTGCCGGCCGCCTGCGCCAGTTCGCGCGTGGACGTCTTGGCGTAGCCCTGCTCGGCAAACAGGCGGATGGCGCTATGCAGCAGGCGCTCGCGCGACTGTTCGCCGTCGGAACGGGGCTTGCGCCCTTCGTCGGTGTGGGAGGTGGGGATGGCGTTTTTTTCAATCATGCCGGAGATTTAATCACATATCTCAAACGATTGATATAACTAAATCGTTTGATTTAGTTAAGGAAAGGTGAAGATGAGGGAAAACGCAGGCAAAAAAAAGCCCGCGGTTGTATTCGCGGGCGTAATCCAATGTTCGGAGAACGAATTGGAGGAGACAGTTCTACTATAGCGCTGAAAATGGTGCGGTGCAATACCGTAGAAATACTGTATCGATCTTTCCTGGATGGTAAAAAGTCAGCATTCCATGCTGCGGCGCACAGAAACTCAGGCCTTGCTGCGCAGGGCCAGTGTAAACGTGCTGCCGGAGCCGTAGTCGCTGTTGAAAAACAGGGCGCCGCCGATGGCGTTGGCCAGGTTCTGGCACAGGTACAGGCCCAGTCCCGCGCCTTCCACGTGGCGCGTGGAGGTGGAATCGAGCTGCGAGAAGGCCTGGAACAGCTTGGCCTGGTCTTCTTCCTTGATGCCGGCGCCGCTGTCGGCGATGCTCATTTCCGTCACCAGAACGCCGTCCTCGTCGCGCTGGGCAAGGCTGATGCGCACCGTGCCCTGTTCCGTGAACTTGATGGCGTTGTTGAGCAAGTTGATGAGGATTTGCGTCAATGCGCGGCGGTCCGTGTCGATGATGGCGGGCGGCTGGCCTGCTTCTCCCAGCGCCATTTCCAGCGCCAGGCCCTTTTGCTGGGCCAGGGGGCGCAGGGTGTCGGCCACGTCGGCCATCAGTTCCTGGCAGTGCACGGGTTCGATCGACAGGGTCAGCTTGCCCGCTTCGATCTTGGCCACGTCGAGGATGTCGTTGATCAGCGAGAGCAGATGACGCGCGCTGGCGCGGATGGTGTTCAGCTGCTTGTCCTGGTCGGATGTCAGGGGGCCGGGCAGTTTCATCAGCAGCGCGCCTGTGAAGCCGATGATGGCGTTGAGCGGCGTGCGCAGTTCGTGCGACATGTTCGCGATGAAGGCGGACTTCATGCGGCTCGCCTCGGCCAGCTCCAGGTTTTTCAGGGCGATTTCGCGGTTGATGGTTTCCAGTTCGGCCGCATGGTGCGCCAGGCGCATGTTCAGTTCGATTACCTGGCGTTCGCGCGCCTGCAGTTCGCCGTTGACCTGCACCGCCTGTTCATACGTGGAGATCAGCAGGTCGAGGATTTGCTGGCGTTCCGCATTGATGAAATGCTTCTGGTCGCCCAGGTACAGGGCGATGCCGATTTCCACATTCTGGTTCTTGCGCAGCTTCTGGTTCATCAGCATGTGGCTGATGCGGTTGAGCAGGTAGTCTTCCGCGTAGGGCTTGCGGATGAAATTGTCCGCGCCGCACTCGATGCCGCGGATGATGTCCTTCGGATCGTTGAGCGAGGTGACGAGGATCACGGGAATGTCGCGCAAGGTCGGATCGGACTTGATGGCGCGGCACAGGTCGTAGCCATTCATTTCAGGCATGACGATGTCGGACAGCACCAGGTGCGGCTTGCGCTCGCGGATGGCGGCCAGGGCCAGCTGGCCATTGGCCGCCACGCGCGCGTTATAGTGCAGGGACTGGATCAGGCGGCGCAAGCGCTCCGCCTGGGTCGGGCTATCCTCGACGATCAGGATCTCGATTTCGTCAGGCTTGATTTGGTTGTTGGAGTCCACAGACCTCTCCTAGAATTTCAGTGTGGTGATGCTGGGCGCGGTGAGCGCGCAATATCGACATCGTATGACTATATCGGATTTAGGTCTGCAAAAGTAACTTCCAAGTAACTATTTTGGCCACAGGGAATGCTGTGGCCGCTTGTCAGTTTTCGCCCTGGAACTGACCTGCGCGATAGGTCAGCACGAGCGTATCGCGGTGGCCATGTTCGCCGATTGGCTGGATCGGCGTCGATTCGTGGATGACAGACGCATCGTCGAGCAGCAGCAGCGACCACGGCTCGGTCAGGGTAAAGCGCTTGCCGTTGGGGCCATTGGCCTCGAAGATGCGCGTCTCGCCGCCCTTGACCTGTTCGCGCCCGATCAGCAGCACGGCGACGAAATCGACGCCGTCGCGGTGCGCACCTTCCGGCGTGGGGCGGCCGATGCCATCGGTCGTATCGATGCGGAACTGGTGCGCCTCGATGAACCACGGCTGGCTGCCCTTGACCTGCGAGCAGGCGTTGCCCAGCGCGCGGATCAGCTGCTGCCAGGCCGCTTGCGCAACGATAGCCGCTTCGACCGGTTCGAACAGGCGGTGCATGCCGCCGTGCAGGGCGTTGTATTCCACCGGTTGCCAGTGCGGACGGTGCGCCGTCTGCGTCAGGCGCTCGCCATCCTGCACGAAACACGAGTGGCGCCGGCGGCGATAGCGGCCGCCATCCTTCAGGTAATTGTCCAGCGGCAGGGTATTCCAGCTCCCTTCCAGCGCGCGCAGCGCGGCCAGCGGGCAGCCGGCCAGCGCGGCCACGTCCTGCGGGCGCAGGACGGCATAGCCGTCATCGCGCAAGGCTTCCTTGACGTGGGAAGGGTCGGTAAAGATCGGTGCGGAAGTGCTCATGGCGGTGCCGGCCGCAATGCGGCCTGTCTCAGTTTATCCAGCCTGGCATTCTACGACTTCGCGGCAACTCTTGTGTTAGGTCCGATAGGAATTATTCTTGTTGAGTTAAAAATTCTTTACCAGGGTCAGGCGCAGCGAACGCGATTCCACCGGATGGAAGTGGATATCGTCGACGGGCTGGGCTTCGCCGGGCAGGCGCGAGGCATAGTAATAGTCGATGGCCGAGTCGCGCCGGTTGGCCAGGTTGTAGCCTTCGACTTCCACGCGCAAGGTCTTGTCGATCTGATAGGCGATGCGCCCGTTCAAGCCCACGCTGGCCGCGGAGCGCACGCTGTTGTCTTCAATCAGCGGGCGCGGGCCGAAGTAGCGCAGGCGCAAGGAACCCGACCACGGCCCCGGCGGCGTCACCGTCATGGCCAGCTGGGCCACGCCTTCGATGGCGCCGGGGATGAAGTCGCCCGCCGGGTCGCTGCCGCGCGAGCGCGCCCGTGCATATGCCAGGTCCAGGTCCAGCGACAGCCAGCTGGCCGCCTTGTAGTAGCTGGAAAACTCCACGCCGTAGCGGCGGCTGGGGCGGCCCGCCTCGGTGGCGCCCGCGTCGCCGATGAACAGCAGCTCGGAATCGAAGTCCAGGCGGTACAGCGACAGCGAGGTTTGCAGGCCGGCGATGGCGGCGCTGCGCAAGCCCAGTTCCAGCCCCCGCGAGCGCACCAAAGGCGTGACCTTGTCGGCCGCCTCGCCCGTCTTCGGGTCGACGGTGATCGTCGTGCCGCGCGCGTCGTTGCTGTGAAAGCCATTGCCGATGTTGAGATACGCTTCCGTATCGCGCCACGGTCCCGCGATCACGCTCAGGCTGGGACTGAACAAATGGTCGCTGGCCGTGCCCGAATTGGCGGCGCGGTCGCTGCGTACGTCGAAGCGGTAGGCGTCCGCGCGCAGGCCGGCCACGGTGCGCAGCCAGCGCGACCAGCGCGTGCTGTTTTCGCCATACACGCCGATGCTCGACTCGACGATGTGGTCTTGCCGCGTGGTTGACAGGATCTGCCGCTGCCGCGTGTTGTACAAGCCGTTGTGGATATTGTCGTTCTGCAGCTGCACGCCGATGGTGGTGTCGCTGCTGCCCCTGTCCGTGTGGCGGTGCCAGGTATGGCTGGCATCCAGGCCGGACGTCACGCGCCGGTCGGGCTGGGCGAACTGGTCGCCGTTGTCGGGATCGTCCATCGCATACGTAAAATTCGAGAACAGGGCCAGGCGGTTGGCGATCACATACGCGCTGACCCTGGACGACACGTCGTCCGTCGTCTGGCGCCAGGCGCCCGACAGGCTGTAGCGCTGCGCCTTGCCGCCGTCGCTGGCATCGATGGCGTCGAAGCGGCCCAGCGTGCCGTCCTGCACGGCGCGCAGCGGAATCTGGTCGGTGGCGTTCCAGCTGGCGTCATACGCCATGGCCGTGACGTTGAAGCCGTTGTTGGCATAGCCTTCGCTGTAGCGCAGCACGCCATTGAGCTTGCGGTAGCGGTCCGGCTGCGTGAACGGACCATCGTTACGTTGTGCTTCGAGCGCGTACAGCAGGCTGCCGTCGCCCGCATCGGGCGAATCGGCCAGCAGGGCCCGGCGAAAGCCGTTTTGTCCGAGTCCCACGCTGGCGACGCCCTGCGTCAGGCGGTTCGCATACACGACGGACGCCGCCCCCGCCGAGGAAAAGTCGCCTTGCGCCGCCGAATACGGTCCCTTCTTGTAATCGAGGCGCATGGCCAGTTCGGGTATCAGGAAGTTCAGGTCCGTCCAGCCCTGTCCGTGGCCATGGCTGCGCTGGTTGACGGGCATCTCGTCGACGGTGGTGCGCAAGTCCGTGCCGTGATCGAGGTTGAAGCCGCGCAGGTAGAACTGGTTGGCCTTGCCTTCGCCGCTATGCTGGCTGACGATCAGCCCCGGCACGGCTTCCAGCAGTTCGCCGGGCCGGTAGCTGGTGCGCGCATCGAGCTGCTTTTGCGTGACGCTGCCCGCGTTGGCCGAATCGGCCACGCCCAGCTGGTTCAGGCGCGAACCGTCGACCAGCACGCGCTGGAAGATGTCGTCGGCGTGGGCGGCGGCCGGTGAAAACAGGGCGGCGAGGAGAAAGGCAAGATGGCGTGGCGTCATGGGTCTTTGGAAGTGGCGGAGCTTAGTGGATCGGCAGTTCCGTGTTCTGGCGGTCGAAAATCAGCGTCTGGATGGCGCCGCTGTCCTGCACGTTGAGGGTATTGCGCTGGCTGGGCAGGAAGTCGATCAGCAGCTGGTTGTGGATGCGCGTGGCGGGGGGCAGGCGCGTGCGTTCGATCTCCTGGAAGATCACCACGTTGTCGGCATTGACCTTCATGCCGACCCAGTTCAGGCGCAGGCGCTTGCCGTCCGGCGCCACGAGGTAAAACTGTTTTTCGACATAGCGGCGCAGCGCCGCTTCGCTGTCTTCCTGGCCCAGGTCGAACTGGCGCTGGTACAGGTTCGTCAGCAGCGCCTCGACGTCGTGGCCAGTGTAGGTGTGCACCACTTCGGTGCTGCCGCTGGCCGCGTTATAGCTGATATCGGCGATGCCCATATGAAAATTATGGGCACCCGCCGCCATGCTGGCGCAGGCCAGCGTGGCGCAAGCGAGCAGACGCCAGCGCTTCACGCCTCGTCGCCCCTGGCCGAGCTGCCGTTCTTGCCTTTCAGCGGCGTATGAAAATCGCGCATCAGGTTATCCTTGGGCGATTTCTCGCTCTTGAACAGTTCCAGGCGCGACGGCGTGATTTTTCTCGGCCAAGCGTTGTTGCTCGTGTCGATATCGGCCGTTTCCCAGTACGGGTCCTGCACCAGGCCCACCATCGGTTCATCCGTGATGACGACCTTGGTGATTTTCTTCGGCGAGTAGCGCCACACTTCGGCCGGCACGCGCTCGACGTACTTCTTGCCGCTTTTCAGTTCGATTTCGAGTATCAGCGGCATGACCATGCCGCCCACGTTCGACAGGTCGACCAGGTACAGGTGCTTGCCCTGTTTCAGCAAGTCCTTTTCCCACGGTTCCAGGGCGGCCAGCGTTTCGGCGTAGGCGTTGCGGTCCTTGTTGGTCACCGTGAAATCGTCGTGCTGGTTGTAGAAATCCTTCAGCTCCGGATGCGCCTCGACCCGGCGCGGCATGCCCTTGTTGGCGCGGCTCGTGACGGATTCCGGCTGGGCGTCCTTTTGCGCCTTCTTCCACGCTTTTTCCGTTGCCGGATCCTTTGAACTCACGCCATATTCGCTGATGCCGTCGATGCTGATGTCGACCGGGTCGGTCGTATAGAACCAGCCGCGCCAGAACCAGTCCAGGTCCGTGCCGGAGGCGTCTTCCATGGTGCGGAAAAAGTCGGCGGGCGTGGGACGCTTGAACTTCCAGCGCTGCGCATATTCCTTGAAGGCGTAGTCGAACAGTTCGCGCCCGAGGATGGTTTCGCGCAGGATGTTCAGGCCCGCCGCCGGCTTGGCGTAGGCGTTGTTACCGAACTGCAGCAGGGACTCGGAATTGGTCATGATGGGCACCTGGTCGCGGCTACGCATGTAGTCGACGATCTCGCGCGGTTCGCCGCGCGAAGCCGGGTAGTTTTCTTCCCACGCCTGCTGCGCCAGGTATTGCACGAAGGTGTTGAGGCCTTCGTCCATCCACGTCCACTGGCGCTCGTCCGAGTTGATGATCATCGGGTAGTAGTTGTGGCCCACTTCGTGGATGATCACGCCGATCAGGCCATATTTGGTGCGCTTGGAGTAGGTCAGCTCGCCGGTCTTCTTGTCTTTCACCGGACGGGGGCCGTTAAACGAGATCATCGGATACTCCATGCCGCCCACGGGGCCGTTGACGGAGATGGCCGTCGGATACGGATAGTCGATGCTGTACTTGTTGTACTGTTCAATCGTGTGCACGATGGCTTGCGTGCTGTACTTTTCCCACAGGGGATTGCCCTCTTTCGGATAGTAGGACATGGCCATCACATCGCTGCCGCCCTTCTTGTAGCCCTGCGCATCCCAGATGAACTTGCGGCTCGATGCCCAGGCGAAGTCGCGCACGTTGGCCGCCTTGAAGTGCCACATCTTTTGCGCGCGGCTCACTGTTTTTTCGGCCGCCTCGGCTTCCTTCTGCGTGACGATGACGACGGGCTTGTCGCTGCCGCGGGCCTTTTCCAGGCGCTCGCGCTGCGCGGAAGACAGCACGTCCTGCGGGTTTTGCAGCTCTCCCGTGGAGGCGACGATATGGTCGGCAGGAACCGTCAGCTGCACGTCGTAGTCGCCGAATTCCAGCGTGAATTCGCCGGAGCCGAGGAACTGTTTGTGCTGCCAGCCGGCCGCATCGTAATAGGCCGCCATGCGGGGGAACCACTGCGCCACTTCGAACAGGGCGTTCTTGTCGTCGAAGACTTCATAGCCGGCGCGCCCGCCCAGCACCTTCTGTTCGTTGATGCGGTAATCCCAGTCGATCTGGAAGACGAAATCCTGGCCCGGCTTCAAGGGCTGCGGCAAGTCGATGCGCATCATGGTGCGGTTCACTACATATTTCAAAGGCTGGCCATCCGCGCCTGTCAAGCGGCGGATATTGAAGCCGCCCTGGAAGTCGCCGCGCGCGAGGATGCCGCGCAAGCCTTCGAACTTCATGGTCTCTTCGCCCGTCGTCTTGGCCCACGCCTGGCGCGAGGGCGCCGTGGTCATGCGGCGCGCGTCGGAATCGGGCTTGTAGATATTCTGGTCCAGCTGCACCCACAGGTAGCCGAGGGTGTCGGGCGACTGGTTATGATAGGTGATGGTGCCGCTGCCGGCGATCTCGCGCCTGGCTTCGTCCAGCGTCGCGCGGATCGTGTAGTCGGCGCGCTGCTGCCAGTAGGCGTGGCCCGGCGCGCCGGAGGCCGTGCGGTAGGTATTCGGGGTGGGCAGCACCTCTTCGAGCTGGCGGAACTTGTCGTCGAATGGTTCGGCCGCGAAGGCCGACACGGTAAAACACAGAGCCAACGAGGCTACGGAGCCGAAAGATATGCGCATATTCACCCTGATGTTGTTGTAAGGAAATAGTGGCAACTATTCTATACGCAGGGCGGGGCCATCCATGTATCGATTTGTAATAAAGAAAGGCGGATTTCACGCCAGCTTTTGCCTGGCGCTGTCAGGGGGATGCTTTACCTGATTTTGCTCGGAAAAGCGGCGCCTTTACTCACTTTTCATCAGGCTGTCGCGCAATTGGTTCAGCTGTTGTTTCATGTCCACAACCTGTTCCACGCTGCAGTGGCTGGCCGTCAGGATGGCTTCGGGCAGCAAGGCTGCTTCATGGCGCAGCTGGTCGCCCTGTTCCGTGAGGGAAATGATGACTTGCCGCTCGTCGCTGGCAGCGCGCGTGCGCGTCAACAGGCCCGATTGCTCCATGCGCTTGAGCAGGGGCGTCAGGGTGGCCGAGTCGAGGAACAGCCGCTCGCCCACTTCCGACACCGTCAGGCCGTCGCGTTCCCACAACACCATCATCACCAGGTATTGCGAATAGGTGAGACCGAGCTTGCGCAGGAGCTTGCGGTACAGCTTGTTCATGGCAAGCGAAGTCGAGTACAGCGCAAAGCACAGCTGGCTGTCCAGGCGCGGCACCTGGTGCAAGGGATTGGGGGCGGGGGTGGTATCCATGGGCACAGTATATATAGCGCGCTACCTAATTGCAATGCGCGGCGCCGGACCTAGCGATCCGGCGCCGGGACGCGGACGCTTAGCCGGCGTAGCGCGTGCGCAGCAGATCGAGCATGGCGACGTTCTGTTCCCATGCGTCGCTCACGGGCTGCTGCGTCCAGGGCAGCGTTTGCGTGTACGGCGCGGGGCCGAATTCCGGCGTGAACGTCATGCGCTCGGCACCGGCCGCGCGGCGCAGGGCGACGATGGCATCCCACCAGGCCAGGTGGGCGTCGAGTGCCGGTTTCGCTTCCGGTGCGCGGAAGTCGGCGACCTGCGGCCCTTGCGCATGGCCCACGCGCGCATGCACGTGGCGCACCAGCGGCAGCACCTGCGCCAGGGTCTGCGGCTGGTCTTCCAGCAGCGATTCGCAGGCGCAGCACCAGTGCGACAGGTCGGCCGTCAAGGGCAGCTCGGGATACTGCTGCAGATACGGCAGCAGCAGCATCGGATGGCCGCTGAAGCGGCTGCGGTGGATTTCGTGCACGATGGGCACGCTGTGCTTTTCCGAGATGGCGGCGGCCAGGTCGAGCAGCTGCGCGTTTTGCGCCGGCGTATAGAAATCCTTGCCCGTATGGGTGTTGACCAGCACGGGGCGCGCCAAACAGGCGTTTTCCAGCAGTTCGGCCAGGGCGGCGCGGTGCAGATCGAAGTCGCTGTGGAACACGGTTTCCCACTGCGCGGCGATCAACTGCAGTCCCGCCTTGGCGATGCGCCCCGTCCACTCTTCGCGCAGGGCGACGTCCAGCGGCAGCGACATTTCGATGCCGTCGAAGCCGGCCGCCAGTACCTTGTCGATGAAGACGTCGGGCGGCAGGTCATTATTGCCCCAGTGGGCGGCAAAGATGTCGATGCGCATCAGACGAAGCCCCGCACGGGGAAGGCGTCGTCGCGCTGGATCCAGTTGTGGGCCGCGTATTCCGTCTGGCCGTCGGTGGCGTGCAGGGTGTAGGCGTGGCGCGAGACGGGCGAGCGGTTCGGCGCGCTGTAATGGGGCAGCAAGCCATGGAAGCAGACGAGGGCGCCGGCCTTGACTTCGAGCGGGACGGCCGTGCTGTCGTCGGGCCATGGCGTGGCGTCGAGTTTTTCCACGCGCACCTGGTCGCCGTTACGGATGAAGCGTTCGCGCAGCGGGCCGCGGTGGCCGCCCGGTTCCGCCCACAGGCAGCCGTTGTCCAGGGTGGCGTCTTCCAGCGCGAACCAGAAGGTGGTCACGCTGATGGGCGTGGTCGCGAAATACGTGGCGTCCTGGTGCCAGCGCACTTCGCCGCCGATGCCGGGCTGCTTGAAAATGTACATCGATTGCCACACCTGCGCATCCGCCAGGCCCAGGTCGCGCGCCACTGCTGCCAGCTTCGGGTCGGCCGAAAAGCTGCGGAAGACGGGGTCCAGGTCATGCATGGCGTGGCCGATCTTGTTGATCGACAGGGATTTGGCCTGCTTCAGCTGGCCGTCCGGTCCAAACGCCTCTTCCTCGAAGAAGCAGCGGATGGTGTTGTCGGAAGCGAGAAAATAATCGTTGGTGTTCTTCGCCTGGTCGCGCGTGGTGAAGATGGACTGGCTGACGCTGGGATCGAATTCGTTGACAATCTGCTCGGCGCGCGCGCGCAAGGCGGCGATTTCATCGGCGCCCTTGAAATCGGGCAGGATGATGTAGCCGTCGCGTTGGTATTGTTCTTGTTGTTCGATCGTTAGCATGGCGGCGGCTCCGGAGGTCAATGGAAAGCGCCATTGTAGGATGGGCGAAGGCGGCAAACAATCGCCCTGCGGTTGACAGATTGTCGCCAAAGCGAAGACAATCTTTGACATGGATCAACTAAAAGCGATGGAAATCTTTGTCGAAGTGGCGCGCCAGCGCAGCTTTACGGTGGCCGGGCAGCGCCTGGGACTGACGCGCGCCATGGTCAGCAAGACCATCATGCAGCTGGAAGAACGCCTGCATGCGCGCCTGCTGCACCGCTCCACGCGCGAAGTGAGCCTGACGGACGCGGGCCGCGCCTACCTGGCACCGTGCATGGCCACCGTCAGCCAGGCGCAGGAAGCGGCGCGCATGGTGGCGCACGTGGCGCAGGCGGGAGCCGGGGCGGAGCTGGCCGGGCCGCTGCGCATCCAGGCGCCATCGAGTTTCGGCAGCGCGTGGCTGGCCGACGCCGTCGCCCGTTTCAGTTTGCTGCACCCCCAGGTGCAGGCCGAATTGTTTGTCGACGATGCGCTGCTCGACCCCATACGCCACGGTTTTGACTTGACGATACGCGTGGGCGGCATCCCGGACAGCAGTGCTCTGGCCATGCGTCCGCTGGCGCCGTGCCGCGCCGTGCTGTGCGCCAGTCCCGCCTACCTGGCGCAATGGGGCGTGCCGCAGACGCCGCAAGAGCTATTGAAGCACCAGTGCCTGCATTTCAGCCACCTGACGGATGGCACGAACTGGCATTTCCAGCGCGGCGAGGGAGACCGGCAAGAAGCGGTGAGTGTGCGCGTGCAGGCGGGTTTTACGGCGAACAATGGCCTGGTGCTGCACCAGGCGGCGCAGCGGGGACTCGGCATCGTCTACAGCACCACGTTCCTCGCCTGGCGCAACCTGCTCGATGGCAGCCTGGTACCCGTGCTGTCCGGCTGGGAGCTGCCCCTGAATCACTTGAGCGCCCTGTATCCTGCCAGCCGCCAGCCCTCGCCCAAGGTACGCGCGCTGATCGATTTCCTGGTGGCCGAATACCAGCCCGTGCCGCCGTGGGACCGCGAGCTGGCGGCGGCAGGATTTTTCAGCTGAGGCTCAATTGAGTGCGACGGGTTCCACCGTCCACGCGCCATCCGCGTACACGCGCTCGTCGTCCAGATAAACGGCTTGCGTGACGGCGAAGATATCGACGTGGTAGCGCGCATCCTTGCGCTTGAATTGCGGCTTGGCGTAGACGCCGTGCTTGGCGCCCAGCGACAGATGGATGCCGCACATGCGTTCATACGTGCCGATGTCGTTGACCAGCTGCTCGCGCGAAAAGGCGCGGTTCATGCCGAAGCCCAGTTCGCGCACCCACACTTCGCCTTCGTGCGCGCGGATGATCTCCAGCATGGCGGTAAATTCCGGCGTGGCGTTTTCCGTGCCCGTCACGCGCCCCTTTTCGATGATCAGGGTGATCGGCGTGTCGGGGCGGTTGACCATGAAGTGTGTGTCGCCGAAAACAAAGATGCGCACGCGGCCATTGACGGCTTCCAGGTCCTGCGCTTCCGTAAACACTTCGCCCAGGGGGAACTGGCCGCCGATATTGTTCATGCCGCTGTAGTCGCCGATATTGAGCTTGGCCGATTCGAACGGGGAAGCGAAGACCAGCTGCTCGCCGCCGCTGTCGACCATGCCGTGACGGGCGCCGTCGATGCGCGCCTTGAGCGCATGGCCCACGCCGCGGTAATAGGCGGGGTCGTAGGCCAGCGAGGCGATGTAATGCAAGCCCTGCACGCCGGGCATGCGCGACAGGTGCACGTGTTCGATGACCTTCAGCCCCCGCTTGAACAGCTCGATGCGGATGCGGAACGCTTCCAGGCGGAAGCTGGTCGACTGGATCAGCACGACGAGGCTGCCGGAAGGCAGTTCGGCAAACGCGGCCAGCACGGCGTCGGGCGTGACGTCGTCGAAATCGATGAAGGCGGCGTCCGGCAAGGCCTGGCGATACGCTTCCGTCAGCACGACATTGAGCCAGCTGCGCTTGTCGCAGACGATCAGGGCCGGTTCGTCGGGGCGGTGGCAGATGGCCATGGCCAGCAGGTCGGCCACGTTTTGCGCGGCCACTTCGGTGGCGGCGGCGCTGATGGCGTCGAGCCGGCTGGTGTCATTCTCGGGAAGCGTCATGGTGCGGAGGTGGGGGACGTGAAGTAATCGCAGCATTATAAGGTGATTGCCACTGGCCACACCATTCCCCATCCGGCGGAGGGCAGGCGGCTGCCGCGCCCCTGATTACTTGTGTAGTGCTTTCCGGCAATGTATTATTTGATAAATGGTATTGCAGGGCATGGCAGCGAGCCTGGGAGTGGCCCGGCGCAGCGGCAAACGCATGCGCACGGCGGCTCGCTTCCAGTGATGCAGGGACAACAAGCCAACAGGCGATGATGAAGAGTGTGAAGTGATGAGCATAATCGGACAAGATATTCCCATGGAGCGGCCGGATACGGATGGGCGCGCCGCCGTCTTCGTTCCCGTCACGGGCGTCAAGGAAGATGTCCTGTTGACCATACGCAAGGGTGCGGCCATCGTCGGCTTTGCCAACCACGACCGTACCATCACCGTGTATTTTGAAAGCAACCGCTTTGACGATCCCGTGCTGGCCAAGTGGGAACACAAGGCGCGCAAGGCCTACGACCGCCTGGTCGACAATGCGCCCACCGTGTCGAAACTGACCACCAGCCCCGCCAATTTCGAGCAGATCGGTTATATCAATGGCAAGGGCATCACCATCCGCCGCATGGAAAGCCTGCAGCGCTGGCTCGCGTATTCGGATGCGATGGAGACTTGCCCGGCAACGGATATCATTCCGCGCACGGTGATAGCGAAACCTGAAAGCGTTAAAGTTTAAGAGCGGCTGATACAACGCCCTCGGCGTTGTTGCCTGCCCTGCATTTACCTCGCTGTACTGAAGTACTGTCTTCGGGGCGGCACCTGGCCCTGCGCATTTTCTCAGCGGCTCCTGGTCTGCGCGCATGAGTATCCAATGGCGCCGCTGGCGCTAATCCGACCTGCGCGACCTACGCCTGACCTCGCTTATCACTACACCACGACGATATTCGCCTGCGCCTTGAGCGGGCAGGGCAGGGTGTCGTCGAAGGTGATTTCGATGGCGCTGGCGACGAACATGCCGCCGATGTGCTGGGCGGCGATTTCGGGCGGCGTGCCGGGCTTGGTCAGGTTGACGTCCTGGGCGAAAACGAAGACGCGCCAGGTGCCGTAGACCTTTTGATCATATTGCAGCAAGGTGCGGTAAGCGCGCTTCAAGTCCAGGCTGCCTGCGTAGACGCCATCGTTGGCGCCCGGATCGAAGCCCAGGCCGTCATCGGTCAGCGATTCGACGAAATACAGTCCCTGCGGCGCCTGGAACAGCACGAAGGCATACAGCTCTGTACCGCGGAACACATTGCCATTGTCGCGCTTGAAGCTGGCGCGCAGCCACAGCGGTTCGTAGGCTTGCACGACGGCGGGCGTATCCGTTTCCACGGGCCCCGCCAGGTGGATGTTGACCTGCGTTTCGCTCACGGCATGCTGGTAGGTGGCGCCCGTGGTGAAGCGCTCGTACTCCCAGCTGATGTCGGCCGTGTAGGGCAGGCCCGCGTTCGGCGCTTCCGGCAACACCCATTTCGCCACCACGCGCTCGGCCAGGGTCAGTTCGCCGGCGGCCGGTGGTGTTGCTTCCTGGCCACGCCAGAACGGGTCCGCGATATCGGAGCAGGCGACGGCGATGGCGCCCGAGGCGATGGCCGAGGCCACGCCCGCCACCGTGAATTCGGGCTGGCCCGAGCCGGCCCCTTCCAGCGAGCAGCAGTCGACGCTGGGATCGGTTTCCTCGAACGGACCGCCCACGCTGAAGCTGGCCTTGCCGGAACCGAGCGCGGCCGAAATGATGGCCACCAGGGCGGCGATGATGGCGATGATGATGGCGAGTATCTTCCACCACGGGTCGGAAAACGGCAGCTCGCCATGCGTGCCCGCATAGGCGGGGTTCGGCGTCCAGACGAGGGTCATGCCGGTCGGCACGATGGGCCCCAGGCCGGGCGGGCAGCGGCACGCATTTGCCCCACCTTTCCCATCTGTACCCGTGCTGCCCCAGCGCTTGCCCGGCAGGTGGCCTTGCGGCTTGGACAGTTCCAGGGTGCCTTCCTCGACCGTGCACGTGTACGTGTTGGTGGCGCTGTCGAAGCGCGTCTGCGAGACGAAGATTTGCTGGATCGAGCGGTGCGGCAGGTAGCCGTCCGCCTTGGCGACGAAGCTGACGAGTCTCTTGCCGGGCGCCGCATGCTGGAAATCGGCATCCCACATCACCAGCATGGCCGCGCCGGCCGGGATGCTGGCAAAGAAGAAGGTGCGCGCCACGGGCACGATGCCGGGGTCGCCCACGCTTTCCAGGTACACGGTGACATTGTTCAGGGCGCTGCTGGACATATTGGTGACGTGGGCGGCGATGCGCAAGCCATAGATGGCATTGTCGAAGATGCCATCGGGCAGCATGATGTTGGTGACGGGCTCGATCGCGAACGGCCGCGTCAGCACCTGCAGGGGGGTAGCGCTCATGATGCTTGCTCCTCGGGGCTTTGCTGGTCTTGCGCTTGCTCTTTCTCGAGGTCGGTGACGATATACGTGATGCCGCCCATGAGCTTGCCTTCCTGGGTTTCGAGTACGCGCAGCAGCGCATACTGGCGCGGCGGCAAGGCTTCGGCGCGCACGCTCAGGTACACGGCCTGCGCCTGGCCGCGCGGCACTTCCAGCGCCAGCTTTTGCTCGCCGGGCGCATCGCCATTGCAGTGGGGCGTGCGCGCCAGGCCCGCTATCAGGCGGGCGTCCCTGGCCGGCTGCCAGCGCTCGAGTCCCAGGGTGGCCAGCAGGTGTTCCGGCAGCTCGCCGCCCTGCTCAATCTGCAATTCCACTTTTTTCGTTGTGCGGGGCAGGGCCGCCACCGCGATGGCCAGCGATTGCGCGCGCCTTGCCGCCAGCACCACGGTGACATTGCGCTGGGCAATCTGCTCGTGCAAGGTGGGCTGGAAGGGAAAGCCGTTGGGCAGGGGATCGGGCAGCGGGTTGATGTCGCCCGCGCCGTGGGCCACGGCCAGCAGGCATTCGTGGCCGCCATTGACGATGACGGGGACCCAGGGAACCAGGCACAGCACTTCCTGCGTGGCGCCCGGCGGCAAGTCGGCAAACGCGGAGCCGATCTGCGTGGCGGCGCCGACGGCGATCTGGCCGGAAGGGTCGGCCCAGTAAAAGTCCACGCGCACGCCGTTCGAGGCGCTGTTGCCCGTGTTGTGCACGCGGCCCCACAGGTAATTGCTGGTGCCGGCGATGGGGGCGCCGGGCGGGCCATTCGGATCATTGCCCGGCACGCCCCAGATATCCGCGCTGTCCCACCACCAGGGCTGGCCGTCTTCGATGATCAGGTGGGCTGGCATGGCGTTCTCCTTGTCCTTGGCCGCTGCTGGTAGCTTAGACCGCTGCGGCGGATGCTTTTTGATCGGTATCAAGGCCATGAAACACGGCGCCGTTGCGCCGTTGCCGTGCTTGCGTAAGGTAATATTGCGGCAGAACGCAGTGGAATGACTCCAGGAAAAGGTTGGAATGTGCTTGAAACAGTGAATGACGTTTGCATCAACGCCGCTTGCGGCCGGACCTTGCCGCTGCGCGTGGCGCATTGCCCGTTTTGCGGCGCGCGCCAGATAGCTCAAGCGCCTGTCCTGGAGAAAGCCGTGGCGCCGCCGGTGCCGCGCATGCCGCCGCCCGTGCCCGTCGCGCCTCCCACGCCTGCGCCTGCTCCAATGCCGCAGCCCGCGCCGCAGTCCGCACCCGCGCCCAAGCCCGTCCCGCCAGCGCCTGCCGCACCTGCCGCGCCGGCCAAGGCGCCGCCCGCGAAACCGGCTGTCAAGGGTTCGGTGCCGCCACCGCGCCCGCCCGTGCGCTTGCGCACGTGGATCGCGGCGGCAGTGGTATTGACCGGCATCTGGTTCTTCAACAAGCCCGCCGACAAGCCGGCCAGCGTGGCGGAACAGGTCGAGGCCGCCACGGCGCTGGCGGCGCAGTGCGACCTGGACGGGGCGCGCAGCGCGCTGGCCGTGCTGAAAAGCGCCAAGGCGCCCGCCGCGCACCTGAAACGTTTGCAGGCAAGCATTACCAAGTCCGCCGCCGCCTGCGACAGGCAACAGCAGCGGGCACAGGCGTGGACGGCGCTGCAGGACAGCGTCAGCCAGGCCCTCGATGAAGGCAAGCCGGATCTGGCCGCCACGCGCCTGGCCGCCTACGTGAAACGCTGGGGCGACGATCCCGACACCCTGGAACTCGATGCCAAGGTGAAAGTGGCGCTGGCCAGCGCCCAGCTCGACCTGGCCGACGCCTGCCTGGCGCGTTCGGACCGGGTTTGCCTGGAAAACAGCCTGATCGCCGCCGAGCGCTACAAACGGCCGGAACTGGCGGCGCGCACGCAGACGCTGCGCACGGCGTTGTCGCAATTGCTCGAGCGTTCGCTGCTCGATGCGGTGCCGGGCCAGTAGCGCTAGGCTGTCAAACGCTCGCCGCGGCCAGGCCGTGCGGGCGTCGCGCTTGTCGGCGAGAGCGATTACTCTTGCGGCACCAGCGCCAGCGCCGCGCTGAAGTCGCCCATCGGCTTGCCGCCGTTGGCCACCAGCGCCTTGTCGCGCGTGCTCAAGCCATCGAGCACAGGCAACGCAAAACGGTGCGTGATGGCGCGCAGGATGGAAGCCGAATCGTATTGCGTATGATCAACTAAACCCTTTTTCACGTAGGGCGAGACGAGGATGGCGGGCACGCGCGTGCCGGGACCCCAGCGGTCGCCCTTCGGCGGCGCCGCGTGATCGTAAAAGCCGCCGTTTTCATCGTAGGTGACGATGACCAGCATGTTCTTCCACTGCGGACTTTTCTTCAACTGGGCGATGACGCTGGCGATGTGCGCGTCGCCGTCGGCCACGCTGGCATAGCCCGCGTGCTGGTTCAAGTTGCCCTGCGGCTTGTAGAAGGTCACGGGCGGCAGCTTGCCGGCGCCCGCGTCGCTGAGGAACTGGCTGTCGAAGTCGCGCAGGTGGGCGGCGCGGTAGGCGGGCGCCTTCACGGGGTCCATATTCGCAAAGTAATTGAACGGCTGGTGGTGGAACTGGAAGTTCGGCGGATTCGGGAAGCTGCCGGCGCGCACGCTGGCCGTGGCCAGGGCCGTCGTGTCTTTCCAGGCGCCCGCATACCAGGCCCAGTCGATGTTCTTGCCTGAAAGCAAATCACCGATATTCGTCTGCGTCTGCTGCGGCAGGGTGGAGGCCTTGCCCGTGTCCGCATACAGCTTGCTGCTGTCGCCGGACGCCGGCGCGTTGCTGCTGGGCTGGAATGGCGGCTGCATGGTGTTGACGGCATAGAACATGCCCGTGCTGTCGGCCGGCGTCAGCGCGCCGTCGTTGGCATACGCGGGCGCGCCGTTCAGGACGGTGCCCGGCGCCGTGGCGGACGGCGTCAGGCGCAGGAAGTTGCCCTTGGCATCGACGTCGATCTTGGCGATCGAACCCTTGGCCACCGAAGTGTCGGCGTTCGGGTAAGTGGGGGCGCAGGCGCAGATCAGGTACTGGTGCGTGAGGAAGGAACCGCCGAAGGCGCCGATGAACAGGTTGTCGGCCAGCGCATATTGCCTGGCGATGTCCCACAGCTGCATCTTGCTGCCGTCGTAATAGCCCATGCTCAAACCACCCGCATCGGAATAGGCCGTAAACTTGTCGTTGGCGCCGCCGTTGATCTGCATCTGGTTGTTGTAGAAGCGGTGCACCAGGTCGCGCGTGATCACCGATTGCGGCAGGTACAGGGGGCTGGCGGCGTCGTCGATCTGGAACGGCTTGTTCGGCAGGTTGGCCGATTGCGCCTGGGTGATGACGGTGCTCTGGCCGGCTGCCGTCATGCCGCCCCAGGTGGGCGGCAGCACGGGCAGGGTGCTGCCGTCGTAGTCTTTCTGCGCCACGTAGGCGGAGGTCGACGTGGGATTGACGCCCGGCACGCCGTTCGCGCCCGGGAACAGGCCGTACAGATTGTCGAAGCCGCGGTTTTCCGCGTAGATGACGACGATGGTCTGGATATTGTTCAGCGCCAGGGCGCCGTTCAGGGCGGCCAGCGCATCGGCGGGCGCCGCTTGTGCGCTGGCGCTGGCGATCAAGGCCGTCACGCTGGCGTTTTCCGCCTTCAGTTTCGCCAGCTCGTCGCCGCTGGCCTTGTTGAAGTCGGACGCCAGGCCCGCTTCCGACACGCCCAGGCGCGCGGCCAGCTTGCTGCTGGCGGCCGCAAAGTCGCCGCCGTTGCCATCCATGACTTGCGCCAGTTCCGTCGACAGGGCGCTCACAAACGCGCTGTGCCCGGCGGGAGCGCGCAGCAGCAGTTTTTGCGTCACCTTGCTGCCGGCGTCGCCGATGGCTTCATGGCGGATGGCGTCCGTGCCGATGGTCACCAGCACGGCGCCCTGGCCATCGAGGGTGTAGCTGCCGTCGGCGGCCGTGCGCACGGCGGCGGAGGCGTTGTCGCACGTCAGCTTGGCGGTGGCGCTTTCCAGGCACACCTGGGCGTTTTCATAGTAGCTGCCGATCACCTGGCCTTGGGTGCCGGGTGTGATCGCATAGTCGCTGCCGCAGGCGGCCAGGCCCAGCGACAGTAACAACGGCAGGGGCCGCAGGGAGGGTTTTGCGTGCAAGTTCATGTTCATGCCTTCTGGGTGGAAAACGTCGCATGCTAGGCAGGCAATATGTCAGCTGCGTGACATGTCAGCGCCTGTTACATGACGTAATGTACGAACTTGATACATGAGGTTTTGCGGGGTTTTGTCACGCAGCTGTCACATGCCGTTGCTACGCTGCCAGCCCATGATGAAAACGATACCCCCTCTGCTGCTTGCCCTTTGCATGCTGTCCGCCTGCCAGCCCCCGCCGCCGCCGGAAGCCCAGGCCGCCCCCGCGCCCGCCTACCTGGCCGCGGCTTACGCGCCGAGCCTGAAGCGCCAGCCATCGGTGGCGGCTATGACGGCCATGGGCCGCGCCATGTTTTTCGAGCCCGGCCTGTCCGTGTCGGGCAAGCTGGCGTGCGCCAGCTGCCACAGTCCCGAGCATGCGTACGGTCCGCCGAACGGGCTGGCGGTGCAGCTGGGCGGCCCGGAATTGAAGGATGCGGGCACGCGCGCGGCGCCCTCGCTGCGCTACCTGCAGACGGCGCCCGCCTTCAGCGAGCACTATCACGACGACGATGGCGACGACAGCGTCGACGCGGGTCCCACGGGCGGGCGCAACTGGGATGGCCGTGCCCAGTCCGGCCATGAGCAGGCGCTGGCGCCGTTGCTGTCGCCGCGCGAGATGGGCAACCGCGACGGGGCCGCCGTCGTCGCCAAGCTGCGGGCCGGTCCGCTGGCGGCGCAGTTCCGCCAGACGTATGGCGCGGATATTTTCGAGCAACCGAGCCAGGCGCTGCGCTGGGCGCTGATGTCGCTGGAAGTGTTCCAGGAAAGCCCGGCCGACTTCTATCCCTACACGAGCAAGTACGACGCCGTGCTGCGCAAGCAGGCCGTCCTGAGCCCGCAGGAAGCGCGCGGCCTGGCCCTGTTCAACGATGAACGCAAGGGCAATTGCGCCTCCTGCCATATCAGCCAGGTGAGTGCCGGCGGCGCCTTCCCGCAATTTACGGATTACGGCTTGATCAATATCGGCGTGCCGCGCAACGGCAAGCTGCCAGTCAATGCGGACCCGGCGTTCTTTGACCTGGGACTGTGCGGCCCGGACCGCACCGACTTGACGCAGCACAAGGAATATTGCGGCAGCTTCAAGACGCCGTCCCTGCGCAACGTCGCCCTGCGCAAGGTGTTTTTCCACAACGGCAGCTTTACCAGCCTGGAACAGGTACTGCGTTTTTACGTGCAGCGCGACACGGCGCCGCAAAAATGGTATCCAAAGGATAAGCACGGCAAGGTGCGAAAATACAACGATATGCCGCCGGGAATGGAAGCGAACGTGAACGTGGAAGCGCCGTTCGACCGCCAGCCGGGCCAGGCGCCCGCCCTGAGCGCCGCGGAGATCGTCGACGTCATCGCCTTCCTGCAGACCCTGACGGATGGCTATCGGGCGCCCCATCCTGCGCAGGGAAAACATGGCTAAAAAATATCAAGATACCATTGCTTACAACTACGCCACAAAAGCGTGTTTTTATGTGCGTTAGCGCACGCTAGAAAATTTTAGGCAGGTGTATATTGCGAACTGATCTGTGTCTTTTGATAACAATGAAAGGGAATATCATGAAAGTAAGCAAAAATTGGATGACCGTATGCGCCGCCGGGATGATGGTCGTGGCACTGGCTGCCTGCCAGAAGAAGAGCGATGTCGCCGCAGGCCCTGCGGAACAGGCTGGCCAGAAGATCGATGCGGCCGCTGCCAAGGCTGAAGCCGACATCAAGGCCGCCGCTACCAAGGCTGACGCTGCCGTGAGCCAGGCCGCTGCCGATACGGGCGCCAAGATGGACCAGGTCGCCGCTGACGCCGACAAGAAAATGAGCGAAGCGGCCGACGCCGTCGGCAAGAAAGTGGAAAAAGCGGGCGAAAAGATGCAGGACGCCGCGCACAAGTAATCATCGCGATAACATCGCCAGGGCCGGCCACGGCCGGTCCGCTCCCCGCAGCGGTCGTCAGGTGACGGCCGCTGCGGTCACGCCATCGCTGGCGCCAGCCTGGCTGCCCCGCGTCGCAGCGCCTGCAGCGGCAGTATCGCCCCCGTCCGTTCCCCCCAGCACCACGCTCAAATCGACAAAGCCGTCGCGCCACGCGCGTTCCAGGTCTTGTTCCACCGCTTCCAGGGTCGTTCTTTCCACCTGCTGAAAACCGCGCAAGCCATACGCCCGGTTGCGCCCGTGCGCCTTGGCCAGGTACAGCGCCATGTCGATCAGGTTGACGCTGCGTTCCCACGTGAGCGGGCGTCCCAGCGGCGCCAGCGGATAGGGCGCAAAGCCCACGGAGACGTGCACCTGGATGGCCTGCCCCTGGTAGTGGATGACCTGCGCCGCCATGCCGTTGAGGATGCGCCGCGCGATATCGTCGAGCCCGTCGCGCGCGACGGCCGGCAGGAAGGCGAGGAATTCCTCGCCGCCCCAGCGCACGATCATGTCCGTTTCGCGCAACACGTCGTGCAAGGTTTCGGCGATCGTCGTCAGCACCAGGTCGCCCGCGGCATGGCCGTAACGGTCGTTGATGTGCTTGAAATGGTCGACATCGAGCAGGAACAGCGCGCCCACGACATCGGCGCCGCCGTAGGCCGGCTGCGGCTTGCCCGCATGGCTGCGCATGAATTCCTGGAAATGGCGGCGGTTGTACAGGGCCGTCAGCGGGTCGCGCGAACTCTGGCGCTTGAGTTCCTGGTTCTTCACCTTCAGCTGCACGTTCGCGTGGCGCACCTTGCGGTACAGCAAACCGACGATGGCGGACGCCATGGCCAGTACCAGCGCCAGCAGCCACCACACGCGCTGCTGCAGGCGGCGGTTGTCGATTTCCGTGCTCTTGAGCTGATTTTCGCGGCTCAGCAGCTCGATCTGGCGCTGTTTCTTTTCCGCCTCATACTTTTCTTGCAGCTCATACACGGCTTTTTGCCGTTGTTTCTCGAACAACTGGTTCGAGATGCCCCGCTCGCGGTGGTAGGCCGTCACGGCGCCGCGCAGGTCGCCCGCCTTTTCCAGCGCCGTGCCGTATTCCAGCAGCACGGCCTGCATGTCCGGCTGGTTGGCCGTGCGTTCGTAGTAGGCCAGGCCCGTGGCCACGCTTTGCTTGCCTTCCTGCAGGCGTCCCTGGCCGATCAGCGCCTGGCCGATGTTCAGGCGCGCCGTCGCCTCCACCTGTTCATTGTTGACCAGGCGCCCCGCCGTGATGGCTTCATTCGCATAGCGCAGCGCGCGCGCGTAGTCGCCTTCCTTCAGGTAGCTGTCCGACAGGTTGACGAGGGTAACGGCCACCATGCCGCGCGCGTCCAGCTGGCGTTCCAGCGCCAGGGCCGCCAGCAGGGCGCGCTGGCCCCGCTGCGGCTGCTGCGCGTCGAGCGCCAGCCCGTATTCCGTATTCTTCGCCTGCGCCATGCGGCCCGGCGACGCCAGGGTGCCGGAAACGGCCAGCAATTCATCGAGCACCGCGAAGCCCTTGTCGTATTCGCGCATCTGCGTGTACAGCAGGGTGAGGGCATTCAGGGCGGCGGCCAGGCTGGTGGGGGAGTTGCTCTGGCGTGCCAGGTCGACGGCCGCCTGCAGCTTGGCCAGCGCAAACGGGAAATTGCCTTCCTCGGCCCACGACTGGCCCGCGCTGATGGTCGCCTGCACGCGCACGGGCAGGTCGTCCGTGCGGTTGGCGATGCGTTCCGCTTCGAAGGCCAGCAGGTGCGAGGCGCGGCGTTCGTTCAGGGCAAACGTGATGTAGGCCTTGCAGAGCACGCCTTTCGCCAGCGCCACGTCGTTCTTGTTGGCGCGGGCGTAGGCGATCAGCTCTTCGGCCAGCTGCATGGCGAGATCGTTCTGCCCCAGGCGCATGCGGACGGTGCTCAGCTGGGTCAGGAATTCCGCGCGCACGGGCAGGGGGGCGCTGCGCGCCTGCGTTTCCACCTCTTGCAGGCGCTGCAGGGCGCGCGCGGGCACGAAGCGGCCATCCTCGCGCACGGCGGCAATCTGCTGCTCCAGGTTGCCGGACTGGGCATGGACGGCGGGCGGCAGCAGGCAGGCCAGTACCAGCAGCCAATGCGCCTTTCGCCATGATGCCCGTCTCTGTCTGCCTGCCAACGTCCCGCTCCCGCAATGACCACCTGTCTTGAACAGATTATATTCTGTTGCAATCAAGAAATATCATGCGGTGCGCAGAAATTTGCGAAAGTGCACACGGCAGGCATTGACAATGCCCCTTACTGCGCCAGCTGCTGCAGCAGGTACAGGCGCTGGTACAGGCCGCCTTCGATCTGCATCAGGGCGTCGTGCGGCCCCGCTTCCGTGATGCGGCCGTGATTCAGGACGATGATCCGGTCGGCTTCGCGGATGGTCGACAGGCGGTGGGCGATGGCGATGATGGTCACCTTGCCGCGCAATTCATTGAGGGCCAGCTGCACGATCTGCTCCGTCTGGCTATCGATGCGCGACGTCGCTTCGTCCAGCAGCAAGATGCGCGGCTGGCCGGCCAGCGCGCGGGCAATGGCGATCAGCTGCTTCTGCCCGGACGACAGGCGCGAGCCGCCTTCGCCCAGCGGCGTGTCGTAGCCGTGTTCCAGCGCGGCGATGAAGTCGTGCGCATGCGCGGCGCGCGCTGCCGTCTCGATCTGCTGCTGCGTGTAGCCGCGGCCCATGTCGATGTTTTCGCGCGCCGAGGCGGCCAGCAGGAAGGGGTCTTGCGGCACCAGGCCCACGTCGGCGCGGAAATGCTCGTTGTCGATGCTGTCGAGGGCGACGCCGTTGATGGCGATGCTGCCCTGTGTGACGGGGTAAAAGCGCAGCAGCAAGGAGAGCAGGGTCGACTTGCCGCTGCCCGTGTGGCCGACGATGCCGAAGAAAGCGCCTTGCGGGATGGTCAACGACAGGTCGTGCAGCACGGGCTGGTTTTCCACGTAGGCGAACGTCAGGCGGGAAATGTCCACGGCGGGCAGGTCGACGCCCGCTTTCGTTTGCCGCAGGGCTGGTGTTTCCCTTCCCTGCGCGTGTTCGAGCGCCTGCGCTTCGTCCAGCAGGGCCGAGACGCGCGCCGTCGCCACCACAGATTGCTGCAATTGACTGAACTGCATGGTGATCTGGATCAAGGGTTCGATCACGCGCGCGATGTAGCTGATGAATGCGTACAGCACGCCCACTTCCACAGCGCCCATCTCGCGCCGGCCGAAGCTGAAGATGACGACGGCCAGCAGCACGATGTTGAGCATGTCGAGCGCGGGGCGCAGCAGCCAGGCGTTGGCGCGCAATTCCTGCATGCGCGCCGTGTAGTGGTCCTGGTTGATGCCCGTGAAGCGCGCGCCGAAGCGCTTTTCCGCGTTATTCGCCTGCAGCACGCTCATGCCGCCGATCGATTCGGCGATCTGCCCGTTGATTTCGCTGCGCAGGGCGCGCGCGCGCGTGACGGCCGGCGCGCTCCAGCGCTGGTACAGGAAGACGATGACCAGCACGGCCGGCAGCAGGGCCAGCACGATCAGCATCAGCCGCCAGTCGAGGAAGGCCATGGCGGCCATGGTGCCGACCAGCACGATGGAGCTGTCGAGGATGACGAACAGCACTTGCACGTACAGCGATTTCACGGCTTCCGTGTCGTTGGTGACGCGGCTGACCAGCTGGCCCGTGATGGCGCGGTCGAAAAAACTCATCGGCAGGCGCAGCACGTGCTGGTACACGGTTTCGCGCAGGCGCTGCACCGAGCGCATGGCCAGGCCGGACAGGCGTACCAGCTGCAGGTAGCGCAGGCCGGAAGCGACCCAGCCCGTCAGCAGGCAGCCGCCCAGCAGCAGCGACATGCGCGTCCAGTCCAGGTTGCGCGGCAGCAGATGTTGGTCGATCAGGGCCTTGCCCAGGATCGGCCCCGTCACTTCCAGCGCGGCGGCGAGGATCAGCCAGAACGTGGCCCAGTACAGGTGGCGCAGGTCGGGCGCGGCGGCGCGGCGCAGCAGGCCGATGGCTTGCGCGGCCTGGCGGCGCACGGATTGCGTGGCGGTGGTGGCGTGGTCGTTCTTAGATGGCATCGAGGCTGGCCTCCAGTTGTTGATAGCGCCACTGGCTGGCATACCAGCCGTCGCGCTGCATCAGCGCGTCGTGGTTGCCCGTTTCCGTCACGTGGCCGTCGCGCAGGACCAAAATCAGGTCGGCGTTGACGACGGCGCTCAGGCGGTGGCTGGCGATGATGGCGCTGCGCTCGGGGCGGCGCGCGCGCAATTCTTCCAGGTGCTGCAGGATGCGCGTTTCCGTGCCCGTGTCGACGGCGGACAGCGCATCGTCGAGCAGCAGCAAGCCGTTGTCGGCCAGCAGGGCGCGGGCGATCGCCACGCGCTGGCGCTGGCCGCCGGACAGGGTGATGCCCTTTTCGCCCACGTGGGTCTGATAGCCGTCGGGAAATTGCAAGATGTCCGCATGGATGTCGGCCAGCCGCGCCGCCCGTTCCACTTCCTCGCGCGTGGCGCCGGGACGGGCCAGGGCGATATTGTCGGCGATGGTGGCGGAAAACAGGAACGATTCCTGCGGCACCCAGCTGATGGCAGCGCGCAGCGCATGCAGGGTGTAGGCGTCGAGCGGCTGGCCATTCCACGTGGCCGTGCCCGATTGCGGCGTGACCTGGCGCAGCAGCACGCGCAGCAGGGTCGATTTGCCGCTGCCCGTGGGGCCCACCAGGCCCAGGGTCTGGCCCGGCTGCAGGCGCAGCGAGATGCCGGACAGCGCGGGCGCCGTCTGGCCTGTGTACGCAAAGCCGATGTCCTGCAATTGCAGGGGGCCGGGCGTCAGCGTATCAATAGTGCCATGGTCGTCGATGGCCAGCGGCGCATCGAGCATCGGCTGCAGGCGCTGCCAGGCGGCGCGGCCCCGTTCGATCAGCGAGAGCACCCAGCCGGCGGCGAACATGGGCCAGATCAGCTGGCCCAGGTACATGGAAAAGCTCGTCAGCGCGCCGATGGTCAGCTGGTCTTGCCACACGAGGTAGCCGCCCAGGCCCAGGGTCAGCGCCGTGGCGGCCGTCAGGGTCAGGCCGACGGCCGGCTCGTACGCCGCTTCCCAGCGCTGCGCCGTCAGGCTGGCGTTGGCCGCGTGGCCGGCCAGGGTGGAAAACTGCTTGCTGCTGCGCTCTTCCAGGCCCAGCGCGCGCAGGGTGCGCACGCCCGACAGCGATTCCTGCACATGGTCGTTCAGCGCGGAAAAGCGTTTCAGCGAATCCGTCGACGCCGTGTGGATATGGCTGGAGATGCGCCAGAAGGCCAGTCCCATCAGCGGGAAGGGCAGGAGGGCGATGCAGGCCAGGCGCCAGTCCACGCCCAGCAGCATGATGCCCAGCACCATTAGCAGGGTCAGGGTGCCGTCGAAGCCGGCCAGCATGGCTTCGCCGGCGGCCATTTCGATGGCGTCGATGTCGTTCGTCGCCAGCGCCATCAGGTCACCCGTGCGCTGGTTCTGGTAAAACGACGCGCCTTGCTGCGACATGCGCGTGTAGAAGCGCGTGCGCAGCATCACACCCAGCTGGTAGGCGGCCTTGAACAGGGTGATGCGCCAGCCCACGCGCAGGAAGTAAATGACGACGCCCACGGCGAGCAGGGTCAGCAGCTCAAGCCACAGTTCGGCCGCCGTCATGCGGTGTGCGGCCAGGGCGTCGATGATGGCGCCCACGCGGCGCGGGATCCAGACGGTCAGTGTTGCCACGCCTGTCAGCATGACGGCAGCGGCGGCATACGCCGGCCAATGCTGACGCACGAAGCCGGCGATGAGCCTCGATAAACTCATGGTTACCTTTTGTTTTGAATAATGGGGTGTCGCGGGGCGGAAGGACGGGCACGCGGACGGAAAGTACGCGTAGGATACAACAAGGCGGAAAAGCGCGCTGTGGGCGGGCACGCAAAAAACGGGCCGTAGCCCGTTGTTTTGCTGCATCAGTGCCGTGCGCGAGGCTTACTTGCGACCGCTGCCTTTGCCACCCAGCATGTCGAGCTGTTTCGATGGCGTGCCCTTGGGCGCAACCTTGGCTGCCGGCTTGGCGGCTGGCGCAGGGGCGTGCTTCACGGCGGCCTTGGCCACGGTCTTGCCGGCGGCGCTGGCCGGCTTGGTGGCCGGGTTGCTCGTAGGAAATGGTTTCGCGGCCGGCTTGGCCGGTGCTGGCGCGGCGGCTTTCGCTGGCGCGGCGACGGGCGCCGGTGCGGGCTTGACCGCTTCAGGCTTGGCTGCCGGCTTGGCTTCGACCGCTTTCACGGCAGGCTTGTCGGCAATCTTCTCGGCAACCTTGGCAGGCGCCGCTTCCGGTTTGGCTGCCGGCGCGGCGACTGGTGCGGGGGCTGGCGCTGCCTTGGCGGCAGGCTTGACCACGTCTGCAGGCTTGGCGGCAACGGGGGCAGGTGCCGCTGCAGGCGCAGGTACGGCGGCCAGCGCGGGCTTGGCTGCTGCAGGCGCGGGAGCGATGGCAGGGGCGACCGCATCGAGGCGGGCCTTGGCCGAGGCCAGCAATTCAGCCTGGGTGCTCGAGGCGATGCCGAACAGCTGGCGGCTGTAGGCCAGCACGCTTTCGATGTTCGGCTGGGCCTGGCTGGTGCTGTAGCTGAAGAAGTCGCGCGGATCCTGCGTTTCCAGCAGGTGCTGCGCCGTTTCCGCCGTGTGCGACAGGGCGGCCTTGCCTGCGTTCAAGTTCAGGGCGATGATTTTCTCGGCGCTTTCAAAGACTTTGCTGGTGAGGGTGCTGAAGATTTGCAGCTGGTTTTCCAGTTGCGACTTGGCGGCGCTGGAAAATTGTTCAGGAAGCGGAAACATATTTACTCCTTTGTACGGATTAAAATGCTGGCAAAACGCTCTGCAAAATCCCGAAAACCAGAGTTGGCCGCGTTTTGTAAAGTGGGTAGCGCGCTAAAAGCTGATCATGGACTTTTTATGATGCAACGCAATATGAATATTCTAGCGGTGATTCGAGTTAGTTGAAAGCTATTTTCTCAAGGGCGTGCGCCGCATGTTTGCCACGGGCTGGCTGTATTCATGCGCCTGGCAGCATTTGCAGAAAGTTTGCGCGTGCGCAAAGCGTTGTCATGGAATCTATGGCTACGCTTTTGCCAGTGAGTATATTCGTGCACTGCAGCATCCTTGAGGAAATAAGATGACAATGCACTGGAAGCACCAGGTACCGTAGTCAACCGAAGGAGTGTCCGCATGGACCTAGTCATCCGCAATGCCAGCCTGCCCGACGGGCGCCGCGCCATCGATATCGCCATCGAGGGTGGCCGCATCGCCGCCGTCGGCCCCGCCTTGCCCGTGACGGGCGCGCAAGAGATCGACGCCGCCGGCGACCTGGTCACGCCACCGTTTGTCGACGCCCACTTCCACATGGATGCCACGCTCAGCTATGGCCTGCCGCGCGTGAACGCCTCCGGTACTTTGCTCGAAGGCATCGCCCTGTGGGGCGAATTGAAGCCGCAATTGACGCAGCAGGCGCTGGTGGATCGCGCCTTGCAGTATTGCGACTGGGCCGTGGCGCGCGGCTTGCTGGCCATCCGCTCGCACGTGGACATCTGCGACCCGCGCCTGCTGGCCGTCGAAGCGCTGCTCGACGTGAAACGCCAGGTGGCGCCGTATCTGGATTTGCAGCTGGTGGCCTTCCCGCAGGATGGCATCCTGCGCAGCCCCGGCGCCTTCGACAATCTGAAGCGCGCCATCGCCATGGGCGTCGACGTGGTGGGCGGCATCCCGCATTTCGAGCGCACCATGGCCGACGGCGCGGAATCCGTGCGCCTGCTGTGCGAATTTGCCTGCGAACGGGGCCTGATGGTGGACATGCATTGCGACGAATCGGACGACCCGCTGTCGCGCCACATCGAAACCCTGGCCTTCCACAGCCAGCGCCTTGGCATGCAGGGCAGGGTGACGGGGTCGCACCTGACGTCCATGCATTCGATGGACAATTACTATGTGAGTAAACTGCTGCCGCTGATCCGCGAGGCGGGCGTGGCGGCCATCGCCAACCCCCTCATCAACATTACCTTGCAGGCGCGCCACGATACGTATCCGAAGCGGCGCGGCATGACGCGCGTGCCCGAGATGCTGGCCGCCGGCATTCCCGTCGCCTTTGGCCACGACTGCGTGATGGATCCGTGGTACAGCCTCGGTTCGGGCGACATGCTGGAAGTGGCGCACATGGGACTGCACGTGGCGCAGATGACGGGCCAGCAAGCGATGCACGACTGCTTCCTGGCCGTGACGGAGACGCCGGCGCGCATCCTCGGTCTCGAGGGCTACGGCATCGCGCCCGGCTGCCATGCGGACTTGCTGATCCTCGATTGCAGTTCGACGGTGGAAGCGCTGCGCCTGCGCGCGGCGCGGCGCCTGGTGCTGCGCCGGGGGAAAGTCGTCAGCGAATCGCCCCGCGCGCAATCGCGCCTGCACCTGCCGGGGCGGCCCGATAGCGTGAATTTCCGCCTGGGGCGCTGATACAATCAGCCATCACTTGTTATCGGGAGCACTGCCTTGAAAGAAATTGACATCCGCCCGGCCACCGAAGCCGATTTTGACGCCATGTGGCCGATCTTCCAGACGCTGGTGGCCGCCGGCGACACCTATACCTTCCCCGCCGATACCACGCGCGAAGCGTGCCACGCCTACTGGTTCGGCCCCGGCGTGCAAAGCTTTGTCGCCGTGATGGGCACGGAGCGCCTGCTGGGCATGTACAAGCTGGTGGCGAACCAGCCGGGCCATGGATCGCACGTGGCCAATGCCTCGTTCATGGTCGACCCGGCCGCGCAGGGCGTGGGCGTGGGCCGCCTGCTGGGCGTGCACTGCATGGAGCAGGCGCGCCGCGCGGGCTACCTGGCGATGCAGTTCAACTTCGTCGTCAGCACCAACCTGGCCGCCGTCACCCTGTGGAAAAAGCTGGGCTTCACGGTCGTCGCCACCCTGCCGCTGGCCTACCGCCATGCGCAGCTCGGTTATGTCGACGCCTACGTGATGTACCAGCTGCTGACCGACCCGATGCAGTGGCCGGCATGAGCGGCGCCATCACCATCTGCGAGACGCCCCGTCTGCGCCTGCGCACGGTCACGCCCGACGATGCGGCGTTCTACATGGAACTGGTCAACGACCCGTCGTGGATCGCCAACATCGGCCAGCGCAATATCCACACCGTGGAGGCGGCCCGCGCGGCACTGGAAACGGGACCGATGGGGCAGTTCCGCGAGCATGGCTATTCCCTGTACATCGTCGAACGCCGCAGCGACGGCGCACCGGTCGGCATGGCCGGTCTGGTGCGCCGCGACAGCCTGCCCGGCCCCGATATCGGCTATGCCGTACGCCCCGTCTACTGGGGCCAGGGCTATGCTTACGAGGCGGCGGCCGCCATCGTGCGGCACGCGCAGCAGGTACTGCGCCTGCGCACCCTGTACGGCATCACCTCGCAGCAGAACCAGGCGTCGATCAATCTGCTCAACAAACTTGGGCTGCGCTTCGAGCGTTTCTCGCGCCTGCCGCCGGAGGGCAGGGAGACGAATATCTACCGCAAGGATTTTCGCCAGGACTGAGACGGAAAATCCGTATCGGTGAAGTGAAAAAAAGTATTTAGAAAGCCGCGCCTTTTGTAGTGGTGGTGCGCCGTCTTTGTTTTTATAGTGGTTTCACCGGTGGAAAACCGCCGGACTATAAAAATGGAGACGTGTTATGAAAATCATGACTGCTGTTGCATGGGGCGCCCTCATGTCCGCCGGGTTTGCAGACGCCTCGGCGCAAAGCTGCTCGGTGCCCGTGATCAAGGTGCTGGCGCAAAAAAGCCTGGGCCTGACGGTGATGGAAAAGACCCTCGCCGAGTATGAAAAGAAAAGCGGCACCAAGGTACAAATCAGCTATTTCGGCGAAAACGACCGCCGCTCCAAGGCCAGGCTCGATGCTTCCACCAAGGCCGGCTCCTACCAGATCTACTACATCGACGAAGCCAACGTGGCCGAATTTGCCACGGCCGGCTGGGTCGTCCCCCTGCTCAAATACTTGCCCAAGGAAGCCGACTACGACGACTTCCTGCCGGGCCGCCGCGCCGTCGCCTCGTACAAGGGCGTGGCGTATTTCGCGCCCCTGATCGGCGGCAGCGACTTCCTGTTCTACCGCCGCGACCTGCTGGAAAAGGCCGGCATTGCCGTGCCGAAGACGCTCGACGAGCTGGTCGCCGCCGTCAAGAAAATGAACAGCCCGCCAAATGTCTACGGCTGGGCGGCGCGGGGCCAGCGCGGCTCTGGCATGAATGTCTGGCGCTGGTCGCCGTTCATGCTGGCCGCCGGCGGCAAGTGGGAAAAGGATGGCGTGCCGACCTTCAATTCGCCGCAGGCCGTGAAAGCGACCACCCTGTACCGCGACCTGTTCAAGTATTCGCCGCCGGGCGGCGCCACCTACGACTGGAGCAATGCGCTCGAAGCGTTCAGGTCGGGCAAGGTGGCCTTCATGATCGAGTCGACGCCCTTCGCCGACTGGATGGAAGACCCGAAAAAATCGTCGGTGGTCGACAAGGTCGGCTACGTGCGCCCGCCCGCGCCCCTGGCGTCGGCCGCGTACGGCCATGGTCTGGCCATTTCCGCCACGGGCGCCAAAGATGAATGCACGCGCCAGGCGGCCGGCAAGTTCATCGCTTTCGCCACGGGCAAGGAGCAGGAACAGGCGCGCCTGAAGGACAACGTCTTCAGCGACTACAACCGCACCAGCACCATCAACAGCGACTATTTCCGCAAGCACGTCAAGCCGCAGATCCAGGCGGGCCTGACGGACACCACGCCCGTCTCGCGCGTCACCATCTGGCCTAGCCCCGAGTGGCCGGACATCGGCGACAACCTGGGCGTGGTGCTGGAAGAGGTGTTTACGGGCACGCGCGGCGACGTGCAGAGCGCGCTCGATGAGGCGAATGAGTATGCGACGGAAGTGATGCAGCGGGCCAACAGGCGTAAATAAGCCCTTATCGCCAACGACTCCACCAGCTAAAACCAGGGGTCAGACCCGACGGGTCTGACCCCAGCTCTTGCTTTTGGGGTAACGCCAGCGCTTGTCCGTTCTCGTTTGAAAGCCATCACCATGCCGCACTCTATCCGTAAAAAACGCCATACCTGGCTGCCGGCCGTGTTCCTCACGCTGCCGCTGCTGGTCCTGCTGATACTGGGCCTGGTGCCCACCATCGCCGCCATCAACCTGGCCCTGCAAAACCGCGTGCTGCGCTACAGCGACAGCGACTACGTCGGCTTTGCCAATTTTCTCCGCCTGTTCGGCGACCGCCGCTTCATCAATGCCGTGCAGGTGTCGGCCATCTGGGAAGTGGTGACCGTGGCCGGCTCGCTGATCGTCGGCGTGCTGCTGGCCGTGTTCCTGTTCGAAAGGGTCAAGGGCCGCACCCGCGACATCATCGCGCTGCTCCTGATCGTGCCGGTGCTGCTGCCGCGCGTGTCGGCCGCCTTTATCTGGAAGTTCATGTACTCGCCGCTGATGGGTATTTTGAACTGGATGCTTGAATGCGTGGGCCTGGGCGGCACGGCCTTGCTGTCCGATCCCGCCACGGCCCTGTATGCGGTGGCGCTGGTCGACATCTGGCAGTGGGGCCTGTTCTTCGGCGCCGTGATCCTGAAGCTGCTGGAAACCCTGCCCGCCGAACCGCTGGAAGCGGCGCGCCTCGACTACGCCAGCACGCTGCAGGTGTATGCGTACATTGCGCTGCCGATGCTGAAGGTACCCATCATGAGCCTGGTGTTCATCAAGATGGTCGAGTCGCTGCGCTCGTTCGACCTGATTTACGTGATGACCAAGGGCGGCCCCGGCATCTCCACCGAAACGCTGGACATGTACGCGTACGCGCAAGGCATCGGCCTGATGGGCAAGGTGTCGTACGCGTCCAGCATGGCCGTGCTGATGATGCTGGCGACGACTGTCATCTTCACCTTACTCTGGAAGCGGGTCGCCAAATGGGAAAACTGACTGTTACGCGCGGCCTTGGCGCCGTCACCACCACTGCCATCACCACGGTGATCGTCCTGGTGGCGCTGTTTCCCATCCTGTGGGCCGTGCTCAATTCCTTCAAGGAGCTGATGGACATCGTCACGCCCGTGCCGCGCTTTTTCTTCAGCCCGACCCTGGCCAACTACAAGCAGGTGCTGGCCAGTCCGGAAGTGCTGACGGGACTGGGCAACAGCGTGGCCATCGTCGGCGTGGCCGTGCTCCTGGGCGCCGTGCTGGGCGTGCCGGCCGCGTATGCGATCGCCCGCTATCCGGTTCCCGCCAAGAAGGATATCCAGTTCTTCCTGCTGTCCTTGCGCTTCTTGCCGCCCGTGGCCGTCGCCATTCCGCTGATTTCGATCTGGATCGACCTGGGCTTGTACGACTCGCGCCTGTCGATGGTGGTGACGTATCTGCTGGTGACCCTGTCGACCATCATCTGGCTGTCGATTCCCGCCTTTGCGCGCATCCCGAAAGAGATCGAGGAAGCGGCGGCGCTCGATGGCTATGGCCCGTACCAGGTGTTCTGGCACGTGGCCCTGCCGGTGGCCTCGAAGACCCTGATGGGCGGCATCGTCTTCAGCTTCGTGCTGGTCTGGAATGAACTGATGATCGCGCTGGCGCTCACCTCGTCGAAAAGCATGACCCTGCCCGTGGTGGCGTCGGCGTTTACCTCGATGGGGCAGGAAGTGCCGTGGGGCGTGGTGAACGCTTCCACCGTGCTGCTGGCGCTGCCGCCGCTGCTGTTCGTCGGCATCCTGGGCCGGTTGCTCAACTCCATGCTCAAACATAAATAACGATAAACAAGGAAGACAATCATGCAAGCACTCGTACTGGAACAGGCGCATTCAATCACCTTGCGCGACATCGACGTACCGCTCGCCGTCGGCCCGCGCGACGTGAAGATCAGGATTCATACCGTGGGCATCTGCGGCAGCGACGTGCATTACTTCAAGCACGGCAGGATCGGCCCTTTCGCCGTCGAAGCGCCGATGGTGCTCGGCCACGAGGCCTCCGGCGTGGTGGCGGAAGTGGGCGATGAAGTGACGCACCTGAAGGTGGGCGACCGGGTCTGCATGGAGCCGGGCGTGCCGCAGTTCGATTCGCCGGCCACCATGCGCGGCCTGTACAACCTCGATCCCGCCGTGCGCTTCTGGGCCACGCCGCCCATCCACGGCTGCCTCACGCCGTATGTCGTGCATCCGGCCTCGTTCACCTTCAAGCTGCCCGACAGCGTCAGCTTCGGCGAAGGCGCCATCGTCGAACCGCTGGCCATCGGCTTGCAGGCGGCGAAAAAGGCGGCCATCAAGCCGGGTGACGTGGCGGTGGTGATCGGCGCGGGCACCATCGGCGCCATGAACACCCTGGCCGCGCTGGCGGGCGGCTGCTCGCGCGTGATCCTGGCCGACCTGGTGCCGGAAAAGCTGGCCCTGTTCGCCGATAACCCCGCCGTGACCACGGTCGATGTGCGCCAGGCCAGCCTGGCCGACACGGTGCGCGAGGCTACCGATGGATGGGGCGCCGACATCGTCTTCGAGGCCAGCGGCAGCATGCGCGCCTACGACAATATCATCGATCTGCTCTGCCCGAACGGCTGCCTGGTGCTGGTCGGCATGCCGCCGGATAAGGTACCTTTGGATGTCGTCGCCATCCAGGCCAAGGAAGTGCGCATCGAGTCGGTGTTCCGCTACGCGAACATCTTCCCGCGCGCCATCGCCTTGCTGGCCTCCGGCAAGATCGACGTGAAGCCCTTCATTTCGCGTACCTTCGGCTTTGCCGACGGCGTGCAGGCGTTCGAGGAAGCGGCCAAGGGCCATCCGCGCGACGTCAAGATCCAGATTGAACTGGCAGGAGACTAACCATGGCAAATATCGCCTGCAGGCAGCTGCACAAGACGTATGACGAGAAGACGGCCGTGCTGCAGCCGTTCGACCTGGAAATCGAGGACGGCGAATTCATCGTCCTGCTGGGGCCATCGGGCTGCGGCAAGTCGACCTTGCTGCGCATGATCGCGGGCCTGGAAGACATCAGCGGCGGCGAGCTGCTGATCGGCGGCGCCGTCGTCAACGACTTGCCGCCCCGCGCGCGCAACGTGGCGATGGTGTTCCAGAATTACGCGCTGTATCCGCACATGACGGTGTACGACAATATCGCCTTCGGCCTGCGCCGCCTGAAGGTGCCGAACGACGAGATCGAGCGCCGCGTGCGCGAGGTGGCGGCCATTCTCAGCCTGGACAGCCTGCTCGAGCGCAAGCCTCGCGCCATGTCGGGCGGCCAGCAGCAGCGCACGGCGATTGCGCGCGCCATGATCAAGACGCCGCAGGTGTTCCTGTTCGATGAGCCGCTGTCGAACCTGGACGCCAAGCTGCGCGCGCAGCTGCGCGCCGACATCAAGCGCTTGCACCGTCGCTTGCGCACCACCACGTTGTACGTCACGCACGACCAGCTCGAGGCGATGACCCTGGCCGACCGGGTGGTGTTGATGAAGGGCGGGCATATCGAGCAGATCGGCACGCCGGCGGAACTGTACAACCATCCGCGCACCCTGTTCGCGGCTGGCTTCATCGGCACGCCGGCCATGAATTTCATCGACGGCGTCATCGAAAAAGAAAACGGGCAAACGGTGCTCGTATGCGCCGGCTACCGCTGGCCATTGATATTGCCCCGCTTCGCGGCGCTGCCGGCCGGCATGCGCGTGGTCTTCGGCCTGCGGCCGAACCACTTGCGCGCGGCGCTGCCGCAGGAACACGCCGGCAGCCATGGCCTGGCGTGCGCCATCGACCTGGTCGAGCTGCTGGGCGCCGAAGCGCTGATCAGCTTTCAGTGCGGCGCCCTGACCTTGTCGGCCCTGCTGCCGGCGAATGCGGCCAACAGCGCGGCGCAGGTAGGGCAGACCCTGGCGCTGGCCTTCGACGAAGAGCACATGCATCTGTTCGACGCCGACAGCGGGCTGGCCGTGGCGCCCGGTGGTCAGTAAGTGGTTAGAATAGGGTGACCAAGACCGTGCAAGGGAACTGCCGTGACGCCTGACCTGGAACTGATCCATAAACCGATCCACGAATCGTTTCGCGCGTGGGCGCACGGTTTTCCGCATACCGTGGCGAAATGGCATTTTCATCCCGAGTACGAGCTGCACTTCATCATCACATCGAGCGGCAAATTTTTTATCGGCGACCATATCGGCAGTTACGGGGCGGGCAATCTGATCCTGACAGGGCCGAACCTGCCGCATAACTGGGTCAGCGAACTGCCGGAAGGCGTGGTCCTGCCCGAGCGCGACCTGGTGCTGCAGTTTTCCAGCGACTTCATCGAACGTTGCGCGCTGCTGTTTCCGGAGATGGCGCCCCTGAAAGCCCTGCTGGCCGAGGCGGGCAGGGGCTTGCAGTTTCCCGATGCGCTGGGCCTGCGCCTGGTGCCGCTGATGAAGGAATTGACGACGGCGCAGGGCTTGCGCCGCGTCGAACTGTTTACGCGCCTGTTCGGCGAGCTGTGCGACTGCCGCGAGCGGCGCCCGCTGGCCAGCGTCACCTACCTGGCGCAGGCGGGGCGCTACATGTCCTCGACCATCAACCTGGTGCTGGCCTACATCAAGCAGAACATCACGCTCGATTTCTGCGAGCAGGACGTGGCCGACGTGGCGGAAATGAACACCCTGAAATTCACGCGTTTCTTCCGCAAGCATACGGGCACCTCGTTCATTCAATACGTGAACCAGGAGCGCATCGCGCTGGCCTGCGAGCTGCTGATGAACACGGACATGAAGGTCACCGATATCTGCTATCGCACGGGATTCAACAACCTCTCCAATTTCAACCGCCAGTTTTTGGCCCACAAGCAGATGTCGCCGTCGAAATTCCGCTCCTGCCTGCTGATGAACATGCCCGAGCCGTCCGGCGACGGCCATTCTTAACTTTCTTTTGGAATCAAATGACTTATCTCGGTATCGATATCGGCACTTCCGAAGTCAAGGCCATCCTCACCGATGACGCCCAGTCCATCCTTGCCAGCGCCGGCGTGACCCTGCGCGTCTCCAGTCCCCATCCCGGCTGGTCGGAACAGAATCCCGAGGATTGGTGGCATGCCACCCTGGACGTCATCGCCGCCATCCGCACTGCGCAGCCGGTGGCGTTTTCCGGCCTGCGCGGCATCGCCCTGTCGGGCCAGATGCATGGCGCCACCCTGCTCGACAAGCAGCAGCACGTGCTGCGCGCGGCCATCTTGTGGAACGATACGCGCGCGTTTGCCGAATGCGTGGAACTGGAAGCATTGGTGCCCGAGTCGCGCGCCATCACGGGCAACCAGGCCATGCCGGGTTTTACGGCGCCCAAGCTGCTGTGGCTGCAAAAGTACGAACCGTCGCTGTTCCGCGCCACGGCCAAGGTCTTGCTGCCGAAGGATTACGTGGCCCTGCGCCTGACGGGCGAGTATGTGTCCGACATGTCCGACGCTTCCGGCACCCTGTGGCTGGACGTGGCCAGGCGCGACTGGTCCGAGCGCATGCTGGCCGCTACTGGCTTGACGCGCGAGCATATGCCGCGCCTCGTCGAAGGCAGCGCCGCCGCCGCGCAGGTGCGCCCATCCCTGTGCCAGGAGTGGGGCATCGCGCATCCGGTGCTGCTGGCCGGCGGCGCGGGCGACAACGCGGCCGCCGCCGTGGGCCTGGGCGTGGTGGAGCCGGGCGCCGGCCTGCTGTCGCTGGGTACCTCGGGCGTGCTGTTCGCGGGCAGCGATGGTTTTGCGCCGAATCCGGGCCAGGGCGTGCATGCGTTCTGCCATTGCCTGCCCGAGCGTTGGCACCAGATGAGCGTGATCCTCAGCGCCGCCTCCAGCCTCAGTTGGGTGGCGCGGCTGACGCAGTCGGGCGACATCGGCGAGCTGGCAAGGCTGGCGGAAAACGTCGAGGCGCGCACGGCGCCCATCTTCCTGCCGTATTTGAGCGGCGAACGCACGCCGCACAATGACGCCTCCGCACGTGGCGTGTTTTTCGGCCTGTCGACGGAACACGGGCGCGCCGAGCTGGCCTACAGCGCGATGGAAGGCGTGGCCTTTGCCATGGCCGACGGCAATGCGGCCCTGCGCAGCGCCGGTACGCAGCTGCAGGAAGCGTCATTCGTGGGCGGCGGTTCGCGCAGCCGCTTCTGGGCGCAGCTATGCGCGAATGCGTCCGGCCTGGACGTGCTGCGCCACGACCATGGCGTGGCCGGCGGCACCATGGGCGCGGCGCGACTGGCGCAGATGGCGGTGACGGGCTTGCCGCCCGCGCAGGTGTGCACGCGTCCGCCCGTGCAGGAAACGGTGGCGCCGCAAGCGTCCGCCGTGCTGGACGACCGCCTGGCGCGCTACCGGCGCCTGTATCCGCTGCTGCGCGCGGAGTTCGCGGGAGCGGCTGCGCACTGACGCCGGCAGGTATTTTTGCATTGACATACGCAACGTATGTCAATAACATGCTTTCACATACGCTACGTATGTGAAAGGACTGTCCATGCCCGTCTCCACCGTATCACCCCCGCGCCGCAGCCGCAGCAGCATGATCGAGGAAACCCGCGCCCGGCTGCTGGCGGCGGCGCGCCATGCGTTCGCCGAACAGGGTTATGCGAATACCTCGATGGATGATTTCACGGCTGCCGCCGGCCTGACCCGCGGCGCGTTGTACCACCATTTCGGCAGCAAGGAAAAACTGCTGCTTGCCGTGATCGATCAGCTCGAGGGCGAAGTTGGCGAGCGCCTGCAAGCCATGGCGGACGCCGCCCCCTCTTCGTGGCAAGCGTTTCGCCGCCGCTGCCAGGGCTACCTGGAACTGGCGCTGGTGCCCGAACTGCGCCGCATCATCCTGCAGGATGCGCGCGCCATGTTCGGCGACGTGCCGCAGGCGCACCAGAGCGTCGGCATCGCCGCGTTGCAGGCGGCGCTGCAGGGGCTGATCGATGAAGGCGTGGCGCTGCCTGCGCATACTGGCGTGACGTCCCGCATGCTGTATGGCGCCGTGACCGAAGCGGCCTTCTGGATCGCCGAAGCCGATGGCGACCCGCCCGCGCGGCTGGCCATGTCGCTGGCGGCCCTCGACAAGCTGCTCACCGGCTTGTTGGCCGACCCCGCATCCGCTTTCACTTCCCAGGAACCGTCCCATGCAATGGAAAAATAACGCCGACCGTTTTGGCGCGCTCGCCAAGTTCTTTCACTGGACCAGCGCCGCCGCCTTTATCGGCGCGTATGTCGTTGTCTACTATGTGATCTGGTTCCTGGACGAGGAGGCGCCCGGTACGCTGGCTGTATTGAACGTGCACTGGATGCTGGGCTTGCTGGTGGGCGCGCTGGTGCTGCCGCGCCTGGCGTGGCGGCTGCTCGACGTGCAGCCGCAGGACCCGCCCGGCTCCGCGCTGGAGCACAAACTGGCGCACGCCGCGCACTGGGGCCTGTATGGCCTGCTGATCGCGCTGCCCCTGACCGGCTACGTGGGTACGGGCCTGCATACCGACTTTGGCCTGTTTGCCGTGCCCAGCTTTCGCGATACGGCGCTGTTCGAGTCGATGGCGACGACTTTCGGCATGACCTGGGAAAGCTTCGAGGCGCCGGTGGATAGCGTGCACCACTTCCTGGGCAAATGGGTAGCCTGGGGCGTGGTGGGCTTGCATGTGCTGGCCGCCGTGTTCCATCACCGCGTGCGCAAGGACGATGTACTGACCCGCATGCTGCCTTGATGCGGGTACGGGCAAGCTTGCCCGGATGACCATGACGGTGACGGAAAATCATGACCATCCAGTCAACCTTGCGCTGTAATTTGTTGTTTCTATGTTGAAAGTGTTTCTCTAACGAAAGCGCTGCTTGGTTTTTCACGGGGCGCGCCCCATGATTTCCCTATTTGGTGAGAATTGGATAGTTTTGGTGGCGCCTTTGTTGCCATCCTGTTCTTGCCGCCGGGAGAAACACATGCAACTCGCGAATCTGAAAATCTCCGTCCGCCTGGGTCTGTTGGGCGCCTTCTTCTTTCTTGCGCTGGTGTTCGTTGGCGCGCGTGGCTGGAGCGCGCTCGACGCGGCCAGTGCGCGCAGCGCGGACGCCATGCAGCGTTCCGTCGCCTTGACGGAAGCGGTCGACGCGGCGCGCAGCGCGCAGGTGGAATTCAAGATCCAGGTGCAGGAATGGAAAAACATCCTGCTGCGCGGCGGCGATGCTGCCGCCTTCCAGCGCTACCGCGAAGCGTTTGTCGCCAGCGGCGCGCAGACGCGCAAGGAATTGAAAAGCCTGCAGGCGATGATGGGCGCATTAAAACTCGACACGGCACCCGTGGAGCAGGCGCTGCAGGCGCACGACGCGCTGGGCGTGAGCTACCTGGCGGCGCTGCAAAAGTATGACGGCGCGCGCGCCGACAGCGCGCAGGCCGTCGATGCGCTGGTCAAGGGCATGGACCGCGAACCGACGCGCCAGATCGACGCCATCGTCACGGCCATCGGCAAGCAGTCACACGCCCTGATGGCGCAGATGAAGGAGCAGGATGATGCCGCGCACCGCAGCGCCAGCATCGCCATGCTGGCCACTGTGCTGGTGACCCTGGTCGTGGGCTCCATCACCGTGTGGTGGCTGATCCGCAGCATCACGGTGCCGCTGGGCGCGGCCGTCGGCATCGCCCAGCAGGTGGCGGCCGGCGACTTGCGCGCCGTGGTGGCCGACGGCAGCCGCGATGAAATCGGCGACCTGCTGCGCGCCTTGAAAGCGATGAGCGGCAATCTGGCCGCCATCGTGGGACGCGTGCGCGCCGGCACGGACGCCATCGCCACGGCGTCCGCTGAAATCGCCAGCGGCAACATGGACCTGTCGTCGCGCACGGAGGAGCAAGCCAGCTCGCTGGAAGAAACGGCCGCCTCGATGATCGAGCTGACGTCCACCGTGCGGCAGAATAACGACAACGCGGACCAGGCGCGCCAGCTGGCCGGCGGCGCTTCCGACGTGGCGCAGCGCGGCGGCGAGGCCGTGGCGCAGGTGGTGCAGACCATGAGCCATATCAATGCCTCGTCGAAGCGCATCGTCGACATCATCGCCGTCATCGACGGCATCGCCTTTCAGACGAATATCCTGGCCCTGAATGCGGCCGTGGAAGCGGCGCGCGCGGGCGAGCAGGGACGCGGCTTCGCCGTCGTGGCGACGGAAGTGCGCAACCTGGCGCAACGCTCGGCCGCAGCGGCCATGGAAATCAAGCAGCTGATCGGTGAATCCGTGCGCACGGTGGAAGAGGGCAGCGTGCTGGCCGGCCAGGCGGGGCGCACGATGGATGACGTGGTGAGCAGCGTGCAGCGCGTCAATGCCATCATCGGCGAGATCGCCGTGGCCAGCGTGGAGCAGCGCGACGGCATCGAACAGATCAGCATCGCCATCAGCCAGATGGATGGCGTGACGCAGCAGAACGCGGCCCTGGTGGAGCAGGCCGCCGCCGCCGCAGACGCGCTGCAGCAGCAGGCGGCCAGCCTTGCCGACGCCGTCAGCATCTTCAAGCTGCATGCGGCGCCGGCGCTGGCGTCGACGCCGGAACTGAAGCCGGGCCGGCTGGCGCTGGCTTAAAACGTGTACTTCGCCGTCAGCACGGCGCTGCGCGGATCGCCGAATGCATTGCCGCTGTCGATGCTGCTGATGGCCTGGTAGTAGCTGCGGTCGAAGACGTTGGTCACGCTCAGGCGCACGTCGAGCTGGCGGTTCACTTGCCAGCCCGCGTTCAGGTCGGCCACCGCGTAGCCGCCCTGGCGGATGGCGCTGTTGGTCTTGTAGATCTGGTTCTGCGCCCGTAGCGCGCCGCCGACGCGCCACGCATCGGACAGGCGATAGCTGGTGGACAGGCGCAGCAGGCGGCTGGGGCGCTCGGCCGCATAGCGCGCGCCGACGGCATTGCTGCCTTGCGCCTTGGCGTATTCGGCCGTGTTGTAGGTAAAGCCCGCGCTCACCTGCCAGCGCGGCGTCAACGCGCCGGACACGCTCAGTTCAAACCCGTCGCTGCGCACTTCACCGGCCGCCTCGGAGCAAGACAGCAGGCCGGGACCGCACTGCGTCAGCGGCAGCGCTGTCGCCAGGTTCTTTTGCACGATGCGGAACACGGCCGCCGAGGCGTTCAGCGCGCCGCCGAAGTACTCGCCCTTCACGCCCGCTTCCATGTTGATGCCCGTGACGGGATCGAGCAGCACGCCATTCCTGTCGACGGCGCTTTGCGGATTGAAGATGCTGGTCCAGCTGCCGTACAGCGAATGGTGGGCGTCGACGTCGTACACCAAGCCGGCATATGGCGTGACTTCCCGGCTCACCTTGTAGCCGGAGCGCGCGCCCGACAACGTGTTGATGGCGCGATAGTCGTACCAGTCGACGCGGCCGCCCACCAGCAGGGCCAGCGGATCGGCCAGGCTGAAGCGGGCCGTCGTGTAGACGCCCGTCTGCTTCGTCTTGCTGTCCTGGCCATAATAGAAGGTGCCGATCGCGGGTTTCACGGGCGCGCCCGTATCCCAGCGCACGGGGTTGAAGGTGTAGCTGTAGTCGGGCACCGACTTGTAGCCCTTGTCCTCGGTATCGCGCGTGCGGTAGTTGGCACCGAAGACGATTTCATGGCGGCGGCCCAGCAGGCTGAAAGGACCGGCTGCCTGCGCATCGACTATGCGCTGCTGGCGGTCGTAGACAAAGGCGTTGGCCGCGCTGAGGAGGAACAGATTCGTCTTCGGCACGCGGGCGATGCCCGTGACGACGGAGTCGAGTTCGTCCTGCAGCGCCTGCGCCGCCAGTTTGACCTTCCAGCCGTCGCCCAGCCGCTGTTCGAGTTCGGCGAACAGGCGCGTGTTTTTCTTGTTCCAGAAGGTCCAGTCGGGCGCGTTGCTGGCCGAGCGGTCGAGCGGCAGGAAACTGCCGTCGAGCGCCGTTGGCAAGCCGTACCACGTGGAGCCGGGATTGCGCTCGTCGTTGACGTGAAAGCCCACGCTCAGGGTCGTGTCGCGCGACAGGTCGGCATCGGCGGTGGCGTAGAGCAGGGCGCGCTTGTGGCGGTAGTTCGAGATGAACGTGTCGGTATCCTGATAGGCGGCCACGGCGCGCCCGCGCAGGCTGCCCGCCTGGTTCAATGCGCCGCGCGCATCGACTTCGCCGCGGTAGTCGTTGTAGCGGCCGATGCTGCCCGTGAGCGACACCTCGCTCTGTGCCGTGGGGCGCTTGCGCACGAAATTCATCGTGCCCGACGGGTTGCCCACGCCATTGAGCATGCCGGCCGCGCCGCGCAGGATTTCGACGCGGTCGTACATGGCCAGGGTAGCGAAACCGAGGGTGTCGCCGTCGGCCGACATGGTCAGGCCGTCTTCCGTGAAATTGCTGATCGAGAAACCGCGCGAATAAAAGCTGGCCCGCTCGGTGGCGCCCTTGTTCAGGCTCAGCCCCGGCGTGACATTGGCGATGTCCTCGACCGAGCGGATATTCATGTCGTCCATTTGCTGGCGTGTGACGACGCTGACCGATTGCGGCGTCTCGCGCACGGAAAGGTTCAGGCGCGTGGCCGCGTTCATGCTGCCGCTGGTGTAGGAGCCGCTGCCTTCGGTGGTGGCGGAGGCGGCCTGCGCGTTGACGCGCACCTCGGGCAGATTCTGTTCCTGCTGCTGCGTCTGGCCATGGGCTGGTGCACCCAAGGTGCCGAGAATGGCTGCGGCCATGAGGGTCGGCGCCAACGCGGCGGCCTTTCGCTGTGCGCTGTGTATTGTCATTGATTACTCCCGGTGTCGCGATGATGTGGTGGATGAAGCAGGCGGATGCCTGTTTCAAAATATGCGTCGCTGGGGGAGTGTTGCGCCTGGCTTGCCTGGCCATGCCGCTGCGGTCCTGGCGTGGGCGCAGGGACTCAGATGAATGGAGTTGATTCCCAATAATGAGAATCATTCTCATTTTAGTGTTGCGCAGCAATTGTTGCAATAATTGGTGAGATTGTCTGTGGGAGGATTGCAACAGTGATCACGCCCCGCCGTGATTGACACCAGTCAAGCGGCGCCCGATCAGGCAAATATCGCGCCGGAATTCTTATACTATTTCCTTTCCGCATGGTTCTGCGCCCGGCCGCATGGCGCGCGTTGCAAAGGAAAAGCATGTCTTCCACCTCTTGCCTGCCGGGGGACGCATGACGACGCTGTTGCTGGCGCTGTGCCTGACCCTGGCCGTGATGCTGAGCGTGCTGCTGGCCTGCCAGTGGCAGGCGGCGCGCACGTGGCGCCTGCGCCATGCGACAGGCGTGGTGCTGCAGGCGGCGCAGGCGCAGCGCATGGCAGATGCGCTGGCGCTGCTGCACGCCTTGCCGGCGGCCGTCGTCGGCACCGACCACGCTGGCGTCGTGCGCTACTTGAATCCCCGCGCCAGCGCCATGGGCGGGCTGCTGGGCGACGATGGCCTGGGCCAGCCCGTGACGCAGTTGCTGCCGCTGTTCCATGACGGCACGCCCATCGATGCGGCGCGCCAGGTGCGCGATTGTGTGGCGCAGCAGGAAGTGCTGGAAGTGGCGCGTGGCGCCGTGCTGCTGCGCCATCTCGACGGCAAGCGCATCGACGTGCAGTACAGCTGCGCGCCGCTGGCGCAGGGCGGTGCGGTGCTGCTGCTGCACGATGTGTCGGCGCGCCGGCGCGCCGAGCAGCAGCTGGAATTCATCGCCCACCACGACGGCTTGACGGGCTTGCCGAACCGGCTGCATTTCCAGATCCGCTTCGAGCACGGCATTGCCTACGCGCGCCGCCACCAGGCGTTGCTGGCGGTGCTGTTCGTCGATATCGACCGCTTCAAATCCATCAATGACAGCCTGGGGCACGACGTGGGCGACCAGGTGCTGACGGAGTTCGCGCGCCGGGTGCAGCAGTGCGTGCGCAAGGTCGACACGGTGGCGCGCCAGGGCGGCGACGAATTCATCATCCTGCTGACGGAATTGCGCACGGCGCACGATGCCGAGCGGGTGGCCGAGAAAATCGTCGGCGCCATCGCCGCCCCCTTCGTCATCGGCGAATACAGCCTGTCTGTGGCGGCCAGCGTGGGCGTGGCCCTGTACCCGGACGACGACGACGACGTCAATGCGCTGATCGAAAAGGCCGACCTGGCCATGTATGCGGCCAAGCGCCACGCGCCCGGCACCTGCCTGCGCTACGCGCCGCGCATGCAGACGCAATCGTATTCGCGCACCATCCTCGAGACGGCCTTGCGCCACGCGCTCGAACGCAATGAATTCGCCCTGTTCTACCAGCCGCGCATGGATTTGAAGACGCGCACGATCACGGGCGTGAAGGCGCTGCTGCGCTGGAAGCACCCGGAGCTGGGCCTGATGATGCCGCTTGACTTTTTACCGGTGCTGGAGGAAATCGCCCTGATCCTGCCGGTGGGAGCGTGGGTGATGGCCACGGCGGTGGAACAGGCGCGCAGGTGGATCGCGCAGGGGCAGATGCTGACGGTGTCCGTCAGCCTGTCGGCGCGCCAGTTCTACCAGCGCGACATCGCGCGCAATTTCGCCGCCGCGCTGGAAGCGGCCGGCGTGCCGGGGCATTGCATCGAGCTGGAAATCGCCGCCGGCATCCTGATCGACCGCAACCAGAACTGCGAACTGATATTGCGCCAGTTCCGCCAGCTGGGCATGGCGATCGCCATCAGCGATTTCGGCACGGGCGACGCTTCGCTCAATTACCTGAAGCGCTTTCCCACGGATGCCGTGAAGATCGAAAAATGCTTCGTCGACGACGTGGGCAAGCCCGGCGGCGACGGCGCCATGGTGCGCGCCATCGTGGCGATGGCGCGCACGCTGGGATTGCGCACCATCGCCGGCGGGGTGGAAAGCGGCGAGCAGCTGGAACTGCTGGCCGAGATGGGCTGCGACGAGGCGTTTGGCTATTTCCTGGGCCGCGCCATGGCACCCGAGGGCATCGAGGTGCTGCTCAAAAGCAGTGAAGCCATTCAGAACTGATAACGCAGCGACAGCATGGCGTTGCGCGGATCGCCGTAGTAGCCGCCCATGCCCGTCGAGTAGTACTTCTTGTCGAAGACGTTATTCACGTTCAGGGTCGCCATCAGCTGCGGCGTGACCTGGTACTGCGCCATCAGTCCCGTCACGGCATACGCCTTCTGCGTGAAGCGTTCGCCGTTCGGCCCGCGGTCATCCATGTAGATATCGCTCTGCCAGTTCACGCCGCCGCCCAGCACCAGGCCCGGCATGCCCTGCGCCAGGCGCCACGTGGTCCACAGCTTGGCCATGTTCTGCGGCTGGTTGGTCTGGATGCGCTCGCCGGCGGCGTTGCGGATGCGGCTATACGCATAGCTGGCCGTCAGCTGCCAGTCGGGGCGCAGCTGGCCCGATACTTCCGCCTCGACGCCGCGCGTGGTGGCGCCCTTCACCGTGTGATAGGCGTAGGAGCCGCCGCCCGTGCCGATGATCCAGATATTGCCCGGATCGGCTTCGGCCAGGTTTTCCTGCTTCAGCTGGAACAGGGCCGCGCTGGTGGTGAGCTTGCCGCCGAAGAATTCGCCCTTGGCGCCCACTTCGTAGTTCTTGCCTTCCAGCGGCGCCAGGAAGCGGCTGTTGACGTCGCGCTGGCTTTGCGGCGTGAAGATGCTGGTGTAGCTGGCGTAGGCCGACCAGTGCTGGCCCAGGTCGTAGACCAGGCCCGCATACGGCGTGATCTTGCCGTTTTCGCGCATGGCGTCGTACAGGTCCGTGTCGTTGAAATAATCGCTGCGGATGTCGCGCTTCCAGTACGACAGCCGCGCCCCGACAATCACCGACAGCGCGTCCGTCGGGCGCAGGCGCAGGGTCGAATACACGCCGCTTTCACGTTCCTTGTCGTACGAGGAGCCCAGGCGCGTGCCGCTGTAGTCGGGTACCGGCATGGCGCCATGCCAGGCGTGGATATCCGGCACCGTGTAGTCGTAGCCGTCGAGGCGCCAGTTCGGGTAGATGGGGCCATTCGTCTTGAGTTCCGAGGCGCTCACGCCCAGCACCAGTTCATGCTTGCGGCCGAAGGCCTGGAACGGGCCGCTCACGTACGCGTCGAGCGAGGTCTGTTGCGGCTTGCTGTGCCAGTTGGCCAGCCACAGCTTCATGCCGCCGCCCGTCACGCGGTCCGGGTAGCCGTTGCCGGAAAAACCCTGCAGGGCGTCGTACTGGTTGCTGCTGCGGCTGACGGCCACCTTGGCGATCCAGTCGTTGTCGAAATAATGGTCGAGCGTGGCGAACAGCATGTTCTGTTCGCGGTCATACGTGCTCCACGCGGCCGTGCCGTTCATCGAGCGGGGAAAATGGGTTTGCGAGCCGTCGGCGTAGAACACGGGGAATTCGCGCCCCGCGCCCTTGAGCTTTTCCTTTTGGTAGTTGATGCCGGCGCTGAGCACCGTCGAAGGCGACAGGTCCGCTTCGACGATGGCGTACAGCACGTCCTTTTTCTGCTGGTAGCGGTCGATGAACGAGCGCTGGTCTTCATGCGCGGCGACGAGGCGCGCGCGCACCTTGCCGTCCGCCGTCAAGGGCGTCGAGACATCGCCCTCGACGCGGTAACGGTCCCATGATCCCAGCTGCGCGCCGGCCGTGGCGGCGAACGTTCGGCCCGGGCGCTTGCGCACCAGGTTGATGGCGGCCGACGGGCTGCCCGTGCCGCTGATCAGGCCTGTCGCGCCGCGGATGACCTCGACGCGGTCGTAGATGGCCATGTCGTAGGTACGCGCTTCCAGGCTCTTGCTGGTCGGGATACCGTCGAACATGTACGACGTGACTTCGAAGCCGCGGGAAAACACCTGGTCGTATTCGCGCGTGCTCGACGAATGGTCCACCGTGATGCCGGGCGCCTGCAGCAGCACGTCCTGCAGGGTCTTCAAGCCCTGGTCCTCGATCTGCTGGCGCGTGATGACGCTGACGGCTTGCGGCGTTTCGCGCAGCGACAGGTTCAGGCGCGTGGCGCTGGTCAGGCCCGCGTAGCCGCGCTTGCCTTCCGTGGTGCCGTCGCGCAGGGCGCTGGAGCTGACGGACACTTCGCCCAGGGTGGCGGCGATCGGCGCGGCGGGCGATGCAGCGCCCGACTTGCGCAGCACGTAGCTGCGTTCTCCGCTGGGCAGTGCTTCGAGGCCCGTGCCGGCCAGCAGGCGGGCCAGCGCCTGCGGCACCGTGTAGCTGCCGCTCAGGCCCGGCGTGCGCACGCCTTGCAGCAGCTCGGCCGCCGCGCCCACGCTCACCTTCGCCTCGATGGCAAAGCTGGCGATGGCGGCGGACAGCTCGCCCGCCGGCATGTTGAAGGCCGTTTGCGCGGCAACTGGCGCGGCGGCATCGGCTGCCATGGCCGGCGCCTGCGCCAGCGACAGCAGGAGCACGGCGCTGCCGATGGCGCGCGCGAGGGGAGTCAGACGAGGAGGGTGCATGGTCTTGCCTTTCCGGTGAGTGTCGTTGTAATACTCACAGGACAGGCAGCGGTGAAAAAAGGGGCCAATTTTGTAAGTTATTTTTTGCGGGCCGCGATGGTGACCCAGTACGGGCTGCGGTACAGCACGTCGACGGGCAGCATGCGCGCCAGGCTGTCCAGCACGGCGTCCGTGTCGTCGAGCTGGAAGGCGCCCGACAGGCGCAAGCCCGCCACCTGCGGTTCCACGCGCAGCAGGCCGGGGCGGTAGCGCGACAGCTCGAAGGCGAAGGCGTCGAGGCGCATGTCCTGCGCCGCCAGCATGCCGCGCGCCCACGCGTCGGCTTGCGGCGGCGCCGACGTGGGCAGGCTGGCGTGGCTGGCGTCGAAGCGGCCCTGCTGGTTCGCCATGAGCGTGCGGACGGTGGCCGAGGGCGCGCGCGGCGTGATTTCCACCGCGTGTTCGAGCACCGTCACGCGGCTGCTGTCGTCGTCGACGCGCACGGTAAAGCGCGTGCCCAGTGCGCGGATGCGTCCATGGCAGGTAGCGACGATGAACGGGCGGCTGCCCGCGTGGTCGGGGCGCGTCTGCACCAGCACTTCTCCGCGGCGCAGGGTCAGACGGCGTTCGTCGGGGCCATACGCCACATCGACGGCGCTGTCCGTGTTGAGCACCAGGGTGCCGCCATCGGGCAAGGATATGTCGCGCCGCTCGCCCACGCCGCTACGGTAATCGGCCAGTATCTCGTTGCGCGCCAGCAGCCAGGCGGCGGGCGCCGCCATCAGCGCCAGCAGCAGCTGCACGGCCACGCGGCGCTGCGGGCGGCGCAGCACGGGCACGGCCAGTTCCGGCGGCAGCAGACCGGCGGTCTGGCTCACTTGCTGCACCCTGTTCCAGGCGCGCGCGTGCTCCGGGTCGAGCGCGCGCCACTGCGCACTGGCGGCCAGGTCGTCCGGCGTGGCCTGGCCCGACTGCTCCAGCAAATACCATTCGACGGCCTGGCGCGCCACCTTGCGCGACAGCGGAGGAGATGGCGAAGCAGCCGCGCTCATGCCGGAAAATCCGGCGCCAGCAGCACGCATTCCGTCAGCGCCTCGGCCATGTAGCGTTTCACGGAGCGCTCGCCGATGCCCAGCAGCGCGGCGATATCCGCGTAGGCATGGCCTTCGATCTGCGCCATGATGAAGACGGCGCGCACCTTCGGTTTTAGGCCGTCGAGCATGGCATCGACCGCTTGCAGCGCCTGCAGGATTTCCACGCGCTGCTCGGTCGATGGCAGATGCTGTTCGGGCAGGGCGGCGAGCGCTGCCAGCCACGCCCGCTCCAGCGACTGGCGGCGCAAATGGTTGATCAGCAGATGTTTGGCGACGGTCGCCAGGTAAGCCTTGGGGGCGCGCAGGGCAGGCGTTTGCGGCTGCATTGGCGCGCTGGCCAGCAGGCGCGCGAAAGTATCCTGCATCAGGTCGGCGGCCTCGGCAGCGTTACCCAGGCGCCGCTGCAGCCAGTGCGCCAGCCAGCCGTGGTGTGCGCGGTAATGGCTTTCCAGCTGCGTGGCCAGCAGGGGGGAGGGCGCGAACGGACTGCCTGGCATGGTGGGGATGGCCTTAATGCAAATAAGAATTATTCTCATTTTAGCGCGGTGAGCGTGCCGACGCAATGCGCTGTTGCTGTCCCGCCACGCACTTGCCGTCACGTGGCGGGACCGCCAGGTCCTCTACAGCAAGGCCAGCGCGACGGCGGCCAGTACGGCCGCGCCGCCGATGATGCGCGCCAGGCGCATGGCCTGGTGCGGCGCATAGGGCAGCAGCCAGATCAGCAGCAAGCCGCAGCCCGTCAGGCTGCCGACCCAGTAGACGAGGCCGTAGCCGCCGCCCGCGATGTGCATGGCCCAGGCCAGGCCGGCCGCCAGCGCCAGCCAGCCGGTCCATTGCAAGCGGCGGCGCAGTGGCGCGGGCGGTTCGGCGCCGCGTCCGTGCAGGTCGGCGTAGTGGCGGTCCATGGCCAGGCACAGCGAGGACAGGCCCGCATAGCACAATGCGAAGACGAGGAAATTCGCTAACAGTTCCATCACGCGGCCTCCATCGTTTGCGCCGGTTTCACCGGTGCTGCCTTGGCCGCCTTCACGGGCAGCGGTTTCAATTTGAACGCCGCATACGCGAGGCCCAGGCCCAGCACCAGCACCACCATGTCGAAGGCGGCGACCGCCACGGGGCCGCGGCCCAGGAACAGGGTCACGCCCAGGTGCGAACTGGTCGTGAAGACGTTCAGCACAGGCAGCGATGCCAGCAGGAAGGCGCCGGCGGCCAGCTGCATGCGCCACATGGCGCGCGACGGGCGCAGCTGGGCGATGATGGCGGCCAGGGCCCAGGCGCCGAAGAAGCAGGCGATTTCCTCTTTCGGCCGGTCTTCCATCGTCACGGACAGCAGGCGGTTGGCCCAGAAATAGGCGCCAAAGGCGATCGGGATGCCGGCGATGGCGCCGATGTTGAGCGCTTCCACCAGGCGCAGGCCGAAGCTGGCGCGCTTGCCGGCGGCCAGCGCCTTGGCCTGCTTCTGGCGCGTCTTGACGGCCCACAGCAAGGCGCCCGTGGCCACCATGGCGCAGCCGGCCAGGCCGGAGAGGAAGAACAGGGCGCGCAGCAGCGGTCCGCCGAAACGGGCGATGTGCAGGCCATACATGACGCCGTGCGTGGCGGCCGCGCCGGGCAGCGCGTCGCCGTCGGTGGCCAGCAGCTTGCCGGACACGCCATCGAATTCCAGCGACGGCTGCTTCGACGACATGTCGCGTCCGGACGCGCGCGACAGCGTCACGGTGGCGTTGGCGTCGCCCGGATTATTCACGGAGATGCGCTCGACCTTGCCGCCGCCCCAGTGCTGTTCCGCCTGGCGCACGAGGGGCGCGAACGGCGTCAGCGGCGCGGCCACGCCGGTCGCCTTGCGCTCGTCCGAGCGGCCCGGGAAGGCTTCGGCAAAGAAGGCATCCTGGTCGCCCTTGTAGGCGGCCGTGGCGCCGGACGGCATGTACAGGAACATCAGGGTGACGAGGCCCGTGTAGGTGATCATCATGTGGTAGGGCAGGGCCAGCACGGCCGTCACGTTGTGCGCGTCCAGCCACGAGCGCTGGCCCTTCTTCGGCCGGAAGGTGAACAGGTCCTTGAAGATGCGCTTGTGCGTGACGATGCCGCTGATGATGGAGACGAACATGAACATGGCGCAGAAGCCCACGATCCAGCGGCCCCAGATGGCGGACATGTAGTGCAGGTCGAAATGCAGGCGGTAGAGGAATTCGCCGCCCCGCGTCTCGCGCGGCTTGGACAGCACTTCGCCCGTGGCCGGGTCGGCCTTTTCGCTATGAAAATTGCCGCGCCGTCCGCGTTTCTTTTCGCCCGGTTGCGACGGCTTGCTCCAGCCCAGCTGCGTGGCGGGATTGCGTTCGCCGGGCAGGCTGATGAACCAGCGCGTGGCGCCCGTGGCCCGCTCTTCCATCGCCTGTTGCGCGACCTTGGCCGCCACTTCCGTCGTCACTTCGCTGGCGGCGGCGCCATGCAGTTCGGGCTGCATCCACAGGGTGATTTCATTGCGGTAGTAGCTGGCCGTGCCGGCGCAAAACACCAGCAGCAAGATCCAGCAGACGAGCAGGCCGGACCAGGTGTGCAGCCATGCCATCGACTGGCGGAAACCTTCTTTCATGCGAGACTCCAGGATAGTGCGTCCATCCACTGCAGGATGGCGGCGATGACGGCGGCGGGAATCAGAAGGCCCAGCCAGGCGCGCAGGGCGCTGCGCGTGGCGAAGACCCACATCACGGCGCAGGTATAGATGGCAAACGACAGCAGGGTAGCTGTCATGACGGCTTCGGAGCGGGCCATGGGCAGGCTCACCGACAGCAGCATGGTGACCAGCGCGGCCAGCACGTAGCCGCCGACGATGGCTGCCACGCTGCGCGAAGCCACGCCGAGGCGGTACACGGCCCCGGCGGAGAGCCGCAGGCGCGGCATTTTTTCAGTGGTGGCTGGCGCTTGCATGGTCAGTCGTGATCCTTGCTCGGTGGCAGGGCCGAGCCGGCCGGCAGCGGCGTCACGCCTTGCGGCTGCACCAGGCTCAGGGTCGTCACGAACATGGCCTTGTCATAGGCTTGCGTGCCGCGCTGGCCGGCCGTCTTGTCCGTGTGTTGCACTTCCAGCACATAGGTGCCCTTCCATGGCAGCGGGAAGCTGACCAGGCCTTGCGCATCGCTCCACGCTTCCTTGCCCCAGCCCGACTGCACCACGGCGTTGACCTTGGCTTGCGCCAGCGGCTTGCCCTGGTAGCTGACCTGGAACTGGCCTGGTTTGCCGGTCGGCACCAGGTCCAGGGTCAGCGCGGGCGTTTGCGCCTTGCCGTCGGCGATCAGGCGCGCGGCCGGGACCCACACGGTGCGCGTGGCCTTGCCATCCTTTTTCTCTTCCCACGACGGGTAGTTGTCTTCCTCGACGATGATGCTTTCGCCGGCGCCCACCTTGCCATTCAGGATGAACGCGCCGGCCGTCTTGCTCGCCTGCAGCGGCTGCGCGCCCTTGGCGGACACCCACGTCACGTTCTTGATGCTGAACTTGTCCAGCAAGCCGGGCGAGGCTTCGCGCAGGTTGTCGCCGAATTCGCCGAAGTACACGCTGGCCGCCTTGCCGTCCTGCTGCAGCCAGATCTGGTGCGCGCTGGCCATGCCGGAAACGAGGGCCGTGCCCAGCAGGGCGGCGGCGAGGGCGCCGAGGCGCGCGATGGAAGTGAGGTGCATGGTGTATGCCTTAGTTTGTGGTGAGAAACGTGGTTGTCGCAGCGGTGCAAAGTACCGGAAAGTGGCGGCGGCAGCGCCGGCCGGCGAACGTGCTCGCGCCATGAAACGACCTTTTTGCGTTATCGATATGGGAAGGCTTGCTTGGCAGGGAGGCCTGGCTGGCGCAGCGTGTCATCCAGCTGCGCATCGGCCATGCCGTCCTGGCCGGTCGATGGCAGGCGGGATATGCGAGATGCAGACTCCGAACGGAATCCAAATGTGAATGAGAACTATTCTTATTATAGTGCGAGGTTGCGAGACATGCAAGAGTGTGATGTTGTAAACGCGCACGGCCACCGCAGTGACGCGGCGGCCGTGCGTGCGCGGGAGCGCGGAGTTTACAGCTGGCCGCGCAGGGTCAGCATGGCGTTGCGCGGTTCGCCATAGAAGTTGGAACCATACGCGGCCCACACGCGCGTGTAGTACTTTTTGTCGAACAGGTTGTTCACCGTCAACGACAGCTCCAGCGTGGGACTGAGGCGGTAGCCCGCCTGCAAGCCCACCGTGGTGACGGGGCCCTGTTCGAATTTCACGGGCCCGTTCAGGCGGTACATGCTGCTGACGCTGCGCAAGCCGCCGCCCACGCTGATCTTGTCGAGCGCGCCGGCGAGCCGGTAATTGGTCCACAGGTTGAAGTTGTGGCGTGGCGCGATGAAGGAATACAGTTGCGCTTTCTGGTCATCGCTGCCTTCGAGGGTGCGCGTGCTGGTGTAGGAATAGCCGCTCGTGATGTTCCAGCCCGGCAGGGGGCTGCCGCTCAGCTCGGCTTCCAGGCCCTGGCTGCGCATCTTGCCGGCGCCGATGGAAAACAGCGGATTGGCCGGATCGGGCATGTCGCGGTTCTCGTCTTCCATGCGGAACAGGGCCGCATGCGCATTGACGTTCTTGTCGAACAGCTCCGCCTTCAAGCCCAGTTCGAATTGCTGGCCCGTGCGCGGCTTCAGGGTTTGGCCTGCTGCATCCGTGCTGGTCTGGGGCGAGAAGATACGCGTGTAGCTGCCGTAGGCCGACACCTGCTTGTCGAGCTCATAGACCAGGCCCGCGTACGGCGTGAACTTGGCCTTGATGGTGTTGCTGACGTCGGTTAACTGGTTGAAATACGTATTGCGGTTGACGGTATGGTTGTTCCGGTGCGTCAGGCGTCCGCCCAGGTTGACGGCCAGCCGGTCCGTCGCCTGCAGGCGGGTGCGCGCGTACAGGCCGAACTGTTTGGTGCGGTTGTCGTTGCCGTCAGTAAAAGTGTAGCTGGGTTGGGGGATATTGTTATCCGGATGGAAGATGTTGATCGGGGTGTCCTTGCCGCCGCCGTAGCGGAAATTCTTGTGCACCTGGCGGTAGTCGGCGCCCACGATCAGGTCGTGGCTGCGGCCGAACGCCTGGAAGGGCGTGGCCAGGTAAGCATCGAGTCCCTGCGTCTTCCAGTGGCTGCGGTAGCTCCAGGTGATCAGGCAGCTGTCGCCCGTGACAGGGTCTGCCGAACAATCGGACCAGCCGAAATGGCGCGATGGTTCGTCCTGTTCGCGGGACAGGGCGGTCACCTTGAACTGGCCGCCGTTGTCCAGCTTGTGATCGAGTTCGGCAAAATATTCCGTGACCTTTTCCGTGATGTGGTTCCAGGCCGGGTCCAGGTAGGTGGAGCGGGGCACGTCGAGCAGGCGTCCGTCTTCATAGGCGGGCAGGCCGAAGGCGGGACGGCCCTTGTATTCCTGCCAGGTGACGCCGCCCGTCAGCACGGTGCCCGGCGCCAGGTCGATGGCCACGGTGCCGTACAGCAGCGGTTTTTCCGCATACACATGGTCGACGAAGGAGCGCCGGTGTTCATAGGCGGCCACCAGGCGGCCGCGCACCTTGCCATTCGCGCTCAGGGGGCCGGTGACGTCCGCTTCCGCATAGTAGCGGTCCCAGGAACCCGCGCTGAGCACGCCGCTGGCGGCGAAGGTGTCGCGCGCCCGCTTGCGCACCAGGTTGATGGTGCCGCCCGGATCGCCCGCACCCTGGAACAGGCCGGCGGGGCCGCGCAGCACTTCCACGCGGTCATAGATGGCCAGGCCGTAGCCGGCCGACAGGTCGTTGCCCGTGCTGGCGGGCGTCATCACGCCATCGACCTGTACCGAGTCAAGCGCATGGCCGCGCGAGTAAAAATTGCCGTGGTTACCGCCCGTGCTGCTCGCTTCGACGGTGATGCCCGTCACGCCGCGCATGGCGTCGTCCAGGCTCAGCAAATTCTGGTCGTTCAGCTGCTGGCGCGTCAGCACGGAGACGGACTGGGGAATGTCGCGCAGGCTTTGCCGGCCCTTGCCGATGCTCACCGCTTGCGCCGCATACGACTTCGTCAGCTCGGTATCGATGGTCGCGTCCTGGCGCGCGCTGACGGTGATTTCCGCCAGGGTCGCCACCTTGCCCGTGGCGGCGGGCGCCGGGCGGATGATGACGCTGTTGCCGTCGATGCTGGCGGCCAGGCCGCTGCCGGCCAGCAGGCGCTCCAGGCTGTCGGCCACGCTCAGGGTGCCGCTGACGGCAGGCGCCGTCTTGCCGGCCACCAGTTCCGGCGCAAACAGCAGTTGCAGATTGGCTTGCCGCGCCAGCTCATTCAGGGCTTGCCCCAGCGGTTGGGCGGCGATGGCCAGTTTGACGGGGGACAAGGTTTGCGCCTGTGCCAGGGGGATGTTGCCCAATGCCAGCATGGCGGCCAGGGCGAGGGGAGCGGGTGTCAGATTGAGGCGGGGGGAGCACATGTTGCATTTCTCCAGGTTAATTTATTGTCGATTAACTTGGTAGACGCAGCAGCGGAGAAAATCCTCACCTGCGAATGCGAATTATTTTCATTTATTGCAGTTGCATGGCCGGCGCCTGCGCGGCGGCTTTCGGCGCCATGCCGATGGTGCTGACGGTGCCGTTGCGGACGATCTGCACGGGCAAGAGTTGCGGCAGGGCAGCGGCGAAACGGTCCAGCTGGGTCAGGCTGAAGCTGCCGCCGATGCGCAGCCTGGCGACGGCGGGATCGCGCACGACGAAGCCCGTGTCGCCATAGCGTTCGAACTCGGCCAGCGCCGCGCCCAGCGGCACATTGTCGAAGGTGATCCTGCCGTCGCGCCACGACGCCACGCTGCCCGGGGCCAGGCTGGCGATGGCCGACAGGCGGCCGCTGGCATCGCTGCTGACGCCCTGGCCGGCCCGCAGGTCGACCCGGTCTTGCCGCGCACCCGCCACGCGCACCTGGCCATGCTGCACGGCCACGCGCAGCTTGCCGTCGTGCTCGAGGGTATTGCGCACGGAAAACTGCGTGCCCACCACCGTCACTGTCAGGGGACCGCTGAGCACGTCGAAGGGCTGGCCCTGCTTCGATTGCACCTGGAACAGCGCTTCGCCGTGCGCCAGGCGCACTTCGCGCCGCTGGCGGTACAGGGTGACGTGCAGTTGCGTGGCCGTATCGAGCTGCAGCTTGCTGCCGTCGGGCAGCGCGACGGCCAGGCGCTGGCCACGCACGGTGGCATACGACTGGCTGAACACGGCTTGCTGTTGCCACCACTGGTAGCCGCCCGCGCCCACGCTCAGCAGCAACATGGCGGCGGCCGCATACGGCAGCGCGCGCAGCCAATGACGGCGCGGCGCCTGCGGTGTCACGTGCGTTGCGGCTGGCGGCACTGCCCAGCGCGCGGCGACCTGCGGGGGAATCCGGCGCGCCACGCGGTGCGTGCTTTGCAGTTGCGCGTAGGCTTCGGCATGGGCCGGATCGGCCGCCAGCCAGGCGGCAAACGCCGACTGGTCCTGTGCATCGAGGTTGCCGTGCCGGCTGAACCAGGTGGCGGCTGCCAGCGCCACGCCATCTTGCGTGGCGGCAAAGTCGGCGTACTCGCGCAAGTCCGCCTGCTCCTGGGCAGAGGGGCCGAAATCATGGCGGGGCGAGTGGGCGGTCATGGGCGCCATTATGTGGCTTCCCGCAAAGAATGCAACTGCGCCTGGCAACTGAGCATGCCGCGCGCGATATGTTTTTCCACCATGCTCACGGAAATGCCCATGCGCGCGGCGATTTGCGCGTGCGGCAATTCCTCGAACACGTGCAGCACGAAGGCGTCGCGGCAGCGGGGCGGCAAGGCGTCAATGGCGGCCACGCAGGCTTGCCAGTCCTGGCTGCTTTCCAGCGCCTGCTCCGGCTGCAGATGACGGGGGGCGGCCGGATGCGCGGACTCCGGCAGGGCGTCGAGCTCCTCGTGCTGGCGCAAGGCGGCGCGGCGGTGCTTGTCGATCAGCAAGTTGCGCGCCGTGCGGTACAGCAGCGCGCGCGGTTCGCGCACGGCCGCTTCACCCAGCACGCGCGCATAGCTTTCCTGCACCAGGTCGGCAGCGGCCTCGCGGTTGCGCAAGCTGCGCCAGCAAAAGTTCAACAGTTCTTGGTAATAGCGTGCAACCACGGCGTCCGATGTATGAGTCCGCAGCCAGGAATGCCGCATATGAGAATGATTCTCATTATATGTCATGCCGGGATGTGGCGCTAAGCGGCTTGGCGCACCGTGGCAGATGTACAACGCTTTGCCGCTTGCCTGGCATGCGTTAACATGGGAAGTTAATATGGAGGCAAGATGGCTATACAAATCATCAATACGGCGCCGATAGCCGGCCAGCGGCCCGGCACTTCGGGCTTGCGCAAGAAGGTGGCTGTCTTCAGCGCACCGCAATACCTGGAAAATTTCGTGCAGAGCGTTTTTGACACGCTGGGCGACTGCCGCGGCCAGACCCTGGTGCTGGGCGGCGACGGCCGTTATTACAACCGCGCGGCCATCCAGACGGTGCTGCGCATGGCGGCCGCGCACGGCTACGCGCGCGTGCTGCTGGGACAGGGCGGCATCCTGTCGACGCCGGCGGTCAGCTGCGTCATCCGCAAGCATGGCGCCAGCGGCGGCCTGATCCTGTCGGCCAGCCATAACCCGGGCGGACCCGACGGCGATTTCGGCATCAAGTACAACATCGCCAATGGCGGCCCGGCGCCCGAAAAAGTCACCGAGGCCATGTTTGCGCGCACGCAAACGATCACCGAATACCGCATCAGCGATGCGGCCGACATCGACCTCGATATCCTGGGAGTGGTGCGCATCGAGCAGATGACGGTCGAGGTGATCGATCCGGTGCTCGATTACGCGGAACTGATGCAGCAGCTGTTCGACTTCGACGCCATCCGCGCCCTGTTCGCGGGCGGCTTGCGCATCTGCTTTGACGGCATGCACGCCGTTTCCGGCCCGTATGCGACGGCCATCCTGGAAGGCATGCTGGGTGCGCCCAAGGGCAGCGTCATCAACGGCGTGCCCCTGGAAGATTTCGGCGGCGGCCACCCGGACCCGAATCCCGTCAACGCGCAGGAATTGATCGCCATCATGGCGGCCGACGATGGGCCCGACTTCGGCGCCGCCTCGGACGGCGACGGCGACCGCAACATGATCGTCGGCCGCCGCTTCGACGTGACGCCCTCGGACAGCCTGGCCATCCTGGCCGCCAACGCCACCGTGGCGCCCGGCTACCGCGCCGGGCTGAAAGGCATCGCCCGCTCCATGCCCACGTCGGGCGCGGCCGACCGGGTCGCCAGCGCGCTGGGCATACCGTGCTACGAGACGCCGACGGGCTGGAAGTTCTTCGGCACCCTGCTCGACGCGGGCCTGGCCACCCTGTGCGGCGAAGAAAGCTACGGCACGGGCTCGAACCACGTGCGCGAAAAGGATGGCCTGTGGGCCGTGTTGTTCTGGCTCAACCTGCTGGCTGAGAAAAAGCAATCGGTGGAAGAGATCGTGCGCGCCCACTGGGCGACCCATGGCCGCAACTATTATTCGCGCCACGATTACGAAGACATCGACAGTGCCGGCGCGGCGCAGCTGATGCAGGCCGTGCGCGGCCGGCTGGCCGCCTTGCCGGGCCAGGCGCTGGGCGGCTACACGGTGGCGCTGGCCGACGATTTCAGCTACACGGATCCTGTCGACGGTTCGGTGGCGACGCAGCAGGGCATCCGCATCATCATGACGGACGGCGCGCGCATCGTGCTGCGCCTGTCCGGCACGGGTACCGAAGGCGCCACCCTGCGCCTGTACCTGGAGCGCTACGCAGCCGATCCGGCGCAGCATGACTTGCCGACCCAGCAAGCGCTGGCGGGGCTGATCGCCGTGGCGGAAACAGTGGCGCAGATCCGCTCGCGCACGGGGCGCGACGGGCCGACGGTGACGACGTAAAAAAGGGCGCCCTCGGGCGCCCTTTTGCGTTACATCAAACCGGCATCAGGCTTTCGCCGGGATGACCGCCTGGCGGTAGTTGTCGACCATCTTGTAGCGCTTCGCATACAGGCCGAAGGCCAGCATGGCGACGGCGGCGAAGGCGGCGAAGAAGAACATCTGGAAGGCTGTCACGCTGATGCCGCTCTCGGCGATCTTGCCGATCACGCCTTCGTTCATGACGCTGCGGTTGACGATCAGCACCCACAGGTTGCCCACCGTGGTCGACAGGTTCCAGAAGCTCATGATGGCGCCCTTCATGGACACGGGCGCCTGGCTGTACGCAAACTCCAGGCCCGTGGCCGAGACCAGCACTTCGCCGAACGTCAGCAAGGCGTACGGCAGGATCTGCCACATGATGGAGACGGCGTTGCCGCTGTCGAGGGCCAGCTGCAGCAGACCGATGACGATCCACGCCAGCGAGGAAAAGCCGATACCGGCCGTCATGCGGCGCAGGGCCGTCGCTTCCAGGCCGAAGCGGTTCAGCATCGGGTACAGCACCAGGTTGTTGAACGGGATCAGGAGCATCACCAGCATCGGGTTCAGCGCCTGCATCTGCGCCGGGAGGAACCAGCTTGGTTTTTCCATGGTGTTCGCCTGCACGATCCACGTCGAGGCCTTCTGGTCGAACAGCGAGAAGAACGGCGTGACGAGGGCGAAGATGACGAGGATGCGCAACACGGCGCGCACGCCTTCGACGGCTTCGTCAGGGTGGATGCCGCGTGCGCGTTCCAGTTGCATGGCCGTGCCGATGCTGCCGAAGGCCAGCAGCAATACCAGCGCGGTACACGCGGCAATCACGAAGCCCCATTCGGGAATGCTGTAGAACGCATACAGGGCGCCGATCACGCCGACGTAGGCCACGTACAGGCCGGGACGCGAACCGCCATCGACACGGGCCAGCAAGGCCGTGCGGGCCACGCGGGTGAACGAATCGGGATTTGGCGGCGCCGGCGGCACGTGCACGTATTTCTTGGCGCCCATCCAGAAGACGATGGTGGCGGCCAGCATCATCAGGCCGGGGATGCCGAAGGCGATCGACGGGCCGAAGTCGCGCAGGAACATCGGCATCAGCAGCGAAGCGAAGAAGGAGCCGAAGTTGATGATCCAGTAGAACAGGTCGAATACCAGCTTGGCCTTGTGCTTGTTGGTCTGGTCGAACTGGTCGCCGACAAACGATGCCACCAGCGGCTTGATGCCCCCGGAACCGAAGGCGATCAGGAACAGGCCGAAATAGAAGCCGTTGACGCTGTTTTCAAACAGGGCCAGGCAGGCATGGCCGGCGCAATACACGAGGCTGAGCCAGAAGATGGTGTTGTACTTGCCAAAGAAGCGGTCGGCCAGCCAGCCGCCCAGCAGCGGGAAGAAGTACACGCCGATGACGAAGGTGTGGAAGACGTGCTTGGCTTCGCCCGTGCGCTGGTCGATCGGGATCATCAGCAGCAAGGTGCTGATGAGGAATGGCGTCAGGATGTTGCGCATGCCATAGAAGCTGAAGCGTTCGCAGCCTTCGTTGGCGATGATGTACGGTATTTGCCGCGGCATTTTGCCCGTGGCGGTTTGTGTCTCGGCCGATGACATTGGCTCTCCCCAAGTTTTTTTTGTAAGCCGCGATGCTAAGGCCTGCCGCGTTTGCTTGCAACAGAAAAAACGGCCTGTCCGCTATTTCGCAGAGATTTGTAAGGTATTGATTTTCATAAAGACATTACTTTCGGCACTTGCACGCGCCGGGCGGGGCAGCCACAGCTGCATTTGCAGCATGCCATCCGATGCGGGACAGTCTTCCAGGGTAAAACCGCAACCGAGGTACAGGGTCAATGCCGCGTGGTTGTCCTGCGCCACGGCCAGGCGCACGCGGCCCAGTTCGGGAATGGCGCAGGCATGGGTGATGGCGGCCTGCACCAGTTGCCGTCCCGCGCCGCGTCCGCGCGCCTGCGGCGCCACGTACACGCCCCACAGGCTGGCCTTGTCATGCACGACGGCAATCGGTTCGCGGCGCAGGCCGGCCAGCGCGATCAATTGTTCCTCGTCGAAAGCGCCAAATATTATTTGGTTGGAAGTGGCGCGCAAGCGCTGGGCTATCTGTGCCAGCGGCAAGCCGCTTTCCGCCGCATGCGTGGTGCAGAAGGCGGCGGGCAGTTCGGCGATGCCGGCCAGGCGCAGCGCGCGGTAGGCGGCAACGTCGTCTGGCGCGAGGGGACGGACAGTGATGGCTGGCATGTGGGCGAGTATCGGGCTTCGATGCCAGAAAGTAAAGCTTGCGCTGCAAGGCAAGCGTCCCTGGCCATCGCGCCCGCAGCCGGCGCAGGGGCGTTACTGCGTGGCGACGCGCTGCATGGGCGCATTGTCCTTGCGCCATTGTTCCAGGCTGATCAGCTCAGCGCTGACGATGTCGTCGACGAGGATGCGCTTGCCGTCGGGCGAAACGACGAAACTCTCCCACCGGTGCGCCGCATCGGGCGTGCTTTCGAAAAAGCTCAGCTGATAACAGGCGACGCCATCGACGAGGCGCGTCTCGGGCGACGTTTCCATCACGGCGCCATGGGCGCGGCCGCCCGATGCCTTTTCGATATGCGCTGACCAGGCCTTGATTTCCGGCAAAGCCATCAAGGCATCGATGGCGCGCGCGTTCTGCTCCGGCGCCGCCGTCTGGCTGCTCGCGGCGGGGGCATTGTCTGCCTGCGGCGCGGATTGCTGGTGCAGGTAGAACGCGCCGAGCCCGGCGGCCAGCAAGCCGGCCAGGATGCCGGCGATGATGGTGGTTTTGGAAGAGGAGGCGCGTGGCGGCATGATGGTGAGCGTGAGAAAGAGGGACGATGGCGGCCATGCTAAAGCAAAACGCGCAGGCCGGCAATCGCCGGGCTTGCCATACGGGTTTGCGAAACGGGTTTGCCAAATCGCCAGGCGAAAAAAAGCCACCTTCCGTAGAAGGTGGCTTTCGGGGCCGCCGGGAGGCGCTGGCAGCTTTTGGTCTGCCAGCCCTGTCCCTGCGTATGCGGCCAGTCGCGCCGTCGCCTGCGCGACTGGCCGCCGGACATTACATCATGCCGTCCATGCCGCCCATGCCGCCCATACCACCCATGCCGCCGCCCATGCCGCCGCCTGCTTTGTCGTCAGCGATTTCGCAGACCATGCAGTCGGTCGTCAGCATCAGCGAAGCGATCGAAGCGGCGTTTTGCAGCGCCGAACGGGTCACTTTGGCTGGGTCCAGGACGCCCATTTCAACCATGTCGCCATACGTGCCGTTGGCAGCGTTGTAGCCGTAGTTGCCCGAGCCAGCCAGTACGGCTGCCACGACGACCGAAGCTTCTTCGCCAGCGTTTTGCACGATCATGCGCAGTGGCTCTTCCATTGCGCGCAGGACGATCTTGATACCAGCGTCTTGATCAGGATTGTCGCCCTTGACCGTGATGTTGGCGCGTGCGCGCAGCAGGGCTACGCCGCCGCCTGGCACGATGCCTTCTTCCACGGCAGCGCGGGTTGCGTGCAGTGCATCTTCAACGCGGGCTTTTTTCTCTTTCATTTCGACTTCGGTGGCTGCGCCAACCTTGATCACGGCAACGCCGCCAGCCAGTTTGGCGACGCGCTCTTGCAGTTTTTCACGGTCGTAGTCCGAGGTCGCTTCTTCGATCTGTACGCGTACTTGTTTCACGCGTGCTTCGATCGAGGCAGCTTCGCCGGCGCCATCGATAACGATGGTGTTTTCCTTGCCCACTTCGATGCGTTTCGCTTGGCCCAGTTCGGCCAGGGTCACTTTTTCCAGGGTCAGGCCGACTTCTTCAGCGATCACTTGGCCGCCGGTCAGGACAGCGATGTCTTCCAGCATGGCCTTGCGGCGGTCGCCGAAGCCAGGGGCTTTCACTGCGCAAGTTTTCAGGATGCCGCGGATGTTGTTCACAACCAGGGTCGCCAGCGCTTCGCCTTCGATGTCTTCCGCGATGATCAGCAGTGGACGGCCAGCTTTTGCGACTTGTTCCAGTACCGGCAGCAGGTCACGGATGTTCGAGATTTTCTTGTCGCACAGCAGGACGAATGGGCTGTCCAGTACGGCAACTTGTTTCTCTGGGTTGTTGATGAAGTATGGCGACAGGTAGCCGCGGTCGAACTGCATGCCTTCAACGATGTCCAGCTCGTCGTTCAGCGACTTGCCGTCTTCTACGGTGATGACGCCTTCTTTGCCGACTTTTTCCATCGCTTCAGCGATACGCTCGCCGATCGAGTAGTCCGAGTTGGCCGAGATCGCGCCAACTTGGGCGATTTCCTTGGTCGTGGTGCAAGGACGGGCGATTTTCGCCAGTTCTTCGACGGTGGCTGCAACAGCCTTGTCGATACCGCGCTTCAGGTCCATCGGGTTCATGCCGGCGGCAACGAACTTCATGCCTTCGCGCACGATGGCTTGTGCCAGCACGGTCGCGGTGGTGGTGCCGTCGCCGGCGTTGTCGCTGGTGCGGGAAGCAACTTCCTTGACCATTTGCGCGCCCATGTTCATGAGCTTGTCTTTGAGTTCAACTTCTTTCGCTACCGATACACCATCCTTGGTGACGGTAGGGGCGCCGAACGAGCGCTCCAGGACCACGTTGCGGCCTTTCGGGCCCAGCGTTACTTTGACTGCGTTGGCGAGGATGTTGACGCCTTCGACCATCTTGGCGCGCGCTGCGTCGCCGAATACTACTTCTTTAGCTGCCATGTTCAATTCTCCTGAGTTTCGGGATGTATCTGTCTACAACGTGGAAACAATTACTTGACGACGATCGCCATGATGTCTTCTTCGCGCATGACCAGCAGCTCATCGCCGTCAACTTTGACGGTTTGGCCGGCGTACTTGCCGAACAGGACGCGGTCGCCCACTTTGACATCCAGAGGACGGACTTTGCCGTCGTCGAGAATCTTGCCATTGCCTACGGCAAGGACTTCGCCTTGATCCGGTTTTTCAGCAGCTGCATCAGGAATGATGAGGCCGGACGCAGTTTTGGTTTCCTGGTCGAGGCGTTTGACGATGACGCGATCGTTCAATGGGCGCAGATTCATACAAAACTCCTTAAAGTTCAATGGATAGGTGTTGCTAAATGAATACATGCCTGGCGCAGCGCCAGGCCTGCTTTCAGTGACCGCCGTTGAAAGCAGCCCGCAACGGTCAAGCAAACCCCATGTCATCGAGTGCGTGCCGGCGCTGGGCAGTGGTGGCATCGCGGCGTCGCCCGCCGCGTAGCGTTCCCTGCTGTTGTCCGGCATGCACCATCATGTCCTGAGGATTGCTACGAAAGAGTTTGTTAGCACTCTCTACTAACGAGTGCTAATTATAGGGACGGTAGGGGGCTTATTCAAGGGGAACATATAGATAGATGCTGAGCAGAGCCTGCATCTACACAGGGTTTGCGCCAGCACAAGCCTCGTTCCCGGGCGTCAGCAACAGGCGCGACTCTAGCATGTCGTTCGGAGAGGGGGTGTTCCTGTACGCACAGGAAACAGAGTTTGACTATGAAATTTGATAAGATGATTGCAATTGCATATCAATATCGCCACATATCACCGCTCGCGCCAGAAAGAACACCATGCCATTCCCGCTTTCCCGTCCCGCCCTGCGCCTGCTGGGCGTCACCGTCATCGGCTTCGCCTGCCTGGGCAATGCCGCCGCGCAAACGCCCACCATCGTCGATGAAATCACCGTGGCGGCCCTGACCCCGCTGGAAAAGAACATGCTGCTCAATGACTTGTTCAACGACTTGAACAAGGATGACGACGACCAGGAAGCCCATGTGTGGGACAACGGCGGCGACCGCGGCGTGCTGGTGAAAGTCACGTATAACTTCAGCAACTCCGGCATGACGGAACACAGCCTGAAGGCGCACGTCTGCCGCGACCTGAAATTCGTCGTCACGGCGGCTGGCAAGTCGCAGGACCTGAGCCGCCGCACCTGTTCGCAGAACAGCGGCAACTGGGATGTGCAGGGCAAGGATCCGGCGCCCGTCGTGTATCCGCCATTCCTGTCCGACGTGACCATCGCCAAGCTGAATGCGAAGGAACAGAAAGCCTTGCTGACGGCTGCCGTGCGCACCTTGAAGGATGAAGAGGATGGCAAGACGCGCCAGTGGAGCAACAAGGGCCTGGGCAATGCGGTGCCGCTGGCAGTGCGCCTGACGCCCTCGGGAACGGACGCCAAACCTGGCAGCTACCGCAGTACTTGCCGCGACTTGACGATGGTGCTTGACGGCAAGAGTGGACAACAGACGCTGACGCGCCGCTCTTGCGAAAACCGCTATGGCGGACTTGATATCGAACCCGATTACGTCGACGAGTAAAACGCTGCCATCGCGGCGCTGGCGGATGCGTGCAGATGGCGAAAAGCGCCGGAAAAAGCGTGTATTGTCCGCCAACTGCCCTGCATTGATGTAAATATGTGTGACAGCGGCGTGATTCGATTGACGCCCATGGAGCGTCCGCCCTATAGTGGCGGGATGATTTCCGAATTCAACGAATTATCCGACAAAATAGGCCTGCTGGCCGAAATGACCCATGCGCTGCGCCGTGAAAACGCGCAATTGCGCAAGGACAATGCCGCGCTGGCCGCCGACAACGCCCTGTACGTGCAACGCATGCGCGAGGCGCAGGAGCGGGTGGAAGCGTTGCTGGAAAAAATTCCCGAACTGGTGCAAGCTGGCCTGGAGCAAGCCGCTTCGGAAGCGGGCGCCTACATTGCCGAGAACGAGAAGGAAGCGTAATGCCGCGTGTCGATGTCAATATCATGGGCCAGTCCTACAGCATGGTGTGCCGCGACGGCGAAGAGCGCGCGCTGCGCGAAGCGGCGATCTATCTCGATAGCAAAATGAAAGCCATCCGCGACGCGGGCAAGGTCAAGGGCAACGACCGCATCGCCGTGCTGGCCGCCCTGGGCGTGGCCGCGGAATTCCTGTCCGTGAAGTCGCCGCAAGGTCCGCTGTCGGAATTGACGATACTGGAAGTGAAGCAGAAAATCTCGGCCATGCACACGGTATTGGATAGTGCTCTGACGCCCCAGGAAAACCTTTTTTAAGCGCGTACGCGACGATTTGTCTTTGCGATGCGCGATCAAAGGAGTAAACTTGGGTCTACCCTGCGGTGTTCGCGATTGCCATATATTCCTTGAACCATTTATGCGCATCGGTTGCGAATTTTGTTTGATGGGAGTGAGCGTCGCTCGTTCGACGAACCCGAAATTGAACTAACGTGACCACCTTGAACCGTTTGGTTCGGGATGCCGGCATAGCGGCACAGGCGGGGCCCAATTTGCAGTACCAAGAAAACGGTTGCAGCATCATGCTCAGCCGTTTTTTTACGCCTGTTGCTTTTGATAGGGAGTGAACATGAAACAATACTGGCTGATGAAATCCGAACCCGATGAAGTGAGCATCGACGACCTGATGGCCGCGCCGCAGAACACCATGCCGTGGTTTGGCGTGCGCAACTACCAGGCGCGCAACTTCATGCGCGATGGCATGCAGCCGGGCGATGGCGTGCTGTTCTACCATTCCAGCTGTCCGCAGCCGGGCGTGGCGGGCGTGGCCGAAGTGGCCAGCGGCGCGTATCCCGATCACAGCCAGTTTGAAGCGGGCGGCAAATATTTCGATGCCAAGGCGACGCCGGAACAGCCGCGCTGGATCAGCGTCGACGTGCGCGGCCTGAAGAAGACGGCGCTGCTGCCCCTGTCCGAGATGCGCCAGATGCCGGAGCTGGAAGATATGCTGCTGCTGAAGAAGGGCAGCCGGCTGTCGATCACGCCCGTGACGCCGGCGCAATGGAAAGTCATTACCGGCAAGTTGAAGGCCTAGTTTAGGCCTGGACTTCGACCCGGTTGCGGCCATTTTGCTTGGCCCGGTACAGGGCCTGGTCGGCGGCGGCCAGCAATGCTTCCGGCGTTTGTCCTGCGTCACTCAAGGCCAGGCCGATGCTGGCCGTGACCAGGCCGCCGCGCGACGGCGCGTGGGCGATGGCGGCCGCGGCGATCGCTTCCTGCATCTTGTGCGCCACCGCCAGGGCGCCCGCGCCATCGGTGGCGGGCAGGATGGCGGCAAACTCTTCGCCGCCGAAGCGGGCCGCCAGGTCGCTGGCGCGCGGCAGCGCGGAATGCAGGGCCGCCGCGATCCGCACCAGGCAGGCGTCGCCATACGGGTGGCCGAAGGTATCGTTGAGGCTTTTGAAGAAATCGATATCGATGATCAGCAGAGCCAGCGCTTGCTGGTTGCGCGCGGCCCGCTGCCACTCCAGCTGCAAGGTCTGGTCGAAGCAGCGCCGGTTGGCGATGCCCGTCAAGCCATCCGTCAGCGACAGCTTTTCCAGCTTGTCATGCGCCGCGCGCAAGGCCAGTTCGCTTTGCATGTAGCGGCTTTGCAGGGTGGCCGAGCGCAGCGCGTGGACCGTCAGCGCGACAAACAGGGCGCTGGCCGCCAGGTAGAAATGCTCCCGCAGCACGACGAATCCCAGTCCCAGCAGGGCTGCCGTGAAGAAGATGGGACTGAAGTTGTCAATCAGCAAGGTTAACGGCCGCGGCGGCCGCGCTTCTTCCTCGCCCGGCTGCACGCGCATGGCCAGCACCGCCAGCAGCAGGAAAGGCATGCTGGGCAGTATCTCGCTGGGACCGGATTCGGCCAGCGCGTGCAGGGTCAGGTAATTATAGGCGCCCGCGCAGGCGGCGTAACACCACAGGAACACGCTGAGCAGCAGGTAGAAACGCCCTTGTGCGCCATCGCGGCGGTGCGCCAGCAGGCGCAGCGAGGCGCAGCAGGCCAGGACGAGGTTTTCCACGTTGTACGTCGTCACCAGCAGGCTGGCGGGTATCGGCGCGATCGAGCGCTGGTCGAAGGGCGAGACGGAAAAGATGGCCGTGTAGGTCAGGTAGGCCGCCAGCAGCACTTGCACGGCGTCCAGCCATTGCAGGGTGCGCGAAGGGTGGCGGTCGCTGACCGAGGAAATGGCCAGCAGCAAGGGCGCGCCATACATGAAATAGGCAAAATCGGAGAAATACGTCGTGTCGGAAGCCACATGGCCGCTCAGGTCTTGCCAGGCGGAAAGGGCCATGCCCACGCTCCAGAAAAGCATGGCGGCCGCAAACAGGCCCCAGCCCGTGCGCACGACGCCGGGGGCGCTCAGGCTGGCGTTGCGGCAGCAGGCGGCCAGCGCCAGCAGTGGCGCCGTCACGCCGAACAGGTAGCTCACGGCGGGGCCGCGCGTCCCGGCCCAGGCCGTCAAGGCCAGCTGCGCCAGCACGTAGCCGCCCGCCAGCGCCAGCCAGAATGTCGTGGTCTTCCTCGCATACTGCATGGATGGGACTCCCCGCTCGAATTGCCAACACAGCATGATTGCATGCCCTGCTCTTGCTGCAGGGTAAAACGATCATTGCGCTATCGCAAGCGAAGATTCATTCCGCAAGGAAATTGTGCTGCTTTGAGGGAAAGGTTGCCGGGGGAGGGGGATGGCGCGCCTGCCTGGCGCGCCATCGGGGGAACAGCGGTTTACGTGTTTGCGGGGCGGGCCTTGGTGGGCGGCGTGCCCATCACCTGGCTTTTATACGCCCATACCAGCAGCGCGATGGCGCCGACGATCATCGGCAAGGACAGCATCTGGCCCGAGGTGATCGGCACGCCCAGCCACACGACTTCCCAGTCCGGCGTGCGGAAGTATTCCGTGAAGAAGCGCGCGCAGCCGTACAGCAGGGTGAACATGGCGCCGACGGCCATGCGCGGACGCTGCTTGCGCGCATACAGCCACAGGATGATGAACACCAGGATGCCGTCGACCAGCATCTGGTAGATCGGCGACGGGTGCACGGGATACGGGATGCCCGGCCATTGCATGGCCCATGGCAGGGTGTCCGGGGCGATGCGGCCCGGCAGTTCGGCATTGATGAAGTTGCCCAGGCGGCCGGCCGCGTAGCCGAGCGGCACCAGCGGCGCGATGAAGTCGAGCACGTCGAACAGGTTGCGGCCCGCCTTGCGGCTCCACAGGTACATGGCCAGGATGACGCCGAGGAAGCCGCCGTGGAAGGACATGCCGCCATGCCACACCATGAAGATCTCGAGCGGATTGTGCAGGAAGTATTCGGGGCGGTAGAACAGCACTTCGCCCAGGCGACCGCCGATCACCACGCCCAGCATGCCGTAGAACAGCATGTCGTCGAGGTCTTCCTTCTTCCAGCCCAGCACGGCGATATGCGGCTGCTTGATGCGCACGCGGCCCAGGATAATGAACAGGGCGAAGGCCAGCACATACATCAGGCCGTACCAGTGCACGGCGAGCGGGCCGATCTGGATGGCTATCGGGTCGGGCATCGGGTGTATCAGCATGGGGTTTCTTTCTTTGTTTAAAGCTAAGGTTGCGTAGTATGGGGGCGCTTGCGGTTTTTTGCCTTAGCGGCCACTTAATTTAACTGGCAGTACCGCCGATCTGCTTGCGCAGCAGCGCCAGGAAACCTTGCAGCACGGCGGACGGGTTGTCGCGGCGCCAGGCCAGGCCCGTCTCCACCAGCGGCGTGGCGTCCTGCAGCGGCCTGTATTCTACGCCCGGGCGCATCAGATTCGATACCGATTGTGGCACAAGCGCGATGCCCATGCCAGCCGAGACGAGGCTGACGATGGTTTGCATCTGGATCGCTTCCTGGCCGATCTGCGGCGTGATGCCGGCCGCGCGGAACACGCCGAGGATGGCGTCGTGCAGGGCGGGCGAGATCGCGCGCGGGAAAATGATCAGGGGCAGGGGCGGCACGTCGCGCAGGCGCACGGGTCCCGGCGTGTTCAAGATGTCGAGGCCGGACGGCGCGGCCAGCACCAGCGGTTCGGCCAGCACGGGCAGGTAATCGAGTTCCCCCTTCGCCTTCTCGGGCAGGGGCGGGATCAGCAAGCCCGCGTCCGTGCGCCCGGCCAGCAATTCGTCCAGCTGCAGGTCGGACGTGGCTTCCTGCAGCGCGATCTGTACTTGCGGATAGGCCGTCTGATACGCGCGCAGCAGCGGCGGCAGCACGCTGTAGTCGGCCGAGGAAACAAAAGCCAGGCTCAGGCGGCCCGCCTCGCCCTGCGCGGCCCGCCGCACCAGCGCGGGCAAGTCTTGCGCCTGGGCCAGCAGCCGGCGCGCCTCGGGCAGCAGGGCGTTGCCGGCCGGCGTCAGCTGCACCTCGCGGCGCGTGCGCACGAACAGGGGGGCACCCAGCAATTCTTCCAGGGCCATGATGGTTTGCGACAGGGGCGGCTGCGTCATGTGCAGGCGCGCGGCGGCGCGGCCGAAGTGCAATTCCTCGGCCACCGTGACGAAATAGCGAAGTTGTCGTAATTCAAGATTCATATGCATTTCCATGCTGATCGGATGCTGTGATACATAAAACGACTCACAGACACGTGCATCATATATTTGACAGTGGGACGCGCGCAAGGCAATCTGACGTACCCCCACTGCATGCAGGGTTTTGTTGAAAATCCGGGCAGTCAGGCATCATTCATTTCTCGGAAGGTCCCCATCATGCCGCAATACCGCTCCCGCACCACCACCCACGGCCGCAACATGGCTGGCGCCCGCGCCCTGTGGCGCGCCACCGGCATGAAGGATGGCGACTTCGACAAGCCGATCATCGCCGTCGTCAACTCGTTCACCCAGTTCGTGCCCGGCCACGTGCACCTGAAAGACCTGGGGCAGATGGTGGCGCGCGAGATCGAAGCGGCCGGCGGCGTGGCCAAGGAATTCAACACCATCGCCGTCGATGACGGCATCGCCATGGGCCACGGTGGCATGCTGTATTCGCTGCCGTCGCGCGACCTGATCGCCGACTCCGTCGAATACATGGTCAACGCCCACTGCGCCGACGCCATGGTCTGCATCTCGAACTGCGACAAGATCACGCCGGGCATGCTGATGGCCGCCATGCGCATCAATATCCCCGTCGTGTTTATTTCCGGCGGGCCGATGGAAGCGGGCAAGGTCGTCAAGGTGGTCAACGGTGCGCAGAAGATCATCAAGCTGGACCTGGTCGACGCCATGATCAAGGCGGGCGACAGCACGGTGTCCGACGCCGACGTGGCGGAAATCGAACGCTCGGCCTGTCCGACCTGCGGTTCCTGCTCCGGCATGTTTACGGCCAACTCGATGAATTGCCTGACCGAGGCGCTGGGCCTGGCCCTGCCCGGCAACGGCACCATCCTGGCCACGCACTCGGACCGCCAGCAGCTGTTCCTGCGCGCGGGCCGCCTGATCGTCGAACTGGCCAAGCGCCACTACGAGCAGGACGATTACAGCGTGCTGCCACGCTCGATCGCCACCAAGGCAGCGTTTGAAAACGCCATGGCGCTCGACGTCTCCATGGGCGGCTCGACGAATACCGTGCTGCACCTGCTGGCCGCCGCGCACGAGGCGGAAGTGGCATTCACGATGGCCGATATCGACCGCATCTCGCGCAAGGTGCCGTGCCTGTGCAAGGTGGCGCCGATGACGGATAAATACCATATCGAGGACGTGCACCGCGCCGGCGGCATCGTGGGCATCCTGGGCGAACTGGCGCGCGCCGGCCTGCTCAACACGACTCTGCCGACCATCCACGCGCCCACCCTGGCCGACGCCATCGCGCAAAACGACATCATGTGCACGGACAATCCGGCCGTACATGAACTGTTCCGCGCAGCGCCAGGCGGCGTGCCGACGCAGACGGCGTTCTCGCAGTCGGAGCGCTTCGCTGCCGTCGATACGGACCGCAGCACGGGCTGCATCCGCGACAAGGCGCACGCCTACTCGCAGGATGGCGGCCTGGCCGTCTTGTACGGCAACCTGGCCGAAAAGGGCTGCATCGTCAAGACGGCGGGCGTCGATGAAAGCATTTTGAAATTCTCGGGCAAGGCGCGCGTGTTCGAAAGCCAGGACGCGGCCGTCGCAGCCATCCTGGAAGACACCGTGCATGAAGGCGACGTCGTCATCATCCGCTACGAAGGCCCGAAAGGCGGCCCCGGCATGCAGGAAATGCTGTACCCGACGTCGTACATCAAGTCCAAGGGCCTGGGCAAGGCGTGCGCGCTGTTCACGGACGGGCGCTTCTCAGGCGGCTCCTCGGGCCTGGTGATCGGCCACGCCTCGCCGGAAGCGGCCGAAGGCGGCGCCATCGGCCTGGTGGAAGAGGGCGACTTCATCGACATCGACATCCCCGAGCGCACCATCAACCTGCGCGTGACGGATGCCGAACTGGCTGCGCGCCGCGCCGCCATGGAAGCGAAGGGCGATGCGGCCTGGCTGCCCGTCAACCGCGACCGCTATGTGTCGCAGGCGCTGCAGGCGTATGCGGCGCTGACGACGTCGGCCGATCGGGGCGCCGTGCGCGACCTCTCCCAACTGAAGAAGCGCTGACCACACCAGGCAAAACCTACTGCGCGTCGCGATTTGCGGCCTGCGATGCTCACTGTGCACCCGCACAGCTGCGCTTCTCAGCCACAACTCGCTGCCGCTCGCTACGGTTTTGCCAGGTGTTGAATACTGTTGCGCAGGTAAGACAGCCGGCCCCGATCTGCTGCGCGGGGCCGGCTGTCGTTACATCGCCTTACAAACAACATGGTCATGGGCGCGCAGATGGGGCAGAATATGACTGCCTCCCGTCTACATTGCGTTACTACATTGAAACGCTTGATCTGGGCTCGTGGTGCATCTGCGGAAACACAGTAAAATGCCGCAGGAAGTAACTTTGGAGAAAAGACAATGAAACGTTTTATGTTGGTGAGTGTATTGACCGTATCGGCTCTGGCATCGCAAGCAGCGTTGGCCAATCCGGACCTGGCGAAAGCAAAAAACTGCATGGCGTGCCACGCGGTGAGCACGAAACTGGTGGGCCCTGCGTTCAAGGACGTGGCAGCCAAGTACGCTGGCCAGAAAGACGCGGAAGCCAAGCTCGTGGCGAAAGTCATGAAGGGCGGTTCCGGCACCTGGGGCGCGATCCCGATGCCAGCGAACCCGCAAGTGAGCGATGCTGAAGCCCACACCCTGGTCAAATGGGTACTGGCACAGAAATAATCTGTGCCGCAGTACCTGCAGTCAGCGCGCCGGCAATCCCGGCGCATTTTTTTTGCCTGCCGCCTTCAGATTGCCCATGCCCTCCAGTGTCGCCCGCACCGCCTCGTCGAGCGGCGTATGCGCTTCCTGGCCCAGCACGGCCAGCAGCCGCGCATTGTCCATGGACAGGGGCGTTTGCCACAGATAGCGCATCTCGCGCATTTCGCGCAGGGTCGCCACGAACGGTGACGCCAGCGCCACCAGCCACCACGGAAAACGCCGGATGACAGGTGGCGCGCCGGTCGCCTGTTCCACCGCGCGGGCAATCGCGCCCGTCATTTGCCGGCCGTCGTGGTCCCAGTGGCCGGCCATGTGAAAGCGCGCAAAGGCGGGCAAGGTAGCGCGCATGGCCAGCAATCGCACCATCGTGCGCGCCACGTCGGGCAGGTAGGACCACTGGTGGCCCACGCCGGGCGCGCCCGGATACAGGATGCTGCGCACGCTCTGGCCCGGTTTCACCAGCCCCTGCGAAAACCAGTTATTGCCGGCGCGGGGGCCGAAGAAGTCGCCCGCGCGCACGATTAGCACCCTGGCGCCCTGGGTGCTGGCCCATTCCAGCCGTGCTTCCAGCGCCACGCGGATGGCGCCCTTGCGCGTGAGCGGGCGCTGCTGCGCGTCTTCTGTCAATACAGGAAAGGCGTCGGGGCCGAAGTTGTACACGGTGCCAGGCAGCACGATGGTGGCGTTTTCGGCAATCGCCGCGGCGATGGTGTTGTCCAGCATGGGCAGCACCAGCCGGCCCCAGTGGCGGTAGCCGGGCGGGTTGACGGCGTGCACGATGACGGCGCAGCCTTTCGCGGCCGCCAGCACGTCCGCGCGCGACAGCGCATCGCCGCGCAGCCATTCGACGTGATCGCCGCGTGGCGACGGCGTCTCGCCCCGCGTCAGGGCGCGTACCCGCCAGCCCGCCGCCAAAAGCTGGCGCACCATCTCGCCGCCGATGCCGCCCGTGGCGCCCAGTACCAATGCCGTGTTTTTCGTGTTGTCCATCCTGACCTCCGTGTGGTTGATGGAGCCAGTATCTGCCGCGCAAGGTTAATTGGGAATTGACGAGCATCGAGCACAGGCTATACATTTATGTATGACCAATTCGATTGCCTGGGAATACTATCGTTCGCTGCTGGCCGTGCTGAAGCACGGCTCCCTGTCCGGCGCGGCCCGCGCGCTGGGCATCACGCAACCCACCGTCGGCCGGCATATCGCCGCGCTGGAACAGGCGCTGGGCGCGACCCTGTTTACGCGCTCCCAGCTGGGCTTGCTTCCTACGGAAGTGGCGCTGGCGTTGCGGCCCCATGCGGAAACCATGGAGCACACGGCCGCCCTGATGGAGCGCGCCGCCAGCAGCCAGGGGCAGGGCGTGGCCGGCGTCGTGCGCATCGCGGCCAGCGAAGTGGTGGGCGTGGAAGTGCTGCCGACTATCCTGGCCCGCCTGCGCGCGCGCCATCCGGGCTTGATCATTGAATTGGTATTGAGCAACAAGGTGCAGGATTTGCTGCGCCGGGAAGCGGACATCGCCGTGCGCATGCTGCGTCCACGCCAGGAGCAGCTGGTGGCGCGCAAGGTGGGCGATATCGAACTGGGCCTGCACGCGCATGCGGATTACCTGGCGCGGCACGGCATGCCGCTGGCACTGGCCGATCTGGCGCGCCATGCCGTCATCGGCTACGACGAAGCGAGCCCCTTCGTACGCAACGCGGGCGCCGCCTTCCAGGGATTTTCGCGGGAAAACTTTGCCTGGCGCAGCGACAGCGACCTGGCGCAACTGGCCCTGATCCGCGCGGGCGCGGGCATCGGCGTGTGCCAGGCGGGGCTGGCGGCGCGCGATCCGGCCCTGCGGCGCGTGTTGCCGCAGGCGTTTGCGCTGCCCATGGAAACGTGGGTCACCATGCATGAAGACTTGCGCGGCAGCCTGCGCTGCCGCGCCACCTTCGACGCGCTGGCCGAAGGATTACTGGCTTATGTGGCCGGACAGCAAGAACCGTAGCGAGCGGATGTGAGTTGTGGCTGAGAAGCGGAGCTGTGCGAATGCACAGTGAGCATCGCAGGCCGCAAATCGCGCCGCGCAGTAGGTTCTATTATTTGACCACTTCCATCTTGGTCTTCTTGCCATCTCGATATGTAAACAAGGTCAGCGCGCCATCCTTGATGTCGCCGTTGGCATCGAACGAGATCGGCCCCGTCACGCCCTGGTAGTGCACCTTGGCCAGGAATGGCAGGTAGACGGACGGTTTCGACGACTTGGCGTCGGCCATGGCGGTGGCCATGGTCATCACGGCATCGTACACGTACGGCGCGTACAGCTGCACTTCCATATTGTACTTTTGCTTGTAGCGGGCGCGGAAGTCGTCCATGCCTTTTTGCTGCGCGCCCGTCACGCCGCCCGCTTCCGCGCAGGTGACCATGTCTTCGCCCACGGCGTCGCCCGCCAGCTTGCCCAGCGGTTCCGTGCACAGGCCGTCACCGCCCATGAACTTGGCCTTGATGCCCAGCGCCTTCATCTGGCGCAGCATGGGGCCGCCCACGGAATCCATGCCGCCAAAGAAGATCAGGTCGGGATTTTTCGACTTGATGCTGGTCAAAATGGCATTGAAATCGGTCGCGTTGGCATTGGTAAATTCCTTGCCGACGATTTGCACGCCTGGCGCCGCCTTCTTGGCGCCTTTGACGAACTGTTCCGCCACGCCCTGGCCGTAGGCCGTGCGGTCATCGATGACCGCGATTTTCTTCGCCTGCAGCTTGCCCACGGCATACGCGCCCAGGGTGCCGCCCAGCTTGTTGTCATTGGCGACGACGCGGAAGGCCGTGTTGAATTTTTGCTGGGTATATGTCGGGTTGGTGGCGGCAGGCGAAATCTGCGGAATGCCCGCATTGAAGTAAATGCGCGAGGCGGGAATCGTCGTGCCCGAATTCAGGTGGCCGACGACGCCGTTGACCTTGGCGTCGACCAGCTTTTGCGCCACGGCGGTGCCCTGTTTGGGATCGGCCGCGTCATCTTCGGGCACCAGCACGAATTTCACGGCTTTGCCGTCGATCTTGAAGCCTTTTGCGTTCAAATCCTCGATGGCCATCTTGGCCGCGTTCTCGTTATCCTTGCCCAGGTGGGAGCTGGCGCCAGAGACCGGGGCGACGTGGCCGATCTTGATGATTTCCTGCGCGCCCGCATGGCCGGCAAAGGCGAGGGCGAGGGCGAGAGGAATGACTTTGGTCTTGAGCAGCATAAACATTCTCCAATGGATAAAGATACGGCGGCGTCTCGTGAAAACCGCTTCGAGGGGCGGTGCATTTGAAGAAGGTACAACAAAAAACAGGCGGCGCAAAGCCGCTTTTGGGGCTTTTTGCATTTTGTCGCAACAATCACCAAAGTGAGGCGCGATGCACCGATTTTGCAGGCGCGAGCGCACCAAAGAATGGCGTTGGGGGAGATACAGGTGTAGAGAAATCAGGCCAAATATGCCTAGTAAACTGACAGCACCTGATAAAACCGTAGCGAGCGGAAGGGAGAGGTGGCTGAGAAGCGCAACCGTACCAGGGTACGGTGAGCATCGCAGGCCGCCTATACCGACGCGCAGTAGGTTTTTGCAGGTGTCTTAGTGCGCGGGAGGGTGCAGGTGACCCAGCTCGTGGCTGACGGCATGCGCCACGATCTGTTCCAGCGATTGCTGCAAGTCTTCGCGCAGGGCGCCGCGCATGCCGATCAGGGCGTTTTGCAGGGCCGTCTGCAGGACGTGGGCAATGCGCTCTTCCAGCAGGTGGTCGATCTTGCCCTGGACTTGATGCAGGATGCGCTGCGTCAGGCGCTGTTCGATGGCGTCCCAGTCGGGTTGCACTATGCTTGGTGGCAACACCTGCGCTTCCTCGACGGCAGGCGCAGCTGGCACGGCAGGGTCCGGCACTTCCGGCCCCAACAGCACTTCCGTCAGCAGGGGGATGCCCTGGTCGAATGGCTGCTGGCTCATGTCTTCCCTGCCACGAAGTGGGTCGGCTGCACGTTTTGCTGGCGGTAATGCAGGAAGCGCTGGCGGCCCGCCTGCGCATCTTGCTCATCCATGGAAACGATCTCGAAGACGCGCTGGAATTGCGCGTAATTAGCGGGCGGCAACTGCGACAGGTTGACGAGGATGTCGTGGTGCGGCAAGTCCGCCGCTGCATCATCGGTCAGGATGATGGGCGTCTGCGCCGCCAGCGGATCGCCGGCCAGCACGTGGGGCAGGAAATCCGTGGCGGAAATGGTCCACATGGCGCTGTTCAAGGCGTCGAGCTGGGCGCCATCTTGCGTCAGGACGACGACCTTGTTGCCGGCCATATACGCCTTGCGCGCCAGGCGGCAGGCGTAGGCCAGCTTGTCCGGCACGTTGCTGTGAAAATCGACGCGGCTCATGGCGGACTCAGGCGGCCATGCCGCTGTGGCGCAGCAGGGCGTCGATCGATGGTTCGCGGCCGCGGAAGGCCGTGAACGATTCCAGCGCGGGGCGCGAGCCGCCGACGGACAGGATTTCCTGCAGGTAACGCTTGCCTGCCGCCGTGGTGGCGGCTGGGCCCAGCACCTTGGCTTCCTCGAACGCCGCATACGCGTCGGCGGACAGCACCTCGGCCCATTTGTAGCTGTAGTAGCCAGCCGCGTAGCCGCCGGCGAAGATGTGCCCAAAGGAATTCTGGAAGCGGTTGAACGGTGGCGGGATGAGCAGCGAAAACTTGGCGCGCACGCCGTCGATCAGTTGCTGCACGCTCTGGCCCGTGCTGGCATCGTAGTCATAGTGCAAATGCATGTCGAGCAAGGAGAATTCCACCTGGCGCAGGGTTTGCAGGCCGGACTGGAAATTCTTGGCCGCCAGCATCTTGTCGTACAGCGCGCGCGGCAGCGGTGCGCCCGTGACGGCATGCGCCGTCATGTGCTCGAGCACTTCCCATTCCCAGCAGAAGTTTTCCATGAATTGCGATGGCAGTTCCACGGCATCCCATTCGACGCCGGCAATGCCCGACACGCCCAGCTCGTCGACCACCGTCAGCATGTGGTGCAGGCCGTGGCCGAATTCGTGGAACAGGGTGATGACTTCATCGTGCGTGAACAGGGCTGGCTGTACCTTGCCGTCGACCACGGCCGGTTCCGTAAAGTTGCAGGTGAGATAAGCGATCGGCGTTTGCACGTGTTGCGCGTCGGCGCGGCGGCCGCGCGCGTCGTCCATCCAGGCGCCGCCGCTCTTGCCCGCGCGCGCATACAGGTCCAGGTAGAACTGGCCGATCAGCTTGCCGTCGCGCTCGATGCGGTAAAAACGCACATCCTTGTGCCAGACGGGCGCCGCATCGAGCTTGATCTCGACGGCGAACAGGTTCTGGATCTGGCGGAACAGGCCGTCGATCACCTTGTGTTCAGGGAAATACTGTTTGACTTCCTGGGCCGAGAACGCGTAGCGGCGTTCCTGCAGCTTTTCGGAAGCGTACGGTACGTCCCATGCTTGCAGTTCGACAATACCCAGCTCTTCCTTCGCGAATTGTTTCAGTTCTAACAAATCTTTCTCGGCGAACGGGCGCGCGCGTTTGGCCAGGTCTTCCAGGAAAGCGATGACTTGCGCGGGCGAAGTGGCCATTTTGGAGACCAGCGACACTTCGGCGAAATTGGCGTAGCCGAGCAGTTTTGCCTCTTCTTCGCGCAATTGCAACAGGGTGACGATGTTGTGCGTATTGTCCCAGTCCGCTTTCTTGCTGAAGACGTCGCCCTGGTCCGATGCCTTGGTGGCATTGGCGCGGTAGATGGTTTCGCGCAGCGCGCGGTTGTCGGCAAATTGCAGGATCGGGTAATAAGAAGGGAAGTGCAGCGAGAATTCGTAGCCTTGCTTGCCTGCCTTGTCGGCGGCGGCGCGCGCGGCGGCCTTCACGTCGTCGGGCAAGCCGGCCAGGTCAAGCTCATTCTCGACCAGCAACTTGTAGTCATTGGTGGCGTCGAGCACGTTTTCGGAAAAGCGCGTCGAGACGGCCGCATGTTCTTCCTGGATGGCGCCGAAGCGCTCTTTCTTGTCTTCGGGCAACTCGGCGCCGCCCAGGCGGAAGTCGCGCACGGCATTGTCGACGATGCGCCGGCGCGCGGGTGACAGGCTGGCGAAATCGGCGCGGGCCTGCAATTGCTTGTATTTGCCGAAGAGGATTTCGTTCTGGCCCAGTTCTGTCCAGAATTCCGTCACCTTGGGCTGGTTCGCATTGTAGGCGGCGCGTAGCTCGGGCGTATCGACCACGCTGTTCAAGTGGTTGACGATGCTCCAGGCGCGGCCCAGGGTTTCGGCGATCTGGTCCTGGGGCGCGACGAAGTTTTCCCAGCTCACTTCTTCCATGGGCGCTTCCAGCTGCACCACCGTGGCGCGCGCCTGGGCCAGCAGGGTATCGATGGCAGGCGTGACATGCTCGTGCGTGATCGCGTCGAAGCGTGGCAGGCCGGAAAAATCAAGCAGGGGGTTGGTGTTCATCGTCGGTTCGTCCATTCTGTCTTCATATATGGAGCGCCTGAAAAATGTTCAAGGCCAGGCAACGCCGCCATGAGCATTGTCTCAGGTGCTCCTCTTAAATGCGCTCGGCGGCTTCGACCGTGTTCATCAGCAACATGGTGATCGTCATCGGACCCACGCCACCCGGTACCGGGGTGATGTGCGACGCCACTTCCTTGATGCCGGCAAAATCCACGTCGCCGCACAGCTTGCCGTCGTCGTCGCGGTTCATGCCCACGTCGATGACGATGGCGCCCGGCTTGACCATGTCGGCCGTCAGGGTGTTGCGGCGGCCGACGGCGGCCACGACCACGTCCGCCTGGCGCGTGTACAGGCCCAGGTCCGGGGTCGCGCTATGGCAGATGGTGACGGTAGCGTTCGCTTGCAAGAGCAGCAGGGCCATCGGCTTGCCGACGGTATTGCTGCGGCCGATGACGACGGCGTGCTTGCCGCGCAAGTCCACGCCCGTGCTTTCGATCAGTTTCATGCAGCCGTACGGCGTGCACGGGCGGAAGCCGGGCAAGCCCGTCATCAGTTCGCCGGCGCTCAGGACGGAATAGCCGTCCACGTCTTTCGTCGTGGCGATCGCTTCGATGACCTTGTGCGGGTTGATGTGCTTGGGCAAGGGCATTTGCACGAGGATGCCGTGGATGGCCGGGTCGGCATTCAGGCTGGCGATGCGTGCCAGCAAGTCCGCTTCGGACAGGTCCGCTTCATATTTTTCCAGCACCGAGTGGAAACCCACGTCGCCGCACGCCTTGACCTTGTTGCGGACATACACCTGGCTGGCCGGGTCTTCGCCGACGAGTATCACGGCCAGGCCGGGCTGGGTGCCCTTGGCCGTGAGGGCGGCGGCGCGCGTGGCGATCTCGCTGCGCAGTTTTTGGGAGAGGGCGATTCCGTCGATCAGTTGTGCTGGCATGGTAGGGAGGCTGAGAGCTGGTAGGAGGGAAAAGACAGATTATAAAGCCGGGCGGCGCAAAGGGGCGGTTTTGGCGCCAATGCCGTGACGTTAAAAAGCGGGCCGGAGACGCGAGCCTGAGAAAATGCCGATGGCGGCGTTGCAGCTCCTTGCCGTACTGGCGTACTGTCTGCGTCGCCGCGCCTTGCCCTCGACATTTTTCAGGCCCGCTTGGCCCGGTATGCCTGTGCTGGCGACTGGGGCTTTAATTCGGTTTGCTGGTGTGCTCGTAGAGCAGGGGCGGCCAGGGCACGCAAGTTTTCCGGTTTCGGCGCTATTTGCTACTCTGATCACCCTAATTTCCGGGCAGAATTTGCGGCAGTGCAGCATAAATTTCATAGGGTGATTCCACAATGCGAAATGCTATATCGTAATTTGAAAAATAGTAAATACGCTGTTAGAATCCCCACACTAAACCGACTTAATAGTAAATAATCAGCGAAATACCGTCCGACAGCGATCCGGAAAATCGGGGTGGGGCGTTCACAAAGGAGACTCAACAGATGTCAGCTCAACTGAACCAGGTAACGACACAGATCGGCACCGACCCGGATATGCAGGAAACCAAGGAGTGGCTGGACGCGCTCGAAGCCGTGCTGGAAAATGAAGGTCCGGAACGCGCGCATTACCTGATGGAGCGCATGGTTGACCTGGCTCGCCGCCGCGGCGCCCAGATCCCGTTCTCCAGCACCACCGCCTACGTCAATACCATCCCGACCAAACAAGAAGCACACTGTCCCGGCAACCTGGAATACGAAGAGCGCCTGCGCTCGTGGATGCGCTGGAACGCCATGGCCATGGTGGTCAAGGCCAACCGCGCCGACGGCGACCTGGGCGGCCACTTGTCCTCGTTCGCGTCGCTGGCGAACATGCTGGGCATCGGCTTCAACCATTTCTGGCATGCGCCAACGGCCGACCACGGCGGCGACCTGCTGTACATCCAGGGCCACTCCTCGCCCGGCGTCTACGCGCGCGCCTTCCTCGAAGGACGTTTGACGGAAGAGCAAATGCTGAACTTCCGCAAGGAAGTCGACGGCAAGGGCCTGTCTTCGTACCCGCATCCGAAGCTGATGCCTGACTTCTGGCAGTTCCCGACCGTGTCGATGGGCCTGGGCCCGCACATGGCGATCTACCAGGCGCGCTTCCTGAAATACCTGCACGCACGCGGCATCGCGAAAACCGACAACCGTAAAATTTGGGCCTTCTGCGGCGATGGCGAGATGGACGAGCCGGAGTCCTTGGGCGCGATCGGCCTGGCCGCACGCGACATGCTCGACAACCTGGTCATCGTGGTCAACTGCAACCTGCAGCGCCTGGACGGCCCTGTGCGCGGCAACACCAAGATCATCCAGGAACTGGAAGGCGAATTCCGCGGCGCCGGCTGGAACGTCGTCAAGGTCATCTGGGGTCCGGGCTGGGACGCCCTGCTGGCACAGGACAAGGAAGGCATCCTGCAGCGCGTGATGATGGAAACCGTCGACGGCGAATACCAGAACTACAAAGCGAAAGACGGCGCCTACGTGCGCAAGCACTTCTTCGGCAAGCATCCGAAGCTGCTGGAAATGGTTGCCAACATGACGGACGACGACATCTGGCGCCTGACCCGTGGCGGCCACGATCCGCACAAGATTTACGCGGCATTCAAGATCGCCCAGGAACACAAGGGCCAGCCGACCGTCCTGCTGGTGAAAACCATCAAGGGCTACGGCATGGGCAAGTCCGGCGAAGCGCGCAACACGGCGCACCAGACGAAAAAACTGGACGACGAAGCCATCCGCGAAATGCGCGACCGCTTCTCGCTGCCTATTCCTGACGACAAGCTGGCCGACATCCCATTCTTCAAGCCAGCCGACGACGCGCCGGAAATGGTCTACCTGCACGAGCGCCGCAAGGCCCTGGGCGGCTACCTGCCGCAGCGCCGCCAGAAGTCGGAAGAAACCCTGCCCGTGCCTGGCCTGGACGCGTTCAAGAACGTGCTGGAAGCGACTCCTGAAGGCCGTGAAATCTCGACCACGCAAGCGTTCGTGCGCGTCATCTCGACCCTGCTGAAAGACCCGAACCTGGGGCAGCGCGTCGTGCCTATCCTGGTCGATGAATCGCGTACCTTCGGCATGGAAGGCCTGTTCCGCCAGATCGGCATCTACAACCCGAAAGGTCAGTTGTACGAGCCGGTCGACAAAGACCAGGTCATGTACTACCGCGAAGACAAGGCTGGCCAGATCCTGCAAGAGGGCATCAACGAAGCGGGCGGCATGAGCTCGTGGATCGCTGCGGCGACGTCGTATTCGACCAACGACCGCATCATGATCCCGTTCTACACCTTCTACTCGATGTTCGGCTTCCAGCGCATCGGCGACCAGGTATGGGCTTCGGCCGACATGCGCGCCCGCGGCTTCCTGATGGGCGGCACGGCTGGCCGTACGACCCTGAACGGCGAAGGCTTGCAGCACGAAGATGGCCACAGCCATATCTTCGCCGCGACCATCCCGACCTGCATGCCGTACGACCCGACCTTCAGCCATGAAGTCGCCGTCATCATCCAGGACGGCCTGCGCCGCATGATCGCCAACCAGGAAGATGTGTTCTACTACATCACGATCATGAACGAGAACTACGCCCAGCCAGGCATCAAGCCAGGCCAGGAAGAAGGCATCCTGAAAGGCATGTACAAGCTGCAGGAAGGCCCGGCCGACGCCAAGCTGCGCGTACAGCTGATCGGTTGCGGCACCATCCTGCGCGAATCGATCTTCGCCGCCGAATTGCTTGCCAACGACTGGGGCGTGGCTGCGGATGTGTGGTCTGCGCCGTCGCTGACCCTGGTGGCCCGTGATGGCCAGGATGCGGAACGCTGGAACATGGTCAACCCGTCGAAAGAGCAGCGCGTGCCTTACGTGACGTCGCTGATGCAGGACACGGACGGCCCGATCGTCGCCACGACCGACTACATGCGCGCGTTTGCAGAACAGATCCGCGCCTTCATGCCGAAGGGCCGCACTTATAAAGTGCTGGGCACCGATGGCTTTGGCCGCTCGGACAGCCGCGCCAAGCTGCGCGAGTTCTTCGAAGTGAACCGTTATTATGTCACCGTGGCTGCGCTCAAATCGCTGGCTGACGAAGGCAAGATCGACGTGTCGGTGGTGGAGCAGGCGATCGCCAAGTACGGCATCGACGCGAACAAACCGAATCCGGTGACCCAGTAATCGTTGTGCGGACCCGATGATGCCAGGGCGGTGCGAAAGTGCCGCCCTGGCGTGTGTGCGGGTCCATCTGACAAATAAAATAACGGAGCAAGCTATGAGCATTGTGGAAGTCAAAGTCCCGGATATCGGCGATTTCAAGGAAGTCGAGATCATTGAACTGATGGTCAAGCCAGGCGATACGGTCAAGGTCGACCAATCCCTGATCACGGTCGAATCGGACAAGGCCAGCATGGAAATTCCATCGAGCCACGCCGGTGTCGTCAAGGAATTGAAAGTCAACGTGGGCGACAAGATCGCCGAAGGCTCGCTGGTCCTGCTGCTGGAAGTGGCGGACGACGCCTCGGTCCCGGTATCGGCGCCAGCGCCTGCCGCTGCCGTCCCTGCACCGGCTGCTGAAGCTGCACCAGCCGCCGCGCCAGCGCCAGCGCCTGCTGCTTCCGGCGCGCCGGCCCTGGTCGAGGTGACCGTGCCCGATATCGGCGACTTCAAGGAAGTCGAAGTCATCGAACTGATGGTCAAGGTGGGCGACAGCATCAAGGTCGACCAGTCGCTGCTGACGGTCGAATCGGACAAGGCCAGCATGGAAATTCCATCGAGTCACGCCGGTATCGTCAAGGAATTGAAAGTCAAGGTCGGCGACAAGGTGGCCAAGGGTTCGCTGGTGCTGGTCGTGGAAACGACCGCTGGCGCCGCTCCTGCCGCTGCCGCCCCGGCCGCAGCGCCGGCGCAAGCTGCCGCCGCACCTGCCGCCGCCGTCGCTTCGGCGCCGGTCGCTGCTGCTGCCCCGGCGCCAGTTGCCGCCGCCCCTGCCGTGAATGGCAAGCTGGCGCACGCGTCGCCTTCGATCCGCAAGTTTGCGCGCGAACTGGGCGTGGACCTGGCCCGTGTGGGCGGTTCCGGTCCGAAGGGCCGCATCACCCAGGAAGACGTGCAGAATTTCGTCAAGGGCGTGATGTCGGGCGCCGTCGCTGCGCCGAACGCACCGGTCGCCAAGGCCGGTTCGGGCGTGGGCCTGGACCTGCTGCCTTGGCCGTCGCTGGACTTCAGCAAGTTCGGCACGACCGAATTGCTGCCGCTGTCGCGCATCAAGAAAATCTCGGGTCCGAACCTGCACCGCAACTGGGTCATGATCCCGCACGTCACGCAGTTCGACGAAGCGGACGTGACGGACCTGGAAGCGTTCCGCGTCGACACCAACGCCGCCAACGCGAAGAACAAGGATGCGGCCAAGCTGACCATGCTGGCCTTCGTCATCAAGGCCTCCGTCGCCGCGCTGAAGAAATTCCCCGCGTTTAACGCTTCGCTGGATGCCAAGGGCGAAAACCTGATCCTCAAGCAGTACTACAACATCGGCTTCGCGGCCGACACGCCGAATGGCCTGGTGGTGCCCGTGATCAAGGGCGCGGACCAGAAGTCGGTCTCGCAAATCGCCCGCGAAATGACGGAACTGTCGCTGCAGGCGCGCGAAGGCAAGCTGAAACCGGCCGACATGCAGGGCGCCAGCTTCACGATTTCGTCCCTGGGCGGCATCGGCGGCACGCACTTCACGCCGATCGTCAATGCGCCGGAAGTGGCCATTCTGGGTCTGTCGAAAGCCTCGATCAAGCCGGTATGGGATGGCAAGGCCTTCCAGCCGCGCCTGATGATGGGCACCTCGCTGTCCTACGACCACCGCGTGGTCGATGGCGCGATGGGCGCGCGATTCTCCGTGTACCTCGGCGAAGTCCTGGCCGACATGCGCAAAATTCTGCTGTAAGGAGCGATTGATGAGCACAGTAGAGGTAAAAGTACCGAATATCGGCGACTTCAAGGAAGTCGAAGTCATCGAACTGATGGTCAAGGTCGGCGACACCATCAAGGTGGACCAGTCCCTGATCACGGTCGAATCGGACAAGGCCAGCATGGAGATTCCATCGACCCACGCGGGCGTCGTCAAGGAAGTCAAGGTCAAGGTCGGCGACAAGATCGCCGAAGGCAGCGCGCTGCTGGTGGTGGAAGCATCTGAAGGCGCTGCCGCGGCCGCTCCTGCGGCGGCTCCTGCACCTGCGGCAGCTGCTCCGGCGGCTGCCCCAGCGGCAGCACCGGCACCTGTCGCCGCCATCCCGGCCGGCAATTACAGCGGCCAGGTCGACATCGATGTCGACATGATGGTGCTGGGCGGCGGTCCTGGCGGCTATTCGGCGGCGTTCCGCGCGGCTGACCTGGGCATGTCGACGGTCATCGTCGAACGCTACGCCACCCTGGGCGGCGTGTGCCTGAACGTGGGCTGCATCCCGTCGAAGGCGCTGCTGCACGTCGCTTCCGTCATCGATGAAACGGCGCACATGTCGAACACGGGCGTGACGTTTGCCAAGCCGACCATTGATATCGATCAGGTACGCAAGTACAAGGAAGGCGTAATCTCGAACATGACGGGCGGTCTGGCCGGCATGGCCAAGGCGCGCAAGACGCAAGTCGTCACCGGCGTGGGCCAGTTCCTCTCCGCGAACCACATCGAGGTGACGGCAGGCGACGGCTCGAAAAAAGTCGTGCAGTTCAAGCAAGCGATCATCGCCGCCGGTTCGTCCGTGGTGAAACTGCCTTTCGTGCCGGAAGATCCACGCATCGTCGATTCGACGGGCGCGCTGGAATTGCGCCAGATCCCGAAACGCATGCTGGTCATCGGCGGCGGCATCATCGGCCTGGAAATGGCGACCGTCTATTCCACCTTCGGCGCGCGCATCGACGTGGTCGAAATGATGGATGGCCTGATGCAGGGCGCGGATCGCGACGCCGTCAAGGTGTGGCAGAAGTTCAACGAGAAGCGCTTCGACAACATCATGACCAAAACCAAGACGGTCGCGGTGGAAGCGTTGCCGGAAGGCATCAAGGTCACGTTTGAAGCGGCTGAAGCGGGCGCCACGGCGCCGGCGCCGCAGATCTACGACCTGGTGCTCGTCGCCGTGGGCCGCAGCCCGAACGGCAAGAAGCTGGCAGCCGACAAGGCTGGCGTGCAAGTGACGGACCGCGGTTTCATCAACGTCGACAGCCAGATGCGCACCAACGTGCCGAACATCTTCGCCATCGGCGACCTGGTGGGCCAGCCGATGCTGGCGCACAAGGCCGTGCATGAAGCCCATGTGGCCGCGGAAGCGGCTTCCGGCCAGAAGTCGCACTTCGACGTCAAGGTGATCCCATCGGTCGCCTACACGGATCCGGAAGTGGCATGGGCCGGCATCACGGAAGACGAAGCGAAAGCCAAGGGCATCAAGGTCGAGAAGGGCCACTTCCCGTGGGCAGCTTCCGGCCGCGCCGTGGCCAACGGCCGCGCCGAAGGCTTCACCAAGCTGCTGTTCGACGCGGAAACGCACCGCATCATCGGCGGCACCATCGTCGGCACGCATGCGGGCGACATGATCGGCGAGATCGCGCTGGCCATCGAAATGGGCTGCGACGGCACCGACATCGGCAAGACCATCCATCCTCACCCGACCCTGGGCGAGTCGATCGGCATGGCCGCCGAAGTGTACGAAGGCGTGTGCACGGACTTGCCGCCGCCGCGCAAGCGCTGATGTTTTAAGCGCACGTTGCAACATGAAAAACCCGCAAGCGATTGCGGGTTTTTTATTGGAGCGGGCTACCACCCGCATCCGCCCCTGAGTGAATCGATCTGCAGGTTGGCAAAAACCGCCGAAGTGTGCGAAGGCGTATGCACGGACTTGCCGCCGCCGCACAAGCGCTGATGTTGTAGCCGTACCTTGTTACACGAAAAACCCGCAAGCGATTGCGGGTTTTTTTATATCCCTTGATCCTGGCAGCGTAAATCGCAGATGGGGCGTGGCGGATACGCCCCATGTGAAAATTGGTGAGTATTGCCGTATGGAAAAAGTGGCAGAATGGAGGTCTGTCACCATGTTCTTCTTTTTGCTGCAATGGAAGCGTGTGATTTTTCCAGGAATGTTGCCAGCGTGGGGTTCGGTCAAGTTCCGCTGTACCGATGAGAGCCTGCCCCGGTGGATGAATGCATCCCCTGCTGGCGCCCCTCGGAAGCGGGGACTGCGGTGACCGTCGTCGCGTGGCTCGCCCCGCGTGCTCCTCACGCCTTGTCCGCGCTCCTGATGAACTGCCAGCAGAAGACGCTCCCTACTGGGATAGGCCCCAAGAAAGTTTTGCAACAATGAAAAAATTTACCGCCCTCCATATTGCCGATGTCCGTTTGCGCCGGGCCGATGAGCAAGAGCAAGCCGTGATGCTGCATGCCTTGTACCAGGATGTGGCCGCTATCCTGGCGGCGGGCAAGAGGATCGATGCGATTTTCTTCACGGGCCAGCTGGTGGCGCCCGACGCCTGTGCCGGCACGACGCCCGTGTATGTCTACGAATACTTCCTGCGCCCCTTGCTGCAGGCGGCCAGCTTGCCCGGCGCGCGGTTCTACCTGGTGCCGGGCAGCCGCGCGCAGGGTGTCGCGGCTGCGGCGCTGGGCAATGCCGGCTTCAGCTTTTTCTCCGCCGATGAGCACGCCAGTGCCGAGCAGCGCGCGCACTACAAGAATATCCACGCCGTGTTCCATGGCCACCAGCATACGGGCGATGCCAGTTCGCTGATGAAGTCGCTGGGCATCTTGTTCAAAAGCAATCCCGGCAGCCTGTACGGTGCGCATGGCCAGATGGCGGCGTTTGCCGTACTCGAGTTCGGCACGGACGCGGCCGATGACGGCAAGGCAGGCACGCAGTGGACGGTGTCCCTGCGCGAGTTCGATGACGTGAGCAAGAACTTCGCCCTGTCGGTGCTGTACACGCCGAATGGGCAGGAAACGGGGCAGGTGGATGCCGAGTATGTGTTTGCCACCTTGCTGCCGCAGCTGGCGGGCGAGCGCGCCTATCTCGATGGCTTGCTGGGCATGGCGGGCGCGCCGCGGCGCGTGGACGCCGGCGTGGCGGCCGATGCGCGCGAATTCCTGATGGAGCTGGCGTTCGTGATGTTCGAAGCGAAGACCGTCTTTCTCAGCGCGGCGGAGCTGGAGCGCTTTGCCGGCGACTATTGTGGCGTGAAGGGCTGGAACATGGCGGCCGGGGACTGGCTGGCGCCGTTGTATGCGCATGGCTTGCTGCTGCGGGCCGATGGCCAGGTGGCGTTTTCCTTCGATTACTTCCGCACGTATTTCCTGGCGCAGCGCTTTGAGACATCGTTCGACCTGATGCGCTATGGCCCCGAGCGCTATGATGGAAGTGAGTCTTCACTCAGTCTCGATGGCGCGTCGGCGGCCCAGCCTTTCCTGCGCGCGCTGGGCTTGAACGATGAACACGCCGACGCGGCGGCGATGGAAGACTGCAGCCGCCCTGGCTGACCTGGCCGGCCAGCCGTCCCGCGTCAGTCCGCCAGCGGCTGGCGCAGGGTGCCGCGCAGGAACAGGTCGAGACTGACCGCCACCTTGGCGCGCAATTGCGCCACGTCCGGTTGCGCCTGCGGCGGGAACAGCAGGCGCGACATCTGGTCGCCCAGCAGGCAATTGAGCAGGTGCAGCGCCAGCATGGACGGCGTCAACTCGGCGCGGAACAGGGGCGCGATGTCGGGCCGGCTGAAAAACTTGACCAGCATCTCGCGCGTCTGTCCCGGCCCCACCTTGTAAAACGTTTCCGCCAGTTCCGGGTGCGTGGCCGCCTCGGCCACCACCATGCGATTCAGGCGGATCGCCGCCGGCATGGTGACGAGCTGCACGAACAGCAGGCCGAACTCGCCCAGGATGGTGGGCAGGGGCCGCATATCCGTTTCCAGCGCCGGCATGGTCGAGAAGTAGGCGGCGCGGCGCAGTTCCACCACGGCATTGAACAAGCCCGACTTGCCGCCAAACTTCACATAGATCGTGCGCACGGCCACGTGGGCTTCGCGGGCGATCATTTCCAGGCTGACCTTTCCATACCCCTTTTCCAGAAACAGGCAACCGGCCGTGTGCAGCAGGTTTTCCATGCGCGCTTCCATGTCGGCCGCGCGCGGGCGGCCGGCTGGCTTGCCGCAGCAGGAAAGCTCCTGGGCAGCGTCGTCGGATTCTTTATCGGTTGGCAAGGTATCGCTGAGGCCGGGATCGGGCATGGTCTGGGTCTCTTTATAAGTGGGAAGGTAAGTGATGGCTCACACTGTAGTGCAAATTAAAATGAAATGCAATCGTTTCATTTCTTGACTTTGGCTTTTCTTTGCCCAATAATGAACCTACATCATTTCATTTCCGGAGCGAGTATGTCCAACCAGCCAGGCCAAGCAGAGCACAAGGTGCTGAGCGCCGTCCCACCCGCGGCTCCGGCCGCATCTTCCGCGCCTGCCGCTTCCGCCAGCTCCGCAGCACCGAATAACCGCGTGAAAATCATTGCCGGCCTGATCGTCCTGGTCGCCCTGGGCGCCGGCGCGCGCATGTGGTACCGCAGCCACTACTTCGTGGAAACGGAAAACGCCTATGTGGCCGGCCACGTGCATCCCGTCTCGGCGCGTATTTCCGGCGTCGTCACCAAGGTCTTCATCGACGACAATCAAATCGTGAAAGAGGGCGACGTGATCGCCGAACTCGACCCGTTCGACCAGCGCGTGAAAACCGAGCAGATCGCCGCGCAGATCGCCAGCGCCGAACAGCAGGTGCTGCAGGCGGACGCGCAAATCGCCCAGGTGCAGGCGCAAGCCAGCGGCGCCCAGGCGCAAGTGGCGCAAGCCGACGCGCAGCTGCTGCGCGCGAAACAGGATGCGGAGCGTTATGGCCAGCTGTACACGAGCCAGATGAAAGCCGTCTCGAAAGCGGAACTCGACGCGGCCAATGCGGCCCGCTCGAGCGCCGTGGCCGACCTGGCCGCCCGCCGCGACAGCGCTTCGGCCGCCAAGGCGCAGATCGGCGCCGCCCAGGCCGCGCGCGACGTGGCCAAGGCACAAGTGGCCGTGCTGCGCGTGCAATTGAAGGACGCGGAACAGCAGCTGCAATACAACCGCATCCTGGCGCCTGTCGCCGGCCGCATCGGCAAGCGCAACGTGGAAACGGGCATGCGCGTGCAGCCTGGCCAGCAATTGACGGCCATCGTGCAAGACAACGTCTGGGTCACCGCCAACTTCAAGGAAACGCAGCTGGCCGACCTGCACCGCGGCCAGAGCGTGCACGTGACGATCGACGCCATGCCGGGCAAGAAACTGGTGGGTACCGTGGACAGCTTCGCCCCTGCCTCGGGCGCGCAGTTCGCCCTGCTGCCGGCCGATAACGCCACCGGCAACTTCACCAAGATCGTCCAGCGCGTGCCGGTGAAAATCGTCTTCCAGCCGGAAGACATCAAGGCCATGAATGGCCGCCTGGTGCCGGGCATGTCGGTGATCGCCGAAGTGGAAGTGAACCAGCCCGTGTCGGAAAAGGATGCGCGCCACGCCGCCGCTCCTGCCGCCCAGACCGCCACCCGCTAAGCTTCCATGAGCAGCTCCTCCACCACGCTGGCGAAGCCGCCAGCGTTTCCCGTGATCGACGAGAAAGTCTCCGGGCGCACCTGGCTGGCGGTCGCCGCCGGCATGCTGGGCGCCTTCATGGCGGTGCTCGACATCCAGATCACGAACTCCTCGCTCAAGGATATCCTTGGCTCGCTGTCGGCCACCCAGGAAGAGGGCTCGTGGATTTCCACGGCCTACCTGGTCGCCGAAATTATCGTCATTCCCCTCACCGCGCTGCTGGCGCGCGTGTTCGGACTGCGTACCTACATGATCGGCACCACCGCCTTCTTCCTGCTGTTCTCCACCCTGTGCGGGGCGGCCTGGAACCTGGAAAGCATGATCGTCTTCCGCATGCTGCAAGGGTTTACGGGCGGCGCGCTGATACCGATGGCGTTCACCCTGGTGATGCTCAAGCTGCCGGCGTCGAAGCGCGCCGTCGGCATGGCCATCTTCGGCCTGACGGCCACCCTGGCGCCGGCCATGGGCCCGACCCTGGGCGGGTATCTCTCCGAGCTGTATGGCTGGCCTTCGATCTTCTACATCAACTGGGTACCGGGTGTGCTGCTGATCGCCGGCATGATCTATGGCCTGGACAAGGAGCCGATGCAACTGAAGCTGTTCTGGAAAGCCGACTGGCTGGGCATCTTCTTCATGGCCCTGGGCCTGGGCTGCCTGACCATCTTCCTGGAAGAGGGCAATTCGAAGGACTGGTTCGACTCGGGCTTCATCATCGCCTTCGCCGCGCTGGCCCTGACGGGCATCCTGGGCTGGGTCGTCACCAGCGCCACGCGCGCCGAACCGTTCGTCAACCTGGCCCTGTACGGCCAGCGCAATTTTCTCGTCGCCACCGTGCTGTCGGCCGTGACGGGCATGGGCCTGTATGGTTCGGCCTTTTTGCTGCCCCTGTTCCTGGGCCAGATCGCCGGCTATTCGCCGATGCAGATCGGTGAAGTCATCATGTGGGTGGGCTTGCCGCAGCTGTTCATCATGCCGTTTGTCGCCAAGCTGTCGTCGAAGGTGGACAACCGCATCCTGTGCTCGTTCGGCCTGCTGCTGTTCGGCGGTTCGTGCATGATGAATGCCTACATGGACGCTTCCACCGGCTACGACCAGTTGCTGTGGTCGCAGGTGGTGCGCGCGCTGGGCCAGCCCTTCGTCATGCTGACCCTGTCGAACTTCGCCATGAAGGGTATCGCGCCGAAGGACATGGCGTCCGCTTCGAGCCTGTTCAACATGACGCGCAACCTGGGCGGCTCGATCGGCATCGCCCTGCTGGCCACCGCCCTGAGCACCCGCGAGCACTTTCACTCGCAGCGCCTGGGTGAAGCGATCAACGCGTATTCCAGCGCCACGCAGCTGCGCATCGACCAGTTGACGTCCTCGTTCATGGCCAAGGGCTATGACGCCGTCACGGCCGGCAACCAGGCCTTGCAGGCGATCGACGGCATCGTGCGCCGCGAAGCGTATGTGATGGCTTACAACGACGGCTTCTTCCTCGTCGGCGCCATCCTGCTGGCCTGTATCGTGCCCCTGTGGCTGGCCGACAAACTCAAAGCCCCCGGTGGCGGTGGCGGCGGTCATTGACCGCGCACAGGCCGCACGTGCAGCACCTCAAGAACAAGAAGGTACACATCATGAACACAGTTATGACCAAAATCGCCGCAGCCGCCTCGCTGGCCGTGCTGCTTGCCGCCTGCGGCACCGTGGGCCAGGATTTCAAGGCGCCCGCCAATCTGGCCGGCATCGACACGGCCACGTTCCGCCACGGCGCGGGTAGCGCGGACGCCGCGCAATTGCCGGCCGAATGGTGGAGCGTGTTCGGCGACGACACCCTGAACCGGCTGGAACAAGCCGCGCTGCGCGACAACCCGAGCGTGAAAGCGGCCGGCGAACGCCTGCTGCAGGCGCTGGCGCAAAGCGGCACGGCGCGCGCCAACCAGGGCCCGAGCGTGAACGTCAGCACAGGCATCTCGAACTCGCGCACCTCGGCCAACACCTCGCAGGGCCTGGCCCTGGGCAACCGCTCCATCAGCGGCAACAATTTTTCCGTCGGCGGCACGCTGTCGTATGAAGTCGACTTGCTGGGCCGCGTCAAACGCATGGTCGAAGCGGCGGACTCGCAGGCGCTGGCGGCGCAGGCGGACCGCGACGGCGTGCTGCTGATGCTGTCGGCGCAAGTGGCCAGCAATTACTGGCAGCTGCGGGGGCTGGACGCGGAAATGGCGATTTTGAACGGTGCGCTCGATACGCGCCGCGAATCGGCCCAGCTGGTCGAGGCGCGCTTCAACGCGGGCCTGACGAATGAGCTGGACCTGGCGCGCGCGAAAGTGGAACTGTCGAACGCGCAAGCCGACCTGCATGAAGTCAAGCGCCAGCGCAACCAGCTGGAAAACAGCCTGGCCACCCTGACGGGCAAGCCGCCGTCGGCGCTGCAGCTGCCGGTGGCCGCCGAACCCTCGTCCTTGCCGCTGCCGCCAGGTATCCCTGTCGGCTTGCCTGCCAGCCTGCTGGCGCACCGCCCGGACCTGGTTTCCAGCGTGGCGGGCCTGCGCGCGGCGAATGCGCAGGTGGGCGTGGCCGAAGGCGCGTTTTACCCGTCGCTGCAATTGACGGGCAATTTCGGTTATGCGTCCGAAAAGCTGCGCGATCTGGCGCAGGGCGGTTCGCGCCAGTTCAGTTTTGGTCCGCTGGCCCTGTCCCTGCCCATCTTCGACGGTGGCCGCAACCAGGCCAACCTGGATTTGTCCAAGGCGCGCTATGCGGAAGCCGTGGCGAATCATGAAACCAAGCTCCTGACGGCCTTGCGCGAAGTGGAAGACGCCTTGTCCGACGTGGAGCAGCGCCAGTTGCAGGGCGACGCCCAGGCACTGTCGCAGGCAGCGGCGGCGCGCGCCTACCTGGTGGCGCGCACGCGCTACGAGCGCGGCATCTCGACCTACCTGGACGTCACCGATGCGCAGCGCAGCTCGCTGGCGGCGGACCGCGCCGCCGCGCAGATCAAGACCCAGCGCCTGCTGGCGACGGTCGCCGTGGCCCGCTCGCTAGGTGCCGGGTGGCAGCCGGACGGCGAGCTGGCCAAGCTGGCGTCGGCGCCCGCCGCAAAGGCCAACTAAGCTTCCCGGTTACGTGAGCGTGGCCGGCGGCGGTGTCGCCGCCGGCCCGTAGCGTTCCAGCAGAAAATCGATGAAAGTCGTCAGCTTCGGCGTGGGCTGGCGGTCGCGCGCATACACGAGGTGCATGGGGCGCGGCGCCGGCACGTAGTCGGCCAGCAGCGGCACCAGCTTGCCGGCGGCGATATCGCCGGCCATCAGGATTTCCGCCTGCATGACGATGCCGAAGCCGTGCAGGGCCGCCACGCGCAGCGCCTGCCCATTGTTCGAACGGAAGCGGCTCTCGCGCACGGGGCTGCCGTCATCGTCGCCGCTCCTGGCCAGGCGCCAGCGCACATGGCGCGTCCATTGCATGAAATCCAGGCATTCGTGGCGCGCCAGATCGGCCGGTGTGCGCGGCGTGCCGTGTCTGGCCAGGTAGGCGGGCGCGGCGCAGATCACCATCGCATACGGCCGCAGCGCGCGCGCCACCATGGCGGAATCTTCCAGCTTGCCGATGCGGATGGCGGCGTCGAATCCTTCTTCCACCAGGTCCACCGTCCTGTCGTTCAGGTTCAATTCCAGGCTCACTTCCGGATACGCATCGAGGTAGTCGGCCAGCAGCGGCGCGATGCACTCGCTGCCGAACGACACGGGCGCCGTGATCTTCAGCTTGCCGCGCGGCGCCGTGCGCATGGCTTCCGCACCCCGTTCGGCCGCATGGATGCTGGCCAAAATCTGGCGGCACTGCTCCACATATTGCTGGCCGATTTCCGTCAGGCTTTGCCGCCGCGTCGTGCGCGCCAGCAGCCGCGCGCCCAGCCGTTCTTCCAGGTATTTGATGTGCTTGCCCACCATCACGGGCGAAATCTGGAATGCCTCGGCGGCGGCCGTGAAACTGCCCGCATCGACGACGGCGACAAAAATTTCCATGCTGCGCAATTTATCCATGGCGCCTTGATTGCAAACTGTGGGTTGGTAATCTTGTAAATTCTAGCGTATTTATTCCTTTTTGTAAGCGGCGCATACTGGCTCCATCGTTCAACCAGACAAGGAAGCATCATGAAAATCGTTATCATCGGCGCCAGCGGCACCATCGGCACGGCCGTCGCCGCCCAACTGGCGCAACGCCATGAAATCATCGAGGTGGGCAGCCGCAGCGGCACGCACCAGGCGGACATGGGCGACATCGCGCAAGTGCGCGCCTTGTTCAAGCGCATCGGCAAGGTCGATGCCGTCGTCGTCACGGCCGGCAAGCTGCATTTCGGCCCTCTGGCCGAATTTACGCCCGAGCAATTCCAGCTGGGCCTGGACAGCAAGCTGATGGGCCAGGTCAACGTGGCGCTGGTGGCGCAGGAATACCTGAACGATGGCGGCTCGATCACGCTCACGAGCGGTATCGTGGCCGACCAGCCGATCCGCTTCGGCACGGCCGCCACCATGACCAACGCGGCCGTGGAAGGTTTCGTGCGGGGCGCCGCCATCGAGTTGCAGCGCGGCGTGCGCATCAATGTCGTCAGCCCCACGGTGCTGGAAGAGTCGCTGGAGTCGTATGGCCCCTTCTTCTACGGCTTCGAACCGGTCGCCGCCAGCCGCGTGGCCCTGGCTTACAGCCGCAGCGTGGAAGGTGCACAGACGGGGCAGGTGTACAAGGTCTGGTAAGCCGCTTGCCATGCCATGGGGCAGGTGGGACAATCGCAGGCTGAACAAGGAAGCGGCCGCGCCGTGACGGTGCGGGGCGCTTGCTTGCTGTGAACCATACACCGAGGCCCCATGAAAAACATCCTGATTCCCCTGCTGATGGCCGCCGCCGTCGGCAGCGCCTGCGCCGCGACGCCAGCCGCCGCACCAGCCACCCCGGCCACCGCGCAACAACTGACCAGCATGAGCGCCCGCTATGCGCCCGTCGCGCTGACGGCCGATGTCACGCACCTGTCCGCAGGCGACCGCCAGGCCATCGCCAAGCTGGTCGAGGCGGCCAAGCTGGTCGACGTGCTGCAGCTGCGCCAGCGCTGGTCCGGCAATGAAGCGCTGTGGGCGGCCTTGAAGAAGGACAAGTCGGCCCTGGGCCAGGCCCGTCTGAACTATTTCTGGATCAACAAGGGGCCCTGGTCGGTGCTCGACGCCCACGCCTCGTTCATGCCGGCCAGCTATGCCGGCATCGCCATTCCCGCGCACAAGCCGGAAGCGGGCAATTTCTATCCGCCGGGCGCCACCAAGGCCAGCCTGGAAACGTGGATGAATGGCTTGCCGGCGGACGACAAGCAGCAGGCGCAATGGTTCTTCACGACCATCCGCGCGGGCAAGGACGGCAAGTACCACACAGTAAAATATTCGGATGAATACAAGGTGGAACTGAAGCAATTGGCCAAATTGCTCGACGAAGCGGCCACCGCCACGGACAATGCATCGCTGAAGAAATTTTTGACCCTGCGCGCCAAGGCTTTCCTCGACAACGACTATCTGCCGTCCGACTTCGCCTGGATGGACCTCGATTCGCCCGTCGACATCACCATCGGCCCGTACGAAACGTATAACGACGAGCTGTTCGGCTACAAGGCCGCCTTTGAAGCCTACGTGAACATCCGCGACCAGGCGGAAACGCAAAAGCTGAACTTCTTCGCCAAGCACATGCAGGAGCTGGAAGACAACCTGCCGCTCGACGCCCAGTACCGCAACCCGAAAGTGGGCGCGCTGGCGCCCATGGTGGTGGTCAACCAGGTGTATGGCGCGGGCGACGGCAACATGGCTGTGCAGACGGCCGCCTACAACCTGCCGAACGACGAGCGCATCATCAGCGCGCGCGGCTCCAAGCGCGTCATGCTGAAAAACGTGCAGGAAGCCAAGTTCAAGGCCACCCTGACGCCGATCTCGAAACTGGTGCTGACGCCCGAAGCGCAGCAGGACGTGGATTTCAATTCTTTCTTCACGCACATCCTCGCGCATGAAATCATGCACGGCCTGGGCCCGCACTCGACCGTGGTCGACGGCAAGCCATCGACGCCGCGCCAGGACTTGAAGGAAGCGTATTCCACCATCGAAGAAGCGAAGGCCGACATCACGGGCCTGTTCGCGCTGCGCCACATGATGGACAAGGGGCAGCTGAACGATACCCTGGGCCAGGGCGACGTGGCCGAGCGCAAGCTGTACAACACTTTCCTCGCCTCCGGTTTCCGCACCCTGCATTTCGGCTTGACGGATTCGCATGCGCGCGGCATGGCCATCCAGATGAATTACATCCTCGACAAGGGCGGCTTTGTGTCGCTGGGCGATGGCAAGTTCGGCGTCGATTTCAGCAAGATCAAGCAGGCCGTGATCGACCTGGACCGCGAATTTCTGACCATCGAGGCGACGGGCGACTATGCGCGCGCGCAAGCGATGATGAGCAAATACGTGGTCATCCGCCCGGAAGTGCAGGTGGCGCTGGACAAGATGAAGGCCGTGCCGAACGATATCCGCCCGGAATTCGTCACGGCCCGCGCACTGGACAAGGCGGCGAAGAAATAAGCCCGAGCTTGATTATTATCAGTGTGAAAAGCCGGCGCTTTTGCGCCGGTTTTTTTTCGCCTTTATTTATGAAAAGTTGCCAGTTTTTCCTTGTGGAAATATCCGCGCCGCTTACCCTGCAATGGTTGCTGCCCCATTTGTCCTGTCGCCCCCATGCCCAATCCGCTTTTGCTGATGAGCTTGCTCATCGCCCTATCTCCTTTGCCTGCCGTGGCTGCCGCCAGTCTCACGGATCTGGAAGTGCGCTGGCTGCAGGCGGGCCAGCCCGTGATCGCGTTTGCGCGTGCGCAAGGTTTGCCCATCGATATCATCGTCCAGCCGCAGGAGGCCCCCGGCGCCGTGCCGCTGGCGCTCGGCTACGCAGCCGGGCGCTGCAAGCTGGTGCTGTCCTTGCGCGGCAATGCGCAGGCGGAGGGTATCTTGCAAGATGTCTTGCCCGCGCGCCAAGGTGTGATGATCGAAGCGATGACGGCGCATGAGATCGGCCATTGCCAGCGCTACGCGCAGGGCGACTGGCATGCCTTACCGCGCGGTTTTGTCGAGCCGCGCAGCATGCAGCGGGGCAAGTTGACACCGCTGGCGCAGGAGTTGCGCGAGACGCGCCGCGAAGAGGGCTATGCGGATCTGGTGGCCCTGGCCTGGATGCATGCACGCCACCCCGGGCAGTACAAAGAGGTGCTGGCCTGGATGCGCGGCGTGCGCGCGGCTGGCGAGGCCGTGGATGGTTCGCACGCCACGCAGGCATGGCTGGCGCTGGCCGATGGCGCGGGTGCATTTGATGACTCCGCTTCACCATTTGAACAGGCGCAAGTATTGTGGCGGAAGGGCTTGAGCGGCGACAAATAAACATGATTTTTTCCGCGGATGGCCTGTCAGCGTGTGCTGTCGCACGGAGCTTTGCGTCCGGCAGGGGTCTAATCTGGGCATCAATTAACCAGAGAGGAACCATCATGAACAAAATGATCGCACTCATGCTGGCCGCCAGTGCCAGCGCCTTGCTTGCCGCCACGCCCGCGTATGCGCAGGATGCCTCATACAAGAGTTTGACGGACAAGGCTTCAAATGATTACAAGCAGGCCAAGGCCGCCTGCGACAGCCACAGCGGCAACGCGAAAAAAGTCTGCGTGGAAGAAGCCAGGGTGGCGCGCGCCAAGGCCGATTCGGACGCCGTCGCCCAGTACCGCAACACGCCGCGCGAGCTGGGCAAGGCCCGCAAGGACGTCGCCAATGCCGAGTATGACCTGGCCAGGGCCAAGTGCGGCGACCGCACGGGGGCCGATAAAACCACGTGCATGACCGATGCCAAGGCGGCGAAAACGGCGGCCCTGGCCGATGCGAAAACGGGCGCCAGGGCCGGCACCAATGTGGCGCAAAATCCGCCCGCCACGACGAAGGAAAATTGCGACGCCATGGATGCGACGGCCAAGGCCGCCTGCGTGACGCGCAACGCGGCCGGCAGCACCAAGACGGCCGTGGCCGACTCCGTCATCACCACCAAGATCAAGGCCGACCTCGTCAAGGACAATGACTTGAAAGCACTCGATGTGCACGTGGAAACGGTGAACGGCGTCGTCATGCTCAGCGGCTTCGTGCCTTCCCAGGCGCAAGTGAAAAAAGCGGCCGACCTGGCCCGTGGCGTGGAAGGCGTGACGGATGTGAAGAATGGCTTGAAAGTGAAGTAAGCGCATTTTGCACAGGCGTTAAGGCCAGGACTGGAGTCGTATGCAACAGTGCAGCTCCAGTTTTTTTGATTGTATAAATTACGATCATAATATAACATGAGAAAAACCCGCCAGCAGGCGGTGCTGGGCTAACTCTTTTCTCATGGGGACTGCATGCTTTCCTATCCTTTTTCGCAATGGCTGGAGCGGCGCGGCATGCACTTTGCCTGGGTCATCGTCGCCATCACTTTTCTCACGGCATTAACCTCGTCGGCCGCGCTGGGCTTGCCGGGCGCGCTGATGCAACCCTTGAGCCGAGAATTCGGCTGGGATGCGGAGCAGATTTCCTCGGCCCTGGCCGTGCGCTTCGTGCTGTTCGGTTTGATGGGCCCGTTTGCCGCCATCCTGATGGAGCGCTTCGGCTTGCGCAATATCATTTGCGTGGCCCTGGGCCTGATCGCCGCCGGCATGCTGCTGGCCACGCGCATGACGCAGTTCTGGCACCTGGTGGCCCTGTGGGGCATCTTGCTGGGGTTGGGTTCGGGCATGACGGCGCTGGTCTTGAGCGCCGTGGTGGCGAACCGCTGGTTCGAGACGCACCGGGGCCTGGTGGTGGGCGTGCTGACGGCCAGCTCGGCTACGGGCCAGCTGCTGTTCCTGCCCGTGGGCGCCTGGCTGATCGAGCACTACGGCTGGCGCACGGCCGTCATGCCCGTGTTTGCCGCCTGCGCCATCGTCGCCGTGCTGGCCTTCCTGTGCATGCGCAACCGTCCGCAGGATGTGGCCTTGCGTCCGTATGGCGCCGATCCGGCCACGCCGCTGGCGCCACCGCCAGCAGCGAAGATGACGTTTGCCACGCCCTTTTTGATCTTGCGCAGTGTTGCCGCGAATCGCACCTTCTGGATACTGTTCGGCACCTTCTTCATTTGCGGCCTCAGCACCAACGGCTTGATCCAGACGCATTTCATTTCCCTGTGCGGCGACTCGGGCCTGTCCGCCGTGCCGGCCGCGTCCGTGCTGGCCATGATGGGCGCCTTCGACCTGTTCGGCACGATCCTGTCGGGCTGGCTGTCGGACCGCTATGACAACCGGAAATTGCTGTTCTGGTACTACGGCTTGCGGGGCTTGTCGCTGTTCTGGCTGCCGTATTCGGAATTCACCTTGTACGGGCTGTCGCTGTTCGCCATGTTCTACGGCCTGGACTGGATCGCCACCGTGCCGCCCACCGTCAAATTGGTGGGGGCCACGTTTGGCCGGGAGCGGGCGGGCATGGTGTTTGGCTGGATCTTCGCCGGCCACCAGCTGGGCGCCGCCGTGGCCGCGTATGGGGCGGGCCGTATCCGCACCCTGATGCTGACCTACAACCCGGCCCTGTTCGCGGCCGGCGCCGCCTGCCTCGTCGCCGCGCTGATGGTGCTGGCAATTCAACGCCAGAAGGCGGCCGTGGCCGCCGCCCAGCCCGCATGAAAAAAGCCAGGCCCGCGTGTGCGGAGCCTGGCTTTTTCATTTTTCAAGAACGTTTCAGGACTTATTTGAGGTACTTGGCCAGCCAGCCTTCCAGTTCGCTGTAGAAGAAGCGGCTGTTCTCGCCCTTCAAAATCCAGTGGTTTTCGTCCGGGAAGACAAGCAATTTCGCCGGCACGTTCAGGCGTTGTTGCACGGCAAAGTTCATCAAGGCATTGTTGGCCGGCACGCGATAGTCGAGCTCGCCCACGGTGATCAGGATCGGCGTGGTAAAGCCCGTGCCTTTTTCGTGGTTGCCCGCTTGCATGACCGGGCTTTGGTCGCGCCACACGGGCAGGTTCGACCAGACGGGGCCGCCTGCATTCGTTTCTCGGCCGAAACCGCCGTCGCTGGTGCCCCACTGCATGATCAGGTCCATTTCGCCCGCGTGCGAGACGATGGCCTTGTAGCGCGTGGTGGTCGCTTGCAGCCAGTTGGCCAGGTGGCCGCCATAGCTGGCGCCGCCGGCGGCCAGTTTCGTGCCGTCGATGAATGGATATTTCTTGATGGCTTCATCGACGCCCTGGTTGACTTCGTCGCCCGGGCCCTTCAGCGGGTCGAACTGAATCGAGCGCGAGAATTCCTCGCCATAGCCGGTGGAACCCTTGTAGTCCGTCAGCAGCACGACATAGCCGGGCTTGGCCAATAAATGATAGTTCCAGCGCAGCACGAACTGGTCGCGCCACATGCTAGCCGCGCCGCCGTGGATGACGGTAAACAGCGGATATTTCTTGTTCGGGTCGAAATTGGCTGGCTTGACGAGCATATTGTGGATCTGGCGGCCGTCGGCCGTCGTGAACCAGAAGTGCTCGGGCGCCTGCCAGTCGATCTTATCTGCCTTGTCCGTGTTGAAGGCCGTCAGGCGTTTCGGCTGCTTGCCGTTGAAGGCATAGATTTCCGGCGGGTTGATGGCGGACTCCCACACGCCGACCAAAGCCTTGCCGCCGCTGCTCAGCGAGTTGATGGTGCCCGTCGGCAAGGATGGCTCTTCGCGCACGTCGCCGCCCCTGGCGTCGATCGAGTACAGCTTTTCCAGGCCCGCATGTTCATAGCTGAAGAGGACACGCTTGCCGCCTTCGGGCAGCACGAAGCGCGAAATCGAACGGTCCAGCTTGGCCGTCAGGATGGTCGGCGCAGGGTTGCTCATCGGCCAGGCGAAGCTGGCCAGGCGCTTCACGTCATACACCTTGCCGGGCGTTTGCGCGTCGCTGAGGGCGAACAGGGTCTTGCCGTCGGCGGCAAATTTCAGGGAACCGTAGCTATGTTTGTCCTGCGTCAAGCGCTGCGCTTCGCCGCCCGCCACGGGCAGCAGATACAGTTGCGAGTAGACGGCTTCGCGCTGGGCCGCATCGCGGTTGGTGGCCGCGTTGAAGACGACGGCCTTGCCATCCGGCGTCCAGACGGCGTCCAGCGATTGTCCCTCGTCGCCCTGGCCGCCGCCGAAGCCCGGCAGGGTGACCAGTTGCGTGCCCGACAGGATGTCGCGCGGCGTGTTTTCACCTTTCGTATCAGGCTGCGCATCGACGATGAACAGGCGCACTTGCTTGTCGGTCAGCCATTTGTCGAAGTAGCGGGGCGCCGTCGTTTCATACGAACGGGCGCTGTATTTGCGTTCCTTGCGCTCTTTCGCGCTTTGCTTGACGTCGGCTTCCGTCTTGTTGCCTGGATAGATGTCGCTGATGAACAGCAGTTGCTTGCCGTCCGGACTCCATTTCGGCATGCGCGCGCCCAGGGTGAGCGAGGTCAGGCGTTGCGCTTCGCCGCCGGCGGCCACGTCGAGGCGGTAAATCTGGCCCGCTTCATCGCCGTCGCGCTTGGCAACGAAGACCAGCTGGCGGCTGTCCGGCGACCAGGCCACGGCGCTTTCGCCGCCCTTGGAAGAGGTCAGGCGGCGCGCGGGGCTGTCGTCAAGCAGCGACTTGATCCACAGGTCGGACGATTGGTCCTTGTTGTCGTAGGCGCTGTCGACCACGGAAAACACGGCCCATCGCCCATCGGGGCTGGCGACGGGCGCGCCCACCCGTTTCATCAGCCACACGTCTTCATGCGTGATGGCGTGCCTGGCGTTGGTTTGTGTGGCGGCAACTGGCGATGCCGGCGTGGTATCGGCGGCGTGGACGGTCGTTGCCAGCGAGGCGCAGGCCGCTGCGATCAGCAGCGAGCCGAGGGAACGGCGAAGACGGGGTGAGGTCATGGGCGTGGTCCGGAGTAGTGAAAAAAGTACAGCGGGCAACATTATTGCCTATCGTTTCCTGCACTGCCAAGGCTGTGTACCGTTACTTACCAGGCCGGCGCACGCATGGCGGACGGGTGGGGCGTATCCGATCAGTTAAACTTGCCGCTTTACTCACGCTGGCGACGATTCAACATGAAAATTAGTCTACCTTTATTGAAAACGCTATTGCTGGGCGCAAATTGCCTGCTGGCCGCCCCGGTTTTTGCCGCTGCCGCCGCACCGTACCCGAATACGAGCGCCATGGGCGTGGGTCACGCGGAAAGCACGGCCTGGTATGCGGGCTGCCTGAAGGTCAAGGATGCGGCGCCGCCGCCGGCCGACTTGCCGGCGCCGTCCGCCGCGGCGTCCCTGCAGCAATGCCAGGCAAAGGACCTGTATTACGATACCAAGAGTATGTCCTCGCCCAAGCCGGCCGACTGGCGTCCCGCGCGTCATTGCGCCATGGCCACGCAGAACAGCGCCGTCTTGATGATGCTGTACCAGAATGGGCAGGGCGTGCAGAAAGACCCGTTGCTGGCACTGAAGTATGCGTGCAGCATCGATGCGGCGCCGGCCGAGATGCAGGGGCGCATCGAACACTTGCAGCAGATCAATGCCAGCGGACGCGGCATGATCGACCTGTGCGACGACATTACCAGCGGCTACATGATGGGTGTGTGCAGCGCCATCGATGCGCGGCAAAAGCAGCGCGTGCGCGCGCAGGCGACCGGCAAGATCAGCGACGCGATGCCGGCCGTGGCGCAAGCGTCGCTGCAAAAGCTGCAGGCGGCGGCAAGCAAGTTTGCCGATGCGCGCGCGGCGAATGAAACGGATTTGAGCGGCACGGCGCGCGCCGCCCTGAGCATCGCCGCCCGCGCGGCCGAGCTCGACCAGCTGGCGCACGATCTGCGCGAGTATGAAGCGGGCAAGTTGCCAGAAAGCATGTCCAAGGAACAGGCGGCGGCGCTCGACAAGGAACTCAACGCCATCTACGCCAAGCTCATGAAAAAGCCGGCGGAAACCCATGCGGGCGCCGTGGGCAAGGATGGCATCCGTGCCACCCAGCGGCTGTGGCTGGCGTACCGCGACGCCTGGATGAATTTTGGCGCCGTGCGCTATCCATCCGTGACGAGCGAGACCTGGGCCGGCCGGCTGACGTCGCGGCGCAATGTGCAACTGCAAGATTTGCTGGGGAATTGAGCCATGCGGGAAGCCTACTACCACGAAGACGATTTTTGCATGATCGAATTGTTGCCGCTGGATAATTTACAGCATTGCCTGACGCAGATGGGCGAGCAGCAGGCGTTCGCCGACGCGCACCGCAGCGGCGCCGGCTGGACGGACATTTACGTGCCCGAGGCGCCGCCGTCGCCGCTGCGCGCGCTGGGCCTCACGGCGGACCAGCTGCGCCTGGCGCTGGCCGATGCCTTGCCGCCCTACGACGCCGTCTACACGGGCTACAGCAGTTACCGGGTGGAATGCAAGAACGTGCTGGCCTTCGGCGGCGAGCACACGGAAACCCTGTTCGCCGGCCTGGACGACAAGGGCATCGTGTGCGACCTGTGGTGCAGCGATGGCATGCCTGAGCTGTTGCTGCTGCCCTTGAAGGAACGGTTGCTGCTGGCCGACTGGGGCGCGGGGTTTGCCTGTCCGTTGGCCGATGGGGAACTGTTCGCCCGTTATCTGCAGGAATACGAACTCGACTGATTTATTCGCAGGCGATGGCGTTCGGCTGCGCCACTTTGATGACCGACGCCAGGCGCGCCATGTCGTTGCCGTCGCCTTGCTCCACATACGGTTGATATGTATCAATGACGATGCGCGCGCGGGCTTGCCAACCGCAATTGTCGGCCTGGCGCGCTGGCACGCGCAGCAGCCGCCGCGCCTCGCCATCGTTGCTGAAACAAAACCACGCATCGTGCGTGGCGGCAGGCCGGGGCAAACGGCCCCACTGCGCCTTGTCGGGCGCGAAGCAGACGCGGTTGCCGATGATCTCCAGGCTCATCTCGTCCGTGCGCGCGCTGTACTGGCCGTCGAGCACGATGGGCGTTTGCGCCTGCGCGGACAGGCAGGCGCAGGCCAGGAGGAGGGTGGCGGCAAGTTTCATGCGTTTCTTTCAGGGCGGGCAAGACGAAGGGCCAGTATAACCGGGGGCCGGAAACGAAAAAAGCCAATCCCGGAGGATTGGCTTTTTAGTACTGCGCATTCGTGGTAGGCCGTGCGGGATTCGAACCTGCGACCAACGGATTAAAAGTCCGCTGCTCTACCAGCTGAGCTAACGACCCGAAAGAGGCCGCATTATATATCAGTTGAAAAAGAATGCAAAGCATTCCTGCGAGAAAGTACTGAAGTTCACGGCAGGGCCGCCGTGAGCTTCAGCACTTCGTCGAGACTGGTCGTGCCATCGATGATCTTGCGCGCGCCGGCGATGCGCAGCGGCGTCATGCCGTCCAGCAGGCTCTGGCGGCGCAGCGCGTGCAGGTCGGCGCCCGCCTTGACCAGCTGGCCGAACGTTTCCGTCACGCCCAGCAGTTCATAGATGCCGGCCCGCCCCAGGTAGCCGCTGTGCCGGCACAGGGCGCAGCCGACGGGGCGGTACGTTGCGGCCGGCCGTTCCAGCTGGCCGCCCGTCAGGCGTTGCCAGGCAGCTGCGCCGGGGGCGGCGTCCAGCTGCTTGCAGGCCGCGCACAGGCAGCGCAACAGGCGCTGCGCCAGCACGCCGGCCAGGCACGCTTCCAGCAGGTAGGCGGGCAAGCCCAGTTCCAGCAGGCGCATGACGGCCGAGGGCGCGTCATTGGTGTGCAGGGTTGAGAGCACCAGGTGCCCCGTCAGCGCCGCCTGGATGGCCATCTCGGCCGTGGCCAGGTCGCGGATTTCGCCCACCATGATGATGTCGGGATCTTGCCGCATCAGCGCCCGCACGCCATCGGCAAACGACAGTTCGATGCCGGCCTGGGTTTGCACCTGCATCTGGTTGAAGGCCGGTTCGACCATTTCGATGGGGTCTTCTACCGTGCACACATTGACTTCGCTGCCGGCCAGCGCCTTCAGGGTGCTGTACAGGGTGCAGGTCTTGCCCGAGCCGGTGGGACCCGTCACCAGCACGATGCCGTGCGTGCGCGCCGTCAGCTGGCGCCAGCGTTCGGCGTCCGCGGGTGGAAAGCCCAGCTCGGCCAGGCTCTTGACGGCCACTTCCGGGTCGAAGATGCGCATGACGAGCTTTTCGCCGAAGGCCGTGGGCAAGGTCGACAAACGCAGTTCGATTTCCTGGCCCTGCGCATTGCGCGTCTTGATGCGGCCATCCTGGGGACGGCGCTTTTCCACCACGTCCATGCGCCCGAGCAACTTGATGCGCGCCGTCATGGCCAGCAAGACCACGGGCGGCAGCTGGTAGGCCTGGTGCAGGCGGCCGTCGATGCGCAGGCGCACGAGGCCCGCGTCGCGCTTCGGTTCCAGATGGATGTCGGAGGCGCGCTGGGCAAACGCGTATTGCCACAGCCAGTCGACGATGCGCACTACGTGCTGGTCGTTGGCGTCCAGGTTACCCTTGTTGCGCCCCAGTTCCACCAGTTGTTCGACATTCTGGCGCAGTGCCAGGTCTTGTGTGGAGGCTTGCCGGGCCACCTTGACGGAACTGGCCAGGCTGAAAAATTGCGCGATGGCGTCGGCGATGTGCAGCGGATTGGCGATGACCAGGCTCAGCTTGCGCGGCGCCAGCTTGCCCAGCTGGGCCTGCCAAGCGAGCGCGTACGGCTGGGCCGTGGCGATGACGATGCGCTCCGGCGTGCTTTCCACGGGCAGGATGTTGAAGCGGGCCGCATAGCCGGCCGTCATGACGTCGGCCACCTGGCTGAAATCGATGTGCAGGGGATCGATGCGCACATATGGCAGGCTTGCGCGTTGCGCCAGCCAGGCGCACAGGGTGTCGAGCGTCAGTGCGCCGTGGGCGATGCTGCACAGCGGATGCAGGGCCGGCGCCGGCAGCAGGGCGGCCTGGGCGCCGATGGCGGCCGCTTGCGCCGCGTCGAGCAAGCCGTCTTCCTGCAGCCAGGCCAGCAGTTGCGGCAGTTGCAGCGGCGTATCGGGAGAAGGAGGGGATGCGGGCATGGCCGGCGCCTTTCCGGGCTGCCGGCCTTGCCTGGACTTGCCGGCGGTTACAGGATGCTGACGATGCCCTTGACCCAGGACTTGGCGGGCAGCTTGGTCTCGGCGACGATCTGCTTGGCGCGCTCGAGCAGGGCGGCTTGCGCTTCGGCATCGAGTGCCACTTTCGTCTTGAAAGCGATGGCCACCACGTTCCCATCATGGACTTCCGGCAGGCAGATCACCTGTTCGAACGCAAACTTCATCGCCTTGATGTTCTTTGCATAGCTGGGATGGTCGCCAAACAGGTTGACCGTCATGATGCCGTGCGGCGCCAGGCAGGCGCAGCAGGCGGAATAGAACTCGGCGCTGTCGAGCACGGGACCGCGTGCCGTGGCGTCGTACAAGTCCACTTGCAGGGCGTCCAGGCTGCCATGGTTGGCCTCATCGTTGACGTAGTCGAGCGCATCCATCTCGCGCACGTGCAGGCGCTCGTCGTTGGGCGGCAGCTTGAACATCGAGGCGCAGATGGTGATGACGGACGGGTTCAGTTCGATGGCCTCGACCTGTGCCTGCGGGAACTGGCGGTAGCAGAACTTGGTCAGCGCGGCCGTGCCCAGGCCCAGCTGGGCGAGGCGCTGCGGCTGCTCGATCCACAGCATCCACGCCATCATCTGCTGCGCGTATTCGAGTTCCGGCCAGTCCGGCTTGCGGATGCGCATGGCGCCCTGCACCCATTCCGTGCCGAAATGCAGATAGCGCACGCCATCCATTTCCGACAGGGTGACAGGGGCGTAGCGTGGCTTGCGCGCAGGGCGCGAGGATTCGACTTGTTCGATGGATTTTCGTTTGATAAGCATAATGCGGCCTGAAAGTGTGCCGCATTATAGCCCGTGCCGGGGCGCCATAAAAAATGCCGGCCCCATGAGAAAGACATGGGGCCGGCATTTTAGTACTGAGTAACAACGCTTGACAGAAGCGTCGCGAGCGGAAGGCAGAGGTGGCCGAGAAGCGCAACCGTACTCCAGTACGGTGAGCATCGCAGGCCACCTATGCCGACGCGCAGCAGCTTATGTCAGGCGTTACTGTTGAGCAGGCTCGATGGAGACGCGCAAGCGGATGCGTTCGCCCGGATCGTAGGACATGATGCTCGTGTAGTTGCGGCCGCGGTAGTCGTAGGTGACCTGGTAGCCATTGTTGCGCGATTCCCAGTGGTCGACCTGACGGCATTGCTTGACGGCTTGTTCCTGCATGCCGCCCTGGTAATTGTTCTGGTTGTCGACACGGTCGCCGACGACGGCGCCGGCAATCGCGCCAGCGGCTGCCGCGGCCGTGCGGCCATTGCCGCCGCCGACCTGGCTGCCGAGCAGGGCGCCGGCGATACCGCCGACGATGGAGCCGCCAGCGCTGCGCTGTTGCGGCGGTGCCTGGACTTGCACGTATTCCGTACGGCATTCCTGGCGTGGACGATTGATCTGTTCCACTTGCGGCACGACGCGCACGACCTTGCCGAAATCTTCAAAGTCGGCGGCCTGGGCGAGTGGCAATGCACCGATACAAAGGGCTGACATCATCAATTTGGCTTGCAAGTTCATTTGTAACCTCGTTATCTAGAGAATCTTTCAGGGTATTTTTTACAACTTGGGGCTATAGTAATCCCGCCGGGCGGCGACAAGTGTTTCGCGTGGCAACAAAATGTAACAGCCCAAGCCCCTTGCCCCACAGTCTGTAACATGCACTTTCAATCGATACAAGATGTTGAAGTGACTTGAAACCAGCGGTTTGTAACAAATCTTGCGTTTGACATCATATTCGGGTTGATTCATGCAGGACAACACGTTACCCTAATACGCGTATGGCTTATATAAAATCGCACTGAATCGCATAAAAGTTGATACAGATCGAATCACCGCGTGCGCATTGACCCGCGTGCGGGGATGCAATAAGAAGAGCAGCTAGAAGATATCCATACATAACAGGTCGATTTGAGGGAAAAATGAGTTTGTTACTAACCGTGCCGCCCAACCTTGTCCAGTCCATCCGTGCCTTTCGCGTGACCGAATTACAAGACGAGGCGATCCGTCTCGGGCAGCACTTTTTATATGCGCATTGCAACGCTGGACAGACCAAACAACAAGTCATCGGCATTATTGCAGAAGCATTCCTGTTTCCGAAGAACCTGGCGAAGAATTTCGACGCCCTGCGCCTGTGCCTGACGGATACCATGTTCAAGGCGGGCACGCAAACGGGCTTCCTGGTGGTGCTCGAGCAATTGCCAAATACGCAAAAATTCGACAAGGAAGCGCGCGAGATCCTGCTCGACGTGTTCCGCGACGCGGCCGACTACTGGGCCGAGAAGAAAGTCCCGTTCCGCGTCTTCTATTCGTTCGAGTAAATACTTACTCTTGCCGCGGCGCCGTCAAGCGGGCCTCCGGCGCAGGTGAAAACCGGCATCGCCGGGCGGCTGCGGCGCGCCGGCGCTCATGTTGCGCCGCAACAATAATACCGGCCTTTCTAGATTCGCATCGCCATAGCGGGTACAATGCGCGCTATGAAAAATATCGTTATCCTCATTTCCGGACGCGGCAGCAACATGGAAGCGGTCGTCCGCGCGGCGCAAGCCGAGCAATGGCCAGCCCGTATTGCCGCCGTCATCAGTAACAGGGCCGATGCCCAGGGACTGGTGTTTGCCGCGGAACATGGGATAGCGACGGCAGTCGTTGCCAACAAGGATTATGCCAGCCGCGAACAGTTCGATGCGGCGCTGCAAGCCGTGATCGACGGCTTCGCCCCCGACCTGGTCGTGCTGGCCGGTTTCATGCGCATCCTGACGCCGCCCTTCGTCGAGCATTACGCGGGGCGCATGCTCAATATCCACCCGTCGCTGCTGCCGCTGTTCCCGGGCATGGCGACGCACCGCCAGGCGCTCGAGGCGGGCGTGACGGAACACGGCGCGACCGTGCATTTCGTGACTGCCGAGCTTGACCATGGCCCGGCCGTGGCGAGCGCGGTGGTGCCAGTCTTGCCAGGCGACACAGAAGACAGCTTATCGGCGCGCGTGCTGGTACAGGAACATCTGCTTTACCCGCGCGCCATCCGCCTGTTCATTGACGATAAACTGTCAGTCGAGCATGGCCAGGTCCGCGTGGACCCTCAATAAAATATTACAGGAAGAATAACAATGAGATTGCCACCAGCGATACTTGCCAATGCTGAAGAAGTATTGCGCGAAATTTTACGTTTCACGGCCCCGGCCGACACCACCCTGTCGCGCTATTTCCGCGACCATCCGCGCCTCGGTTCGCGCGAACGCGGCGCCATCGCCGAAGGCATTTATGCCGTCCTGCGCAACAAATCGTTCTTCACGGACTTCGCCGAAGCGGGCAGCGGCCCGACCATGCGCCGTTTGACCATCCTCGGCCTGGCCGAAGCCGTCGGTGCCGACTCCCTGGGCGGCCTGACGGAAGAAGAAGTGGAATGGCTGGAACGCATCACGCAGATCGACCGCAGCCTGATGCCGTCGAACATGCGCGCCAACATGCCGACCTGGCTGTTCGACAAGCTGATCGCCCAGTTCGGCGAAGCGGAAACCATGAAGCTGGCCGATGCGCTGAACGCGCCGGCGCCGCTGGACTTGCGCGTCAACTCGCTCAAGGCCACGCGCGACGACGTGATGCTGGCCCTGGCCGAAGCGCCTATCCTCAGCACGCCGACGCCGTATGCCCCGCTGGGCTTGCGCGTGATCAAGAAGCCATCGTTGCAAAACCTGCCATTGTTCCAGAGCGGCGCCATCGAAGTGCAAGATGAAGGCAGCCAGATCCTGTCGCAGATCGTCGGCGCCAAGCGCGGCGAGATGGTCGTCGATTTCTGTGCCGGCGCGGGCGGCAAGACCCTCGCATTGGGCGCGCTGATGCGCAACACGGGCCGTTTGTACGCGTTCGACGTGTCGGAAAAGCGTTTGGCCAAGCTGAAGCCGCGCATGGCCCGCAGCGGCCTGTCGAACGTGCATCCGGTGCAGATCGCGCATGAGCGCGATGCCAAGATCAAGCGCCTGGCCGGCAAGATCGACCGCGTGCTGGTCGACGCCCCATGCAGCGGCCTGGGCACCCTGCGCCGCAATCCGGACGTGAAATGGCGCCAGCAGCCGAACTCGATCGTGGAATTGCAAGCCAAGCAGGCAGCCATCCTGGCCGGCGCGGCGCGCCTCGTCAAGGGCGGCGGCCGCCTGGTGTACGCCACCTGCAGCTTCCTGAACGAAGAAAACGACTTTATCGCCGAGCAATTCCTGGCCGCCCATCCGGACTTCACCCTGGTGCCGATGAGCAAGGTGCTGGCCGAGCAGAAGATCGAGCTGGAAATGGGCGACTACCTGAAATTGTTGCCGCACCTGCACCAGACCGACGGCTTCTTCGCCGCCGTGTTCGAGCGCAAGGTCATGCCGAAAAAAGTCTACGCCGATGAAAAACCGGCCGACGACGCGGACGCTGAACAAGCCGAATAAGCCGTCACGGGCCGCCGCTGCACCTGGCAGCGGCGGCTTTCAATGCCGCCAGCCCGCCTGGCGGCATGGGCCTAGCCCCTCCGTATCACCTCCGTCCCACCCGTCTCACCTTCCGGACCGCATCCGCCATGAATGAAACCCCGCTGCTGAATCTGATCACTGACTTTGTCGATGATTTCCGTCAACCGGCCATCCTGTGGCAGGCGCTGGTTATCGTCGCCTGCCTGGCGCTGAGCTGGCTGCTGGTGCGGCAGTTGCGCGTGTTCCTGCATCAGCGGGCGGAAGCGGCCACCGTGCCGGCCACGCCGGAAACCTTGCAGCGCACGGACAGTTTCATCCGCATCCTGACGCCCGTGCTGGCGGCCATGCTGCTGGGCATTGCGCAGCATTTCCTGGCCAAGTTCCAGTCTGTGAACCTGCTCAGTATTGCCATTCCCCTGTGCACCTCAATGGCGCTGGTGCGCTTCGGGTTTTACGTGCTGCGCCGCATTTTTGCCCGCCACGGCGACATCAGCCCGACCATGTTGCTGCTGGAGAAGATATTCACGGTGGTGGTGTGGGCCGGCATGGCCCTGTACATCACGGGCCTGTGGCCGGAATTGCACACCTTCCTGGAAAGCATCGTCGTGCCGCTGGGGCGCAACAAGGTGTCCGTGGCTGCCATCTTGCAAGCCGCTATTTCCGTGGCCGTGCTGCTGGTGCTGGCCATGTGGGCCGGTACTTCGCTCGACGAGCGCCTGATGAAAATGCAGGGCTTGCACACTTCCTTGCGCGTGGTGTTGTCGCGCATGGGGCGCGCCGTGCTGATCCTCGTTTCCGTGCTGGTCAGCCTGTCGCTGGTGGGCATCGACCTGACGGTGCTGTCCGTGTTCGGCGGCGCCTTCGGCGTGGCGCTGGGCTTCGGCTTGCAAAAGATCGCCGCGAACTTCGTGTCCGGTTTCATCATCCTGCTGGACCGCAGCCTGACCATCGGCGACATGATTACGGTGGGTCAATTCACCGGCAAGGTCACGCAAATCAATACGCGCTATACTGTGTTATTGGGTGGCGATGGCGTTGAATCCATCGTGCCGAATGAAATGCTGATTTCCGGCGGCGTGCAGAACATGTCGCTGAGCAACCGCATGGTCTGGCTGTCGACGGCCGTGTCGGTGGGCTATGAAACGGATCTGGATGTCATCTTCCCCTTGCTGGAAGCGGCGACGGCCAAGGTGCCGCGTGTGTCGCAAAGCAATCCGCCATCGGCTACCCTCGTGCGTTTCGGCGCCGACGGCCTCGATGTGCAGATCGGCTTCTGGATCGCTGACCCGGAAAATGGCACCGGTGGCGTGAAGTCGAATGTGAACCGCGCCATCTGGCGCACCTTGCAGGAACATAAGGTCACTGTACCGTTTCCGCAACGCGAATTGCGTATTGTTGGTACGCCTCCTGCCCCGCTCGCCAGCGCGGCAGAGGGTGAGTCCGCCCCATCCGGCACCCAGCCTTAACCTCGCTGCCTGCCTCCGATTTTGCCTGACCGCACCCATTAGGGCGTACAATCACGCCTAAAATTAACTCTGCCGGACCTCCAGAGTCACTGGAGCGACCGTGCGCACGCCCTGTCCACTTGGAGTAGTAGTAATGACATTGAGTTCCGTTTTACACGACGTTTTGCAGTTCATGGCAACTGGCATTACCGATCTGTCCGCATGGCAAGTTTTCCTGTACACCATGGTGGTCACGCATATCACCATCGCCAGCGTCACGATTTACCTGCACCGCCACCAGGCCCACCGGGCGCTGGAATTGCATGCGATCCCCAGCCATTTCTTCCGTTTCTGGCTGTGGCTGACGACGGGCCAGGTGACCAAGGAATGGGCGGCCATCCACCGCAAGCACCACGCCAAGTGCGATACGGAAGAAGATCCGCACAGCCCCGTGACGCGCGGCATCAAGAAAGTCTTCTGGGAAGGCGCCGAGCTGTACCGTGCTGAATCGAAGAACATGGAAACCATGGCGAAATATGGCCACGGCACGCCGACGGACTGGATCGAGCGCAACCTGTACACCAAATACAGCTGGCTGGGCGTGGTGTCGCTGTTCGTCATCAATTTCATCCTGTTCGGCGTGATCGGCATTTCCGTGTGGGCCGTGCAAATGATGTGGATCCCCATCACGGCGGCCGGCATCATCAACGGCATCGGCCACTACTGGGGCTACCGCAACTACGACTGCGCCGATGCGGCCACCAACATCATTCCGTTCGGCATCCTGATTGGCGGCGAAGAGTTGCACAACAATCACCATACCTATGCGACCTCGGCCAAGCTGTCGTCGAAATGGTATGAAATCGATATCGGCTGGGCGTATATCCGCGCGCTGGAAATGCTGGGCCTGGCCAAGGTGAAAAAGCTGGCGCCGGAGCCGAAGTTCTCGCACGGCAAGCTGGAAGCGGACTTCGAGACCTTGCAATCTGTCATCGCCAACCGCTACGACGTGATGGCCAAGTATGCGAAATCGATCAAGCATGCCTGGAAGGAAGAGCTGGAACACTTGAAGCACAAGGCGGAACTGGAAAAGCGCTTCCTGAAATCGTCGCGCAAGCTGATGCAGCGCGAGCCGGGCAAGCTGGCCGATGCGCACCACGAACAGCTGTCGGAATTGTTCCAGCACAGCAAGGCGCTGGAAACCATGCACCACATGCGCGTGGAGCTGGGCGCCATCTGGGAGCGTTCGCACTTTACGCGTGAGCAATTGCTGCAAAAGCTGCAAGACTGGTGCACGCGCGCCGAAGCGTCTGGCATCAAGTCGCTGCAAGACTTCTCCTTGCGCCTGCGCAGCTATGCCTGAGTGAGCTGTTGCGTCATATCAAGGCCCTGGTTTCCAGGGCCTTTTTTTCGTCCCGGCACAAGGGGAGAGCGGCGAGATGAAAATCAGGGCGAAAAAAAACCGCTCATCGGAGCGGCTCTTTTTACAGAACACAATATCAATTACTTGATTTTGGTTTCTTTGTACGTTACGTGCTTGCGTGCTTTAGGATCGAATTTCATGATCTCCATTTTCGCAGGCGTCGTACGCTTGTTTTTGGTGGTCGTGTAGAAGTGACCCGTACCGGCGGTCGATTCTAACTTGATTTTGTCGCGGCCTGATTTTGCCATGATAGCTCCCTTATTCTGCTAATTAGACTTTTTCGCCACGAGCGCGCATATCGACCAATACGGCGTCGATGCCGACTTTATCGATGACGCGCAGACCGGCGTTGGACAAACGCAGGGAGACCCAGCGGTTTTCAGATTCAACAAAAATACGACGATTCTGCAAGTTAGGCAAAAAACGACGTTTGGTTTTGTTGTTTGCATGGGAAACATTGTTGCCGACCATCGGCTTCTTCCCAGTGACTTGGCAAACACGTGCCATGGCGCACTCCTTAAAGATATTCCAAATTGGAAAAACGAGAGTATATCCAAAATAAGCCGATTTATCAATGACTTGCGAAAAACAATTGTGTCATGTTGTATTGAAATAATTTAACAATCTGACTTTTCCCCTTCTTCATAGGGGAAGGCACTGGTAAACAGCGCTGTTTACTGTTAGATAAGCGTCTCGCTGCAGTGACGTATGTCCTTGTTTACACATGGTTAACTGTCGCCTGGCCGGCCACGGTCTAGATCTGGCCGTGTTCTGCGAACGAATGCACGTGCCGCCCGGCCACGACGAAATGGTCGAGGATGCGCACGTCCACCAGCGACAACGCTTGCACCAGCGCGCGCGTCAGCAATAGATCCGATTCGCTGGGCTCGGGTGTGCCGGACGGGTGGTTGTGCGCCAGCATGACGCTGGCCGCGTTGTGCAGCAGCGCCTGCTTGACGACTTCGCGCGGATATACGCTGGTGTGGGTGAGGGTGCCGCGAAACATTTCCTGGGTCGTGATCAGGCGGTTCTTGACGTCCAAAAACAATACGTGGAATGCTTCATGCGCCAGGTGGCCCAGGGTCAGGCGCAAATAATCTTTCACGGCGTGCGGCGAATTGAGGGCCTGGCCCGCCTGCAAGTCTTCGATGATGGCGCGCCGCGCCAGTTCCAGCACGGCTTGCAATTGGGCAAACTTGGCGCTGCCCATGCCATGCACGGCGGAAAAGCTCACGAGGCTGGCGCCAAACAGGCCCCGCAGGGAGCCGAAGTGCTCGACCGTGTCGCGCGCCAGTTCCACGGCGCTCTTGCCGCGCACGCCCGTGCGCAGGAAGACGGCCAGCAATTCCGCGTCCGACAGCGATTGCGCGCCATCCTCGATCAGGCGTTCGCGCGGCCGTTCGCCGGCCGGCCAATCCTTGATGCCCATCTTGCCTCCCGTTCGCGCCCGGCTGGTCGTGGCGCCTGCCGATGATTGTCGCGCCTTCCCCGGGCGGCCATGCTGCGCTAGCTCGTCTTCATGGCGAATCATATGAAAAAAACAAAAACCAAGATGCCCGGCCTGGCCATTTTCAGGCGCTATGATTTGCCTGTCGTTGCATTCCATGCAAGTTGCAGAGATGGGGAGTCAGGGCCCTGAACTCAATGTCTTCCACTTGTTTTACAGGAGTCGTCATGCCGTACATCAAAGTTATCAATGGAGTCATGCAAGAGTTCAACACCGCTGGCGTCAACACGGGCAAGGTCAGCGGCATCGGCCTCAATGCGCACGCGTATCTGGAACACCGCAACTGGAGCGTTACCGCACCGCTGACGCCGGACGTGAAGAATCCTGATTACAGCACCGATTTTCCGTATCTTGCGGCCAACGGCTTCAAGTACCTCCAGGTGATGCTGGCGCCTTTCAACGGCAAGGAGGGCGGTTGGAACTGGGGCGAGGTCGTAGGCAAGCCCGATTTCGCAACCGACAACACGCTGACCGCACTCAATATCAAGCCCGCATACTGGGCCGCGATCCAGGCGCTGCTCGATTGCGCGCTGGCCAATGGCATCGGCATCATCGCCTGCCCATTCTGGAATCCCTACGCCGTGCCGCAACTGGTGGGCGAGGCGGGCCCTGCGGGTGCTACAAAAGACGAGCAGGCCGCCGCCGCGCGCGTCGCACTGGCCAATCTGCAGTCGAAAACACGCCGCTACATGCGTGCCTTTGCACAGGCTTTTGCGCAGCACTACAGCAACCATGCCGGCATCGCCGCCTGGATGGCTGCGCAGGAACTGAAGGGCGTGACGGATATGAGCTTGAGCGCTTGCCGGGAAATCATCCAGGAAACGGCGCAATTGCTGCGTGACAACGATGGCCTGGCGCGCATGATTTCTTCCGGTAACGCGGGCATTGCCCATACTTGGCCCCGGCAAGGCTCTTTGCAGCAATACGTCACGGAAACCCTACCATTGATGAATCCGGACCCGGTCGACTGCCTTTGTGAAAACCTGTTTCTGGGTAATGAATATGTGAGCAGCGCCCTGGACAACAGCGCGGATTTGCCGGCCGACTTCGTCTCGTCTTCGCTCGCTTACCTGCAAGTGATGCAGCGCGCGGCCAAGGCCTTGGGCAAACCGTATTACCTTGGCAGCTTTTGCCTGTCGGAAAAGCAGGAGCAGGCGTTGCAAGATACCGAACGGCAAGACAACTTGCACGCCTTGCTGAGCGCCATACGCCGTACGGGCGTGCAACTGGCATGCTATTGGGACTGGAACGGCGGCAAGCCCATGCAAGACGACGGTCTGAACCTGGTGGAAACACCCGCCTACAGCAACGGACGCAAGGCCGTCTGGGACGCCTTGCGCGGCGACGACGCCGTCCGTCAGGCGCCGCCCACGCCTTGCTTCGGCGTCATGAAAACCTTGCAATTCCAGCCTGGCCTCCTGCTCACCGTGCCGTCATCCGCGCGCTACGAGAGCGCCGATTTTTCGCTGTCGTATTGCATCCGGCAGCAGGCATTTTCCACGATGGTGGGCCGGGGCGGGGCTTTTGTCGCGCGTCAGGCGAACCTGAAAGGATGGACGCTGCTGACGCAGGATATCCAGACGTTCCTGTTCCTGCGCAACAGTGCCGGTGCGGGCTTTAATAACAATGGTCACGGCGTGAACGTGGATGGCGCCAACCGCTGGTTTCGCTGCACCTACACCGTCAAGCATGATGGTTCCATCAGCCTGTACGTCGACGATTTCCTGATGTCGCAGGGCAGCAAGATGGTGACGCCATTCGTGCAGGCCATCGGCGCGCCCCTGGTGATCGGCCGCACCGTGGATGCGCAGGAGCAGGGCGCGCCAGCCTGGCAGTTGTCGGACGTCATCCTGTACGACCGCGTGCTGACGCCGAAGGAAGTGTATGACTATGGTCAGTATGGCATCGTGCACCGGCCCGTAGGGCGCTGGAAGCTCGACGGCAACCTGGAAGACAGCTCCGGCTTCGGCAACCACGCCAGCACGGCGGGCGGGTTGACGTACGTCAACGTCTGATTCGTCGATTCGACGTCGGATGTGTTGCGCGGCCATGTTTTTTGACAAAAGCATGGCCGCGCCGAGATGGCATGGGGCGCGCTGGCTCAGGGTGGCTTACAATATCGTTTTGCACCAGTTACTTGAAAACTACTATGTCCAACGAGCAACCAGCAGTCGTCACCGAAGCGGCTTACCTCACCCTGCATTATCGTCTTGCCACTGTTGACGGTACTGACATTGTCACGACCTTCAGCGGCAATCCCGCGACCTTGATGCTGGGACAGGGCCAGCTGGCGCCGTTCCTCGAGCAGCGCTTGCTGGGCTTGCCTGAAGGCACGCACCAGACGTTCGAGCTGGCGGCCGGCGAAGGTTTCGGCGAGCGCAATCCCGAGTTGGTGCAGTCCGTCTCGCGCGCCACGCTGGACGAGAACTCCGTGCCGGGCGCCGACTACAAGATCGGCGACCTGGTCGATTTCGCCGCGCCGGGCGGCGGCCGTTTTGCCGGCGTGCTGCGCGAAATGCGCGAGGACTCGGCCCTGTTCGACTTCAACCATCCGCTGGCTGGCCAGCCGCTGCGTTTTGAAGTCAAGCTCATCTCGGTCCTGTAAGGAGTAGCGATGGATAAGGAACTGTTACTGGCCCAGCCCCGCGGCTTTTGCGCTGGCGTCGACCGGGCGATCGAAATCGTCGAGCGCGCCCTGCAGCAATTTGGCGCACCGATCTATGTGCGCCATGAAATCGTCCACAACGCCTATGTGGTGGCCGACTTGCGCAACAAGGGCGCCATCTTCATCGACGACCTCGATGACGTGCCTGCAGGCAATACGCTCGTGTTTTCCGCGCATGGCGTGTCGAAAGCCGTGCGCGCCGAGGCGGAATCGCGCGGCCTGAGCATTTTTGACGCCACTTGCCCGCTGGTTACCAAGGTGCACATGGAAGTGAGCAAGATGCGCCGCGAAGGCCGCGAGATCATCATGATCGGCCACGATGGCCATCCCGAGGTGGAAGGCACGATGGGTCAGGCCGATATGGGCATGCATCTGGTGGAAACACTCGACGATGTGGCGAAATTGCAAGTTGCCAATCCGGAAAGCCTGGCCTATGTTTCGCAAACAACGTTGTCAGTTGACGACACTAGCGACATTATTGCGGCCTTGAAAGCGAAATATCCGAATATCGCCGAGCCGAAAAAAGGCGACATCTGCTACGCCACCACCAACCGCCAGGAAGCCGTGAAATTCATGGCCCCGCAAGTGGAAGTGGTGATCGTCGTGGGCAGCCCGAACAGCTCGAATTCGAACCGCTTGCGCGAAGTGGCCGAGAAGATGGGCACGCCTGCCTACATGGTCGACAATGCCTCGCAAATCGATCCCGCCTGGCTGGAAGGCAAGCTGCGCGTGGGTGTGACGGCCGGCGCCTCGGCGCCCGAGGTGCTGGTGCAAGCCGTCATCGACCGCTTGAAGGAGTGCGGCGTGAAGAGCGTGCGCCCGCTCGACGGCGTACAGGAAGCCGTCACGTTCCCGATGCCGAAAGGCCTTGATGGCATCAAGCGCGACGTCGCCTGAGTCTGTACGGTTGTTGAGTATCGATGAAATAGTTACCTCAAAACCGAATTTAATTCGGAAATGATCGATTTATTCCAAGTTTAGTTTTTGCAAAAGATCGTTATGATTGCCTCAAGCTTGAATATGTTGTCGTTATGACTAAGCAAGGTCACGCCCTTTTTGAGTGCGTGCACCATGCTGGTGAGAACGGTCCAGGGATGGCACTGCAGGAATTCTTCCTCCGGTGCCGTTTTTGTATCAGCGACCCATGTTCTGGCGGAAGTTGTTCCCGAAAAATGCATATTTGATAGGGCAATCATGGATACATTCATCCAGCAGATCATCAACGGCTTGGTGTTGGGCAGCATGTATGCCTTAGTCGCCCTCGGTTACACAATGGTGTATGGCGTCTTGAATCTGATCAACTTCGCCCACGGCGACGTGCTCATGATCGGCGCCATGGTGGGCTTGAGCATTCTCAAGCTGCTGGGCATCTATGTACCGGACTGGCCCGGCTATCTGAAACTGGCCACCGCCATCCTCGGCGCCATTCCCATCTGTATTCTGGTCAACATCATCATCGAGCGGGTCGCCTACCGCCGCCTGCGCAACGCCCCCCGCCTCGCCCCCCTGATTACCGCCATCGGCGTCTCCATCCTGCTGCAAACCTTCGCCATGATGATCTGGACGCGCAATCCCTTGCCTTTCCCGCAATTGCTGTCGACGGATCCCATCAACATAGGGGGCGCCGTGATTTCGCAAACGCAAGTACTGCTGCTGGCCCTGGCCGCGCTGTCGATGGGCGGATTGGTGTTGCTGGTGGAAAAAACGAAAATGGGCCGCGCCATGCGCGCCACGGCGGAAAATCCCCGCGTGGCGGGCCTCATGGGCGTCGATTCCGACAAGGTCATCGTCGCCACCTTTGCCATCGGCGCCGCGCTGGCCGCCGTGGCGGGCGTGATGTGGGGCGCCAATTACGCGTCCATCCAGTTCTCCATGGGCGCCATCCCCGGCTTGAAAGCCTTCTGCGCGGCCGTGCTGGGCGGCATCGGCAATATCTACGGCGCCATGCTGGGCGGTGTCTTGCTGGGCATTATCGAGAGCCTGGGCGCCGGCTATATCGGCGACATCACGGGCGGCTTCCTGGGCAGCCACTACCAGGATATCTTTGCCTTCGTCGTGCTGATCATCGTGCTGACCCTGCGCCCGTCCGGCATCATGGGCGAACGCGTGGCCGACCGTGCCTGATGTGAAACTGGGAGACTGAATCATGGCACTACTCGATTTTGACGCTAAGAAAAATCCGACCAAAGCCTACGCCGGCATGCTGGGCCTGGCCGCGCTGCTGATGGTGTTCCCGTTTTTTGCCGCGCAGTTCGGCAACTCGTGGGTGCGCATCATCGACATGGCCTTGCTGTACATCATGCTGGCCCTGGGCTTGAACATCGTCGTCGGCTTCGCCGGCTTGCTCGACCTCGGCTACATCGCCTTCTATGCCGTGGGCGCCTACCTGACGGCCTTGCTGGCGTCGCCCCAGTTCGCCATCCTGCTCGAATCGGTGGTGAACCAGTATCCGGTGCTGGGTGCATCCCTGGTGCAGCTGATGGGCCCGGAAATCCGCGAAAACGGCATCCACCTGTCGATCTGGATCATCGTGCCGCTGGCCGCTGCCGTGGCAGGCCTGTTCGGCGCCCTGCTGGGCGCGCCCACCTTGAAACTGCGCGGCGACTATCTGGCCATCGTGACCCTGGGCTTTGGCGAGATCATCCGCATCTTCATGAACAATTTGAACGATCCGATCAATTTCACGAACGGTCCGCAAGGCATCAATTTGATCGACCCGATCCGCATCTTCGGCGTCAATCTGGCGGGCGAGGCGGGCACGAACAGCACCGTGACGGTGGCCGGTTTTTCCATGCCGTCCGTCAACGCTTATTACTTCCTGTTCCTCTTCCTGTGCATCGCCGTCGTGTTCGTCACCAAGCGCTTGCAGCATTCGCGCCTGGGCCGCGCCTGGGTGGCCATCCGCGAAGACGAGATCGCCGCCAAGGCCATGGGCATCAACACGCGCAACGTCAAATTGCTGGCCTTTTCCATGGGCGCCTCGTTCGGCGGCGTGGCTGGCGCCATGTTTGCGTCCTTCCAGGGCTTTGTTTCGCCGGAATCGTTCTCGCTGACGGAATCGATCGCCGTGCTGGCCATGGTGGTGTTGGGTGGCATCGGCCATATTCCCGGCGTGATCCTCGGCGGCGTGATCCTCGCCTCGATACCGGAAGTGCTGCGCCATGTGGTGGAACCGGCCCAGCAGGCGCTGTTTGGCCACGTGGTGATCGAGGCGGAAGTGCTGCGCCAGCTGCTGTACGGCCTGGCCATGGTGTTGATCATGCTCAATCGTCCTGCGGGACTGTGGCCATCGCCGAAGCACGAAGACCGGCCCGACCACGATGTGGACCAGCCGAACAAATCCACAGGCGTCGTGTCCGCTTAAGGGAGGGAATCATATGAGCGAACAGATCATTCTCAATATCGCCGGCGTAAACAAGCGTTTCGGCGGCTTGCAGGCGCTCACCGACGTGGGCATCACCATCCGCCAGGGCCAGATCTATGGCTTGATCGGCCCGAACGGCGCCGGCAAGACGACGTTTTTCAACGTGATCACGGGCCTGTACCAGCCCGACACGGGCACCTTCGAATTGGCCGGCAAGCCGTATTCGCCGTCCGCGCCGCACCAGGTGGCGAAGGCGGGCATCGCGCGCACCTTCCAGAACATCCGTCTGTTCGGCGACATGACGGCGCTGGAAAACGTCATGGTGGGACGCCACGTGCGCTCGCACCAGGGCGTCTTCGGCGCCATCTTCCGCCACAAGGCGGCGCGCGAGGAAGAGGCGTCCATCCGCAAGCGGGCCATGGAGTTGCTCGATTTCGTCGGCATCGCCCAGTTCGCCAACCGCACGGCGCGCTTTTTGTCGTATGGCGACCAGCGGCGCCTGGAAATCGCCCGCGCGCTGGCCACGGACCCGACTCTGCTGGCGCTCGACGAGCCGGCGGCCGGCATGAACGCGACGGAAAAGCTGGCCTTGCGCGAGTTGCTGGTGAAAATCAAGGCGGAAGGCAAGACCGTGCTCCTGATCGAGCATGACGTGAAACTGATGATGGGGCTGTGCGACCGCATCACGGTGCTCGAATATGGCAAGCGCATCGCAGAAGGCTTGCCGGCCGAAATACAACAAAACCAGGCCGTCATCGAGGCTTACCTGGGGGGATCGCACGCATGAGCAATATATTGAAGGTGGCGGGCCTGCACGTGGCCTACGGCGGCATCAAGGCGGTGAAAGGCATCGACCTGGAAGTCAACGAGGGCGAGCTGATCGCCCTGATCGGCGCGAATGGCGCCGGCAAGACGACGACCCTGAAAGCCATCACGGGCACTTTGCCTGCCTGCAAGATCGAGGGCACGATCAGCTACCTGGGCGAATCGCTGAAGGGCACGAAATCGTTCCACCTGGTGGAACGGAAACTGGCCATGGTGCCGGAGGGGCGGGGCGTGTTTACCCGCATGTCGATCCGCGAAAACCTCATGATGGGCGCCTACACGCGCACGGACAAGGCGGGCGTCGAGGACGACATCGCCCGCTGGTTCGACGTGTTTCCCCGCCTGAAGGAAAGGGCGGCGCAGATGGCCGGCACCCTGTCCGGCGGCGAGCAGCAGATGCTGGCTATGGCGCGCGCCCTGATGAGCCATCCGAAGCTGCTGCTGCTCGACGAACCGTCGATGGGCCTGTCGCCCATCATGGTCGAGAAAATCTTCGAGGTGATCCGCAAGGTGTCGTCCGAAGGTATCACGATCTTGCTGGTCGAACAGAATGCCCGCCTGGCCCTGCAGGCGGCGCACCGCGGCTATGTGATGGATTCCGGCCTGGTCACCATGGGCGGCAACGCGGCCGCCATGCTCGACGACCCGCGCGTGAAGGCGGCGTATCTGGGCGAGTAAGCGCGTTCGGGAAGTGTTCAGGCATAAAAAATGCCCCAGCTGGGCTGGGGCATAATGGCATCCGTCGGGGAAGTGCGGGATGGATGCCTGGAGGAGCTGGTAACAGCAGACCGCCGTGGCGGCCGCTTGATAATTACTTGGCGGCAGTGCGCGGCACGATTTTTTCAGCCGCTTGCGTGAACTGGTTCACGGCCGACGTCAGGTTCGCTTCGATGGCTTCGACGGCTTGCTTGCTGGTTTTCGAGAATTGCTCGTAGCCTGCATTGGCGTTGCCGATGGCGCTTTTCAGGATGGCGACGGCGTTTTCCGAACCGGCTGGTGCGTTCTTGGTGACTTCTTCCACCAGCGACAGGACTTTACGGTTGGTTTCAGCGATTTGCGATTCAGCAGCTTTGCTGAATTCGGCTTGCGTGCCCGACGTGATGGCAGCCAGGTGACGGCCGTAAGCGATGGCTTTTTCGGCGCCAGGCTGGGCTTGGGCAGAGGCCAGCGAGAAGAATTCTTGTGGATCTTTTGCCGACAGCAATTGCTTGGCGGCGGCGGTCGATTCTTCCAGCGTTGCCTTGGCAGCGGTCAGGTTCAGTTCGACGATCTTTTCGATGCCTTCGAAGGCCTTGCCCGTCAGCGACGAGAACAGGGCGAATTGGGCTTCCAGGTTGGCTTTGGTAGCGGACGAAAATTGCTCAGGAATTGAAAACATATAAATCTCCAAAAAATCGAAATCTGGTTAATTTGATGCTGCGTGTACCGTTTGGGAAAGCAGGTGAATCTAAATTTTTCAAGCTGAACAAGAATTGTGCAACGCAACAAACCCTATTCTACGGCGAAAAAAACGTAAGTCAAGCGATTCTTGTGCGATGCAACAATTGAATAGATTTGCATCAAAAGTCATTGTTTCTAAAGAGAAATATTTGATTTCTACCTGTTAATGGTTTGTGCTTAAACTATCGTTTCCAGTGCCTGCGGGGACGATCGCGGCGCAGCATGCTAGACTTTGCCTCCCGCACTGGGCAACGCCCCGGTGCCGATCCCGTTTCCCGAGTCGATACCATGTCCAATCTTCCCGCCGCGGCTGGCGCCAGCGGCAAAGCCTCTTTCCTGACCACTGTGGCGCCGATGGCCTTGCCCGGCTTCTTTGTGTTGTTATGGAGCACAGGTTTTATTGTGGCCAAGTTCGGCTTGCCGTATGCGCCGCCGCTGACCTTTTTGCTGCTGCGCTTCCTGGGCGTGCTGGTCATTTTGTTGCCGCTGGTGCTGCTGTTGCGCGCGCCGTGGCCCGTGGGCCAATTCCGCCAGATCGCCGTGGCCGGCATCCTGATGCAGGCCGGCTACCTGGCCGGCGTGTGGTGCGCCATCAAGCTGGGCATGCCGGCCGGCCTGTCTGCGCTAATTGTCGGCATGCAGCCCGTGTTGACGGCCTGCGCCGCGCCCCTGATCGGCGAATCCGTGCGCCCGCGCCAGTGGCTGGGCCTGTTCTTTGGCTTGCTGGGCGTGGCCCTCGTCGTGTATGCGAAGATCAACCTCGTGGGCTTGACCGTGGAAAGCGTGCTGCTGTGCGTGTTCGCGCTGCTGTCGATGACGGCCGGCACCATGTACCAAAAACGCCACTGTCCGCACTTTGACTTGCGCACCGGCACGGTGGTGCAGTTTGCCGCTTCCATCGTGGTGGTCTTGCCATTCGCCCTGTATTACGAAGGACTGGACTTGCATTTTAGCAATGTTCAATGGACGGCGAATTTTATCGGCGCCTTGCTGTGGTCGGTGCTCGTGCTGTCCATCGGCGCCATCTTCCTGCTGTTCGCACTGATCCGCCGCAGCGATGCGACGAAGGTGACGGGCTTGCTGTACCTGACGCCGCCCACGACGGCCGTGATGGCCTGGCTGATGTTTGGCGAAGCCTTTAATATGTTAGGCATCGCCGGCATGCTGGTGGCCGTGGTCGGTGTGGTGTTCGTGGTCAAGAAATAATAAGCTATAGCGGGAGAGCAGGGCAGTGAACAAGCAAGCATTGGAAACACCAGCGGCGCAGCAAGCCGTCGATAGCGTCATCCTGTCGCGCCGTTCCATCCGCGCCTTTTTGCCCACGCCGGTGGCGCAGGACGAGATCGCGCGCATTCTGGAAGTGGCGGCGCGCGCGCCTTCGGGCGCCAACATGCAGCCGTGGAAAGTGTATGTGCTGTCGGGCGAGGCCCGCCTGCGCCTGTCGCAGCGCATCCTGGCCGCCTATGCCGCGCCGAAGGCGCCCGATGCGCCCGCGCGCACGGCCTCATATATCTATTACCCGCGCCAGTGGACGGCGCCGTTCATCGAGCGCCGCCGCAAGATCGGCCTGGACCTGTACCAGTTGCTGGGCCTGGAGCGGGGCGACACGGCCGGCATGGCGGCCCAGCATGGGCGCAATTTCCAGTTTTTCGATGCGCCCGTGGGCCTGATCTTTACCATCGAGCGGGTACTGGAACAGGGTTCCTGGCTCGACTACGGCATGTTTTTGCAAAACATCATGCTGGCGGCGCGCGCGCGGGGACTCGACACGTGCCCGCAAGCGGCCTTCATCCATTACCATGACATCATCCGCGACGAACTGGGCGTGCCGGCCGGTGAAATGGTGGTGTGCGGCATGGCCCTCGGCTATGCCGACCCGGACAAGGTCGAGAACCGCCTGAACACGGAGCGCGAGCCGCTGGCCGGCTTTGTTAAATTCATGGACAAATAGACATTGCTGGCGACGGGCGGAGAAAAACAGCCGGTTAAGGATGAGTTTGTTTGCTGATCGCCAACGATTTGTATTTCATTGCTGCAATAAATACTGTCCTAACTGTTAAATAGGCTTGCGATTGCTCTGCATTTCGCTACACTGCAATAAGGCAACAGCTTCACGGGGAATTATCGAATGGCTAAGTTTAAACTTGCGCTGGGTATCCTGGCTTCCCTGCTGTTTGCACTGGCGCCGGCTGCGGCCGTGCACGCCAAGGAAGCGAACGGCAAATCCTCAGCCTCGAAGAAACACAACACCAAGAAAATCAAAGTCGTGCTGCGCAAGGGCGCGACGGCCGCGCCGCGCGAAAAGACCGTGCGCCGGGTCGTCATGGTGCGCGGCAAACGCAAGGTCATCTATCAAAAAGTCAGCAGCGTGGCCGTGCCCATGGCCGCACCGATGCCCACCATGGGCGACCTGGCCGGCCTGAACCTGACGCGCGATCCGCTCGACCTGAAGTCCAGCGTGGCGCTGGTGCTGGACCAGGCGAATGCGGAAGTGCTGTTTGAAAAGAATTCCAATGTGGCCCTGCCCATCGCCTCCATCACCAAGATGATGACGGGCCTGGTGGTGGTCGAAGCGCGCCAGGACATGGATGAGTTGCTGACGATCACGGACGAAGACGTCGACCGCGCCAAGTTCAGCAGCTCACGCCTGAAAGTAGGTTCGCAATTGACGCGCGCGAATATGCTGCACATCGCCCTGATGAGCTCGGAAAACCGCGCCGCCTCGGCGCTGGGCCGCAATTATCCGGGCGGCTTGCCGGCGTTTGTCGACGCCATGAACAGCAAGGCGCGCCAGCTGGGCATGATGGATACGCATTACGTCGATTCCAGCGGCTTGTCGAAGATGAACGTGGCCAGCGCGCGCGACCTGGGCAAGCTGGCCATGGCCGCCTTCCGCCATCCGCTGCTGCGCGAGTACTCGACGGACCCGAAAGCCATCGTCGAAGCCAGCGGCCAGCCCATGCAGTTTGGCAATACGAATCACCTGGTGGCCAATCCGGGCTGGGAAATCGGCTTGCAAAAGACGGGCTTCATCAATGAGGCGGGACGTTGTTTGATGATGCAGGCCGTCATCGAAGGACGGGCCGTGATCATGGTCTTCCTTGATTCCAAGGGGAAACAGTCGCGTACGGCCGATGCGGGACGCATGCGCAAGTGGCTGGAAGCCTTGAAACCAGCCAACATGAGCCTGCCTGGTGGTTAATGCAGAAAGTTGTCGTCACGACGCCTGACAAAACCGTCGCGAGCGGTAGTGATTTGTGGCTAAGAAGCGCAACCGTACTCTAGTACGGTGAGCATCGCAGGCCGCAAAGCGCGCCGCGCAGCAGGTTTGGTCAGGCGTTCTCAGTCTTGCGGGATATAACCTAATGTGACGGAAATCTGGTTCGCCGTTTCCACCAGATCCACCAGCCACTCATCCTGCAGGCGGTCGGCCGGGGCCGAGATCGACAGGCCGGCGATCAGCTTGCCTGTATCGTCGCGGATGCCGGCCGCCATGCAGCGCACGCCCAGCTCCAGCTCTTCATTGTCGCGCGCATAGCCGCGCTCGCGCACCAGGCTCAGCTCGCGCTCGAGTTTTTGCAGATCCGTGATGGAATTCTTGTTGTGTCCGGCCAGTCCCGTGCGCGTGGCGTAGGCGCGGATGGCTTTCGGCTCGTCCACGGAGAGGAACAGCTTGCCCGTCGAGGTCAGGTGCAGCGGACCGCGGCCGCCGATGGCGCGCACCACCTGCATGCCCGAACGCTCGGAAAAGGCGCGGTCGATGTAGACGATCTCGTCGCCCTGGCGCACGGAAAGGTTGATGGTTTGCTGGGTTTTCTTGTGCAGCTGGCGCATGAAGTCCAGCGCCGCTTCGCGCACGCTGAGGCGGCTTTTCACCACATTGCCCAGTTCCAGCAGGCGCATGCCCAGCCGGTACGTGCCTGGTTCGATGCGGTCGACAAAGCGCGTCAGCACCATGTCGTTGAGGATGCGGTGCGCCGTCGAGGGGTGCAAACCGGAAACCTTGGATAATTCCTTCAGGCTGACCGGGTCGGAATATTTGGCCAGGGCATCGAGCAGGGCGACCATGCGTTCGATCACCTGGATCGTCGTCTTCGGGGCAGCGACCGGTTCAATTTTCATGATGGATTTGGTGCAATGCAGTATTCATGCTTCTTTATACCATGATGTGAAAAAATAGTGAAATGTTCCGAGATATTCAGCGAATAAATGGTCACACTGCCATGTCGCCCCCATAATGTGCCCACTGCGCCTGCTTTACATATGGAAAACTATGCAACCTGTAAACGAATTCAAAAGTAAAAGTGGCTTGAAACGGATTTTTTCCGCTTTTTTCTACTCGCTCGATGGCTTGAAAGCGGCCTGGCGCCATGAACACGCGTTCCGCCAGGAACTCGGTTTGTTCGTCGTCGGCACCGTGATCGCTTTGCTGCTGCGCATCTCCGCCTTTGAAAAACTGGTGCTGATCGGCGTGCTGCTGCTGGTGCTGATCGTCGAACTGATCAATTCCGCCATCGAAGCCGTGGTCGACCGCATCTCGCTGGACCGCCATCCGCTGTCGAAGAACGCCAAGGATTTCGGCAGCGCGGCCGTGCTGCTGACCTGCATCCTGGCTTTTGCAGCGTGGGCCGTGGTGCTGTTCAACCGTTTCTATTAACCGCTTTATCCCCGTTGCGCGCCGTCCATATACGAAAAATGTATATCAAACGGCGAAACGCTTCGTTCTCTTTGCGGCCATAGCGCCGTAATCTGGTGGCTCTGAAAGTTCAACCACACGGGGATCTTAGATGCTGTCGAAAAAAATCATCACTGCCGCCGCCATCAGCGCGTTTGCCCTTCTGCAAACGGCGCAGGCTGCCGATATCACCCTGCTCAACGTGTCATACGACCCGACGCGCGAGCTGTACCAGGATGTGAATACGGCGTTTGCCAAGGAGTGGAAAGGCAAGACGGGCGACAACGTCAAGATCAAGCAATCGCACGGCGGTTCCGGCAAGCAGGCGCGTGCCGTCATCGACGGCCTGGAAGCGGACGTGGTCACCTTGGCCCTGGCCTACGACATCGACGCGCTGGCCGAGCACAAGCTGCTGGCCGCCGACTGGCAAAAGCGTTTGGCGCACAACAGCTCGCCTTACACCTCGACCATCGTGTTCCTGGTGCGCAAGGGCAACCCGAAGGGTATCAAGGATTGGAATGACTTGATCAAGCCGGGCGTGTCCGTCATCACGCCGAACCCGAAAACCTCGGGCGGCGCCCGCTGGAACCATCTGGCCGCGTGGGGTTATGCCTTGCGCCAGCCGGGCGGCAACGAAGCCAAAGCCAAGGATTTCCTCGGCAAACTGTATAAAAATGTACCCGTGCTCGATTCCGGCGCGCGCGGCGCCACCACCACCTTCGTGGAACGGGGTATCGGCGACGTGCTGATCGCCTGGGAAAACGAGGCTTACCTGGCCGTCAAGGAACTGGGCCCGACCAAGTTCGACATCATCACCCCATCCGTCAGCATCCTGGCCGAGCCGCCCGTCGCCGTCGTCGACAAGTTTGCCGACAAGCACGGCACGCGCAAGGTGGCCGAGGCTTACCTGAACTACCTGTACACGGACGAAGCGCAAGACATTATCGCCAAGAACTACTACCGTCCGGCAACGGACAAGGCGGCGAAGAAATACGCGTCGCAGTTCGCCAAGGTCAACCTGTTCACCATCGAGCAAGTGGCCGGCGGCTGGACGGCAGCACAGAAGGCGCACTTTGCCGACGGCGGCATCTTCGACCAGATCTATCAGCCGAAGTAATCTTCACCGGCAGGCGGCAACGCTTGCCGGAATCGATCACGCAAGGACACATCATGGCGCTGCGCAGCTTTTCCGATTACCGGGTACTGATCGTGCCGGGCTTGCATAACAGCGGTCCCGAGCATTGGCAGAGCCGCTGGCAGCGCCTGTATCCGCAATTCGAGCGGGTCGAGCAGGACGACTGGAACGCTCCCGACCTGGCCACCTGGTCGGCGCGCCTGGACCAGGTGCGGCGGCAGGATGCGCGTCCTACCCTGATCGTCGCCCACAGCTTCGGCTGCCTGACGACGGCGCACAGCCTGGCCCGCGACCCGCAGGGCGTGGCCGGCGTGCTGCTGGTGGGGCCGGCCGATCCCGACAAGTTTGGCGTGGCCAAGGCCTTGCCGCAAAAGCGGCTGCCTTGCCCCGGCATCCTGATCGCCAGCCAGACGGATCCGTGGATGACGGCCGAACACGCGGCGCAGTGGGCACGGCGCTGGAATTGCAAGTATATTGATGGCGGTGCGCTGGGCCATATCAACGCCGAGTCGCGCCTTGGTGACTGGGTATATGGCCAGGCGCAACTGCAAACACTGTTTGATCTGGCGCAAAGCGACAAACGCCACCGTCAGGCAGCCTGATTCGACGCACATCCCATTGCCACACAACCTCTCAAGGAGATCACGATGACTTTACGCCTGGGCGATGTCGCCCCTGATTTTGAACAAGACAGCTCGATCGGCCCCCTCAAGTTCCACGAGTGGGCGGGCAATTCCTGGGTGGTGCTGTTTTCCCACCCGGCCGACTTTACCCCCGTGTGCACGACGGAACTGGGCTTGACGGCCAAGCTCAAGCCGGAATTCGACAAGCGCAACGTGAAGGCCATCGCCCTGTCCGTGGATGCGGCCGAGTCGCACAAGAGCTGGATCAAGGATATCGAAGAGACGCAAAACACGGTGGTGGGCTTCCCCATCATCGCCGACGTCGACAAGAAAGTATCGGTGCTGTACGACATGATCCACCCGGAACAGTCCGTCACGGCCACCGTGCGTTCCGTCTTCATCGTCGACCCGAACAAAAAGGTACGCCTGATCCTCACGTATCCGCTGAGCACTGGCCGCAACTTCAATGAAATCCTGCGCGTCATCGACGCCCTGCAACTGACGGACGGCTACACGGTGGCCACGCCCGGCAACTGGAAAGATGGCGACGACGTCATCATTCCATTGACGGTGCAAGACCCGGACGTGATCAAGCAGAAATATCCGAAGGGATTTACGGCAGCCAAGCCCTATCTCCGTTTGACGCCGCAGCCAAACAAATAAAAGTTGCCACTCCAATAAAAACGCACCTCACCGGTGCGTTTTTTTTCGCCCAGCATTTCCATCGGCAAGTATGCAAAATCCATCTAAGCAAATGAGAAATGGTTAGTTCTTTTTATAACGAATGCATGTGATTATTGCACTCTATAACTCAAAAATGTAATAAGAAGGAGTTTCTATGTCTGCAGCATCAGCAGCACCGCTCAAGGCGCGCGGAGCGCCGTTTCGGGTCATGCCGGGGTTTAAGCTGTCACTGGGCTTCACGCTCTTTTACCTGGCCTTGATCGTTCTCATTCCGCTGTCGTCGGTGTTCCTGAAAACTTTCACCATGACATGGGACGCCTTCTTCAGCGCCGTGACGTCCGACCGCGTGATGGCGTCGTACCGCCTGACGTTTGGCGCTTCGCTGATCGCCGCCCTGTTGAACGTGGTGTTTGGCGGCATCCTGGCCTGGGTGCTGGTGCGCTATAAATTCCCCGGCAAGCGCATCATCGACGCGCTGGTCGACTTGCCGTTCGCCTTGCCGACGGCCGTGGCCGGCATCACCCTGACGGCTTTGTATTCGTCGAACGGCTGGTTCGGCCAGTTCATCGAAGGCGTGCTGGGCATCAAGGTGGCGTTCACGCCGCTGGGCGTGGTGGTGGCGCTGACCTTCATCGGCTTGCCCTTTGTCGTGCGTACCGTGCAACCGGTGCTGGAAGACGCGGAAAAGGAACTGGAAGAAGCGGCCGCCAGCCTGGGCGCCAATTCGCTGCAAACGTTTATCCGCGTCATCTTCCCCACGATCCTGCCATCCTTGCTGACGGGCTTTGCGCTGGCGTTTGCCCGCGCCACGGGCGAGTACGGTTCCGTGATCTTTATCGCCGGCAATATGCCGATGGTGTCGGAAATCACGCCGCTGTTCATTATTACCAAATTGGAACAATACGATTACGCAGGCGCCACGGCCATCGCCGTGGTGATGCTGGTGGTGTCTTTCCTGCTGTTGTTGACGATTAACCTGCTGCAAGCATGGACGCGCGGAAAGGCGAAGAAATCATGAGTACGAATACGACTAGCGTCGCTGGCGTGGACAATGCGCGCCCGGCAGTGCGCCGCTTCGAGCCGAATGTCGGCCCCGTCGTGCTGGAACCGTTGTGGGTACGCACCGTCCTGATCACCGTCGCCTTGCTGTTCCTGACGGCGTTCCTGATCGTGCCCCTGGTGGCCGTGTTCGCGGAAGCGTTCAAGAAGGGCTGGGAAGCGTATATCGCCGCCATCATCGACCCGGACGCGATTTCCGCCATTAAATTGACCCTGATCACGGCCGCCATCGCCGTGCCGCTGAACCTGGTGTTCGGCGTGGCCGCTTCCTGGTGCATCGCCAAGTTCGAATTCCGCGGCAAGAGCATCTTGCTGACCCTGATCGACTTGCCGTTTTCCGTCTCGCCCGTGATTTCCGGCCTGATCTATGTGCTGATGTTTGGCGCCCAGGGCTGGTTCGGCCCGTGGCTGCAGGCGCACGACATCAAGATCCTGTTCGCCGTGCCCGGCATCGTGCTGGCCACCATCTTCATCACTTTCCCGTTCGTGGCGCGTGAATTGATTCCGCTGATGCAGTCGCAGGGCAGCGAAGAGGAAGAGGCCGCCATCGTGCTGGGCGCCTCGGGCTGGAATACCTTCCGCCGCGTGACTTTGCCAAATATCAAGTGGGGGCTGCTGTATGGCGTGATCCTGTGTAACGCCCGCGCCATGGGCGAGTTCGGCGCCGTGTCCGTCGTCTCGGGCCATATCCGTGGCGAAACCAACACCATGCCGCTGCAGGTGGAGATTCTGTACAACGAGTACAACTTCGCCGCCGCGTTTGCCGTCGCCTCCCTGCTGGCCCTGCTGGCGCTGGTGACCCTGGCCTTGAAAGCTTTCATTGAGTGGCGTTTGAACGAGAGCAACGCCGACGATTCCGCCTTACGTTCCACGGAGCACTGATATGACCATCGCAGTTAAAAACATCCACAAGCGCTTCGGCGATTTCGTTGCCCTCGACAATATCTCGCTGGACTTTCCAGCCGGCGAACTGACGGCCTTGTTGGGCCCGTCCGGTTGCGGCAAGACAACCTTGCTGCGCATTATTGCTGGATTGGAACATCCGGACAGCGGCCAGGTGCTGCTGGACGCGGAAGACGCGTCGAACCGCCATGTGCGCGAGCGCCAGGTCGGTTTCGTGTTTCAACACTATGCCCTGTTCAAGCACATGACCGTGTTCGAGAACGTGGCCTTCGGCTTGCGCGTGAAGTCGCGCAGCGAGCGCCCGTCGGAAGACCAGATCCGCCGTAAAGTAAAAGATTTGCTGGAGCTGGTGCAGCTCGATTGGCTGGCCGACCGCTATCCGCCGCAATTGTCGGGCGGGCAACGCCAGCGCATCGCCCTGGCGCGCGCGCTGGCCGTCGAGCCCCGCGTGCTGCTGCTGGACGAGCCGTTCGGCGCCCTGGATGCCAAGGTGCGCAAGGAATTGCGCCGCTGGCTGCGCCGCCTGCATGACGACTTGCACGTCACCAGTATTTTCGTCACGCATGACCAGGAAGAAGCGCTGGAAGTGGCCGACCAGGTCGTACTGATGAACAAGGGCACGGTCGAGCAACTCGGTTCCCCAGAGCAAGTCTATAACCACCCCGCGTCGCCGTTCGTGTATGGCTTCCTCGGCAACGTCAACCTGTTCCACGGCCGCGTGCATGACGGCGTGATGGCCACGGGCGACGCCAGTTTCGAGGTGCCCGACTACGCAGGCGTGAGCGACAGCAAGGGCACTGCCTATGTACGTCCGCACGACCTGGAAATCGACCGCTACACGCAGGGCGCGGAAGGCATCGTCGTGAAACTGAGCCGCGCCCATGCGATCGGCCCGCTGGCCCAGCTGGACTTGCAGCGCGTGGATAACAGCGAACTGATCGAAGCGGTGATGTCGAACGAGCGTTTTACCCACCTGCAGCTGAAGGAAGGCGAGACATTGGTTGTCCGCCCGAAACGTCTCCATGTATTTGTTGAACCCACCCGAACTTGATACAGGATAGCCATGAACTTTCAACAATTGCGATCGATCCGCGAAGCGGCCCGCCGCGGCTATAACCTGACGGAAGTGGCCAACGCCCTGTTCACGTCGCAACCGGGCGTGAGCCGGCAAATCCGCGAACTCGAAGACGAGCTGGGCGTGGTGATTTTCGAGCGCAACGGCAAGCGTTTGACGGGCTTGACGGAGCCGGGCAAGGGCATCCTGAAGATCGTCGACCGTCTCTTGATCGAGGCGGAAAACCTGCAGCAGGCCAGCCTCGAATACAGCGGCCAGACCAGCGGAACCTTGTCCGTGGCGGCCACGCACACGCAGGCGCGCTATGCGCTGCCGAAAGTGGTGCAGAGCTTCCGCGCCGCCTTCCCCGACGTGCGTATTGCGCTACAACAAAGCGCGCCCGAGCACATTGCGGAATGGGTGCTGTCCGGCAAGACCGATATCGGCATCGCCACGGAAGGCTTGAGCCAGTTCCCCGACCTGGTGTCGTTCCCGTGCTACCGCTGGAGCCATCTGATCGTCGTGCCCGACGGCCATCCGCTGCTCGAGCACTCGCCCATCCGCCTGGAAGACCTGGCGAAGTATCCGCTGATTACCTACGACAAGGGTTTCACGGGGCGCGGGCATATCGACGACGCCTTTGCCAAGGCAGGCGTGGCGACCGATATCATCCTGACGGCCATGGATTCCGACGTCATCAAGCAATACGTGGCGCTGGGCCTGGGCGTGGGCATCGTCGCCTCGATGGCCTTCGACCATGGCCGCGACAAGGGGCTGCGGGCCGTGGAAGCGTCGCATCTGTTCGCCACCAACACGACGCGCCTGGCCGTGCGCCGCGGCGCCTACCTGCGCGCCTACGCCTACGAGTTCATCCTACAGCTGGCGCCGGACTTGACGCGCGAAGACATCGACCGCGCGATGGCGGGCGAGGACGCCCTCTAGGCGATGGCCGCCCTTTGCGCGCGCGTCAGGCTGGCCACGGCGCGCGCGTAGCTATCCTGCACCAGTTCCGCCAGGTAATCGGCCGGGAAGTGCGCCACGTCGACGATGGTCACCCAGTGAAAGCGGCCCATGTAACGGGCCGGTTTCACGCCGGGCATGTCCGTCAGTTCGATGAAGCGCCCGGCGCTGGCGCGCAGGCTGAAGCGCCACTGCTCGGGTGCGCTGGTCTTAAAATAGGCAAACTTCTTGCCGCTCACTTCATACACGAGGATGTTCGACGGCGGGCCGTACAGCACGGCTTGCGCGCCGGGCAGGGCCGCGCAAACGTCTTTCAGTTCATCACTTGTCATTCGTCAACCGCCATGAATTGTTGGGTGTTATGGTCGAAGGCATAGGCCGCGCCGGCGGGTGCGTCGAGCAGCGCAATGAAACGGTCATCCACGCCGAGCACGGCGCCCAGCGACACGAGGGCCACGTTGGCGCTGTCGTTGATGTAGTCGTCGCTTTCATCGTTGGCCGTGAAGCGCCAGCCGCTGTCGTCGTCGTTGTCCGGTTCCTCGCGGTACAGGTAGCCGACAGGCGCGCCGTCTTCCAGCACTTTTTTCGTCACGAAGCACAGGCCCGCATAGCGGTTGACGAGGTTATCGTCATCGTCGTGCTGCGTATTGATGATGTGGCGTGCCGCGAAGGCGACGGGGTCTTTGGCTTGCAGATCACGGATGTAGCCTGGCGTGTTGTCGAGCTTGCCGGTGAAGTGTCCGTGCGGCTCGACTGTGTCGACCAGCACCCACATGCGCTCGGCGCCCGGCGCCTGCGGATCGTCGCTGTGGAAGGCGAAGATCAGCTTGACCACCTCGCCGGGGCGCACCTGGGCGATGGCCTCGGGCGGCGATTTGTAGAAGGTGTAGGGATGGCGCGCCGCCAGTTCGGCGGCGTCGGCCAGGTGCCAGCTGGGCATGGTGATCCGTTATCAAGAAGAGTAACACCCATGGTAGCCGATTGCGTGCCAGGATGACCACGCCTACCTGCCGGCTTGCCGTTGCCGCAGGGCTACACCGCTATCTGGCATGTGCCGATCTACAACAATCCTGCTGCCAGGAGCGGCGCCCGGACATGGCAGGGAGGGCTGCATGCCCCGCGATAGCCGGCACCGGCCATAAATCGATAAGGCCAATTGAAAATGCCAATGGTAAAAATTGTTTCTTTTATTGTATTTCGATTTCCTGAATGATATCTTTTGCTCTGCGATGTGAGAGTGATAGAAAAATAATTAAAATTGCAATTATTGAAATATTTATATCAGGGGAATATATGAACATGACCAAACGCGCGTTGCTGGGTCTTTGCCTGACCGCTGCGGCTTGCCTGGCGCCATTGGCCCAGGCGGCGAGCTGGGTGGAAATCACCGATCCTGCCATGACGGGCTTTTCGGTGGGCGGCAAGACCGTCACCTATGGCAGCGTGGCAGCGGACTCGGTCTGGGTCTATGACGGCGCCAACCCGCCCGGCGCGCAAAGCGCGGCCGCCATCCAGAGTTTGGTCAGCAGCACGTTTGGCCTGCCGTCCAGCGGTACCGGCTCCTTGGTCTTTGCCGCCCAGGGCGACTTGGCCAGCAGCAACTCTGGTTCGTTCACCGTCAACTCCAGCTTTGACTACCTGGCCGTGCATTATGGCCGTGGCGAACTGTTGTTCCACTGGGACACGCCGCTGGCCGCCAATACGGTTGTCAGCATTGCCAACCTGCCGCGTGGCCTGAGCAATTTCCGCGCGTTCAATTCGGTTTCGGCAGTGCCTGAGCCAGCGACCTACGGCATGCTGATGCTGGGCTTGGGCCTGGTCGGATTTGTCGCGCGCCGCCGCCGCGCCTGAGCCTGCAGCGCCTGCGGGCGCATGCGCTGACGCATGAAAAAAAAGCCTGGAAACGCGATGCGTTCCAGGCTTTTTGCATGGCAGAGCGCCATTTACCAGCTATAGCCGGCCTTGGCGTAGTAATAGCGGCCGTTGAAGCCGTTCGGCGCGAAGCCGCTGTACGGCTGGGTGCCGCCATTGTTGAAGTTGCCCACGCTGGTGACCTGGTCAGGATAGCGGTTGGTGACGTTGTCGATACCTGCCACCAAGCGCCAGTTCTTGCCCAGTTTCACGGAACCGGATACGTCCAGCACCCATTGCGGATCGTAATGCTGGTCTTGCAGGACATTGTTTTGCGGCACGATGAAACTGCCGTAGCGCGTTACGACGCCATGTGCATTCCAGATGCCGACGCTGTAGTCGGCGGCCAGGCTGAACTTGTCCTTCGGCGAGCCGACGGTGGCGCGCTGGATGGTCTGGCGGTCGATCAGTTTCAGGTCGTTGGCCGTCAGGATGGCCGGATTGTCCGCCAGTTTCTGTACCGAGGTCTTGTTGTGGTTGTAGGCCACGGTCAAGTCCAGGCGGTCCTTGTCCTGCAAGTCGATGCGGTAGGTACTGACGATGTCCACGCCTTCCGTGCGCGTATCGACGGCGTTGGTGAAATAGCGTCCTGCACCCACCGGCGTGCCTTGCGCGGCGAGGATGTTTTTCAAAGTAGTGCTGAGTATCAGATTGGAGGAAAACAGGATGCGGTCATCGATGTCGATGCGGTAGGCGTCGATCGTCGTCGTGAAGTTGCGCGTGGGCTGGAATTGCAGGCCCAGGCTGTAGTTGCGGGCTTTCTCCGCTTTCAGGTTTTGTGCGCCCAGTGCGCGCGCCTGCGGCGTGTTGACGGCAAAGGTGCCCGTTTCGATGGCCGTATTCGTGCCATTGATGACCTGGAAGTTGGTGGTGGTGATGGTGTAGTACTGCTGCGCCAGCGATGGCGCGCGGAAGCCGCTCGACACGGTGCCGCGCAGGGACAGGGCGTCCGTGAAGGCATAGCGGGCCGAACCCTTGGCCGAGGTGGTGCTGCCGAAATCGCTGTAGCGCTCATGGCGCAGGGCCACGCCGCCGGACAGTTTTTTCGTCGCTTCCGCTTCCAGGTTGACGTAGATCGATTCATTGTGGCGGCTGTGGCTACCCGCATTTTCGGGACGGAAGCCGGCAAAGCCCTGCGAACCGGTACCGGTATACGATGCTTGCTCGCCAGCGCCGATCGTGTATTTTTCATGGCGCGCTTCGGCGCCCACGGCCACCGTCAGCGGCCCCGTAAAGTAAGCGACGGGAAATTCGCGCGCCGCGTCGAGATTCAGGACGGTCTGTTCATTTTTCAGCGAGCCCACATAGAAGTGCGTGGGGCTGGCGGCAGCCAGGTCGAAATTGACGGTATTGTCGAGATCCAGCTTGAATTTGTTGCTGCCGTAATTCAGGCTGGCATCCCAGCGCCAGCCGGCCGCTTCGCCGCGCAAGCCTGTCACCAGCGACTGGTCGGTCAGGGTGCTGTTCTGGATCGGCAGGAAGCCTTCGGGGAAGATCGACGAGCGCGTGACGTATTGTCCATTTTTGTCCTTCACCAGGCCTGCGCGCCAGGTGGCGCCGGCCGAGGTGTCGCGCTGGCCGTAGCCGCCGAAGGCATACCAGTCGAGGTTGTCGCCAAGATGGTATTCGCTGTTGATGAAGACGGTAGCCGGTTTGCTCTCGGCATCGCCGTAGCGCAGGTTGACCTTGCCGTAGCGCGGTTCCAGCGGGTTGCTGAAATCGCGGCCGGCGCGGTTGGTGGGACCGCGATCGGCCACTTCCGCCGAGACGCGCACCCAGCCGTCGTCGCCCAGGGCGAAGCCGGCCGAACCCTTGATGGATTTCTGCTTGCCGTCGCGTTCCTGCGTCTGGCCATAGCCCACTTCGATGTCGCCGCCGGCCGCGCCTTTTTTCAGAATGATGTTGATCACGCCGGCGATCGCATCGGAACCGTACTGGGCCGCCGCGCCATCGCGCAGCACTTCCACGTGGTCGATGGCGGCCAGGGGGATGGCGTTCAGGTCGACAGGCGCCGAGCCGCGGCCCAGGGTGCCGTTGACGTTGACGACGGCCGACGTGTAGCGGCGCTTGCCGTTCACCAGCACCAGGGTCTGGTCGGGCGACAGGCCGCGCAGCTGGGCAGGGCGCACGGCGTCGCTGCCATCGGCACCCGTCGGACGGGGGAAGTTCATCGATGGCAGCAGGCGCGCCAGCACGGTGGCCAGTTCGGCCGAGCCCGTGCTTTGCAGGTCGCGCGAGGTGAGGATGTCGATCGGCGATTCGGAATCGATGGTGCGGCGGTTCTTGGCGAAGGTGCCGGTGACAACCACCGATTGCAATTCGCCTTCGGCCGGCAGCTCTTGCTGCGCTTGCGCCTGCATGGGCAGGCTGAAGCAGGCGATCAGGCTGGCGGCGATAACGGTTTTCACGGGCAGGGCGGGAAGCTGGGAGCGGGCGTTGCTTGAACTCATCGACGATATCTCTTCGGTTGGTGGTTACGCGGACCATGGCGGTCCGACGATGAAATCAGATTAACAGTGGGCACGTGGCGTGCTTACGAATCGTTCTGTCTATCGATATGCAATAAATATCTGAAACACGTCAACATGGCGCGAGTAGCGCATATGGCCTCGTTTCCAGCATACGGCCGGGCAAGGCAAGGCCGCAATGCTGCACAGCAGTAAATTGCCAGCTGTTGTATAAATACGACTATTGCGAGGAGAGGGGGGGAGCCTGGCGGCGGCATGCGCCGCCAGACGCAGGGCGGTTACTGCCCCGGATTGGGCGCACTGGCGTGGATGGCGTCGACGGCCGCCACCAGTTCCGGCGACAGGGTGACTTGATGGGCGTCGATATTTTGCTGCAACTGCTCCACGCTGGTGGCGCCGATGATGGTCGAGGCCACGAACCAGCGCGTGTAGCACCAGGCCAGCGCCAGCTGCGCCGGCGTCAAGCCGTGCGCGCGGGCCAGCGCCGCATACCGGCCGGCGGCCGCGATGGTGGCGGGGCGCACGTAGCGGGGGCTCCAGCCGGCCGGAAAGCGCGTCAGGCGGCCCTTGGCTTGCGGATCGTCGAGGTATTTCGCCGTCAGCTGGCCGAACGCCAGCGGGCTGTAGGCCAGCAAGCTGACATTTTCCCGGTGGCAGGTTTCGTCGAGCAAACTCGTCTCGAAATGGCGCGCCGTCAGGTTGTACAGGTTCTGGATGGAGGCGATGCGCGGCAAGCCCTTCAGTTCCGCCTGCTTGATGTATTCGCACACGCCCCACGACGATTCGTTCGACACGCCGATGTGGCCGATCTTGCCTTCCTCGACCAGCTTGCCCAGCACGGCCAGCGTGTCTTCGATGGCGACGCAAGCGTGCTCCTTGCGCGGGTTGTACACGCTGGCACCGAAGATGGGCAGGTTGCGGCTGGGCCAGTGCAATTGATACAGGTCAATGTGCTCCGTCTGCAGCCGGCGCAAGCTGTCTTCGACGGCGGCGCGGATGTTGACCGCGTCGTGGTCCGTCTTGCCCTTGCGTATCCAGTGCATGCGCGAATTCGGCCCGGCCACCTTGCTGGCCAGCACGATGCTGCCGCGCTTGCCGCTTTTCTTCAGCCAGCTGCCGATATGGCGCTCGGTGCTGCCCTGCGTTTGCGCGCTGGCCATCACCGGATACATCTCGGCCGTGTCGATGAAGTTGATGCCCCGTTCCAGCGCGTAATCGAGCTGGCTGTGCGCTTCGGCTTCCGTGTTCTGTTCGCCGAAGGTCATCGTGCCCAGGCAGATCCTGCTGACTTCCAGGCTGCTGGTACCCAGCGTGATCTTTTCCATGCGCTGTCCTTAGCGGGCCTGCTTGCCGTGCAGCGCGCGCGCGCAATCCTTGATCAGCGCGGGGCCGGCGTAAATCAGGCCGCTGTACAGCTGCACCAGCTGCGCGCCCGCCTCGAACTTGGCCACGGCGTCGCTGCCCTGCATGATGCCGCCCACGCCGATGATGGGCAGCGCGTCGCCCAGTTCCGCCTTCAGCAGGCGGATGACATTGTTCGACAGCTCGAACACGGGCGCGCCCGACAGGCCGCCCGCTTCCGCGCCGTGCGGCATGCCTTCGACGGCGCTGCGCGACAGGGTCGTGTTGGTGGCGATGACGCCGTCGATCTGGTGGCGCGTGAGCGACTCGGCGATGCTTTTCACCTGTTCGCCATCCATGTCCGGCGCGATTTTCAGGGCTAGCGGCACGTAGCGTTTGTGCTTGTCCGCCAGGCGCGCCTGGGCATCTTTGAGCTGCGACAGCAGGGCGTCGAGTTCCGACGCGCCCTGCAGCTGGCGCAAATTCTTGGTGTTCGGCGAGGAGATGTTCACCGTCACATAGCTGGCGTAGGGGTAGACTTTTTCCAGGCACAGCAGGTAGTCGTCGGCCGCGCGCTCGATGGGCGTGTCGGCGTTCTTGCCGATGTTCAGGCCCAGCACGCCGGCGCGGTTCTGGTAGAACTTCGACGCCTGCACGTTGGCGACAAACGCATCCACGCCGCCATTGTTAAAGCCCATGCGGTTGATGATGCCCTGCGCCTGCGGCAGGCGGAACATGCGCGGTTTCGGATTGCCCGCCTGCGCGCGCGGCGTGACGGTACCCACTTCGATGGAGCCAAAACCCAGGTCGGCCAGCGCGTCGATGTAGGCGCCGTCCTTGTCCAGGCCGGCGGCCAGGCCGACCGGGTTCGGGAAGGTGATGCCCATCACCGTGCGCGGGTCCGCCGCCGGTTTGCCGGCCAGCTTCGTCAGGCCCAGCGCGCTGGCGCGTTTCAGGGCGGGCAGAGTGAGATGGTGGGCCGCTTCGGCATCCATCGAAAACAGCAAGGGGCGGGCGAGGGAGTACAGGAATTTTTCAGACATGGGGCGCTTTGAGTAGGTATGCGGGCTGCCGGGAAGGGCTGGCGGCGCGCGAAATAAGTGGCGTATTTTACCGTGTTCCACGCGGCTGCCGGGTGTATAGTTCTTGTTGGTCAAATGCAATATTGATCCATTGATAATTCGCATTCGGCCGTGGACTTTCCTGTTTCTTCTCTGTTCTGTTGACTTCATAAGCGAGACATCGATTGAAAAAGACACGCATCCTGACCGCCATCGCGGCCGCCAGCGCACTGCTGCTGAGCCACCCGGCCCTGGCACTGCCCAATACGCAAGACACCCGCATGCTGAGCGAACCGGCCGTCTCCAGCCGCCACATCGCCTTCATCTATGCGGGCGACGTATGGCTGTCGAACCTGGACGGCGGCGGCGCGCGGCGCCTCACCTCGGACCTGGGCGACAAGTCGAATCCCGTGTTTTCGCCCGACGGCAGCCTGATCGCGTATAGCGCGAACATCGACGGCAATGTCGACGTGTATGTGATCGCGGCCGCCGGCGGCGTGCCGCGCCGCCTGACCTTCCACCCGGGTGTTGATCTGGCGCAATCGTTCACCCCCGATGGCCAGTCCGTGATGTTCACCTCGCCCCGCGCCGCCTTCAACAACCGCTTCCAGAAGCTGTTCACGGTGCCGGTGGCGGGCGGCGTGGAAACCCAGCTGGAGATCCCCAACGCCTCGCGCGCCACGTATTCGCCCGACGGCAAGCGCATCGCGTACAACCCGCTGGCGCCCGCCTTCAAGCAGTGGAAGCGCTACCGGGGCGGCACCAATTCCTGGCTGTGGCTGTTTTCATCCAGCGATAAATCGATTGAAAAAATCCCCCAGCCGACGACGCGCTCGAACGACGTCGATCCCATGTGGATCAAGGATACCGTGTACTTCCGCTCGGACCGCAACGGCGAATTCAACCTGTTTGCCTACGACGTCAAGACGAAAGCCGTGCGCCAGTTGACGCAGCACAAGGATTTCCCCGTGCTGAACGCGTCGGCGGCGAACGGCACCATCGTCTACGAGCAGGCCGGTTATCTCCACTCGCTCGACATCGCCAGCGGCCAGGCGCACAAGCTGGCCATCGCCGTGGCCAGCGACCTGGGGCAGGCGCGCCCCCGCTGGGTCAAGAACGCGAAATACATCCGCGACGCGTCGATTTCGCCGTCGGGCGCGCGCATCGCCTTCGAATACCGGGGCGAGATCGTCACCATCCCCGCCGACAAGGGCGACGTGCGCAACCTGACGCAGACGGCCGGCGCCCACGAGCGCACGCCGATCTGGTCGCCCGATGGCCGCTCGGTCGCGTATTTCTCGGACGAGTCGGGAGAATATGAACTGCATGTGCGCTCGCAGGACGGCAAGGGCGCCGTGAAAAAGCTCAAGCTCAATGGCAGCGGTTTCTATGACAACGCCGTCTGGTCGCCCGACAGCCGGAAGATCGCGTTTGCCGACAATGGCTGGAGCATGTACGTGATCGATGTCGGCAACGGCAAGGTGCAAAAAATCGCCACGGAGCCCATGTATGGCGTCGACAAGAGCATGCGCGCCTCGTGGGCGCCCGATTCGCGCTGGCTGGCCTATACGCTCAATTCACCCACCTACACGCGCAGCGCCTACATCTATTCCGTCGAGCAGAACAAGTCGATGCCCGTGACCGACGGCTTGTCCGACGTGGCCCAGCCCGTGTTCGACAAGAGCGGCAAATACCTGTACTTCTTCGCTTCGACGAATGCTGGCCCCAGCAACAACTGGTTCTCGCAGCAGAACGAAGACAACCTGGTGACGCGCACCGTGTGGATGGCCGTGCTGCGGCGCGACCTGCCGTCGCCCCTGATCAAGGAAAGCGACGAGGAAAAGGCGGCCGGCGCGGAGAGTAAAAAAGACACGGTGAAGGGGGAAGCGGAAGCGAAGAGCGAGCCGAAGGTCGATCCGAAGACGGGGCGCGACGACCCGAAAGTGGCCGTAGCCCCCGTGGCGCCGATCCACATCGATTTCGACGGCATCGCCACGCGCATCGTCGACTTGCCGCTGCCGGCCGCGCAATTCTCCAGCCTGACGGCTGGCGCCGCGGGGCAAATCTTTTTGCTGCGCGAAAGCGACGGCAAGAAGGCCGTGCAGCGCTTCGATCTGAAGGAGCGCAAGGCGGAAACCGTGGTGGCGGAAGCCGATGATTTCGAAGTCTCGGCCGACGGCAAGAAACTGCTGTACCGCCAGAAGGACAATTGGGCCATGGGGTCGGCCACGGGCAAGCTGCTGGCGCCGGGCGAAGGCAAGATCAAGGTCGACGCCATCGAAGTGAAGGCCGATCCGCGCGCCGAATGGACGCAGATTTTCAACGAGGTGTGGCGCATCAACCGTGATTACTTTTATGACCCGGGCATGCATGGCGTGGACTGGAAGGCCATGCGCGACAAGTACGCCGTGTTCCTGCCCGAGCTGTCCAGCCGCGCGGACTTGAACCGGTTGATACAGTGGATGTGCAGCGAACTGGCCGTGGGCCACCACCGGGGCGGCGGCGGCGACGACTTTATTGAGGCAAAGAAAGTGCCGGGGGGCTTGCTGGGCGCCGATTATGAAGTGCGCGACGGCCATTACCGCTTCAAGAAGGTGTATGGCGGCTTGAACTGGAATCCGGCCCTGCGCGCGCCGCTGACGGAGCCGGGCCTGAACGTCAAGGCGGGCGAATACCTGCTGGCCGTCGACAGCCGTCCTTTGCTGCCGCCGACGAATATCTACAGCGCCTTCGAGAACACGGCCGGCAAGGCCATCGACCTGACCGTGGGACCGTCGGCCGACGGCAAGGGCGCGCGCACGATCACCGTGGTGCCCGTTCCGACCGAGGATGCCTTGCGCAACCGCGACTGGATCGAAGGCAATATGCGCAAGGTCAATGCGGCCACGGGCGGCAAGGTGGCGTATGTGTACGTGCCGAATACGGCGGGGCTGGGCCACACCTACTTCAAGCGCTACTTCTTCCCGCAAGCGGACAAGCAGGCCATCATCGTCGACGAGCGTTTCAACGGCGGCGGCAGCGTGGCCGATTACTACATCGAGATCCTGCAGAAGAAGGAAATCGCCTGGTGGACCATGCGCTACGGCGCCGACATGAAGACGCCGTCCGCGTCGATCCAGGGGCCGCGCGCCATGCTGATCGACGAGACGGCCGGTTCGGGCGGCGACCTGCTGCCGTGGATGTTCCGCAAAAACAACATGGGCCCGCTGATCGGCAAGGCGACGTGGGGCGGCCTGGTGGGCGTACTGGGCTTCCCCGTGCTGATGGACGGCGGCTTCATCACGGCGCCGAACCTGGCGTTCTGGACGCGCGAGAATGGCTGGGGCGTGGAAAATGAAGGCGTGCCGCCCGATATCGACGTCGAGCAAACGCCGGCCGACGTCATCGCCGGGCGCGATCCGCAGCTGGAAAAGGCGATCGAGGTGATTCAGGCCGAACTGGCGAAGAGTCCGCCCGTGCAGCCCAAGCGTCCTGCGTTTCCGGACAAGAGCAGGTAAGCCGGTACGGCAGGCATGAAAAAAGGGGCGCGAGCCCCTTTTTTTACAGGATGACCCACTGCCCCTTGATGCGCGCTTCCAGCGGCTTGAAGTTGATTTTATATGCCATCTTCGGGCTTTGCTTTATCCAGTAGCCCAGGTAGATGTAGGGCAGGCCCAGTTCGCGCGCCTGGGCGATTTGCCACAGCACGTTGTAGGTGCCGTAGGAGGCGCCCGGCACGTCCGGATCGAAAAAGGTGTAGACGGACGACAGGCCGTCGGCCAGCACGTCGATGATGCTGACCATGCGCAGGATGCCCTCGGCATCGCGGAATTCCACCAGGCGCGTGTTGACCCGGCTTTGCAGCAGGAATTGCGCATACTGGTCGCGGCTGTCCTGGTCCATGCCGCCGCCCGCGTGGCGCGTGCTCTGGTAGCGCAGGTACAGCTCGTAGTGCTCGTCGAGGAAGGACAGGGTGGCCACGCCCGCCTGCAGGTCGGCGTGGCGGCTCCAGGCGCGGCGCTGGTTGCGGTTCGGGGTGAACTCGCCCGTCACGACGCGCACGGGTATGCAGGCCTGGCAGCCATCGCAATACGGGCGGTAAGTAAAAATGCCGCTGCGGCGAAAGCCGTTGCGCACCAGTTCCGAATACACGTCGCTGTTGATCAGGTGCGAGGGCGTGGCCACCTGCGAGCGGGCCTGGCGGTCGTCCAGGTAGCTGCACGGGTAGGGCGCCGTCGTGTAGAACTGCAGGGTGGCAAACGGTAGTTCGTTCAGGTGCGTCATGCTGATCCTGTCTGGTCTGTCCGCGGCAATGGAAGTCTGCGTGGAGATATCATAGCTTTTTTATGCCGGCGGTGCAGCCTGCCAATCCGTGATTTGCGCTGCTTCAATGGCGACGCGCACATGGGCCAGGAAGCGCGCGCGCGAAATGGGCGCCGCGCCCAGCGACGCCAGGTGTCTTGTTTCTTGCTGGCAGTCAATCATGGCCACGCCGCGGTCCTTCAGGAAGCGCACGAGGTGCGCCAGCGCGATCTTCGAGCCATCCGTCACGCGCGCGAACATCGACTCGCCATAGAACATGCGCCCGATCGACACGCCATACGCGCCGCCCACCAGTTCCCCGTCCAGCCACAGTTCCGACGAGTGCGCGTAGCCCAGCTTGTGCAAGCCCGTGTAGCCGGCGATGATTTCATCGGAAATCCACGTGCCCGGGCCATCCTTGCGCGGCGCGGCGCAGGCGCGCATGACGGCGTCGAAATCGCCGTCGAAACGCAGCTGCCAGCGCCCGTCCGTGGCGGCGCTGCGTTCGACCTTGCGGATCGCCTTGGCCAGGCTGTCGGAGACCTTGAAATGCTCCGTCATCAGCACCATGCGCGGATCGGTGCTCCACCACAAAATAGGCTGGCCTTCGGAAAACCAGGGGAAGATGCCGCGCCGGTAGGCGTCGAGCAGGCGCGCGGGCGACAGGTCGGCGCCGGCCGCCAGCAGGCCGGGCGCCTCGTCGGTCAGGGCGCGCGAGACGTCGGGGAACGGGGTGTGGATGTCGAGCCAGGGAATCATGCGGCGTCAAAGGTGGCAGGTGAGGGGAGCTTATTCTGCATCCGTGCGCGCCATCGGGCGCGTGATGTCGCCCGTATGGACGCCGTAGCTGCCGCCTTCGCGGATTTTCACGCGGTCGGCAAAGAACAGTTCCAGGGTGGCGCGGATGGTGGGGAAGGCCAGGTCGTCCCAGGGAATCTGCGCTTCCGTAAACAGCTGCACGTCCAGGCTTTCGATGCCCGGCGCGAAATCGAGGTCGCGCAGGCGGGCCAGGTAGAACAGGTGCACCTGGTGCACGCGCTGCACGTTCAGCAGCGAAAACAGGGGCCCCAGTTCGATATTGGCGCCCGCTTCCTCCACCGTTTCGCGCTCGGCCGCATCCGACGTCGTTTCATCGTTTTCCATGAAGCCGGCCGGCAGGGTCCAGTAGCCCAGGCGCGGCTCGATGGCCCGCTTGCACAGCAAGACCTGCAACTGGCCATCCTCTTCCCAGACGGGAATCGAGCCGACCACCATTTTCGGGTTCTGGTAATGGATGGCGTCGCAGTTGGCGCACACATAGCGCGGGCGGTTGTCGCCTTCCGGGATGGACAGGCTGACAGGATGGGCGCATTCGGAGCAGAATTTCATGGGCGGGCTTAGGAAAGGAATGATGTCTAGTGTAACGCTTACTGTACACCGCTTACTGTACACCGATTGCGTGCGGCGTGGCGTGACGGGCGGACACAATGCCAACCGGCAATTGGCGAAGCTGCTTGACGTACTTTGGAACGCATTTTTAATAAAATGGCTCTATTGCAGTCTAAGTTGAGATAGCTATTGCCTAAGCCACCTGTTTGCCCTTATAATTCTTGTGCGGGGTGGAGCAGTCTGGCAGCTCGTCGGGCTCATAACCCGAAGGTCACAGGTTCAAATCCTGTCCCCGCAACCAATACCGGAAAGCCGCTGATTCTTGCAAAAGATCGGCGGCTTTTTTCATTTCCGCCTGGCGCACCCCATCATCTGCCTATCGGCAATCTTCGCGAGGCGGGGGGCGCATGCAATTGTCAAATCTTGCCCTTTACGCCTCGCAACAATCTGGTATATAATTCTGCTGCGGGGTGGAGCAGTCTGGCAGCTCGTCGGGCTCATAACCCGAAGGTCACAGGTTCAAATCCTGTCCCCGCAACCAATTCGAAGCCGCTGATTCCTCGCAAGAGGGTCAGCGGTTTTTTCGTTGTGCGGCGGTGTTTACTCTGGCAGCTGGCGCGCATACACGACCAGCCGCAGGTGGCGGTCCGCATCGATGGTCAGCGAGGTGTGCTCATACGCGATGCCTTCGCCGTCGACGTCCAGGCAGCGCACGCCGGCACATGGCGCATGCACGTCGTGGCGGCGCCACCACAGCTTGAATTCGGGCGAGACTTTTTCCAGTTCGTCCACCAGCGCATGGATGTCCGCTTCCTGCGTGGCGCGCGCATAGTCGCGGCGAAAGCTCGACAGCATCAGCGGCGCCTGCTCTTCCCAGCCGATGAAGCGCGAGCGCAGCAGCGGATCGGTAAACAAGAGCCACAGCAGATTGCGCCGCGCCGGCACATGCGCGCCGAAGCCGAACAGGGCGTCCGCGCCCGCATTGAACGCCAGCACGTCCCAGCGCAAATTGAGCACATACGCGGGATGCGCCAGTTCGTGCATCAGGCGGCGCACCGGCGGCGGCACCACGCAAAACGTCTTGCCTTCTTCGGCCGGCGGACGCGCATGCGCGAGCAGGAACAGGTGGCGGCGTTCGCCCGCGTCCAGTTTCAGCACTTCGGCCAGCTTGTCGAGAAAGGCGCTGGATACGCCGATGTCGCGCCCCTGCTCCAGCCAGGTGTACCAGGTCAGTCCCACGCCGGCCAGCGCCGCCACTTCTTCGCGGCGCAAGCCCGGCGTCCTGCGCCGCCCGCCGCCGGGCAAGCCTACGTCTTCCGGCGACAGGCGCGCGCGGCGCGCCTGCAGGTAGGCGGCCAGTTCGTGGCGGGTGCGGGCCAAAGTGCGCATGATGCTGCCTTTCCGGTAAGCCTGTTGCTATCAGTAATAGCATAAACAGTTAAATTGTAATTGTTTATATTGTATTCCAGAATGCCTGCTTTCTTCCCGAAGGCTTGCCCATGTCCGACTATTCTTCTCACGCCAGTACTGGCACTTCCGCCGCCGTGCTGCCCGCCACCGTCTACCTGATCGCCGTGGGCGCGTTCGCGCTGGGCATGGCTTCGTATGTGACGGCAGGCTTGATGCCGATGATCGCCGGCGCGTTTTCCGTTTCCCTGGCGATGGCGGCGCAACTGGTGACGGCGTTTACCCTGGCCTATGGCCTCGGCTCGCCGCTGATGGTGGCCTTGCTGCCGGCGCGCGCGCAGCGCTCCGGCCTTTTGGTCGCCCTGGGCGTGTTCGTGCTGGCGAACGGGGCCAGCGCGCTGGCGCCCGGTTTCAGCGGTTTGCTGGCATGGCGCGCCATCGCCGGCATCGGTGCGGGCGTGTATCTGGCGCTGGGCATCGCGGCGGCGGCCGGCGTGTCGGCGCCGCAGCAGCGGGGCAAGGCCATCGGCGCGATCATGGGCGGCATGGCGGGCGGCACGGTGCTGGGCGTGCCTTTGAGTTTGCTGCTGGCGCAGCAGCTGGGCTGGACCGCGGCCCTGTGGCTGGTGGCGCTTCTCGGTGCGCTGGCGCTGGCGGGCTTGCTGTGGAAGCTGCCCGCGCTGCCTGCCGCATCGTCCGCGCCGGCCATCTCGCTGCGCCGCAAGCTGGCCTTGCTGGCCGACGGGCAGGTGCTGGCCATCCTGCTCGTGTCGCTGCTGGCGGCCATCGCCAGCCTGGGCATGTACACCTTCATTGCGCCGCTGCTGGCGTGGTCGGCGCAGGGCGCAGCGATCTCCGCCACGCCCTTCCTGTGGGCCTGGGGCGTGGGGGGGATCGTTGGCAGCATGCTGGTCGGGCCATGGGCGGACAAGGTGGCGGCGCCGAAACTGACCTGGCTCATCTTGCTGCTGCTGGCGCTGGCCTTGGGCGCGCTGCCGCTGGCGGCCGGCTGGTCGGCCTGGCTGATGCTGGCGCCTATCGTGCTGTGGGGCGCGGCCGGCTGGGCCCTGCAAGTGCCGCAAAACCAGCAACTGCTGGCCGTGCGTGCGCGCCAGGGCGACGGCAACCTGGCCATCGCCCTCAACGAATCGGCGCTGTACCTGGGCAGCGCCGTCGGCGCGGCCACGGGCGGGGTGCTGCTCCTGCTGGACTGGCCCATGTGGCTGCTGGCGGCCGGCGCCGCCCTGGTCGCCGCCGCCGCCTTGCTGCTGCAGTTGCCGGCGGCGCGGCGCGGCTAGGCTTTCTTCGCCAGTTGCATGCCCACGGGCAGGGCGCGGATGCGCTTGCCCGTGGCGGCGAAGATGGCGTTGCACAGGGCGGGCGCGATGGGCGGCGTGGCCGGCTCGCCCACGCCGCCCAGCTCCATCTCCAGGGTGCCCGGCACCAGGTGCGTGTGGATCACGCGAGGCGCGTCGGCCGCGCGCAGCACGGCGTAGTCGTGGAAATTGCTTTGCTCGACCCGGCCATTTTTAAAGCTGATTTCGCCGCTCATGGCCAGTGACAGGCCCATGATGCAGGCGCCCTCGATCTGCGAGCGCACGCGGTCCGGGTTGATCTGCGGGCCGCAATCCATGGCGATGTCGACCCTGGGCACGATGACTTCGCCGGCCGCATTGATCTCCACCTCGATCACGGCCGCCACATAGGTGACGAAACTGTAGGACACGGCCAGGCCCAGCCCCCGTCCCTTGGGCAGCTTGCGGCCCCAGCCCGCCTTGGCCGTCGCCAGCTCGATCACGTGGCGCATGCGGCTGATGTCGACCGGATACTTCGCCGGATCTTCGCCATAGTTCCAGCCGTCGGACAGGTCGGCCGGGTTGATCTTGCGCGCGGGGCCCAGGAGCGCCAGCAGGTAGTCGCGGTGGTCCTTCTTCGCCGCGTGCGCCAGTTCGGCCGTGAACGACTGGATGGCGAAGGCGTGCGGGATGTTCGACACGGAACGGAACCAGCCGATGCGCGTGTGGGCCGGCACTTCGGGCACTTCGACGCGGATGTTCGCAATGGCGAACGGCACGTTGATGGCCGACATGCCCAGTTCGAACGGCGCCTGCTTGTTCGCGCCGGCGGCAAAGGTCGACGTGATGGTGGGCGCGGCCGTGCGGTGCAGCCAGGCCGTCGGCATGCCTTTCGCATCGAGCGACGCTTCCAGCCGTTCGACCGATACCGTGTGCAGGTAGTCGTGCTGCAGGTCGTCGTCGCGCGTCCACGTCAGCTTGACGGGCGCGCCATCCATGGCTTTCGACAGCAGCGCCGCCTCGACGGCGAAATCGGGTTTCGATTTGCGCCCGAAGCCGCCGCCGAGCAGGGTCACGTGGACGGTCACGTCGTCATACGTCAGGCCCAGGGCCTTGGCCACGTTGCTGCGTGTCGCCTGCGGCGCCTGCACGCAGGCCCACACTTCGGCCTTGCCGTTGGCGATGCGCACGGTGGCGGCGGGCGGCTCCATGGTGGCGTGGGCCAGGTGGGGCAGATAGTATTCGGCGCTGAATTTCCGCGCGGCGGGAGCCGCGGCCAGCGTCGTCACCGTCTTGCCCTGGTCGCGCGCCGGACTGGCCGGCTGGCGCACGGCCGCTTCCAGCGTCTTGCGGAAGGCTTTCGAATCGTAGCCGCCGTTCGGACCGTCGTCCCATTCCAGCACCAGTGCTTCGCGGCCCTTGATGGCGGCCCAGGTGTTGCTGGCGATGACGGCCACGCCGCCCAGCGGATTGAACATGGCCGGCGGCGGGCTGCCCGCCAGTTCGACGATGCGCAGCACGCCCGGCACTTTCAGGGCCGCCGTCCTGTCCACGCTTTTCAGCTTGCCGCCGAAGACGGGCGGACGGGCGATGACGGCATACGCCATGCCATCGAGGCGCGTGTCGATGCCGAAGTGGGTGTTGCCCGTGACGATGTCGTGCAAGTCGATGCCGCGCGTGCTGGTTTGCCCGATGTAGCGCAGCTCGCCCGCCGTTTTCAGGCTGATGCGCGCGCGTGGCGGCACGGGCAACTTGGCCGCGTCTTCGGCCAGCGCCCCGAAGGACAGCGAGCGTCCGCTGGCCGCATGCACGACCGCGTGATTGACGGCTTTGACTTCGGTGACAGGTACGTCCCAGCGCACGGCGGCCGCCGTTTCCAGCATCAGGCGCGCCGTGGCGCCCACGTGGCGCATGGCGCGGAACGAGTGGCGCATGCTGCGCGAACCGTCCGTATCCTGGCTGCCGTAGCGCGCTTCGTCGGCGGGCGCCTGCTGCACGCGCACCTGCGCCCAGTCGGCGCCCAGTTCGTCGGCCGCCACCATGGGCAGGCTGGTGCGGATGCCCTGGCCCATTTCGGAGCGGTGCGCCACGATGGTGACGATGCCGTCGGCGCCGATCGACAGGAAGACCAGGGTGTCGTCGACCACGCCGCCAGCCATATTGTCGCCGCCGTATTTGACGGCATCGGCCGCCATCACGAGGCCGGAAGGGCCGGCCACCAGGGTCAAACCGGCCAGTGCGCCGGCGGCCTTGAGCCAGTTGCGCCGCGCAGGCGAATGTGCGGCGGCAGTGTCATGGATGCTCATTTGGCCGCTCCTTTTGCGTGGATGCTGCTTGCAGCCTGCTTGATGGCCGCGTGGATGCGCGTGTAGGTGCCGCAGCGGCAGATATTGCCGCTCATCGCTTCGCGGATTTGCTGGTCGCTCGGTCTTGGCGTCTTGTGCAGCAGGGCCGTGGCCGACATGATCTGCCCGGCCTGACAGTAACCGCATTGTGGCACGCCGTGTTCCTGCCAGGCTTGTTGCAGCGCAAGGCCGACCTTGTCTTCGCCCACCGCTTCGATGGTGGTGATCTTCTTGCCGGCGGCGGCCGACATGGGCGTCACGCAGGAGCGGATGGCTTCGCCATCGAGGTGCACGGTGCAGGCGCCGCACAGGGCCATGCCGCAGCCGAATTTGGTGCCGGTCATGCCCAGTTCGTCGCGCAGGGCCCACAGCAGGGGCGTGTCTTCAGGCAGTGCAAGGTCGTGCTGCTTGCCATTGATGGTCAGGGTCGTCATGTGTATTCCTCGGAGTGGGGATGGTGCGGGACAGCGCGACGGCCATCCGCCAGACGGATTAGCTCATCAGTATAGGATGGTAGCACCGGCCGCCCTGCGCTGCAGGAGATGGCGCCGGTGGCATACTGCGGTTTCTGATATCGGAGTTTTCCATGACATACCTCACAACGGCGCCGGGCTTGCCCGACATCCTGGCTCCCGGCTTGCAGGTGGTTTTTTGCGGCCTCAATCCCGGCGTGGATGCGGCGGCGGCCGGCCACCATTTTCTCGGCCGCGGCAACCGCTTCTGGCCCGTGCTGCACCTGGCCGGGTTCACGCCGCACCTGGTGGCGCCGCAGGACGATGCCAGCGTGCTCGGTTTCGGGCTGGGCTTGACGGCGGCCGTCGGGCGCCCGACCAGCCGCGCGGACCAGGTGGGGGCGGACGAATTTGCGCAAGCGGCGGCGGGCCTGCGGTACAAGCTGGCATGGGCGCAGCCGCAGTGGATCGCCTTCCTGGGCAAGGCCGCCTACGCGGCGATGACGGGAAAACGCCAGCTGGCGTGGGGCGAGCAGCCAGAGCGCTTCGGCGGCGCGCGCGTGTGGATCTTGCCCAATCCGAGTGGCCTCAATCGCGGTTATTCGAAGGAGCGGCTGGTCGACGCGTATGCGGAACTCAAGCGCGCGCTGGGCTGATGCCGGGCTGGCGTTCAGCGCACTTGCGCATGGATGGAGGGGCTTAGCGGGCTTGCTCCAGCTGCGCGTACACGGCGTCGGCGATCTTGCCCAGTTCCCGTTTGGGCAGGCTCGCCGAGAGGGCATAACCGAGCTGGCCGTCGATCCAGTAAAACACGCTCAGGTCCTTTTCCTGCGTATAGCGGAAAGCCGTTTCCTGCCTGCCCGTCCGTTCCTTGGCCACGTACAGGGTCAGGCGCTTGCCACCGCCATCTTCGTACATGAATTGCGCCACGGGGCCGTCGCCATCGCCGGGCAGCAAGCGCCCGCCGATCAGCTGGTAGCCGAGCGGCGACAGCGCGGGCGGCCGCAGTTGCGTACCCAGGCGTTTCGACAGCCATTGCACCAGGTGCGCTTCCTGCGCCGCGCCCACTTCGACGGGATGGCGCACTTCGGGCGTGTAGACGGCATGGGCGATGGCGGCGCTGCGCGCCAGGGTCAGGGGGCTGGCGCTGGCGCTCGTGCCGTCGCCGCCGCGCAGCAGCCAGCCACCCGCGCCGCCGGCGATGAGCAGCACGATGGCCGCTGCCGCCTGCATGGCGGGGCGGCGCCAGGCGCCGTTCGCCGCCGCTGGCGATGCCGCCTGCCGCAGGGCCGGCGGCACGGTTTCGTCGAGCACGGGATCGAACAGGGCGCGCAATTGCCGGTTCTGTTCGCGCCACGCATCCACCCTGGCGGCGTCCTCGGGGTGCGCGCGCAGGTGGGCGTCGATGGCCGCGCGCTGCTCCTCGGGCAGGACGCCGTCGGCCAGGGCGTGCAATTGCGCTTCGCTGATGGCTTGCGTTGTCATTTCACGACTTTCAGGGTAGGGGCGCCATGGCTGCCGGCGGGGCGGCCGTCGAGCAGTTCGCGCAGCCGCTCGCGCCCGCGCGACAGCCGCGACATGACGGTGCCGACGGGGATGCCCAGGGTGGACGCCACCTGCTCATACGGCATCTGTTCCAGCGCGACGAGCAGGATGACTTCGCGCTGCCCCAGCGGCAAACGGGCCAGCGCCGCATCCATTTCGCCGATGGCGATGGCCTGCCCTGGCGCGCGCTCCGGCGCGGGCAGCAGGGCGTCGTCGTCGAGTTCCTGCAGCGCCAGGCCGGGGCGGCGCAGTTGATCCACGTGCAGGTTATGCATGATGGAAAACAGCCAGGGCCGCATCTCGCCACCGCGCTGCCACTGGTCGAACTTGCGCCAGGCCCGTTCCACGGTATCCTGCACCAGGTCGTCCGCGTGCGCGGCGCCCGCCAGCGCGCGCGCATAGCGGCGCAGGCCGGGCAGGCAGGCTTGCAGCTGGCGGCTGTCCTCTTGCGTGGTCATCGTGGCGGCGGGATGGCGTGCTTAAGGCTTGACGACGTGCCACACGTTCTTGAAATTGTCGCCGGCCGCGTCGCCCGGTTTCTTGTCTTCCTTGTACAGGTACAGGGGCTTGCCCTTGTAGGTCAGCTGCATGGCGCCGTTGTCTTCGCGCTTGATGCTGCCATACGGGGCGGCGGGCGCCGCTTCGGTGGCGATGACGGCGGGCCAGGCCAGCAGGCAGCCGCCGCTGCAGGCGCTCTTGCCGCTGTCGGCGACATCCTTGTCGAACGCGTACACGGTCATGCCGCTGGCGTTGACCAGCATGCCGTTGGCTGGCATGACGTCGGCGGCAAAGGCCAGCGGGGCGGACAGGGCGGTGCAAAGGGCGGTGGCGGCAAAAGTGGTAAAGCGCATGGTGGTCTCCTTGAGGTTTTGGGGGCTTGCAAGGGATAGACGCGTGCCGCCCGCCGTTTATTCCCCGGCAGGCAAAATATTTTTTTCCGGCGCGTGCAGGCTGGCCCACAGGTGGGCGGCGGCCATGGTGCGGTGCGGCGCGTACTGGCGCAGCCACTGCTCCGTGCGCGCCATGTCCGGCTTGACCTCTTCGCCGAGCAGCTTTTGCAGGGCGGCGCGGATGGCCACGTCGCCGTGCAGCGAGCAGTCGGCATAGCCGTAGCCGCGCAGCAGCGCGTAATTGACGGTCCACGGGCCGATGCCCTTCACGGCCAGCAGCGCCTGCGAAATGGCCGCCACGTCGCCGGAAGGGGGCAGCTCCAGCGACAGTTCTCCATCGTTGACGAGATGCGCCAGACGCAGCACGGTTTCCGCCTTGGCGCGCGAGAATTTGCGGCTCGTCAAATCCTCGGCGGATAGCCGCGCCACGTCGCGCGCCTCCGGGTAGCACCACAAGCCGCTGCCATGCCGGCGTCCCGCCTGCACGATGAAGGTGCGGCGCAGGGAAATAGCGAACGGCAGGTTGATTTGCTGGCCGATGATGGCCCAGGTCAGCGCCTCGAAGGGGCTGGCCGATTGCACGATGCGCAAGCCCGGATTGACGTGGATCAAGGGCGCCAGCAGCGGGTCGGCGGCGGCCAGTTGCGCGAACGGCTGCGGGTCGATGCGCAGGCCGAGGATGTTCAGCAGGGCGCCGTGCAGCGGCGTTTGCAGGTCGGCGACGGTATCGTCATTGTCGTCGAGGTCTGCCTGGCAAATGGCGGCATCCTGCGTGAACGCCACGTCCAGTACCACGGGGACGCCGGCAAGCAGGATGCCCTTGCGCAGGCCTGTCGGCGTGACTTGTTCCGCCACGGCTTGCGTATCCCGGCTGTGGAAGGCGATGACATCGTCGCGGCGGTAGCCGGCGGGCAGGGGGAGGGTCCAGTGCAGCAGGGTCATGGCGGGCCAAAGTCAGGGAAGGTATCAGGGGGACGATGCTGGCGCATCCCGTTTCTTGCTTTGCAGGCTTCAGCGCACGCAGAGGTCAGGGTTGGGCGGGCTCAAGGCGGCCGCGTGCTGGATCTGCAGCGCGTCGGGCACGCCGTTTTTCACGGCCGTCAGTTCGGCCAGGATGGAAATGGCGATTTCGGCCGGCGTCTTGCTGCCGATGTACAGGCCGATGGGGGCGTGCAGGCGCGCCAGCTGCTCGGTGCTGACGTCGAACTGCAGCAGCCGTTCGCGCCGCTTGGCGTTATTCGCGCGCGAGCCGATGGCGCCCACGTAGAACGCTGGGGATTTCAACGCTTCCATCAGGGCCAGGTCGTCGAGCTTGGGGTCGTGCGTGAGGGCGACGACGGCGCTGCGGCTGTCGAGCTTTAATTCCAGCACGAGGTCGTCCGGCATGGCGTGCAGCAGGGGCACGCCCGGTACGTTCCAGCCGCCCCGGTATTCCTCGCGCGGGTCGCAGACGATGACGTGGTAATCCATGGCCGTGGCGATTTGCGCCACGAAGCGCGACAGCTGGCTGGCGCCGATGATCAGCAAGCGCCAGCGCGGGCCGTGCTGCGTGGTGAGCGCCCCGTCTTCCAGGGCCAGCACGGCGCCCGGCGCGGCGCGCTGCAGGGTGACCGCGCCGCTGCGCAGGTCGAGGCGGCGTTCGACGAGTTCATGGGCTTCCAGGCGCGCCAGCAGTTCGGCCACGCGGCTGCCCGCGTGCAGCGGCTCGATGGCCAGTTCGATGGTGCCGCCGCAGGGCAGGCCGAAGCGGTGCGCCTCGTCGGCGCTGATGCCGTAGCTGACGATTTCGGGCTGCGTGCGCACGATGCCGTGCATGCGCACGGTGTCGATCAAATCATCTTCGATGCAGCCGCCGGAAACGGAACCGACCACCGTGCCATCGTCGCAGATGGCCAGGGTGGCGCCCACGGGACGGGGGCTGGAACCCCAGGTCTTGATGACGGTGACGAGTTCGCAGCGGCGGCCGGCGGCGAGCCAGGCGGCGCTGGTTTTCAGAACTTCAAGGTCGATGCTGTCCATGGCGCGCGCGGGTTACATGCCGCATGTTTGCGGCAAAGTATGGAAAAGTATTCAAGATTGTGGATATACTACCTGTTCCACCACCCTGCGGAGAATTTTCATGTCAAATGAAGTCAAGACGCAAGAAGAGGGTATTCCCAAGTTCGGCAAGCTGCTCATTGTCCTGTTTCTAGCCGTGGTGTTCTGCGGTGCCCTGACTTGGATCATGGGCACCTACTTCCCCAACTTCCCGGGGGCCTGAGCAAACCCTGTTTGATCAGGATTGAGCACAGTGAGCATCGCAGACCGCAAAGCGCGACGCGCAGTAGGTTATGGCAGGCGTTCTAAGGCTTCAGCGGTTTCTTCGCCGCCTGCTTGGCGCGCACGTCGATGACGGCGCGGTTGACGGCGGCCATGCGCGAGTTGGTGCCCGGATGCAGCGCCGTGTAGCCGTTGGCGACTGTGGCCGGTACTTGTGTGGCCAGCCGCTGCCAGAAGCGGGCCGCGTTGTCGACGTTGTAGCCGGCGCGCGCCAGCAGGTAGATGGCCAGCGTGTCGGCTTGCACGTCGAGTTCCTGCGGCATGGCCTTGATGCCGGCGGCGCCCGTCAGCATCGACACGTCGGGCTGCACGGCGCCCAGGCTGTCGATGATGCTGCCGGCCGTCCCTGCCGTGCGCTGGCTGCGCGCGTGGTCGAGGATGTTGTGCGCCATTTCGCGGGCGATGACAAAGGCGATGCCTTCGTCGTTTTGCGCCGCATTGACCATGCCGCGCGTGAGCATGATGCGCGCGCCGTCCGAGTAGGCGTTGATATTGTCCGCATTGCCCAGGGCGACGCGGAAGGCGCAGGCGCGCGTGACGGGAATCTTCAGGTCCTGCTGCTGGCCGTCGCGGGCGATGGTCATGTTCAGGTTCGCGCTTTTCGAGGCCAGCGGGCCGACGATGGCGCCAAACGGGCCTTCCGCCTTCGGGCCGGCCGGCAGCGGCTTGCCTTCGGCGGCCAGCAAGCCGTCGCCCTTGCGCAAGCCGGCGCGCGCGGCGCCGCTGCCCGGCAAGACGCCGGAGACCTGCATCTGTTCGCCGTAGCCGAGGGCCGCCTGCGCCGCGTCGGCATAGATGCCGGGGTAGGAATACTTGTTCTGCGCCGTGAAGCCCAGCAAGTTGCGCGCATACGTCTTGCACAGGTCCGCATTGTTGATCAGCAGGGGCGCCGAGACTTTCGACAGGCGGTCCTGCAGGGCCACCATCTTCACCAGTTCTTCCTGCGCCGCCTTTTGCTGCGCCGTCGGGGCGGGCGCATCGGGCGCCGGCACCACGTTGAACGGGCCGCTGACATGCGTCGCCGGCGTGGTGCAGCCGGCGAGGATGGCCGCACTGGCCAGCAGGAGGGGAGTGGCCAGTTGGCGCAGCGAAGTTGGGGCTGTGATCAGATGGCGGAAACCTGGCATAAACTATTCCTTCTTGTCGCTCCTGACAACACCTGCTGCGCGGCGAGATTTGCGGCCTCCGATGCTCACTGCCTCGGCGGCCCCGTGCATTCGCACAACTCCGCTTCCCGGCCACAAATCACATCCGCTCGCTACGGTTTGTCAGTCGCTGTTAATGTTTGCCGGTGCTGCCGAAACCGCCAACACCGCGTTCGCTGTCGCCGAATTCCTCGACGACGTTAAAGCCCACTTGCAGCACGGGCACGATAATCAGTTGCGCCAGGCGTTCCATGGGATTGAGCGTGAAAGCGCTCTGGCCCCGGTTCCAGGTCGATACCATCAACTGGCCCTGATAATCGGAGTCGATCAAGCCTACCAGATTCCCCAATACGATGCCGTTTTTGTGGCCCATGCCGCTGCGCGGCAGGATCATGGCCGCATACGACGGGTCGCCGATGTGGATGGCCAGGCCCGTGGGAATGAGCACGGTCTGGCCGGCTTCGATGGTGATCGCCTCGTCGATGCAGGCGCGCAGGTCCAGGCCGGCGCTGCCTTGGGTGGCGTAGGCTGGCAGCATTTCTTTCATGCGGGCGTCGAGGATCTTGATGTCGATATTTTTCATTAATCTAACTAAGCTAAGTCGTGTAAAAGGTTATTTGAGCAGCGAATTCTTGGCCAGCCGCTTCGAGATTTCCGAAATCAGCTGGCGCGCCAGGTTCAGTTTCGAGGCGCGCGGCAGTACGGTATGGCCTTCCTCGTCGAACAGGATGATGGTGTTGTCATCCTGGCCAAACGTGTTCTGGCCGATATTGCCGACCAGCAAGGGGATGCCCTTCTTTTCGCGCTTGGTCGAACCGAATTCCACCAGGTTTTCCGATTCGGCAGCAAAACCGACACAGTACGGATAGCCGGCCAGGTTGGTGCGCGCCGCCACGGTGGCCAGGATGTCGGGATTTTGCGCGAACTGCAGTTCCGGCACGGAGCCGTCGGCCTGCTTTTTCATCTTTTGTTCGCTGGCGTTGGCCACGCGCCAGTCGGCCACGGCGGCCACGGCGACGAAGACATGCTGGCCGTCGACGTGGGCGAGTACCGCGTCGTGCATCTGCTGCGCACTTTGCACGTCGATGCGGCGCACGCCGAAGGGGGCGTCCAGGGCCGTGGGGCCGGAAATGAGCAGCACCTCGGCGCCCGCTTCGCGCGCCGCGCGCGCCACCGCATAGCCCATCTTGCCCGAGGACAGATTGGTGATGCCGCGCACGGGGTCGATGGCTTCGAACGTGGGGCCGGCAGTGACCAGCACGCGCTTGCCCGCCAATACCTTCGGCTGGAAGGCGGCGATCAGCTCCGTCAGCAGCTGTTCCGGTTCCAGCATGCGGCCCAGGCCCACCTCGCCGCACGCCTGTTCGCCGGCGGCAGGGCCAAACAGCTTGACGCCGTCGTCGCGCAGCTGCTGCACATTGCGCTGCGTGGCGGGGTTCTGCCACATTTCCACGTTCATGGCCGGCGCCACCAGCAGGGGCAGGTGGGATGGGCGGGCCAGGCACAGGGTCGACAGCAGGTCGTCGCACACGCCGTGCGCCAGCTTGCGCATGAAGTCGGCCGAACACGGCGCGATCAAAATCGCGTCCGCATGGCGCGTCAAATCGATATGCGCCATGTTGTTGGCGATGCGCGCATCCCACTGGCTCGTGTGCACGGGGTGGCCGGACAGGGCCTGCATCGTGACGGCCGTGATGAAGTGGCTGGCCGCATCCGTCATCACCACTTGCACCGAGGCGCCTGCCTTTGTGAGCGCGCGGCACAATTCCGCTGCCTTGTAGCAGGCGACGCCGCCCGAGAGTCCCAGGACGATTTTTTTGCCGGACAGTTCCATGCCGTTCTCCTGCGTGTTTATTTGTTTACCCGGCGCAGTTCATCGATGATGAACAGGGCCGCGCCGATGCAGATGGCGCTGTCGGCGATATTGAAAGCGGGGAAATGGCCCCAGCTTTTCCAGTGGAAGTCGAGGAAATCGACCACGTGGCCGTACATCAGGCGGTCGATGGCGTTGCCCAGCGCGCCGCCGAGGATCAGCGACAGGGCCCAGCAGAACATGCGCTGGCCGGCGTGCTTTTTCAGCAGGTAGATGATGTAGATGGCGGCCGCCAGGGCGATGCCGGTGAAGAAATAGCGCTGCCAGCCGCCCTGGTCGGACAGGAAGCTGAACGCGGCGCCCTTGTTATACGCGAGCACCAGGTTGAAATACGAGGTGATGACCATTTCCTGCGCATAGCGGAAGGTCTTCAGGATCGTGATCTTGGTGATCTGGTCGAACAGGATGACGATGGCGGCAATGCCCAGCCACAGCGTCAGCGGCGATTGCGGTTTCGATGAAAAACGGTTTTTAGTGGCCATATTTTTCCAGGGAAGATAAAGCCGCCGCCTGGCAGCAGGCGGCGGTTGGACGGATAGCATACAACGGCGGGCAAAATCGTAGCGAGCGGCAGCGATTTGTGGCCGAGAAGCGCAACCGTACTGTAGTACGGTGAGCATCGCAGGCCGCAAATCGCGACGCGCAGCAGATTTTGACGCCGTTGTTTAGGCGAAGCGGCGAACTTCGCCCTTGCCAAACAGGTTGCTGACGCAGCGGCCGCACAGGGTGGCATGCGCGGCGTCCGTGCCCACGTCGCTGCGGTAGTGCCAGCAGCGCTCGCACTTCGGCGCCGTCGACGCGGCCACGACCACTTCCTCGGCCGCTTCGTCGGCCACTTCGGCTACTGTTGCCTGCGAGGTGATGAAGACGAACTTCAAGTCGTCGCCCAGGGTCGTCAACAGCTTGTACTTCATCGGCGCGGCCTTGATCGTCAGCTCCGCCTGCAGCGACGAGCCGATGGCGCCCGAAGTACGCAAGTCTTCCAGCTGCTTCGTCACGTCCGTGCGCACGGCGCGCAGGGCCGTGTATTTCTCCAGCAGGTCGGCCGCATCCGCCACTTCCGGCAGCTGCCACCAGGTTTGCGTGAAGATGGTTTCATCGCTGGCGGCATACGCTTCGCTGCCGGCGAAGACGGCCCACGCTTCCTCGGCCGTGAACGACAGGGCAGGGGCCATCAGGCGCAGCAAGCTTTGCGTGATGTGCCACAGGGCCGTCTGCGCCGAACGGCGCGCGTGCGACGTCAAGCCGGAGGTGTACAGGCGATCCTTCAGGATGTCCAGGTAGAAGCCGCCCAGGTCTTCCGAGCAGTACGTCTGCAGCTTCGACACGACCGGGTGGAATTCGTAGCGCGCGTAGTTGTTCTCGATCTGCGTTTGCAGCGAGGCCATGTTGGCCAGCGCATAGCGGTCGATTTCGAACATCTCGGCCACCGGCACGGCGTCCGTGGCCGGATTGAAGTCCGAGGTGTTCGCCAGCAGGAAGCGCAGGGTGTTGCGGATGCGGCGGTACGATTCCGTCACGCGTTTCAGGATTTCGTCGGAGATCGACAGTTCGCCCGTGTAATCGGTCGAGGCGATCCACAGGCGCAGGATGTCCGCGCCCAGGGTGTCCGAGATCTTTTGCGGCGCCAGCGTGTTACCCAGCGACTTCGACATCTTCTTGCCTTCGCCATCGACCGTGAAGCCGTGCGTCAGCAGGGCCTTGTACGGCGGACGGCCATTGAGCATCGACGACACGAGCAGGGACGAGTGGAACCAGCCGCGATGCTGGTCCGAGCCTTCCAGGTACAGGTCGGCCGGGAATTGCAGCTGCGTCGAGTGCGAACCGTGCGCTTGCGGGCCGCCCAGCACCGTCTGGTGCGTGGCGCCGGAATCGAACCACACGTCCAGCGTGTCCTTGTTCTTCGCGTAGATGGCCGCTTCGTCGCCGATCAGGTCAGCCAGGTCCAGCGCCTGCCAGGCCTCGATGCCGCCTTTTTCGATCAGCTTGGCCACTTGCTCCAGCAGTTCCGGCGTGCGCGGATGCAGGTCGCCCGTTTCCTTGTGCACGATGAAGGCCATCGGCACGCCCCACTGGCGCTGGCGCGACAGGGTCCAGTCGGGACGGTTGGCGATCATGCCGTGCAGGCGCGCCTGGCCCCAGTCCGGGAAGAACTCGGTGTCGGCGATGCCTTTCAAGGCCGTTTCGCGCAAGGTCGCGCCGCCGTCTTTCGGCGTCACGTCCATGCCGGCAAACCACTGCGAGGTGGCGCGGTAGATGATCGGCGTCTTATGGCGCCAGCAATGCATGTAGCTGTGGTCGAACATCTTGACTTCGAACAGCGCACCGGCTTCGCGCAGGGCGTTGCAGATCGGCTTCGACGCTTCCCAGATGGTCATGCCGCCGAACAGGGGCAGGGTCGAGGCGAACTTGCCGTCGCCCATGACGGGCTTGATGATGTCGTCGTCCTTCATGCCGTGCGCCTTGCACGAGATGAAGTCGTCCAGGCCGTAGGCTGGCGCCGAGTGCACCACGCCCGTGCCGCTTTCCGTGGTCACGTATTCGGCCAGGTACAAGGGCGACAGACGGTCATAGAAGGCATCGGCCGCATGCAGCGGGTGGCGGAAGCTGATGCCGGCCAGGGCCGCGCCGTCGCAGGTGGCGATGGTCGTGCCATCGAGCTTGAAGCGCGCCAGGCTGGCGACGACCAGGTCTTGCGCCAGGATCAGCAGCAGCGGCTGGCCATCGCGCTCGGCTTTCACCAGCGCGTATTTGACTTCCGGGTGCACGTTCAGCGCCTGGTTCGACGGGATGGTCCACGGCGTGGTGGTCCAGATGACGATGAAACCGTTATCGGTCGGCAGGGAAGGCAGGCCGAAGGCGGCCGCCAGTTTTTCCGGCTCGGCGAACTTGAATCCGACGTCGATGGCGGGATCGCGTTTTTCCGCGTATTCCACTTCCGCCTCGGCCAGCGCCGACTGGCAGTCGAAGCACCAGTTGACGGGCTTCAAGCCGCGGTACACATAGCCTTTTTCCAGCAGCTTGCCCAGCGCGCGCAATTCGTCCGCTTCATTGCCGTGCGCCATGGTCAGGTACGGGTTGTCCCACTCGCCCAGCACGCCCAGGCGGATGAAATCCTTCTTCTGGCGCTCGACCTGCACATTGGCGTAGGCGCGGGCCTTTTCCAGCACTTCGGCCGTCGGCAGGTTCTTGCCGTGCAGTTTTTCGATCTGGATCTCGATCGGCATGCCGTGGCAATCCCAGCCCGGTACGTACGGCGCGTCGAAGCCGGCCAGCGAGCGCGACTTGACGACCATGTCCTTCAGGATCTTGTTGACGGCGTGGCCCAGGTGGATATCGCCATTCGCGTACGGCGGGCCGTCATGCAGGATGAATTTCGGACGGCCGGCGGCAGCCTTGCGCACGCGCTCGTAGATTTTCTTGTCTTGCCATTGCTGTACCCATTGCGGCTCGCGCTTGGCCATGTCGCCGCGCATCGGGAACGGGGTTTCCGTCATGTTGACCGGGTATTTGCTTTCAGGCTTCTTGTTCTGCTTGGGCGTGGCTGGCTTGTTTTGATCGGACATAATCTTCTTTAATGGTATGGAGTATATTTTTGCAGCGGGTTTGCGACGGCAAGTGCCGCCAGGCGGCGGAGTTGGCCGGCGTCAAATTCGGTCGGTGGCGGTAATGGCGCCGCTGCGCTGCTCAAAATAGGCGCGCGCCTGGTTCGAGTCGCGCTCGATGGCGGCCGTCAGGGTGGGCAAGTCGTCGTACTTTTCTTCGTCGCGCAGCTTTTCCAGGAATTCCACGCGCACCAGCTTGCCGTAGCAGGATTGATTGAAATCAAACAGATGCACTTCCAGCAAGACGCGGCCGCTGTCGTCGACGGTGGGGCGCACGCCGAGGCTGGCCACGGCCGGCAGCGGCTGCGGCGCCAGGCCGTGCACTTGCACGATGAAGACGCCGGACAGGGCGGGACGGTGCGCCACGCGCAGGTTCAGGGTGGGAAAACCGAGGGTGCGGCCCAGTTTCTGGCCGTGGATGACATGGCCGGAAATGGCGTACGGATGGCCCAGCAGCTGCGTGGCCAGCGGGAAATCGCCGGCGGCCAGCGCCAGGCGCACGGCGGACGACGAGATGCGCGTGCTGCCGTTCATCACGGTAGGCAATGTTTCTACATGGAAACCATATTTGCGGCCCGCTTCCTGCAGCATGGCCACGTCGCCGGCGCGCCGGGCGCCATAGCAAAAGTCGTCGCCGACCATCAGCCATTTCACGTGCAAGCCGTCGACGAGGACTTTTTCCGTGAATTCCTGCGGCGTCAAGGCGGCGAACTGGGCGCTGAAGTGCTCGACGACGACACGGTCGATGCCGGCGTCATCCAGCGATTGCAGCTTGTCGCGCAAGTTGGCGATGCGCTGCGGGGCCTTGGACAGGTCGCCCGCGCGCTGCGCGAAGAATTCGCGCGGGTGCGGTTCGAACGTCATCACGGCCGCTTCAATGCCGAGTTCGGTCGCCGCGCCGCGCACGCGCGCCAGCAAGGCTTGATGGCCGATGTGGACACCGTCAAAATTGCCGATGGTCAGAGCGCAAGGCGCTCGTGCCTGGGCATTGGGAAGTCCGCGGAATACCTTCATAGGAATCTGATGAAAAACTGTGCCAAAAGGGGGATTATACGGACTGTTTCGGGGATGCACACCCGGCAGGGTGGACGCAGGGCGAATTTCACTGCTGAAATGATAAAAAGCGTTGCCGGCGGGTATGCTGGCAACGCTTTAGTATTGATTCAATGCACTCTCAACGTCGAAGCCAAGCGTAGCGAGCGGCAGTGATTTGTTGCCGAGAAGCGCAACCGTACTGTAGTACGGTGAGCATCACAGGCTGCAAAGCGCGACGCGCAGTAGCTTGGGTTCGATGTTAATTACTTATTCATCAAGGTCCAGTAGCGGGCCAGGTCAGCCGCGCCATCCGTGCCCTTGACGGCTTTGAGTGCCGTCGTGGCGTTGGACTTCTTGCCGGCGTGGATGTAGGCGATGCCCAGATGCAGCTTGGCTTCTTCCGCATACTTGGCGGTGCCCAGTTTCACGGCGTCGTTCATCAAGCCCAGACCCTTTTCGGCCTGGCCATCGTAGACCAGGGCGAAGCCCAGCTTGCTCAAGCTGTCGGCGTCCTTGTTCTTGGTGTATTCCGCTTCCGACTTGGCCGCGTTGGCTTTCAGGTCAGCCTGGGTTTTCAGGGCCAGGTCTTTCAGACGCTGGTGACGTGGCGCATCGGCGCCGGTACCCAGCACGCCTTTCTTGTAGCCTTGCTCGATGATGCTCAGCGCTTCGCCAGGATTGCCTGCTTGCAGGGCCAGCTGGCTGATTTCCATGTATTCGGAAGGTTTGCTGAACAGGCCGTTGGCCAGGCGCAGGCGCTGGACATCCAGGCCCAGGCGTTGCGAGAAGCCAGGTTTGCCCGAAACGCGGTTCAGCAGGTCGGCCCAGTAGCTGGTTTTCGGATAGCTCGATGCCAGTTTTTCCAGGGTGGCAACGTAGCCGCCCTTGTCGTTTTGCTTCAACTGGATGTTGGCCAGCATTTGCAGGCTCGCTTCCGAGTTGCCGCCACGCGCTTGCAGTTCTTTTGCCGCTTCGGCGAAGTTGCCGCTGACGTAGTAGGTCTGGATCAGCAGTTCGCGCATCTGTGGATCTTCGCGGTCTTTCAGCGAGCGTTTGATCCAGGTGATGGTGTTTGGCCAATCCTTGGCGCGGTAGTACATGCCTGCCAGCGCTTGTGTGAATTTGGGGGCTTCGGCGGCGCTCAGGCGGCCGGAATTGATGACGGCTTCAAAAGCCTTGATGGCGGTGCCGTTGTCGCCAGCGGCGGCGGCAGCCGAGGCGCGCACGCGTTCGATCTGGTAGCTTTCAAAGGCGGTCTTGCCGCCGACGCTGTCAGCTTCGCGCAGCTTGGCCAGTGCTTCCTTGTTTTTGCCGCTGCCAGCGAGTTTTTGCGCTTCTTGCAATGGCTTGCCCACTTCGGCACGCACGGTGTCCGCGGCATATGCCAGCGAGCCCAGGCCGATTACGGGAGTTGCTGCGGTAAAACCGATAGCGGCCATGACGAGGCCGAGATGAGCGAGACGAAACTTGGACATGAGAAAGTCTTTCAGTAAAAAGCGAATAGGCAGGAAGTCCTGCCTATTCGGATGTAAAGATAACCTGATTGCTGCAGCTTACTGGAATTGCTCGTTGCCGACCAGACCGATTTTGGTCACGCCCAGACGCTGCGCCGACGCCATCACACCGGCGACGACTTTGTATTCCACCAGCTTGTTAGGACGCAGATGCACTTCTGGCTGATCTGCTTGCGCAGCAACGTTGCTCAGCTTGGCTTCCAGCGTATTACGATCAGGTACGACCTGATTGTCCCACAAGATAGTGCCATCAAAATCGACATCGATCGTGACGACCACTGGTTCGGTTGTCGGTGGCGGCGGGGTGCCGACCGGCATGTTCAGGTTCACCGAGTGGTTTTGCTTAGGAATCGTGATGATCAACATGATAATCAGCACCAGCATCACGTCGATGAGGGGCGTCATGTTCAGTTCCATCATTGGTTCCGGATCCGCGCCTGCTGCGCTTCCCGAACCGACATTCATACTCATAGTGTTTCCTTTAAGAAGTCCAACGAAGCACCGGGCGAAACTGCCGCCCGGCAAGCTTCCTTCAGTGGCGCCCCCATGTTGCCGGGACGCCGCTGTCAGTCGCTATCAGCCCTTGTCAGGTGGTTCGGTGATGAAGCCGACCTTCTGGATCCCGGCACGTTGGGTCGTGTAAATAACCCGGCCGATCGATTCGTAGCGTGTTTCTTGGTCGCCACGAACGTGTACTTCCGGCTGCGGTACTTTCACTGCTTCAACTTTAAGATAATCGAACAATTCGTTCGTGTCTCTCAGTCTGGTCTGGCCCAGGTAAATCTCGCCATCCTTGTTAACAACGATGTTAACGTTTTGCGGCTTGGTTTGAAGGGCTTGGTTGGCCTCGATCGGCAGATCGATTTTCTGCAGCTTGAGGACAACCGGACTGGTGATCAAGAAAATGATCAGCAAAACCAACATGATGTCGACGAGCGGCGTCGTGTTGATTTCTGACATTACTTGATCTTGATCTCCGCTGTCGGAGCCGACGGACATCGACATGACTTATCCGATCTTTTTAGCGCCGGCAGCACGGCCAGCTTCGCTGGTGGACATTACGCCGGAAACCAGAACCGAGTGAACGTCGGCGCTGAACGAGCGGATGTCTTCCATTGCGGTTTTGTTACGACGAACCAACCAGTTGTAACCCAGAACGGCAGGAACAGCGACCAGCAGACCGAAAGCGGTCATGATCAGTGCTTCACCAACTGGACCTGCAACTTTGTCGATCGATGCGTTACCGGTCATGCCGATAGCGGTCAGTGCGTTGTAGATACCCCAAACGGTACCGAACAGACCGATAAACGGTGCGGTCGAACCAACGGTTGCCAGGAACGACAGGCCATCTTGCAGACGCGATTGGACTTTGTCCGAAGCGCGCTGGATCGACATCGTCACCCAGGTCGACAGATCGATTTGTTCCAGCAGGGCGCCGTCATGGTGAGCGGTTGCCTTGGTGCCCGATTCAGCGATGAAGCGGAATGGCGAACCTTCTTCCAGGGTTGCCGAACCAGCAGCGATCGAAGGAGCTTTCCAGAATTTGGCAGCAGCTTCTTTAGCTTGCTTGAAGATCTTCATTTGATCGATCAGCTTGGTGATGATGATGTACCAGGTACCGATCGACATGATGACCATGATGATCAGGGTGGCGCGTGGCACGAAGCCGCCGTCCCACACTGCTTGCAGGCCGAACGGGTTGTGTACTTCTTCGGTTTTGGCTGGAGCGGCTGCATCAGCGGCTGGAGCTGCTGCTGCGTCTGCTGCTGGAGCGGCGGCATCTGCAGCAACTGGTGCTGGTGCAGCGTCTGCCGCAGGAGCCGAAGCGGCAGCCGATGCTGGCGCGTCAGCGAATGCCGGAGCTGCTACCAGAGCGGTAGTAGCGGTAACGGACAACAGAACCGCGGCAAAAAATGCGGACAAACGGGTATTCTTAAACATGCTTCCTCCAAAATTAAAAATAACAGATCGCTGAACGTAATGACAACGAAATCATAGTGTGAGACAGGGGATAACTGTCTCGGGTTTTAATCCAGCGACCAAACGTATTGCATTTGCTGCCAGCCTTGTTCCGGCTTGCCGTCAACTGTTGCCGGCTTAAATGTACAGCGGCTGATACCTTGCACCGCGGCTTTGTCCAGGTCCCTGAAGCCGCTGGACTTCACGATCTTCGAATCAGCGACCTTGCCGTCTACACCGATCAGGAACGACAGTGTCACCACACCGGTTTCCTCGTTACGCTGCGACGACTTTGGATAAGCCGGTTTTTCGCAGACGCTGAAGTCAACCACGGCCGGCGTACGCACCGATTTGGCTGGTCCAGGAGTTGGCGCAGGCTGTGCAGGCGGCGATGGCGGTGCCAATACATTCGTGGCTGGCTTCACGGCAGTCGCATTTGCAATCACGTTCTGCTGTGGTGGCGGCTGCTGCACGTTCACCTCGACTGGCGGAATGAATGGCGGCGGTGGTGCCTTCATTTCTGGCGGCGGTGGTGGCGGTGGAAGATCCTTCGGTGGAGGCGGTTTGACTTCCTCGATAATCTTGGTTTCAACCGGTTCCATCATTTTGGTGACCAACCGCTTGCCCAAGCCCGTCACGATCCCGTAAGCCGCGAGAACGTGCAGCAGGACAACGATAGTGATGCCTGTGTAGTTCTTGGGACTTTTCTCGTTCGAAAAATTCATGCCTGCTTTCTCCAAATACCATCTCTTGTCTTGCAACTGAACCCCAAAATGACGACACAAAGCTCCAGCCGTATCCGGGACGTCGCCGAATTATACATACGAATTCTTTATTTTACACAGATTTTTAACGCCTAAAACCGGTTAAATTTTTGGCGCTTTTGCGCCCTGAAAACGTACTTGCTTATGTCATCTTTGCACGCTTTCGGACATAAAAAAAGGCGGTCTTATCGGTTTTTTACAGCCGTTTTGGGCGACCGCTGCTAAGTTCTCCGATGTGTCGATCTGGCGGAATTATATTTCGTGATATCCAATATGGAAACTGCTAAATTTGGAGAAAAATATTTCTTTTGGGAAATGTTTTGCCTCGGAACCAGACCACTTAGCCCGTCGCGCGCACCAAACGGGTGCGGAACGCACTTCACCCAGGTCAAAAAAGGCGCTCCTGACAGCCGTTTCGAGGCCGTCAGGCCATACTGAATTCCTATATAGGCATAGGAAGCGCTTATATTCTTGCTATTGATTATTATCAACAAATCATTTCATGGCTTGGCAACCGGGTCATCGCGCCGGTTGCGCTTCTCGCGCCGGCAATTCAAGGTGCCCAGCACCGCCCCCTGTGGGTCGACCGTATCGAGGTGCACATCGAAGCCCCACAGCCGTGCCACGTGCTTGAGCACCTCGGCAGCCTGCTGGTTCAGCGGGCGGCGCTGGAATTGCGTGTGGCGCAGGGTCAGGGCGCGGTCGTCGCGCGTGTTGACGGACCAGACCTGGATATTCGGCTCGCGGTTGCCCAGGTTGTACTGTTCCGCCAGTTGCTGGCGCACGTAGCGGTAGCCGGCATCGTCGTGGATGGCGGAAATGGCCAGTTTTTCATTCTTGTCGTCGTCGAGCACCGTAAAGAAGTGGAATTCGCGGATCAGCCGCGGCGACAGGTACTGGGCGATGAAGCTTTCATCCTTGAAATTGCGCATGGCAAAGTCCAGGCTCTTGCGCCAGTCGCTGCCGGCCATGTCGGGGAACCAGGCGCGGTCTTCGTCGGTCGGGTGCTCGCAGATGCGGCGGATGTCGCTCATCATGGCAAAACCCAGCGCATACGGGTTGATGCCGCTGTAATACGGGCTGTCGATGGGCGGCTGGTAGACCACGTTGGTATGGCTTTTCAGAAATTCCATCATGAAGCCGTCGCCCACCACGCCTTCGTCATACAGCTGGTTCAATATCGTGTAGTGCCAGAAGGTGGCCCAGCCCTCGTTCATGACCTGGGTTTGCCGCTGCGGATAGAAGTACTGGGAAATCTTGCGCACGATGCGCACCATCTCGCGCTGCCACGGTTCCAGCAGCGGCGCATACTTTTCGATGAAGTACAGCAGGTTTTCCTCGGGTTCGGGCGGAAAGCGGGGCGCGGCCTTGCGCTGGTCTTCCTCTTCCTCCTCATCCTCGCGGCGGGGCAGGGTGCGCCACAGCTGGTTGATCTGCGACTGCACATAGGCTTCGCGCTCTTTCTGGCGCGCATATTCCTTCGCCATCGACAGTTTCGCCGGGCGCTTGTAGCGGTCCACGCCATAGTTCTGGATGGCATGGCACGAGTCGAGCAGCAATTCCACGGCGTCGACGCCATGGCGCTGTTCGCATTCGGCGATGTAATTCTTGGCAAACACCATATAGTCGATGATGGCGTCCGCATCCGTCCAGGCGCGGAACAGGTAATTGCCTTTAAAAAAGGAGTTGTGGCCGTACGCCGCATGCGCGATCACCAGCGATTGCATGGTCAGGCTGTTTTCCTCCATTAAATAGGCGATGCACGGGTTCGAGTTGATGACGATCTCGTAGGCCAGGCCCATCTGCCCCCGCTTGTAGCTTTTCTCGGTCGATAAAAAATGCTTGCCGAATGACCAATGGTTGTAGGAAACGGGCATGCCGACCGAGGTGTAGGCATCCATCATCTGCTCGGCCGTGATGATTTCCAGCTGGTTCGGATAGGTGTCGAGGCCAAACTGTTTCGCCACGCGGCGGATTTCCTCGTGGATTTGCTCGATCAGTTCGAACGTCCATTCCGACTGTTCGGGCAGGGCGTTCGGGTGGCGCAGGCGCGCGAACGGTTCGCCCGGAGTGTTGCTGGCGCGGTCAAAGGCTGCACTCATCATTTCACCTGTTTCTTGAACAGTTCGCGGAAGACCGGGTAGATATCGGCCGGCGTGACGATCTTTTGCATGGCGAAATGGGCGTGATGGTCGAGCACGCCCGCGTATTGCTCCCACAGGTTTTGCTGCGGGCCGTCCGTGATCTCGACATAGGTGTAGTACTGCACCTTGGGCATGATGGTATTAATAAGCAATTGCCGGCACAGCACGGAATCGTTGTCCCAGTTGTCGCCGTCGGATGCCTGCGCCACATAGCTGTTCCATTGTCCGGCGCCATAGCGTTCGTCGATGATGGTGTTGAGCAAGTGCAGCGCGGACGATACGACGGTGCCGCCCGACTCGCGCGAATTGAAGAATTCATGCTCGTCCACTTCGGCCGCCGCCGTATGGTGGCGGATGAAGACGACCTCGATCTTGTCGTAGGCGCGCTTGAGGAACAGATATAACAGGATGAAGAAGCGCTTGGCCGTGTCCTTGCGCGACTCGTCCATGGAGCCGGACACGTCCATGATGCAGAACATGACGGCTTGCGTCATCGGCTTGGGCACCTTGATGCGGTTGCTGTAGCGCAAGTCGAACGGGTCGATGAAGGGGATGGCCAGCAGGCGCGTGTGCAGGTGGTGGATCAAACGGCGCAGTTCCGTGACGAGCGGGTCGCTGTCGGGCGCGCCTTCGTGCAGCAGTTCGGCCAGGTCTTCCTCGGCCTGCGCCAGTTGCTTGCGGGCGCCGCCGCCGACGGCGATGCGCCGCCCCAGCGCGCCGCGCAGGGAGCGCAGCACGTGGATGTTCGATGGCGTGCCCGACATATTGTAGCCGGCGCGCTGGTTCTTGAATTCCGTGGTGGCCGTCAGCTGGGTTTTCACCATGTGCGGCAATTCCAGGTCTTCGAAGAAGTAATTCATGAATTCTTCGCGCGACAATTCGAAGATGAAGTCGTCTTCCGTCGTTTCGTCGCTATTGCCCGCCTTGCCCCGCCCGGCGCCACCGCCGCCTTTCGGCCGCGCGATCTGGTCGCCTTTCAGGTATTCCTTGTTGCCGGGATTGACCACTTCCCATACGCCGCCATGCGCGTGGCCGAACGACGGTTCGCCCACGTCCTTGACGGGGATGCTGACCTTCTCGCCATTCTCGACGTCCGTGATCGAGCGCCCCTTGATGGCGCGCCCCACGGCATCCTTGATCTGGCCCTTGTAACGCCGCAGGAAACGCTCGCGGTTGACGGCGGATTTATTCTTGCTTTGCAAGCGCCTGTCGATGAGATATGTCAAAGGGTGCCTCCTTGCTTCTCGTCTTGCGCGCCCCGCCTGCCCTCGGGCGGGAGCGCGCCTCCGCTGTCCGCGCTAGGATGACTTGCGCACGCGCAAGTACCATTCGCATAACAGGCGTACCTGCTTGGCCGTATAGCCTTTTTCCACCATGCGGGCCACGAAGTCGGCGTGCTTGTTGGCATCGTCGGCGCTGGCCTTGGCATTGAAGGAAATCACGGGCAGCAATTCCTCCGTATTTGAAAACATTTTCTTTTCAATGACGGTGCGGAACTTTTCATAACTGGTCCAGGCGGGATTCTTGCCGCCGTTCGAGGCCCGCGCGCGCAAGCCGAAGTTCACGATTTCATTGCGGAAATCCTTCGGATTGGAAATGCCCGCCGGTTTCTCGATCTTCTCGAGTTCATTGTTCAGCGATTCTCGGTCGAAGCTTTCGCCCGTGTCCGGATCGCGGTATTCCTGGTCCTGTATCCAGAAATCGGCAAACGTCACGTAGCGGTCGAAGATGTTCTGCCCGTATTCCGAATAGCTTTCCAGGTAAGCCGTCTGGATCTCCTTGCCGATGAATTCCACGTAGCGCTGCGCCAGGTGCTCTTTTATATAGGAGAAGTAGCGCTGCTCCAGTTCCGGCGCGAACTGCTCGCGCTCGACCTGCTGCTCCAGTACATATAATAGATGCACGGGATTGGCAGCCACTTCGGAATTGTCAAAGTTGAACACTTTTGACAGGATCTTGAAGGCAAAGCGCGTCGACAAGCCGTTCATGCCTTCGTCCACGCCCGCGTAATCGACGTATTCGTGCATGGACTTGGCTTTCGGGTCCGTATCCTTGAGGTTTTCGCCATCGTAGACGAGCATCTTCGAGAAGATGCTGGAGTTTTCCGGGTCTTTCAGGCGCGACAGGATGGCGAACTGCGCCATCATGCGCAGGGTGCCGGGCGCGCACGGGGCCTTGACCAGCGAGGAATTGGCCACCAGCTTGTCGTAGATCTTGATTTCATCGGAGACGCGCAGGCAATACGGCACCTTGACTATATAGATACGGTCAAGAAACGCCTCGTTGTTGCGGTTGTTCTTGAACGTCTTCCATTCCGACTCGTTCGAGTGGGCCAGGATGATGCCGTCGAACGGAATCGCGCCGAAGCCTTCCGTGCCCTTGTAGTTGCCTTCCTGCGTGGCCGTCAGCAGCGGATGCAGGACCTTGATGGGCGCCTTGAACATTTCCACGAATTCCATCAAGCCCTGGTTGGCCAGGCACAGGCCGCCCGAATAGCTGTAGGCGTCCGGATCGTCCTGCGCATAGTCTTCCAGCTTGCGGATGTCGACCTTGCCCACCAGCGAGGAAATATCCTGGTTGTTTTCGTCGCCCGGCTCCGTTTTCGAAATGGCGATCTGTTTCAGCACGGATGGATAGCGCTTGACGACGCGGAACTGGTTGATATCGCCATTGTATTCATGCAGGCGTTTCACGGCCCACGGGCTGGGGATGTTGCGCAGGTAGCGGCGCGGGATGCCGTAATCCTCTTCCAGGATGGTGCCGTCCTCTTCCTCGTTGAACAGGCCCAGCGGCGACTCATTGACGGGCGAACCTTTCAGGCAATAGAAGGGCACGTGTTCCATCAGCGACTTGAGTTTTTCCGCGATGGACGACTTGCCGCCGCCGACGGGCCCCAGCAGATACAGGATCTGCTTGCGCTCTTCCAGGCCTTGCGCCGCGTGGCGGAAGTACGAGACGACTTGCTCGATCACCTCCTCGGTGCCGTAGAACTCGCGGAAGGCGGGGTAGATCTTGATGATCTTGTTGGCGAAGATGCGCGACAAGCGCGTGTCGTTGCGCGTGTCGACCAGCTGCGGCTCGCCGATGGCGGCCAGCATGCGTTCGGGCGCGCTGGCGTACGTCAGCTTGTCCTTCTTGCACAGGGCCAGGTAGTCGGTGAGCGACATTTCCTCTTCGCGGGTGCGCTCGTAGCGTGCTGCATAGTTATCAAAAATGGTCATGTCAATGTCCTTTAATGTAAACCCGTACTGCCAGTCACCATGGCCGCCCGCCTGGCACTCGCCTGGGCTTGCCGCTTGAACTTTTCCTGTACCCCGTATCGATTTTTATTGTTGTTTCAAGCCCGGCTGTCTTTGCGAGTCCGGATTGCCCGGACCAAAAAACTGGCGCTTGATGCCGTGTGCTGACGTGGCCAGCCGGCTTTTTTTTCACTGTTGATAGCGCTTGCTGCACCTACCATTACCCCATGAAATTTATTATTGCTCTAAAGGATCAGGAAGTCAAAAGATATGTCGGCATATCCTTAATACTTGTTTGTAAATTGTTGATTTAATTGGATAAATCATCAAATTTTTCATCGGTTCCAATGAACTTTTGTATACCTTTTAAACCATCATACGACAATTCGCCAGCGCGTGCCGGAGCCGGCCATGGCGCTGCCGCAGCCTGCGCCATGGCGGCCTGGCGCCGGTGAGGCTGGCCATCTTGCGCTAAGATACCTGCATGTCTGATGGCCCTGCGCGCAGCGCGTGCGCGTGCGCGAGCCAGCATTTTTATCGTCACCCTATAAGGAACACCCATGATGAACCCCCAATTGCGCGCGATCGTCCGCGGCATGCCGAAGGCCGAACTGCATATCCATATCGAAGGCTCGCTGGAGCCAGAACTGATTTTCGCACTGGCAGAGCGCAATGGCGTGCCTCTGGGCTATGAATCGGTGGAACACTTGCGCAGCGCCTATGCTTTTACGGATTTACAGTCTTTTCTCGACATTTATTATGCTGGCGCAAGCGTGCTCTTGAAAGAGCAGGATTTCTATGACATGACGCAAGCCTACCTGCGCCGCGCCGAAGCCGATAACGTGCTGCACACGGAAATCTTCTTCGACCCGCAAACCCACACGGCGCGCGGCGTGCCCATTGCCGACGTGATCAACGGCATCCACCGCGCCTGCCAGGACAGTCCCGTCAGCGCGGCCCTGATCCTGTGCTTCCTGCGCCATTTGAGCGAGAAAGAGGCGTTCGAGACCCTGGAAGACGCCTTGCCGCACCGCGACAAATTCATCGGCATCGGCCTCGATTCCTCGGAAGTGGGCAACCCGCCCGAGAAATTCTCGCGCGTGTTTGCCCGCTGCCGCGAACTGGGCCTGCACCTGGTGGCCCACGCGGGCGAGGAGGGCCCGCCGGCCTACATCCGCACGGCGCTCGACGACTTGCAGGTCGAACGCATCGACCACGGCGTGCGCTGCCTGGAAGACGCGGACTTGACGGCCCGCCTGGCGCGCGAACAGATCGCCCTGACCGTCTGCCCCCTGTCGAACACCAAGCTGCGCGTGTTCGACCAGATGCACGACCATAACCTGGTGCAATTGCTCGACGCGGGCTTGCTGGTGACGGTGAACTCGGACGATCCCGCGTATTTCGGCGGCTACATGAACGACAATTTCGACGCCATCTTCGACGCGCTGCCGCTGGGCCTATCCCACGCGCAACGCCTGGCGCGCAACGGTTTCATCGCCGCCTTCCTGCCGCAGGCGCAGAAAGACGCCTTCCTCGCTACCGTCGATGCGTATTTCGCGCAGCACGCCGCCGCCCACGGCAGCGCGCAGTAACTCTATAAAGACCCGCCGCCCATGTTCCGCCTCTCCCTGAAAATGACCGGCCGCGACTGGCGCGCCGGGCAACTGCGTTTCCTGCTCGTCGCGCTGATCGTCGCCGTGGCGGCCCTGTCGGCCGTCGGCTTCTTCGTCGACCGCCTGCGCGCGGGCCTGAACCGCGACGCGCACCAGCTGCTGGGGGCCGACCTGGTCATCAGCGCCGACCAGCCCGTCAATGCGGCCTGGCGCGCGGAGGCGCAGAAGCGCGGCTTCATCCTGGCCGACACGGTGACGTTTCCCAGCATGGCGCAGGCGGGCGAGGGCGAGCAATCGCTGTCGCAGCTGGCCTCCATCAAGGCCGTCTCGCCCGGCTACCCGCAGCGGGGCAAGCTGAAAATCACCACCCAGGTTAGCGAGGCGCAGGATGCCGTCGGACGGCCAACGGACCAGGTGCCGGCGCCCGGCACCCTGTGGGTCGATGCGGCCATCCTGTCCAGCCTGAACGCCAAGCTGGGCGACACGCTGACCCTGGGCGACAAGGCGTTTACCGTCACCCAACTGATCGCCAGCGAGCCGGACCGCGGCGCGTCCTTCCTCAACTTCGCTCCTCGCGTGATGCTGCCCTTGAGCGACCTGGCCGCCACGGCGCTGGTGCAGAACGGCTCGCGCGTGTCGTACCGCTTGCTGTTGTCGGCGCCGCCCGCCAAGGCGGGTGAACTTGCGCAATATCAAGCCTGGCTGGAAAGCCAGATCAAGACGCAAGCCATCAAGGGCGTGCGCATCGAATCGCTGGAGTCGGGCAGCCCGCAGATGCAATCGACGCTGGACCGCGCCGACCGCTTCCTGTCCCTCGTCGGCTTGCTGTCGGCCATGCTGGCGGCCGTCGCCGTGGCCATGGCGGCGCGCCGCTTCATGCTGCGTCACCTGGACGCCTGCGCCATGCTGCGCTGCCTGGGGCTGACGCAAAACCAGGTCACTGCCATGTACGTGATCGAATTTTTATTGGTCGGCCTGGCCGGCAGCGTGGTCGGCGTGATGGTGGGTTTCGGCGGCCACCTGGTGCTGCTGGAGCTGCTGGGCAAGCTGGTGCAGAGCGACTTGCCGCCCGTGTCCATGTTGCCCGCCCTGCAGGGCGTGGCCACCGGCATGCTGTTGCTGCTGGGTTTTGCCCTGCCGCCGATTTTGCAGTTGCGCAATGTCCCCCATAACCGCGTGATCCGCCGCGAGCAGGAGCCGCCGCAGGCGCTGGCCCTGGCCACCTACGGCCTGGGCATCGCCGCCTTCGTCGTGCTGCTGTTGTGGCAAGCGGGCGACGTGAAACTGGCGCTGCTGACGGCGGCCGGCTTCCTGGGCGGCTTCGCCCTGTTCGGCCTGGCCGGCTGGCTGGGCATCCGCTCGCTGAAAACCCTGCGCGGCGCCTTCAAGCACCAGGGCTGGCGCTTCGCCGTCACGTCCCTGCAGCGCCGCCCGGGCGCCACTGTCATCCAGGTGGTGTCCCTGGCCTTGGGCCTGATGGCCTTGCTGCTGCTGACGGTGGTGCGCGGCGACTTGATGGTGGCCTGGCGCAACGCCACGCCGCCGGACGCGCCGAACAGCTTCATGATCAATATCCTGCCGGAACAGAAAGACCCGATCGCCGCGCGCCTGGCCCAGGCCGGCGTGGCCAATGCGCCCTTGTATCCGATGATACGGGGGCGTCTGGTGGCCGTGAACGGCAACGCCATCACGGAAACCACGTATGAGGACGACCGCGCCAAGGGCCTGGCCGACCGCGAATTCAACCTGTCGACGATGGCCACGATGCAGGAAGAAAACAAGCTGGTGGCCGGCAAGTGGTTCGGCAATGCGCCGGGCGCGCCAGCCGAGGCGTCGGTGGAAGAAGGCATCGCCAAGACCCTGAAGCTGAAGCTGGGCGACAAGCTGCGCTTCGACATCGCCGGCCAGTCCGTGGAAGCGGCCATCACCAGCTTGCGCAAGCTGGAATGGGGTTCGATGCGCGTCAATTTCTTTGTCATCATCAATCCGGCCGCCATGGCGGACACGCCGCAGACGTGGATCACGGCGTTTCACCTGCCGCCCGTGCAGGCGGACCTGGGCAACGCCTTGCTGCGCGATTACCCGAACCTGACGGTGGTCGACGTGGGCGGCGTGCTCAAGCAAATCCAGGGCGTGCTGGACCAGGTGGTGACGGCCGTCGAATTCCTGTTTGCCTTTACCTTGGCCTCGGGCTTGCTGGTGCTGTATGCGGCCCTGATGGGTTCGCAGGACGAGCGCACGCGCGAAGCGGGCCTGCTGCGCGCGCTGGGCGCCACGCGGCGCCAGCTGGCGCAGGCGCAGCTGATCGAGTTTTCCCTCGTCGGCGCGCTGGCCGGCCTGCTGGCGGCCTCGGGCGCGGCGGCCATGGGCTGGGCGCTGGCCACGTACCAGTTCAAGTTCGCCTGGAGCTTCGCGCCCGGCGTGTGGGCCTTTGGCTTGCTGGCCGGCGCCCTGTGCGCGATCGCCGGCGGCTGGCTGGGCTTGCGCAATGTGCTGAAACATCCGCCGCTGCAAACCTTGCGGGAAAGCTAAGGACTAGGCGCCCACGCTGTCGTCCGCCTGCGCGCGTAAAAATTGCGCGTAGGACATGACCGGCTGTCCCAGCTGGTGCGGCGGCACGTCGAACAGGGCCCAGAAATAGGTTTCGCGTCCCAGGCAGATGGTGGGCGCGGCGCAGTAGCGGAACCAGTTTTCGCCGATGTGCGCCGCATACATGCCGTCGCTGTCGGCATCGGAAAAGTACGGGATCACGCGCATTTCCAGCAAGGCCAGCAGCAGGGACTCGGGCGCGTCGCTGTCGCGCGCCATTTCGTACTGCGTGTGCAGGCTGCGTTCCGTCTCGATGATCATCAGGCGGGCCTGGCCGTCGCGCGTGAAAAACAGGATGCCGCAGGGATTCGGGAAAATATAGAACTCGACAAAGCCATGGCGCCGGCACAGCTCCTGCACGACGGCGGCCATGGCTTCGTCTTGCAGGAAACTATAGTCGTGCAGCAATAGCAAGTCGCGCACCGTGTCCGACTGCTGCAGGAAGAATTCGCGTTGCAGGGAAACGATTTCCTGTTCCAGTATATCGAGCGCATCGTCGTCGCTCTTCTTGACGTAGCGGTCGATCAAGCCCCGGTTGAAGGCCGTCACGGCCACTTTTTCATCGGCCGCGCCCGTAAATAAAATCTTCTTGCACGGCAAGTCACGCACGGCCTGGCAGAATTCCAAGCCATTCATCTGCGGCATCGAATAATCGACCACCAGCACGGAAGGCACGGCAAAGCGCTGCGCCTGGCCGCTGATGCGCCAGATGCGTTCGAGGTCGAGCGCCACGTTGCGCTGGTCGCGCGGCAGGTTCTGTGTGTCGAAATTGACGTGCAGCGGCGTCTCGCCCGGCTGCGTGCTGTGGCGCAGCCAGTGCAGCGCGCTGCTGGTGTCATGAAAGGTCAGGCGCGCCAGCGCGGGATCGAGCTGGAACGCCAGGCTTTTCAGGAAGGAATCGCTGTCATCGATCAATACGGTCAGGGTCGGATGGGAGTAGACGGGCAGTTGCATGCATCACCTTGCGGGGGAAGAGGGTTGTAAGCGGGCAGGCAGGGGCTGGGGAAATTCCAGGATGAAAATCGCATATGCATGCTCGCGCGACACGCAGCGGATGCGCGCCTGCCAGGCCGTGATGATCTGCCGGCACAGGGCCAGGCCGATGCCGCTGCCGTTATGCACGGGATACGAATAAAAACGCTCGAAGATCAGCGGCAGGCGGTTTTTCGCGATGCCGCAGCCCGTGTCGATGAACAGCAGCCTGGGCACGGGGCGGGCGCCGTCGATGATGATGCGCACGCGGCCCTTGCCGGCCCGCTGGATGGCTTTCAGCGCGTTCCTCAGCAGGTTCAGCAGGATCACCACGCACAGTTCGTCCTGGCCGGCGAACTGGAAGTCGGCGCGCACGTCCACCTTGACGCGGCTGCGCTGGCTGTTGCCGGTGAATGGGTAGCGCTTCAGCACGGAATTCACCATCGCCAGCATCGACAGCGCCTGGCTGGGCTGCAGGTTGCGGTTCACGGCGCTGGCGCTCATCAGGAACAAATCGATCATGTGCTGCATGTGGCGCACTTCGAACTGGATGCGCGACAGGGCTTCCTGCAGCGGCGGCAAGTCGTGCGTCTGGCCGGCCAGTTGCGGCAGCAGCCGGCGCATGCCCCGCACATTGGCTTCCACGCTCGTCAGCGGCGTGCGCAGCTCGTGCGCCACGGAACCGAGCCCGGCGGACAGGCCGGCCAGCCGTTCCAGTTCCAGCACCTTGCTGCCCACTTTCACCACGGACAGCGCGGCTATGGTGAACCAGTGCACGGGCAGTTGCTGCAGCACTTCACGCTGCAGCAGGAAGTCGCCTTCTCCCTGCAGGATGACGGCCAGGCAGGCGGTGCTGGTGCCGATCAGGTAGGCGCGGCAAGCCAGCTTCGTTTCGAAATGAAACAGCACGACCAGGCCGATCAGCAGCGATTCGCTCCAGATGGACGACGCGTGGTTCATCAGAAACATGAAGGTAAAGAAGAAAGGCAGGATGTAGCTGAGCGCGAACAGCAGGTAGCGCGACAGCCAGCGGGCCGAGAAGTGGCGCGCAAACAGGCCGACCGCGCAGATGCCCACGCCCGTCAGGCGCAAGGTCAGGTTTTCATAGGCTTGCGGAAAAAAGTAATTCCACAGCAGGTAGTACAGCGGCATCGCCACCGTGCCCACGGCGGCCAGCATGGCAACCCTGCCGGCCAGGTTTTCATGGGGCATGCGTTCATGCAGCAGCGAATGGAGCAGGCGCCTGCGCCAGTGTGTCCATCGTCCGTGCAATTGCTGCGTCATGACTCTGCCTTGATTCTCTTCAGAACATTATCATCGCGTAAATTTTCCTGGTTGAACGGTTATCTCATCGGACATTGATATACGTCAATGGATGGGTTCGCGAGACGGTCAAGGCTTTAAGCCGCAGCAAACCTTTCCCCAGGAGAAAACTCATGACCATCGCTACCAGCTTGCACGCCCCATCCTTCGTCCGCGCCGAACACTGCTTGCCAGACTACATCGTGCGGCGCATGGATGCGCACCACGTCACGCGCATCGAAAAACTGCTGGGCGGCCAGCATCCCCATGCCTGGCAACCGACACCCGCCCATGCTATTTTCCTGGCCGGCAATGACTACCTGTCCATCGCCGCCGAGCCGGCGCTGGTGGCGGCCCAGGTGGCGTCCCTGCAGGCGCATGCGGGCGGCATGCTGATGTCGGCCGTGTACTTGCAGGAAGGCAGCGAACAACACCGGCTGGAAAGCCGGCTGGCCCGCTTCATGGGCAGCGAGGACGGCATCCTGGCGCAGTCCGGCATGGCGGCCAACGTCGGGCTGATCCAGTGCATCGCCAGCCCCGGCATTCCCGTCTACCTCGACATGCAGGCCCACGCCTCGCTGTGGGAAGGCGTGCTGTCGGCGCAGGCCCAGGCCGTGCCCTTCCTGCACAACGACATGACGCACTTGCGGCGGCAAGTGGAAAAGCATGGCCGCGGCGTGATCGTCGTCGACGCTCTGTACAGCACCAACGGCAGCCTGGCGCCGCTGCTGGAATTGCTCGACATCGCCGAGCGCAGCGACTGCGTGGTGGTGGTCGACGAGTCGCACTCGCTGGGCACGCATGGCCCGCAGGGTGCGGGCCTGGTGGAGGCGTGGGGACTGGGCCACCGCGTGCATTTCCGCACGGCGTCGCTGGCCAAGGCTTTCGCGGGACGCGCCGGTTTCATCAGCTGTTCCAGCCGCTTCAAGGGCTATTTTTTGTCCGAATCACGCCCCGCCATCTTCAGTTCCTGTTTGCTGGCGCATGAGCTGGCGTGGCTGGGCGCGGCGCTCGACTTCATCATGGCCGCCGATGGGCGGCGCGCCACCCTGCAACGCCATACGCTGCAGGTGCGCGAAGGCTTGCGCGAACTGGGCTACAACGTCAGCGATGGCACGGAGCAGATCGTGGCGCTGGAGGCGGGCGGCGAACCGGCCACCCTGGTCCTGCGCCAGGCGCTGGAGCGGCAAGGCATTTACGGCGCCATGTTTTGCGCCCCGGCAACGGCGAAGAACCGCGCCCTCGTGCGCCTGACCCTGAACGCGGGGCTCGACGGGGCGGCCATCGAGCGGGTGTTGGCGGGCTGCGCCGCCATCCGCGCCGAAGCGGGCGTGGAACATTGGCCGTCGACGCGGCGCCTGCGCAGGCTGGCGCTCGTGTAGGGGCTTCAGCCGGCCAGCCGGCCCAGGAGGGCGGAAAGCGCTCCCAGCTGTTCTGCCGGCGCATCCTGCAGCAATTCGCGCCCCACGGCCTGCGCGGTGGCGCTCGCATGTCCCAGCAATTCCTGGCCGGCGGCAGTCAGCACGGCATAGCCGACGCGGGCGTCGCGCGCATCGGCCTGGCGCGCCACGAGGCCGATCTTTTCCAGCGGCATCAGGGAGCGCGTGACGCCGGAGGCCGTCAACGCCAGGCGCTCGGCCAGGTCGATGCGGCGCAGGCGCGCACCGGGCGCGCGCTGCAGCTGGTACAGCAATTGATAGTCGCTGAAGCTCAGGCCATGCAAATTGCCCAGGGCGCTGTCGAAGCGGCGCACGATGAGCGCCTGGGCGCGTGCCAGACGCAGGCAAAAGTCCAGCGCGCCGTCGGCGTCCGGCGACGGGAGAGTGTGATCGTTCATGGCTTCCATTTTATCCATTGCGAAATGCTTGAGTGCGCAAGTGTAAAGCAATGCCGCTCAATACAGTGGCTGGCCTTGCTCCAGCCACTGTGCGCGGTGCAAGTCCAGCAAGGCGCCCAGTTCGGCATCCGCATCGAAGGCGGGGTCGTCGGGCAGCTTGAGCGTATCGATGACGGCGCAGGAAAAGGCCGCCGCGCCATCGCGCCGCCAGTCCGCCTGCAGCAGGGCGTTGCGGTGCTTGCCCAGGTTCAGCTCGAAGCGGTGCCGGTTCAGCATGCCGGGCGCGTTGCGGCTGCTGTCGAGCAAGGTGCGCCCGCTGGGCAAGTGCCGCAAGGCGATGATGCCCAACGGCGGCGGCTGTTGCCGGTAGTGCGCTTTCAATGTTGCCTGTCGTGTCTTGTCCATGTTTTACTTCTCCGATATCGTTTGGGTAATCGTTTCCGGTCCGGCGATGCGCGGGATGGCGGTAAATAATGCGGCCGCCACGGCGGCCGCCAGCAGCAGGGCGCCGCCGCCGCAGAACAGCTCGCCAACGCTCAGGTGGCGCAGCAGCGCGCCCGTGGCCGCGGCCGACAGCGGCGCCAGTCCCAGGAAGATGCCCATGAACAGGGCCATCGCCCGGCCCAGCATGGCGGGCGCCACGCGCCGCTGTATCCACGTAAAGATGGCCACCTGCAAGTAGCCGCCCAGCAACCCTGTCACGGCCAGCAGGGCCGCGCCTTGCCAGGCCGAGCCGATTTGTCCCAGCGCCATCAGCAGCAGGCCGACGACCGCGTCGACGAGCAGCAGGGTGGCGCCGAAGTGGCGGCGCAGCCAGGCGCCGCCCAGGCTGGACGCCAGCATACCGGCCAGGGTGCCGGCGCCATGCGCGCCCATCAGCAAACCCAGCGCGGAGGCGCCCTGCAGGCGCTCGCTGGCCAGCACGGGCAAGGCCACCTGCAGCGGCCCCATGACGAAGAATGCCACCACCGCCCAGTACGCATAGCAGCTGCGCAAGGGAAGGTCGCGCCACACCATGGCCAGGCCCGCCGCCATGTCGCGCCACATGCCCTGCGCCGTCGCCGCGGCCAGTGGCCGCAGGCTCACTTGCCGCAAGGTCCACGCGGAGAACAGGAACGTCAGCGCATCGATGGCAAAGGCGGCGGCCAGCGCCGCCATGGAGGTGTGCTGCGCGCCATCGCGGGCGCCGAGCACGAGCGCCGCCAGCAGGGGGCCGGCCAGCAGGGACAACTGGCGCGCGCCCATCTGCAAGCCATTGGCGTTTTGCAACGATTGCGGCGGCACGGCTTGCGGCAGGATGGCCGTGCCGGCGGGAATGCCGAAGGCGGCCGCGATACCCAGCGCCAGCGCGGCCGCATATGCGAGCGCCAGGCTGGCCTGGTCCAGCAGCAGCAACCCCGCGAGCGCCAGCAGGATGACGGCATTTGCGTATTTGCTCAGCAGCATCACGCGCCGGGGCGAATAGCGGTCGGCGATGGTACCGCCCAGCAAAATCAGCACGGCGCGCGGGGCGCCCATCAGGGCCACGGCGATGCCCAGGCTGAGGCTATCGCCCGTCAGGCTCAGCACCAGCCAGGGCAGGGCCAGCATGCTGAACTGGTCGCCCAGCATGGAGACGAGGCCGCCGCCCAGCAGCCAGCGGAAGTTGGTATTGCGTAGCAAAGGGGATTCTGCGGTGGTGGGCATGGTTGACCTGTCCGTGTTTAAAGATTGCATAGTAGTTGATAAAAGCTTGAGTAGTCAAGTATATTGCTTTTTATGCCGGCAGCGGCAGCTGGCGCCGCATGGGCCGCCGGCGCTTGCGCTATCATGGCGGCCATGACTGATACCACTGCCTCCACCCTCTACGAGACCATCGGCGGCGCCCCCGTGCTGCGCGAAATGGTCGACCGTTTTTATGACTTGATGGAACTCGAAGCCGAGTTCGCCGGCATCCGCGTCATGCATCCGCCCTCGACGGACGGTTCGCGCGACAAGCTGTATTTCTTCCTGACGGGCTGGATGGGCGGACCGGACTTGTATATCGAGAAATTCGGCCACCCGCGCCTGCGCGCGCGTCACTTGCCCTACGCCATCGGCACCAGCGAGCGCGACCAGTGGCTGCGCGCCATGGCCTGGGCCATGGAAGACACGGGCATCGAAGAGTCCTTGCGCGTGCGCCTGATGGAATCGTTCTATCAGACGGCCGACTGGATGCGCAACAAACCTGACTGACACCCATGAGCCCTATCGAGTTTTACAGCCTGCTGGGCGCCGCCATCGTCGCCATCGTCCTGTTGCTATTGATCTTGCTGCGCCCCCGTGGCGCGGCCGGCGATGGCGCCACCACCCTGGCCCTGGTGCAGCAGCACCAGCAGCAAAGCCTGGAGCGCATCGACCGGGTCGAGCGCGAAGTGCGGCTGCAGCTGCAGGCGTCGGCACAGGCGACGCGGCAAGACCTGGCCACCAGCCTGGCGCAATTCCAGGCGGCGACCCTGCAGCAGCTCGACAGCCTGCGCACGCAGATGCAGGCGCAGGGAAAAGTCGGGCGCGAGGAACAGGCGCAAAGCCTGGCGCGCTTTGCCGACAGCACCAACCAGACCCTGGCGCAGCTGACGGAATCGAATGCGCAGCGCATGCTGGAAGTGCGCGCCACCCTGGAAAGCAAGATCCGCGATTTGCAGGCCGACAATGGCGCGCGCCTGGAAGAGATGCGCAAGACGGTCGACGAGAAATTGCACGCGACGCTGGAAACGCGCCTGACGGCCTCGTTCCAGCAAGTGTCGGAGCGGCTGGAAAAAGTCCACCAGGGCCTCGGCGAGATGCAGCAGCTGGCGCTGGGCGTGGGCGACCTGAAGCGGGTGCTCACCAACGTCAAGACGCGGGGCACGTGGGGCGAAGTGCAGCTGGAGATGCTGCTGGAGCAGGTACTCACTGTCGACCAGTACGCGAAGAACGTGGAAACCTTGCCGGGCAGCGGCGCGCGCGTGGAATTCGCCCTGAAACTGCCGGGCCTGTCCGATGGCGGGCCGCCCGTGTGGATGCCGATCGATGCGAAGTTCCCCAAGGAACAGTATGAGCGCCTGGTCGAAGCGGCAGAGCGGGCCGATGCCGACGGCGTGGCCCTGGCCGGACGCGAGCTGGAACGGGCCGTGCGGGGCGAAGCGAAAACCATCGCGGTCAAATACCTGGCGCCGCCGCTGACCACCGACTTTGCCATCCTCTTCCTGCCCACGGAAGGCTTGTATGCGGAAGTGTTGCGCCGCCCGGGCCTGGCCGATGAATTGCAGCGCGTGCACCGGGTCAGCATCGCGGGGCCATCCACGTTGACGGCCTTGCTCAACAGCCTGCAAATGGGTTTCCGCACCCTGGCGCTGGAAAAGCGCTCGTCGGAAGTGTGGCAAGTGCTGGGCGCCGTGAAGACGGAGTTCGGCAAGTTTGGCGACGTGCTGTCGCAAACCCGGCTGACCCTGGAAAAGGCGGCGAAGAATATCGAAAGCGCGGAAGTGCGCAGCCGGCAAATGGCGCGCAAATTGAAATCCGTGGAAGCCTTGCCGGGCGAGGCGGCTGCCTTGCTGCTGGGTAAGGCGGACGCGGGGCTGTCCGCCGAAGCGGACGGCGAATAGCCCCGCCGCCGTTCAGGCCGCCGCCGCAGGCCGGCGGCGCAGCGTGGCGCAGACCAGCAGCGCGAGTCCCGCCAGCAGCATGGCCCACGTTTGCGGTTCCGGCACGGCGGGCAGGACGGACAGGCCGGTGGGCGGCAGCGAAGGCAGCATGACGGTGGGGTTGAATGGCTCGACGATGATGCTGCTGCCGCGCGGTGGCTGGCCACCGCCTATGCCCGACGGCAACATCGTGTCGCGGCTGCCGCGCACGACATCGAAACCTAGCAGGGGCAGGCCGGCCATCACGGCCGGCGGCGTCGCGCCCGTGAGCGAGCCGCCATGCGCGGCGACGGGATGCTCGATGACGGGCACGCCCGTTGCCGCCGGCGCTGCCGCTGCCGGCGTTGCACCGCCCGGTGCGGCGCCAACCGGGGCCGCGCCAGCGCCGCGCGGCCCGGCCGCCGCCTGCGTGATGCGGCTGACATTGCGGCACACGGTGGGCACGAGGATGCAGGCGCCCTGCACGCAGTACACGAGTCCCCTTTCCTGCATCTGCTCGCTCCAGCCTGCCCGCGTGACATTGCGGCAGACGCGGCCCGGGCCGAAATGCATGTCGCTGATGCGCGCATCGTAATTGCCCTTGCCGCGGATGGCGTCGCGGCTGATCACGACGATTTCATCATACTGGCGCGCGCGCATGCGCGCCTTCAATTGCTCGCGCACCTGCGGCGCGATGTCCGGGTACCTGTCCACGGCGGCCACGACGTCGCCCATGAACGGGTCGGCGCCGGGGCGGTTCCAGCTGCAGTTGTCCAGTACGTCGGCCCGAGGGGCCCCTTTGGCATGGGCGGGCGGCGGCGCGAGGGTCAATAGGCCAAGCAGGCAAGCCGCTCCCAGCATGCTGGCGCCCGCGCTCCAAGAGCGGTGTCTCATTATTAGTTTCCTCATGAAAACAATATCAAAATTGAACTTTTCGTATAAGTTCGGATGTTATCACTGAAGAAACTTCAATATCAACAAATAAATAAAATAATTACAATTAGTGTTGTGTTTGTTGATATGTTATTTGAAGAAATAATTAACATTTTTATCTCAATAGCCGAGCAGTTTCTGGGAAGAAAATTGATTGCGAAGGAGCAATGCAAACGGCCCGCGCAGGGCGGGCCGTTCGGGAGGGGAAGCTTGGGGATGCGCCGCCGGCGGCGGCGCGGCAAGGGATGCTTAGATGCGGCCCGGGCAGGCTTGCGTATCGAAGGCGGGATAGCCGATGGCGGGCAGCTTGTGCAGCCAGGTGCGCATCAAGGTGCGCGCCCCTTGCGCATCGTACTGCCGCCCTTGCTGCAAGTCGGCGGCGAGCGTGTCCAGCTCTGAGCAGATCGATTGCTTGCCGGCCTGGGCCGCCAGCAGGGAGGCCAGCAGTTCCGGCAGCACGGACGCCGCCGGCGCCGCCTGGCGCGTGGCGCGGTAGTGCTGCCAGTAGCGCCCGGCGGCATCGCCATCAAAGCTGGGGACGAAACCGAACGTGGCGTCATCGCGGTGCAAGCGGTACACGGTGGGAAAGTAATGCGGGCCCGTCAGTTCGCCAGGAAAGCGGTCGCGCCGCAGGACGTCGATGGCCAGCGATCCGTCGCGCTCCATGCGCACGGGACTGGGCGCATCGTACTGGTCCACGCTCACCATGGCGGGTGAGTTGCCTTGCATGAAAATGATCTTTTGCGTGTAATGGCGCCCGCCCAGATGGCCGCACAGGGCGACGAAGCGGTCGTCGAGGGCGGTGACGGCCGCAACGGCGCCGCAGCCGGGCCGCAAGGGCGTGTTTTCCTGCCACACGAGCGCCTGGTCGCTGGTGCGCACGAGGCGGATGCGGCCCACGGTGTCGCCGTGCGAGTCACCGCGTGCATCCTCGATGCGTTCGTCGAAGCGCACCGTGTAGCCATTGCTGTGCACTTCGCCGGCGTACGCCGTCATGCCCTGCAGCAGGGCCAGTGCCAGTGCCAGTTTCATACCAATCCCTGGAACAGCACGATATCGACCAGGTCGCCGGCGGCCACGTGGCCTTGCGCTTCGTGCAGCACGATCATGCAATTGGCTTGCGTCATCGAGCGCAGGATGCCCGAGCCTTGCGCGCCCGTCACGCGCACGTGCTGGCGCCCGTCCGCACCGCGCTCGACGATGCCGCGCTGGTATTCCGTGCGGCCCCGTTTCTTGCGGATCGCCGCTTGCGCCGCCACTTGCAGCAGCGGCAGGGCGGACGTGTCCGCGTCGGCGCCCATCAGGCGCAGCAGGGTGGGGCGGGCGAGGAAATAAAACGCCGCCATCACGGCGACCGGGTTGCCGGGCAGGCCCAGCAGTAGTGCCGATTCGCCTTCGCTGGCAATCCGCCCGAAGGCCATGGGGCGGCCCGGGCGCATGTTGATTTGCCAGAAGGCCACGTCACCGAGGCGCGCGAGGATGTCGCGCGTAAAATCGGCCGCGCCGCTGGACACGCCGCCCGAGGTGATGATGACGTCGGCCGTGGCGCAGGCGCCGCGCAGGGCCGCTTCCAGCGCTTGCGGATTGTCCTTGACGATGCCCATGTCGAGCACTTCGCAGCCGAGGCGCGTCAGCATGCCCAGCAGGGTGTAGCGGTTGCTGTCGTAGATGCAGCCCGCGTCGAGCGGCTCGCCGATCGAGCGCAATTCGTCGCCGGTGGAAAAGAAGGCCACGCGCAGGCGGCGGCGCACGGGCACCGTGGCGATGCCCAGCGAGGCCAGCAAGCCCAGCTCGGCCGGTCCGAGTATCTTGCCTTGCAGCAGGGCCGGCTTGTCCTGCATCAAGTCTTCGCCCTTGAAGCGGCGGTTGTCGCCGGCGCGGATGCAGTCCGGCGCCACGGTAATGCTGGCGTCGCCCGCTTGCAGCACCAGTTCCTGCGGCACCACGCTGTCGCAACCGTCGGGCATGACGGCGCCCGTCATGATGCGCGCGCATTGGCCGCGTCCGATTTTGACTGTGCCGGGACGCCCGGCCAGGATGGTGTCGACCACGGCCAGGGTCACGGGGGTGTCGCCGCCGAGGTCGGCGCCAAGGTCAGCTCCGTAAAGCGCATAGCCATCCATGGCGGAATTGTCGTGCGCGGGCACGCTGATGGGCGAGATGATGTCGGCCGCCAGGATGCGTTCGAACGCTTGCGGCAGCGGCAGTTCCTCGATCTCGGCCACGGGCGCGACGGTGTCGGCCAGGATGGCTTGCGCCATCGGCACGGACAGGCCCTGCGCCTGCAGGGCGGCCAGCTCGTCCGGCGTATTGATGTTGCCGAATGCACTATTGTTTTCGAAGAGCACTTCGGCCAGTTTCAAAGGGCCGTGCCAGGTGCGCATGCGGCGTTCGCCGCCGCGCAGATAGGCGTCGAGCTGGGGCAGGGCGGATGTTTTTACCAGGCAAAAGACGGGGTGCGGGCGGCGCACGGCCGCTCCCGTCGCCGCATCGATTTCCTCGGTGACGGCGATGGCCAGGTCGGCATTGTCTTGCCTCAAACCGGCGGCCAGGCGCGCCGCCAGGTCGGGCGGCAGCAGGGGCGAGTCGCACGGCACGGTGAGCAGATAGGGCGTGCCGGCGTGCTGCATGCCGCTGTGCAAGCCGGCCAGCGGACCCAGCTGGCCTGGCAGCACGTCGGGCCACACGGGCAGGCCGAAGCGCGCGTAGTCGCCCGCATCCGCGTGGACGCTGAGGGCCAGCTGGCCTACTTGCGGCCCCAGGCGCTGGGCCACGTGGCGCGCCAGGGGCTGGCCATGCAGGGGCAGCATGCCCTTGTCGCGCTGGCCCATGCGCGTGCCGAGGCCGCCGGCCAGGATCAGGCCGGTAATGTCGTGTTTGTTGATCATGTCAGGTAGGAAAATTGGTGCATGCGCCATGGTAGCAGCGGCGGGCGCGCGCTGCGCCCGATTCAGCCGCCGATATACGACATTTCCACTTTCTTTTTGCCATGGTCAAGCGTGGTGCCCGTCAAGTCCGTCTGGCTGGTGCGCAATTGCGAATAGCGGTCGGCGCGGCCGCGCCACAGCTGGGCCACGGCCGAGGAAATTTCCGCATCGCTGCGGCCGCCGCGCAGCAGGCTGCGCAAGTCGTGGCCGCTGCTGGCGAACAGGCAGGTGTACAGCTTGCCCTCGGTCGAGAGGCGGGCGCGGCTGCACTCGCCGCAGAACGCTTGCGTGACGCTGGAAATGAGGCCGATTTCGCCGCTGCCATCGGCATAGCGCCAGCGCGCCGCCGTCTCGCCCGCGTAGTTCGGATCGATGGGCTGCAAGGGCATGTGCGCGGCGATGCGCCGCACCACTTCCGCGGAAGGGATGACTTCCTGCAAGTTCCAGCCGTTCGAGGCGCCCACGTCCATGTATTCGATGAAGCGCAGGATGTAGGGCGTGCCCTTGAAGTGGCGCGCCATGGGCACGATTTCCTGCTCGTTCATGCCGGCCTTGACGACCATGTTGATCTTGATGGGCCCCAGGCCGGCCGCGTGCGCCGCATCGATGCCGTGCAGCACGTCGGCCACGGCGAAATCGACGTCGTTCATGCGCTTGAAGGTGGCGTCGTCGAGCGAGTCGAGCGACACGGTGACCCGGTTCAGGCCCGCATCCTTGAGTGCCTGCGCTTTTCTTGCCAGCAAGGAACCATTGGTCGTCAGGGTCAGGTCCAGCGGCTGGCCCGACGGCGTGCGCAGGTCGGCCAGCATGGCGATGAGCTTTTCGATATTCTTGCGCAGCAGCGGCTCGCCGCCCGTCAGGCGGATCTTTTCCACCCCGTGCGCGACGAACAGGCGCGCGACGCGCGTGATTTCCTCGAACGACAGCAAATCCGTGTGCGGCAGGTAGACGTGGTTCTTGTCGAATACGTCCTTGGGCATGCAATACACGCAGCGGAAATTGCAGCGGTCGGTAATCGAGATGCGCAGGTCGTGCAGGGGCCGGCCCAGGCTGTCGGCCACGTTGCCGCTGGGGCTATCCAGCTGCGCGGGAATCGCCAAAGCCCCGTTGCGGGCTTCGGCGAGGTAGATAATCTTGTCAGCCATGAAAGGTGATACCACTTACGTTGAGTCGTTCAAGGCAGATACGATAGCACGAGGCCGAAGATGGCACAGGCGAGCAGCAATTTGATGGTGCCCACCTGAAACTTGATCAGCGCCACGCCGGCCGCCAGCGCGATGGCGATCGCCAGCCAGTCCCAGTGCGGCAGCGGGTTTTCTTGCCAGAAGACATGGCGGCCAAAGAACAGGGCCAGGCTGGCGATGACGCCCACCACAGCCGCCGAGATGGCCGTCAGGGGCGCGCTCAGGCGCAGATTGCCGCGCGATGCTTCCACCAGCGGCGCGCCGGCCAGGATGAAGATGAACGAGGGCAGGAAGGTGAACCAGCTGGCGACGAGCGCGCCGCACACGCCCGCCAGCCACAGGTGGTCGCCCGTCACGGCATGGCTCCAGCCGCCGACGAAACCGATGAAGGCGACGATCATGATCAGGGGGCCGGGCGTCGTTTCGCCCAGCGCCAGGCCATCCATCATTTGCGCGCCGGTGATCCAGTGGAAGTGCTCGGCGGCGCCCTGCACCAGGTAGGGCAGCACGGCATACGCGCCGCCGAACGTCAGCAGGGCGGCCTTGCTGAAAAACACGCCCATCTGCGCCAGCGGCTGGTCCGCGCCGCCCGCCAGCGCCAGGCCCAGCCAGGCGAGGAAGGCCAGGGCCAGGCCCACGGCGGCCGTGCCAAGCAGGCGCGGCCAGCTGAAGCGCGCGTGTTCCGGCGTGGGCGTGTCGTCATCGATCAGGGCGGCGCCGTAGCGGGCCGCGCCGCCGTGCGAGGCGGCGCCGACATGGAAGTGGGCCGGCAGCCAGCGGCCGCCCGCCATGCCCAGCAGGGCGGCAGCGAGCACGATCAGCGGAAATGGCAGCTGTAGCGCGGCGATGGCGACAAATGCACCGGCCGCGATGGCGATCAGGCCGGGGCTGCGCAAGGTGCGCCGGCCCAGGCGCCAGGCGGCCGCCAGCACGATGGCGACGACGGCCGGCTTGACGCCGTACAGGACGCCGGCGATGGCGGCCACGTGGCCATACGCCATGTACAGCCAGGACAGGACGATCAGCAGCAGCAGCGAAGGCAGCAAAAACAGCAGGCCCGCCACCAGGGCGCCGCGCGTGCGGTGCATCAGCCAGCCGATGTAGATGGCCAGCTGGGTCGCTTCCGGCCCCGGCAGCAGCATGCAGTAATTCAGGGCGTGCAGGAAGCGCTGCTCGGAAATCCAGCGCCGCTTTTCCACCAGTTCCGCATGCATCATGGCGATTTGCCCGGCCGGGCCGCCAAAGCTGACGCAGCCGAGCTTGAGCCAGTACCAGAAGGCGCTGCGCAGGCTGACGGGGGCGGGAAGTTGGTTGGCGTTCTCGTGCATGGCGGCTGGCTGGCAAAGTTGGGGACGTAAAAAAGGGGAAGCCTGAGCTTCCCCTTCATCATCGGCGGCTGGGCGAACCCGGCACGCTTATGGACGTTGCGTGTTGACCTGGATCAACGGCTCATCCGATTGCGGCGGCAATGGCTTGCGTTCGCGCGGCTTGCGTACCGGAGCGACTGCCTTGGCGGCCGCTTCCTGCGCCAGGCGCAGTTTTTCCGGATCGGTGGCAGCCAGGGTCAGGCCGGCCGAACCGAGTACTGCGCTCAAGTCCAGCGGCGCGGCCACTGGCGCGGCAGGCGCCGGGGCAGGCGCGGCGACAGGCGCCGGCGCTGGAGCAGGAGCAGGAGCAGGAGCAGGAGCAACTTCGGCAACCACCGGTGCGGCTTCCGCCACGACAGGTGCCGCTTCGGCTACCGGCGCTTCTTCCACCACGACGACCGTTTCCACGACAGCAACTGCTTCCACGACTGGCGCCGCTTCGACGATGACTTCCGCTGGAGCAGGGGCAGGCGCTGGTGCGGCTTGCGCTTTCTCGGCAAAGCTGTACTCGGCAGCTGGCACTGGTTCGGCAGCGGCTGGTTCAGCTTGCGCTGCAGCCGCTTCGACAGGGGCTGCCGGCACGATCACTTCAGCAACTGGGGCAACTTCCGCGGCAGGAGCGGCTTCTTCGACCTTGGCGATGTCCACGACCTTGGCCACTTCCGCCACTTCCACCGTTTCAGCCACGACGGCTGGCGCAGCTTCGGCGGCAGCTTCCACTGGCGCGGCAGCGACAGCAGCTTCCGGCGCCGGAGCAACCGTAAAGCTGATCACTGGCGCATCCTGGCCTTCGTTCTCGCCATTTGCCGATTCGATCAGCTCGCCCGTTTCGCGGTCGCGGCGGTTGCGGTTGCGGCCGCCACGACGACGGCGGCGGCGCGGTTCTTCGCCTTCCACGTCGTTTTCCGTCTCTTCGCCTTCAGGACCGGCATTCGCCGGTGCTTTCAGCAGGTTGGCCGGTGCGGCGTCGGATTCCGGGCCGCTGGACGGCACGACGACGTTCACTGCGCTGGCGGTGGCGCCAACCAGTGCCAGCTCTTCAGCTTTCACTTCAGCAACAACAGCCTTGTCGGCGCGCGGTTCGCGGCCTTCGCGTGGCTGGCGTGGCGGACGTTCGGCACGTTCCGGACGCTCGGCGCGCTCCGGGCGTTCCGCGCGTTCAGGACGTTCGCCCCGTTCGCGTGGCGCTGCCGTTGCATCGCCGCCTTCGCGTGCTTCACGCGGTTCGCGTGGCGGACGCGGCGGGCGTGGCGGACGGGCCGCTTTTTCCAGTGCTTCCGCTTCTTTCGCGGCATCGTCCTGGGCTGGACGGCCCTGGCCAGGTTCGCGCTCTTCGCGGCCAGGCTTGCCGTTGCGGCCACGGCCACGCGGGCCACGGCTGTTGCGGTCGCCGCGGTCGGCGCCGGCCGGCTTGGCTGGTGCGACTGGGGCGGGTGCCGGTGCCACCGGTGCCGGGGCGCCGGTGAAGAAGCTGATGATCTTGGCGATCAGGCCTTGCGGCGCGGCAGGCGCGGCCACGGGAGCCGGTTTCGCTTCGACGGGCTTGCGCTCGACCAGCGGTGCCGGCTGGTCAGGGGTGATCGTCTTGACGACGGCTTCCTGGCGCGGCTTGGCTTCTTCCTTCTGGCGCTTGCTGTAAGCCATGTCGGTTTCAGCGCTTTCGGCCAGGTTGTAGCTGGCCTGGCTGTCTTCCAGACGCGGATCGTCGTGCTTGATGCGTTCCAGCTTGTAGTGCGGCGTTTCCAGATGCTTGTTCGGGATCAGGATCACGGCGATGCGGTGGCGGTTTTCGATCTTCAGCACTTCGCCGCGCTTTTCGTTCAGCAGGAAGGCGCCCACGTCCACGGGTACTTGCACGTGGATGGTGGCCGAGTTTTCCTTCATCGCTTCTTCCTGGATGATGCGCAGCACCTGCAGGGCGGACGATTCCGTATCGCGGATGTGGCCGGTGCCGGAGCAGCGCGGGCACGTCACGTGCGAGCCTTCGGACAGCGAAGGACGCAGGCGCTGGCGCGACAGTTCCATCAGGCCGAAGCGGGAAATCTTGCCCATTTGTACACGGGCACGGTCATGGTGCAGCGCATCTTTCAGGCGCTGTTCCACTTCGCGCTGATTTTTTGCCACTTCCATGTCGATGAAGTCGATGACGATCAGGCCGCCCAAGTCGCGCAAGCGCAGCTGGCGGGCCACTTCTTCGGCCGCTTCGCAGTTGGTGTTGAAGGCGGTCGTCTCGATGTCCGAGCCGCGCGTGGCGCGGGCCGAGTTGACGTCGACGGAGACCAGCGCTTCCGTATGGTCGATCACGATGGCGCCGCCCGATGGCAGCGGCACGGTGCGGCTGTACGCCGTTTCGATCTGGTGTTCGATCTGGAAGCGCGAGAACAGCGGCACGTCGTCGCTGTAGCGTTTCACGCGGTGCACCATGTCGGGCATCACGTGGCTCATGAACTGGTGCGCCTGGTCGTAGATCTCGTCGGTGTCGATCAGGATCTCGCCGATGTCGGGCTGGAAGTAGTCGCGGATGGCGCGGATGACGAGCGACGATTCCTGGTAGATCAGGAAAGCGCCGTTGGCCGACTTGCCGGCGCCTTCGATGGCGCGCCACAGTTGCATCAGGTAATTCAAGTCCCACTGCAGTTCATCGACGTTGCGGCCGATGCCGGCGGTGCGGGCAATGACGGACATGCCAGCTGGCAAGTCCAGTTTATCCATGGTTTCGCGCAATTCCTGGCGCTCTTCCCCTTCCACGCGGCGCGATACGCCACCGCCACGCGGGTTGTTCGGCATCAATACCAGGTAACGGCCGGCCAGCGAGACGAACGAGGTCAGGGCGGCGCCCTTGTTGCCGCGCTCTTCCTTTTCCACCTGGACCATGATTTCCTGGCCTTCGCGCAGCGCTTCCTTGACGGAAGCGTTACGCACGTCCACGCCTTCGCGGAAGTACGTGCGGGCAACTTCCTTGAAAGGCAGGAAGCCGTGGCGGTCTTCGCCATAGCTGACGAAGCACGCTTCGAGCGATGGCTCGATGCGCGTGATCACGCCCTTGTAGATGTTGGATTTGCGCTGTTCGCGCCCGGCTGTCTCGATATCGATGTCGATCAGTTTTTGTCCGTCGACAATCGCTACGCGCAGTTCTTCTTGCTGCGTGGCATTAAACAACATGCGTTTCATTTTTATAACTCCGCGACCCGTAGGCCATCTCAAAGCCGCTTCCGGGGAAGCGGCGAAGTACAGGGATATATGCGAGAACGGGAGTGCTGGCGGGGGAAATGCCTAGGCGTGCGGAGCAACAACGCGTACGAGGTATACGTTACGGCCGCAACAGGCGCGGTGAGGTCGATCGTCATGCCGAGTGCACAGGACACCTGCAACTCATCTGAAGCAGCCCGGATGTCGGGGGCAGAGAATGCAAGTGGTCAGCAAATTCAGAGCCAAATCGTAAGCCGGCTCATTACAGGGATCGCGATGGCGAGGCTTGGCCTCAGCCTATTCATCGACAACCCTCAGTATTGTGGCCGCATACGGGGTTTGGCGAAAACGGCAAGCGTTATCAACTTCATCAACCCGCGAGCCCGACTCGATAAGTCGCGCTAACGGGTACTTATCCTTATAATCCAATACACTCACTTCAGCATCTCCACGCGTTATCCGATTACAACTACGGTGCAACCTTGATTCGCGCAGGGATGGTGCATATACATTTTTTTCCACCGAATTTGCAATTTGGCGAGGCCGGTGGAGACGCCCCTGTGTAAAATGTGCTTTTATTCTTACACTCGCAGCAGCCAGGGCCGCAGCAAAAACAATTATATATTCAAAATGAAGGACTTAGAGAGATTTCTGGGAAGACATAGTAAATGAAGAGTCAAAATGATGTTGTTCCCCCTTCAACACCCCCGGTTCAGCCGCAAGCCCAATTCGTAACGATCGCCGAGGAAGAAGCAGGCCAGCGCATCGACAACTACTTATTAAGAGTGTGCAAGGGAGTGCCTAAAAGCCACATCTACCGGATCTTGCGATCGGGAGAAGTGCGGGTTAATAAAGGCCGTATCGATCAGCTGTACCGTCTCGCCGCCGGCGACGTGGTGCGCATTCCACCCGTGCGCGTGGCCGAAAAGGCCGCCACGGGCGCGCCGGCCGCCGAATTCAAGATCATCTTCGAAGATGCGCAGCTGCTCGTCATCGACAAGCCGGCCGGCGTGGCCGTGCATGGCGGCTCGGGCGTCTCGTTCGGCGTGATCGAGCAATTGCGCGCTTCGCGCCCCGACGCCAAGTTTTTGGAGCTGGTACACCGCCTGGATCGCGACACGTCCGGCTTGTTGTTGCTGGCAAAGAAACGTTCCGCGTTGACGAATCTGCATGAACAGATGCGCGACGGCGTCACGGACAAGCGCTACCTGGTGCTGGTGGCGGGTGACTGGAAGAATGCGCGCCAGCATATCAAGTTGCCCTTGCATAAATATACGACGGCCGAAGGCGAGCGCCGGGTGGCCGTGCAGGCCGATGGCCTGGCGTCGCACACGGTGTTTTCACTGTTGCATAAATATCACAACTTCGCCTTGCTGGAAGCGGAATTGAAGACGGGACGCACGCACCAGATCCGCGTGCACCTGTCTTCGTCCGGTTTCCCCATCGCCGGCGACGATAAATATGGCGACTTTGCCCTCAACCGTGCCCTGTTGAAAGCCGACAGCACGCGCGGCGCCCTGAAACGCATGTTCCTGCACGCGCACCAGATCACGTTCACGCATCCGGAAACGGGCAAGACGATGACCTTGAACGCGCCGCTGGCTGCCGAATGCGAGCGTTTCTTGGTAAGCTTGGGCAAACCATTGGCCGTTGCCGCACGCTAAATATCCACCGTGCGCGCGACACTACCCACAAGGTAGTCAGTCGCCAGCATTCATTCTCAAGGAGCCGGCGGCTATGCCGTCGGGAAACATGGCAAGAAAGCAATTTGATCTGATCGTCTTCGATTGGGACGGTACCCTGATAGACAGTACCTCGACCATCGTCAAGTGCATCCAGGCGTCGGCCAAAGACCTGGGCTTGCCAATTCCCACCGAGTTGCTCGCTTCGCACGTGATCGGCCTGGGCTTGCAGGAAGCCATGCAGCTGGTGATGCCCGACGTGGAGCCGAAATACCATGCGCGCATGGCGGAACGCTACCGTTATCACTACCTGTCGCGCGACCATGAGCTGGCCTTGTTTCCTGGCGTCTACGAGATGCTGCAGGAACTGTCGCAGCAAGCGTATTTCCTCGCCGTCGCCACGGGCAAGAGCCGCGTCGGCCTGAACCGCTCCTTGAATGCCGTCAAGCTGCTGTCCCTGTTCGATGCGACGCGTTGCGCCGATGAAACCTTTTCCAAGCCCCATCCAGCCATGCTGCAGGAACTGACGCGGGAACTGGGGCAGGACATGCGCCGCACCGTGATGATCGGCGACACCAGTCATGATTTGTTGATGGCAAGCAATGCAGGCGCGGCCGGTATTGCCGTAGAGTATGGAGCGCATCCGGTGGCGCAGTTGCAAGCTTGCAATCCCCTGTATTCGGCCGCCACGGTGGCCGAGCTGCATCAATGGCTGAGCGAGCACGCATGATGAACGATGTTGTCGACGTTTTCATCTGTGCCGCCGACGCCGTGGCCGATGGCGGCAAGGGTGTGCGCTTTCCCGTCTCGGCCGGCGGTGAAACCACCACGGGCTTTGTCGTGCGCCATGGCGGCAAGGCGTATGGCTACCTGAACCGCTGCGCCCACGTGCCGATCGAACTGGACTGGGCGGAAGGCGAGTTTTTCGAGTCCAGCGGCTTGTACCTGATGTGTTCGACGCATGGCGCCATCTATGTGCCGGAAAGCGGCTACTGTGCGGGCGGTCCCTGCAAGGGCGGGCGCTTGCGCCCGATCGCCGTGGCCGAACGCGATGGCCAGCTGTACTGGCAACCCGACGAGTATGTCCAGCCGCTGCCGGCCTGAGGCCGGGGCAGGCCTTCTGTAATTTACGCAAAGTGAACCATGAGCGATAACACGAATGACAAGCTGGACAGTAGCGCGCCGGCCGCCGGCCACGGCGCCCCTGCGGGACACTGGGAGCGCGAGGTGCTGGAAAAGCTGGTATTTGCCACTTTGCAAGAGCAACGCGCGCACCGCCGCTGGAGCATCTTTTTCAAGGTCTTCGGCTTGCTGATCGTGCTGTTCGCCCTGTGGGTGTTTTATGACTACAACACGGCCGACGACAGCGAAACCCTGGGCCGCCACACGGCCCTGATCGACATCAGCGGCGCCATCGAGTCCGAAGGCAGCGGCTCGGCCGCCGTCGTCATCCCCGCGCTGGACAAGGCGTTTTCCGATGCCGGTTCCGTGGCCGTGGTGCTGCATATTAATAGTCCGGGCGGCAGTCCCGTGCAGGCCGGCATGATCGTCGACGAGATGCAGCGCCTGCGCAAGGGCTATCCGGACAAGCCTTTATATGTGGTGGTCGATGAAATGTGCGCCTCGGGCGGCTATTACATCGCCGCCGCCGCCGACCGCATCTACGTCAACAAGGCCAGCGTGGTCGGTTCCATCGGCGTGCTGATGGATGGCTTCGGCTTCACGGGCGTGATGGAAAAGGTGGGCGTCGAGCGCCGCCTGCTGACGGCGGGCGAGAACAAGGGCTTCATGGACCCGTTCAGCCCCCTGACGGAAAAACACAAGGCGTATGCGCAAGGCATGCTCAATGAAATCCACCAGCAATTCATCGACGTGGTGCGCGCGGGGCGGGGCAAGCGCCTGAAGGAAACGGCCGATACCTTCTCCGGCTTGTACTGGACGGGCGCGAAAGCCGTGGAAATGGGCCTGGCCGACGATTTCGGCACGGTCGACAGCGTGGCGCGCGACGTCGTCAAGGCGGAAGACATCGTCGACTACACGCAGCATGAAGGCTTGCCGGAACGGGTGCTGAAGAAGTTTGGCGCCGCCATGGGGGCGGGCGCCATGAAGGCGGCCGTGCAGCAGTCGCAACCGGCGTTGCGCTGAGGACATCACTCTTGGCAGGCAGGCAAGCCAGTCGAGAATGATTTTCAATAAGGTGGTAAATTGGCTTGAAAATAGGGCTGCTTGGGCTATAGTGAAAGCGTAGTTCTTTTCAAGGAGGGGCGATATATCAACTATGTTGTCAGTACTAACTTGATTGGCAGGTCTTGGAACTACTCGCCGCATCGCAGATGTGGTTTTGAGTGAATTTACATTCCTCACTAAAGTCCCGATGGGGCTTGGGAACGGCGGCGCAATGCCGCCGTTCCCTTTTGTGCGTCGTTCATGTTCGATGGTCCGGTATCGCTGGATGGGGTTGGGCGTGCTGGCAAGGCAGGCATGCGAGGGCGTGGCATGGCTGGTCGGATGGGCCGCGCTCAGACGGCGCAGCCGTTGCAGTGCACGGGCAGGGGAGCGGCGCTGGTTTCCCTGGCTGCTGTTGCACCGGCGTCAACGTTGCTGCCGATGTCGGACGGCATGTCCGCCATGGCGGGCGCGGTCACGTTGTCGGCCTGCGCATCCGCGTGCGCAAAACCGCCCAGTTCCAGCCAGCACATGAAATGACATTGCGCCTCGGCATGCCAGCGCTTCTGGCTTGCCGGCGATGGCGGCGCGTCCGCATCCTGCGGCGCAGGGGCGGTGCTCCAGCGCGCCACGCCGAGTCTGACCTTGTGCATGGCCGCCTGTTCTGCGGCGATGCGCAGGCGCATGTCGGCGATGTTGCCTTGTAAGGCGATGGTATCGGTATGCTCCATACGATGTCCTTGTCAGTCGTTGCCTAGTTATTATTCCTAAACCTCGTTAGGCGGATTCCTAACGAAGTTTCAGTCTATCAACGCGATATTCCGAGCGCTTGATATTTCTCAAAGGAATCAACCATTTCTCGCCAAATCTCACCTTGTTCTTTTTGGTATTTCTGCGTGCACCATGGTTTCGTGCCGCCTGGGCCGCCGCGCGGACGCCAGGCACCGCTGCTTCACGCTGCCAGCCGCTTCTGGTAAAGTCACGCCCATGAGTAAATTATCCCTAGACCGCATCCTGCAATCGCAGGGTTTTGGCACCCGTAAATATTGTCGTTCCCTCATCGAGGATGGCGATGTCGTCATCGATGGCGTCACCCAGACCAATTACCGCACCACCGTCGAGACCGAAGGCCTGGTGCTGCACGTGTTCGAAGAAGAGTGGGTGTACCGCGCGCACCTGTACCTGGCGCTGAACAAGCCCGCCAACTTCGAATGCTCGCGCAAGCCCAGCCATCATCCTGGCGTGCTGACCCTGCTGCCGGAACAATTCACCTGGCGCGAAGTCCAGCCCGTCGGCCGGCTCGACCACGATACGACCGGCATGCTGCTGATGTCCGACGATGGACCGTTTATCCATGCACAATCGTCGCCGAAGCGCCACGTTCCGAAGATTTACCAGGCCACCACGCAAGAGCCCGTGACGGATGAGCTGGTGGCCCTGCTGCTGGCCGGCGTGCAATTGCACGACGAGCCGGCCCCGCTGGCGGCCCTCGTCTGCGTCAAGCGCGGCGAGCACCAGCTGGAAATCGTGCTCGAGCAAGGCAAGTACCACCAGGTCAAGCGCATGCTGGCCGCCGCCGGCAACCATTGCAGCGCGCTGCACCGTTCCGCCATCGGCAGCCTGACCCTGGAATCGCTGGGCATCGCCGAAGGCGAGTGGTGCTACCTCACGCCCGAGCAGATCGCGCTCCTGGCCTAGCCCCTTCCTGACCGCCAAAGCCGGGGATATCCCGGCTTTTTGGCGTCTTTAGTCTCCATTGCCTGCATTTGACGAAGTTTCCCGCACATGAAATTAGCTACCCTGAAGGATGGCACGCGCGACGGCCAGCTGGCTGTCGTCTCGCGCGACCTGAAAACGGCCCATCTGGCCGATGGCATCGCCTCGACCCTGCAAAAGGCGCTCGACGACTGGAGTTTCATCGCGCCCCAGCTCGATTTGCTGTACCAGACCATCAATAGCGGCCGCGGCCATCGCGCCTTCGAATTCGATCCCGCCAACTGCATGGCGCCCTTGCCGCGCAGCAGCCTGCGCGTGGCTGGCGCAGCCTACCTGCAGCAGATCGAGCGGGCCTGCAAGGCGGCGGGCAGCGAGGCGCCCGCCAATCTGCGCGATGCGCCGCGCCTGTACCAGGGCGCCAGCGACGATTTCCTGGGCGCCCAGGACGAGATCGTGCTGGCGCACGAGCAGTGGGGCATCGACTACGAAGCGGGCATCGCCGCCATCACGGACGACGTGGCCATGGGGTCGACGCCGGACCAGGCGCACCTGAACATCAAGCTGTTGATGCTGGTCAACGACATCACCCTGCGCAACCTGGCGCCGGACGAGCAGGCGAGTGGCTATGGTTTCCTGCAGGCGAAACCGGCCATGGCGTGCTCTCCTGTCGCCATCACGCCCGACGAGCTGGGGGACGCCTGGCGCGGCGGCAAGGTGCATTACGCGCTGCGCTGCAGCCTGAACGGCAAGTTGACGGGCCAGCCCCACGCGGGCGCTGACATGGCGTTCAATTACCCGCAATTGCTCGCCCACCTGTGCCAGACGCGCAACGCGCGCGCCGGCAGCGTGGTCAGCGCGGGCGGGGTCGCCAACAAGGAAGTCAAGAAGGGATTTTCCAGTATTTTTGAGCGACGTAACCAGGAGATGATCGCCGATGGCGTCGCCAGCACGCCGTATTTGCTGTTCGGCGACGTCGTCCGGCTGGAAATGCTGGGCGATGACGGCAAGTCGCTGTTTGGCGCCATCGAGCAGACCGTGAAACAGGCCGAGGCGAGGAAAAACCGTTAGGAGCCCCGAGAAAATGGCCATGACTGCGTTGCAACCCCTCGCCGTACTATTCGTACTGTCTTCGGGGCTGCGCCTTGTCCTGACCATTTTTCGGTCTCCTTTGAAGTGGGCGCCTGCGGCGCCTTGTTTCATTTAGGCAAAGGAAAAGCAGGGGATTCGCCCTCCTTTTCCCTTGATGGCGTTGCGGTAATTGAACCGATAATGCCACATGCCCAGTCCGTATTGCGCCTAGCCAGGCTGCAGGACTTCACCGGAGTTGATTGATGTCGGAAGACAGCGACGCAGAAAAGACCGAAGCCGCGTCACCGAAGCGCCTCGAGCAGGCGCGTGAGGAAGGCGACGTTCCGCGATCGCGTGAAGTGGCAACGTTCACTGTGTTGATGGCGTCCGGCTGCTGCCTGTGGTTTGCCGGCGACGCCATCGTGCGGCGGTTGACGGCCGTCATGGTGTCCGGGCTGACCCTGGACCGGGAACAGATACTCAATCCCGACGCGATGATGTTGCGCATCGGCTACGACGTGGGCTCGGTCTTGCTGACGTGCCTGCCGTACGCGCTGGCCATCATGCTCGTCGCCCTGGCTTCGCCCGTGCTGGTGGGCGGCTGGCTGTTCAGTTCCAAGGCGTTTACACCCAATTTTGGCAAGCTCAACCCGATTCGCGGCCTGGGCAACATGTTTTCGAAGAATGCGCTGGTGGAACTGCTCAAGGCCATCGCCAAGACCCTCGTCGTGGGCGTCGTCGCCTGGATGGTGATGCAGCATCAAAAAGATGCCGTGCTGGGCTTGTCGGTGGAATCCCTGCGCGCCGGCTCGGCCCATCTGATCAGTTTGCTGATCACGGCTTTCCTGCTGATCGTCGGCGCGCTGGGCCTGATCGCCGCCATCGACGGTCCGTACCAGATGTGGCATTACGCCAACAAGATGAAAATGTCCTTGCAGGAAGTCAAGCAAGAGTCGAAGGAATCGGACGGCAATCCGCAGATCAAGGCGAAGATCCGCCAGATGCAGCATGAAATGTCGCGCCGCCGCATGATGGCCGACGTGCCGACGGCCGACGTGGTGGTGACCAACCCTACCCACTACGCGGTGGCCTTGAAGTATGGCGAGAATTCGCGCGGCGCGCCGCAGGTGGTGGCCAAGGGCGTCGACGAGGTGGCGGCGAAGATCCGCGAACTGGCCGGCGAACACAAGGTCGCCATCCTGGAAGCGCCGGCCCTGGCGCGCGCGCTGTACAAGCACACGGACATCGGCGACGAGATTCCCGAGGCGCTGTATGGCGCCGTGGCCGAAGTGCTGGCCTACGTGTTCCAGCTGCGCAGCTATGGCAAGGGCCAGGGCGAGCGTCCCGACAAGCCGAAGAAACTCGACGTGCCGCCCGAGCTCGACCCGCAGAATCCCGCCTCACAGACACCGCCCGCAGCCGGCGCAGAAGACAAGAATAAAGGAAGTACACCATGAACGGCCTGAGAATGCCAGCCTGGCTCAGCGGAATGGGTGGCAACGCCAGCAAGGGCATCGCCGCGCCTGTCATCATCATCATGCTGCTGGCGATGATGGTGCTGCCGCTGCCGGCCTTCATCCTCGACATCTTCTTCAGTTTTAATATCGCGCTGTCCATCATCGTGCTGCTGACGGCGCTGTACACGGTCAAGCCGCTCGACTTCATGGCGTTCCCGACCATCCTGCTCGTGTCGACCATGCTGCGCCTGTCGCTGAACGTGGCGTCCACGCGCGTGGTGCTGACGGAAGGCCATACGGGCGCCGACGCGGCCGGTAAAGTGATTGAGGCGTTCGGTCACTTCTTGATCGGCGGCAACTACACGGTCGGTATCGTCGTGTTTATCATTTTGACGATCATCAACTTTACCGTCGTGACCAAGGGTGCGGGCCGTATCGCCGAGGTGGGCGCCCGCTTTGCGCTGGACGCCATGCCTGGTAAACAGATGGCCATCGATGCCGACCTGAACGCGGGCCTGATCGGCGAAGACGAAGCGCGCCGCCGCCGCACGGAAGTGGCGCAGGAAGCGGAATTCTACGGCGCCATGGACGGCGCCAGCAAATACGTGCGCGGCGACGCCATCGCCGGCATCATGGTCACCGTCATCAATATCGTCGGCGGCTTGCTGGTGGGCCTGCTGCAGCACGACATGGGCTTTGCCGATGCGCTCAAGAACTACACCTTGCTGGCCATCGGTGACGGCCTGGTGGCGCAGATTCCTTCGCTGATCATTTCCACGGCGGCCGGTATCGTCGTCTCGCGCGTGGCCAGCGAACAGGACATCGGCACCCAACTGGTGGGGCAATTGTTTGCGAAACCGCAAGTGTTATATATCACCGCCGGCATCATCGGCGGCATGGGCTTGATTCCCGGCATGCCGAACATGGTCTTCATCCTGCTGGCCTCGTTGCTGGCCGGTTCCGCCTATCTGATCAGCAAGAAGCGCACGCAGGAAAAAGCGGCGGCCGAAAAGCCGGCCGAAGTGCCGCAAGCGACCGTGGCGCCCGAGCAGGAAGAAGCCAGCTGGCAAGACATCATGCCCGTCGATACCCTGGGCCTGGAAGTGGGCTACCGTTTGATTCCCCTGGTCGACAAGACGCAGGGCGGCGAATTGCTCAAACGCATCAAGGGCATCCGCAAGAAATTTGCCCAGGAAGTGGGTTTTCTGGCGCCGCCCGTGCATATCCGCGACAACCTGGAATTGAAGCCGTCCGCCTACCGCATCACCCTCAAGGGCGTGGAAGTGGGCGTGGGCGAAGCGTTCAACGGCCAGTTCCTGGCGATTAATCCCGGCATGGCCAGCGGCACCTTGCCCGGCCTGGCCACGAACGACCCCGCCTTCGGCTTGCCCGCCACCTGGATCGACGCCAGCCTGCGCGACCAGGCGCAATCGATGGGCTATACGGTGGTCGATGCGGGGACGGTGGTGGCCACGCACCTGAACCACCTGATCACCTCGCACGCTTCCGAGCTGCTGGGCCGCGCGGAAGTGCAATCGCTGCTCGACCACCTGGGCAAGGAGTCGCCGCGCCTGGTGGAAGACCTGGTGCCGAAGATGCTGTCGCTGTCGACCTTGCAAAAAGTGCTGCAGAACCTGCTGGCCGAGGGCGTGCACATCCGCGACATGCGCACCATCATCGAAACCCTGGCCGAGCATACGGTCAGCACGCAAGACCCGAACGACCTGACGGCGCTGGTGCGCGTGGCCCTGGGCCGCGCCATCGTGCAGCAACTGTTCCCCGGCTCGGCCGAACTGTCCGTGATGACCCTCGACAGCCGCCTGGAGCGGCTGCTGATGCAGGCGATGGGCAATGGCGGCGACGGCGCCGGCATCGAGCCGGGCCTGGCCGACACCATCGCGCACCAGGCGGGCCTGGCTGCCCAGCAACAGGAAGCGCTGGGCCTGACGCCCGTGCTGCTGGTGCCGGCGCCGCTGCGCGCCTTGTTGTCGCGCTTCCTGCGCCGCGCCTTGCCGCAGCTCAAAGTGCTGTCGCATGCGGAAGTGCCGGAAACCAAGACCATCCGCGTCACGGCGCTGGTGGGGGCACAATAGTTGGCAGCATTAGTACCGGGGTCAGACCCGCCGGGTCTGACCCCAGCCCTTGTCTTTGGTCAAATAAACATCAATTTCCTCTCGGCAAACTGAATAACGGGTACTTTCCCGTCCTGTTCCTTCGATCATTTCCTGTAAGCATCGCTAATAATGGAAACTGTCCGGGTGATCTGTGTCCATGTGGAAGACAGCACTCAAGCAACAGGAGTCGACGATGGTCACACAGTTCAGCCAATATTGCGCCACCCCCGCCCTGGGAGGCCGGTCATGAATGTGAAGAAATTTACGGGCGCCTCGTCGCGCGATGCGCTGCGCAAGGTGCGCGAAGCGCTGGGCCCCGATGCCGTGATCCTGTCGAACCGCCAGGCCGATGGCGTGGTGGAAATCCTCGCGCTGGCCAATGACGATGCCGCTTCGCTGGCCTCGCCGCCGGCCGCCTCCGAAATGGCCCAGCCCCGTCCCCAGTTGCAGACCCAGTTCGCCACGCCGCAGCGTCCGGCCGCCCCGGCCCAGCGCCCGGCCGCGCCACGTCCTGCCGCGCCGCGCCAGGCTGCCTCCGAGCCAGTGGACATGGCCCGCATGCAGCAGATGATGGCCAGCGCGCTGGCGCACGTCAAGGAAAACGCCGCCGCCGAGATGAGCGGCATGATGAATGAAATCCGCGCCATGCGCGGCATGATGGAAACCCAGCTGGCGGAAATCTCGTGGGGTTCGACGCAGCAGCGCGAGCCGCAAAAAGCCGTCGTGCTGCGCGAAATGCTGGCGGCCGGCTTCTCGGCCAGCCTGGCGCGCTACCTGATCGACAAGCTGCCGGCCGGCCTCGATGGCGCGCAAAGCATGCGCTGGATCAAGACGGTCCTCAGCCGTAACCTGAATACTGTGGCCAATGAAGACGCCATGCTGGAGCAGGGCGGCGTGTTTGCCCTGGTGGGCCCGACGGGCGTCGGCAAGACCACCAGCACGGCCAAGCTGGCGGCCCGCTGCGTGATGCGCCACGGCCCGGAAAAGCTGGCCCTGATCACCACGGATGCCTACCGTATCGGCGCGCATGAACAGTTGCGCATCTACGGCAAGATCCTCGGCGTGATGGTGCATTCGGTGAAGGACGAGGCGGACTTGCGCATCGCCCTGAAAGAATTGAAGAACAAGCACACGGTGCTGATCGATACGGTGGGCGTGAGTCAGCGCGACCAGATGGTGACGGAACAGGTGGCCATGCTGTCGGGCGCCGGCGCCGACGTGAAGCGCCTGCTGTGCCTGAACTCCACGGCCACGCAGGAAACGTTGAATGAAGTGGTGCGCGCGTATCAGGGCAGCGGCCTGGCCGGCTGCATCATGACCAAGCTCGATGAAGCGGCCTCGATCGGCAATGTGCTCGACGTGGTGATCCGCCAGAAGCTGAACCTGTTTTATGTGTCGAACGGCCAGCGCGTGCCGGAAGACCTGTACCTGGCCGACCGCGGCTACCTGATCGACCGTGCCTTCAAGCTCAAGCGCGATGCGGCGGCGACGCAGTTTTCCGACGCCGAACTGCCGCTGCTGATGGCGCAGGCGGCCGCCCGCAACAATGAAGCGCGCGGGGTGCACCTTGGCTAATTTCGATTTCGACCAGGCCGAAGGCTTGCGCCGCATGCTGGCCGGCCCGCAGCCGCGCGTCATGACGTTCCTCTCGGCCACGCCGCAGGACGACAAGGGCGCCATGCTGGTCAACCTGGGCGCGTCGCTCGTCTACGGCGGCAATGACGTGCTGCTGCTCGACGCCAGCGGCGGCAGCGATGGCGTGGCATCGCGTCTGGGACTGGCGCACGGCGCCAGCCTGCGCGACGTGGCGCGCCAGCAGTGCGGCTTGAACCAGGTCATCCACCAGGTGCCGCAAGGTTTCGGCGTGGCCAGCCTGGGCGCGCGCAACCATTTGATGGACAGCATGGATTATGCGGGCGAGGATGAACTGCGCCGCCTGGGCAAGACGTTCGACGTGCTGGCGCGCCAGAGCGGCATCGTGCTGGTTGACGGCGTCGTGGCGGACGAGGGCGCGTGCTTCCCCGTGCCGCTGATGGCATCGTCGGATATCGTCGTGCAAGTCTCGACCAGCGCCACCTCGATCAAGGCGGCGTACTGCCTGATCAAGCGCCTGAGCCAGGAACTGGGACGCCGTCCGTTCGGCATTCTCGTCACCGGCGCTTCCGAATCCGAAGCAAAAGTGGTATACGATAATATGGCGCAGGCGGCAAGCCGCTACCTGGCCGTGAAGCTCACTTCGATGGGTTCCGTGCCTGCCGACGAGTATCTGCACCGCGCGGCGCGGCTGGGCCGCAGCGTGGTCGACGCGTTTCCGCTGGCGGGAGCGTCGGTGGCGTTTCGCGGACTGGCCGAGCGGCTGGCCCGTTCGGCGGCGCCGGTGCTTGGCGGCACCTTGTACCAGACGGGGAGCCCGCACCAGTTCAGCGCCTGAATCGAACCGCAGCACCAGATAAGATGAGAAAACAATAAGCAGCCTATGTACACGGTCAAAGGGAAATCGAACAAGGACTATTTGCTGACGGAGCACATTCCGCTGGTGAAGCGTCTGGCGCACCATATGAAGGCGAAATTGCCGCCTTCGGTCGAGGTCGATGACCTGATCCAGGCCGGCATGATCGGCCTGCTCGATGCCATTACGCGCTATGAAGAGACGCATGGCGCGCAGTTCGAGACGTATGCCGTGCTGCGCATCCGCGGCGCCATGCTCGACGAATTGCGCACCAGCGACTGGCTGCCGCGCAGCATGCGCCAGAACATGCGCAAGATCGAAGAGGCGATGAGCACCCTGCAGCAGCGCCTCGGCCATCCGCCGACGGAGTCGGAAGTGGCGAAGCTGCTGAAAATGTCGCTGGCCGACTACCAGGAAATGCTGGGCGACGGCGGCGGCCACCAGCTCGTGTACTACGAAGACTTTCATGACCCGGACGGCAATGACAGCTTCCTCGACCGCCACTGCGTGGACGAGGACAGCGACCCCTTGCGTTCCCTGCTCGATACCGATTTCCGGCAATCCGTGATCGATGCCATCGACGCGCTGCCGCCACGCGAGAAAATACTCATGGGCCTGTATTACGAAGAAGAGCTGAACCTGAAGGAGATCGGCGCGGTGATGGGCGTATCCGAATCGCGCGTCTCGCAGCTGCATACCCAGGCCGTCGCGCGCCTGCGCGCAACCTTGAGGGAGCTGGCGTGGACTGGTCCAGCGTAATCGGGCTGGCGCTGGCGCTGGCCGGCCTGCTGGTCGGCCAGGCACTGGAAGGCGGCAAGATGGCCTCCCTGCTGCAGCCGGCCGCCTTTGCCATCGTCATCGTCGGCACCTTCGGCGCCGTGCTGCTGCAGACGCGGCTGCGCACTTTTGTCCGCGGCCTGGAAATGCTGCGCTGGGTCTTCCTGCCGCCATCCGATACGCGCGCCGCGCTGGCGCGCGACATCGGGCAATGGAGCCTGACGGCGCGCCGCGACGGCCCGCTGGCGCTCGAGCGCCTGATGGAAAACACGGCCGACCGCTTCAACGCCAAGGGTTTGCGCATGATCGTCGACGGCATCGCGCCCGACAAGCTGCGCCAGCTGCTCGACGTGGAAATCTCCGCCTATGAAATGGCCGAGCGCCAGGCCGTCAAGGTGTGGGAATCGGCGGCCGGCTATTCGCCTACAATCGGCATCCTGGGCGCCGTGCTGGGCCTGATCCACGTGATGGAAAACCTCACCGACCCCAGCAAGCTGGGCGGCGGCATCGCCGTGGCCTTCGTCTCCACCATCTACGGCGTGGGCCTGGCCAACCTGCTGTTCCTGCCGGTGGCCAATAAACTCAAGGCCATCGTTTCGCGCCGAGTGGTGCAATATGAAATCACGGCCGCCGTGCTGTACGACATCGCCACGGGCGACCACACGCGCATCATCGAAGAGCGCGTGTCCAGCCTCTTGCACGAGCATTGACCATGATGCGGCGCGCGCGCAGGAAGTATGACGAGGAACCGGACAACCAGGACCGCTGGCTGATCTCGTACGCCGACTTCATCACCCTGCTGTTCGCCTTCTTCGTCGTCATGTATGCGATTTCGCAAGTCAACGAAGGCAAATACCGCGTCTTCCAGAACGCCATCGGCCAGGCCTTCAGCCTGGAAAAGGGCGCGCCGCCCATCATCATGGAAGCGCCGCAGGCGATCCCGTTGCCGAACCCCGCCCTGAAACGCCGCACGGAAGCCATCCGCCGCGAGCGCGAACACATGACGCGCCTGGCGCAGGACCTGACGTCAACCCTGGCGCCGCTGGTCAAGGAAGGCAAGGTGCGGGTCACGCAGACGAGCCGCGGCGTGAGCGTGGAAATCAATGCCAGCGTGCTGTTCGACCCGGGCGCGGCGGGCTTGACGGCGGAATCGGACCAGGCCTTGCGCGCCGTGGCCGTGCTGCTCAAGGACGACACGCACGACGTGCAGGTGGAAGGGCATACGGATGTGCAGCCGATCAGCAATTCGACCTTTGCCTCGAACTGGGAGTTGTCGGCCGCGCGCGCCAGCGCCGTGGTGCGCCTGTTCATCGCCAGCGGCGTCAAGGCGTCGCGCCTGACGGCCGTGGGCCACGCCGACAATATCCCCGTGGCGCCGAACGCCACGCCGGAAGGGCGCGCGCGCAACCGCCGGGTCGCCGTGACGATTTTGTCGGGCATCCCCGAAACGGTGACGGAAGTGCCGACGGCGCCCGTGGCGCCTGCGCCGGCCAACTGACGCTCGTCAACTGCGGGCTGCCGCTTGGTACAATCGCGCTTTCTTCCTCTTTTATCGTTCCCTCATGAAAAGCAGCTCCCTGGGCGGTCTCGTCTATTCCACTGAAACGGGCCGCATGTGTCCCGCCTGCCGCCAGCCGCTGGCGCAGTGCGCGTGCAAGGCGCAAGCGAAGGCCGCGCCTGCGGGCGATGGCGTGGTGCGCGTCTCGCGCCAGACCAAGGGCCGTGGCGGCAAGAGCGTCACCGTGGTCAAGGGCTTGCCGCTGGACGCCGTCGCGCTGGCCCTGCTGGGCAAGCAGTTGCGCACGCAGTGCGGCTCGGGCGGCACCGTCAAGGATGGCGTGATCGAAGTGCAGGGCGACCATGTGGACGCCATCCTGGCCGCGCTGGTCAAGCTGGGCCACCAGCCGAAAAAGGCCGGCGGCTGAGCGTGCGGAGGCGTGCGGCCCGCCGCCGCGCGCCTGTGGTAACGTGCGTTTCCCATCCACGCGCTTCCTCACCATGAACGTCAAATTCACCGGCCTGGCCATCGCCGCCGCCATCGCGGCAGCGCTGGCGCTCGCGTACTGGCCCGCACCCGAGAGCGGCGCGCCGGACGCTGCCGCCGTCTCCGCCCCTGGCGCGCCGGCGGGACGCAGCCTGGAATCGTATCTGAATATCGATGCCAGCCCGGTCGCCGATGCCGCGCCGATGCCCGTCACCCTGGCGCAGCAGCTCGCGCGCCTGGCGGCCAGCGGCAAGCCGGAAGACGCGTATGCGGCCTACAATCTGCTCGACGACTGCATTTCATTTGAGAAAGAAAGGCGCTTGCCGGGGCTGGAATTCGAGCTGGGGCGCGAGATGACGGCGCAGGAAAAAGCCGCCCAGCAGCAGCTGTGCGCGGGCCTGACGCAGCGCCAGCGCGAGGAGCGCCTCGGCTACCTGGCGACTGCCGCCAGGGCGGGCGTGCCCGGCGCGGCGACTATCTTCCTGTCGGAAGGGCCGTTCGGCGACCGCAGCGCGCTGCGCAACCGTCCCGACGATCCGCTGGTGCAGGCGTGGAAGCGGCAAGCGATCGCCCAGCTGACGGCGCAGGCGGACGAGGCGGAGCTGACCAGCGTGGCTACCCTGATGATGGCGTATCTGCGCGATGGCGAGGTGGTGCAGAAAGATGCGCCGCAAGCATATGGCTACCTGCTGGCGCTGCGCCAGGTCTACGACGACATCCTCGCGCCCGGCGTCACCAATCCCTACCAGGATGAATACTGGCACTGGCTGCAGGCGGAACTGACGCCGGAGCAGCAGGCGGCCGCCAGCGCCAGGGCGCAAGCCATCGTGGCGAAATACCGCCAGCATGCGGGGCGTGCCGCGCACGGTTGAAGGGCAAGGCGGCTGCGCCTTGCCGGCGGATTGCTGTTAACTAGGGGAAATCAGCCGATGACGACGCGCCGGCTGGCCGTGTTCGTCGTCGGTTGGCCGCTGGGACCGTAGAAATTGCCGCTCTGGGCCGGGGGGCGCATGGCGTTCAGGGCGCCTTGCGTGTGCAGCATGTGCTTGTTGACGAGCAGGCTGTTCAGGCGGTTTTGTTCCTTGGCTTCGCGCGTCGTCTCGAGCAGGGCTTTCCACAGGGGCGCCGCGTCGGCTTCATTGGCGCCGACCAGCCAGTCTTCCATGCCCGCTTCGGCCGCCGTGAAACCGGCTGCCGCCAGCGCCTGGTGGCGTTGCGCCGCCAGCTGGCTCAATTGTCCTACCAGTGCCGTCTTGCGCGCCGTGAGCTCCGTGATTGCATCGATGTCAGCCGCAACCAGATGCCGCTGTTCTTCTTTCATCAATGCCAGCAATGTGGTCATGAGCTGTTGCTCGTCGCGCAGGCTGGAAAACGGAGTCACTGATTGCATGAGGGAACCTATCTATTTCGTGAGTGCAGCAAGTCCTTGACCGTGTCGAGGAGACCGTCCGCCACTTTTTCTGAGTTGACCTGGAACTGGCCGTCGGCGATCGCGAGCTTGATGCGTTCGACTTTTTTCGTGTCGAACACGGCGCCGCTGCCGGCAGTTGCACTGGCCGCTAATGCCTGTCCTTGCGGCGACAGGCGTACATTGTCCGACGTTGTCGGTGTTGCCTGGGCTTTCTCGGCATTCCGGGCGCCGGAGGTACTCGCGGGCGCCACCGGCAGGCCGGGATTGCTTTTAATGGTGTTATCGGTAATTTTCACAGCGTGATCCTCGTCTGGTCGAAGTCAAAAAACTCCGGGATATGTGTCATTATCGGCACCTTTTGCCGAAACTTTAGTGCGCCAGACCACAATATCGCTGTCCATCCGTGTTTAAAACGCCACCTCCACCAGGCCGCCAGCCCGCGCCACGCCGCTGATCTGCTGGCCGCTCTGCGTGCGTACCTGCACCGTCTGGCCATCGCCGGCGCTGCCGATGGCGCGTCCTTCTGATGCCACCTGGAAACCGTTGCCACTCGAAACGACGCGCACCAGCTGGCCTTGCATCACCACCGGTTTGCGGCGCAGGGTGTCGAGGCGCATCGGCGTGCCTGGCGGCAAGGAAATATTCGTGCTGGCGCCCACGACCTGGGCCATGTCGGTGGCGATGCCTGCCGGCAATGCGGCCAGGTCGCCCTGCATCGTCACCAGCTGGCTGGCGTCGATGGCTTGTCCTTGCGCCAGCGGCACAGCGCTGGCCACGTAGTCGCCGACGACGGCCACGTTCGCTTGCAAATAAATAGTCCAGCTGGAGGGCGCCGTGCAGCGCACGCCGACGGTGGTCTTGCCCCAGGCGCGCGCGCCCGGCGCCATGAACGCCTGCGGCGCGGGGCAGGCAGCCAGGTTCAGGCGCGGATCGACGGCGCCGACGGTGACAGTCACCTTGCCGGGCAAGCCGTTGCTTTGAACTTGCAGGAATTGTTCCACGCTGTTGCGCAGCGCTTCCGGCGTTTGCCGGCCGGCGTTTTGCGCCTGCGCCAGCAGTGGCAGGGCGGCAAAAGCAAAGAAGAAAGCGAGCGGTGTTTTCATGGTGATAGGCCTCTGGAATAGTGCCATGATAGTGCGTGCCGCCCCGTTCGAAGCGCCGATTAAGGGGTAAAAGTACGGTCTGATCCGGCGATGGTCTTGCTGGTGGGCACCTTACTATGTTTCCTGTCATCACTAATCCGCCATCCTTCCGCCATCTCGGGCGCCAGTGGCAGATCTTTCCGGAGCCTGACATGATAGGGAAACTCGACGATTACATGCGCTTCAACGAGACGGCGCTGAGCCTGCGCTCGACGCGCCAGGAATTGCTCGCCTCGAATATCGCCAATGCCGACACGCCCAACTACAAGGCGCGCGACGTCGATTTCGCCGCCGCCCTGAAGGGGGCGATGGCGCGCAAGGATGGCGTGCCGCCGGCCCTGAAGGGCACGGCACCGCAGCATATGCCGGGCAAGGGCGTGGCCGCAGCTGCGGGCGCAGCCGGCGGCGGCAAGGTCGAGACCCTGGCCGACGGCACGCCGCTGCTGTACCGCGCGCCGGCCCAGGGCGCCGTCGACGGCAATACGGTCGACATGGATCTCGAGCGCAACGCGTTTGCCGACAATGCCATCCGCTACGAGGCGGCCGTGACGTTCCTCAATTCGCAGATCAAGGGCATGCTGACGGCCATCCAGGGAGGACAATAATCATGTCGCTATTTAATATCTTCAATGTTTCCGGTTCGGCCATGAGCGCCCAGGCGCAGCGCCTGAACACGGTGGCCAGCAACCTGGCCAATGCCGACAGCGCCACCAGCGCCACGGGCGAAGCCTACCGCGCCAAGCAGGTGGTGTTCGAAGCCGTGCCCATGGCCAACGGCGCCACGGCCGTCAAGGTGCAGAAGGTGATCGAGGACCCGTCGCCGATGAAGCTGGTCTACGACCCGAAGAACCCGCTGGCCGACGAGAAGGGCTACGTCACCATGCCCAACGTGAATACGGTCGACGAAATGGTCAACATGCTGTCGGCCTCGCGCTCGTACCAGACCAACGTGGAAACCATGAACGCGGCCAAGTCGCTGCTCCTGAAAACCCTCACCCTCGGCCAGTAAGGCTGACTGATCATTATGGCAACCATCGACACGAACACTTCCGTCACCACCGACCTGATGGCGACGATGAATCCGAAGAAGACGACGGCCGCTGCCGGCAGCGTCGAAGCGGAAACGAACAAATTCCTCACCCTGCTGGTTACCCAGCTGAAAAACCAGGACCCGATGAATCCGCTGGACAATGCACAGCTGACCAGCCAGCTGGCCCAGCTGTCGACGGTGACGGGCGTCAACAAGCTCAATACCACCGTGGAAAGCTTGAAAGCCAGCTACCAGCAAGCCGAATCGATGCAGGCGGCCAACATCATCGGCCATGGCGTCTTGACGGCGGGCAAGGACATCAACCTGAGCAAGAGCGCCGCGCTGCTGGGCGTGGACCTGGCCACGGCCGCCGACAAGGTCAAGGTCGTCATCTACAAGGATGGCAAGGAAGTCCATTCCATCGACCTGGGCGCCCAGCCGGCGGGCACCTTGCCGCTGGGCTGGAACGGTTCCACCGCCGACCTCGACAAGGATGGCAAGCCGGTCGTGCTGGCCGACGGCGCCTACACCTTTGCCGTAGAAGCGACGCGCGGCGGCACCAAGCTCAAGGATGCGACGGCGCTGATGTTCGGTTCGGTCGCCAGCGTGTCGACGGGCGCCAATGGCGTGAAATTGAATGTGCCGGGCGTGGGCAGCATCACCATGGCCGACGTGAAACAGATTTTGTAAGCCGCTTCCCCTTAGCGTGACCCTCTACCCCTAATTTCTACCAGGAGAACACAATGTCTTTCCAACAAGGCCTGAGCGGCTTGAATGGCGCCGCCAAATCGCTGGACGTCATCGGCAACAACATCGCCAACTCGTCGACCGTGGGTTTCAAGCAGTCGCAGGCCCAGTTCGCCGACATTTATGCCAACTCGCTGTATGGCGTGGGCGGCAACCAGGCGGGGATCGGCGTGTCGGTCTCGCAAATCGCCCAGCAATTTAACCAGGGTAACCTGGAAACGTCGCAAAATCCCCTCGATATCGCCATCAATGGCGGCGGTTTCTTCCGTACCAGCGTCAACGGCGCCATCCAGTATTCGCGCAATGGCCAGTTCCAGGTCGACAAGAGCGGTTTCATCGTCAACGCCCAGCTGGCGCAGCTGACCGGCTATCCGGCCGACGTCAACGGCAAGATCGTCGCCGGCGCCGTCGTGCCCCTGCAGATCGACCAGTCGGACATGAAGCCCCAGGCAACGACCAAGGTCGATACGCAAGTCAACCTCAATTCGAACACGGCCATGCCGACCACGGTGCCGTTCAAGTCGACGGACGACACCTCCTACCACAAGCAGTTCCCCGTCGAAGTCTTCGATTCGCTGGGCAATTCCCACAACATGGCCAATTTCTATGTCAAGACGGGCACCAATACCTGGGATGTCTACTCGGCCATTGACGGCACGGAAGTGACCAGCATGAAGGCCGCCGCCGCCCTGCAGACGGACCCAGCCTCGCTGGCCGCGCGCGCCGCCTACCAGGCCGCCGCCACGGCCGTGCCGCTGGTGCCGGCCAATGTGACGACGGCCGCCGTCGCCTATGGCAATGCGGTCGGCGCCGCCGTCTCGGCCGCCGCCGCCGCCGCGGGCGCCACGCCGGCGCAACTGGCCGCCATCGCCGCCACCTACGGCAGCGCCGTGCCGAACGGCGTCAACTCGAGCCGCACGCCCGACCAGATCGACGCGGCCATCCGCGCCGTGACCGTGGTGCCGGCCGTCAAGACCGGTTCGCTGGTCTTCAACACGGTCGGCAGCCTGGACCGGGCCGCCATGCTGGCCCTGACGCCGCCGCAAACCTTGCCCGTCACCGTCAACCTGCCGATCTTCCCGGCCACGGGCGCGAATGCGACCCTGTCGGTCCAGGTCGACTTCACGAAGTCGACCCAGCTGGGCACCGCCACGGCGGAAAAGAAAACGGAAGCGGACGGCTACAAGGCGGGCCAGCTGAGCCAATTCATCGTCGGTGACGACGGCGTCATCCAGGGCCAGTACAACAATGGCAAGACGCGCGCCCTGGGCCAAGTGGTGTTGAGCAACTTTACCAACCCGAACGGCCTGGAGCCGCTGGGCAACAACGCCTGGGTGGAAAGCTCGGCCTCGGGCAAGCCCATCACGGGCGAGCCGAAGACTGGCACCCTGGGCAACTTGCGCGCCTCGGCCGTGGAAGTGTCGAACGTCGACCTGACGGCGGAGCTGGTCAACATGATCACGGCCCAGCGCGCCTACCAGGCGAATGCGCAGACCATCAAGACGCAGGATTCCGTCCTGCAAACCTTAGTCAACCTGCGTTAAGAGTAAGGGGAGCGGTTCTTTCGGACTGCTCCCGGCTTTCGTTTTGCACGGAGAAAACACATGGACCGTCTCATCTACACCGCCGGCTCGGGCGCCAAGCACATCCTCGACAAGCAGGCGACCACGGCGAACAACCTGGCGAACGCCACCAGCACGGGTTTCCGTGCCCAGCTCGACTCGTTCCGCGCCGTGCCCGTGGTGGCCGACGGCATGATGCCGACGCGCGCCTTCGTCGTCGATTCGACGGTCGGTTCCGATTTCACGCAAGGACCCATGCAGCACACGGGCCGCGCGCTCGACGTGGCCGTGGAAAACGGCGGCTGGATCGCGGTGCAGTCGGCCGACGGTTCCGAAGCCTACACGCGCAACGGCGCCTTGAAACTCAATGAAAACGGCATGCTGCAAACGCAGGGCGGGCTGATGGTGCAGGGCGATACGGGCCCCATGGCGATTCCGCCCGGCGTGACGGTGGCCATCGCCAGCGATGGCACGGTGGGCACGATTTCCACGGACGTGCCGCCCGGCCCCTCGACGGTGCTGGGGCGCATCAAGCTGGTCAACCCGCCCGAGCAGCAACTGGTGCGCGGCGACGACGGCCTGTTCCGCCTGAAGGATGGCACGGTGGCGCAGGCCGACCAGGCCGTCAAGCTGACCACCGGTGCTCTGGAAGGCAGCAATGTCAGTCCCGTCGACTCGATGGTCAGCATGATCGCCCTGGCGCGCCAGTTCGAAACGCAAATGAGCTTGTTGAAGAATGCCGAGAATAACGCGGCGAAAGCCACCCAGATCCTCGCTTTGAATTGATGGGGGCCACCGCATAATGGTCGCATAGAAATAGTCTACAGGGCTGGTTAGCGCTGTTATTGGAGAAATATCATGATTCGTTCCCTTTGGATTGCCAAGACCGGCCTGGAAGCGCAGCAAACGCAGATGGACGTGATCGCCAATAACCTGGCCAACGTCAGCACCACCGGCTTCAAGAAGTCGCGCGCCGTGTTCGAGGACTTGCTGTATCAAAATGTGCGCCAGCCGGGCGCGCAATCGTCGCAGCAGACCCAGCTGCCATCGGGTTTGCAGATCGGCACGGGCGTACGCACCGTGGCGACCGAACGCATTCATACGCAGGGCAATCCCCAGGCCTCGGGCAATTCGCGCGACGTGATGGTCAACGGCACCGGTTTCTTTCAGGTGCTGATGCCGGACGGCGCCACCGCCTACACGCGCGACGGCTCGTTCCAGACGGACGCCAACGGCCAGCTCGTCACCTCGGAAGGCTTCGTCATCCAGCCCGCCATCACCGTGCCGACCAATGCGCTGAGCCTGACCGTGGCGCGCGACGGCACCGTCTCCGTCACCTTGCCCGACACTGTTGCGCCATCGCAAATCGGCTCGTTGCAACTGACCACCTTCGTCAATCCCGCCGGCCTGGAATCGAAGGGCGAAAACCTGTACATGGAAACGGGCGCCTCCGGCGTGGCGCAAACCAACACCCCGGGCACGAACGGCGCCGGCGTGCTGATGCAGGGCTATATCGAGACGTCGAACGTCAACGTGGCAGAGGAAATGGTCAACATGATCCAGACGCAGCGCGCCTACGAGATCAACAGCAAGGCCATCACCACATCCGATCAAATGCTGCAGAAATTGTCGCAACTTTAATTTTCATAGTCGTCATGCCATCCGCCGCCGGATGGCAGCGGAGGTTCGCCATGCAATACCCCATCATCGCTTTGTTCTCTGCAGTCCTGCTGTCCGGCTGCGCCATCACGCCTACGTCCATCGTGCAATATCCCACCACCACGCGCGCGCCGATGCCGGAACCCGTGGTCGTCAACAACGGTTCCATCTACCAGCCGTCGACCTACCGTCCCGCCTTCGAAGACCGCCGCGCGCGCCACGTGGGCGACACCATGACGATCGCCATCACCGAGCGCACGAATGCCGTCAAGGCGGGTGCCAGTTCCGGCAACAAGTCCGGCAGCGTGGGCTTTTCCACGCCGGGCTTCGCCCAGGGCCGTTTCGGCGGCACCGTGGCGGCGAATGGCGCGACGAAATTTGCCGACGGCGACAACCAGTCCGCCAGCAACACGTTTTCCGGCACCATCGGCGTGACGGTGATCGAAGTATTGCCAAACGGAAACTTGATCGTCGCCGGCGAAAAACAGATCGCCATGAACAAGGGCACGGAATTCATCCGCTTCTCGGGCATGGTCAATCCGGACACCATCGGCACGGGCAATGTCGTGCCCTCGACCCAGGTGGCCGAAGCGCGCGTCGAATACCGCACCAACAGCCAGATCGACCGCGCCGAAATGGCCTCGATGGCGTCGCGCTTCTTCCTCAGCCTGTTGCCGTTCTGATCATGGCAACGTCGACCTTTCCCCGCTTTCTCGCCATTTTCGGCCTGGCCATTTCCCTGCTGGCGCCCGTGGCGCAAGCCGAACGCATCAAGGATCTGGCCAGCATTGCCGGCGTGCGCCAGAATCAGCTGATGGGCTATGGCCTCGTCGTCGGTCTCGACGGCAGCGGCGACCAGACCACGCAAACCCCGTTCACCATCCAGAGCGTGGCGGCGATGCTGCAGCAGCAGGGTATCAACTTGCCGCAAGGCACTAGTTTGCAGCTGAAAAACGTGGCCGCCGTGATGGTGACGACGGCCTTGCCCGCGTTTGCCCAGCCGGGCCAGTTGCTCGACGTGACGGTGTCGTCGATGGGCAATGCGAAAAGCTTGCGCGGCGGCACCTTGCTGATGACGCCATTGAAGGGCGCCGATGGCCAGGTGTACGGCATGGCGCAGGGCAACGTGCTGGTGGGCGGCGTGGGCGCGCAGGCGGCCGGCAGTTCAGTCGTCATCAATCACCTGAGCGTGGGCCGCATCTCGGGCGGCGCTACCGTCGAGCGCAGCGTGCCTTCGGCGCTGGGCGCCAACAACACCATCCGCCTGGAATTGAACGCCACCGATTTCGCCACCGCCAGCCGCGTGGTCGACGCCATCAACAGCCGCTACGGCGCCGGCACGGCCGCCGCGCTCGACGGCCGCGTGATCCAGGTGCAGTCGCCGAGCGGCAGCGACCAGCGCGTGTCCTTTTTGGGCCAGCTGGAAAGCATCGAAGTCAACCCGGCCCGCCTGGCGGCCAAGGTCATCATGAATGCGCGCACCGGTTCCGTCGTGATGAACCAGTCCGTGACCCTGGAAACGTGCGCCATTTCGCACGGCAACCTGTCCGTCACCATCAATGTCGAGCCGCAAGTGAGCCAGCCGGCCCCCTTGTCGGGCGGGCGCACGGTGGTCACGCAGACGGCGCAGATCGATATCAAGAAGGAACCGGGCAAGGTCATGCTGGTCAAGGGCGGCGCCTCGCTGTCCGACGTGGTCAAGGCCCTCAACGCCATCGGCGCTTCGCCGCAAGACTTGCTGGCCATCCTGCAGGCGATGAAGGCGGCCGGTTCGCTCCGCGCCGAACTTGAAATCATTTGATGGACACGCCATGATCAGTCAAACCGACCTCAGCAATACCGCCGCCTATGACGTGAAAGGCATGGATGGCTTGCGCCAGTCCGCCAAGGCGAAGGACCCCGCCGCCCTGAAAGAGGCGGCCACGCAATTCGAAGCCATGTTCATCAACATGATGATGAAAAGCATGCGCGAAGCCACGCCGCAGGACGGCATCATGGATAGCCAGCAAAGCAAGATGTACACCTCGATGCTGGACCAGCAGACGAGCCAGAACCTGGCCAAGCGGGGCACGGGCCTGGCGGACGTGCTGATCCGCCAATTGTCGTCGTCGAACCAGGCGCTGGCCGCCGATGGCGCCGAAGCGCCGTCGCCCCGTTCCTCGAGCATGGCGCAGGCGCTGGCCGCCTTCCGCCAGCAGCAGGGCGCCCTTGCCGAGGGGGCCGGCAGCGCCGCCGCCGGCAAGACCCTGAGCGACAAGGCCAACGCCACGCAGGCGCCGCACGTGCGCGCCTTCCAGGAAAAGCTGGGCGTGCATGCGGAAGAAGCCAGCCGCGCCACGGGCATCCCGGCCAAGTTCATGCTGGGCCAGGCGGCGCTGGAAACGGGCTGGGGCAAGCGCGAAATCATCAGCCGCGACGGCAGCAGCAGCCACAACCTGTTTGGCATCAAGGCTTCCAGCGACTGGAAGGGCAAGGTCACGGAAGCCGTCACCACGGAATACGTGAATGGCAAGGCGCAGCGCAAGGTGGAAAAATTCCGCGCCTATGACAGCTATGCGGACAGCTTCAAGGATTATGCGCAGTTGATTACCAACAACAAACGCTACGAAAAAGTCCTGGCGAGCGCGGGCGACGCCAGCACCTTCGCCCAGGGATTGCAGAAAGCCGGCTATGCGACGGACCCGAATTACGCTGCCAAATTGACAAAAATCATTAAAAATTCTCTGGTCGGCTGACGCCCCGCCTTGCCCCCCGTGCAAGCCGCGCGCTTCAAGTTTTCGCCGCGGCTGCCGTAAATACATTTGACGGTAACCAATAAGACACCATGACTTCGAATCTACTCAGCATCGGTAAGAGCGGTTTGCTTGCAGCGCAGGTGGGCCTGTCGACGACCGGGCATAACATCACCAATGCCAACGTGGACGGTTACAACCGCCAGGTGGTGCTGCAGCAGACGGCGCAGTTCAACAATGCCGGTTATGGCTTTGTTGGGAATGGTACCGAGGTATCGCAAGTCAAGCGCCAGTACGACGGTTTCATGGCGGCCCAGGTGAATGCCGCGCAGTCGGCCACCAGTTCGCTCGACGCGTATTACACGCAGATCACGCAGATCGACAATATGCTGGCGGACCCGACGGCCGGGCTGTCGCCGGCGATGGCCGATTTCTTCAAGGGCGTGCAGGATTTCAGCTCGAATCCCTCGTCCGTCTCGTCGCGCCAGGCATTATTGTCGAGCGCAAACTCGCTGACGGCCCGTTTCCAGGGCCTCAGCGCGCGCCTGACGGAGATTGGCGACGGCGTCAATTCGCAGATCACGTCGAACGTCAAGGTGATCAATTCCTACGCCAAGCAGATCGCGGAACTGAATACCTCGATTACCAACCTGACCGTGAATGAAAGCAATCAGCCCAACGACTTGCTGGACCAGCGCGACCAGTTGATCACGGAACTGAACAAATACGTCAAGGCAACGGTTCAGCCTGGCGCCGGCAATTCGATTACCGTTTCGATCGGCTCGGGCCAGCCGCTGGTGGTGGGCGACAAGAACTTTGAACTGGCCACCACGCCGTCGCCGACGGACCCGAACCGCCTGGACATCGGCTATGTGACGGGCTCGAGCGTCAGCAAACTGTCGGAAAGCTCCCTCAGCGGCGGCGCGCTGGGCGGCTTGCTGGAATTCCGCAGCGGCAGCCTGGACCGCATCCAGAATTCGCTGGGCAAGGTCGCCATCGCACTGGCTTCCACCTTCAATGAACAGCACAAGCTGGGCCAGGACTTGAATGGCGACATGGGGACCGACTTCTTCAAGTTACCCGATCCCGTCATCGGCGCCGACTACCGCAACAATGCGACCAGCACGACCGTTCTGTCGGCCAAGGTCAGCGATCCGACCAAGCTGACGGCCAGCGATTATGCCGTCAAGTATGACGGTTCCAATTATGTGGTGACGCGCCAGAGCGACGGCGCGAAAACGACCATCAACCCGTATCCGCAAACCGTGCCGCAAACCATCGACGGCGTGGATTTCTCGATCTCGGGCGCGGCCGCCGAAGGCGACAACTTCATGGTCAGGCCGACGGCGCACGGCGCTTCCGACCTGGCTGTGGCGATTACCGACCGCAACAAACTGGCCGCCGGCGCGCCGATCGTCACGGCTGCGCCCGTCAGCAACACGGGTAGCGGCAAGCTGGGCGCAGGTAGCGTGGACAAGGCGTATTTGACGCCAGGCAACGCCTTGACGGGCCCCGTCACCTTGACGTACGACAAGGCGACCACTTCGCTGTCGGGTTTCCCCGCGGGCCAGGCCGTGACCGTGAAAGGCTTGAACGGCGCCACCACCACGTATCCGGCTGGGACGGCGAACATCCCGTACACGGAAGGCGACAGCTTCAGCTTTGGCGGCATCAACGTCAACATGACGGGGGCGCCCGCGCAGGGCGATAAATTCACCATCGGGCCGAACTCGGGCGGCGTGGGCGACAACCGCAATGCCTCCCTGCTGGCGGGCTTGCAGACGAAAAACATTCTCGACGGCGGCAAGGCCACGTTCCAGGGTTCGTACGCGGAAACCGTCAGTTTTGTCGGCAACAAGACGCGCGAAGTACAGGTCAGCGGCCTGGCCAGTCTTGCGTTGTTGCAACAAACCAGCACGCAGCAGCAAGCCGTCTCCGGCGTCAACCTCGATGAAGAGGCGGCCAATCTGCTGCGCTACCAGCAAGCCTACCAGGCTTGCGGCAAGGTCATGCAGATCGCCAGCACCCTGTTCGACGTGGTCATCGGCCTCGGACGTTAATTATTCAAGCGGCGGCGCCTGGCGTCCGCCGCCATCAGGAAGGGCAGCATCATGCGCATCAGTACCAAAATGATCTATGACGCGGGCAGCACGCAGCTGAACAACCTGCAGGGCGCGTTGAACCGTAGCCAGATGCAGCTGTCGGCGAACCGCCGCAACCTGACGCCGGCCGACGACCCGATCGCCTCGGCGCGCGCGCTGGAAGTGACGCAGTCGCAAACGATCAACACGCAATTCGTGACGAACCGCTCGAACGCCAAGAATTTCCTCTCGCAGGAAGAGCTGGCCCTGGCCAGCACCACCTCGCTGCTCGCCGACGTGCAGGAACTGGTGCTCAAAGCCGGTAATCCGGCCTTGAAGGATGTCGACCGCCAGAGCCTGGCCACGGAACTGCAGGGGCGTTTGACGGACCTGCTGGGCATCGCCAACACGTCCGACAACGCGGGCGGCTACCTGTTCGGCGGCTACAAGTCGACGACGCAACCGTTCAGCCAGACGCCGGGCGGCGCCACCTACGCAGGTGACCAGGGCCAGCGCGAACTGCAAGTGGGCTCGGCCCGCTACCTGGCCACCAGCGATTCGGGCGCGGCCGTGTTCGAGAATAATTTGACGGGCAACGGCAAGTTCACCACGGCGGCCGATCCGGGCAACTTCACGCGCGGCGGCGCCGGCATCATTTCCGGCGGCACCGTCACCGATCCCACCAAGTTGACGGGGCACAAGTACTCGATCGATTTCCAGGTGACGGGCACGGGCACCGCCGCCGTCACGACCTATACCGTGACGGACGTGACCCTGGGCCAGACCATCCCGAATCCGGCCGTGCCGGTGGCCTACAAGTCGGGCGATGCCATCAACTTTGACGGCCAGCAAGTCAATGTCGCGGGCAAGCCGGCCGACCTGGACAAGTTCACCCTGGAGCCCAGCAGCAAGGAATCGATCTTTAGCACGATTACCAACCTGATCGGTGTGCTGGGCCAGCCGGCCTCCGGCGACGCGGGGCAGGCGCGCCTGACGGCCGGCCTGAACGCGGCACACGACATCCTCGATACGGCTTACGACAATGTGCTGTCGGTGCGCGCGGAAGTCGGTTCGCGGCTGAAGGAACTCGACACGCTCGACAGCGCCGGCGACGACCTCGACCTGCAGTATGCGAGCACCCTCTCGGGCTTGCAGGACCTGGACATGGTGAAGGCGATTTCCCTGTTCAGCCAGCAGCAGATCACCCTGCAGGCGGCGCAGAAGTCGTTTACCTCGATCTCGGGCCTGTCGCTGTTCAATTACATCAGCTAAGCGGACCGCATCGCAGGCTGGCCGGCAAGCCGGGGCAGGGAGGAGATCTCCCTGCCCCGGCTTTTTTGCGTCCGCAAGATGGCCTCCTTGATAAGATATGCAGGCAAACTGTGCAGTCTACCTGTCTATATGGTATAGTGGAGGCCGTTGATCCACTACATGACTGCCATGACCACCCCGCAAGAAGACCACGAACAAGTTCTGCAACTGGCCGGCGAATTGCGCATCCTGGTCGGCAAGCTGCGCCGCCGCCTGCGCGAAGAGGCGCACCTGGGCGATGTCAGCATGTCGCAGGCATCCGTGCTCAGCCGTCTTGAACGCGACGGCCCGGCCACGGCCAGCAGCCTGGCGCGCGCCGAAGGCATGCGGCCCCAGTCGATGGCCGCCACCGTGCTGGCGCTGACCGAGGCGCAGCTGGTGACGGGGTCGCCCGACCCCGCAGACGGACGCCAGACGATATTGACCCTGACGGACAGCTGCCGCGCCTGGATCGCGGCCAGCCGCGCCGCGCGCGAAGACTGGCTGGCGCGCACCATTGAAACCCGGCTCACGCCGGACGAAGTCACCGAATTGAACCACGCAGTGGCATTACTCAAACGCTTGGCGGAGTGATCCGCTGAATTTTCCACCACGACCCCGGCAAGGAGCCCGCACGCCCAGATGAACAACACATTCCGTTCGCTACGCATTCCCAATTACCGTATCTGGGCCGGCGGCGCCGTCGTGTCGAATATCGGCACCTGGATGCAGCGCACGGCGCAGGATTGGCTGGTGCTGAGCGAATTGACGCAGCACAATGCCAGCGCCGTCGGCATCGTCATGGCCTTGCAATTCGGCCCGCAACTGCTGTTGCTGCCCCTGACGGGCATGGCGGCCGACTTGCTCGACCGCAGGAAATTGCTGTTGTGTACGCAGGCGGCCATGGGTTTGCTGGCGCTGGGCCTGGGTTTGCTGTGCATCAGCGGCCTGGTGCAACTGTGGCACGTGTATGTGTTTGCTTTCCTGCTGGGCTGCGTGACGGCCTTCGATTCGCCCGTGCGCCAGACTTTTGTGGCCGAAATCGTCGGCGAGGAAGACTTGACCAATGCCGTGGCGCTCAATTCCACCTCGTTCAATGCGGCGCGCATGCTGGGCCCGGCCGTGGCCGGCTTGCTGATCAGCAGCGTCGGCAGCGGCTGGGTCTTCATCATCAACGCCGTCTCGTTTGCCGCCGTGATCGGTTCGCTGTTGCTGCTGCGCGTGGAATTGCTGCGCCGCGCGCCGCGCCTGAAGGCTACGCGGGCCAGCCTGGGCGACGGTTTCCGCTACGTGCGCCAGCGGCCCGACCTGATGGCCATTTTGCTGATGCTGTTCCTGATCGGCACCTTCGGCCTGAATTTCCCCATCTTCCTGTCGACCATGTCCGTGACGGCCTTCCATGCGGGCGCCGGCCAGTATGGCGTGCTCAGTTCCGTGATGGCTTGCGGCTCCGTGGCCGGCGCCCTGCTGGCGGCCGGGCGCGGCCAGCCTACGCTGGCCTTGCTGCTGGTCGCCGCAGCGCTGTTCGGCCTGGCTTGCGCGCTGGCCGCCGTGATGCCCAATTATTGGCTGTTCGGCATGATGCTGGTAGTCATCGGCATCGCCGCGCAAACCTTTACCACCAGCGTCAACAGCAGCGTGCAACTGTCGACGGCGCCCGCCATGCGGGGCCGGGTCATGGCCATCGTGCTGGCCATCTCGGCGGGCGGCACGCCGCTGGGCGCGCCCATCGTGGGCTGGGTGGCCGACACCTTCGGCCCGCGCTGGGCGCTGGGCATAGCCGCCTTGTCGGGCCTGGCGGCGGCGCTGGTCGGCGTGCGCTACCTGGTCAAGCATCACCAGCTGCGCCTGAACGTCGACATGCGGCGCTGGCGCGCGGCGCTGAGCAGTGACCCGCGGTGAGTCAGCGCGCCGGCGCGGCCGGCGCCGGAGGGCGCAAGGGATTCGGCGGCAGGGGTGGCGGCGGCCGGTCGCGCGTGGCAAAGCCGCGCGGCAGCAGACGCGCCGTTTCTATGCCGCGCAGGAACATGTTCTGGAAGGGCGTGGCCAGGTAGGGCAGGACCATACTGATCACCAGCAAGCCCACGCCCAGGGTGACGGGAAAACCGATACCGAAGATGTTCAGCTGCGGCGCGGCCCGCGTCAAGATGCCCAGCGCCACGTTGGTCAGCAGCAGGGCGGCGATGATGGGCAGCGAAATTTGCAGGCCGGAACGGAAAATTTCCCCACCCCACGCCGCCAATTGCTGGAAACCGCCGCCGCTGATGGGGCTCGATGAAATCGGCAGGCTGACGAAGCTTTCCGCCAGCGCCGCCAGCAAGACCAGGTGGCCGTTGACTGTCAAAAACATCAAGGTGGCCAGCATGACGAGGAACTGGCTGATGGCGGAAGACCTGCCCTTGGTTTGCGGATCGAAGAACGAGGCGAAGCCCAGGCCCATGGTGAGACTGCTGATTTCGCCGGCCATTTCGATGGCGGAAAACACGATGCGGATGGAAAAGCCCATGGCCAGGCCCACCAGCATCTCCTGCGTGAGGATCAGCAGGCCGGGCAAGGACATCGGGTTGACGGCAGGCAAGGCCGGCACGGTGGGGGCGATGATCATGGCCAGCAGGGCGCCCAGGCTTACCTTCACGGTGGCCGGCACGGCCGCGTTGCCGAACAGGGGGGCGGCCGCGATCAGGCCGAGGATGCGGCTAAGCGGCCACAGCAGTGCTGCGATCCAGGTATTGAGTTCGATGCTGGACAGGGTCAGCATGGCAACAAGCGCAGCACTAGCCCACCAGGTTCGGGATGCCCGTGAAGACCTGGCGCATGTAGTCGAGCATGACGGACAGCATCCAGGGGCCCGCCACGACGAGGGCGACGAAAATGCCGACCAGCTTGGGGATGAAGGACAGGGTCGCCTCGTTGATCTGCGTTGCCGCCTGGAAAATACTCACGATCAAGCCGATGATGAGGGCGACGAGCAGCATGGGCGCGGCCACCATGAGGGTGATTTCCATCGCATGGCGGCCCAGGGTCATGACGCTTTCGGGTGTCATCGTATTTCCCCTAGTAAAAACTCTGAGACAGCGAGCCCAGCAGTAACTGCCAGCCATCGACCAGCACGAACAGCATCAGCTTGAACGGCAGCGAGATCGTCGCCGGCGACATCATCATCATCCCCATCGACATCAGCACGCTGGCGACCACCATGTCGATGATCAGGAACGGGATGAAGATGGCAAAGCCGATCTGGAACGCCGTCTTCAGTTCGCTGGTGACGAAGGCGGGCACGAGGATGCGCAGCGGCACGTCTTCCGGACCTTGCAGGGCCGGCGAGCGCGACATCTTGGCAAACAGGGCCAGGTCGGCCTGGCGCGTCTGCTTGAGCATGAAGGTTTTCAGGGGATCGACGCCCTTGTCCATCGCCTGCTGCATGGTGATCTTGTTTTCCTGATAAGGAAGATACGCATCCGTATAAATCTTGTCGAACACGGGCCCCATGACGAACAGGGTCAGGAACAGGGCCAAGCCCACCAGCACCTGGTTCGGCGGCGCCGATTGCGTGCCGATGGCCTGGCGCAGCAGGGACAGCACGATGATGATGCGCGTAAAGCAGGTCATCATCAGGAGGGCCGCCGGCAGGAAGGTGAGCGACGTCATCAGGATGAGCGTCTGCACCGGCAACGAGTAATTCTGGCCTCCGCCTGGGGCCGGCGTGCTGTTGAAGGCCGGAATGCCCGGCTGGGCCATGGCCCACAGCGGCAAGGCCAGGGCGGCGGCCGCCAGCAGCCAGGTCAGGGGAGTCTTCAAGGTGGACCACGCCATCTGCTGCTTATTTCCCATTGCGTTTTTCGATGGTCTGTTTCAGCCACTCGGAAAAATTGGCGGCCGCGGGGCCGTTTTGCGCCGTGGCCAGTTGCGGCAAGTCGCCTTCCTGGCGCGGCATGGTGGCCAGCGCGTTGATCCTGCCGGGCGAGGCGCCGACGACGATCCACTGGTCGGCCACTTCGACGAGGACGATGCGTTCGCGTCCGCCCAGGTTGAGCGAGCTGACGACGCGCATCTTGCTGTTGCCGCCCATGACCTTGGGGCCATAGCGCTTCATGAACCAGGCCAGGCCGATCAGGAGGGCCAGCACGAACACGAGTGCGAAGATGGTTTGCAGCAAGCTGCCGGCCGAGCTGGTCGGCGCCATCGTCATCGGTGCGCCGGGCGGCATGGCGGGCAGGGCGGAGGCAGGCGCGGAGGCCGGCACCGCCGTTGCAGCTGAGGCGGCCGGCGCCGTGGCGGCTGGCGATGCCTCGCTTGCCGCCGCGACGGAAGCGCTGGCGGCGCTGGCCGCCGGCGCCGATGCCGGTTCGGCGTGCGCGATGCTGCATGCCGCCAGGAACGGCAGCACAGTGGAAATCAACAGGCCAGGCTTCATTTATTCAATTTTCGGATGCGTTCGGAAGGCGTGATGATGTCCGTCAGGCGGATGCCGAACTTGTCATTCACCACCACCACTTCGCCCTGGGCGATCAGGCAGCCGTTCACCAGCACGTCCATCGGTTCGCCGGCCAGGCCGTCGAGCTCGACCACGGAACCCTGCGCCAGTTGCAGCAGGTTCTTGATGGCGATCTTGGTGCGGCCCAGTTCGACCGTCAGCTGCACGGGGATATCGAGGATGAAATCGATATCGTTGTGCGTTTCCGACTTCGATGCCTGCTTGGAAAAGTCCTTGAACACGGCGGCGCTGGCCGCGCTGGCCGTATTGGCGGCCTGGTTTTGCAGCGCTTCGGCTTCCGCCTTGGCCTGCTCGGCAATGGCCGCGCCCCAATCGTCTTCCGCGCTTTGGTCGTCTTGGTTGTCAGACATGTGTTTCTCCTGTTGTACAGATGCGGGCCGCAGCGGCCCGGGTATTTTTTAATGATTGTTCATGTTATCGGCGTTAGCCAGCAACTTTTCAACCTTCAGCGCATATTGTCCGTTCAACACGCCGTACGTGCAATCCATCACGGGCACGCCGTCGACGGTGGCGGCGATCAGTTCGGGAATATTCAGCGGGATGATGTCGCCCACCTTCATGTTCAGGATTTCATCGAACGACACGCGCGCCGTGCCCAGCGAAGCCACCAGCTCGACTTCGGCGATCTGGATCTGCTGCGTCATCAGGCGGATCCAGCGCTTGTCCACTTCCAGCGCCTCGCCCTGCAGGCTGGAGGTCAGCGAATCGCGGATCGGCTCGATCATCGAATACGGCATGCAAAAGTGGATTTGTCCGGAAACGGAGCCCAATTCCACCGTAAACGTGGACGCCACCACCACCTCGTTCGGCGTGGCGATGTTGGCGAACTGCGTGTTCATTTCTGAACGGATATATTCGAACTCGACGGGGAAGACCGGCTCCCACGACTTGGTGTACGCTTCGAAGACGATGTCGAGGATGCGCAGGATGATGCGCTGCTCCGTCTGCGTAAAGTCGCGTCCTTCGACGCGCGTATGGAAGCGTCCGTCGCCGCCGAACAGGTTGTCGACCAGCAAGAACACGAGGCCCGGATCGAAGACCATCAAGGCCGTGCCGCGCAGCGGCTTCATGTGCACCAAATTCAGGTTGGTCGGCACCACCAGGTTACGGATGAACTCGCTGTATTTCGATACGCGCACGGAACCGACCGACACTTCGGCGCTGCGGCGCAGGAAGTTGAACAGGCCCACGCGCAGCAGCCGGGCGAAACGCTCGTTGATAATTTCCAACGTTGGCATCCGGCCGCGCACGATGCGCTCCTGGGTTGCCAGGTTGTAGGTACGAACTCCCGTGACATCTTCCGGCGCCTGCGCGTCGTCCTGGTCTCCGTTGACGCCCTTCAGAAGGGCATCGACTTCTTCCTGGGAGAGGAAATTATCGGCCATGGCTGCTTATTGAATGATGAATGCGGTAAATAATACGTCCGTCACGTCCTGCTCCGGCCCTTTGTCCTCGAACGGCTGGTTCACCTGATTGATGATTTCGGCCGCCAGTTGCTGCTTGCCTTCCACGGTATTGAGTTCGGACGCCTTCTTGCCGGACAGCAGCAGCAATAAACGGCTGCGCACTTTCGGCATGTTGACCTTGATCAAGTCCATTTCTTCCGGGCTGCTGGCCTGCAAGGTAAACGCGATTTGCAGGTATTGCTCGCCATTTTCCGGCTGCAAGTTGACGGTGAAGGCATCGATGGGCACGAAGACGGGCGGACCTGCCTTGGAAGCGGCATGTTTTTTCTTGCTGGGCGCCGATTCTTCTTTATCGGCCTTGCCATGCAGGAAATACCAGGCGGCACCGCCACCGATACTGCCAGCCACCAGCACCGAGGCCAGCACGATGATCAGAAGCTTCTTTTTCGAGGCGCCGGCGGGAGCCAGGCCTGCATCTGCTTTCGGATCTGCTTTCATTTTTGGATTTGCTTTCAATGGTACTCGAGTGCATGGAAGTGGATCACGACGCCATTATGTCATTATCGGCAAATTCTGCGCAGAAGGATGCAGTGAAAAGAGGGCGGAAGCGCCCTCAACTCGCTGTTTTTAGACGAAAAGTTACGTCAGGGGGCGCGCCAGCGGCTGGTGGACGACGAATTGTCCTCAGGCAAAGGTATCCACGGCACTCAGGCTGGGCCGGCTGCGCCCGCCTGCCGCCGGCGCGATGGCGATCTCGCCACCCGTTACGCCGCCGCCCTGGCCATTGCCACGGCGTCCGCCGGATGCTTCCCGGTTACCCTGGCCCTGCTGTTCCGGCGTGCCGGCCGAGACGGTGGCGCTGCCAAAGGCAATGCCCGCTTCGCTCATCATCTCGCGCAGGCGCGGCATGGCCGCTTCCAGCGCCTGGCGTACTTCCGGCTGGGCCGACATGAAGGCGGCATCGGCCTGGTCATTGGTGACTGTCAGTACCACTTGCACAGGTCCCAGGTCGGGCGGATTCAAGGTCAGGGTAGCGCTCTGGTCGCCGCCGGCCGCCATCCACACGACTTTCTGTCCCAGTTGCTGGTCCCAGGCCGGCGTGCCGACCCGGCCCGTCAGCTTGTCGGCCGGCACCGCCACGGCGGCTGCCGCCTGCTGCAGCGCGCCCGGCTGCAATTGGGCCGCCAGGCGGCTCAGGTCGGCAGGTGTTTCCTTGAGAATCGGTTCGGCCACGGCGGCGCCCGCCTTGGCGGTGGCAGCCAGCTGGGCGTCGATGGCCAGCTTGCCAGGTTCGGCCTTGCCGGTTGGCACGCTGGCGCCCGGTGTGGCGACCGTCCTCCCCTGGGCCTGGCCCAGGCTGTCGGCAAAGTCGCCGCCGTCGGCTTGCGCGATGACGGTGGCGGCAGCCTTGCCGCTGCCCTGGCCCGCTGCCAGCAAGGGGCCTGTGGCCGGGTTCTTGCCGTCGGCCTTGATGCTGGCGCGCGCGGGCAGTTCCGGCACGGCCTTGGCGGCTGCGGCCGGCGGCTGGATGGCCAGCTGGATGCTGCCCACCAGGGCCAGCATCTCGGCGGCCGGATCGGCTGGCGGCGCGACTGTCGCGGTAACGGGGGCGGCGGGTACGCTGGCCTCGGCCGGGGCGCTGGTGTTGTCGGCGGTGGTGGGCGCAGCCGCCTCGCTGGATTGCGCTGGCGGCTGTTCGCTGCTGGCCGCCTGTTCGGTACCCGTTGGCGCCGGTTTCGCTTCGCTCGCTGGCGCCTGGGCCGGTGTGGCCGCGGGGCTGGCAGGACGTGCCGCCGGCGCAGGCGCTTGTACTTGCGCCTGCGCCATATTGCGGCTGGCCTGGCGCTGCTCGATCTGGCGGTTCAGGGTGCGCTGGAAGTCGCCCGCCGTGCCGCTGGTGGTCGGCTGGCTGCGGTTGGCGGCGCCCGGCGTGGCGTTCGGCGAGATAATCTGGGAAATCGGTGTTGGCTGGGTTTGCATGATGCTGCCTCAGTGTTGCTTAGCGTTTGTAATAGGCTTGTCGCGCCGCGTGCTCATCCATTGCTTTCTGGTCGCGTTTGTTTTCCAGCTTCAGCGCCTGTTCCTGCGCCCGGTTGTTCAGGGTGGTGTACGACATGCGCTTGCGTTCGGCCAGCTGCCAGCGCATCTTTTCATTGTCGCTGCGCGCCTGCGCATGCTCGACTACCTGCTGCTGGCCCAGGATGGCGCTGTCAAGCTTGACCATGAAGGCCTGGAAGTTGCGGTAAGCCATGGGCGTAATGCCGCTGCTCATGCTTGTCTCGAAGCGCTTGGCGTAGTCGTCGCGGTAGCCGGACAGCATGTCGAGCTTCTGGCGGCAATCGTCGAGCGCTTTCAGGGCCGCGCCCAGGCGCTTGGCGCAGTCATCCGTTTCGCGCTGGGCAAGGTCGATCAGGGTTGCAAGTTGGGAAGGAGAAGCCATGGCTGATTATATTCCCGCTATGCAAGCCCTAATCAGTCGAATAGAGCGGTAAGTTGCCCCAAGCTCTCGTCCATGCTGACCCGCTCCGTGATTTGCTGTTGCAAAAACGCCTCGATCTTTTCATGCAGGGCGATGGCCTGGTCCAGTACGGGGTCGGTGCCGGCACTGTAGGCGCCCACGCTGATCAGGTCGCGGCTGCGTTCATAGCGCGAATACAGCTGTTTCAGCTTGCGCGCCTGCTGCTGGTGTTCATGCGTGGTAATCGAGTGGGCGGCGCGCGAAATCGATTGCTCGATGTCGATGGCGGGATAATGGCCCGCTTCGGCCAGGCGGCGGTTCAGCACGATATGGCCGTCGAGAATCGCGCGCGCCGAGTCGGCGATCGGGTCTTGCTGGTCGTCGCCCTCGGTCAGCACGGTGTAGAAGGCCGTGATCGAGCCGCCGCCTTCCTCGCCATTGCCGGCCCGCTCCACCAGCACGGGCAGCTTGGCGAAGACGGACGGCGGATAGCCCTTGGTGGCGGGCGGTTCGCCGATGGCCAGGGCGATTTCGCGCTGCGCCATGGCGTAGCGGGTCAGCGAATCCATGATCAGCAGCACGTTTTGCCCCTGGTCGCGGAAGTGTTCGGCAATCGCCGTCGCATACGCGGCCCCTTGCAGGCGCATCAGCGGCGGCGTGTCGGCCGGTGCGGCCACGACGACGGAGCGGGCCAGGCCTTCGGGTCCGAGGATCTGTTCGATGAATTCTTTTACTTCGCGTCCCCGTTCGCCGATCAGGCCGACGACGATCACATCCGCCTCCGTGTAGCGGGCCATCATGCCCAGCAGCACGCTCTTGCCCACGCCGGAACCGGCGAACAGGCCCATGCGCTGGCCGCGCCCCACGGTCAGCATGGCGTTGATCGAGCGCACGCCCACGTCGAGGGTATCGACGATGGGGGCGCGGCCCAGGGGATTGGCGGGGCGTACATTGATGGGGGCGCTGTCCGTCGTGTGCAGCGGGCCCAGCTGGTCGAGCGGGCGGCCCGCGCCGTCGAGCACGCGGCCCAGCAGTTGCGGACCCACGGGCAGGTGGCGCGCGCGGTCGCTGGGGCGGCGGCGCGGGTGCGCCACGCTGCCGGGACGGGGAATGGCCGGTTCGACGGAAAACACGCGCGTGCCGGGCACGATGCCCTCGACGTCGCTTTGCGGCATCAAAAACAGGCGTTCGCCTTCAAAACCGACCACTTCTGCCTCGACCCGGCCGCCATTCGGCAGCGGCACGGTGCAGGCGGCGCCGACGGCCAGGCGCAGGCCCACGGCTTCCATCACCAGGCCGGCCACGCGCGTGACGCGGCCTGAAATCTGCATCGGTTCGACAAAGCCGACCACGGCCGTACAGTCGCTCAGGTAGGCGCGCCAGCGCGCCGCATGGGCAGCAGGGCCTTTGACGGGCTCGCTCACGGCGCCAGCCAGTCCAGGTCTTTGCCCAGCGCATGCGTCAGGCGGTGCCAGCGGGTGGACGTCTGCGCATCGATCTGGTTGCTGGCTGTGTCGATCTTGCAACCGCCACGTTCCACGGACGGGTCTTCGATGACGCGCCAGCCGCCCTTGTCGAGCTCATCGCCGATGCCGTCGCGCACCACTTGCGCATCGTCCGGGTTGAGCATCAGCAAGGCTGGTTGTTGCAGTACAGGCAAGTATTCGATGGCTTCGCGCACCATCGGCAGCATCAGCTCGGGGCGCACGGGCAGGGCCGTCTTCAGCATGCCCTTGGCCAGCTGCAAGGCCAGTTCCATCACGTCATTGGCGATCAGCTCGTCGGCCTGGTGCACGGCCGTGCCGAAGTCGACGGCGATGGTTTGCAAATGCGCCAGTTCCACGGCGGACGCCGCCTTGCCTTCCGCATACGATTGCGCATGGCCATCGGCATGCCCGGCCGCATGGCCTTCCGCATAGCCGGCCGCGCGGCCTTCGTCGAAGGCCGTGGCGCGCGCTTCCTCGCGGATGGCGTCGAGTTCTTCCTGCGTCGGGTATTCCAGCGGCGGGGCCAGTTCTTCCTGGTGCAGCTCGCCGTAGGGATCGGCTTCCGGATCGATTTCGGGCTCGGGATCCGGTTCCAGCAGCTTGCGCGCCGCCACCACGCTGGGACGCTCGTCGCCAAACGAGGTCATTTCCCAGCGCTGGTAGGCGGTTTGTTGCTCTTTGGGAATTAAACTAGACAAACGAATCCTCGCCTTTTCCGCCTAAGACAATCTGCCCCTCGTCCGCCAGGCGGCGCACGATCTGCAGGATCTGTTTCTGCTGCGATTCCACTTCCGACAGGCGCACGGGGCCTTTCGATTCCAGGTCTTCGCGCATCATCTCGCCGGCGCGCTGCGACATGTTCTTGAAGATCTTGTCGCGCAGCTCTTGCGAGGCGCCTTTCAGGGCGATGATCAGCATTTCCGACTGCACTTCGCGCAGCAGCAGCTGGATGCCGCGGTCGTCGATATCGATCACGTTGTCGAACACGAACATTTCGTCCATGATCTTTTGCGCCATGTCATTGTCGTAATTCTTGATATTGTCCATGACGGAGCCTTCTTGCTCGCCGCTCATGAAGTTCAGGATCTCGGCCGCCGCGCGCACGCCGCCCAGCGACGATTTCTTGATGTTTTCGTTACCGGACAGCAGTTTCGTCAGCACGTCGTTGAGCTCGCGCAAGGCGGCCGGCTGCACGCCGTCCAGGGTGGCGATGCGCAAGACCACGTCGTTGCGCAGGCGGTCCGTGAAATGGCCGAGGATTTCGCAGGCCTGGTCGCGTTCCAGGTGGACGAGGATGGTGGCGATGATCTGCGGGTGCTCGTTGCGGATCAGCTCGGACACGGATTGCGAATCCATCCACTTCAGCGATTCGATGCCGGACGCGTCCTTGCCGCCCAGGATGCGCGACAGCAGCACGGATGCCTTGTCGTCGCCCAGCGCCTTGGTCAGCACCTGGCGGATGTATTCGTCCGAATCGAGGCCGACGGTGGAATTGAGTTCCGTCTGCGCGCGGAAGTCGTCGAGCACCTCGACCACCTGGTCGTGCGCGATGCCCTTCATGGTGGCCATGGCGGCGCCCAGTTTCAGCACTTCGCGCGGCCCGAGGAATTTCATGACCTCGGCCGCTTCGCTCTCGCCCAGTGCCAGCATCAGGATCGATGCTTTTTGCAGTCCCGTTGTCTCAGTCATTATTGCCTATCCATGCTTTGATTACGTTGGCCACGACGCGCGGGTCTTCCTGCGCCAGTTTCCGGGCCATCGCCAGGTTTTCGCGATAACCGCGGGCCGTATCTTCTTCCAGTTCCTCCAGCTCCGCTTCGCTGAGCAGGACTTCGTTTTCTTCGCCGTCCTTGCTCAGTTCCGGCTCGATGACGGGCGGCGGGGCGCCGAAATCGTCGATCTTGCGCATGACCGGGCGCAGCATCGGGCGTACGATCTTGATGAATATATACAGCAGGATCAGGGCCGTGATGAGGAATTTCGCCAGTTCCTTGGCCAGCGGCAAGTTGGCCGGGTCGCGCCACCACTCCAGCTTGCCTTCCGGCGCGCGGTCGATGCCGTCGAAGGGCGAGTTGGCCACGCTGAAGCTGTCGCCGCGCTCCTTGTTGTAGCCCATCGCTTCCTTGACCAGGTTATTGATCTGGATCATTTCTGCTGGGGAAATCGGCTTGACCGTGACCTTGCCATCCTTGTCGAAGCTGCGGCGGTAGTTGACGACGACGGCCACCGACAGGCGGCGCAGGCCGCCCATGGATTTCTGTTCGTAGCGCACGGTCTTGTCGACTTCATAATTCGTCGTCGATTCCTTCTGTGTCGGCGCCGTCGGCGCGCCGCCCGGGGCGCCCGGCGCCTCGGCCGTCAATGGCGCCGTGGCCACGCCTGGCGGCTGGTTCGACAGCGCGCCCGGCACGCCGGACGGGTTGGCATTGCCGGCGCCCGTCGATTCGCTCGTCTGCTGGCTGCGGATGGTGGACGCTTCCGGCGGGGAATTCGGCTTGTAGGTTTCGGCTGCCTGCTCGCTTTGCGAAAAATCAACATCGGCCGTCGCTTCGGCGCGCACATTGCCTTCGCCGACGATGGGCAGCAGGATCGACTCGACCTGCTTGATCACGCTTTGCTGCAATTGCTGCACGTACTTCAGCTGGTTCGGGTCCAGGCTCTTGATGCCGTTGGCACGGTCCTTGTCCTTTTCCTGGTTCGACAGCAGGGTGCCGGCCTGGTCCACCACGGTGACATTGATTGGCAGCAATTCCGGTACGCTGGACGCCACCAGGTGCACGATGGCGCTCACCTGCAGCTGGTCCAGGCCGCGGCCCGGGTGCAGGTTCAGCAGCACGGAAGCCGTCGGTTTTTGCTGTTCGCGCACGAAGACGGATGGTTTGGGCAGGGCCAGGTGGACGCGCGCCGTGTCGACGGCGGACACCGATTCGATCGATTTCGCCAGTTCGCCTTCCAGTGCGCGCTGGAAATTGACCTGTTCCAGGAATTGCGAGACGCCCAGCTTCTGGTTTTCCATCAGCTCGAAACCCACGTTGCCGCCCTTCGGCAAGCCTTGCGCGGCCAGTTTCAGGCGCGCGTCGTGGACTTGCTCGGATGGCACGAGAATGGCGCCGCCGCCTTCGGAAAACTTGTGCTTGATGCCCAGCTGGTCCAGCGATGCGGTGATGGCGCCGCCGTCGCGGTCCGTGTAGTTGGAAAACAGGACCTTGTATTCGGGCGGCTGGTTCCACATGTACAGGGCCACGCCGATGGCGACCAGTGCCGCCACGCCCAGGCCGCGCAGGAAATTCTTGCCCATCGGCGTCTTGGCGAACGCTTGTACGGACTCCACGGGCGAGCGGGCAGGCGCCGGTTCCGGCGGTATGCGGTTCACATCGATTTCTTCGGCTACAGCCATGATTGCCTTCCAGGGCGGTGTATTTACGTGTATTGGGTGGTGCGTGGGGGCCGCTTCCTCGGGAGGATTGGGCGATATGCAGAATTATCCGCCACTGTCACGTGCTTCAATCGTCCAAATAGAAGGCGCTTTTGCCGCCTGCTCGGCCGAGCGGCTGGCGTTGGCGCTGGTATTGTGGAACCCTGGCAACATGTGACGGAAGTTATTGTACCCGTCGTTGCCTTGCAAGCCAGGGTTTTGTTCTCTGGGTGCAACAGGCATGGAACAGTTACGAAGCACACCAGAATCGGGAGGCAAAGTGAAAACAGGCGGTATCGATAGCAGCAGGATCGAGGCGATGATCGCGCAACTGAAGTCGGCGGCCACGCGGCCGGAGGCGAAAATACCGGCGATCCAGACCGAGATGCCGGCGGCGAAGGTGAATTTCGCCGATGCCTTCAAGAGCGCGCTCGACTCCGTGAGCGGCGCGCAAAAAGCCTCGTCCGCGCTGGGCCAGCGCTTTACCATGGGCGATGAAAAGGTCAGCCTGTCGGACGTGATGGTGTCGATGCAAAAGTCGAGCATCGAATTCCAGGCGACGGTGCAGGTGCGCAATAAGTTAGTCTCGGCATATCATGAGATCATGAATATGCAGGTTTGATACAGGCAAGTGTATTGGTTCGTCACGAACGCCTTACAAACCGTAGCGAGCGGAAGCCAGTTGTGGCCGAGAAGCGGAACTGTACTCTAGTACAGTGAGCATCGCAGGCCGCAAATGGCGACGCGCAGTAGGTTTGTAAGGTGTTAACCTAACCCAGCCATGCGGGCGTTGCGCTCGCGTTCCAGGCGCGTGATATAGCGCTGCACATGCGCCAGCATGCTGCGCGGCAGGTCGACGAACTGGCAGCCGAGTCGGCGGTTCAGTTTATTATTCAGCAAGGTCATGTCCAGCGAGTTGCGAATTTGCAAAGTCGCCGTGACGATGCCGACGTCGGGCAAGTCGATGCGGCAGCCGGGATAATTCCGGCCGATGGTCTCGCCCAGCATCAGTTTATTGTCGAGGATGGCGATGCCGCCGCAGCTGATGTCGGCCAGCGGGAACAGGGTGTCGGCGCCGCCCAGCGAGGGCGGCAGGGGAATCGCTACGCGCACGGGATTGCTCACGGGCGTAGTCATGCGGTAATACTCGCGCCGCTGCAAGCGGATCAGTGTTTCTGGAATGGCAATTTTCAAGGCGGGCGTGCCGCCGTAATTGCACTCTTCCACCAGGGCGCTGGCAAACAGGATGCGGATCTTGTCGAGCGAGGTTTCAAACGAAATGCCCTTGGCGGCCACCATGCGCCGGTTCTGGTCGGCATTCACGGAACGGTCGAGGATGACGCTATCGTGGTCGGCATCGACTTCCAGGATGGACGTGACGCACACATCGGATTCACCGTGGATCAGCATGCGGATCAGCTGGTTCTTTTCGCCTATGCTGCGCAGCAAGGCGATGATTTCCCGCCGCGATTCCACTTCAAAATCATGCCAGTTTTCGAGGCCGGAATCCATAATATGTGCTTGCATTGATGCCTGTCTATGTATCGGTGAGGTTGATGCTGGTGTCGGGCGGCGGCGGGATGGGCCCGCCATTCGCAGATTCAATATGATATAACCAGGCCAGCAGTTCCGCAATCGCCCGATACAGGCCGGGCGGAATCTGGCGGTCCAGGTCGACATCCATCAGCAACGCCACCAATTCCTTCGATTCATGCACGAAGACGCCGTGTTCGCGCGCCGTGCTGATGATCTGGTCCGCGATCAGGCCGCTGCCCTTGGCCACCACCTTGGGGGCGGGCGCGCCGCTCTGGTAGGCCAGCGCGACGGCCGTCTGCGGCACCTTGCGCTTGGTGTCGTCAAGCATCGTCCGCTTCCGCTGGCCCGGCGGCGTCCGGCTTGCCGGCGATCGTCAGCGACGTCAATGGCCATCCGGCCGCATCGAGCGACGCTTCCAGCGCCGCCGCATGCTGGCGCAAGGTGTCGGCGCTGCCTTCGCTGCCCGCTTGCAGCTGGATGGCCACGCGGCCGCCCTGCAAGACCACGTGCGCGGCCAAGTCGCCCAGCAGGGGAAACTGGAAGCGCACGTTGCTGCGCCAGGCCGTCGCTTCCCCGTCGCCGTCGCGCCCATCGTGCTGCTGTCCTTCCGGCGCATCCTTGCTGATATCCCACTGCATCTTCTGGCCGGGCCACGCTTCGCCCTGCCACTGTACGCGCGCCTGTTCGTGCGTATGCAGCTGCAAATTGATCAGTTGCGCCGAGGCTAGGTCGGTCCCCGTCCTGGCCGCGTCGCCCTGTGCCGCCTTCTGCATCTGCGGCTCCAGCAGCAGCGACGCCAGCGGCCGCTTGCCTTCGGCCCATTCGGCCACATGCGATTCATAGAACAGACCGCTGCTGCCGACGGCGTCGTGCAGCTTCTGGGCCACCTGGGCCGGGGCGGCGCCCGGCGTGGCCATCAGCGGCGTCTTGCCGACCAGGGACAGGGGCGCGCCGGGCACGCTTTCCGCCTGGCTGAGCACGGTGCTGATGGCGCGCGCGGTGGTGCTCAGCTCGGGCGCGGGCGTGTCGCCAGCCAGGGCGGGCAGCAGATTGGCCGGCGTCAGGGGCGCGCGGCTGAGCAGGGTGGCGGCCGTGCTGCTGGCGCGCGTGCCCGCCTGGGCGGCGCCGGGCTGGGGACCGCGCGTTTCAGCGGCGTCCGGTTCGGCTTCCGCATCCGCATACGTCAGCAGGGCGCTGGCGGGCTGGTCGCGGTTATTGCCGATTTGAAAAGAGGGGCGGGGATTGATGCCGATCAAGGTCAGCGGGATTTCCGTGCCGGGCTGGGCGCCGGCAGGCAGCTGCATGCGGGCCGGCGTACCGGCCACGCGCACGAGAAAGCTGCCGTCGCCCATGCGGGCCAGCACCTGTCCCTGCATGGATTTGCCGATGAGCCCCTGCAGCGAGCGCTGGAACTCGGCCTGGCGCGGGTCGGCGACGGTGTCGGCCGGGCGAGTGCCCTTGATCGGGGTCAAGGGCGTCATGCCGATTGCATCCATCTTCGGCAACATGATAGCGGACCTTGCCCCGTGGGCGCTTACGCGCCGTAGGCGTTTGCCAGGCGCCGCTCGGTGCCGGTGCTGCTGATCAGCTTGGACAATTGCGCCATCCACGGCATGGTGAGGTCGCGGATCTTGCGGTCGTCTTCCAGGATCTGCTTGATCAGGGCGACCTTGCGCTGGCGGCCAGCGCTTTCCAGCACGACTTTTTCTTCATTCGCCTTCAGCGCGGCCACATGTGCGCTGATGCGCTGTTCCAGCGCTTCGAGCGCATCCCAGTCGGCGTTGGTGGCGGCGGTGACCATCTGGCCCGTCAGGGTCTGCATGGCTTCGTAGGTGGTCAGGACTTCTTGATTCGTCATCATGGGTCAGGCGCTCGCAAGGCTGGGCATACGTTTCAAATCGGCGCCAGGCATGGCGGCGGGGGTGGCGCCGATGGCGTTCCAGGTTTCGCGCAGGTCGGTCAGCAGGCGCTGCACTTCTTCCAGCATGGCCAAATCGTTGCGGATATTGGCTGCCAGCAAGCGCGCGCTCATGTATTCATACAGGGCGTCGAGGCCTTCGGCGATCTGGCCGCCCGCTTCCTTGTCCAGGCTGGCGCGCAAGCCATTGTCGATGATCTGGATGGCTTTCGAGATGGACTTGCCTTTCTCGGGAATATTGCCTGAATTCATGTGCATCTGCGCGCTGAGCACGGCCACCAGGGCGCCGTCGTACAGCATGACGATCAGCTTGTGCGGCGAGGCTGAGACGATGCCTGTTTCCAGGCCGACCTTGGCATAGGCATTGACGCCGCGTTGTTGAGTTCCGAACATATGTTTCTCCTGATGATGGCGCTTAGCGGTTGGCGGCGATGGATGCCAGCTGCTGGGTCAAATAAGTTTGCGTGGACTGCAATTTGCTTAGCGTTACGTCGAGGCGCGTGTATTGGGCGCGGTAGCGCGCTTCGATGTCGGTCAGCTTCGCGCTGAACTTGTCGCGCTGCGCCGCCACCGATTTCAGGGTTTCATTGATGCCGTTCGTGCGTCCGGTGATCATGCCGTCCGTGCCCAGGAAGGACGTGGCCAGGTTATTCAACTGGTAGGCATAGCCCTGCGAGAAGCTGACCGTGCCGCGCGCGCCGGTAGTGCCGCCGGTCACTTCGATCTTTAAGCCTTCGGCCGGCGAACCGGGGGCGCCCGTCAGGGTCTGGCCCGAGCCGACAACGGGTTGCCCGCCTAGCGTGCCGGCCACGTCGGTGCCCTTGACGGGCTTGGCCGTGCCAAACAGGGTATCGATGCCGGTCCCCGTGCCGCTGCTCACGGCAAGGTTGGAGACGGAACCGTAGCGGCTCGAAGAGAGGACCAGTTTGCCGGTGCCATCGATGGCGGCGGAAACCGTCGAGCCATTGTCCGAGAAGGCCTTCACGCCGTTGATCGAGGATTGCACCAGCGACGCCAGCTGTGTCGGGGTATAGGTGCCGGCCGGTATCGTCACCTTGGCTGTGTTCTTCGCGGCGGACGGTTCCGTGTCGTTCAGCGTGACGTTCCAGGTGGTGTCGCTGGCAATCGTGGTGCTGGCGGGCAAGGCGGCATCCGAGGTGAGCGAGCCCTGGCTGGCCATCGTGGTAATGCTCAGGTCATAGGTGCCGGGCTTGGTGGCGGCGGTCGAGCTGGTAAACGCGACATTGCTGTCGCTGGCCTTGCCGATGGCCGAGAACAGGCCGGCGATGTCGCTGAAGTTCGTGCTGATTGCCTTGTCGAGCTTACTTGTATCCAGGGTCAGGCTGCCATCTTTCTGGAAGGAAATGCCCACCTGGCTCAAGGTATTCATGCCGCTGCTCAAGCCGGTAATCGGTGCGCCCAGCTGCCGGCGCAACTGGCTTTGTATCGATTGAACGGTCGAATCTCCCAGCAAGATGCCTCCCGTCTTGGTTTCGGGATTGTAGGCTGTCATCTTGCCGATCGAAGTGTTCAGCTCGTTGTAGGCCTTGACGAAGGCGGTGATGCTGGTCTTGACCGTCGTTGTATCCTTGGCCACCGACAGGCTGGACGTGCCTATCTTGGTAATGCCCAAGGTGACGCCTTCGATGGCCGTATCGACGTTGTTCGAACTGCTGGTGATGGCGATGCCGTTGACGCTGAACATGGTGTTTTGCGCCGCGCTGTTCTGCTTGAGGTTTTGCGTGCCGCCCGCATCGTACGACAGCAAGTCGTTCAGGGCGCTGTCGGCGGGCTGGCCATCGCTGCCGCTGAGCGAAATCTTCATGGCCGAATTGGCGCCTGTCTTGGTCGAACTGAGCACCAGGTGATACGGTTTGTCCGTGCCATCGGAAACGATGCTGGCGGTGACGCCCAGGCCGGCGTTATTGATGGCGTCGCGTATGCCTTGCAAGCTGTTGTTGGTGGAATCGATCACCACCGAACCCGTCGCCTGCGTGCCATCCTGGGTAAAGTTCGTGTTCATGTAGCTGCCGCCCGTGCCCGCGGTCAGCCCTGCTGCGGCAGGATTGCTCCCCCCGACGACGATGGGACTGGCGTTGCCCGAGGCCAGGGTAATCGAACTGGCAATCGTTACGTTCGAGCCGTCATTGACCGAGTTCGATGCATGGCCGATGCCGCCCTTGACCGAACCCGTCACCACTTCCTCGATGTTGAGGTTGGAGCCGTCGGCGCGCGTAAATTTCAGGGTGCCGTCGGCGGCCTTGCCGGTGACGGTGATGTTGGCCGCGGCCAGTGCATTCGAGACGGCATTCGGGCCTTCGAGCGTCGTGTCGAGCGACGCGGCCGTAATGCCGGCGCCTGCGCCGACGCCGTTACCCTGGGTCACGATCTCGATGCCGCCTATCGACAGCGAGTAGGTGCCGTCCGCGCCCGTTTCGATATTGCCGAAACCGTTGAACATGGTGGCGTTGCTGGCCGTCGGCTGGGCCGTGGCTGTCACACCCGTGGTGCTGCTCTTGGCGTTGATGGCGTCCGCCAGCGCGCGTGCGCTCTTGGTGCTGGCGTCCGTCGGAATAGCCGTGCCATTGATGATCAGCGAGCCGTTGCTTACGCCCGTGAGCAGGGTGCTGCCGCTCAGTGTCGTGCCCGTTACGCCAAAGGTGCCGCCGGCGAGTGAGCCCAGCTGGAAGGAAATCGTGGTCTTGGCGCCGCTGCCGATGGTCGACAGTTTGCTGGCCATGCCGCCCGACGTCAGCGTCTGCGCCTGGGCCAGCTGGGAAACATTGATGTTATAGCTGCCGGCGACGGCCTTGGCGCCGGCACTGGCCGATAGCACCAGCGGATCGGACGGCGTGGCGCTGACGGCGCGGAAGTTGCTTGAGTTGGTGAGCGCTGATAACGAGCCCTGGAAAGTGCTGACGGCGCCGCTCAGCGTGCCCAGCGCGCTGAGCTTGGCCTGGTACGAGGCCGTTTTCTTGTCAAAGGTACCCAGCGGCGCGGCTTCGGCCGTCATCAGCTTGTCGATGATGGCATTCACATCCAGGCCGCTGGCGCCGGCGCCGATGCCTATGGATGAAAGGGTAGGTGTGATGGCCACTGAATACTCCTAGGAAAACACTAATATAAGCTGTTATCGGCAGAATCAATCAGGACTTGAGAGGGGGATTTACCGCGCTGTTTTCAGCGGGAGCAAAAAAGCGGGGAAGAGATGGGGAAATATTGTGCGAGTTGCAATAAAAAACGGGGCCGGATAGCCAGGCTACCGAACCCCGTGGTCATGCTGATGCCTGCTGCCGCGATGTCGCATGTCCGTGAGCCATGCCATCATCAGGCGCTTTGGCGGATCAGCGAACCCTTGGCCGAGTCAAAGGTCTTGGCCAATTCCAGCGCTTCCCGGGTGGGAATCTGGCGCAGTACTTCCTTGGTTTCCTGGTCGATGACCTTGACGACCGTGCGCTGGCTGTCTTCATCGACGGAAAATTCCAGGCCTTGCGTCTTCATCTGCGACGACTGGTTCAGCTCCGATACCGCCTTGTCGAGCTGCTCGCGGCTGGGTTCCTTGCTGGCTTGCTGTGGTGCAACCTTGTCGGTTTCCGTGGCGGCGCGTGGCGCTGCCGGGCGCGCCGGTGACGTGTCCGCAGACACATAACTCTTGTCTATCCTGGCCGCGGAGGCGGCCGCTATCGTGTCGATAGTCATGGTGCTCTCCTAGTGAAAATTCCCCTGCCGAAAAAATCCGGCAGGGGAATCAGGGTCCTACGCTGTTGCCTGACTAATCGGAGATTAGCCGCGCAGCAAGCTCAGGACGCCGTTCGGCAGCGAGTTCGCTTGCGCCAGCATGGCCGTACCAGCTTGTTGCAGGATCTGGCCGCGGGTCATGTTGGCCGTTTCCGACGCGAAGTCCGTATCGACGATGCGGCTGCGCGATGCCGACAGATTTTCCGTCGTCGATTGCAGGTTCGAGATCGCCGAGGCGAAGCGCGATTGCAATGCACCGTACTGAGCGCGTTGGCCGTTGACCGTCGACAAGGCTGCATCGGCGATTTTCAAGGCCAGCTGGGCGCCGTCGAAAGTCGTGATGTCGATCGAGGCGACGGACTTCAGTTGCGAACCCTGGTTGGTGGCTGCTGCTGCTGCCGCACCCAGGCCCAGGCCGGAACCGGCATCGGTGACGGAGAAGCTGCTGTCCGAGTCGAATGTAACGGTGCCGTTGGCAACAGCAACACCTGCAGCGCCCTTGTTGTCGACCGCGGTGGTCTTGGTGCCATCGAGCTTGTAGCTTGCGACATCGAACTTGGTGTTCGCAGTAGCGCCGTTGGTGAGCTTGATGTCAGCGCCGTTGGCATTGCTCAGCTTGATACCGCCGTTTTTCGTGTCGTACTGAGCCGTCACGCCGGTTTTTGCCGATTGGGCATTGATGGCGTTGATGCCTGCTGCGAAGTCGGTGGCGCTGCTTGCGCTGCCGCCCACTGCGAAGGACACGGTGACAGGAGTCTGGGCTGGATCGTTGTCCGATGCGATCTGGAACGAATACGATTCGGCGGCCAGGGCCAGGTTGGTTTCCGTTTTTGCCGTAGCGGTGACACCGGTAGCGCTGGTTTTCTGGTTGATGCCAGCAGCGATCGATTTAGCCGTGTCCGACAGGACAGCTGGAGGACCTACGGCAGCGGTAGCCGTAGTGTAGGTGGCAGAACCGAGCTTGCCGTTGATGGTGATGGCTTTTGCATCGGCAACGTTGGTTGACGTTGCTTTGACTGCAACAGCATCATTCTCAATGCGGTTGTTGCCATAGGTATTGGTCAGGAAGTTTGCACCGCTGGCCGAAATCAGCTGATTCGCGTCCGCGCCGACCTGGAAGTTGGCCGTGCCCATGGTGCCGTCCAGCAGCGCCTGGCCGTTGAACGAAGTGGTTTGGGCGATGCGGTTCAGTTCCGAACCCAACTGGCCTACCTCGGTTTGCAGAGCCTGACGGTCGCTCGACGAGTTGGTGGCGTTCGACGATTGAACGGCCAGTTCGCGGATACGTTGCAGGATGTCGCCCGAGCTCGAGAGTGCACCCTCGGCCGTTTGAGCCAGCGAGACGCCGTCGTTTGCATTGCGGGTGGCTTGCGTCATGCCGCGGATTTGCGACGTCATACGGTCGGAAATCGCCAGGCCTGCGGCGTCGTCCTTGGCGCTGTTGATGCGCATGCCGGAAGACAGACGTTGCAGCGAGGTGGTCAGGGCCGATTGCGACGTCGACAGATTGCGCTGTGAGTTCAGGGAGGCAATGTTGGTATTAATTACTGCAGCCATGTTAATTCTCCAAACAGGTACTACATTGTGCTATGTGCCATTCACTTTGGCCTGCCCCGCTGTTCCGGGACAATCAAGCCGCTGTTGTTTAGGGTAACGGTTGCTGTGCGGGAAAATTTATGGCGAAAAGTGCTTTAAATTTTAATTTTTAGCCCTTCAGTTTGCCGCCGGCCGCGCGCTAGACGACATGATTTAAAGAAACTTGAGGGTAAAAATAGTTTTATTTTCATATCGCGCGGACGCCGGCGGAAGGCGGGAAGGCGATGAATGTTATTGTTCTTGCCATGAAAAATGCCGTCCGGCCGGGTGGCGGGACGGCATGGCGTGAAGCGGACCGGGCTTAGTCGGCCACCACCACGCGGTTCTTGCCCGTCTGCTTGGCCTGGTACATGGCGCGGTCGGCGCGCTTGACCAGCTCGGCCTGGTCTTCGTTGGGCAGGCGCAGGGCCACGCCGGCGGAAAAGGTGATCAAGACTTTTTCGTTGTCGTGCAGGAAGAAATGCCGGGTCAGCTCGCGCTGCAAGCGCGTCATCGTCGACGAGGCCGCCTCGACCGTGGTTTCCGGCAGCAGGATGAGGAATTCCTCGCCGCCGAAGCGGGCGATGACGTCCATCGAGCGCAGGGTTTCCTTGACGATCTTCACCAGGTGTTTCAAGGCGGCATCGCCGGCCAGGTGGCCGTAGGTGTCGTTCAGGCGCTTGAAATCGTCCAGGTCCAGCATGGCGATGCACAGCGGGGTGCCGCGGCGGTCGGAGCGGGCCGTCTCGCGTTCGAACACGTCGTCCAGGCCACGGCGGTTCAGGCTGCCCGTCAGCTGGTCTTCCCGCACCAGTTCGCTCATATGCTGGAGCTTGGCTTCCAGGGTGTGGATGCGCTGTTCCGCATCCTGCACTTCCTGGCGCGCCAGCACCATCTTGTCGCGTGCGCGCAAGGCTTCGTTCTGCACCATGCGCGTTTCGCGCAAGACTTCGTCGAGAACGCTGTTCAGTTCGCTGATATTTTCTGCCTGGCTGATCTTTTCCGAATAGCCGCCGATCTTTTCATGGAAGTCGCCCGTGCTGGCCGCCACTTGCCCCAGGCGGTCGATGAAGGTCATCATCATGTTCTTGACCGTCAGCTTGACGTCGGACAGGCTGTGCTTGAGCTGGCCTTGCTTGTAGATGACTTCCTTCAGGCTGCGCGTGGCGTCTTCCAGCGCGCGCTGGTCGAGCGGGCCGGCGATCAGGTTTTGCACGGCATCGACCTGGCCGCGCAGCCAGCTGTCGTCGTCGAGCAACTGGCTGACGTTGTCCAGCAGCAACTTGAACAGGCGCAGCAGCAATTCCTGCTGCTCGGCCGTATCGCCGCTCTTCAGCTCGATCTGGTAGCACAGCTGTTTCAGGCGCAGCGCCGCTTCGTTCAGCGCTTCTTCCGTGTGGGCCAGCTTGATGGCCGCGCCCAGCGATTCGGCCTCTTCCACCAGCGCGGGCGTGCCCGTCAGCAAGGTGGCGACGGCAAAGCCCAGGGTGCGGCTGAGCAACTCGCGCAGGGTGCGCGTCTGTTCGCCGTCCGGCAGGGGCGGCAATTCGATGCCGCCGCCTTTCTTCACCTGTTTTTCCGCCAGTTGCGCCAGGGTACGCGCATAGCTGTCCCAGTCGCGCGCTTTCAGGGCGCGCTGGAAGCGCCGGCCAAAGTCGCCCAGTTCGCCCGCCGATTCGCTCATCTTGGCGGCAAACTGCGTCAGGACGTTTTCCGCGCCACTCTCCGTGGGTGCGCTGGCGGCCAGCACGGCGGCAGGCGCGCCGGGCGTCTCTGCCGGTTCGCTGATGCCGGCGATTTCATTGTAGATATGGCGGTAGGCGCTCGGCGTGGGGGCGATGCGGCGCGTGGCCAGGCGGCGAAACGCTTCGCGGGCGATATCGGCAGGGTTCATCGCTGCAGCGGCGGCGGTATTCGTGGCGCCGGCGGGAGCGCTTGCTGGTGAAGTTGGCAATTTACTGGACATGTAGGCACAGCCTTTTTAGATATTTCTAATTATCCTCATGATATGCGAGTTGGCAAAGAACTTATTGTGCGAGAAGCAAGGAGAAGTCCTGTCAATTCGCCCGATGCCAGCGGGCATGCCGCTTTGCCGTCAATCCACCAGTTGGTTGCGGATGGCGTAATGCGTCAGTTCGGCGCTGTTCTTGAGTTTCATCTTGACGAGCAGGCGGGCGCGGTATTCGCTGACGGTTTTCACGGACAATTTCAGCTCTTCGGCAATGGCGCCCACGGCCTTGCCCGAGGCGATCATGACCAGGGTCTGGTATTCGCGGTCCGACAAGGTGTCGTGCAAGGCCGTTTCGTGGTCGTCGCCCACCGTGTTGGCCAATTCCTGCGCCAGCGAGGCGCTGATGTATTTCAAGCCTTGCGCCACCTGGCGGATGGCCGTGACCAGTTCGCGCGGCGCGCTCTGTTTCGTCAGGTAGCCGGCCGCGCCCGCCTTGAGCGAACGGATGGCGTACTGGTCCTCGCGGTGCATGGAGAGCATCAGCACAGCCAGTTCCGGCTTTTCCTTCTTGATCTGCTTGAGCACCTCGATGCCGCTGCGGTCGGGCAGGGAGATGTCGAGCAGCAACACCTGGCATTTCGAGCCGCGGAACAGCTTGATGGCGTCGTGGCCATTTTCGGCCTCGCCGGCCACGATGATGTCCTTCGTATCGGCGAGGATTTGCTTCAAGCCCTCGCGCACGATCGCGTGATCGTCGGCGATGAATACCCGGATGGTGGCTTTTTCTTTCATGACTGCGTTGTTTCCTATCTAATTCACCCACTGGCCGCTTCTGGTGGCGGCCCGCTGTGCGCGGGCGCACTGGCTGCAGCCGCTATTATCGCCTCTCGCGGCGTGGTCAGCCGGATTTTTATGCTCAGGATGGTGCCGCCGTCCGGCCCGTCCATCAGGCTCAGGGTGCCGCCCAGCGCGCTGGCCCGCTCGGCCATGCCGCGGATGCCGAACGATTGCGGCTTGGCGCGGTCGGACAGGCGCATGCCGACGCCATTGTCGGCGATCGACAGGCTGATATGCTGGCGCTGCCGGGCCAGGCGCACGCTGACCTTGCTCGCCTGCGCATGCTTGGCGATATTCGTCAGCGCCTCCTGGGCGATGCGGAACAGGCTAGTCGCCTGGTCCAGCTCCAGTTCGATGTGCTGGCGGTTCGAAATGAACTGGCATTCGATGCCAGCCTGGCGCGCGAATTCCTTCACTTGCCAGTCCAGCGCGGCGACCAGGCCCAGGTCCAGCATGGAGGGGCGCAAGTCGAGCGAAATGCGGTGCACGGCGTCGATGCTGCGGTCGACCAGGGCATCGACATAGTCGGCCTTTTCCTGCAGTTGCTGGTCGTCCGGCGGCAGGCGGCGCGCCAGCATGGCCAGCGCCATCTTGATCGCCGTCAAATTGCCGCCCAGGTCATCGTGCAATTCGCGCGCCAGGCGCGTGCGTTCGTGTTCCTTGACCTTGTCGATATGCGCCGTCAGCTCGGCCAGGCGGGCGCGCGACTGGCGCACTTCGCTCTGTTCCAGCCGGCTTTCCGTGATATTCGTCATGATGCCTTCCCACTGCACCGTGCCATCGGCCAGCGCGCGCGGCGTGGAGCGCAGGTTGATCCATTTCACATCCTTCCAGGCGTCGATCCAGATGCGGCCTTCCCAGTTCCAGCTCCACAAGGCGTTTTTTGACGCTTGCATCGATTCCAGATACGAGGCGCGGTCGTCGGCGAGGATCAACTGGTAAAACAGTTCCGGGCGCGCGTGCAGCTGTGCCGGCCCCAGGCCCAGCAGGGCCTGGCAGCCATCGCTCAGGTAGGGGAAGGCGGCGCGCCCATCCGCATGCAGGCAGAACTGGTACACGAGACCCGGCGTATTCGAGACGATGGCGTTGAAGCGCGACTGCACCTGCGCCAGGGCGGCGGCTGTCGCCTGGGGCGTGCGCAAGTCTTCGCCCTCGGCCAGCAGCAGGGCGCGTCCATGGCGGCTGGCGCGCGACAGGTGCAGGCTGAGCGAATACAGGCTGCCGTCGCGGCGGCGCTGCTGCACGTGCAGCAGGGCTTGTGCACCGATGCTGTCGTCCAGGGTCGCCAGCACGGCGGCAAGTTGCTGCGCGTCGAGCTGCGGCGCCAGGGTGAAGGGTGTCATCGCCAGCAATTGCTTGCGCGCATACTGCAAGTTGTCGCAGGCAGCATCGTTGGCGTCCAGCAATTGCAAGCTGGCCGCGTCGTACAGGTAGATTTCCGGCGCCGCCGCGCGCATGGCGGGGGCCAGGCGGGGAGTGTCGTGCATGGATTGGCCTTTCTTCATCAGCGGCGGGCGCGCCAGAAGGCGACGAAGCGGCGCAGCACTCTGGCCGGGCGCGAATTATGGCGCCCTTGCGTGCCCTTGCGCAAGCGTTGCCACCAGGCACGGCGGGCGCGGCCCAGCGCGGCCGACAGGCGGCTGACACGGCGCCAGGGGCGCGTGGCGCGCAGGCGGGCGATCCAGCGGTCCTTGGTTTCCATGAACAGACCATGCCAGCGGGCAAACCATGGCAAACTGAGCAGGGTAGGGCGCGTCAGGCTGTACAGGCGCGCCACGGCGGCCGCACCGCCCAGCTTGGCGATGACGATCACGCCGATGCCGGAAAAGGCATGGCCGCGCGCGATGGCCAGCAGGGCCAGCAGCTTGACGGGGAACAGCAGCACGGCCGGCAGCACGAAGATGGCCAGCGCCCAGTACGGCGGCAGGCGCTTGATCCACGCTTCCAGCGCATGCAGGGGCGGAAATTGCGCCACCACCTGCATGATGCGCGCGCCCGTCGCCCACAGCCATTCCTCGATCAGCAGGAAGATGGCAGCCAGGTAGACCAGCGGCGCGAACAGCCAGCGCCTGACTCTGTAGAATTTTTTCATCCGTCTCCGTGTGCGGCGCAGGTTTGCCGCGATTGCCACGATGATACGTCAAAAAAGCCCGTTTGCCCCCGCATCCCGTGTGCCCGTGGCTCCCTGGCGGGGCTACAATAGACAGATGAATAAAGCCTTTGTAAAAGAATCCGACAACGACGACGATGAAGAAGCGGCCGCGCTGGCGCTGGCCATTCCCGCCGGCGCCAAGAACTACATCACGCCGGCCGGTTACCAGCGCATCAAGGATGAGCTGCTGCAGCTGATCGACGTCGACCGTCCTGAAGTGGTGCGCATCGTCCATTGGGCGGCGTCGAATGGCGACCGTTCGGAAAATGGCGACTATATCTACGGCAAGCGGCGCCTGCGCGAAATCGACCGCCGCATTCGCTTCCTGACGAAACGCATGGACCTAGCCGCCATCGTCGACCCCAGCGTGCACCATGGCAACGACCAGGTGTTTTTCGGCGCCACGGTCACCTACCGCACGAGCGACGGCGAAACGCACACCATCACCATCGTCGGCATCGATGAATTCGACCCCCTGAACGGCAAGATCAGCTGGGTCTCGCCCATGGCCCGCACCATCACCAAGGCGCGCGAAGGCGACGTGATCACCCTCAACACGCCGCTGGGCGAGCAGGAACTGGAATTGCTGGAAGTGACGTATCCGGCGCCGGGGGAGGGGTAGTTTGCGTTGACGCAGGGCGGATGAGGCGCGCGCAGGCACAATGGATATCTAGCTGGTATCAGGAGTTGCCATGTCCCGCCGCCTTCGGCTCGTCTTGCCCGGTGTTCCGCTGCATGTGGTGCAGCGTGGAGTGAATCGCCAGGCATGCTTTCTTGATGGGCAGGATAAGCAGCGTTATCTTGAGTATCTGCGCAGTTGTTTGGCCCTTGCGCCATGTCAGCTGCATGCTTATGTGATCATGAGTAATCATGAGTAATCATGTGCATCTCTTGCTTTCCACGCAAAGCACAGCCTCCCTGTCGTTGCTGATGAAAATGCTGAATCAGCGTTATGGGCAGTATTTCAACTGGCGTCATGGTCGCACTGGCAGCTTGTGGGAAGGTCGCTACAAATCTTGCCTGGTGCAGGGTGAGCGTTATTTATTGATTTGCCAGCGTTATATCGAGCTCAATCCCGTCAGGGCCGGTATCGTGGCATTGCCTGGGCAATATTGCTGGTCCAGCTATCGGAGTAATGCGCAGGGCATGCATGATGATCTGCTGTCCCCGCATTCCTTGTATTTGATGCTTGGAAGTGATGCATTTGAGCGGCAGAAAACATACCAATCGTTATTTCAGGATGAGTTAGGCGAGCGTTGCATCGGACAATTGCGAGAAGCAGTCAATGCTGAATTTGCGGTAGGGGATCAGGTATTTTTACGGCGAGTTGCGGAAATGAGTCGGCAGCCCGCAGCGGAGACCCGGGGTCAGACCCGGCGGGTCTGACCCCAGCTTTTTGCTGCGAGAATCAGTTGCGCTCGCGCAATATCCTATTGACCCCGGCGACCCGGCGCACATTGCGCAGCAGGGCGGCCAGGTGGACGCGGTCCTTGACTTGCACGGTGAAGCGCAGCTGGTCGAGGACGTTGTCCTTGTCTTCGTCCATGCCCACGTAGATGATGTTGGCGTCGGACTCGCCGATTTCGGCGGCGACTCGCGCCAAAATGCCCCGTTCGCTGTTGATCAGCACCTTGATGCGGCAGTCGAAGCGGCGGTTCAGTTCCGTTCCCCAGCGCACGGCGATCCAGCGATCCGGTTCCTTGGCGCGCTGGCGCTTCGCTTGCGAGCAGTCGCTCGTGTGCACGAGCAAGCCCTGGTCGCGGCGTAGCTGGCCGATGATCTGGTCGCCGGGAATCGGCAGGCAGCACGGCGCCAGTTGCACGGAGACGCCTTCGCTGCCGCAGATGGTGACGGGGTCGAGTTCGCTGCCGCTATTGTGTTCCACGGGCATGCTGGCCGCTTCTCCGCCGATCAGGCCAAAAATGTGGCGCGCCACCAGGGTGGCCATGCGCTTGCCGATGCCGATGTCCGCGTACAGCTCGTCCATGGAATTGGCGCTCGATTCGTTGAGCAGGCGTTCGACCAGCGGCGCCTGCAGGTCGGCGTCGATGTTCAGGGCGTGCAGCGCCTGCGACAGCAGTTGCTGGCCCAGGGCGATCGACTCGGGCAGGTTGATCGTGCGCAAATGGTGGCGGATGGCCGAACGGGCCTTGCCGGTGCGCACGAACGACAGCCAGGTCGGGCTGGGGCGCGACGAGGAATCGGTGATGATTTCCACGATGTCGCCGTTGTGCAGCTCGGTGCGCAGGGGCGAGGTTTCGTTGTTGATCTTGACGGCCACGGTCTGGTCGCCGATGCCCGTATGGATCGAGTAGGCGAAGTCGATGGCCGTGGCGCCGCGCGGCAGGGCGATGATCTTCGACTTCGGCGTAAACACGTAGACAGAGTCGGGGAACAGGTCGACCTTGACGTGTTCGAGGAATTCGGCCGAGTCGCCCGTCTGCTGCTGGATGTCGAGCAAGGATTGCAGCCAGGCATGCGTGCGCTGCTGCAGGTCGGACGGGTTCGATTCACCGCTCTTGTACAGCCAGTGCGCCGCCACGCCCGATTCGGCCGTGCGGTGCATTTCCTGCGTGCGGATCTGGAATTCGACGGGCGTGCCGTAGGGGCCGATGACGGTCGTGTGCAGCGACTGGTAGCCGTTCAGCTTGCGGATCGCGATGTAATCCTTGAACTTGCCCGGCATGGGCTTGTACAGGCTGTGCAGGGTGCCCAGGGTCACGTAGCAGTCGGCAAAACTGCCCACCACCACGCGGAAGCCGTACACGTCCAGCACTTGCGAGAACGACAAGTGCTTGCTGCGCATCTTTTTATAGATGTCGTACAAGGTCTTTTCGCGGCCCGTGACGTCCGCATCGAGCTCGGCCATGGACAAGGTGCTTTTTACGGCTTCCATGATCTTGTTGACCACTTCGCGCCGGTTGCCGCGCGCCGCCTTGACGGCTTTCGCCAGGGTGCGGTAGCGCATCGGATACAGGTGCGAGAACGACAGGTCCTGCAGCTCGTGGTAGATGTTGTTCAGGCCGAGGCGGTGCGCGATCGGCACGTACACTTCCATGGTCTCGCTGGCGATGCGGCGCTTTTTTGCCGCCGTCATGAAGTCCAGGGTGCGCATATTGTGCAGGCGGTCGGCCAGCTTGATCAGGATCACGCGCACGTCGGACGCCATGGCCAGCAGCATCTTGCGGAAGTTTTCCGCCTGCGCTTCGATCTGGCTCTGGAATTCGATCTTTTCCAGCTTCGACAGGCCGTCAACCAGGTGCGCCACGGGCGCGCCGAAGCGCTCGATCAATTCTTCCTTCTTGACGTCCTGGTCTTCCATGACGTCGTGCAGCAGGGCGGCCATGATGGCTTGCGCGTCGAGCTTCCAGTCGGCGCAGATTTCCGCGACGGCGATCGGATGCGAGATATACGGCTCGCCCGAGCGGCGCATCTGGCCCAGGTGCATTTCGTCGGAGAAGCGGTAGGCTTCCTTGACTTTCTTCAGGTCGGCGGGAGACAGGTATTCGGCCAGCTTGTCGGCCAGGTGGCTGACGGAGGCCACGCCCAGGGCGGGCGCTGGCGGTACTGCGGGGATGTTGCTGCCGGACATGCCGACGCCGGGCGTGGTTGCGCCCTGCGATTTTGCCGCCTGGCGCGAGGCCAGGGGCGGCAATGCTGCGGAAGTCGTGTCGGCTGGGGTCAGACTCATAAAACGTCGCGTTGCTTCACAGTGTGAATAAAGGATACGGTAGAACCAGGGGTCAGCACTGTTCCGGCACGCGGGTTCCCACTTACATCGGGACCTTTTTCAGCATTTCGATGCCGACTTTACCGGCAGCGATTTCACGCAGTGCAACAACGGTAGGCTTGTCCTTGGCTTCCACCTTAGGGGTGTGGCCTTGCAGCAACTGACGTGCGCGATAAGTCGCAGCCAGGGTCAGCTGGAAACGGTTAGGGATCTGCTTCAGGCAATCTTCGATTGTGATACGGGCCATAGTAACTCCTAAAATTTTTGCGTGGTGCTGTGTGAACTGGCGTGCAGGCGAATTACTCTGCGTGCAGGCCCAGCTGGGCGAATAGCGATGCGTTGCGGGCCGCTTGTTGCGCAAACCGGCAACGGGCCGCTCTCACGATCGCGCTCAGTTCGGACAAAGCGACCGTAAACTCTTCATTGATAATAACATACTCGAACTCGGGAGCGTGTGCGATTTCGCCGCCGGCCGCCAGCAGGCGGCGCGTGATCACGTGCGGCTCGTCCTGGCCGCGCTTGTTCAAGCGTTCTTCCAGCGCATCGATCGATGGCGGCAGGATGAAAATGCCGGCCGCGCGGGGGAATTGCTTGCGTACCTGGCGCGCGCCCTGCCAGTCGATTTCCAGCAGGATATCGGTGCCGGCCAGCATTTGCTGTTCCACCATGATGCGCGACGTGCCGTAGTAATTGCCATGCACTTCCGCCCATTCCAGGAATTCGCCCTGTTCGGCGCGCGCGACGAAGTCTTCCGCCGTCGTGAAATAGTACTCGCGGCCATGCTGCTCGCCCGGACGGGGGGCGCGCGTGGTGGTCGAGATCGACAATTTGATGCCGGGCTCTTGCGCCAGCAATGCATTGACCAGTGTCGATTTGCCGGCGCCCGAGGGCGCGGCGACCACGAACAGGCTGCCGGAGAAGGCGGTAGGGTGGCTCATGCGGATCTTTCCATTTGCGTGTGATGGCGGCGTTTGCGCTTGCGTGGGTGCCGCCCAATTCGGTATTTTACCAAGAGGCAAGGCGGCGAGCCAGCCCCGCGATGCGCCTCGCCGCCCCGCTTGTGCATATTTTGCTTGTTATCCTGAGGAAATAGTTATCTAATTTGGATGGTTTTTTCTCAATAACTATTCTACTGACAGGATGCGCGCATGAAGAATTTCCCGTTTCTCAGTTCCGCCCAGGCCATGTTGTTGTTGCGCGTGGCCATCGCCGTGATGTTCATGGCGCACGCCATCACGCGCATCGCCAATGGCACCATTCCCCGCTTTGCCGGTTTCCTGGAAGACAAGGGATTTATTTACGGCCTGGCCGTGGTGTGGGCGATTACCGTCGTCGAGATCGTTTGCGGCAGTTTACTCATCGTCGGCAAATACACGCGCTGGGCGGCGGCCGGGCTGATGGTGATCTGCATCGGCGGCATCGCCATCGTGCATGCGGCCAAGGGCTGGTTCGTTGGCGAGCATGGCGCCGGCGGCGTGGAATACAGCATCGTGCTGTTTGTCGCCTGCGTCGTCATCGCCGCCAGCGACCAGGGGCGCGCCGGAGCGCGCCTGGCCTGACGGGGTTTATTCCAGGTTCTGCACCTGTTCGCGCATCTGCTCGATCAGCAGCTTCAAGTCCATCGAGGCGTCGGCCAGCTCCTTGACGGACGCCTTGGCGCCCAGCGTGTTGGCTTCGCGGTTCAGTTCCTGCATCATGAAGTCGAGGCGCTTGCCCACTTGCCCGCCCTTGGTGAGGATGTGGCGCGTTTCGCCCAGGTGGGCCGACAGGCGCGCCAGTTCTTCCGACACATCGATGCGGATGCCGTACAGGATGACTTCCTGGCGGATGCGTTCCATGGCGTCCTGGCGCGACAGGGCCGAATTCGAGCCCTGGCTGGCCAGGCCCAGCGCGTCCTGCATGCGCTCGATGGCTTTTTGCTGGAAGGCCGCCACCACTTGCGGAATCAGGGGCGTGATGCGTTTGACGATGGCTTCCATCGCTTCGATGCGCGACACCAGCACCGCTTCGAGCGCGGCGCCTTCGCGCTTGCGGCTGTCGACGAAGGCGGCCACGGTGCGTTTGGTCAGCGCGCCCACATCCGCCTGCAGGGATTCCTGTCCCACTTGCGCTTCTTCGATGACGCCAGGCCAGCGCAGCAGTTCGGCCACCGTCATGACGGGGGCGGAGACAAAATGCTGGCCCACTTCGTTTTGCAGGCGCGCCAGTTCTGCCAGCAGGGGCAGGTTCAGCGCCTGCGTGCCGTTTGTGGCGGCCTTGCGGCCAAAGCTCAGGCGTACCTCGACTTTGCCGCGCGTGATGGCGGACATGACGGCGGCGCGCAAGTCAGGCTCCAGGGCCCGCAGATCGTCGTTGATCCGGAATTGCAGGTCGAGAAAGCGCGAGTTGACGCTCTTGATTTCAATTGTCAGTGTGCCTGCAGCACCTTCGCTGGTGGCAACCGCGTAGCCTGTCATGCTTGAAATGCTCAAAGGATTCCCCGATTTGGTCTTGTATACAGTCACTTATACACTTAATCAGCCAGCGCAGGCAATACCGCCCGCGCCGCAAAAACAGAACCGCATGGTCTGATGGCCTGAAAATTGCTGAATAGTGTGCGTTTTACGGCATTGTAAAGAAAATTGTGTTTGGCGGGGCAGGATTGTAGGGATCATGTGTGCGCCGCCTGCCATTGCGTCTTGCGCTGTTGCATGACTGCAAATAGACGGGCGCGCGGTGGTAAAATCGCTGCCGCAACCCCAATCACACAGGACATCCCATGACATTTGAATCCCGCCCGAGCGGCCGCGCCGTCGACGCGCTGCGCGCCATCCGCATCACCCGCCAGTACACCAAGCATGCCGAAGGCTCGGTGCTGATCGAGTGCGGCGACACCAAGGTCATCTGCACCGCCAGCATCGAAGACAAGGTGCCGGGTTTCCTGAAAGGCAAGGGCCAGGGCTGGTTGACGGCCGAATACGGCATGCTGCCCCGCTCGACGCACACGCGCATGGACCGCGAAGCGGCGCGCGGCAAGCAGTCCGGCCGCACGCAGGAAATCCAGCGCCTGATCGGCCGCTCGCTGCGCGCCGCCTTTGATTTGCAGGCGTTCGGCGAACGCACGCTGCACCTCGATTGCGACGTGATCCAGGCCGATGGCGGCACGCGCACGGCGTCGATCACGGGCGCCATGGTGGCCGCGTATGACGCGTTTTCCCAGCTGCAGGCGCGCGGCGCGATCGCCGCCATTCCCGTGAAAAGCTTTGTCGCCGCCATCTCGGTGGGCGTCTACCAGGGCATGCCGGTGCTGGACCTGGACTACGTGGAAGACTCGGGCTGCGACACGGACATGAACGTGGTGATGACGGAAGCGGGCCACTTCATCGAAGTGCAGGGCACGGCCGAAGGCGCCGCCTTTGACCGCGCCGGCATGAACCGTCTGCTGGACCTGGCGCAGGGCGGCATCGCCGACCTGATCGCCCTGCAGAAGCAGGCATTGGGGATCTGATCTTTACACAGATTTACATCCGCTGGCCCGCCGCGCCGGGCAAAAAACCCACAGCTGCCGCTTCTTGCGGCAGCTTCGGGGCGAGGTGAGGGGGGCGCAAAAGGTTTACAATGTCGGCACTTCAACCGGACTACTGACATGACCCAACGCCTCATCCTCGCCTCCAACAACGCCGGCAAGCTCAAGGAATTCAACGAGCTGCTCTCGACCATCGGTTTTTCCGTCCACGCCCAGGGCGAGTATGCCGTGCCGGAAAGCGACGAACCATTCCACACCTTCGTTGAAAACGCCCTGCAAAAGGCGCGCCACGCGTCGCGCCTGACGGGCTTGCCGGCGCTGGCCGACGATTCCGGCGTGTGCGTCAATGCGCTCGGTGGCGCGCCCGGCGTGTATTCGGCCCGCTATGCCGGCGAGCCGAAATCGGATGCCGCCAACAGCGCCAAGCTGATCGCCGACCTCGAGGCGCATGCCGACAAGTCCGCGTACTACTATTGCGTGCTGGTGTACGTGCGCCATGCGGACGACCCGCAGCCGGTGATCGCCGACGGACGCTGGAATGGCGAAATGATTGCCGCGCCGCGCGGCAACGGCGGCTTCGGTTACGATCCGCACTTCTTCATTCCCGCGCTGGGCAAGTGCGCGGCCGAACTGACGTCCGATGAAAAGAACGCGCTGTCGCACCGTGGCCAGGCCCTGCGCGCGCTGGTGGAAAAGCTGCGATGATCCCGATCAAACTGGTGGGCGCCGTTGCCAAGTCGGCAGCCAAGCCCCATACCGCTCCCGCGCCGCAGGAAGGCATTTCCGGCGCGGCCGGGGCGGCCCTGAAATACCTGCAGCCGGGCGCGCTGAACCTGACGGCTTTGCCGCCGCTGTCGCTGTACATCCATTTCCCGTGGTGCGTGAAGAAATGCCCGTATTGCGACTTCAATTCGCACGAGGTGCGCGGCGACTTGCCGGAAGCCGAATACCTGGCGGCCCTGCGCCTGGACCTGGAAATGGCGCTGCCGCTGATCTGGGGCCGCAAGATCCACACCATCTTCATCGGCGGCGGCACGCCCAGCCTGATGTCGGCGGCGGGCCTGGACCGGCTGATGTCGGACGTGCGCACCTTGCTGCCCCTGGAACCCGATTGCGAAATCACCATGGAAGCCAATCCGGGTACCTTCGAAGCGGAAAAATTCAAGTCCTACCGGGCCAGCGGCATCAACCGCCTGTCGATCGGCATCCAGAGTTTCAATGGCCGCCACCTGCAGGCGCTGGGTCGCATCCATGACGACAATGAAGCGCGCCGCGCGGTGGAGATCGCGCACGCGAACTTCGACAATTTCAATCTCGACCTGATGTATGCGCTGCCCACGCAAACCCTGGCCGAGGCGCAGCAGGACCTGGACACGGCGCTGTCGTTCGCGCCGCCGCACCTGTCGCTGTACCACCTGACTTTGGAGCCGAACACGCTGTTCGCCAAGTATCCGCCCGTGCTGCCGGACGACGACGAGAGCGCCGATATCGCCGACATGGTGGCCGCGCGCGCGGCGCAGGCGGGCTATGGCCGCTACGAAGTGTCGGCCTACGCGCAGCCGGGCCGCCAGGCTAAGCACAACCGCAATTACTGGGAATTCGGCGACTACCTGGGCATCGGCGCAGGCGCCCACTCGAAGATTTCGTTTCCGCACCGGGTGCTGCGCCAGGCCCGCTACAAGCAGCCGCGCGCCTACATGGACGCGGTACTGGCCGGTAACCCGGTGCAGGAAGAGCGCGAACTGGCGCGCGACGAAATGGGTTTTGAATTCATGCTCAATACCCTGCGCCTGACGCAGGGCTTTTCGCCGAACCTGTTCGCCGAGCGCACGGGCCTGGCCCTCAACGCCATCGAGCAGCCGCTGAACGCGGCCGAAGCCAAAGGCTTGCTGTACCGCGACCACCAGGTCATCCGCCCGACGGCGCTGGGACTGTCCTTCCTGAACGACCTGCAGCAAATGTTCCTGGAAGACTGACTGCCTTAATGACGCCTGCTAATGCGTGCTGGCGGCGCGCAGGCGCTGCAGCTTGGCCGCGTACAGTCCATGTTCGCCGCGCGTGGTGCTGGTGTCCATCGCCAGTTCCAGCTGGCGTCCGGCCTGCGCCAGCTGGCCCATGCGCGCATACGCCTGCGCCAGCCAGAAGTGGAATTCATGGTAATACGGATCACGCGCGATCTCGCGCTTGAACAGGCGCGCCGCTTCCTGGTAGTCGGCGGTTTCCATGGCGCGCTGGCCCAGGTTGAAAAAGTGGAAGGGCGGCTCTGGCTGCAGGGCCAGCAATTTGCGCCGCAGCAGCTGCGCTTCGCCCGTGCGTCCCAGGCCGTCGAGTGCCTGCGCCAGGTTGGACAGCAGCACGGCGTTCGATGGCGAGCGTTCCAGTGCGTAAGCGAGCGTGCGCCGCGCCGGTTCGATGTCGCCGTGGCGCAACTGGATGATGCCCAGTGTATTCAAGGCGCCCGCAAACGTGGGGTCTTGCAGGATGGCGGCGCGGGCATACCAGTAAGCTTGATCGAGCTCGCCGCTGGCCATGGTTTCGGCGGCGCGATTGTTGAGGTACATGGCCAGGATGGTTGCTTCGCGCACCTCCTGCGTGCGCTGGCCGGTGAGGTCTTCGCCCGGCAGGAAGTCGATGAGCAGGATGGCATCGGCGTCGTAGCCGACGGTATTGCTGGCGGCACGGCGTTCCAGCGCGAGATTGACGTGGCCGGCGACGAAATACATGCCGCCGCTGCGGCTCCAGCTCTCATCTCCCAGGACCACCTGGTAGTGCACATCGAGTCCCATTTCCTTGGCCAGCGCGGCCGTCATCAGCACCAGCGACAGGCAATTGCCGCTGCGCGCATCGAACGCCTGTGCCGCCGTGCGCGTCATGGCGGCATCGTATTCCAGTTGCAGCCCGGCCCGGTTGTGGAGGGCATCGGCGAGCGCCCGACGGGGATTCTTGTTGCGCGCCTCGCGCGCGATATCGACACGCACGTATTGCCGCATGGCCTCGCTCATGGCAAACGCCTGCTGCGGGTCGACCGGTATGGTGGGCGCGGCAAAGCTGGCATCGTTGAACAGGTCGGGCGGAGGCAGGGTGGCGGGCGCCGTGGCGCAGCCGGCAAGGGCTGCACACAGCAGCAAGGGGGGCAGGAAGCCCCGGCGCAGCTGTGCGCTGATGCCGCTGATACATTTCATGTTCGTACTCCCGCAGAACGATGTCGGGCGCAACACGTATTGCTGCCGGTGGAGCGCCATGCCACCTGAAACAAGTATCCTCGCGCGCCAGGGCGCTGTCAAACCCTTTCAACTGGCGCCGCCGTCAGCCTTAAAACTCTTCCCAATCCTGCTCGCCCGCTACCTGCGCCTGAGGCTTGCGCGCAGGAGGCGCACTCCTGGCTTCGCTGCCTGGCTGCCTGGCGGGAGTGTTCCTGGCCGCCGGCCTGGCCAGCTTGGCGGCAGCCGGTCGCGCGGCGCGTACCGGCGCCGCCGCGGCCATGTGTTCGAGCTGGAAGCCGGCCGCCACTTGCGCCAGGCGCGCCGCCTGGTCCTGCATGCTTTCGGCGGCGGCCGCCGCTTCCTCCACCAGGGCCGCATTTTGCTGCGTCACCTGGTCCATCTGCGCGATGGCCTGGTTGACCTGGTCGATGCCCATGCTCTGCTCGGCGCTGGCGGCAGTGATCTCGGCCATGATGTCGGTGACCCTGCGCACGCTGTCGACCACTTCGCCCATGGTGTTGCCGGCCTGCTGCACCAGCCGCGTGCCGTTGTTGACCTGCTCCACGGAGTCGCCGATCAGGGTCTTGATTTCGCGCGCCGCCGCCGCCGAGCGCTGCGCCAGGCTGCGCACTTCCGTGGCGACGACGGCAAAGCCGCGTCCCTGCTCACCAGCCCGGGCCGCTTCCACGGCCGCGTTCAAGGCCAGGATATTCGTCTGGAAGGCGATGCCGTCGATGACGCCGATGATGTCGACGATTTTCGTCGATGCCGTATCGATGGCGCCCATGGTGTCGACCACCTGGCTGACGATGCTGCCGCCCCGTTCAGCCACGCCGGAGGCGGCCACCGCCATCTGGTTGGCCTGGCGCGCATTGTCTGCATTCTGCTTCACGGTGCTGGTCAGTTCTTCCATCGACGACGCCGTCTCTTCCAGCGAACTGGCCTGCTGTTCCGTGCGCGCCGATAAATCCTGGTTGCCGGCGGCGATTTCGCCCGACGCCGTGGCAATCGCATTGGTGCCCGTCTGCACTTCCGACACCACCTTGCGCAGTGCCTCGTTCATGCCGTGCAGCGCGCGCATCAGGTCGCCGATTTCATCGCTGGCGGGCGTGCCGAAATGCGTGCGCAAGTCGCCGTCGGCCACCGTTTCGGCCACCTTCACGGCGGCTTTCAACGGTTGCGTGATCGAGCGCGTGATCAGCCAGGCGCAGACGCTGCCCAGGGCCACCACCAGCGCGCACAAGGTCAGCAGCAGGGTGAAGCTGCGCTCGTTGGCCGCTTCGATGGCTTGCGCAGTGGCGTCGATGGCCTGGCGCTGCTGCGCCAGCAGGGCCTTGACGTTGTTCTGGTACTTGGTGGCGGCCGGCGCGAAGCTGTCGCGGTAGGTGCTTTCCGCCTGCGCCGCATTGCCCGTCTTGCGCGCATTCATGACCAGGGTCTTGGCATCCTGATATTTGACGCGCTCGGCGATGGACGACTTGAAGATGGCTTTTTCTTCATCGCTGTCGAGCAGCGCCTCGATTTTCTTCAGCAGTTCGCTGCCCTGTTTTGTGCTGTCGGCGATGGTGTCGGCAAACACGTTCGACAGCGTTTCATCGGTGCTCCTGGCGATCATCGAGGTGCGCGCGATGGCCGAGTAAATCAGCACGTACCAGTCCGATACGAGGCGTTCCTTGGCCAGCGGCTTTTCCATCATTTGCCGCGTCGCTTCGGCATTCACGTGGGCGCTGTACAGCGCGTACGAGGTGGAGATCACGGACAGCAGCAGCACCAGCGCGAAGCCTGCAGCCAGGCGCGTGCCGATACGAAGGTGGGAGAGGGCGTGCATGGTCGGAACTCCTGTCGCAGAGGGATTGAAGGTTGCCTGTGCGACATAGTATGCACTGATAAGTGACCAATAGGCGAGGGAAAAGCGCGCTTGTTTTGGCGCCTGTTGCAGTCTCGCCCGTGCTACAGATCGAGCGCCTGGCGCAGGTCCGGCTGCTCGGCCCAGCGGGCGAAGGCGGCCGCCATGCGCTCGCTTTCCGCGATGGCGCGGCGCCAGTCGCGCATGCGCGCCGCGTGGTCTTGCCCGTAATGGGCGAAGTCGCGCCGGTCCGGCAGCTTGCCGTTGGGCAGGCTGGCCACGAAGGCGGGCGAGGGCGAGACGAGGATCATGTTGTCGAGTGCGCTATCGCCGCTGCGCGCGCGGCGCCAGGGCATGGCCTTGTCCAGCCAGCCCGGCACGATATGGTCGGCAAAGTGCGGGTACAGTACCAAGTCCGGTTCGCGCTGGTAGGGCAGGTGCAGATGGTAGTCGACCAGGCCGCCATCCCAGTAGCGCCCGGGCGGCGCGCCGGCGATGTCCGTGACCGCATCGAGCACCAGCGGGATGGAACCGGAGGCCAGCAGCGCGTCGCGCAGGTTGTCTTGCGCCAGCGGCACGAAATGGGATTGAAAGGCGTCGAAGCGCGAGCGCAGCCAGCTGGCGCCGTCCGGCCCTGCATGGAACACCGCGCGCTCGAGCGAGGTGGCCAGGCGCGCGCGCGCCACGGCATTGCCGGCGGCCGCCAGCAGGAAGCCGCGCCGGTCGCGCCATTTTCCCGGCTGCGCCAGGGCGCCGATGCCGCGCACGGCCAGCACGGACAGGCTATGCCGCGCGTGCTGCAGCAACTGCGCATCCTGGCCATCGAGGACGGCGTCGAGCAGGGCGCGGCACGTGCGGCTGACGTGCGCTGCGTCGGGTTTGTCGGGGTAGCGCTGGCCCACGTATTCGCGCACCAGGCGGCGCTGCGCTGCCACCGGGTCGGGAAATACGGCGGCGGCCATGCGCCAGGCGCCGATCGAGGCGCCGACGAAGTGGCGCGGGCGCGGCGCTTGCGCCAGGAAGTCGCCGAACAGCCAGCAATCGAGCTGGTGCAGGATCAAGCCTTTCGGCCCGCCCGCGGCGGCAGGGACGATGGCGACGTCAAGCGCGCGCAAGCCGTTGTCGGCAATGCGGGCACGGGCGCGGCGGCCCAGGCGGATGGTGATGGCGGACGAAGCAGGCAGGGTGGAGGACATGCGCGTGGCGGCTGGTGGCGATTGCCTATTGTAGCGATTGTAGCGTCATGCCGCGCCTATGCGCGGCCGCAGGCGTGCGACAGTTGAGAGGAAAAAGCAATATTATCTGAAATGCAAAGATGCCATGCAAGCGTGCCGTCCTTGCCTTTTTTGAATCATAAGGAATACATGAAACAACCAACCTGCGCCTCCCGCCTTGTTCTGCCAGTCTTGCTGGCTGCCACCCTCAGTGCCTGTGGCGGCGGCTCTTCCTCCACCGATACCCAGGTCGCCGTGAATCAGGCCACGCCCGTCAATCCACTCCCTCCGGTGACACCGCTTACCCCGCCACCTGTCGGCAGCGACACGGGCAGCGTCAGCACACCGTTTGCGAAGGGGCTGAGTCCGCGCTATCTGTTGCTGGCCGTTGCCAGCCAGGCCTACGGCACCCTGGGCAGCGTGACGCAAGACAGTTCCGGCGCCCTGAGCGGGATATCGGGCATCAGCTTCAGCGGCACGCCCGCCATCACGCGCGACGTCGTCGGCGACGCGGCATTTGCGCAGGGACGCTGGTTCACCGGCACCATCACGCGCAGCAGCGGCACTACCGTCATGAGCGGCAACAATGCCAGTGCCCATTACAGCGTCTATAACACGGTGGCGGCCTTGCCCTTCACCGGCGCCTTCCAGTGCGATGCGGGCAAGTTCACGGCGCCCAGCTACACGGGCGGCGCCAGCGTGCAGCAGGACGGCTATTTCGGCACGGCCAGCGGCAGCGCCACTTTGGCTTTCGGCGCCGCGGGCGCCGCGCTGGCCATGACGGTCGATGTCGCGGCCGGCGGCAGCACTGGCAAGGCCAGCGGCACCGGCACGATCAACACGCCGGGCATGACGGTCATCAGCGGCGGCTTCCTGGGCGGCAGCTCGGGCATGCTGCTGGCGCTGGGGGACGGCGGCACGGGAACCTACCTTGTTACGGGCGGTTACAAGGTGGTCATGGCCAACGGCGCCAATTACCAGGGCGTAGCGACCTTCCGCTGCTCCTGATGGCGCGGACATGAAAAAAGCGGCGCCGTGCACTGCACGGACGCCGCTTTTTTACGCCAGTCGTGTGCTTAGCGCAGTGCCGCGATCATCTGTTTCAGCTTGCCGGAGTCGACGCAGAAGGCGCGGATGCCTTCGGCCAGTTTTTCCGTCGCCATCGCGTCTTCATTCATCATGAAGCGGAAGGCTTCTTCGTTCAGCGACATTTGCACGATGTTGGTCGATGGCGCCGCTTCGGCGCTCAGCTTGCGCTCCACCGGCGCATCGCTGTCGGCCAGCTTTTGCAGCAGGTCGGGGCTGATGGTGAGCAGGTCGCAGCCGGCCAGTTCGAGGATTTGCGAGGTGTTGCGGAAGCTCGCGCCCATCACCTCGGTCTTGTAGCCGAACTTGCGGTAGTAATTGTAGATGCGGCGGACCGATTGTACGCCCGGGTCTTCCGCGCCCACGTAGTCGATGCCCGTCGATTTCTTGTACCAGTCGTAGATGCGGCCGACGAACGGCGAAATGAGCTGCGCGCCCGCTTCGGCGCAGGCGATGGCCTGGGCCAGCGAGAACAGCAGGGTCATGTTGCAGCGGATGCCTTCCTTTTCCAGGATGGCGGCGGCGCGGATGCCTTCCCAGGTGGAGGCGATCTTGATCAGCACGCGTTCGCGGGCAATCCCCGCGTTCGAATACAGGGCGATCAGGTCGCGGCCCTTGGCCACCGTGCCTTCCGTGTCGAACGACAGGCGCGCATCGACTTCGGTGGAGACGCGGCCGGGGATGGTTTGCAGGATTTCCACGCCAAAGGCGATCAGCAGGCGGTCGATGATTTCAGCGGTGGAGGCATTCGGATGGTCGCGCACGGCCTTTTCCAGCAGCGGCTTGTATTCATCCTTTTGCACGGCCTTCAGGATCAGCGACGGATTCGTCGTCGCATCGCGCGGCGTGTAAGCCTGGATCGATTGGAAGTCGCCGGTGTCGGCCACCACGGTAGTAAATTGCTTCAGTTGTTCGAGTTGGTTCATGGCTGCACGGGAAAGAGTGAATGGGCTTGCCGGAGTATTGTACCGAATCCTTTGCCCGAAGCAGCGACTATTGTCTTCCCCGGCACTCCTTGTTCAATTGAATCTTGCTTTTTTAAGAACTCGCGCATAATTGCCTGGACTTGTTTATTTTGCACATTGTTTTGACAAGTAATGTGCGATGCCACTTTCCAGATGAAGAGCATCCTTTGACACAAGATATCGTTAGCGCGGTAGCCGCCTTCAATGGCGCGACGCGCCTGTATGCATTGGCCATCGGCGACGATGGCCAGGACAGCGGTTTGCTGGTCGAAGCCTTTGCCGCCGATGACCGGCTGCAGGAGCTTGGCGCGCGCGAGATTATCGCCTTGTCCACGAATGCCGATGTTGCGCTGGCCTCCCTGCTGGGCCAGCCGGCCAGCCTGCAAATCAGCCTGGCCGACGGCACGCGCACGCAGTTTTCCGGCTATATCAGCGCAGCGGCCATGCTGGGCAGCAATGGCGGCCTGGCGCGCTACCGGCTGCGCATCACGCCCTGGCTGTGGCTGCTGACGCAAGTGCGTAACAGCCGCGTATGGCAAGATCGGAGCGTGACGGCCATCGTCGACGAGGTATTGCAAGCCTATGCGCCGCATGCCCTGTGGCAATGGAGCGACGAGGTGGCGCAGTGCATGCAGCAGGCGGGAGAGCGCAGCTATTGCTGCCAGTACCGGGAATCGGACTTCTATTTCGTGCGCCGACTGCTGACGGAGGAGGGCATCGCCTGGCGCTTCGACGAGCACACACTGATTTTGTTCGCCGACAGCAGCCAGCCCTGCGCCACGCCCGAGGATGCCAGCAGCGCGCAGGGCGGCGGCTTGCGCTTTCATGGCGCCAGGGCCGGCGAAGCGAGCGACAGCGTGCAGGCGCTGTGCGCGCGGCGCAGCCTGCACGTCGGGCTGAGCAGCGTGCTGAGCTACGACTACAAGGCCAAGAAGGCGGTCGCCGCCAGCGTGCCGACGAATATGGCCATCGGCGGCCAGCATGCGCCGGTGCTGGAAAGCTACGATACGCCGGGCCAGTACTGGTATGCGAATGGCGCGCAGGCACAGCACTATGCCGCGTTGCAGATGCAGGCCCGCGAAGCGCGCGCCCAGCTGTGGCAGGCGCGCTCGACGGTACGCACCTTGCGCGCCGGCACGCGGTTTACCCTGACGCAGGGACCGTTGCCGCAGGCCGATGGCGCCGCGTCCGACTATGTCGTGCTCCGGGTGGCGAGCATCGGCATCAACAACCTGCCGGCGCCCGCCTCCCAGGCGCTGGCTGAACTGTTCGGCCCGGTGCCCGAACTGCTGGACGAAGCCATGCCCGGGCTGGGCGACGGCTTTGCCGACTTTGCCGCCGCGATTGCGCAGGCGCAAGCCAGCGGTTACGCCAATTGCATCGAGATGATCGCCGCAGCGACGCCATGGCGTCCTGTGCATGGCGACAACGACGCGCGCCACCATCCGAAGCCGACGGCCCGCGGCAGCCAGAGCGCCATCGTCGTCGGTGCCGACGGCGGCGCCAGCGGCGCCAGCGGCGGTA
>NZ_JAMQGR010000007.1:0-287045 GCF_023703445.1 Janthinobacterium kumbetense
TGCGGGTTCGGCGTGCGCAGCGCCTGTTCCTTGAGCATGCGCAAGGCGTCGGCCAGCGAAGGCACGCCTTCCCAGCGCAATTCCAGGTTGTAGTTCAAGCCGCCGCGGATCAGGTGCAAATGCGAGTCGTTCAGGCCGGGAATGACGGTGCGGCCAGCCAGGTCGATCACCTGCGTGGCGGGGCCGCGATGACGCATCGCGTCCTCGACGTCGCCCACGGCGAGAAATTTGCCATCGGCGATGGCGACGGCGGACGCCAGCGGCTGCGCCCTGTCGACCGTGTGAAAACGGCCATTGAGCAAGATCGTGTGTGCATGCATGGGAACTCCCGATTCAGGTGAAGGATACGCCCCCGCCGGCGGGCGGCGGTGGCGCGATATCAATAAAATCTCAATGGCCTTCGCTGGCATTGAACATGGATTTGGCGTAGATCAAGCCCAGGCCATAGCCGCCGCCGTGCGCCACGGCCGTCGCCACCGTCTCGTTGTAGGTCTCGCCGCGGGCCCAGTCGCGCTGCAGTTCCAGCAAGTATTGCACGGACGTCATCGGCTGCGCGCCCGCCTGTATCATGCGCTGCATGGCCATCGCATGGGCTTCGTCGGAGACGTCGCCGCTGGCGTCGGCGATCACGTACACGTCAAAGCCCTGCTCCAGCGCCGACAGCGCGGGGCCGACGATGCACACGGAGGTCCACAGGCCGGCCAGCACGATCTTGCCCTTGCCGTAGCCATTCACCTTGTCGGCGATGCGCGCATCCTCCCAGGTATTCATGCTGGTGCGGTCGATCGGCGCCTGCTCCGGGAAGACGGACTGGATTTCGTCAAAAATAGGGCCGGAGAACGATTTGGCCGCCACCGTCGTCAGGATCGTCGGCACCTTGAATTCCGCGGCCGCCTTGGCGACCAGGGCCGCATTGTTGCGCAGCAAGGCCAGGTCGATGGAGCGCGTGGCGAACGCCATCTGCGACTGGTGGTCGATCATGATCAGGGTATGGTCGTTCGGGGTCAGCAGTTTTTGGGCGGCTTGGGCGGTAGCGATAGGCATGATGTTTTCCTCAGTGAAAATAATTGAATATCAAAGTAGTGGTATCCGGCCCGCACAATCTTGCGCCTTCCTTCTTGCGCTGCCATGTTGCGTGTCAGTGACAGGCAGTATGCACGCACAAAAAGGAAAACAAAAACGGAAAGAATGCCAAGCTATATTCGATTTTTTCGATGATATAAAATAAGCGCACCGCAACCAATCGCACGGAGGAAAACATGGGGTTTGAATTCAGGATCGCGGCCAGCCTGACGGCCGGCCAGCGCCAGCACATCGAACAGCTGCTGGCGGCGCTGCCGCAGGCGGCCGACGGCATGCCCGGCACGGACGCCAGGCTGACGGAGGCCGGCCTGTATGTATGCCAGTACCTGCGCCCGGAGCCGTGGCACGGCCTGGACGCCGTGCGCGCCTGGCTCGATGCGCAGGGCGTGGACTACGCCGTCGCGGAGGTCGACGACTGACGCTACAGGGTGCCTTCCAGCATCACGCGCCAAGTGCGGTAGGTGCCCGTATCGACCGTGCGCAGCGCGCTGCCCCCGCCATCCGCATACAGGCTGCGCGTGCGGTCCGCCTGCCGCAGCAGGTTGGCGCCCGACACGCGCAGGCGCAGCGTGTCGCTGACCTTCCACAGCGCATACACATCGAGTTCGCGCCGGGCGCCTTGCCAGGCCAGCAGCTGGCCTGACTCGCGCGACGGCCCTCCCGCCTGGTAATGCAGGTTGCCGCCCACGGCCAGCGGCCGGCTGGCCAGCTGGTAGTCCGCGCCCAGGTTGGCGCTCCACGGCAGCTGGCCATCGAGGCGGTTGTACGGGCCGGGAACGGCATCCACCGCCGACCAGTTGCGCGCCAGATTCGCCCGCAGGTCCAGCGCGGGGGCACGGGGGAACAGCACCGCCAGCGGCAGCTTCGCTTCCAGTTCGATACCGCGCACCTGCGCCCTGCCATTGTTGGCGGGCGTGGCCACCCAGCGCCCGTTGTCCTGGTACAGCCGGTCCAGCATCACGTCGCGGATGCGGCGCCAGGTGGCGCTGGCACTGAGCATGGCGCCCTCGCCCAGGTAGTACTCATAGGCCGCGTCCAGGCCCCACGCCATTTCCGGGCGCAGCGCGGGGTTGCCCTGGTTGTCGGGATTCGTGGGACTATTGCCGTTATCGACCGCGTACGGGCGCGGGATCAGCTGGAAAATCTGCGGCGCCTTGTACGTGCGCGTGACGGCCAGGCGCACCTGGTCCTTGCCGGCGAACTTCCACAGGCTTTGCAGCACGGGACTCCACACCTGCGCGCGCACGTCGACGGGGTTCGCGCCACCGGTGGCGCTGGCCGTGCGCCAGGTTTCCCAGCGCAGGCCCAGGTACAGCGACCAGCGCGCGGAGACATCCCACTCATCCTGCGCGAACAGGGCCAGGCGCCGCACCGTGACCGCGTAGTCCGCGTCCGGCAGGACGGGCGGCCCGCCCGGCTCCAGCTGGCGCTCGCGGCGATACTCCGCGCGCCGCCGGCGGCCCCCGTCCCAGCCCGCCGCCAGCGCGTGCCCCTCGCCCAGCGCCCGGCGGTAGGTGCCGCTGGCCTGCACGCCCACATCGTCCACGCCAGCGTCGACCAGGCGCACATTCGCCGGCCCAGGCAGAGCGCCCACGCCCCGGAACAGGTAATCGCTGCCGCGGTGGTTGATATCGACACCCAGCTTCACATCGAGGCTGGCGCCAGCTTCCAGCTTGCGCAGCCAGCGCAGGTCGCTGCGCACGGTGCTGCTGTCCTGGTCGAAGGTGGCGTCGTTGTCCGGATAGCCGGTGTGGCCGCCCAGGTAAGCCGTTTCCACCACATGGCGGCGGCTGGCCAGGCGACGCACGTTGAGCAGGCTTTGCCAGGCCAGGCTGTCTTCGCCCGCCAGCGCCCATTGCAGGCGGGGCGCCAGCTCGAACGTGTCGCTGGTCACGCGCTCGGTCAGCGGCATGCGGCGCACCACGGTGGCTATGCCGCCGGCCGCATATTCGCGGTTCCATTCATCGAGCAACCCGCGGCGCCCCGTGTGGCCAAGCGTGCCGGCCAGCGCGTACGACAGGCGCCCGTCCTGGCTGGACCATTGCACGGTGGCGCTGCCGGCGGGCATGCCGTTGCTGGCCGAGCCGCCCAGCTTGTAGGTGCGCTCGCGCCGCTTGGCGGATTTCTTCAGCACGATATTGATGGAGCCGGCGATCGCCTGGGCGGAAAATTCCGCCGTGGCGGCGCGCATGATTTCCACGCGCTCGACCAGTTCCGGGTCCAGCGCGTCCAGCGAAAAACCGGCCGGCACGGGGTCGCCGTCGAGCATGACGAGGGTGTAGCCCTGTCCCAGCCCCCGCAGCTGGAGCTGCCCGCCCTGCCCCGTGCCGGCCGGCGCGCCGATGGTAATGCCGGGCAGGCGCTTCAAGGCATCGGACAGGACGCGGTCGCCCTGGCGTATCAGCTCATCGTGGCCGACGACCATGCCGGCGACGGTATCGTTGCGGCGCTGCTCCAGCTTGCCCGCATTGACCGTCACGGAAGGAAGGGTGTCTTCGGCACGGACGTGCGCCGTCAACGGCAGCGCAAGGCTGCACAGGAAAATACTCAATCGCATGGGAATTCCAGAAAGATGGCGGTTGCCGGATGAATGGTTGCCGGGCCAGGCGCGCCGCGCCCGCCCGGCCTGCAGTCAAAAACAGGCGTCAGCGGCCGAACTGCTGCTTGCGCATGCGCAGGGCCCGCGCGCTGGCGTTGGCATCGAGGCCAGCGAGCCACTGCTGCGGATCCTGCAGACGCCCGTTGCGGGTGACCTGGAAATGCAGGTGCGGCCCCGTCGCCAGGCCCGTCGCGCCCACCGTGCCGATGGGCTGCCCCGCCGTGACGGCCATGCCGGTAGTGAGCGTGACCCGGTCGAGATGGGCATACAGCGATTCGACGCCGCCGCCATGGTCGATGCGCACGGCCTTGCCGAGGCGCGCATCCTCGCTGACGCTGGCGATGCCGTCGGCCGCCGCATGCACGGGCGTGCCCCGCCTGGCGCCCAGATCGATGCCGCCATGGCCTTGCGGCGTGATCTCGCGCACCACGCCAAAGAAGCCCGTCACGCGCATGGTATCCAGGGGATTGCGCCAGGCGGCGGGCATGGCTGCCGGCGCGGCAGCCGCCGTCCACGCCAGTGCCGGCTGCAGCGCCAGGCTGGCCGCGCCGATTGCGCACAACAGCAGCACCGTCAGCACCCGCAAGGCGGGAGGCAGCCGCTCCTGCCCGTCGCGCATGCGCAGCAGGCGCTCGGCCATGCCGCCGCCGCCAAACGCCAGTCCCGGCAGCGGCTGGGCCTGCAAGCCCAGCTGCTTCACCAGCGCCGCCGCATATTGCTGGCGCTGGCGCGCGGGGCGGCCGGCCAGGACCTGGCGGTCACAACCGAGCTCCTGCGCCCAGGCCAGCTTGCCGGCCAGCCAGCGCGCGGCCGGATGAAACCACAGCAGCATCTGCAGCATGGTGGCCAGCAGCAACAACATGGGATCGCGGCGGCGTGCATGGGTCAGCTCATGGGCGATCACCATCTGCTGCTGTTCCGGCGTAAATTGGGCCAGGTGCGCCGGCAGCAGCAAACGCGGCCGCCACACGCCCACCAGCATCGGCGAGATCGGCGCATCCACTTCCAGCACATCCGTGCCATGCAGGCGGCGCCGCTGCGCCAGCTGCAGCAAGGTGCGCAACGTGGCGCGACCGCGCTGCCAGCGCCAGGCCGTGCAAGCGACGCCCAGCAGATAGACGAGGCCCCAGGCAGCCGGCACCAGGGACAGCCAGGAAGCGCCGGATGGCAGCCCGGCCGCCGGCGCATCCACAGCCAGCGGCACGCCGGACGCTGCGCTGGCCAGGGAAACGGGCACACTCAGCTCGGGCACCACGCTCAGTTGCCGCGCGTCAGGCAGCAACGGCAGCACGAAAGCGGCAGCCAGCACCAGCTGGGCGCCCAGCCACACGCTGCGCTGGGCCGCCAGCGCGGGCCAGCGCCGTTGCGCCAGGTACAGCAAGCCTTGCAGCAGCCAGCCGCTCAGCAGACAGGCGGCCGTCGCCTGCAGCAAGGTCAGGGGAAACAAGCTCATCGCTTACTCCTTGCCGTCCAGAGGCCAGTCGTGCAGCAACTGCTCCAGCGCCGCCAGCTCCTGCTGGTCCACCAGCTTGCTGCCTGTAAACATACTGACCGGCAAGGGGCTGTCGATTTCCATCACGCGGCGGCCGAAGTCATGGGCGAAGGCGGCCAGGGTGGCCACCTTGTCCGCGTTGGCTTCATACACGAGCACGCCATGCACGCTGCGCTGCAGCAACATCCCCTTGTCCAGCATGCGCTCCACGGTCTTGCGCGTGGACGAAAACGACCAGCCCAGCTCCTCTTCCACGCGGGCGTGCAATTCACGCGCGGACAGCGGCTGCTCTTTCCACAGGGCTTTCAATAACGATAGTTCGGTGACGGAGGGCGTGCTCATGGCGATTCCTTCTAGTGACTGTTGACACAATTATGCGACAACAGTCACACGCACGCAAGCGCTATTTGCGACACCTGTCGCATGCACTGGCGCCCTAGAACTCGTCCCACGCATCGTCCGCCGGACGCTGTTTCCTGGCTGAAACTTGCGGCGCACGGGGCTGCGCCCCCTTGGCGGGCAGGCGGGCGGCGGGACGGGACGCCAGCGCCGGCGTGGCGGCCGCCTGCGCCGTCTTGAACACGGCCACGGCGTCGGCCAGGCGGGCCGCCCTTGCCCGCCACGGACTCGGCCGACGCGGCCAGGCCATTGGCTTCGTGGGCGTTCTGCGCATTCTGCTGGACCGTGCCCGTCAGTTCTTCCATCGACGACGCCGTCTCTTCCAGCGAACTGGCTTGCTGTTCCGTGCGCGCCGACAGGTCGAGGTTGCCCGAAGCGATCTGGCGCGAAGCCGTGGCGATGGTTTGCGTGCCGCTGCGCACCTCGGTGACGATGCGCGGCAGGCTGGCCGTCATGTCCTGCAAGGCCTGCATCAGCTCGCCCGTCTCATCCTTCGAGCCCACCGCCACCGGCACCGTCAAGTCGCCTTGCGCCACCTGCCTGGCCACCTCGATGGCCGAACGCAAGGGCCGGCTGATATTTCTGGCCAGCCACATGGCGATCATGCCGGCCAGCAACATGGCCACCGCGCCGCCGCCCAGCAAGACCCAGCGCGTCTGCGCCTGCAAGCCTGCCAGCGCCTGCGAACGCTGCGCCAGCAGCGCCGTTTCCGCGTCGCCCACTTCCTTCAGCAACGCGCGCATGGCGTCCATGCCCTGCTTGCCCCGACCCTCTTTTTCCAGCGCCAGCACGGGCTCGATGGGGGTCGTGCCCTGCGCCACGGCGCGCCGCAGCGCGATCACCGGGTCGAGCGCGCCGGCCAGCCAGGCTTGCTGGGCAGCATCGAGTTTCGCCAGGCGTTGCTGCTGGACAGGATTGTCGCTGGTCAAGGCGCGCGTCCTGTCGAGGTGGCTGCGAAACGAAGTCTTGCCCACGGTGTAGGGTTCCAGCGACGCCTCCGCGCCCGTGATCACGTAGCCGCGCTGCCCCGTTTCCATATTGATCAGGCTTTCCAGGATGGCGTCATTTTCACCGAGCACCTGGTAGGTGTGGGTATTGATGGCGTTGGCGTCGGCCAGTTTCGAGAAATTCAAGGTGGCTACTGCGACCAGGACGGCCAGCAGCAAGACAATGGCGCCGAAGCCGCCGTACAGGCGGGTGGCGATGCGAAGGTCGGCAATGCGCATGGTATTCCTCCAGGAACAAGAACCCCGGCAGCGCGGCGATCCCCCCGCGCAAGGGGTGCAGGCGGGAATTCTACCCAGATTTACGCCGGGGCAGCGCGCCCTTGCCGCATTTTTCTTTACTTGCGGCATTGCAAACCTGAAACAAAACAGGCGCGTTTTTGCCATGCTGTTATACTTCGCGTGTGCGGCACATATGACCAGTCCCCTTGCCGCTGTCTTTCGACCCCTAATCTGATTGCCTGCGACTGGCGCCCCACGATGGCGACAGGCCGATCTCACAATAAAGTTACCATGTCCTTTTCCTCCCTCGGATTGTCCGACGCTATCGTACGTGCCGTTACCGAACACGGCTACACCGTGCCGACCCCGATCCAGTCGCAGGCGATTCCCGCCGTGCTGGCTGGCGGCGACTTGCTGGCCGGCGCACAAACCGGTACCGGCAAGACGGCCGGCTTCACCCTGCCCGTGCTGCACCGCCTGTCGACCGACGCCAATGGCGCGGCCATCACCAGCAACACCTCGACGCGCCCGATCCGCGCCCTGATCCTGGCACCGACGCGCGAACTCGCCGCGCAGGTCGAGGAAAGCGTGCGCGCCTACAGCAAGTACACGAAATTGAACTCGGCCGTGATCTTCGGCGGCGTCGGCATCAATCCGCAAATCAAGCAACTGAAACATGGCGTCGACATCCTCGTCGCCACGCCGGGCCGCTTGCTGGACCACATGGGCCAGGGCACCGTCGACCTGTCGAAAGTGGAAATCCTGATCCTGGACGAAGCCGACCGCATGCTGGACATGGGTTTCATCCGCGACATCAAGAAAGTGCTGGCCGTGCTGCCGCCAAAACGCCAGAACCTGCTGTTCTCGGCCACGTTCTCGGAAGAGATCAAGGCCCTGGCGGACGGCTTGCTGAACAAACCGGCCATGATCGAAGTGGCGCGCCGCAATTCGACCGTGGAAGTGATCAAGCAAAAGATCCATCCCGTCGACCGCGACAAGAAGCACCCGATGCTGTCCTACCTGATCAAATCGAACAACTGGACGCAAGTGCTGGTATTTACGCGCACCAAGCATGGCGCGAATAAACTGGTCGAGCAGCTGGGCGCGGACGGCATTGGCGCCCTGGCCATCCACGGCAACAAGAGCCAGTCGGCGCGCACGCGCGCGCTGTCCGAGTTCAAGGATGGCACCCTGCAAGTACTGGTCGCCACCGACATCGCCGCGCGCGGTATCGATATCGACCAGTTGCCGCACGTCGTCAACTACGACTTGCCGAACATTCCGGAAGACTATGTGCACCGTATCGGCCGCACGGGCCGTGCCGGCGCCAAGGGCGAAGCCGTGTCGCTGGTTTGCGTGGATGAGCACGAAATGTTGAAAGACATCGAAAAGCTGATCAAGCAAACCCTGCCGCGCGAAGTCATCGAAGGCTTCGAGCCGGACCTGAACGCCCGCGCCCAGCCTGTGCAATTGCGCAGCGGCACCGGTGGTCACCGCAACAACAGTCGCGCGCCAGCCGGCGCCGTGGTGCGCGTGAAAACGGGCGGCAGCGGCGCCAAGCCACGCAGCGCCGGCCCATCGGGCGGCGGTGGCGGCGGCAACCGTTCGGGCAATGCGCCGCGTTCGGCGGCGAACCATCGCTCCGGCGGCCGCGGCCGCTAAAACGCGGCCTTAAAGCTACTGCGCGGGGCGCTATGGCGTTTGCGTTGCTCGCCGTACTCTTGTACGGCTGCGCGACTCGACGCAATATCACTCCCGCTCGCTACGCTTTCAGGCCCCGTTTACCTGTATTAAAAATACAATAAAACCGTTCCAGGACTTGCTTCCGGGACGGTTTTTTTATGCACGCCACCATTTGCCGATTTGGGCTAGGATAGTGCCCATCATCCTCACCTGCGTGCTGCCATGCCGAACTTCGCTGCCAACCTCAGCATGATGTTTACCGAACTGCCCTTCCTGGACCGCTTTGCCGCCGCCAGGGAAGCGGGCTTCGATGCCGTCGAATTCCTGTTCCCCTATGCCGTCGAGGCGCGGCAGATCGCCATGCGGCTGGAACGCCACCAGCTGCATCTGGCCCTCTTCAACTTTCCGCCCGGCGACTGGGAACACGGCGAGCGGGGCATCGCCTGCGATCCGCGCCGCGGCGAGGAATTCCGCGGCAACGTGCAACTGGCGCTCAATTACGCGCTGGCGCTGGGGGCGAAGCAATTGCACTGCATGGCCGGCATCGTGCCGCCCGGCATGAGCCTGGAGCGGGCGCGGCAAAGCCTGATTGCCAACCTGCAATATGCGGCCGACGCCTGCCGTCCGCATGGCATCAACGTGCTGATCGAGCCGATCAACCGCTACGACATGCCCGGTTACTTCCTGAACCATAGCCAGCAGGCGGCCGACATCATCGCCGACTGCCAGCGCGGCAATGTCTTCCTGCAATACGACATTTATCACATGCAGCGCATGGAGGGGGAACTGAGCAACACCATCCGCGCCCTGCTGCCCCTGATCCGCCACATCCAGATCGCCGACACGCCGGGCCGCCACGAACCGGGCACGGGCGAGATCAACTACCGCCATCTGTTCAAACTGCTGGACCAGGTCGGCTACGCAGGCTGGGTCGGCTGCGAATACCGCCCCGCCAGCGATACCGTCGCGGGACTGGGCTGGCGCGAGCAATTGACGGGCACAGCGGGCACGCTGGGCGCCTGATCGCAGCGCGCTTGCGCCCGCACAAGGCGGCCGGCGCAAGCCGGCACGACAATACCTTTCCATACAGTATTTCCTGTCGAGAGGTGCCGTGTCCACCCTGCCCGCCTGCCATCGCCGCGCCCTTTGCCTGAAGCTGTACCTGAGCCTCTTCCTGGCTGCCGTGCTGTGCGGCTGCACCACCGCGCGCCCCGAGCTGGCGCAAGTGCGCGCCCTGGCGGCCGGCGCCGATGTCTTGACCGCCTTCAACGAACTGGCGCAGCGCCACGTGGACACTTACCAGCGCGCCCGCCCCTATCTGTCGCCGGCCGAAGACGCGCGCGAGCGCCTGCTCGATGCACAGCGCCGCGCCGCGCAGGCGGATGTGGCGCGTTTGGCGCAGGCCGTGCGCCTGTACCTGCAGGCGCTGGGCCGGCTGGCCGATGCCGATGCGTATGACGTGCAGTCCGAACTGGCCGGCGCCGGCGCCGCCATCCGCGCCTGGCCGGGCAGCGGCATCGACGACCGCCATGTCAGCGCCTACACCTTGTTGCTGCAGCAACTATCGCGCCTGGGCGGCGCGGCCAGCCAGCAGGCGCACCTGGCGCAAGTGCTGCACGAGGGCGATGCGCCGCTGCAAGCCCTGCTGGCCGCGCTCGACAGCTTGCTGGCGCTGTACGACAAGAGCGGCGATAACGAGCGCGACATGGTGCTCGGCTTGCTCGACGTGGAAATCGCGTATGCGGACACGCCGCAGCAGCGCCTGCTGGCCGTGCTGGCGAAAAACATGCAGCAAAGCAAAACCGAGGAATACCGCCTGGCTGGCCTGCGCCATACCCTGGCGCGCCGGCAACTGGCGGCACTGGGGCGCGAACACGCCCAGCTCGCCGCCGCCCTCACCACCACGGAGGCAAGATGGACGGATCGGTAGGCAGCGAACGCCGCGAAGCGGCTCTCAGCAGCGCCATGCGCGTCGAGCAATTGGCCGACAGCCTGTCGCAGGCGGCCGTCACCTTGCACGGCGCCGTCATGCGCGCCATCCGCAAGCGCGCCAGCCAGGGGGGAAACGGCATCAGCCTGAGCCAGGCGCAAGCCGTCTTCGCCCTGGAAGTGGCCTTGCGCCAGCAAGCCAACCAGCTGTATGCCGATGCGGCCGGGCACACGGTGGCGGGCCTGGAAACGGCGCAGCGCCAGCTCAGCGGCCTGCTCGACACGGTGCGCCTGCGCATCGCCCGCAACGACGACGTGCGGCACTGGATCAGCCTGGCGACGAGCTTGTTGCACCTGGGCAGCGCCGTCCTCGCCGGCAATCCCGAACGCATCCTCGGCGCCCTGGGCAAGGTGCGTGAGCGGCTGCAAGAGATGGCGCCGGACTGATTGAAATCGGCTGGCAAGCGCCTATACTGGGACGTCCCCGCCTGGCAATCGTGCCTGCGGGACGATGACCAGAGGAGACCAACATGCGTATCGAACCGTATTTGCAATTCGATGGAAACTGCGCGCAAGCGCTGGAATATTACCGCCAGCACCTGCATGGCAGCGACCTGTGCCTGATGCCGTATCGGGGCTCGCCGGCCCAGGCGCAAGTCAAGGAAGACTGGTACGACAAGATCATGCACGGCTCCGTGCAGCTGGGGCCGACCATGCTGATGGGCTCGGACGGCGGCTGCGACGAGGGCGCCAAGGGCATGAGCGGCAGCGCGATCTGCCTGACCGTCGACACGCCGGAAGAGGCGGAACGGGCCTTCGACGCGCTGGCGCGCGACGGCACCATCCAGATGCCCCTGGCGGAAACATTCTGGGCCAAGCGCTTCGGCATGCTGAAAGACCAGTTCGGCGTCGCCTGGATGATCAACTGCCTGAAAGAACCAGCATAGAACGGCCGCTGCCAGCCTGCGCCGCGTCAAACGCGGCGCGGGTGGTAGCGCAAGCAGAGTCGCCCATCCTGGACTACCATATAGGACAGACTCTTAACGGGTGATGGCCATGAATGGATTGCCGCAAGACCAGCTGCAGCGCCTGCAGGGCGTGCTGGAGCAACGCAAGCTGGCGTTGCTGGAACAGATCGAGAATGAAGCGGCCGAAGCGGACGCGCGCGCCTCGCTGCTCAATGAAATCGAAGCCTCGCCGGCCGACAACGCCAGCGTGCGCACCTTGAATGCCCTCGTCAGCGAAGCGGCCGAACACAACGTGGCGCAGCTGGCCATCATCAAGCACGCGCTGGCCAAGTTTGCCGACGGCAGCTACGGCCTGTGCGACAACTGCGGCGAAGCCATCGGCCTGTCGCGCCTGAATGCGCGTCCCGAAGCGCGCCTGTGCATCGATTGCCAGACGCGGCTGGAAAAAGCCCAGCGCTAGGCCGGGCAGCGGCGCCGCATGTCACCAGCCGTTGCTGCGTGACAAAGGGCAAGGCATCGCTGCCCTGCCCCCTGCTTTCCTTCCTTGCTGCTGCCTTGCGTCCCCCGCCAGCTTCTGTGCGCCGGCTGGGTGGACGGGTCTCCTCTACTGCCATTGCCCTGCTTCAAGTATCCGGCTGCATGCCGGATCAACTCATGTGCTGCCCGCCATTGATGGCGATATTCGCGCCCGTGACGAAGGCCGCCTCGTCGGACGCCAGGTAAGCGACCAGGGCCGCCACCTCGTCCGGCTCGCCCAGGCGGCCCAGGGGAATCTGCGGCAGGATCTTCGTTTCCAGGATATCGGCCGGCACGGCCGTCACCATCTGCGTGCGCAGGTAGCCGGGCGAGATCGTGTTGACGGTGATGCCGTGGCGCGCCACTTCCAGCGCCAGCGCCTTGCTGAAGCCGTGCACGCCCGCCTTGGCGGCCGCATAGTTGCACTGGCCAAACGCGCCCTTCTGGCCATTGACGGACGAGATATTGATGATGCGGCCCCAGCGGTTGGCCAGCATCGGTTCGAGCACTTGCTTGCTCATGTTGAACAGGCTGTCGAGATTGGTGCGCATGACCTCGGCCCAGTGCGGCAATTCCATCTTGCGCATGCTCTGGTCGCGCGTGATGCCGGCGTTGTTGACCAGCACGTCGATGCGGCCGAACTTTGCCAGCACGCTTGCCACGGCCTCGCTGCAGGCATCGAAATCGCTCACGTCGACGGCCAGCGGGTGGAAATAATACTGCTGCGTCTGCTGCTCGTCGAGCCAGCTGCCCACCCGCGCATTGCCCGGCGTATGCGCCGCCACGACGGCAAAGCCCGCCCCATGCAAGCGCCGGCACAAGGCCGTGCCCAGGCCGCCCATGCCGCCCGTGACCAGTGCTACCTTTTGTTCCTTCATTGCTGTCTCTCCCCGCTTGTTATGGTTGTTCTGCGTGGGATCAAGTGTAGGTGGCACTTTTGAAGCGGGCATTGCGCCAGATCAAAGGCTGAGCCTGCGTATTGCAGCGTCCGTCTGCGCTGCATCCATGCAGAGACAATTATCAAAATTATACTCCTCAAAGAGGTGATGGCACCTCGACAGGCAGGTCGTGCAAACCTTGCTTGACGGTAAGACTCACAGGGAGAACGCGATGGAAATCCAGGACGACACAGAAGCATTGAGGGACTTGTTCAACGATATCAATCCCGGCATGAGCGACGTGGAATCCGTGCATCAGGCGGAGCTCGATCCACAGCATGCGCTGGCCCTGATGGCCAACCCGAAAGCGGCGCTGAAAGCCATGGGCATCCCCGTCAGCGATGCCTCGCAAGTGCAGGTGACGATGAAGAACCGCGCCAGCCGCGCCATACTGGAGGTGGCGCAAAAGGCGGCGCAATTGCGGCGCGTCATCGTCATCGTGATTCATTACCGCAACTGCGACGCCGACATCATCATCATCGCCATGAGCTGAGGCAACAAGCACCGGCCGCAGTCGTGCGCGGCCGGCACCCGGGACTGTGCCAGAATGGCCACTACTGCACAGCGAGAGGACAGACCATGACGTACAAGACCGTATTGCTCCATATCGACGACAGCGCCGGGCGCGCCGCCCGCATCGACGCGGCGGCCAGCATCGCCCAGGCGTGCGGCGGCCACCTGACAGGCGTGGCGCTGACGGGCGTGTCGCGCCTGCTGTACCAGAACCAGCCCGACCTCGATGCGGACCCGAACCTGAGCTTGCACCTCAATTTTCTGCGCGAGCGGGCGACGCGCGCCCTCGACGGTTTCGAGGCGCAGGTGCGCGCGGCCGGCGTCGCTTCATTCGAGCAGCGCGTGCTCGACGACGAGGCGGCGGGCGGCATCAGCCTGCTGGCCCGCTATGCGGACCTGGTCGTCATCAGCCAATACAATGCCAGCGATAAATCGCCGTCCGTGATGCGCGACTTTCCCGCCTATGTGCTGCTGCATTCGGGCCGCCCCGTGCTGATCGTGCCGTATGCGCCGCCGCTGCCCCGGCTGGCGCCGCCGGCGGCCGCGCGCAATGTGCTCATTTCCTGGAACGCCAGCAAGGAAGCGAGCCGCGCCGTGAGCGCCGCCCTGCCCCTGCTGCAGCGCGCCGGACAAGTCCACGTAGCCATCTTCGACGCCCAGGTACATGCCGCCGAGCACGGCGAACAGCCGGGCGCCGAACTGACGCACTACCTGGCGCGCCACGGCGTGGAAGCGCGGCTGCATTTGCTCGATGGCGGTGGCGTGCGGCGCGGCGATATCGGCGAAGCGCTGCTGTCGCAGGCGGCCGACCTGTCGGCCGACTTGCTGGTGATGGGAGCGTATGGTCATTCGCGCCTGCGCGAAACCATCCTGGGCGGCGTCACGCGCACGATCTTGCAAAGCATGACGATCCCCGTGCTGATGGCGCACTAGGCGGGCGGACTGATGGCAGGACTAGCCGCCCTGCCAGGGCTGGCTGCGGATCTTCGCCACCTGGCGCTGCGCCAGCCACTGCCACAGCTGCAGGGCGGCGTCCTGCGGCAGCGCCGACATGTGGCGCGGCGTGGCCAGGGCGATTTCACAATCGCGATCCGACCATTCCTCGAAAGTGACTTCGCCTCCGCTAGCGACCTCGACCTGATACATCAAGCCATCGTCGTAGCCAAAGCGCAACAGGACGGCGGCCGGGCTGCCGTCCGGCGTGACGGCGCCGCCGCGGTACACCTCGGCCAGCGCATCGGCCAGCTGTGCCGGCGAGGGCGCGCAGATGTCGCGCCCATCGGCCCGTGTCAGAATGAACCATGCCTGTGTCATGACGCGCCCTCCTATCCATACTCGTTAGCATGCGAGGCAAGTACTACGGGCAGTCACCTTGGTCCAGTGTCACTTCGGGCGCGCGGAAACTATCCCTGTCGGCATTGTTTACCAATAATTACTCATACTAACAAGGATCATACCTAAATTTCATGCAGCGCGGAATTTATGCATCTTGCGCCACAGAAGCGCCAATTCACGCCACCAGCACGGGAATGCTGAGCGGATCGAAATCATGCCAGTCGCCATTGGCGATCGTGCCTTCCGCTTCCTCGATATGCTCGGCGCCCAGCCGGTGCAGCGCCTCGAGCGCCCGTTCGCGCTCGTCGAGGCCGCCCAGCGCGACGGCGATCAGCATGCCCGGATGGCGTGGCTGGCGGCGGTTTTCACCGTTGTCTTCGCCATTCTTCTCGGCTTCGCCCGCTTCCTTCATCTTGTTGAAACTGTAGAGCGAGCCCACGTGGGCGCCCACCAGCGCCCCCACGACCGGACCCAGCGGCCCTGTCGCCAGGGCGGTGGCCGCGCCGATGCCCGCGCCCAAGGCGGCCCCGACGGCCACACCTTCCACCACGCCCTCCGGCGTTTCCTTCGCGCCCGGCGACATGTCGCGGTCGCCGCCCAGCGCGTGCAGATCATGCTGCCCCGGCTGGTTGACAAAGAAGGCGCTGATGCGGCTGTCGGAAAAGCCCGCCTGGTTCAGCGCGGCGCGCGCGACGTCGATCTGCTCCTGCAACTGAAAATGACCTGCGATGATGCGTGACATGATACGGCCCTCCTCGTCGGCTGCTGGCGCACCATGCGCCGCCTCGATAGCGTGCGCCAGACAACGCCAGGATACCGTTCGCTTACGCACACAGCCGCTTACTCCCATGCCCAATCATATGCTCACTCAAGCAGACGCGCTGAAGGGGCTGCGGATATCCGACAGGAATTGTTGTGCACGCGCATGTTGAGGCCGCGCAAAGAAATCCTCGGGCGCGGCCCGTTCCAGCACTTGCCCGTGATCCATGAACCAGACGCGGTCCGCCACTTCGCGCGCAAAGCCCATTTCATGCGTCACGCACACCATCGTCATGCCGCCCTGCGCCAGGCCGCGCATCACTTGCAGCACTTCGCCCACCATTTCCGGGTCCAGCGCGCTGGTCGGTTCATCGAACAGCATCAGCGGCGGCTGCATGGCCAGCGCGCGGGCAATCGCCACGCGCTGCTGCTGCCCGCCCGACAGGGCCGCCGGCATGGCGCGCGCCTTATGCGCGAGGCCCACCCGTTCCAGCAGGGCAAGCGCCCGCTCTTCCGCTTGCTTGCGGCTCAGGCCGCGCAAGCGCTGCGGTGCCAGCGCGCAATTGTCCAGCACGGAAAGGTGCGGAAACAGGTTGAATTGCTGGAAAACAAAACCGATATGCGAACGGAAGGCGTTCACGTCCAGCCCCGGCGCGTGGATGTCCTGGCCCGCCACCGTGATGCGGCCCGAGGCGATCGGCTCCAGCCGGTTGATGGTGCGGATCAGGGTGGACTTGCCGGAACCGGATGGGCCGCACACGACCAGCACTTCGCCCTTGGCGACGTGCTCATTGATGCCGCTCAAGGCGTGATACTCGCCATAGTATTTGTTGACGTTGTCAAAGGTAATCATGCAGCCGCTTTCAAGAGTCGCGCCTGGCGCCGCTCGAGCCAGAAGGCGGCGCGCGACAGGCTGAAACATAAGACAAAGTACGTCATGCCCAACAAGAAATACACTTGCACGGGTTTCGTCAGCACCAGGCCATTGACTTGCGAGGCGATGAACGACACTTCGGCCAGGCCGATGATGTATCCCAGCGAGGTTTCCTTGATGGTCGAGACGAACTGGTTGACCAGGGACGGCAGCATGTGGCGCAGCGCCTGCGGCAGCACCACCGTACGCATGCTGTCCAGATAGTTCAAGCCCAGCGAACGGGCCGCCTCCACCTGTCCGCGCGGCACGGCTTGCACGCCGGCGCGCACGATTTCCGCCAGATAAATGCCGTCGAAGATGACGAGGGCCGCCAGCATGGTGCCGAATTGCCCGCTTTCATGGCCGGTGAGGCTGGGCAGGAAGAAATACGCCCAGAAGATGACGAGCAGCAAGGGGATGCCCCGTACCACGTGGATCAGCGCGGCGACGGGCCAGCGCAGCAGGCGCCAGGGACTCAAACGCGCCAGCCCCAGCAGCAAGCCGAACGGCAGGCTGAGCACCAGCGCCAGGCTGGCCAGCAGCACCGTCAGCGCCAGGCCGCCCAACGGCCCCTCGGGATAGCGTCCCACGAGGAAATACAGCCAGTAATCGTGGATCAGTTCCAGCATCAGGACACCTTCTTTTGCAGCAAGGCCGCCAAGCCCGCGATCACCAGGGAAACGGCCAGATAGGCCACGCTGGCAAAGACGAACGCTTCCACGCTGCGGAACGAAGCCGCTTCCACGCGCTGCGTCTGGTACATCAGCTCGGCCACGCCGATGACGGTGGCGATGCTGGTGTTTTGCCACAGGTTCAGGGTTTGCGACAGCAGCGGCGGCGCGGCCAGGCGCAAGGCTTGCGGCACGATGCACAGGCGCATGGTGGCGAGAAAGCCGAAACCCAGCGCCCGGCCCGCCTCGAATTGCTGGGCAGGAATGGCGCGGATGCCGCTGCGGATGTCTTCCGCCATGTAGGCGGCCGTATATAAGGTCAGGGCCGTGACGGCGCTGACGGCCTCGATATTGCCGGCATACAAGCGCTCCTTCCAGGCGTCGGGCAGCAGTTCGGGTGTGCCGAAATACCAGAACAGGAAGTGGGCCAGCAAGGGAACGTTGCGGATCAGCTCGACATACACGGCGCCAAGCCCGTTGAGCAGGCGCGACGGCGCCAGGCGCAGCATGGCCACGCCGCACGCCAGCGGCAGCGACAACAGCAAGGTGATGCCCATCAGTTGCAATGACAGCAGCAAGCCGGACAGCAACCAGTCTCGGTAGTCGCCGGCCAGCAAAAAGTTCAGATCAAACATGCGGAAGAGTCAGGCAAGGTTCAGGCGTCGATCTTGTCCGATTCAATTTTAAATGTGCGTTTCTGGAATTTCACATTGCTCGTCGGGCCATACCATTTGAAGAACAGTTTTTCCGCCTCGCCCGACTTTTCCAGCTCCCGCAGCACCTTGTCGACGGCGGTTTTCACGCCCGTCTCGCCCTTGCGGATGCCGAAGGCAAACACTTCCTGGCTGATGTTTTGCGGCAGCACAATGTAATCCTTTTGCGCAGCGCCCAGCTTGGCGTAGTTGTTGAGCAAGGAGACTTCATCGTCGACATAGCCGACGCCCTTGCCTTGCTGCAAGCCCAGATAGGCCTGGCCCGCCGTCTCGAACGTCACCACGTCCACGCCGGGCACGGCCTTGCGGATATTCGGTTCCTGCGTGCCGCCCTTGACGGTCAGCACTTTCTTGCCGGCCAGGCCAGCGACCGTCGTGATACTGCTGCTTTTTTTCACCAGCACGCGCTGGCCTGTATAAAACGTGGACAGGGAAAAATCGACCAGCGCTTCGCGTTCCTTGTTGTGCGTCAAGGATGCCGTCAGGATATCGATGCGGCCCTGCTGCAGTTCCGGAATGCGGGCAGCCACGGCCAGCTGCTTGATCACCGGCTTGACGCCCAGGCCCTGGGCGATGGCGCGGCACAGGTCGACTTCATAGCCGACCAGCTGGCGCGACTTGGCGTCGATGAAACTGTTCGGCTCGTCCGTGCCCAGGGTGCCGCAGACCAGCTCGCCCTTCGCCTTGATCGCGGCCAGCTGGTCCGCTTGCGCCACCTGCGTGAAGGCGATGGAGGTGAAAAGAAGCGCGGCGAAGTGTAGGCGGGTCTGCATGGAATTCCTCTGGTGGACAATGAATGCCGCCATTAGACCGCAGCGCTCTTATTTCCAAAAAGGAATCTTTTCACCCTTGCTTATGCAGAATTCATCTAAGAACACCTATCAAAACCTGCTGCGCGTCGTAATTTGCGGTCTGCGATGCTCACTGGCTCGGCGCCCCCGTACCTTCGTACAGTTGCGCTTCTCAAGCCAACGGGGGCGCCGAGCCTTCCTTCCGCTCGCTACGGTTTCGTTAGGTGTTGTAAGGCGTCATCTAAGGCGCCAGCGCCTTCGTCTCGCCGCCGAGGCGGATGATCGCCGCCCTGGCCCCCACCGCGCCCGGATAGCGGGGGTCGAGCTGCAGCGCCTGCCTGTACGCCTCGAGCGCCTGCGGGCGCAAGCCTTGTTCCACATAAAACTCGGCCAGGCTGTCCTGCAGATTCGCGTCGCGCGGATGCAGGCTGGCGGCCGCCTGCAGCACGGCCATGCCTTGCGCCACGGCGCCGCCGCCCTTTAGGCGATACGCTTCCAGGTTCAGCGCCGCCGGACTGGCCGCGCCCAGCGGGTCGCGGGCCAGCGCCAGGCGCAGGGCCGCGAGGGCGGGTTCCGTCTTTCCGGCGCGCAACAAGGTCAAGCCGTGCAGCGCATGCGCGCGGTCGCTGAGCGGATACAGTTCCACGGCCAGGCGGCTGGCCGCCAGCGCCGCATCCGCCTCGCCGCGCGCGGCCGACGCTTGCGCCAGATCAAGCAGTTCGGGCACGAAATCGGGATAGGCGCGCTGGCCGCGGAAGGCCGTGCGCAACTGGCTATCCAGGGCGGCGATGGATGCCGAGGCGGGCGCGGCCGGCCAGGCGATGGCGGCCGTGCGGTCCCAGCTGGCGGCCAGGGCCACGATGGCTTGCTCGAAGGCGGGGTCGAAGCGGGGCACGGTGCCGGCCTTTGCATCTTGCGACAAGCGGATATAGTCGCGCGCAAACGCCAGCGCGCCGCCGCGCGAGTAGGTATTCAGGTCGACGCCCGATTCGCGCAATGCCCGGGCCATGCTGGCGCCGGCCACGAGAAACACGCGGCCGCCCGCGGGATGGCGGGCCGCCTCGATGTAGGCGCGCGCCGCCTGGGCGTCGGGCGCCAGCGCTTGCCGGTTGATGTGCGTGAAGGCTGCGCGCGTGGCGGCCGCATCGGCATACGCCTGATCCGTGCGTTCGGCGTAGGCGCGGCCCTCCTCGAACAGGCCTTGCGCCACCTGGTAGGCGCGCTGCGCGCCCGCGTCGGCGATATACGTGTTCAGCTGCCACGGTTCGCCCGTGACCACTTCGAACAGGCGCTGCACGAAGGCTTCGGGATTGACGCGCTCGAGATTGGCGGCGACGGCGATGGTGAGCTTGCGCGAAGGAAAGCTGTACAGGTAGGTAACGGTTTCCGGCTGCTGGCCGCTGTGGGCGATGGCGTAGCGCCCGCCCGTCGGCAGGATTTCCCAGCCCATGCCGTAATTCGTCAAGCGGCCCGCGCGCGTGGCCATCGGCTGCACCATGGCGGCCACGCTGGCCGCCGACAGGATATTGCCTGCGTGAACGCCCCGGCCGAAGGCCAGCATGTCGGGCACGCTGGCGCGCGTGCCGCCGGCCGAAAAGCGGCTGCTGATGTCGACGAATTCCGAATTCTTCAACTCCTTGCCGGCCAGCCGGTAGCCGCGCACGCGGTGCGCGATCACGGCGTCCGGGTCGTCCATCACGGTGGCGTCCATGCCCAGCGGCCCCCACACGTGGCGCCGCATGTAGCCGCCATAGCTTTCGCCCGAGGCGCTCTCGATGACGGCGCCCAGCAGGTTGTAGCCATAGCTGGTGTAGCGGAAGCGCGTGCCCGGTTCGGCGATCAGGTCGAACTGCTCGAAGACGGCGATGGACTGGCGCGTATCCTTGTGCTCCTTGAAATGCTGTTCCACCCTGCTGTCGCGGTAGGCGTCGATGCCGCCCAGGTGGCCCAGCAGCTGGCGCACCGTCACGGGAAACGGCTTGACGGGGAAATACGGCACATAGGTTTGCACGGGCGCATCCAGGTCGATCTTGCCCTGTTCGACCAGTTGCAAAATGGCCACCGCCGTCATGGGCTTGGTGACGGACGCCAGCCGGTAGCTGGACTGGGCCGTGGCCGGCACGCGGTTTTCCAGGTCCGCATAGCCATAGCCTCTTACCCATTCCACGTCGCCCTGGCTGAAACCGACGGTGACGCCCGGGATGCGCTCCGCACCCATGCGCCGGGCCGCCCAGCCGTCGAAATCGGCCAGGCGCGCGGCCAGCGCGGCGGACGGAGCTGCGGGTGAAACAGAGGATGGGGCGGAGGCGGCCTGCGCCACGCCGCAGAACAGCGCCAGCGCGCCGGCGAAACCGTAGTATTTGCTGCTTTGCATAGTCATGATTCCATGGTGAGGGCCGTGTGCACAGCACGGCGCTGATGCATGGTAAATGTCTTTCACACGCCGTTGGCGGGCCGTGCACGAAATGCACGTGGCCCGCACGAACGGCACCGGCGTCGATGAAAATGTTGCAAAGAAGTAGTAAATGAGCAGCTACAATGCCCGCCATGCCCTCCGTCTTCCGCTACCTGTTGCTGTGCTGCCTGGCCTTGCCCTCTTTCGCCTGCGCCATGCATCCGCTCTCGCTGGACGACGGCTGGCGCACCTGCGGCAACACGGCTTCCGCGCCCGCCTCGCTGCAGCAGCTGGTCCGGCCGGGCCAGCTGCTGTGCGTCGAGCGCGATGTCGCCCTGGCCGCCACGCCGTCGTCGACGCAATTGCTGGTGCTGTCGGCGCTGGCTTCCAGCGAGCTGTGGCTCGATGGGGTCTTGATCGGCAGCAATGGCCAGCCGGCCAGCCAGGCCAGCGGGGAACGCGCGGGCGACGTCGATTTCGCCCTCCACCTGATGCCGCAGCAATTGGCCATGGGCACGCACCACCTGCGCCTGCTGCTGTCGACGCAGCAGGTGCCGGCCCACCTGGCATCGCCATTCTATGCGCTGTACCTGGTCGACCGGCAAGATTACCGCGCGGCGCTGGCCTGGTACCGGTTGCCGCCACTGCTGCTGGCCGGGGCGCTGGGCGCCGTCGCCCTGCTGTTTCTCGCCTTGACGGTACTGTACCAGCGGCAGCGGCACTGGGCCATGTTTGCGGCGCTGTGCCTGGCGGCGGCGCTGCTGCTGGTGGCGGAACTGTGGCGCAGCTTTGCCGGCTATGCCTATCCCTCGCACATGCCGCGCCTGTACGCCGTCAGCGCCCTGACCAGGCTGTTTTCCGCCTTGCTGCCCCTGTATTTTTATACGGCTTACCGCCTGCCCCGCTGGCCGCTGGCGGCGGCGGCCCTGCTGGCGGGCATCGCGCTGGCCGGCGCGCTGCCCACGCATTTCGACGCCCGCTGCTGGCTGATGTTTCTGACGGGCCTGGCGGCGAGCCTGGCGCTCAACCTGGGCGCACTGTGGCGCCGCCTGCCGGGCAGCCGCGGCGGCACCTTGATCGCGCTGGCTTCGTGCGCCCTGTTCCTGCTGACGGGCAGCCAGTTTGCCGAAGGCGGCTTCGCCCTCGTCGTGTGCTTCCTGCTGCTGCCTGTATGCGCGCAATTGCTGGCGCAGCTATTGCGCGAACGCAGCAAGGCGGCGCGCGCCCAGCAGCTGGAAAACCAGCTCTTGCGCAAAAGCATGCAACCGCACTTCCTGATGAATTCCCTCAGCTTGATCAGCGAACTCAACGCGCAATCGCCGCAGGCGGCCGAAACCTTCATCGAGGCGCTGGGGGCCGAATTGCGCATGCTCAACGAGTTTGCCCAGCAGCCCAGCATTGCCCTGACGCAGGAACTGGCCCTGTGCGAGAATTACCTGAGCATCATGGGCACGCGGCTGCAGCAGCCGTGCCGTTTGCAGCTCGACGGCGAGGCGGCAGGCATCACCGTGCCGCCCGCCCTGTTGCTGACGGCGCTGGAAAATGCATTCAGCCACAACCGCTACCGCCACGGCGCGGCCTTTATCCTGCGCATCGCACAACATGCGCAAACGCAAATACTTACCTTGCAGCTGCCCGAAGGCGAGGCGCGCCCCCATGCGGGCGGCGGCGTGGGCGAACAGTACATCCGCGCCAGCCTGCACGCCGTGTTCGGCGATGCGGCCAACTATGCCAGCGCACAGCAAGCAGCAGGCTGGCGCCTCACCTTTACCTTGCCGGCGGCGCCATGAATGTGTTGATACTGGAAGATGAACCGCTGATCGCGCAAGGCCTCGAACGCGAAGTGCGCGCGCATTTCGGCGCGCGCCTCAGCAATCTGGTGCTGCATGACAATGTGCCGCAAGCGCTGGCCGCCCTGGCGCAGGGGCAAGGGCAGGAGCAGATCGACTTGCTGCTGCTGGATTTGCACCTGCACGGTGCGGACGGCTATGATTTGCTGCGCCTGGCCGCCGATGCGCGCTTCCAGACCATCATCGTCTCGGCCCACGCGGAACGCTCGATCACGGCCTTCGAGTTCGGCGTGCTCGATTTCGTCGCCAAGCCTTTCAGCCGCGAACGCCTGCACAAGGCGCTGCAACGCTATACGGGGTGGCACACGGAAGCGGCTTCGCTGTCCGTCAAGAAACGGGGGGCGCTGGAATGGATCGCCATGGCCGACATCGACCACGTGCAAGCCGATGGCCACTACAGCAATATCGTGCTGTGCAGCGGCGAGCAATGCTTTCACGACTTGCCTATCGACAAGCTCATGGCCCTGCTGCCGCCCCACTTCCTGCGCGTGCACCGCTCCTACATCGTCAACAGCCTGGGCTTCAAGCGGCTGCAGATCGGCGCGGGCGGCAAATACGCGCTCGACACGCAGACGAGCACGGGCATCCCCGTGTCGCGCAGCAGCTATCCCGCGCTGAAACAGCGGCTGCTGGGCTGAAGTCCCCGCTTACCAGTGCGGTGCGTAATTGGGGAATGGCGAGGCCATGTGCTCGGGTTCCACGGGCGGCGCCATCCAGTCGCGCGGGTCGACCTTGTAGTACTGCAAGAATTGCGCATACAGTTCTTCATGGTGTTCGGCCATCTGGTACGGCTTTTCAAAGAAGGTTTCCGTGGCCACGGCAAAGAATTCGGCGGGATTGGTGGCGCCGTAATGGTCCATCACGCTTTGCTGCTGGACCATGGCGTCGTGGCGCAGGTTGTCGAAGTCGCGCGACAGCACGGTGGCCCAGCTGCGGTAGCTCGACACGCTGGGCAGGTAGGGCGCGCCATTCGCGGCGCCCGATTCGCTGTCGAGCTGGTGGGCAAATTCATGCAGCACGACATTGTGGCCATCGCTCCAGTCGGCCGCGCCCCGCTGCACGTGGTCCCAGGCCAGCACCACGCGGCCATCGCCCCAGGATTCGCCCAATAAGCCATTCGCCGACGGCGTCACCACGCCGCCCGGCCCCACTTCATTGCGCGTGACGATGAATTCCGTGGGATACACGAGGATGGTGTCGAGTTCGGGATACACCTGCGTCTGGCGGTTCAGCAACAGCAAACAAGCCTGGCCGGCGATGGTGTAGCGCATCTCGTCCGTGATTTCCAGGCCGCCGCAGCCGACGAATTTCTTTTGATACAGGAATTGCACGACGAGGCGGCGCAACTGCTCCTGCAGCAGCGCCGGCATATGCTGATAGACGGGGATATTGTTTTTCAGCACGGCCAGGCCTGCGGCCGGCAAGGGTTTCGCCAGGGCACGCTTCAGACGCCAGCGGGGGAACCACAGCGAAAAGACGATGGCCACCGTGACGAGGGCGATCCACAGCAGCGGGTTCATGCGGCGGCCCGTTTCAGGCAAGGCAGGGGCAGACACGGTAACAAGGCGGCGTAGGCAGACAAGGACAAGCTCCTTCGAATGAACCCCGCATCGGGACGGGCGGGCAGTCCAGCCCACATGGGGTTGATTAACATCTTTTCAATCCGCCAATATCAAAGGGCCGGCTCGAACGCCAAAAGCCGGGTTGCAACCCGGCTTTCATTCTTTCATTACAACGTTACAACGCCTGACAAAACCGTAGCGAGCGGCGATGATTTGTGGCCAAGAAGCGCAACCGTACTCTGTACGGGGGCGCCGAGCCGGTGAGCAGCGCAGGCCGCACGCCGCGCGAGGTTTGATCAGGTGTTACTCTGCAGCTTTCTGCTGCGGCGCACCAAACAGGGCGGCCACCAGCGGATCGCGCGTCACGGGACCACGGTTGACGCGGATGGCGTAATGCGTGTCATCGGCCAGGATGTGGAAGTGACGGCCGCTGCCTGCCATGCTTTGCTCGCGCAAGCCTGGACGATCCTTGCGCGGTGGCGCGCCTTCGCGTTTTGGCTGGACGATGGCGGCCAGGAAGGCGCGCACGCGCTCAGGGTCTGGCGTCAGCTGGTACACTGCCTTGCCCAGATAGGTGGCGGTGCCTTCGATGTAGCGGGCCAGTTCGATCACGCCCGCTTCGCGCAGGTCGCGGATGTATTTGCGGGCGCCCGATGGCGAAAACTTGAGGAACCAGGCGATTTCGTCGGCCAGCATCTCGTGCAGCGACAATTCGCCGATCAGCTTTTGCATGTTTTCGATGCGGCGCAGGGTGGCCGACGTCGAACGCACGCGCTCGATCGGTGCCATGGAAATGGGATTCATGCGTTCCGGGGGGATAGGTGCTGCGCGTTCTACCATTTGCGAGCCTTTTTCGGGGCTACGAAGTTCCTGGTGCGCTGCCTTTAATTCGCTCTTCACGTGAGACTGAGTCATTGCATGCATTTGAATACTCCTTTTAAACGATTGCCGGTAGCCCGGATTGTTAAGTTCTTGGCAATTTTTATACCAGAACACCACGAATCCTGAGCGTCTGGGCACAGAATGCCCGTGTCGGCGGCTGCGGTCTGTGCGTTAACGAACATTAGAAGCAAGAAAGTGAAAAATATTGCCCTATTGAATTCTTTCTCTCGTGGCATCTAAAAAAGACATCTAAAAAACCGGCATGACGAGCCTGTGCCGCCATTCGTGGCGCAAAGTGAAATAGCGAACAGAAGCGGAAACGCCATTGCAATAAATTCAAGCTTCGCGCGCGGCGCCTGCCGCCCGCATCGCGAATCTTCGACTCTTGCAAAGGAAACATCATGAAAATGCCCGCCCTGTTGGCCGCCGCCTTGCTCGTCACCCTGTCCGCCTGTAAGAAACCGGCCGAGCCGCCCCTGCCCGAAACGGCGCCCAATCCCGCTTCCACGCCACAAGTGATGCCTGCCCCCGTCACGCCAGCCATGCCGGAAACCGGCCCGGGCAGCACGACGCCGCCTGCGCCGCTGACCGATCCCGCCACCGCGCCCGCCCTGCCGCCGGCCACGGCGCCGAAGTAAAGCCTACAGTCGAGGCCGGCACACGGCCTCAGACGGGCGCCCGCGCGGCGCCGTCCCTACTCCACGGGGGAGTTACGCGTTGCCAGCCTGTTTGCAACGCGTTTTTTTACGATTGGAGTCGGCCACGCCCTGAAGGTTCACCGGCATGTGGCCCGCAAGCCAAGCGCGCACCGCCCCGAAAATGCGGCAATCCGCACAGCCTTTCCCCTCGCCGTGCGGAAAGACGGAATCTCGCCATTTCCCATTTTCACTAGATTCAAATTAAACCTTTATAAACAATCACTTGCAATAAACGTCAAAATGCGCTCCACTGGCACGGAAGATGCTTTTATATTTTCATAACCGCCGTCAGAGCGGCAGCCCGACCCACTATATAAAACCATCTACCTTTTGGAGACAACAGCATGGCACGCACCTTCCGCATCTCGTCCTTCCTGAACACCAAGGCACTGACCGTCGCCGTCGCACTGGCCGCGCAATTCCCGCTGGCCGTCCATGCGGCCGACCTGGTCCGCCTGGGCAACCTGAAATTCGCCCATTACGGCGCCGTCGCCTACATGAAGGAAATCGCGCCCAAATACGACTTGAAAATTGAAGAGCGCATCTTCGCCAAGGGCCTCGACATCGTGCCGGCCATGATCGCCGGTGAAATCGACGTGTCCGCCAGCGCGCTGGAAGCGGCCATCACGGGCCGCGCCACGGGCTTGCCCGTGTACCTGGTGGGCGGCTTCGCCAAGGGCGGCGTGCAGATCGTCGGCCGTCCCGACCTGAACATCAAGGGCATCGCCGACCTGAAAGGCAAGAAAGTCGGCGTCACGCGCGGCGGCCCGCAGGAAATCCTGCTGTTTGCCGAACTGACCAAGGCCAAACTGACCTGGTCCGACAAGCCGGGCAAGGACGTGCAGATCCTGTACATGGGCTACCCGGACTTGAACCAGGCGCTGCTGACCAAGGATATCGACGTCATGAGCCAGTCCGAGCCGTACTCGACCCAGGCCATCCACAAGAAATACGGCGCGGCCATCATCAAGCCTTACGACACGCCGCTGGGCGAGCCCGTGCGCGCGCTCGTGATGACGGAAAAGATGTACAAAGAGAAACCTGCCGTGGCCCAGCGCTTCATGGATTGCTTCGTCGCCGCCACGCGCGCCTTCCTGGCCGACCCGAAACTGGCGGAAAAATACGTGCGCGAATCGATGTTCAAGAACCAGATCACGACCGAGGATTACCGCGACGCCATCGACAACGCCATCTTCACGGAAGACATCACGCAAAGCCACGTGCAGCTGACCACCGATTACATGGTGAAATTCGGCGTCGGCCGCATGGCCAAACCGCCTGCAGCACAGGATTGGGTCAAGCTGGACCTGCTGGAAAAAGCCAAGAAGTCCTACGCACCACGCTAACCACGCTAATCTGAAAGTATCACGATGAATATTCAAATGATGAAACGCTTCGCGCACGGTGCCGCCGTGCCCGTGGCCGTGCTGCTGCTGTGGCAAGCCATGTCGACGTTCGGCTGGATCAACCCGCAAATCCTGCCCTCGCCCGTGGCCGTACTGGTGAAATGGTATGAATACCTGGTGCCGATGGAAGCCTACACGCCCGAAACGGGCAATTACCTCGTGTGGATGTTCTCCGGCGAACTGCCGCACGACGCCTGGGCCAGCCTGTCGCGCGTGCTGGGCGGCTTCGCCATCGGCGCGGGCCTGGCCTTGCCGCTGGGCTTGCTGATGGGCACCAACAAGACCATCTATAAACTGTTCGACCCGCTGGTGCAGGTGCTGCGCCCGATTCCGCCCATCGCCTACATTCCGCTGGCCATTTTGTGGTTCGGCCTGGGCAACCCGCCCGCCTTCTTCCTGATCAGCATCGGCTCCTTCTTCCCCGTGCTGATGAATACCATCGCCGGCGTGCGCCAGGTCGACGGCATCTACATCCGCGCCGCGCGCAACCTGGGCGCCAGCCAGATGACCATGTTCCGCCGCGTCATCCTGCCGGCCGCCACGCCCTACATCCTGGCGGGCGCGCGCATCGGCATGGGCACGGCCTTCATCGTCGTGATCGTGGCGGAAATGATCGCCGTCAATAGCGGCCTCGGTTTCCGCATCCTGGAAGCGCGCGAATATTTCTGGTCTGACAAGATTATCGCCGGCATGTTCACCATCGGCCTGTTCGGCCTGGCCATCGACATGGCCATGAACGCCCTGAATAATCATTTGCTGCAGTGGCACCGCGGCCTGGAACACTGAGAGGAACGGCCATGACCACGATCAATATCAATGCAGTCAATAAAATCTTCACCACGGGCGGCGCGGACGTCATCGCCCTGAAGGATATCAACCTGGAAATCGCCAGCGGCGAGTTCATTTGCCTGCTGGGACCGTCCGGCTGCGGCAAGTCGACCCTGCTCAACGCCATCGCCGGCTTTTCGCAGCCGACCTCGGGCCAGATCCTGGCCGGCGGCAAGCTGATCACCGAGCCCGGTCCCGACCGCGGCATGGTGTTCCAGGAATACGCGCTGTTCCCCTGGATGACCATCGAGAGCAATATCGCTTTCGGCCTGGAAATCGCCGGCAAGACGCCGGCCGAAATCAAGGAACGGGTCGACATGCTGCTGAGCATGCTGGGCTTGACGGAATTCCGTGCCCGCTACCCGAAAGACTTGTCGGGCGGCATGCGCCAGCGCGTGGCGATTGCCCGCGTGCTGGCCCTCGATTCGCCCATCATGCTGATGGATGAACCGTTCGGCGCGCTGGACGCCTTGACGCGGCGCAACCTGCAAGATGAATTGCTGAAAATCTGGAAAGTCTTCGGCACCACCATCGTGTTCGTCACGCACTCGATCGAGGAATCGATCTACCTGGCCGACCGCACCATCGTCATGACCTACCGTCCCGGCACCATCAAGCGCGACGTGGCCATCGAACTGCCCCGCCCGCGCGACCCGAGCGACCCGGAGTTCAACCGCCTCAAGCGCATGCTGGGCGAGATGGTGATGGAAGAGCAACAGCGCCATCATAACGCCGAGACGATGGCCAGCACCGCTGATTAGTGGTGTCTGACCAAACCTACTGCGCGTCGGTATAGGCGGCCTGCGATGCTCACCGTACTAGAGTACGGTTCCGCTTCTCGGCCACCTCTCCCTTCCGCTCGCTACGGTTTTGTCAGACACTGCAACTTTGCATGTCAGTCGTAAATCAGGATTCACCCATTCGGGTGAATCCCGCCGTACACTACCATTCCTTCTTTGCGGCACACGCAAGCTTAACCCGACACACGGAGCACCATGGCATTCGGCAAATGGACCCTGAGACCCGCGCTCGGCCCCCTGCTGGCCGTGGGATCGCTGGTCGTGCTGACGTGGGCCTCGTATGCCTGGGTCAAGCAGCGCCAGCTCGATGAATTGCACCGCACCCTCGATTCGCGCGCGGAACTGTATGCGGCGTCCATCGGCGGCGCCCTCAACAAGTACGAATTCCTGCCCCTGGCCGTGGCCCAGAGCGATGCCGTGGCGCAATTGCTGGAACAGCCCAGTGCCGACAAGGTCACGCAAATCAACGCCTACCTGGTCGACATGAACCGCCGCGCGGGCGCCTTTGCCGTCTACGTGCTCGACGACAAGGGCACGACCCTGGCGTCGAGCAACTGGCAAGACCGCAGCTCGTATGTGGGCGTCAACTACGGTTTCCGGCCCTACTTCAAGGATGCGATCGCGGGCGGCATCGGCCGCTTCTACGGCATCGGCGCTTCCACCTTCGAGGCCGGCTATTTCATTTCGCAACCCGTGCAACGCAACGGGCGCATCATCGGCATCGTCGCCGCCAAGGTCAACCTGGACTGGATCGAGCAATCGTGGCGCACGCCCGGCGCCGGCGAACAGATCTGGGTCAAGGATGCAAATGGCGTGCTGATCCTGGCTACCACGCCCGCCTTCAAGTTCAAGACCCTGGCGCCCCTGTCGCCGGCCGCGAAGAACGATATCAGCGCGCAGCGCCAGTTCCTGCAGGAAAATCTGCCCATCTTGCCGCACCGGCTGCGACGCCAGTTTGCCGATGGCGCCAGCGTGATGACATTGGAACGTCCGCAGACGGGCGACACGCCCGCCCTGTCCGGCAGCGCCGACTATCTGGCCGTGAACCGCGCCCTGGGCCCGCTGCAATGGCAGATCACCGTGCTGGCCGAGCTCGACCAGGTCGACGAGGCGGCGCGCAACGCGGCCATCGCCGCCGCGCTGGGCTGGGCCTTGCTGTTGCTGGCCCTGATGTATGCGCGCCAGCGCCGGCGCCGCATCGCCGACAAGCTCAATGCGCAACAGACGCTGGCGCGCGCCTATGAACAGCTGGAAATCAAGGTCGAGCAGCGCACGGCCGACCTCGTGCATGCGAATGGCCGCCTGCAGGCGGAGGTGGCCGAGCGCGAGCGGGCGGAGCAGACCCTGCGCTATGCCCAGGCGGAACTGGTGCAAAGCGGCAAGCTGGCAGCCATCGGCCAGATGGCGGCCGGCGTCACGCACGAGCTGAACCAGCCGCTGGCCGCCCTGCAAACCTTTTCCGACAATGCCAAGGTCTTCCTGGCGCGCGGGCGCATCGACGATGCGCTGGACAATCTGTCGACCATTTCCGACCTCGTCAAGCGCCTCGGCTATGTGACGTCGCAACTGAAAGGCTTTGCGCGGCGCAGCGACGATGCGCGCAAACCCGTCAGCGTGCGCCAGGCGTTTGCGCAAACCATGCTGCAAATCCGCACGCGCAAGCATTCGCAGCGGCTGACCCTGCATGAAAGCTGGCTGGAGGACGACATCATCGTCCTGTGCAACGCCATCGGCCTGGAACAGGTGTTTACCAATCTGATCACGAACGCCATGGATGCCGTGCCGGAAAACGAGCCCGTGCAAATCTGGTTCCAGGTGCGCCGCGAAGGCAACCTCGCCGTGCTGCATATCACCGATAATGGCCCCGGCATCCCGCTCGCTTCGCTGGACAAGATTTTCGACCCCTTCTATACCACCAAGGAACACGGGCTGGGCTTGGGATTGTCGATCAGCGCTGGCATACTGCGCGCGGCCGGCAGCGCATTGGCCGTGCGCAACCGCAGCGCGCAGGAAGGGGGCGGCGCGCAATTTACCATCACCCTCAGCTGCGCCCCGGGGGAAAAGAATAAAGAGACAGAGGAAACACCCGATGCACGAGAATAATTTTGAAGGCATGCAAGTGCTGCTGGTGGAAGACGATGCCGTCGTGCGCAAGGGCGCGCGGCAATCGCTGGAGCTGGCGGGCTTGCAAGTGACGGCCGTCGCCACGGCCGAGGAAGCACTGCCCTACCTGGTGCCCGAATTTGCGGGCATTTTATTGAGCGATATCAAGCTGCCCGGCATGGATGGCTTGAAACTGCTCGATATCGCCGTGGCGCAGGATGCCAGCCTGCCCGTCATCCTCGTCACGGGCCACGGCGACGTGTCGATGGCCGTGGGCGCCATGCGCCGTGGCGCCTACGATTTCATCGAAAAACCGTTTTCCGCCGACTTGCTGGTGGAAGTGTGCCGCCGCGCCCTGGATAAACGCCATTTGGTGCTGGAAAACATGAACTTGCGCCGCCAGCTCGAACAGCGGGTCGGCATCGAGGCGCGCATCGTGGGCCGCAGCGCGGCCATGGCCAAGGTGCGCCAGCTGGTGCTGAACCTGGCGCCGAAATCGGCCGACATCATCATCCTCGGCGAAACGGGGACCGGTAAGGAACTCATCGCCCGCTGCCTGCACGATTTCAGCGAGCGGCGCGACCACCCGTTCGTGGCGATCAATTGCGGCGCCCTGCCCGAATCGATCTTCGAGTCGGAACTGTTCGGCCACGAAGAAGGCGCATTCACGGGCGCGCAGCGCCAGCGCATCGGCAAGATCGAGTACGCGAACGGCGGCACCTTGTTCCTCGATGAAATCGAAAGCATGCCGCTGGCCCTGCAAGTGAAACTGCTGCGCGTGCTGCAGGAACGCCAAGTGGAACGGCTCGGTTCCAACAAATTGATTTCCGTCAATTTCCGTGTCATCGCCGCCGCCAAGGAAGACTTGAATGTGCTGGCCGAACAAGGGAAATTCCGGCCCGACCTGTATTACCGCCTGAACGTGGCCAGCCTGACCCTGCCCGCGCTGCGCAACCGGCGCGAGGATATCCCGCTGCTGTTCGAGTTCTTCGTGCTGCAAGCAGCCTTGCGCTACGGCCAGCCGGCCGCCCTCGTCAGCGGCGAACTGATCGCCTCGCTGATGGCGCAGCGCTGGGCCGGCAATGTGCGCGAGCTGCACAATGTGGCCGACCGCTTCGTGCTGGGCCTGCTCGACGACACCCTGAGCCCGGCAGGCTGCCGCGAAGCCTCGCTGGCCGAACAAGTCGACACTTTCGAGATTTCCATCATCGAGGAAGCCTTGCGCCGCCACAATGGCAACGTCATCGATGCGGCCGCCAGCCTGAATATCCCGAAGAAAACCCTGTATGACAAGCTCAAGCGCTTCGATATCTCGACGGAACAGTTCCGTTGATCTGAAGCAAATAGCCGACACGGCCATGAGGCGGCGTCCTACCCGTGCGGGCGGACTCCTGTGTGAGAATGCAGGCTCAACCTCATTTCTCACAGGATACCGCCATGAAAACCGCCGCTCTCTTGCTGGCCGCCACCCTGATGACCGTCGGCGGCGCCTGGGTGCAAGCCCAGTCGACGACGAATGTGAACCAGACGGGCAACCACACCAACAATGCCAGGGACCCTGGCCAGCAATCGGACCAGTCCGACAAGCTCGATAACAAGGGCAAGCCTATCCACGACGCCAAGCCCGGCAAGACGCGCACGGACAAGCGCACGCGGCGCGGCAAGCCCGTGGCCACGCCGGACACCCCGGCCGCCAGCGGACCGGCCACCGCGCCGCCAGCGACGCCAGTCGCGCCGGCCCGCTAAGTCTGCCTCCAGCGCTGCGCCACATTGCTCCAAGGCACGCTATCATCGCGCCTTTGCAATATATCCAGGATGACAATGAAAGCAGCATGGTGTGGAATGGCGGCGGCCAGCGTATTCGCGGCCGCGAGCGTACAGGCGGCGCCCACGGTGGGCGAATGCATGGAATTGACGACAGGCATCAAATTCAGCAAGAACAATGGCGACGCGCAAGTCAACGTCGAAGAGATGTTCGAGGGCAAGAAACAGAAAGGCACGCAGCTGATCCTCGACGGCGGCGTGCTGCTGGCCACGTCCTACCAGGATATCCGCGACGGCCAGGTCTTCCTGACGGGCGCCATCCACTACAACGAAGACGGCACCGTGCGCAGCAAGAACGTCTATACGCCGCAGTCCGCCATCCCCGCCAACATGCGCCCCGGCCAGGAAGTGCGCGTGCAGTTCACGGACACGCAAACGAGCACCCACTACCCGCTGGCGGGCCTGTCCGACAAGATCACCACCTCCACGCGCACCGATAAACGCGATTTCTCGATCACCTTCCTCGGCTGGGAACGCCTGGAACTGGGCGGCCGCCGCTTCCCCGACGCCTGCAAGTTCGAACTGCGCGACGTCGGCGGCAAGAGCAAGGGTAAAAGCGGCGAATACGTGTGGTACGCGCAAGGTTATGGCGCGATCATGACGGACAAGCTGGATAAGGACGGCGACGTGCAGCCCGCGTACCGCATCGCGCTGACGAAGATCATCAGCGCGCCGTAAGGACACCGTCTTTTCCGCAATGCTTGCGGAAACGCAATTAATCCACCATCCCGCCCCTCTACACTGACCTGTCTGGTCAGCCTGGAGCGGCGATGGCGTATCCCAAACTTCCGTATATCAGCGGCAAGAGCACCGCCCTGCTGCACTGCGACCGCACGCAGGAAGCCATCGTGCGCATCCGCCCCGAACTGCCCGGCAACGTCATCGTCATCCATGGCGTCAACGACGTGGGCACGAGTTTCAGTGCCGTGGAAAAGGGGCTGTGCCAGGGACTCGATGCGCGCATGTACGGCGGCGGCCACGTTTTCACCCCAGCCGCCTACCGCCTGCCGCAAGAGGCCGACAAGCGTGAAACCATCGCCGACCCGGACGATGTGTATTTCAAGCGCAAGCCTGATGAGGCGACGTACAGCCCCGTCATTCCGTTTTACTGGGGCTTTCGCGAACGCGGCAACGCCAGCAAAGTGGTCAACGGCCAAAACACTGACCGCTACGGCAACCGCCTGGACAAGGACATGTCGAAGAACGGCGGTCCGTTCGGCAATGCCACCAACACCCTGCCCGACATGTGGAACAAGGGGCTGTTTTCACCCTACGATGTTGGCGGCGACCCCGTGCGTCCGCTGATGACGGCGCCGGGCCGCATGTACATGGTGCTGGCGGCCAAGCGCCTGGCCGCGCTGATCGCCATGATCCGCGACTACGACAGCGACGACGTGGTATCCATCGTCGCGCACAGCCAGGGCTGTCTGATCTCGCTGCTGGCGCAAGCCTTCCTGCTCGATGAGGGCAAGCGCCCCGCCGACACCCTGATCCTCACGCATCCGCCCTACAGCCTGGTGGAAGACACGACGATGTTTTTCGGCGCGGCGGAGGCGAGCCGCATCTTCGGCGGCGGCCGCGATGCTGCGATGGAAAGCCAGTACGACGCCATCGACAACCGCCAGACCCTGCATGCACGCTTGTAAACCCTCGTACAGATCGTGCAGGGCGTGGTGGCAAAAAAGCACGCCACGCCCGCCTTTGCGCACATCAAGGATCACACTATCTGCCATGGCATGGCGGGCGCCGCATGGCGCGCGGAAGCGGACCGCGACAACCGGGGCAAGGTTTACCTGTACTTTTGCCCCGAAGACATGACTGTGGCGCTGGATAATATGCAGGGCATAGGCTGGCAAGGCATACCCGACCACGTCGATGGCCATGGCCTGTCCAAAACCAGGGGCAAGACGAACAAAAGCATCTGGGGCGACGGCCCCACCTACTGGGAAAAGGAATTCCAGCGCCGCCAGCCGCTGGCGGAACTGGGCAAAGGGTTTTACCAGCGCGTATTTACCAACAAACAACGCCCCGATGCGGCCGGCAAGAACCGCGGGCCGGTGCCGGTGGGCCTGCCGCCGCACGACTTCGCCCTGCGCGTGGAAGGCGAGGATGACCATGCCCACGTGGCGGGCGCCAACCGGGGTCACCGCGCCAGCCATGACGAAGCGCCCTGGCCGCCCGTCAAACCCAGCAAATGGAATATCTTTTCCACGGCAGCGGGAAGGCGCGAAGGCTTGCGCACGATCAATGGCGAAGCGCTGCGCGTACCCAGGGCGGCCGTGCTGGACGGCGGCGAGATCCGCCCTGGGCAATTCCCGAAGGATTCCGACCAGGCCAGGCTGCCGCGCGACCAGCAAGGACCGTGCGAGGAAGTCGACCCGATCGACGCGGCCATCGCGGTGACCAGCAAGAAAGGTTTGCGCATCCGCAAGCAGGAAATCATCGCCGATCCGCGGCCGCTCAAGCATCGCATTCCCGAGTACGGCGCCGGCATGTTCGGCGCGGGCGAGCGCGAGCAAGTGGAAAAGGCCCTGAACCTGGACAAGGAAGCGGGCGACCAATGCAAGCTCGACCGCGTCTCGCGCCACCCGGGCGGTGGCGACAGGCTGCGCGTGGACCGCGAAGAAACCCCGAACGAGGCGCGCCAGCGCTGGCAGAACGAGGTCAGCCCCAAATCCTTCCACGGCGCCATCATCGGCAACGCGGAAAACCACCGCAACGTGACGGCGTATGACGTGGCCATCGGCGGGGGCAAGGCCAGCAGCGATCCGAGGTTTTACCGGTATTTGTGTGCGGTGGCGGATTGGCGGCTGCAACGAAATCCACTGATACTTAAGCGACCGTCCATACCCAGATGGGAAGAGTTCTTGACGCAATTTGGTATCTATTGGGCCGCTGAGTCCGCGCAGCGCAAACAGATTATTGAAGGCAATGCTCAATACTATAGCTCGGGAGAGTTACCGGCCTGGCTACCTGCCCTGCAGGCTGGGCTGCCCTCCACCGTTGTATGTGAAATAGTCAACGGCAGGCGCACTGAATCGGTCGTTACTCCTGTCGTCCATAAAGCCAGCAACGACATCCCAAGATGAAAAATTTATTCCTCCGCATGCAATATCCGCTGTATGCAGCCGCCATCGTCATGGCACTGCTACTGCTGTGGTCATTACTTATCAGCCCATTACCTTTCTTGCTGGAGTCCACGATGCGCAGCAATATATGGAAACACCTGCAGTGGCTGTTGCTGGTCCCGCCTATCGTCGCGGCCACATTGCTTGGATCACGCTGGTTACATTCGCCCAAGCCCGTGGCAGTCGCAAAGCAGCAAATGCAGTTGGCGGCGCCCACCGAGCAGGAAAAGCGCGAGTACGTGCTGGAAGTCATCGGCCTTGGCATCACCCTGGACAAGTATCGCCAAGGCAAGCTGTGGGAAGCGCTGCAGAATGGAAATGCCTACGCCAGCATCCGCGAGCAGGATACTAAAAAATATCCTTGGGATGCGATGGAACGATCTGGAATGGCTGGTGGCCGCGGCGGCGACACGCTGGAAAATGGGGCGAGGGATACTCCGATGTATTTCGGCGTACCCGTTTTTAACGCAGAACCGCCGATCATTAACTCACGCATGCGTGACAGACCCGATGCCCCGGTAATAGGTTTGGCCGCTGGCGCAGCACCTTCCGGCATGCATTGGCACCTGTTCGCTGCCGGTCCGCGCCGCTTCAGCGAATACCCGGACCGCATCCTGGAAGACATATTTTCCTTCTTCGATGCCCATCCCGACGTACCGTACATCGTACTCAATTCAGAGGACAGCATATCCACGCGCGATCTTTACCGGCCAAATGAATCGCCATCACTCGTCAAGGACGGCTACTACATTCCCGAAATGCCCGACGCCTCGGCCCTGTTCGTGCTGGCCCGGCGCGAACGCATCGATGCCGTGCGCAAGTTCGCCTACGACGATGCACCGCCCGAGGATAGCGTCGATGACTTGAATACCTACGGCGTGGCGCGGCGCCTGTATCTGGCCTACTATGACTTGATGGGCACCGTTCCCCAGGAGCGTCTGGAAAGCGATCCGGCAGCCACCACCCGGCGCCAGCCCTCAATCGCCGAATGGCTCCCCGTCGCCGCACAATTCGCGCAGCGTCCCGACATCCGTGGCACGGGCAGCTTCAGCATGCTCGACAGGCTCCAGCACAAGAACTATCACCCGCCGAAAGAGTGGCAGCCCACGCCCTGGTTTCCTGTGCCCTTCAACAAGGAACAGTTGGCGCAACTGGACCGCCTGCCGACCTTCGGCTTCATCCACAGGCCCACGTTCGTCAGGATGACGGATGAACACGGCAAGCCGCTCACGCGCCGCGACCAGCGCGAACAGGCCTTGCAGGCGGGCTGGCAGGAGGCCCTGCACAGCTTGCCGGAAGCCGAGCGCCCCGCCGCCCCGGCGCGCCTGGTCGCCGCCACGGGCGGCAATCAGGCACAGTTGATGGCGCTACACAAGACCTTGCTCAAGCATGCGGAAGATGGCGGCACGGAACTCGACAGCGGCAAGCCGCAGCAGTGGATCGATACGGACCAGCGCCTGGGCAACACGGGCGCGGCCACTCTGTTCGTGCAAATGGCCGTCGGCGTGATGGGCAGCTACCGCGACGGCGGCGTCAGCGCCGTGGTGAATCTGCGTAATCCGGAAGAAGCGACCATCGTGCTGGTCAGTCCGCCATCGGACGAAAGACGCCGCACGCAAAAACACCCGCACGGCGGCGATGTATTGCGGCATTACGTCACGCCAGCCATCGACCCGGCGAACTATCCATCGAACTGATTACTTACCCTGTGCGGCAAGCTGCGCCAGCGCATTCCCCCGCACCTGGAACGCCACCCTTGCCACCGTCTTGCCGGCACCATCGACGAGGGCCAGCGCGTGCTTGCCGGGCACGGGACGCCAGCTGATGCTCTCCGCCGCGCCGCCCAGGTCCTTGCCGTCGAGCACCCAGCGCAAGTCGCGGCTGCCCTGCGCCTGGAAGAACACACGCTGCAGGGCAGGCGGGATGTCGGGGTCGATGGCGAGGATGCTGTCGTCTGCCGGATACACGATGGCGGGCGGCTTCACGGTGTCACCCAGCACGGCGATGACGGGGCTTTCCGTGCCCGCGATAAACCATTCGCGGCGCGGCGCTTCCAGCGCGGGCTGGTACGCCACCATTTGCTGCAGCACGCCGGGCGGCGCTTTCGGCGCATGGCTGGGCACGTTCCTGTGCAGATAATCCATCACGTCGCGCCACACGGGCGCGGCGCCCGTCACGCCCGACACGTCCCACATGGGCTTGCCGTCGAAGTTACCCACCCACACACCCACCGTGTAGCGCGCCGAGTAGCCCATGCACCAGTTGTCGCGCATGTCCTTGCTCGTGCCCGTCTTGACGGCGCTCCAGAAATTCGTCCCCAGTTCGTTGCGCAAGCCAAAGGTCATGCTGCGCGCGGCGCGGTCGGCCAGGATGTCGCCCACGATGAAGGCGGCGCCCGCTTCCATGACGCGGCGTTTGTCCTTGCCCGCCTGGCCCGGCTGCAGGCTGGCTGTGCTGTACAGCCCGCCATTCGCCAGCGCGCGGTAGGCGTTGGCCAGTTCCAGCAAGGTCACTTCCGATGAGCCCAGCGCCAGCGAAGGGCCATAGTATTCGGCCGGCTCCGTCAGGCTGGACAGGCCCACGTCCTTCAGACGGTTGTAGAAGCCATCCTGCCCCGTCAGCAACACCGTGCGCACGGCAGGAATATTGAGCGAACTGGCCAGGCTGGTGCGGGCGCTGACGTATCCCTTGAAATTGCGGTCGTAGTTTTGCGGCGCATACATGCCGGACGCCGTGGCGACGTCGAGCGGCGAGTCGTCCATGACGGAGGCGGCCGTCATCAGCCGGCGCTCGATGGCCAGTTCATACAAGAATGGTTTCAAGGTGGAACCAGCCTGGCGCAGGGCCGCCACGCCATCGACGTGGCTGCCGCCCGCATTGCCGACATAGGCGAGAATGTCTCCGCTGCGGTTGTCGAGCACGATGATGGCGCCATCGTTGACATTGCGCTCGCGCAAGGATGCCAGTTGCTGGCGCAGGTTTTCCTGCGCGAAACGCTGCAAGGGACCGTCGAGGGTGCTGGCCACTTGCGCGCCCGGCTGTTTCAACAGTTGCTGCGCCACTTGCGGCGCCGGCGCCAGCTCCGCATACAGGGCGTTGCGCTGCAAGGCCGTCTGCACGCGCTGGCCGATCAGCTGGCAACTGCTGTCCATGCGCCACTCTTTTGCCAGCGCGCAGGCGCGGCGCGTGACGGTGGCCGGCGGCGCGTTCGGCGCCCGCACGAGGCTGGCCAAAATGATGCCGTCCGTCTGGTTCAGGCCCGACGGCGCCTTGCCGAACAGGCTGTACGAGGCGGACGCGATGCCTTGCAATTCACCACGGAACGACACGAGGTTCAGATACGCTTCGAAAATCTGCGCCTTGCTCCAGCTATCCTCGATGGCCTGGGCCGCGCGCATCTGGTCCCACTTCTGGCGCAGGCTGCGTCCGCCCGAGGATGCCTGCAAGTCCGCATCCAGCTGGCCCGCCAGCTGCATGGTGATGGTGGAAGCGCCCCGGGGCTTTTTCGAAAACAGATTGTCCCAGGCGGCCGTAGCTAGCGCGGACACATCCACGCCGCCGTGGCGCATGAAGCGCTGGTCTTCCGCCAGCAGCACGGCTTGCTGCACGGCGGGCGAGATATCGGCCAGCGGCACCCACGGCAAGCGCCGCACCTTCATGTCCACGCGCAAGGATTGCAGGGGCGCGCCGTTGCGGTCCAGCAATTGCGCTTCCGAACTGCGGTAGGCGGCCTGCACCTGGGCCGGCGTCAGCACCGCTTGCGCGAGCACAGAGCCGGACAGCATGCAACTCATGACAAGAATCAACTTCTTCACTGCCCCACCTTCACATTCGCATTCGGCGATTCGCCAAACATTTCCGGCGAGTACATCGCTTCAATGCGCGTGGCGGGCAGGCTGAAATCCCCGGCATTGTTCAGGCGCACCGTGTATTCCACGCTCCAGTTACCCTTCGGCACGAAGGCGTAATAGGCGCGGAAGGCGTCGAAGGCCCGCTCCTCGAACGTGGGCCAGACCCAGCCCGTGGATTTTTCGCCGGCCGTCAGCAGCTGCGAATCGCGGCCCAAGCCGTTGCCCAGCACCGTGGCGCTGGCGGGGATCGGGTCGTCGACCACCACCCAGCTCATGTCCGCCTGCGCGGACAAGTCCAGGCGCACGCGGTAGACATCGCCGCGCGACCACGCACCCGCCGTCTTCTGTTCCACTGGCGTAATGGTTTTCTTGATCGTGTAGCCGCTGGACACGGGCGCCTTGAGCGGGATGGCGGCCAGGCTTTGCACGGTGGCCCACGGCTTGCCCGTGCCGCTGTGCGCCAGGCCCAGGGTATCCGTGCCCTTCGGCCACGCTTGCAGCACGGGGCCCACTTTCGCCGCGCCATTCCACACGAGCGCTTGCGTATCGCTGCCCAGCTTGACGGCGCTGGCGCCCGTCACGGGGGTGGATTCGAACTTGGCCGAGAACTTGGCAATCGCCAGGGTGCCCCAGGCGTTGGCCACCGTCGTATCCCAGCGGCCCTTCTTCTGGCGGCCCATGCTGCCGCGCACGAGGCGGCCGATGTCGTCTTTCCACGCGGGATTGTCCAGCACGGCCAGCAATAAACGGTTGGCGTTGACGTCGCCCGACACCATCAGCCACCACCAGTTATCCTTGCGCTCGGTGGAAAAGCCCATGGTCGTGCCCTGGAAGTTCAAACGGCTGCGCAAGATCTGCTGCGCCTCGGCCAGCAATGCATCGCGGCGCGCCAGGCTTGGCGTGCGTTGCAGCAACAAGCTCCAGTCGATGACGGCAGACGTCGGCCACAGGTTCGGATTGATGCTGATGCTCTCCAGGGCGTCGGGCGGCACCTTGTTCGAACGCGACAGCGCTTCCAGGGCGGCCAGCTTGCGCACGGCCAGGTCGGTCGTGTCCAGCGTGGAACGGCGCACGATGCGGCCCTGCACGAAGGCCGTCAAGGCTTCTTCCATGCGGTTCTTCGTCTGTTCGGGAATCGCATAGCCCGCCTCCCTCGTTGCCGACAGTACATACGCCGTCAAGCTGTCGCTGCCCTGCTCCATGATGGGGAAGTATTTCAGCATGCCATCGCTGTCCAGGTAGGCGGGCAGGCTGGCGGCCAGCTTGTTCCACGCCTCCTGGTCTTGCAGGGCGATGGCTTTCGACGTGTTTTGCTCGAAGCAGGTGTACGGATACGCAGCCATGTACTCGCGCACGCCGGGCAGCTCGCCGCCCAGTTTGGCGACAAAGCTGGTCTGGATGCCGCCCCGGCCCGGCAAGGCGCCGGCCGGCATTTGCACGGACATATTGACGGGCTTGTCGATCTGCTGCAAGGTGGCTTGATACGTGCGCACGGGCGTGGCCTGGCCCACTTTTTGCGTGATTTTCAGCTTGTCCGTATGGTTTCCTGCTTTCGCGCCGATCTCCCACACAATGCTGGCCGCGCCGAGCGGCACCTGGTAATCCCAGCCCACTTCGCGCGCCTCGCCCGCCGCCAGGGTCACACTCTGGCGCGGCAAGGCCTTGCCGGCCGCCGTGGCGTTGAGGTCCACGCTCAAGGATGCGGCCGAAGTGTTGCGCACCGTAAAGCCGGCGCGCAACTGGTCGCCTTCGCGCACGAGGGTCGGCAAGCCGGACAGCAAGATCAAGTCTTGCGAGCTGCGGATGTCCGTGCTGCCCGTGCCAAACAATTCCTTGCCGGCACTGGCGATGGCGACGATGCGGAAGCCCGTCAGCGAATCGTTGAGCGGCACTTGCACGGTCGCTTCGCCCTTGGCGTCGAGCTTGACGGTGCCCTTCCAGAACAGCAGGGTGTCGAACAGCTCGCGGCTGGCGCCCTTGCCGCCGCCACCGCCGGCCGGGAAGGCCTTGCGGCCGAAGTGGCGCTTGCCGATCACCTGCATCTGCGCCGTTGCCGTTTCCACCTGCAAGCTGCGCTGCGCCATCATGGTGTCGAGCAACTTCCAGCTATCGTTGGGCATCAATTCCAGCAGCCCCGTGTCGACGGCCGCCAGCGCCACTTCCGCGCCGGCCGGCAAGGCTTTACCGTCGGCGCGGCGCACGCGCACGGACACCTCCGCCTTGTCGCGCGTCTTGTACACCTCCTTGTCGGACACGACCATCACGTTCAGTTCATGCGCCTGCCAGCCCACGTTCAGCGGTGCGATGCCCATCTTGTAAGTCGGCTTGCCCAGGTCGACCAGGGCCGTCGGCTGCACGCCATCGACCCTGCCCCGCACGACAAACACGGATACATACACATTCGGCGCGTAGTTCGGTTTGACAGGGATAGCCACCACCGGTTCCCGGCCGTTGAGCTGGCGCACATAGGTGTCGAGGATGCCTTCACGCTCGACCGTGATCAGGGCCGTGCCCGAGCGGAAGGGCATGCGCACCTGCAAGCTCGCTTCCTGGCCCGGCTCATAGCGTTTCTTTTCAGGCAAGACGTCGATGCGGTCATTGTCGCTGGCGTTGAACCACCAGTCGCCGCTGCCGGCCACCCACGTTTCGCGGTTGGCGACGGCCGCATTGCCGGCACCATCCTGCGTGCGGGCGCGCAGTATCAAATTGCCGCTGGCGGGCGCCTTCACGTCGCAGATCAAGAGGCCCTTGTTGTCCGTCTTGCCCGAGCACGCGGGGCCCAGCTTGACGACTTCGCTGCTGTTTTCATACGCATAGAAGCCGCCGATCAAGCGCCGGCGGTGCGAATAACTGTTGCGCTGGAAGAAATCCACGGCAACGGGGGCGTTCGCCACGGGCTTGCCATTGGTGCCCAGCACGGCCACCGTGAACTTGAACGCATCCTTGCTCAGGGCCCAGGCGTCGGGCTTGATACCGATCACATAGTTGGACGGCCACAGCGGCACCCGCGCAGCCACCGAGGCTGTCTCGCCATTCGCATCCTGGAAAGCCATTTCCGCCACCAGGTCGCGCGGCGTGGACAGCTGCGGCAGCTGGTCGATGACGATGCGCGCGCCGCCCGCCTTGTCCAGGGTCAAGCTTTGCGTGCGCGCGGCCGCCGCGCCGGCGCCGGCAGCGCCATGGCCTTCGTCCTGCCATTCGCCCTCATCGTCGTCGTAGCCCGTGCCCTGTTTCACCAGGCCTTCCTTCACGTCGCCATTGCTGAAGCTATAGTCGGGATAGTCGGCAAACGTCACGCTCTTGTCTTGCAGCACGGTACGCAGCTTGACGGGCGCATTCGTGGCGGCGCCGCCGGCCAGATAGGTGATTTGCGCATCCAGGGCCAGCTGCTTCGCCTGCACGGCGGGGGCCTTCGGTCCCTGCAGCACGGCTTTCATGGTCGGCACGCGGAACGCTTCTACGCGAAAACTGCCGGAAGGACGGCCCGCCATCGTCACGCTGTACTCGCCCTGCTTGGCGTCGGCGGGAATGAGCCAGTCGCTTTCCGCCGTGCCGCCGGCAGACCAGCGCAGGGGCAACTGGTAGTTCTGGTCGCTGCCCTGGTGCGTGATGACGATGGACGTCGCGCTGCCGGGGCCGTTGTTCTTGTCGACCAGGCTCATGCCTTCGCTCGTGTGCTTGCGGATGAAATGCTTCATGTGCACGGTTTCGCCGGCGCGCAGCAAGGTGCGGTCAAATACCGTGGCCAGCAAGGTGTTGTCGGCGCGCGTGTCGTCCGTGGGCAAATTGAAGCGCCAGGCTTCGATGCCGCCCACCCAGTCCGACAGGGTGAACGTCATGTCGCCGCCGCTGCGCGCACTGATAAAGTAGCGGCCATTGTTCTTGCAGCTGGAATTGGCCAGCTCGCCGGGAATGTGCGCCACGCCGTCCGCGCCCGTGGCGCCTTGCCACAGCAGCTTGCCGGCGCAGTCGCGCACGGCCACTTGCGCTTTCGCAACAGGCGCACCCTTGTCCAGCGACGTCACCCACACGAGCGACGATTGCGCGCCATGCTTGAAGTGGGCCGCCAGGTTCGTCACCAGCGCGGCCGTGCGGATGTAGGCCGTCGTCGGTTTGCCCAGCAGCACTTTGCCCAGGATGGGGCTGGCCAGCTCCACCACGTAAAAGCCCGGCTTCTGCAACGGGATGCCGATCACTTCAAAGGTTTTCTTGCCATCGGGGCGTGGCAGGCTGATGGGGCGCGTACCGGCCGCGTCCGCCAACACGGATTTGCTCATGTTGCCCGCATACTGGGCGTACGGCTGCCAGTACTCTCCCCCGTCGCCATTGCCGGCCAGGCGCTGCATCCACTCGATGACGAACTTGTCGTCATTGTCGGGCACGCGCAAGGTGGCGCCCGTGGCGGCGGCTGGCTGGGCGATTTCCTTGCCAGACAGCACGGGCTCGATATTGCGCACCGTGACGGGCAGCAAGCCGTCGCCCTTCGCTTCGATGATGCCGAACGGGGCCGGGAACTTGAGCAGCGGCGGCTGTTCGCCCGTGCGCACCGTCATGGGGAAGCGCGCGCGGTTGAGCAAGGCGCGGCCCGCGTCATCCGTCAATTTCGGCGGCAAATTCAGCACGAAGCTGGCTTGCACGGGAAACGGGCCGTTGAAGGTGGCGCCGTACAGGAATTCCGCCTTTTCCTCGTCTTTTGATATCGTCGGCGCATACGTCTTGCCGCCCCCCTTCAGGGTCATGGCGCGCACCTGCGCCGCGCTCACGGGCGCGGAAAACTGCACGCGCATGGGCAGGAAGGGAATACACTGCTCCTTCGGATTGCTGCGCTCGCAGCTGAACTTGGCCGTGAAATCGGGCCGGGTCTTGAACTGCAGGGTTTGCGCCTTGTCCGTGGCGATGCCGCTGGCGCTGGCAATGCCCTCGCCCCACACGAGCGACACCTTGGCGTTGGCGGGGAAGCTGCGCTTGCATTGCAGCACGGTGACGGGCAGCGGCGGCGCGCCCTTGCTGGCGACGGGCATGCCCACTTTCCACAGCGTGCCCCGCTTCTTGAAATACACGGTCAGGTAGCGGTCGACGAAGTTCTTGCGCAGGGTCAATACCTGCTCCAGTTCCTTGCCTTTGAGCAGGCGCACGGGAATCTTTTCATTGATGCCATCGGCGCGGCAATACGCATTGGCGGCCACGCTGGCCTCGTTCGGCGCGGCGTCCAGGCCCAGCACGAAGACCTGGTTTTCATCGATATACGGCTGGCCGTCATATGGTACGGCCTCGACGATGGCCGGGCCGCCCGTGGAAAAGCGGTAAGCGCCAGTGCCCTGCAAGGCCTGGCCCGCCACGTCCTTCAACCCCGCTTTCAAGGTGAAGCTGCACGCCACGCCGGCCGGCAAGTCGCGCTCGAAATCGTAGTTCCAGTTGCGCTCGTCGGCCCAGCGTCCCGCGCCCGCCACGACGGCAGGCTCGGCCTTGCCGCAATCGATGGCGAACGGCGCGGGCAAGCCCATGTCGCCGAACGGCACCATCGGCGTGGCGAACTGGGCCCGCACCTGGCGCACGGCCTTGACCGTGCCGCTGGGCGAAAACAGGGACACGCCGCTATCGGCCCAGGCCGGCATGGCCAGACCCGGCAACAGCAGCAGGCCCAGCAGACATAGCGGGCCCAGTTTGCCAGACAGCGGGGAAGAAACAACACGGGGGTGATCAGGCACGGGTGACTCCTTGATGAAAAGTGGCGGAGCTGGCTGCGGCGCGCAAAAGTTGCCTGAAAGAAGCCCGGCAAGGCAACAGAACGCGGCAGGAATACAACATCAATGTAATATTAGTTATCAAGCTCATCATTGTTGCTAATATACAGTGGCACGCTGGTAACAAGTCGTACGATTGCCTCTGGTCGCGGCGCCAGGAAGTGGCCGTGATTGCAAAAGTTTCCCGAGGCGAATTAGTTTTTTTCAACATCGAAGTCTTTGTCGTGAATCTGCAACACCATTGATATACAACAATGCTTTGTGCGCCAACGCACCGACCACTTGAACCTGCAACCGTATTCTCTAGTCCAACAGCAGTGCATTTGTCGCAAGAAAGCGCACCTGGAATTGTTGTCTACCTCTAGCAATAGCATGTCTGGCAGTTGTCGCATTGATGCAGTAGAGAAAATCTCTTATCAACGTTGGGAGTTACTTGTGAATAATCTAAAAAAAATCGCCGTCGCCGCCGCAGTACTGTGCTCCGCCCTCGGCGCACAGGCCCAGGAAATCAATCCCTCCTGGTACATTCAACCTAGCATCAACGCACTCAAACCAGATTCCGACTTCGCCACGGATAAAACCGGCTATGGCGCGGGCTTGCGTTTCGGTAAACCCGTTTCGCCGGACTGGGATATCCAGCTGGGCACCACGTATGCCCGCTCCAAGGATGGCGGTCAGCGCTACCAGCAAAATACGCTGGGCGTAGACGGCCTGTACATGTTCTCGCGCAAAGCCTTCCGTCCCTTCCTGCTGGTCGGTGCCGGCATGCAGCGCGACAAGGACACCAGCTCCGCCTTCGGTGAACGCAGCAAGAGCTCGCCATACGCCAGCGTGGGCCTGGGTTTCCAGTCCAGCATCACGGATCAGTTGTCCGTCCAGGCTGACGTGCGCAATGTGCACGGTTTCCTGCGTGGCAATACGTTCGACCCGAGCAGCAAGTCCAACAATTACTATGTCACCGTGGGCCTGAACTACGCGTTCGACAAACCGCCTGCACCGCCGCCACCACCGCCACCGCCGCCAGTGCGTGAAGAAGTCGTCGTGGTCGTGCCGCCACCGCCACCACCACCGCCGCCACGCTTTGAAAAAGTGACGATGGCGGCAACGGAACTGTTCGCGTTCGACAGCGCCAAGCTGGGTCCGACACAGACCAAGCTCGACGAAATCGCCCGCGTGCTGAACGCAGCGCCGGACGTCAACAACGTCGTCATCAGCGGTTATGCCGACCGCATCGGTTCGCCCAAGTACAACCTGAAACTGTCGCAGCAGCGCGCTGATGCAGTCAAGGAATACCTGGTCGCTCACGGTGTCGCCGCCAACCGCCTGACGGCCGAAGGCAAGGGCTCCACCAATCCTGTCGTCACCTGCGATAACAAGAAACGTGCCGACCTGATCAAGTGCCTGGAACCAAACCGCCGCGTTGAAGTGGAACAGATCACCATCGAACGCCGCGTGCAGTAAGCTCAACAGTGGTACGCCACTCGTGAATAGAAAAAGGGGCTCGCGCCCCTTTTTTGCATTGAAAGCCATCATGAATATTTCTCCCCGCTATCCCAGACTGGCCGGCCTGGCGCCGCTCAGCAAGCAGATGCGCAGCGTCATCGTCTGTTCCGTCACCGAATGGCTGGAACACCGCGCCTCGAGCAAGGGTGCCGCCCTCGCCTATTACACCCTGTTTTCCATCGCCCCCATCCTCGTGCTGGTGATCGCCATCGCCGGCTTTTTCTATGGTCCGGCCGCCGCGCGCGGCGAGCTGATGGGGCAATTGCAGGGCTTGCTGGGCACGCAGGGCGCCGAAGCCATCCAGCTGGTGCTGGCCGGCGCGAAGAACCATGAGCAAGGCCGCATCGCCACCCTCATCGCCAGCGCCCTGCTGCTGTTTGGCGCCACCAGCGTGTTTGCCGAGCTGAAAGCCAGCCTGGATGAAATCTGGCAAGTGCCGCCCTTGAAGGAAGCGGGCGCCTGGGACATGCTGCGCACGCGTCTGCTCTCCTTCGGCCTGGTGCTGGTGCTGGCCTTCCTGCTGATGGTGTCGCTGGTGGTCAATGCAGCCATGGCCATCCTCGCCAATTTCTGGGAAGGCGTGTGGAAAGACACGGCCGTGCTGTTTACCATCCTGTCGAACCTGATCGGCTTTGCCGTCATCGCCAGCCTGTTTGCCGTCATCTATAAAATGCTGCCGCGCGTGCGCCTGTCCTGGCGCGACGTGGTGATCGGCGCCGTGGGCACGGCCTTCATGTTTTCCCTGGGGAAATATGCAATTGGCGTGTATATCGGCAATAGCGGCGTGGCCAGCAGCTATGGCGCGGCCGGTTCGCTCGTGGCCCTGCTGCTGTGGGTATATTACTCGGCGCAAATCTTTTTCCTGGGCGCCGAGTTCACGCGCCAGTTCGCCCTGCAGCTGGGCAGCATGAAGGATATGCCGAAGACAGACGATGGCGACGTGCAAGTCAAGATATTGAAACGCCACCAATCCTGAGCCGGCTGCGGCAACTCAAAATGGCGCCCGCGGGCGCCGTTTTTCTTGAGTTACCGCAAACTATTCGCCCAGCAGCTCGGCCACCACTTCCATGCCCTGCACGCGCTCGGCCACGACCTTCACGATGACGATGATGGGCACGCCCAGCAGCAAGCCCCAGACGCCCCACAGCCAGCCCCAGAACAGCAGGCTGATGAACACGGCCGTGGGATTCATGCGGGCGATGCGCCCCGTCATCCAGGTGGTGACAAAGGTGCCCACCAGGGTGGCAATCGCCATCGACGTGCCCGTCACCAGCAAGACCATTTCCAGCGATTCGAACTGCAAAAAGGCCACCAGGCCCGTGGCGATGGTGATGAGCAAGGGGCCGAAATACGGCATGATGTGCAGCAAGCCGGCCACGATGGCCCAGGCGCCCGCGTTTTCCAGGCCGATCACGCGCAGGGCGATCCACATCAGGACGGCCAGCAAGCCATTCGTGACGAGCAGCATGAACATATAGTTCTGGATCGAGGTATTGATGTCTTCCAGGATATGCACGGTGACTTTCTTGCGGCTCAGCGACGGCCCCGTCAGCTTGACGAGCTTGCGCTTGAAGGTATCGCCCGACAGCAGCAGGAAAAACACGAGGAAGATGACCATGGTGGCCTGGCTGAGGAAGCCCACCAGGCCCAGCGAGCCGGCCCAGACCCAGTCCATGATCTTGAAGTTGGGCGCCTCGGCCGCGGCAGCGCGGCGGTTATTGCGGCGCGCTTCGGCGCCGGCGGCCACTTGCTCGATTTCATTGGCCACGGCCTGCATCTTCTGGAAGGTGCTGTTCTTGCCGCCCGTATTGGCGGCGATCAGGCGCGACAGCTTGTGCGTGGCGGCCGGCAACTCTTCCACGATGGATTCGAATTCGCCCTGCACGCGCTCGACGACGACGATGGAGCCGAACAGGATCAGGGCCGTCACGGCCGTGGCGGCGATGGCGCGCGGCAGGCGCAGCTTTTCCAGCCAGGCGACGACGGGATTGAGGGTATAGGCAATGAAAATGCCGAAGATGACGGGAATGAGGAATTTCTGTGCCCACTGCAGCGCATAAATGAAGCTGACGGTGGCGATGATGCCCAGCGCCATGCCGCGCGCATTGACATGCAGCGGCAAACGCAGGGATGCGTCCGGATTCTCCACGGGCGCGCCGGGAGGTGGCCCGGCAGGCTCGGTGGAGGCGGCCGCCACCGGTTCGGGCGGGGTATCTGTAGGCTGGATATGCATGCGATTCCCGCGACGGTCGGTGGTGGGCCGCAGGGCCAGCCATGGGGCGGGCCGCTGCGGCAGGTCAGGCCATTACTTGACGCGGATGTCGTTTTTCACCGACTTCACGCCCTTGACGCCACGGGCGACTTCGCCTGCTTTGGCGGCATCCGACGGCTGGGCCACGAAGCCGCTCAGCTGAACCACGCCCTTGAAGGTTTCAACGTTGATTTCCGTCGATTTCAGGGTAGGCTCGTTGAAGATGCTGGCTTTCACCTTGGTGGTGATGGCCGCGTCGTCGATGTACTCGCCCGTGCCTTCCTTGGTTGGGGTCGAAGCGCAACCTGCAACGGCGAACAGGGAAGCGACGAAAAGGCCAGTAGCGATAGATTTAGTGAATTTCATGGTGGTTTCCTTAGGAGTGGTCAATCAATGTGCTCACAATGAGCTTCTTATACCAGTCTGGTGACTGCGCGCCGGAGGGAGCTCAGTAACCGAACTGGGTTTTTGCAGCCTTGATACAGTCATCCTTGGCTGCGCCGGCTAATGCATCGCATTTTTCTGTCGCGACCTTGTACTCGGCTTTTCTTTTTGCTTCGCGCGCATCGCTGCGCGCTTCGATCACTTTCTTGTCCGCCTTGGCGTCGGCCAGGGCCGCCACCTTGGTGGACTTGGCCAGCTTGACGCAGACATCCTTGTCATTGCCCGTCAGCGCATTGCAGCGCGCCAGGTCGACGTCGTAATTGGCATCGGCAATCTTGATGCGCGCCTTGGTGTAGGCACGCAGGGTATTCGTGTATTGCGCCTGGGCCACGGCTTCATCGTAAGCGCGCACGGCCTTCGCTTCGGCGATGCAGACATCCTTCGGGTTGCCCGTGATCTTTTCGCATTCCGCATGCGCCAGCTTGTAATTGAGGCCCGCCTGCTCGTTGGCCGCCTTGTACGCTGCTTTCGCTTCCGGCGTGGCAGCCGCTGCCTGGCCGCCCCAGGCGGCGCACGCCAGGCTGACGACGATGGCGGTGAAAAGCTTATTCTTGTTCATGTATTTCTCCCTGGTGGTAGCAAGCATGTCTGCTTGGCATGACTACCGTTTTACGTGGATCGCCGCCTCTCTTCTGTACGCTGCCGTACACAAGTAATTTATTTTGAAAGCGGGAGGCAGACAGGGAGAAATAACAACGTTTTGCGGGATCGCCGTGGTAAAAAATACCATTTCGACATGAAATAAGTACGTGCGGCAGCGTACAGACCGGGGACGGGGGCATGACTAAGATGGCATTACACCCTCACCTCGTCAGGAGAATAAAATGAAAACCAACGCCACCATGGCTGCACTGATGCTCGCCGCCACCGCCGTACTGAGCGGTTGCGCCACCGGCCCGTCTTACCAGTCACAACAACCATACTATCCAGCCAACCAGCCTGAGTCCGCCATGTACGGCACCGTCGATTCCATCCAGCTCGTGCAGGGCGGCGGACAGACCAGCGGCGCCGGCGCCGTCGTGGGCGGCATCGCGGGCGCCCTGCTGGGCAACACCATCGGCTCGGGCGGCGGACGCACGGCCGCCACTGTAGCGGGCGCCGTCGCCGGCGGCGTCGTGGGCAACCAGGTGGAAGGCCGCAGGCAGCAAGCGCAGGGCTACCAGATCAGCGTGCGCCTCGATAACGGCGAATACCGCACCGTGGTGCAGGACAACGCGAATGACTTGCGCCCCGGCAATCGCGTGCGCATCGTTGACGGCCGCGTCTACCGCTATTAATCCGCTGGCCAGGCTTGCCCGCAAGCCTGCGCCGGACCATGCACCAACTAGGAGATACCATGGGCACCATCATTCTGATCATCTTGATCCTGGCCCTGGTCGGCGTCCTGCCTACCTGGCCGCATAGCCGCAACTGGGGTTACGGCCCCAGCGGCATCGCCGGCCTCGTCGTAGTGATACTGATCCTGCTATTACTGACGGGCAGGTTGTAAAAAAAGGCGCTACGGCGCCTTTTTTATTTCAAGGAGGAAATATCATGACTATCCACAACACACTGTTGGCCACCCTGTTCGCCTGCAGCCTGGCGCCGCTGGCGCTGGCCCAGACGGCCACGCCACAGCCGGGCGACCCGCAACGCTGGTACCAGGAAGACAGCACGGCGCAAGCCCAGCTGCGCACCCTGCGCAAGGAAATCGCCGCCGCCCTGGCCGAAGCCAAGAAAGCCTGCCGCTCGGAACCGTCCGCCGCGCGCGCCACCTGCCTGAAGGAGGCGCAAGACACTTACCGGCAAGACATGGCGAACGCGGAAAAACTGCGCGAAGCAGCCCATCCGCAATAGTGAAGCGTACTCTTGCGACTCGGCCTGATCAGGCGGCGTCGCGCTCGTAAGGGGGCAGTTCGTGCACCACGAGCGGCGTGTCTTCCGTGACGTAGGCGAGCCAGCCGGCCGCCTTGATCGCGCGCAAGCCATCCTGGTAGCCCTGCTCCCAGCGCCACTCGATGGAGCCCTTGGAAAAATTGATGTCCTTGGCCGCCATGTGCCAGTCGCGCCCTGCGTACGGCAGGCGCACGATGTGCATGGTGCTGTCGCAGCCCAGCGCGACCAGCTCTTCCGTCTGCTGGCGGTTGTGCTTGGTATCTGGCAGCCCGGCATACAGTTCGCGCAATTTGCGCTGCAAGGTATGCGTATTGACATAATCGGCGATATGCCGCTTCGAGCGCGACGCGAAGGTGACATCCTTTTGCCGCGTCTGCACTTCGTCGAGGGTGGTCGGTTCCGGCCCTTCCGAGCTCCACAGGTCCACCATGAAGACGAGGGTGTCCACGTGGGGCGTGTCGTCGAGCACGGTTTCCAGCGGGGTGTTCGAATACAGGCCGCCATCCCAATATAAGTCGCCATCGACGCGCACGCCGGCAAAGCCGGGCGGCAAGGCGCCGCTGGCGCGGATATGGTCCGCCGTCAGGGGTTGCTGCTGGCTGTCGAAACTGGTGAGGCTGCCGCATTTGACGCGCAGGGCGTTGACCGTCAGGCGCATGCCGCCGGGCTGGTTCAGGTAATCGAAATCGACCAGGTCCTCGAGGGTGCCGGCCAGTTCGCTGGTGTCATAGAAGCTGGCCTCTTCCGGCTTGACGGCGATTCCTGCCGGAAACATGCTGAAGGAACGCGGCTTGAAGAAGCCGGGCACGCCCCGCAGCACCGTATCGAGCGTGGCCAGCCAGATGTTCGAGCGGCGTTGCTGGTCCGATACCAGGTTCATGTCGATGCTGTCACGGTGCGCCACGCGCTGCCAGAACTGTTTCAAGCGCACGAGCCGGTCTTCGTGCTTGTTGCCGGCAAGAATGGCGGCATTGATGGCGCCGATCGAGGTGCCCACCACCCAGTCGGGCGCCAGGCCATGTTCGTGCAGCGCGTGGTAGACGCCAGCCTGGTAGGCGCCCAGTGCGCCGCCGCCTTGCAGCACCAGCACGATGCGCAGGCGCGAGGGATTTAACTGATTGATCGGTGTCTTTGAATTCGTCATCGAGATGGCCCTCTGTCCGCCGCGCGGGTGCGGCGTGAATCATTGTAAGGGATTGCGCCTGCACGTGCCGGACGTTGGGTACGGGCAAAAAAAACGCCGTCAATGACGGCGTTCCTGTGCAACACGGCTGGCGTTCAGCGCTTGCGGCGCAGCCAGCTGGCGGCAACGGCGGCAACGGCCACGAGGACCAGGGCCGGCTTGACCAACTTCTTGCGTCCGATAAAGGACAGCGCCGTCAGCACGTAAGGCATGGCGCCTTGCAAACGCATGCCGCCCGGCGCCAGCAGGGATTCGACGCGGTGGCCGGCAAAGCCGACGGCCGTTTCGACCACGCCCTGCAGCATCGATTCGGGACGCAATGCGTAGCCCACGTTGGCGCGCGCATGCACGATGCCCACGCGGTACATTTCACCCTGGGCGATCAGCAGGCGCTTGCGGGCGGCTTGCGCCGCCAGTTTGTCGTTTTCCGACATGAATTCTCCTCGTAAGGCCGCTTACATCAGCATGTCGCGGTCGGCCTTCAATTCCGCCATGGTGGCCGGCATGGACAGCTTTCCTTGACGCAACATGGCGCGCGCATACATGACCAGGGCGATCGCCAGCAGTACGAACACGACCGTCATGATCGCCAGGATCTTCCAGCCCAGGCTATCCCAGGCCAGGAAGACGACCAGCACGCTGCCGTAAGCGATGGCAAACAAGCCCGCCACGGTCGCCAACGCGAAAATGACAATCAGCTGCAGCATGTGATTGCGCACTTCCGACAGTTCGATGGTGGCCAGTTCCAGCCGCGACAACATCAGTCCGACGGCGTTTTTGGCCAGGCCGGCGACCGAGCCGATCAATCCCGGCCCCTGGTGAGACGAAGCAGACTTGTCCATATCGCTCCTGACAGTGGATTACTTGCGGCCCAGGATGAAGCCAACCAGCACACCGACGCCAGCGGCGACGGCCACGGTCCGCCATGGGTTTTCCTTGACATAACCGTCTGCCTGGGCAGCCATCTGCTTGGTGGCAACGATGGCCGACGCTTGCGCTTCATGCGCTTTGGCCAGCGCAGCATCCAGGGTTTTCATGCCCTTGACGCGCACTTCATCGGCTTTTTCGCCGGTCAGGGCGGCAGCGGCGCTGAACAGGGCCTGGGCGTCCTTGACCAGGGTTTTGACATCGTTATTGACGGTGGTGATATTGTTTTCCAACATGGTTTAGCTCCTTAGCTGTGGATGAATGTAGTTACTATACCTACTTTACTCAAAAACACTATTCCATTAGATCGCGCATATCATCGGCGTGCTCTTCCTCGACAGCCATGATTTTGATCAACAAATGGCGTGTGGTCGGGTCTTTGTCGCCGATTTTCACGATCATCTGGCGATACGACTCGATCGCCACCCGTTCCGCGATCAGATTGGCACGCACCATGCTTTGCACGTCTTCGGAGTCATCATACTCGGCATGGCTACGCGCAAGCAATGTTGCAGGATTAAAATCTGGCTTGCCATTCAATTGCACGATGCGCTCGGCCAGCCAGTCGGCGTGTTCCTGCTCCTGCTGCGCATGTTCCAGGAACTCGGCCTTGATGGTGCCGTTGTCGCGTCCGCTCACCGTGTAGTAATGGCGTTTATAGCGCGCAATACACACCAGTTCGGTGGCCAGCGCCCCATTCAACAGGGTGATCAACTCCTGGCGGTCGCCCTGATAGCCGGCCGTCACGGCGCCATCGTCCAGGTTTTTCGCGGCGGCGCGGATGGCGGCCGTATCGATGCCAGCTGGAATCTCAACAGATGTTTGGGTCATGATGTTTCCTTTCAAGTCTTGCATGGGTATCCACCGGCCAAGGTTCAGCCGGTGCTGCCTACTAACAAATCAAACACCTGGCAAAACCGTAGTTTGGCCTGGTGTTTTAGCGGCGGGCGGGAATGGCCGTGTTGTCCTCAGACAGGACAATTTCCACCCGGCGATTCAGCTGGCGGTTCGCCGCCGTATCGTTGCCGGCGGCCGGGTAAGCGGCGCCATAGCCTTTCGTGGCGATGCGGTCGCGGCTGATGCCTTGCTCCAGCAGCGCATTGCGCACGGACTCGGCGCGGCGTTGCGACAATTCCAGGTTGTGCGCGGAACCGCCCGTGCTATCCGTAAAGCCTTCGATCAGCACGGTGCGTTGCGGGTTGTTTTTCAGCACGTCGGCCAGCTTGCGCGCCGTATTCGCGCCATCGGCCGTCAAGTTCGCCTTGTCCGTGCCAAACAGCACGTCGCCCAGGGTGATGACCATGCCCCGTTCCGTTTTCTTGGCTGCCAGGTCGGCCAGCTGCGCTTCCAGACCGGCGGCGCGCGCTTGCGCATCGCGGGCCGACGCTTCAGCCGCTTGTGCCTGGGCCTTGGCCGCTTCCGCATCCGCTTGCGCCGACTGGGCGCGGGCCGTGGCCTGGTCAGCCTGCTGCGTGCGCGCATCGAGGCGCAACTGGTCGCGCTGCTTGCCGGCGTTGGCGATATCGGCTTCCGCTGCCTTTTGCTTGGCAACTTCTTGCGCCGTGGCTATCTTTTGCTTGGCCAGGTAAGCCAGCTTGTCGACCTTTTCGCTATCTTCCTGGCGCGTGGCGGCCGCGTTTGCCGCTTCCAGGGCTGCGCTCGCTTCGCGGAATTCGCGTGGCGCATAGGTCGACACGATCGGATTCGATTGCGCCGCCATGTAGTCGCCGCGCGTCTGGTCGAGCAGGCTGGTGGTGGTCGGTGCGGAGCTGCAAGCGGCAACCAGGGCGGCCATGGCCAGCAGGCCGGGAATGGTGGTGTAGGTAGCTTTTTTCATGATGGAGTCCTGTTATTGTTGTTGCTTATTGTTTTGGGGCTTGCTGATTGGCACGGTCGAGTTCTTCGCGCATGACGCGGATGTTTTCGTTGATTTCATCGGCGGCCGATGTCGCCTTGGCCGAGTTGGCCTTGCTTTGCGCCAGCTTGGCGTCCGCTTGCGCCTGGTCGGCCAGGTCGCGCGCCGTCTTGTAGTCGCGGTCTTTCAAGGCCTGGTTAGCCATGCGCATTTTTTCGCGGGCCGAACGCATTTCATCGGGAGCCAGGTCGGCGGCGCCGGCGCTGGCGGCGTTATCGACGGCGGCGCGCGACACGGCGACATCGGCCGTGGCTGGCGTTTTCAGGCTGGAACAGCCCGTCATCAGGACGACGGCGCTGATGCAGGCAGCCAGGGCGGTCAAGGGGGTTTTGATGGAATCTCGGTTTGTCATTTTTCTTCTCCTGGAGAGTGAGGTAACGATATAAGTCATACATGGAACGAATCAGGAACTGCGTTTGATGTATGACGTTATAGGCCCCGCATCCCCGCATATCCGTTCGGTGCCGCACATAGGGTAGGAAATCGACAATACTTGCATGGGCAACGTGCGCCAGCGCACGTGTCCGCCAGCAAAACCTGAAACAGGCCCGGCTTTGGAGCGATTCCTGTAGCATCTGACTACTTGTCCAGAAAGAATCAGCTCATGCCGCTCTCCCGCCGTCAAAAAATCGCCCTCGCCAGTACCGCCGTGCTGATCGCCCTGCCCGTCACGGCCGCCGTCGTCCTGTTGAACATGGACTGGAACCGCGCCAAGCCCTGGCTCAATGCGCGCGCCAGCGACGCGCTGGGGCGGCCGTTTGCCATCGAGGGCGACCTGGCGCTGACGTGGCAGCAGCCAGCCACCGCGGAGCGAAAAACCTGGCGCGACTATCTGCCCTGGCCGCACCTGCAGGCAAAGGACGTGCGCCTGGGCAACCCGAACGCCATGGCGGACACGGGTGAGAAGGCGCAACTGGCCACCGTGAGCCAGCTGGCGTTCTCGCTCAATCCGCTGGCCCTGCTGGACAAGAAAATCATCATCCCGCAATTGCGCTTCGACACGCCGCAGGTGCGCTTGCTGCGCAGCAAGGATGGCAAGAACAACTGGACCTTCGACAAGCAGGACCAGCCATCGCCATGGCAGCTGGAATTGCAAAGCGTGGTCTTCAGCAAGGGCACCGTGACCCTGGACGATGGCGTCAGCAAGACGGCGATGCGCGCCGATGTCGACACCATCGCGGACGATGCGCGCTACGGCATCGCGTGGACGCTGTCCGGCACTTACCGCGGCGAAACCGTCAAGGGCGGCGGCAAGGCGGGCGGCGTGCTGTCGTTGCAGCGGCAAGGCACGCCCTTCCCCATCCAGGCCGACATGCGCGCCAGCGGCAGCAGCGTGGCCATCGAAGGCACACTGACCCGCCCGACGGACTTGGCCGCGCTCGACGTGCGCCTGAAAATATCCGGGCCCAGCATGGCGCGCCTGTATCCGTTGACGGGCGTGCTGCTGCCGGAAACGCCGCACTTCAGCACGGAAGGCCATTTGACGGGCACCCTGGCGCCGCGCGGCGGCGAATGGGTGTACGACCAGTTCAGCGGCAGGGTGGGATCGAGCGACATCAACGGCAAGCTGGCCTTTTCCGCCAGCACGCCGCGCAAGCGCCTGACGGGTGAAGTCCACTCGCGCCTGCTGCAATTTTCCGACCTGGGTCCGCTGGTGGGCGCCGATTCCAGCGCCAGCAAGAAGGAACGGGGCGTGCCGTCGACGCAGCCGGCCGGCCGGGTCTTGCCGGTGGAAACCTTCAAGACGGAGCGCTGGACCAGCCTGGACGCCGACGTGCGCTACACGGCCGACAAGATCACGCGCGATGCCGAGTTGCCGATCAGCAAACTCGACACGCATGTGGTGCTGACGGACGGCGTGCTGTCTTTGACGCCGCTCAACTTCAACGTGGCGGGCGGCACCCTGACGTCGCAGATCAAGCTCGACGGCAGCGGCAAGGTCATCGCCAACGGCATCGCGGCCGAACTCAAGGCCAGCGCCCGCCATCTGCACATCCAGCAACTGTTCCCCCGCCTGCCGGCCCTGCAAGCGAGCGTGGGCGAAATCAATGGCGATGCGTCGCTGTCGGCCACGGGCAATTCCGTCGCCACCCTGCTGGGCAGCTCGAACGGCGAAGTGCGCGCGCTGATCAACCGGGGCAGCATCAGCAAGCTGTTACTGGAAGAAATGGGCTTGAATATCGGCAGTATCGTGCTGGCCAAGCTGGCAGGCGACAAGCAGGTCAAGCTGAACTGCATGGCGGCCGACTTCGCCGTCACCAAGGGGCTGATGCGCACGCGCCAGTTCATCGTCGACACGGATGACGCCATCCTGAATATCGATGGCACGGTGAACCTGGCCGATGAACGGCTGGACCTCACCCTGCGGCCGGACAGCAAGGGCTTGCGCATCTTTTCGCTGCGCTCGCCCCTGTATGTGCATGGCACTTTCAGCAAGCCCGACGTGAGCGTCGACAAGGGCGTGCTGGCCCTGCGCGCTGGCGGCGCGCTGGCGCTGGCCGTGGTGGCGCCCGTGGCGGCGCTGCTGCCGCTGGTCAACACCGGCCCCGTCGAGGATAGCGAATGCGCGGCCTTGCTGGCCCAGGCGCGCGTGAAACCGGTGGCGCCCAAGCCGGGCAAGACCGTGCGCAAGGCACGTTAAGCGCGGCATGTGTGCTTTTACAATTGTTACACCCCTATGTGCGTTGCCGAACAGACCCTGCCTTGCCGCAAATCTATTCTGTGATCGTGCCTGAAACACCCAAGACGTGGCGATACGAAGTCCCACCGGCCCATACCATGCCGGCGCCACGAGGTCCGAATTCATAGGAGAACTATCATGCAAATCATTAAAAAAATCGCCGCCACCACTTCCGTTGCCGCCCTGCTGCTGAGCCTGACGGCTTGCGCCAACATGTCCGGCCAGGATAAAAACACGGCCATCGGCGCCGGCATCGGCGCCGTTGCCGGCTCCGTGCTGACGGGCGGCAGCGCTGTCGGCGCAGTCGGCGGCGCCGCCGTCGGCGGCGTGATCGGCAACCAGGTCAAGCCGAAGTAATCGTTGATCGAAAAAGCGGGGTGGGTGCCCAGGCGCCCGCCCCGCTTTTTTGCGTCCGGCTTCCGTTGATGAAATTGAAAAGTTATTCTGAGGAAATTAGACGAAGACGTTGGCCATGCCGATGGCGCCGCTATCCTTGACCAGCTCGTAGCAGCGGCAGGAAACGGCTTCCAGGCCCGCCGAATCGAGGATCTCGATATTGCCGCGGCTGTAGGTGATGAGTTTTTGCTGTTGCAGCGCGCTGGCCGCCTTGGTCACGCCGACCCGCCGCACGCCCAGGGTGTGGGCAAGGAATTCATGCGTGAGGTGAAATTTTTCCGACTGCAGGCGGTCGCGCGTGATCAGCAGCGAACGGGCCAGGCGCGCCTCGAGCACGTGGAAGCGGCTGCACACGGCAATCTGGATGGCTTGCGCCAGCAAGGTGTCCGTGTAGCGGTACAGCAAACGCTGCAGGGATTCGAGCTGGGCGAACTCGGCGCAGAACTCCGCGCGCGCGATGCGGCTGGCCGTACCGGAACGTTGCACCACGGCACGCACTTGCGCCAGGTCATGACCGAGCGCGACGGACGCGCCCAGCACGCCTTCGCGGCCGACGGAACCCACTTCCAGGGTCATCCGCCCTTCCGCCACGGCCAGCAGCGAGATCAGGCAATCGCCGGGGAAATAGATGTGGCCGATAGGCTGGCCCGGTTCGTACAGCACCTCGCCCACCTCGACCGTGACGGTATCGAACAGCGCCGTCAGGTGCCGCAAGTCGTGCTCGGGCAAGCTGGCCAGCAAGCGGTTGCCGGCGTCTGGCGCACCCACGGGCGAACCCAGGCCGGATCGGCCTGCATCGCGGGGCAGGGTCATGCTGGCAGTCGTTGGTGGCATTGCTTTTCCTCGGTGTCGTTACAACTCGACATAATTTTTACCTAGCCTACGGTGCAGTACCGGCCCTGTATGTACGGTGACGCACGGAAGCAGAGCAAGCGGCACAGCACACTGGCAACAGACGCACATAACACGCAGAACACGCACTACCCTTTTTACTATTTTAAAAAAACCAAGGAGCCTTCCATGACTACCACCACCAAATCCCTCCATCCGCTGGTGCTTGCCGCCGCCGTCGCCGTCCTGCTGTTTTGCGGCGTGGGCACGGCTGCCCTGATGGGCTGGCTGCCCTCCTCCCAGGGCGACACCCAGCCGCTGGCGGCCAGCACCTCGGCCGAGCAAATGGCCAACCTGCAGGCGAACCAGCCGCCAGCGAACCTGCAGCCTGCCGGCGCCTTGCCGCTGGCCGCCCTGCCACCGCAGCAGCAGCCACAGCAACCACAGCAGCAACCCGTGCGCCAGCCGCAGCCGCAGCCGCAATACGCGGCCGCCCCGGCGCCGCAGGTGTGCGCCAATTGCGGCGTGATCGAAGCCATCCATGAAGTCAATACGCGCGCCGAAGGCAGCGGCGTGGGTGCGGCCGGCGGCGCCGTCGTCGGCGGCTTGCTGGGCAACCAGGTGGGCGGCGGCCACGGCAGGCAATTGGCCACCGTGCTGGGCGCCGTCGGCGGCGCCGTGGCCGGCAACCAGATCGAAGGCAGCGTGCGCGCCACGCGCAGCTACAACATCGTCGTGCGCCTCGATAACGGCAAGACACGCACCGTGCACCAGAGCGCCGCGCCGAACTGGCGCCAGGGCGACCGCGTGCGCGTCGTCAACGGCGGCTTGCGCGCCATGGGCTAAGCGAACCGCGGCGGCGCCGCTGCCGCGATTAGTTGCAAATTAAACACACGCCCGGCTTGTCCGGGCGTTTTCTTTTTAGCAATGTTCGCTGGCGTACAGATGAGCTTGCAGTCCCGCGAGATGATGCATTCAGGAAAGTTCAACGGAATGTCAAAGGAGACGCCATGGAAGACGACAAGACAGGCAGCAACAGGATCTGGCTGGGCTTTATTGGCGGCGGCTTGCTGGCCACCGCGCTGGGCTTTTGCGCGCTGGACCTGGCGCCGCCGGCGGGCAGCCCCGTATTCGGCGTCATGCTGCTGCTCACGGGCGGCATGGTCAGCTGCCTGGCTGGCGCAGTCGGCATGGCCGGCATGCTGGCGTGGGTGCCGGACATGGCCGATGAACACGCGGACCGCCCCCGATAGTTGAGCCTTGTGTACGACAGCGTACAGAACGCAAGGGAAACAAAGTAGACACTTAGTCATGGCATCAGCGTTCAGCGACCCGGTCGCCGCGCAATGACAAGAACCGATGACGGCGCCACGCGCCAGCGCCTGCAAGGCCACAGCAGTCGCCGTCATCCACACATTACTCTCGGAGGACACATCATGCTGTATACAATCGCCGTCGTACTCATCATTCTTTGGCTGCTGGGCCTGGTAACTTCCTATACCATTGGCGGCTTCATCCACATCCTGCTGGTGGTCGCCGTGATCATGGTGCTGCTGCGCCTGATCAGCGGGCGCGGCTTATAGCCCAGGCCCTTAGCCGGGTCTGACAAGAGCGGCGCGCGTGCAAACGGGCGCCGCCTTTTGCCGTATTTTTCGCACGATGTGCGCGCACTGGCAAGCGGCGTCGTTTTGCAGTAACGTGTACAGGTAGTCCTGGGTATGTCCCCATAACAAAACAAGGAGAAAATCCATGAAAGAAACATTCAAAAAAGGCCCTGGCGCCAAATCCCTGATCGGCATGCTGGTGATCGCATTGGCCGCCACCGGCTGCGCGGACATGTCCTCGACGCAACGTGGCACGGCCACGGGCGCCGGCATCGGCGCGGGCCTGGGCGCCTTGATCGGCGGCACCACCGGTGGCGGCAGCAGCGGCCGCACGGCCGGCGGCGCCCTGCTGGGTGCGGCGGCTGGCGCCGTGGTCGGCAATATCTGGTCGAACCGCATGGAAAACCAGAAGCGCGCGATGGAACAGGCGACACAGGGTACTGGTGTGCAAGTGTCGCAAACGGCCGATAACCGCCTGAAAATGGAAATTCCAAGCGATATTTCCTTCGACACCAACCGCGCCGACATCAAGGGCAACTTCCGCCCGATTCTCGACCGCTTCGCCGCCACCCTGAATGAAAACCCGAACACGACGGTCAGCATCATCGGCCATACGGACAGCACGGGCAGCGATTCCATCAATGAACCGCTGTCGGTGGAACGCGCGGCCCACACGCGCGACTACCTGTCCATGCGCGGCGTTTCGCCGACCCGCGTCGTCACGGAAGGCCGCGGCGCCCGCGAGCCGATCGCTTCGAATGCGGATGCCTCGGGACGCGCACGCAATCGCCGCGTGGAAATCTACGTAGCCGAAATGGCTCCACGGGGGTAACACCGAACCAAACCTACTGCGCGTCGGTATAGGCGGCTTGCGATGCTCACCGTACTTTAGTACGGTTGCGCTTCTCGGCCACCTCTCCCTTCCGCTCGCTACGGTTTTGTTCGGTGTCGGGATGTTGACATCAAAATCAAGATCGTAAAAAAACCCGCTGGCAAGGTCACTTGCCAACGGGTTTTTTCCATTTAAAGCAGCTTATTTTGAAGCAGCTTATTTCGACGTCGTTGCCTTGGCGCCGCTTTCACCCTCTTTCGCCACCTTGGCGAAGTCGCCCGCCGTCACGATCGACACGGCCGAAGGCTTCAGGTAGTCGCGCAAGCCTTGGTTCACTTGCGCCAGGGTCAAGGCGGCCACTTTGGCTTCCAGGTCCTTGTTGTACGCCATGGTACGGTCTTGCGCCAGATAGCCGGCCAGTTCGCGCGCCAGGCCCGCATCCTGCGTGCGCTCCACTTCTTCCGATTGCAGCCAGCCCTTTTTCGCTTCCGTCAATTCGTCTTGCGTGAAACCGTCGGCCAGCACCTTGGCGATTTCCTCGCGCAGGGCCGCTTCCACCTTGACCGTGTTTTGCGGCGCACTGATGGCATACGCCATCCAGTAACCGGCCGGTTCGCGCGATGGAATGCTCACTTGCGAGCCGACGCCGTACGACAGGCCTTCCTTCTGGCGGATGCGGTCGGCCAGGCGGCTGCGCAAGGCGCCGCCGCCGAGCATGTGATTGGCGATCAGCAAGGCGGGATAGCTGGCGGCGTCATCCTTGAGGGGAATAGGCTGGATGGCGAACAGCACGCTGTTCGCCTTGTCCGGCGTTTCCAATTTGACTTTCTCGCCGCTGACGGGCTTGACGGTGTCAAGAATGCGCACATACGGCTGCTGCGCCTTCCAGCTGCCGTACAGGCTGGCCACTTGCGCCTTCAGCGCGGCCGGGTCGAAGTCGCCCACGGCAGCGAAAGTCGCGTTCGACGCGCCATAGTAGGCGCCATGGAAGGCTTTCACGTCGGCCACCTGGATGGCTTTCCATTGCGCCAGCTCGGCCGGCAAGGTGGCCACGTGGCGCACATGGCCTTCCGGCGTGGCGTCGAGCAGGCGGCGGAAGGCGTTCACGGCCAGCGGTTGCGGTTCAGGCAATTCCTGCTCCGCGCGGCCGACGCGCTCGCGCTGCAATTCCAGGAATTCCGTCTCGTTCAAGGCCGGCTTTTGCAGCACTTGCGCCAGCAAGTCCATGGCAGCAGGCAAGTTTTCGCGCTTGCCTGTCAGCATGGCGGTGACGCCCTCGGCGCCGCCCGTGATGGCGACCTGCATGCCCAGCTGGTCGAACTTATCCTTCACTTCCTGGCGCGACAGTTTCTCCGTGCCGCGCGACAACAGATTCGCCGTGTAGCTGCCCACTTGCCCCTTGCCGCGCAAGCTCTCTTCGCTGCCGATCCGCAGCTTCAACACGACGCTGACCGTACTGCCCTTGGTTTTCTTCGGCAGCAAGGCGCCCTTCAAGCCGTTCGGCAAGGTGAAGCGCGTGGTGCGCGCTTCGATATTGTCTGGGCTGGGATCGAACGCTTCGCCCTGCGCCACGACGGCGCGACCCGTGTAGCCGGCCAGTTGCGGCGCCACATCGGCGTAGGCCGGCACGACGGTGCGGTCCGGCGCATCGGTCGGGATGAAACGGCCCAGGGTGCGGTTCGAGCTCTTCAGGTATTTCTCGGCCGCCGCCTGCACTTGCGCCGTCGTCAGCTTGTCGAGCTGGTCGCGCTGCAGGAAGAACAAACGCCAGTCGCCGGCCGCCAGCGATTCCGTCAGGGCGATCGTCAGGCTCGCCGTGTTCGAGGTGGCCAGTTCGATCTGCTTGTTCAGCTGCTGTTTCACGCGCGCCACTTCCGCGTCCGTGACCGGCTGCGATTTCAAGTCTTCCAGCACTTTCAGCATGGCAGCTTGCGCCGCATCAAGGTTGCCATCGACGGGCACCAGCGCGCCGAACAGGTTGTAACCGGGCTCCAGGTTGCTCACGGAGTTGTATTCGATCTTGCTGGCCAGCTTGCTTTCCACCAGCGCCTTGTGCAGGCGGCCGGCCGGCGCGTCCGTCAGCACGTGGCCCAGCACCTCGATGGCGACGGCGTCCGGGTTGCCGGACGGCGCCACGTGGTAGCCGGCGCCGACGAACTGCGTGCCGCCGCTGCGGCGCACCGTCACGGCGCGCTCGCCATCCTGCACGGGTTCGGCCGTGTAGGTCGGCTCGATCACGCGCGTCGGTTTCGGGATCTTGCCGAATAGCTCATTGATCTGCTTCAAGACCTTGGCTTCGTCGAAGCGGCCCGCCACCATCAGCACGGCGTTATCCGGTTGATAATATTTATGGTAAAACGCGCGCAGGCGGGGAATGTTCACCTGCTCGATGTCGGAACGGGCGCCGATGGTCGACTTGCCATAGTTGTGCCAGTCATAGGCGACGGCCTGGATGCGTTCGCTCGTCACGCCGATCGGGTCGCTTTCGCCCATTTCGAACTCGTTGCGCACGACGGTCATTTCGCCCTTCTGCGTCTTCGGATTCCACAGGTCGTTCTGGTCGATGGCCGCGTTCACCATGCGGTCCGCTTCCATGGCCAGCATCTGGCGCAGGTTGTCGTCGTTGGCGGGGAAGGTGGCGTAGTAATTGGTGCGGTCGTACCAGGTGGTGCCGTTGAACTGGGCGCCCGTCGAGTTCAGGATCTCGACGGGGGTCTTGGTTCCCTTCTTGACGCCGAAATTGGCGCTGGGCTTGAACAGCAAATGCTCGAGCAAGTGGGCCATGCCCGTTTCGCCATAGTTTTCATGGCGCGAACCGACCAGGTAAACGATGTTGGTGGTCAAAGTGGGCTTGCTGGCGTCGGGGAACAGCAGCACGCGCAAGCCATTGGCCAGGCGGTATTCCGTGATGCCTTCGACGGACGTGACTTTGACGGCGGCGCGGCTGGGCGCAGCCTTGCCGGCTTTCTGGGTCGGCGCCGCTTCCACCGGGGTGGCGGCAAGGATGAACGAAGGCGAGAGAATGCCGGCGGCAAGCAGGAGGGCGGTAATGGGTTTCAAGGCAGAGTCCTGGTAACACTACGTTTTAGACAAGCGCACAAGCGGCGCCATGGAATGCAAACGCAAGAATTGCCATGGACCCGCGCTGCGTCTTCGCTGCCCAGGGAAATCATTGCTCTCGCAATTTACGGCATACTTATCACTTACGCAAGTCCTGTCATCGAGCTGTTATGTGCCCGTGTTATACTCCCTGGTTCCAGAACTATCTGCCTGTATATGAGACGAGCTCTCGTCCTGCTCTGCCTTTTTGTTTTCATCGCGTTACCCCAGGCGTTCGCCAGCATGGCCTACGCCAGTCCTTCCCCATTCCAGCATGCAATCGCGGCCGGCGCTGCCGCCACGCCCGCCTTCGGCATCGATTGTGCTGACGCCAGCCTCCATGCGGGCCTGCCTGGCGACAGCTGCGATACTGAAGAATGCGACAACGACCCCATCACGCTGTACCCGAGCTCGCGCCAGGGGGCGCCGTTTTGCGCCATCATTTGGCAAGCGGGACCGGGCGCACTTGCCGAAGCGGACGTGCGGCTGGCCACCCGGCCGCCGCGCGTCCGCCCCTGAAGACATGCATGCAGCACCCACGCGCCCGGGGCTTTAGCCACCAGGCACGCTTTACACTGATCGACTTTACAAGGTTATACACATGGAATGGTTATTTGACCCGACAATCTGGGTCGGCCTGCTGACGCTGGTCGTACTGGAAATCGTACTGGGGATCGACAACCTGATTTTCATCGCCATCCTGGCCGAGAAATTGCCGCCGCACCAGCGCGACAAGGCCAGGGTGCTGGGCCTGACCCTGGCCCTCGTCATGCGCCTGGGCCTGCTCTCGCTGATTTCCTGGCTGGTCACCCTGACCACGCCATTATTTTCCATACTGACATTCTCATTTTCGGGACGCGACCTGATCCTGCTCGTCGGCGGCCTGTTCCTGCTGTTCAAGGCCACCAGCGAGCTGCACGAGCGCCTCGAAGGGGTCACGCACGCCCAGACGGGCCCGAAAGTCTACGCCGGCTTCGGCCTCGTGGTGGCGCAGATCGTCGTGCTCGACGCCGTCTTTTCGCTCGACGCCGTCATCACGGCCGTCGGCATGGTGGAAAACCTGTACGTGATGATGGCGGCCGTCGTCATTTCCATCGTCGTCATGATGCTGGCGTCGAAAGTGCTGACGCGCTTCGTCAACGCCCACCCCACCGTCGTCGTGCTGTGCCTGAGCTTCCTGCTGATGATCGGCCTGTCGCTGGTGGCCGAAGGCCTGGGCTTCCACATTCCGAAAGGGTATTTGTACGCCGCTATCGGTTTCTCGATTGTCATCGAATTCTTCAATCAGCTGGCGCGCCGCAACTTCCTCAAGCTGCAGTCGAACGCCCCGCTGCGCGACCGCACGGCGCAGGCCGTGTTGAGCCTGCTGGGCGGACGCAAGGGCCGCGAAGCCGTGGAAGAGCACGAAGTCAAGGAACTGCCCGACGTTTCCGCCTTCGGCGTGGAAGAGCGCAACATGGTCAGCGGCGTGCTGACCCTGGCCGAACGCTCGATCCGCTCCGTCATGACGCCGCGCGGCGACGTGTCGTGGGTCAACCTGAACGACAGCAGCGAAAAGATGCTGCAATTGCTGCGCGAAACGCCGCACAGCATGATTCCTGTCTGCAATGACGACCTGGACAACGTGGTCGGCATCGCGCGCAGCAAGGACCTGATCGAGGACCTGGTCTCGCGCGGCAAGATCGACCCGGACAGCATGCGCGAAGCCGTCGTCGTGCCGGAAGCGGCCGGCGTGCTGAAAGCCATGGAAACGTTAAAGCGCTCGCGCGGCCAGCTGGTGCTGGTGGTCGACGAGTTCGGCACCGTGCAGGGCGTGCTCACGCCCATCGACATTCTGGAAGCCATCGCCGGCGAATTCCCCGACGAGGACGAGCAGCCGGACGTGGAAGTGCTGGGCCCCGGCCACTGGCGCATCGATGGCGCGACGGACCTGCATTACCTGGAGCAAGTGTTCGAGACGGAAACCCTGGTCAGCGAAGATGGCGAATACAACTCGCTGGCCGGCTTCCTGCTGGCGCATTTCGAGAACATGCCGGCCGTGGGCGAAGTGCTGGAACTCGATGATTTACGCTATGAAATCATCGAGGCCGACGAGCGCCGCATCGCCTGCGTGGACGTGCGCCGCATCGAGCCCGATCACAGTTTGTAACACAATGGCAAGCGTGCCCCGCTTGCCATGCCGTATGCTGGGGTCTGCCCATACCGGAGACCCCACGATGAAAAAATCCCTGCTACGCCTGACCCTGCTGGCTTGCGCCGCCTTAGGCAGCCACGCCGGCGCCCAGGCCGCCGCGCCATCGCCCACCATCAAGCCGGGCCTGTGGCAAGTCGACAGCAAGATGGCGTCGCCGGACGCCGCCACCGACAACGCCATGTCCATGGTGCTGCAACAACTGGGCAACCTTCCTCCCGATCAACGCAAGCAGCTGGAAAGCATGGCGGCCAGCCGCGGCATGGCCATGCCCACGGTGGGCGCCGACGGCGCCGTGCGCGTGACGGCGTGCGTGACGCCGGACATGGCGGCGCGCAAGCAGATTCCCACGGGCCAGCCCGGCGATTGCAAGTCGAAGAATACGGACATCGCGGGCGGCATGCAGGTATCGTTCACTTGCGCCAACCCGAAATCGAGCGGCGAAGGCAAGGTCATGTTCACGGGCGACCAGGCTTTCAGCATGCAACTGGCCGTGACGACCAGCGCGCGCGGCGCGCCGGAACAGGTGAACGTGACGAGCAGCGGCAAGTGGCTGGGCGCCAGCTGCCCTGCCCCGGCCACGACGGCAGCTCAAAAGCCCTGACGGAAGCCCAGGTTGAAGGCAGCATCACCGCGGCCGCTGTCGCTGGCATTGCCCACCGTGTAGCGGGCGCCGTTCTTGTTGTGGATCTTCGCGTAGGACGCGTAGAAATCGCTGCGCTTTGACAGGGAATACGTGAGGCCGACGGCCATCTGGCTGGCGTCGCGGTTGGCCAGGTCGCGGTCATCCTTGCGCACCCAGGACGCCAGCAGCTTGAAGCCGCCCACGGGCACGGACACGCCCAGCAAGGTGTCGCGGCTGTCCGACGACGACATCGACAGGGCCAGCGCGCTGTAGGCGTTGTTCGGGTCCCACGGCGAGCTGCCATAGCCCTTGTTCACGCCCACGGCGGCAAAGACGGTGGCCACTTTCAGGTCGACATTCGCCGCGATCAGGGTGTTGCGGGCCGACATGTCGATGGCGGGCAAGGTGCCGGAAGCGAGGATGAGGTTATTCTTGCGCTGGTGCGACACGCTGACATTCACGGCGCCGGCCGAATAGCCGAGCGTGGCGCCATACGCGCGGTTGCTGGCGTTGCTGTACGGCGACTCGCCAAAGCTGTAGATGGCGCTGGCAGTCACGCCGCGCAAGGCGGGCGTCACGTACTTGACGGTATTGTCGTAGCGTTTCACGCTGTAGCCGGCCAAATTGCTCGCGCTGCCGGCCATGCCGCCCTTGAACGGGTCGGCCACGTCGGTCAGGGCCAGGTAGTGCGGATTGTACTGGCGCCCCAGGGTCAGCGCGCCCAGGCGGCTGTCGAGGCCCACGTAGGCCTGGCGGCCGAACAAACGGCCCTCTTCCGACTGGCCCGTGTCGTTCTGCACGCCCGCTTCCAGGGTAAATACGGCGGACACGTCATTGCCCAGCGCTTCGCGGCCCTGCACGCCCAGGCGCGAGCCGGACGCCACGCCGCCGGACACCTTGGTGTTGGCGCAATTGGCGGCGCAGCCCCGCTCGGCCACGATGCCTGCGTCGAGCACGCCGTACACGGCAACGTTAGTGGATGCGGCACTGCCTGCGCCATCGGCAGCCTGGGCCGGTGCAAAAAGCATCCACGGCCCCATCCCTATCACAGCAAGCGCAAAATACGAGGTCTGCATGATAAATATCTCGGTAACGTGAATTGAAACTTCCCGGTATTGATCAGGACATGCGCTGTGTGTCTGATCTTAGTGTTACCTTATCCTCGCTTTTTGTCCAGCCATCCGTGCGTTGTACAACAGAAACTTCAGCTTAGGCCATGAAACCACGTCGCGTACTGACAACACGCAAGAGTGAGCATGATTCAGGCACTAGCGGCAAAATGGCGTTAAATGCAGGCCCTGCCGTAAAGCAATGTTCGGTGGCGAACGTTGCGAGAATTGACGCAGGCGGTACACTACTGGTTTTACCGACAGCGGCTCGCCCGTTTTTTCTGCATGCTAGCTATCCTCGAACGCATTGACCCCAACTCCAGCAATATCGACTTGCTGGTGGAACTATTCAACTCACTGCGTCCCAAGCGCCCCCACGACAGCGCTACCGCGATTGCCAACGTGCGCACCCTGCGCCAGCTTCTCAAAGGTAACCCCGCGCAAGCGCGCGCCCTGCACGAATACGTGCTGCGCGTGCTGGCCGCGCGCCGCCACGCCAGCCTGTACACCGATATCGGCGTGCTGTCGAACAGCGGCTTTTTCACGGAATTGAAACGCCGCATCGCCTACCGCATGCTGCCGCCCGCCCTCGGCGACGAATACCTGAACGACGCGCTCGACCAGGTGCTGTACCTGAAGACCGATTATTTGTGGATCAGCAACGTGCCCGCCACGGACTGGCTGGAACTGTTCGACGTGCTCACGAGCGACGACATCGAACTGGCCGTCGGCGATGGCAATATCATGTTGCCAGGCATGCTCGACGCCATCCGCACCCTGTCCTACCGCGTCTGCGCCATGGGCCTGGAACCGGAATTGACGCGTTTCCATAGCGAAATTGAAGTGTTCCAGTCGCCATTCATGGTGCAGAACACGGAAGTGAACGCCTACCTGGACGCCTACACGAATCTGCTGCACGGCGATCTCGAGCACATCGAAGATGCGCGCCATTTGCTGGTGATGCTGGACCAGTGCGACGCCGTCATCGCCAAGATCCGCAAGAAGGCGCTGTACCAGGGCACCAGCATTCCCCTTACGTATTTATTGGTGGCGCTGGCGCAAAGCATCGAGCGCTTGCGCAAGCTGCTGTTCCTCGTCGACACGAGCGGCGAATTGCCGGCCTCGAACAACGTGGACATCGCCGCCATCACGGTGGACGCCACGCAAGACTTGCTGCACCCGCAACCCGTCAGCCGCCGCCGCGCGGGCGCCGTCGGGCTGGCGCTGGAACTGATACGCGCGCATAACCACAAATACAAGGTCAGCGACCTGTTTTCCGACAATATCAACTTGCTTGCACGCAATGTGACGGAAAACGCCAGCCGCACGGGCGAGCATTACATCGCGGAAAACCGCCGCGAGATGGGCGCCATGTTCCTCTCGTCCGCGGGCGCGGGCGTGATCATCGGCTTCATGGCCCTGTTCAAGATATTGATGTCCTACCTGCGCTCGGCGCCGCTGGTCGAAGCGTTCATGTTCAGCATGAATTACTCGATCGGCTTCATGTTCATCCACTTGCTGCATTTCACGGTGGCCACCAAGCAGCCGGCCATGACGGCATCGCGCATCGCCGCCGGCCTGCACAGCAAGGATGGGCGGAATATCGACCTCGACAGCATGGCGGAATTGATCAACAAGGTGTTCCGCACGCAAAACATGGCCGTGCTGGGCAACCTGGCCACGGCCATCCCCACGGCGTGGCTGATCGCGCTCGGCTACAAGGCGATCACCGGGCACAACCTGGTGACGCCCGAGAAGGCCATGCGCTTGCTGCACGATATCGACCCCATCGGCAGCCCCGCCATCTTTTACGCCATGATCGCCGGCGTGTGCCTGTTCGTCGCCGGCCTGATTTCCGGCTACTACGACAACCAGGCCCTGTACACGCGCTGGGCGCAGCGCATCGCGCAATTGCGCGGCCTGGGCCGCGTTATCGGCCAGGAACGCCTGCAACGGCTGGGTTTGTACCTGGAAAACAACCTGGGCGGCCTGATGGGTAACTTCTATTTCGGTATCCTGCTCGGTTCCATCGGCACCCTGGGTTTCCTGATCGGCTTGCCGATCGATATCCGCCACATCACCTTCTCGGCCGCCAACTTCGCCACGGCGCTGGTGGGCCTGGACCACAACATGAGCTGGCAACTGGCCGTCAAGTCGCTGTCGGGCATCTTCGCCATCGGCACGGCCAACCTGCTGGTGAGCTTCGGCCTGGCCCTGTGGGTGGCCCTGCGTTCGCGCCAGGTGCGCTTCAAGCACGGCATGCAATTGCTGAAGATCCTGGGCAAGCGCTTCCTGCGCTCGCCCATCGTCTTCTTCTTCGGCTCGAAAAACCCGCCACCTTTGGCATTGGCCGATGACTCGGCAAACCTGTCACCCACGACCAAGGCTCAAAAATGACCGCCAGGCGCATGCAACCCTGCCTCACCGCCCTACTGCTGTGCTGGACCCTGGCTGCATGCGCCTCGCTGCCCAATGTCAAGAACCTCAACACCACCCTGGAACCGGTGGCCAAGCCCAAGGTCATCACGGGCAAGGGGGCCGTGCTGAACGTCAACAGCCGCGCCGCCCTGCTCAACAAGCGCTGGGCGAAGTCCGGCATGGACTTGAAAGCCCAGGCCGCGCTGGAAGAGGCGGCCACGGGCGTGCCTTTGATCAAGGGCAACAAGGTGACCCTGCTGTTTGACGGCCCGCAAACGATGGAAGCCATGTTCCAGGCCATCAGCGAAGCGAAGAACAGCATCAACCTGGAAACGTATATCTTCGACCAGGACCCGCTGGGCCTGAAGTTTGCCGACATGCTCATCGAAAAGCAGCAGGCGGGCGTGACGGTCAACGTCATCTACGACAGCGTGGGCACCCTCGGCGTGCCGCAGGCGTTCTTCGAGCGCATGCGCGCGGCCGGCGTGCACCTGGTGGCCTTCAACCCCGTCAATCCCGCCAAGCTCAAGGGCGACGACTGGAAGATCAACAACCGCGACCACCGCAAGGTGCTGATCGTCGACGGCAAGACGGCGTTTACGGGCGGCGTCAACATCAGCGACACCTATGCGAAAAGCTCGCTGTTCCGCTCCAAGAACAAGTCCGCCGACAAGAGCGACGTGGGCTGGCGCGATACCCACGTGAAAGTGGAAGGCCCGGCCGTGGCCGCCTTCCAGTGGCTGTTCATCCGCACCTGGGCCCAGCAAGACCAGGCCGACTTGCCGGACGCGAATTACTTCCCCACCCTGTCGGAAGTGGGCGACAAGCTGGTGCGCGTCGTGGCCAGCGAGCCGGACGGCGGCTTCGAAATCTACAAGGCGTATATCCTGGCCATCCAGGAAGCAAAAAAATCCATCCACATCACGTCCGCCTATTTCGTGCCCGACCAGCAGACGGTCGACGCGCTGGTGGCTGCCGCGAAACGGGGCGTGGACGTGACGGTGGTGCTGCCCGGCGTGTCCGACAGCGGCCTCGTGTTCCATGCGGGACACGCGCTGTACGACAAGCTGCTGGCCGGCGGCATCCGCATCTTCCACTTGAAACTGGCCGTGCTGCACGCCAAGACGGCCGTCATCGACGGCGCCTGGTCGACGGTCGGCTCGACCAACATCGACATGCGCAGCTTCCTGCATAACAGCGAACTGAACGTGATCGTGCTGGGCGACAGCTTCGGCCGCGAAATGGAAAACGCCTTCCAGGAAGACTTGCGCGACTCGGAAGAGATCACCAGGGCGAAATGGGAAACCCGGCCGATTGCCGACCGCATGAAGGAGTGGGCGGCCCGCTTCATGAATTACTGGCTGTAGCGGAGTAGCCATCAAAAAGTCCAGGGCGTTGTTGCATTGCCTCGCCGTACTATTCGTACTGTCTTCGGCAACGCGCCTAGCCCTGGCCATTTTGCCGGCCACTCCTGATGCCGGTTGCCGCCTACCCCATTAATTCTGGCTACAGCGGCCGCAAGCTGGCCCACACGCCGCCCTGGCGCGCGAACGCTTCCGTGCTGACTTTTTCAAAGTCGGCGCTGTCTTCATTCCAGCTGTAGCGCTCGACGCGAATACAACTGTTTTCCACGCGCAGCACGTTGAAGGAATTCGATTCGCCCCTGCCTCGCGTGGACGTGGCCGTGCCCGCCTGCACCATCAGGGCAGCGTAGCCGGCGATCTTGTAGCGCTCGGCCGTGTTGCCCGCCACGCTGGCGTGCAAGTGCCCGGCCAGCAATAGATCCACGCCGCATTCGGAAAACATTTGCAGCGCCAGCGGCGCACGGTCGACCAGATCATCGTCGTCGAAGTGCTCGGGCAAGTCAAATGGATGATGCGTGACGATGATGCGCGTCAAACCGGGCGGCAAATGGCCCAGGCGTTCGCGCAGGAAATCGATCTGCTCGTGGCTGATGCGGCCATCCTTGAAGGTCAGCGAGCGGGCCGTATTGATGCCCAGCACGGCGATTTCCTCGTCCACATATTCGGGCGACAAATCGTCCGTCACATGGCGCCGGTATTTCACCAGCGGCGTCAGGAAGCGGGAAAAGACGTTGTAGAGCGGCACGTCATGGTTGCCCGGCACCACGATCTGCGGCCCCGGCAAGCTGTCGAGAAACTGCCGCGCTTGCTGGAACTGGGCGCTGCGGGCCCGTTGCGTCAAATCGCCCGACACCACCACCACATCCGGTTCCAGGCGCTCGACGAGCGCGCGCAAGGGCGCCAGCAAGTCCGCGTCGACCTTGCCAAAATGCAAGTCGGACAAATGCACGATGGTACGCATGGCCTTACTCCCCGGACGATGCCGGCGCAGGCACCAGCACCGTCAGCGCGGCGGGGCGGATGCGGTACTGCAGCGGCGTATTCATGACGGTCACTTCGCCATCCGTGGCCACGCGCAGGCGCCGGTGCTTCGTGGCGATTTCCAGGTCGGTCGCCGTCAGCACGTCGAAGTCCTTGGCCTGCGACAACTTGCCGAACAACGCATGCAAGGCCAGCTTCAGCAATCCCAGGCGGCCCGGACGCTGCGCCACGTACAGGCTCAGCTGGCCGCCATCGAGCCGTTCGCGCTCGCCGATATTCAAGCCTTCCATCAGGTAATCATTGTTACCGATAAAGACAAACGGCGTGCGCCGCGCATGCACGGCGTCCTTGAGTTTCAATTGGACGCTGAGGAAGGGATAGCGGCGCAAGGCGGCCACCAGCGCCCAGCTGAACGCCAGCCATTTGCCCCTTCCCAGCCGGCGCTGCTGCTTTTCGCGGTCGCGCACGATGTCGGGATACAGGCCCAGGCTGGAATTGTTCAGGAAGATGCGGCCATTGACTTCGCCCACGTCGACCTGGTGTGGCACGCCCTGCGCCACGTTGGTGATCGCCGCATCGAGTTCGAGCGGAATGTTCAAATCCTTGGCGAAATGGTTCAGGGTACCCAGCGGCAAGACGCCAAACGGCGTGCCGCTGCCGACGACGACGGACGCGACAGCATTGATGGTGCCGTCGCCGCCACCGGCCACGACGATGGGCGCGCCATCGCGCAGCGCCTGCCCGGCCGTGGCGATCATGTCGGCGCCGCTGGCGGCCAGGGTGATGGCGGCGTCGAGCCCCACGGCGGCGAATTTCGCTTCGAGCTGCTGCGCCCAGTCGGGCGCATAGCCGCAACCGGCGCCCGCATTGATGATGACTGCAATCTTGCTCAGGATGGTTTCCCCTTATCTGGTTTGCCGGATATGCCGGCGGCGGCGCAGGGTCGACACGCCGGCGATGCAGATGGCCAGCCAGCCATAGCTTTCCGCCATGGCCGCCAGCACATCGCTCAGGTAATGCGCGCCCAGGTAAATGCGGCTGAAGCCCACGAGTGAGGCCATCAGGAAGGCGCCCAGCGCGATGGCGATGCGCTTGCCCCACGCACCCGGCGCCGTCTGGCAAATCAGGTAGGCGGCCAGCAAGCCGTACAGGGCCGTCGAGGTGGCCGTATGGCCACTGGGAAAGCTGTACGTGCTCAGGGCCGTCTGCAGGATGGGCTCGTCAAAGCTGGGCCGCGCGCGCACAAAAATGTACTTTAGCAGCAGGTTCAAAAACATGACGCCCGGCATGGTAATGACCAGGGTAAACAGCCAGTAACTGGCGCCCTTGCGGTGCAGATACCAGCCCAGCAAGACGGCCAGGGTGATGGCGCCGATCACGCCGTGCATATGCGTGACGACCAGCAGGCAGCTGGTGATCCACGGCACGGCATGCTGGTTGAACCACTGCGCCACCTGCAAGTCGATCACGGTAATTTGCTGCATGCCCATGACGGCTTCGGCGATCTCATGGAAGACCACGATGGCGACGAGCATCAGGGCCACGCCCACCGTCATATGCAGGCCCAGTTCGCCTTCGGGCGACAGGCGCGCCTCGACGAAGCGGCGCAGTTTCGTGGTCCAGCCCGTGGTCATGCCCATGTCATTTTTCTCTTGCAAACTCATCTCTCTTTCATATCCCTGGTACTGATCAAAAAAACCACACCAGTAAAAAAATACTGTTTATTCATACAGTAGCTGTGTATTCATACAGTACTTATGCTATTCTGATGACTCGTTCAACACATCTCCCTCAAAGGAATTGTCATGGCAACATTGAATAGCGGTTTTGGCTCACGGTTCGGCCTGGAATACGCCCCAAGCTCTTTCCTCGTCCGCATGGGCAAGCGCGAAATCCTCGTCTGCCGCGACTTCCGCAAGCGCTACTACACCGTCAATCCCTTGATCGAGTGCGGTACGGGCATCGAGCCGGGCTATGTTGAAGTGCTGCTGATGCGCCGTTGGTTGCTTATTCTATCCAAGGCACATTAAGAATGACTTTAAAACAAGGTGTTCGCACCCTGTTATCAAGTCAGCTCCGTCCGGCCACGCCGGGAACGCCTCAGTACCGGCCAGCGGCACGCTGACCGACCCCTCACTACTGTGTGCGTTCCAGCGCGGCCGGGCTGGCAGGTGTTTCGGCAGCTGTACCGGCAAGTGCGTCGGCACCTGCATCGGCAGCTGTGCTGGAAGGCATGGTGGCCGGCGGTACGCGGTCAGTCGCATTCGCTTCGTACCACAAGGTAACAAACAGCACCATCACGACAGGGCCGATGAACAAGCCCACGAGGCCCAGGGTTTCCACGCCCCCCAGAATGCCGAACAGCACGGCCAGGAAGGGCAAGCGGGTGGCGTTGCCGATCATGCCGGGGCGCACGAAGTGGTCGGCAACAAACAGCACCACGGTGCCCCAGGCGGCCACGCCGATGGCGGCGCCCACATTGCCCTGGAACACCAGCAGGGCGGCCGCGCATCCATATGCGAGCGGCGCGCCAAACGGGATGATGGCCAGGATGCCCGTGGCAAACGCCCACAGGGCCGGTGACGGCAAGCCGGCGATGGCATAGGCGATACCGATCAGCACGCCTTCTGCCAGGCCCACCAGCACCAGGCCGTTGACGGTGGCGCGGATGGCCGTGGGGATCTTTTGCGCATAGCGGCCCCACCGTTCGGGACGCAAAAAATGGCTGCCGACGGCCGTGATCTGGCGCGTCAGCGCTTCACCATCCTTGTAAAAGAAAAACAGGCATAAAAACGCCAGGCCAAAGTCGACCAGGCGGTGGAACACGTCCGCGCCCAGCACCTTGAGCATGTCGCGCGCGGAATGAAAGCCGCCCACGGCGCTGCCCGCAAAGAAGTGGCCCAGGCCATGGGGCTGGCTCAGGGTGGCTTGCCACCAGTCGCCGATGGCGCTGCCGGCCAGCGGGACATGCGCCACCCAGTCCGGCACGGGCAAGCCGTCGGCATTCGCATGCACGACGAAATTGGCCAGCACGGGCACTTCGCGCGCCGCCTGCGCCACGCCGAACAGCACGGGAATGATGAAGATGCAGGCAAACGCCAGGGTCAGCACGGCTGCCGCGACGATGGTGCGCTGGCCCAGCGCCGCGCGCACGCGCACATACAAAGGCCAGGTGGCCACGCACAGGATGCCGGCCCACACGAGCGGCAAAAAGAAACGCTGCATGACGAAGGCCGTCACGGCGATTAGGGCCAGGGAAAAGCCTGCGCTGACAATGTCGCGCTGGGTATCGTTCATGCTGCTCCATTCGTGCCCGGCGCCATGGGCCGCCAGTATTCGCTATGCGCCAGTTGCGCAGGCGTAGCGTAACACGGAGATTCGCCGATTTACACGAGGCCCAGCTCCGCCGGTTTCACGCCGGCAAACACGTGGTCGAGTTGCGCCGGCGTCAAGCCGAAGGTGCGGCGCAGCAAGCCGCCCAGCACGGCCCGGTATTCATTCAGCACGGGCATGTCGCGGTTCTGGAACAGGTTTGCCTGCGCAATCGCCACTTGCTCGCCCGCCACCTGCTTGCCCTTGATCCCGCCGCCCAGCACCCAGAACACGCTGCCGTGGCCGTGATCCGTGCCGCGGTTGCCGTTTTCGCGGAAGGTGCGGCCAAATTCGCTGACGACGACGACGACGGTATTGCGCCAGGCGCTGCCCATTTCCTGCGAAAACGCGGCCAGTCCCCGCCCCAGTTCATCGAAGCGCCCCGCCAGATAGCCGCTGGCGCCGCCCTGCCCCACGTGCGTATCCCAGCCGCCCACGTCGACGAAGCCGAGGTTGTACTTGTCCTTCATCAAACGGGCGATGCGCTGCGCTTCCAGTTCAAAGCCCTTGGTACTGATGGCGTTGCGGTTGGCCGCCTGCATTTCCCCCGTCAATTCCTTCGTCACGTCGTCGCGCACGACAAAGCCCGCGCTGACGGGTTGCTGCAAGGGCGTGCCCCGGTACATGGCGGCGATAATCTGGCTTTGACGCGCATCAATGCCAGACTTGCCCACGGAGCGCAGCGCCATGTTCGGCACTTGCACGCCGCCCTGGAAGATCAGCGGCAGCTGGTCGGTGAAAGCGATGGCGGGGCCGGCCTTGCTGCCATTCAAGGTCTGCACGAGGCGGTTCAGGAAACCCGAACGGAAGTCGCGCCGCGTGTTGATCTCTTGTCCCAGCTCGATGGTATCCTGCGTTTCGAAATGGCTGCGCGTCAAATCCGTCGTGCCCGCGAACGGGATGAAGGCCGCCTCGCCGCCCGTGAACATGGGATAAATGCTCTCGCGCAAGGCCGGATGCAAGGCCCAGTCGGCGGTCAAGGCCAGCGCGCCGTTTTCCTCGCCCGGTTTCGCGATGGCGATATTCGGCCGCGCCGCGTAGTAAAAATCGCTGCCGACCGGCACCAGCAAGTTATTCGCGTCATAGCCGCCGCGCAGGAAGACGAACAGCAGCTTCGCATCCGTGGCCGGTGCGGCCAGCAGGCTGCCCGCGTGGGTGAACAAGGGTGCGGCGGCCAGGGCTTTCAACAGGTCACGACGATTCATGGCAATCCTCCGATTTCAACTTAACGGTGCATCATTTCCGGCGAGGAAAGAAGAAATGTATTCCACTCCTGCGGCGAAGCGGCCTGATCCAGTGCCTGGCGCGTGGCCGGGCTCAAGCCTGGCTGCAGCGACTGGTAATACAGGGCGCTGGCCAGTTGCGGGAACGCCACTTTTTCCTGCGGCTGCGGGCCATCCGTCTTGAACAGGCCGGCGCTGCCCGAACCGATGGTGCGGGCGATGTCGAAGCGCGTCGTCATTTGCCCCGGACTGGCCCAGGAAGCGTCCGTCAGCGGATAGCCATCGGGCGTCTGGCGTCCGTACAGAGGCTGGCCCATGCGCGACAGCCAGTTCAGCATGGGTCCCGCATTCAGGATGGGCTTGTCGTCATAGCTGAGGCGCACGGCCGACACGACATAATGCATGGGGTCCTTGAATTTCTTGCCCAGCGATTGCTTGAATTCGGGGCTGTCGAACATGGTTTGCAGCACGTCGGCGATCAAGCCGTCGCTGCGCTGGAAGGTGGCCGCCATGCGCGCCACCAGCGGCGCGGGCGGATTGTCGCCGACGAAATACTGGGCCAGCTTGCCACTGATAAAGTGCGCGGTGGCGGGACTGCGGCTCAGGCGGTCCAGCGCTTCATCGAGCTCAGCCAGCCCCCTGCCCTTCACCGTTTGCCCGAGGAATTGCTTGTCGCCGTAATCGTGGCGGTTGGGGTTGAACTCGAACAAGCCCCGGCGCACGTATTGCGACTGCAGCGCCGGCTTCACCTTCGGCGTGTCCGCTCCCAGGTTCACGCCCACGCCCGTCAGGATGCGCGCCAGTTCCTGCACGTCCATCTGGCTATAGCCGCCGTTCACGCCCAGCGTATGCAGTTCCATCAGTTCGCGCGCATAGTTTTCATTGATGCGCTTGGCGGCGTTGGCTTCATTGTCCAGGTAGCGCAGCATGGCCGGATGGTGGACGGTGGCGCCCAGCAAGTCACGGAATTTCCCCAGCGCATGTGGCGCGATGGCGTTCGCCTCGTAATCGCCCACCATGGCGCGCAAGTTGTGCTTGCCCTGGTGCACGCTGAAATGGTTGAGCCAAAACCAGCTCAGCTGCTGCTGCAACTGGTTCGGCGAATACACGTCCAGCAACAGCGAGCGCGTGGCCGCTTCGCGCGCCAGGCGGTTAAGTTCTTGCTGGTAATCCTTTTGCGCCTGCTGCTTCGCCATGTCGTCCATGACGCCGGCCGACTCCTTGCGCTTTTGCTCCATAGAAATCACCAATTGCTCCAGCGGCACCTGGCTGATGGTCATGGCGTCGATTTGCGCGGCGATGGCTGGCGGCAAGGCCGCTTTTCCTGGATGCAACTGCGTCCGCAGCCAGGCGTTCCAGCCTTTGTCCTGCACCTGGCGCACGCTGCCCCCGCTCACGCCCCAGCTGACCCGCTCCAGCATGGCGACGTCCTGCGCGGAACTGGTCTGCGCGGGACTGCTCTGCGCGCGATGATCGGCCTGGGCGGCCGGTCCTGGTCCGGTCGCGGCGCAGCCGGCCAGCAAGAGCAGGGAAATCAAGGTCGTCGGCAATAGTCGGTGCGGGGTCATGGCGGTCCTTCAAGCGGTTTCATGCAGAATGCTTGAGGGTACGCCCAGGTTGACCTGCGCATGATTGCCATTTGCAACGAGTTGTAATCAGGCACGATGGTTCATCAGCCCAGCCCTCGCCGGTATGGGCACATTATGATGAATCATCTCGGATAAAATGTTATCGGGAGAATGGCGTATTGCAATGGCAGCTGCGTATTTTCTCTCGACCCAGACATTATCCATACAATACGTCCACATTAAAAAGAAATGAAAATATTATTTATCGCTGCATTAGGAACGTTATCGCTGATTCAAGCGCCGTCAGCCTTGGCGGAGAATCTGAATGGGAAAACCCTGTATGTACAGCGCTGTGCCGTGTGCCATGGCGCGGAGATCAAGGGAACGGGGCCATTGGCGAATAAAAGCAATCCGCCCACGCCGGACCTGACCACCGCCGCCTTCAAAAAACGCCTGAAGGATTATCCGGGCGTGATCGTATCGTCGGTCATCCTTCGTCCGAATGGCGATCTGATTCCCAAGACCTTGAAAGAGAATGGCGTCAAGATTGCGCCATATGCCTGGCGGGTGAAAGACTTTCGCGATTTGAATCAATACATGAGCGATGTGATTTTAAAAAATCGCTGATATCAGATAAGCAACGCCCCCCCGGTCAATTCTGCTGTTTTAATAACTGCACACATTTGTCGCGCAGGAAATCGCGCAACTGCAGCACCAGCGGCGTCACCTGCGCCCGGTGCGTGCAGACCAGGTGCAAGGGCGTGGCCTCGCCCGCCACGTCGGGCAACAGCGCTTGCAGGCGGCCGGCGTCCAGGTCGCCCGCCACGTCGAGCCGCGACTTATAGGCGATGCCCAGTCCCGCCACGGCCCAGCGGCGCACCAGGTCGGCGTCGTCGGCGCTGCGGTTGCCGCTCACGGACACCGTCACTTGCTCGCGCTGGGGCAGGCGGTAAAAAGTCCAGCGGTCGTGCAAGCCGTCTTCCAGCGCGAAGCGCAGGCAATTGCGCTGCGACAACTCTTCCAGCGCCAGCAGGGGGCCGTATTCGCGCAGGTAGGCGGGCGACGCCACCAGCACCCGGTCGTTGGCGGGCGCGATCGGCATGGCGATCAGGCTCGAATCGTCTTGCTGGCCATAGCGGATGGCCACGTCGACTTGCTGGCGCACCATGTCGGCCACCCGGTCGCTGACGCTGAGCTGGTAATGCAGTGTCGGATGGCGCAGCTGAAATTCGTCCAGCCAGCCCAGCATCAGGTTGCGGCCCAGGTCGGAGGGCATGGCAATTTTCAAGGTTCCGCCGAAACTGTCCTTGCCGGCCAACAGTGCATCGTGGCCTGCGCGCAGCAGGCGCAAGGCTTCCCGCGCATGTTCCAGGTATTGCGTGCCTTCCGGCGTCAGGCTCAGCGAGCGCGTCGTGCGGGCCAGCAGGCGCAAGCCCAACACGCCTTCCAGGCGCTTGACGGCGGCACTGGCCAGCGCGGGCGAGATGCCGATCTCGCGCGCAGCCGCCGACAAACTGCCCCGGTCGGCCGTGCGCACAAATACCTGCAAGTCATCGAGTCGCAGCAATTTTCAACATTCCTTTGAAAGTGTTTCCGTACGCGCCCCCTGTTTCCAGGGCGGCATTGCCACCATCATACGGTATCCACTCAACGAGGAAGCACATGAAAGCCATCGCCTACCACCACAGCCTGCCCATCACGGACGCCGACGCCCTGCTCGACATCGAGCTGCCCGTGCCCGTCGCCACGGGGCGCGACCTGCTCGTCGCCGTCAAGGCCATTTCCGTCAATCCCGTCGACACCAAGGTGCGCAAGAACCGCGCGCCGAAGGATGGCCAGCCGGAAGTGCTGGGCTGGGATGCGGCCGGCATCGTCACGGCCGTCGGCCCCGACGCCACCCTGTTCCAGGTGGGCGACAAGGTCTGGTACGCGGGCGCCATCAACCGCCCCGGCAGCAACAGCGAATTCCAGCTGGTCGACGAGCGCATCGTCGGCCACATGCCGGCCAACCTGGATTTCGCCCCGGCCGCCGCCCTGCCGCTGACGGCCATTACGGCCTGGGAGTTGCTGTTCGACCGCCTGCAGCTCAGCCGCGACAAGAGCCTGACGGGCAAGTCGCTGCTGGTGATCGGCGCAGCCGGCGGCGTCGGCTCCGTGCTGGTGCAACTGGCGCGGCAATTGACGGGCGTCACCATCATCGGCACGGCCTCGCGCGCGGAAACGGCGGACTGGGTGAAGGAATTGGGCGCGCACCACGTGATCGACCACAGCCTGCCGCTGGCAGGGGAAATCACGCGCCTGGGTTTGCCGCCCGTCGACTATGTGATCAGCCTGAACCAGACCGACAAGCATTTCGAGCAGATCGTGGAATTGATCGCGCCGCAAGGCAAGTTCGCCCTGATCGACGACCCCGAGCACATCGACGTGCGCAAGTTCAAGGGCAAGAGCGTGTCGCTGCACTGGGAACTGATGTTTACCCGTTCGCTGTTCCAGACGGCCGACATGGTCAAACAGCATGAACTACTGGAAGAGCTGGCGCAACTGGTGGACGCCGGCGTCATCAGGACCACCCTGGCAGAGCGCTTCGGCACGATCAATGCGGCGAATCTGAAGCGCGCGCATGCCCTGCTGGAAAGCAACACAGCAAAAGGAAAGATCGTGCTGGCAAGTTTCCAGTAATCAGGTAATCAGGATGGCCCGGAAATCATTGACATTCGTCAAGGTCGGGCCCGTGACCACGCTGTCTCCCAGCGCCTGGAAGAAACCGTGGCCATCGTTGTTGTCCAGGCTGTCGCGGGGCTTGATGCCCAGCGCCCAGGCCCGTTGCAGGGTGTCTGGCGCCAGGACCGCGCCGGCGATGTCTTCCTGGCCGTCGACGCCATCCGTGTCGCCGGCCAGCGCGTGGATACCCTCGCGTCCATCGAGCGCGATGCCCAGCGCCAGCAGGAATTCCACGTTGCGCCCGCCGCGCCCGTTGCCGCGCACGGTGACCGTCGTTTCGCCGCCCGACAGCAGCACGCACGGGGCGGGAAACGGCTGGCCCCGCTGCACCGTTTGCAGCGCGATGCCGGCCATCACCTTGCCCACGTCCCTCGCCTCGCCTTCCAGGCTGTCGCCCAATATATACGGCGTGACGCCGGCCGCGCGCGCCACCTGTGCCGCCGCTTCCAGCGCCATCTGCGGCGTGGCGATCAGGGTGGTTTGCGTGCGCGCCAGGCGGGGATCATCGGGTTTCACGGATTCGCCGCGCCCGCTTTCCAAGGTGGCGCGTATGCTGTCCGGCAAGTCCATGCCATAGCGGCGCACGATGGCCAGCGCATCCTCGCACGTCGTCGCGTCGCCCACCGTGGGGCCGGACGCGATGTCGCCCAGCTTGTCGCCGGGTACGTCGGAAATCGCCAAAGTGATGACTTGCGCCGGATGGCAGGCGGCTGCCAGGCGCCCGCCCTTGATGGCGGACAAATGGCGGCGCACGCAATTCATTTCGCCGATGGTGGCGCCGGACGCCAGCAGCGCGCGGTTCAAGGCTTGCTTGTCGGCCAAAGTGATGCCATCGAGCGGCAAGGCCAGCAGGGACGAGCCGCCGCCCGAAATCAGGCACAGCACCGTATCGTCCGCCTGCAGGTTGCCGACCAGTTCGAGCATGCGGCGCGCTGCATCCATGCCGGCCTGGTTCGGCACGGGGTGCGACGCTTCCACGATCTCGATGCGTTCGCAGGGCACGGCATAGCCGTAGCGCGTGACGACCAGCCCGGACAGCGGCCCCGGCCAGTGCCGTTCCACGGCGTGCGCCATGGCGGCCGACGCCTTGCCGGCGCCGATGACGATCAAACGGCCCTTGGGCGCCGGCGGCAGATGGGGCGGTATGCAGTGCGATGGCTGGGCCGCTTCGATGGCGGCCTGGAACATGGCTTGCAGCAAGGCGCGCGGCGCGGGGGTGGTCGTCATGGTCAATTCCTCCGGTTCGATGGCAGCTTCGTTCAACGGTTCACGATGCGCGCGGGAACGCGCAGCACCAGTATGGCGCCCAGCAGCATGACTGCGGAAAGAATATACAGGGCCACGTCGGTGCCGCCCGTCGCATCCTTGATCCAGCCGACGAGGAAGGGACTGACGAAGCCCGCCACCTGGCCCAGCGAATTGATCAGCGCCAAGCCGCCGGCCGCCGCCGCGCTGCCGAGAAACGCCGTCGGCAAGGGCCAGAACATGGGCAGGCCGGACAGCGCGCCCATGGTCGCCAGCGACAGGCCGATGAGGGCGACGACCACGTTGCCGTGCGCCTGGGTAGCCAGCAGCAAGCCGCACAGCGCCATCAGCAGGGGGCCGCTCAAATGCCAGCGGCGTTCCTTGTGCTTGTCGGCCGAACGGCCCACCCAGATCATGAAGATGCTGGCGCACAGGTAGGGAATGGCGCTGATCCAGCCCACGGCCACGGGGCTGGCGAAACCCAGCGACTTGACGATGGTGGGCAGCCAGAAATTGATCGCGTACACGCCCATCTGGATGCAGAAATACACGAGGCCCAGCATCCACACGTGCTTGTTGCGCAGCACGCTGGCGAAGGTGTCGGCCGTATTCGCGCTGTTGCGGCGCTGGCGTTCGTCCTCGTCGAGGTCGGCGCGCAGCAGCTGCTTTTCTTCCGCATTCAGCCACTTCGCCTGGGCGATGCCGTCGTTCAGCAGCACATACACGAGAAAGCCCAGCAGCACGGTGGGGATGCCTTGCAGCAAGAACATCCATTGCCAGCCAGCCAGGCCGCCGTGGCCGGCGAACGATTGCATCATCCAGCCCGACAGGGGGCTGCCCAGCAAGCCGGAAATGGGAATGGCCGACATGAACAGGCCCATGATGCGGCCCCGGCGCGAAGCGGGATACCAGTTCGTAAAGTACAGCACGATGCCGGGGAAGAAGCCGGCCTCGAACACGCCCGTGATGAAGCGCAGCGAGTAAAACGCGGCCGGCGTGGTGACGAACATCAGGCAGGCCGAGGCGATGCCCCAGGCGATCATCAGGGTGCCGATGACCTTGCGCGCGCCCAGGCGGTGCAGCAGCAGATTGCTGGGCACGCCGCTGGCCACGTAGCCGATGAAGAAAATGCCGGCGCCCAGGCCGTACACGCTTTCGCTCCATTGCAGCGCATCGAGCATTTGCAGCTTGGCAAAGCCGACATTCACCCGGTCCAGGTAATTGAACAGGTAGCAGATGAAGATGAAGGGGATCAGATGCAAGGTGACCTTGCGGTAGGCGCCTTCGCGCACGCGGTCCTGCGCGGACGCGCCGGCGGACAGGCTGGCGCCTGGATGGGTGGTCATGGGTGTCTCCTGACTATTTTTTTATGGGATGCGACCAGCCCATCGTACAATCGCCTACAGAAACAGTCATCGTGCGGATGCATGAAGAAAACCCGTCTTGAATCCGATGATTCCATGCAAATGCACAAAACCAGAAGGTGAATACCATGCCGAGCATCGATCCCCCCCTGGCGCAAGACATCGTCCAACGCACCATGCACATCATTCCCTTCAGCGTCAACGTCATCGATGCGCGCGGCGTGATCCTGGCCAGCGGCGACCCGCAGCGCGTGGGCGACCTGCATCCGGGCGCGCAACTGGCGCTGGCCCGGCACGCCAGCGTGGAAATCGGCACGGCCGACATGGCCAGGCTGCCGGGCACGCGGGCCGGCATCAACCTGCCCTTGACGGTGCGCGGCGAGATTTGCGGCGTGCTGGGCCTGACGGGCGAGCCGGACGCCGTGCGCCAGTTCGGCGAACTGGTGCGGGCCATGGCGGAAATGATGCTGGAGCAGGCGCGCCTGGTCAGCGAGTTGCAGCACGAAAAGCGCTACCGCGAGGAATTCGTGTTCCAGCTCGTGTATCGCACGGGCATTTCGGATGCCAGCATGCAGGCGTGGGCGGCGCGCCTGGCGCTGGACTTGCGCGTGCCGCGCGCCATGTTCGTGCTGGAAATACCCGATGCGGGAGAAGGTCCGGGCGAGCGGCTGGACCAGGTGCTGACGCAGCTGCAGCAAGTGCAGTCCGACCTGTCGGCGCGCTGGCCCGCCCTGCTGATGGCCGTCGTCTCGCCGGGCGAACTGGTGCTGCTCGACGCCTTTCCCGCCAGCGGCCCGCAGCAGGCGCGCGCGGCGCAGGCAAGGCAGCGCCTGCTCGAACTGCACCAGGTGGCGCAGCAGGCGCTCACGCCGCCCGCCACCCTGTCCATGGGCGTGGCCTTGCCAGGCCTCGATGGCGCGACGGCGTCGTATGAATCGGCGAAGCAGACGGCGCGCGTGGGGCGCGCCCGCGATGGCGCGCAAACCACTTTTTCCTACCTGGAACTGAGCCTGCCCGTGCTGCTGTCCGGCTTGCAAGCCGGTTGGCAGGCGGAGCAATTGCGCCAGACCCTGGCGCGCCTGCAGGCGCACGACCGCAAGTCCGGCACCCTGATGCGCACCCTGGCCGCCTGGTTCCGCCACCACAGCCACCCGATGGCCACGGCCAGGGCCCTGCACATCCACCGCAACACGCTCGATTACCGGCTGCAAAAGATCGCCGAACTGACGGGGCTGGACCTGGACGACACGGATGACCGCCTGCTGCTGTATGTCGCTCTGCAACTGAATTGACGCAGGCGCGTCTACAATGGCGGCTGACCGCACAACAGGAATAGCATGAACGACGCCTTCGAATGGACCAGCCTTGCCCGCACTTTCGGGCTGTTTACCGTCACGGCCGTGGCCGAACTGCTGGGTTGCTACCTGCCCATGCTATGGCTGAGCAACAAGGGCAGCGCCTGGCTGCTGTTGCCGGCCGCCCTCAGCCTGCTGATCTTCGTCTGGCTGCTGACCCTGCATCCGGCCGCCAGCGGCCGCGTGTACGCCACGTATGGCGCCATCTATATCGCCACGGCGCTGGGATGGCTGTGGCTGGTGGATGGCGTCACGCCCGCCTGGACGGACATCGCCGGCGTGGGCCTGGCCCTGGCCGGCGCCGCCGTCATTGCCATGGGGCACAAGGCGGCTTGATTTTCCTCAAGCGGCATGCGCGCGGAAGTTTGTTTCCGCCGACCATGCCGCGCTGGCGCGGGCCAGCAAGACGGCTTCGCCATCGGCCAGCCAGTCGTCCGCATCGGCGATCTTCCACATGGCTTGCAGCAGCTTGCGGCGCAAGTCCGGGTCTGTGATTTCATCGAGCAGGCTGTCGATCACGCCATGGGCCAGCTGCACGGCGCCATGCACGGTCGACGTCAGCATGTCGTCGCACAAATCTTGCAGCAATTGCTGGAAGGCTGCCGGCTCCAGGTCGATATGCTCGAGGATCTTGCTGCGATGCATGGCTTGCAGCTCGGCGCTGGCCAGGTTGCCGTCGACCACCATCATCAGGGCCAAGATACGTCCCGCTGCCTGGGGACTGTTCGCTTCATAGGTACGCATGATTTTCTACTCTTTCTATTAGTCAATTAAAAGGCACGCCACCGCCAGGCGGGGCGCGCCGTACAACATTTACTTCTTGTCGCTGCGGGTGATGAACACGCTGGCCACGCAGCTCGACACGATCAGTACCGCCACCACCAGCAGGGACGCTTCCACCGGCACGTGGTACCACGGCATGATCAGCATCTTGGCGCCGATGAACACCAGCACCATCGCCAGGCCATACTTGAGCATGTGAAAGCGGTCAGCCACATCCACCAGCAGGAAATACAGTGCCCGCAAGCCCATGATGGCGAACAGGTTCGACGTGAAGACGATGAACGGGTCCGTCGTGATGGCGAAGATCGCCGGGATCGAATCGACCGCGAACACCAGGTCCGTCACCTCGATCAGGATCAACACGAGGAACAGCGGCGTGACATAGCGCAAACCGCCCTTTGCCACGAAGAAACGTTCGCCATGGTCGCCATCGGCCACCCGCAAGTGGCGGCGGGCAAAGCGCAGCACCGGGTTGTTCGCCACGTCCGGCTCCGCATCGGCCGCCACCAGCATGCGCATGCCCGTCACCAGCAGGAAGGCGCCGAACAGGTACAGCACCCAGCTGAACTCGCTCACCACCCACGCGCCGGCCATGATCATCACGGCGCGCATGACGATCGCGCCCAGCACGCCATAGATCAGCACGCGGCGCTGGTACTGGATCGGCACCTGGAAGGCGCTGAAGATCAGCAGGAAGACGAACACGTTATCGACCGACAGGGCTTTTTCGATCAGGTAGCCGGAGAAAAATTCCAGCGCCTTCTGGTTGGCGATCTCGGGACCAGCCGTGCCGTTCAGATACCACCACAGTCCGCCGTTGAACAGCAGGGCCAGGCTGACCCACACGAGCGACCACGTGGCCGCTTCCTTGACGCCCACCTTGTGCGCCTTGTTGCCGCCGAAGACGAACAAGTCCAGCGCCAGCATCACGAGGACAAAGGCGATGAAACCGGCCCACATGGGTGCCGTTGCAATACTTTCCAGGCCGTTCATCGGCGGCCTCCGCAATGCTCTGTTTGTATTCTGAAGTCCATGGCACTCTCCTTGCATGAATTGAGCAGCCATCATAGCCTTCTTATAAACATCGAACAAATCGAATATAATTTAATAATACATCGAAAAATTCGATGCATTTATTTTCCGGGAAACACCATGTCCACACTCAACTTCAAGCACTTGCGCTATTTCTGGATGGTGGCCAAGACGGGCAGCATCGCCCGCGCGGCCGAGCAGCTGCACCTGACGCCGCAATCGATTTCCGGCCAGCTCAGCGAGTTTGCCGACACCCTGGGCGTGGAACTGTTCCGCCGCAGCGGGCGCCAGCTGGAATTGACGGACACGGGCCGGCGCATCCTCAGCCATGCCGAAAGCATCTTCAGCACGGGCGATGAATTGCTGGAAATCGTGCGCGACCAGTCGCGCACCACGACGACGACCTTCCGCGTGGGCTGCGCCGATTCCGTGTCGAAACTGATCGCTTGCCGCCTCGTCGCGCCGGCGCTGGGACTGGCCGAGCCGCTGCGCATCATTTGCCGCGAAGGCAGGCTGGCCAGCCTGCTGGCGGACCTGGCCGTGCACCGGCTGGACCTGATCATGGCGGACCGCCCCATGCCGGCCCACTTGAGCGTGCGCGGCTTTAACCACTTGCTGGGCGAAAGCGGCATGACCCTGTTCGGCACGCCGGCGCTGGCCGCCACCCTGGCGGGCGGCTTTCCGCAATGCCTCGATGGGGCGCCGCTGCTGCTGCCCGGCGAAGACTTCGCCATCTACGGGCGCCTGCTGCAATGGTTGGGCGACAACAAGCTGCACCCGCGCATCGTCGGCGAGTTCGACGACAGCGCCATGATGAAGGCCTTCGGCCAGTCCGGTGCCGGCCTGTTCTTCGCGCCCACCGTCATCGCGCCCCAGGTCTGCGAGCAATACGCCGTGGTGGCGCTGGGCCGGGTCGACAGCCTCGTCGAGCAAGTGTATGCGATCACCACGGAACGGCGCCTGAGCCACCCGGCCACCATCGCCATCAGCCAAAGCGCGCGGCGCGAGCTGTTCGTGTAAGCGTGCCGTGCAAGCCGGTTCAGTCGCCTACGACGATCTTGCCCGGCTGCCCGCCCCGCTCCAGCAGCGCGTGGGCGCGCCGCAAGGTGGCCGCATCCATGGGCGACAGGCGCTGCCGCACCGTGTGGCGCAGCACGCCGTCGTCCAGCAGCCGCGCCACGCGCTGCAAAATGCGGTGCTGCTCCAGCATATCGTCGGTGGCAAACAACGGCCGCGTAAACACCATTTCCCAGTGCAGCGAGATGCTCTTGCCCTTCAGCGGCGCCGCGTCGAAAACATCGTGGTCATCGATGACGGCCAGCTTGCCGTGCGGCGCGATCAGCTCCACCAACGCCGCGGCATGCTGGGCCGTGTGCGACAGGGCGGCGACGTGGCGCACGGGCGCCACGCTCAAGGCCGCCACCTGCGCCGCCAGCGGCAAGGTATGGTCGATCACGTGATGGGCACCCATGGCGCGGCACCACGCCATGCTGTCGCCGCGCGACGCCGTGGCGATCACCGTAAAACCCGTCAGCTGGCGCGCCAACTGGATCAGCATGGAACCGACGCCACCCGCGCCGCCCAGCACCAGCAAGCTGCCCCGCGGCTGCATGTCGCCGGGCGCGATGGCAAAGCGCTCGAACAGCAATTGCCACGCCGTCAGCGCCGCCAATGGCACGCTGGCCGCCTGCGCAAAGTCCAGCGATGCCGGCATGGCCCCCGCGATGCGCTCATCGACCAGGTGATATTCGGCATTGGCGCCCGCGCGGTCGAACGAACCCGCGTAATACACGGCTTGACCCGGCGCAAACAGGGTGACTTCGCTGCCCACCGCATGCACGATGCCGGCCGCATCCCAGCCCAGGCTGACAACATTGTCCGGCACTGTGACCCGCCCGGCGCGCACCTTGGTGTCGAGCGGGTTGACGCCCACGGCGCGCACCCGCACCAGCACGTCGCGCGGGCCTGGCACGGGCATCGCCCCCTCCATGTCGAACAAGCCATGCTCGTCGCCCACGCCGCTGCCCTTGTTGAAACCGATCGTCTTCATTGCCTACCCCGCAGATAAAAGCCCATGGTAAGCAGCCACGCAACAAAGAAAAATATGCTTCAATGCGTTTCACTGCTGACCAAACTGTCATGAATCATGCAAAACCAGGAAACAGATAATCTCTCCGGCGTGGCCCTGTTCGTGCAACTGGCCCAGGCGGGCAGCTTTGTCGCCGCCGCGCGCCAGGCCGGCATTTCACCGTCGGCCGTCAGCAAGAGCCTGGCCCGGCTCGAGCAGCGGCTGGGCGCGCGCCTGTTCCAGCGCAGCACGCGCCAGCTGAGCCTGACAGCCGAGGGGCAGCTGTTTTTGACGCGCAGCGAACGCATCCTGGCGGAAATGCAGGCGGCGCAGGAAGAACTGGCGGGAGCGCGCGCGCCGCAGGGACGCCTGCGCCTGGGCTTGCCGGAACTGGGCGGCGTGTTCCTGCCCGCGCTGGCCGATTTTGCCGCGCAGCACCCCGCCATCGCGCTGGAGCTGGACTTTTCCGACGCGCTGGCCGACGTCGTCGGCGATGGCTTCGACGCCGTCATCCGCATCGGCGCACCGCGCGATTCGCGCCTGGCCGCGCGCAAGCTGGGCCAGTTCCGCTCTTGCCTCGTGGCCTCCCCCGCCTATCTGGCGCGCCACGGCACGCCGCAGCACCCCCTTGAGCTGCAACAACATGCTTGCCTGCACTACCGCTTCCGCCACAGCGGCAAGGTGGAGCAGTGGCGCTTGCGCCAGGACGATGGCGAGGCTGCGCCGGACTTGCCGCAATCCATGATCTGCAACAATGTGGAAGCGCGGCTGCACTTTGCCCGGCAAGGCCTGGGCATCGCCTGGCTGCCCGACTTTCATGTGCGCCCGGCACTCGATGACGGCAGCCTCATCGAGGTGCTGATGGATTACGCCATCAGCGGCCATCCGGCCCACGGTTGCTGGCTGCTGTGGCCGTCCGGGCCGCACCTGGCGCCGAAAGTGCGGGCGCTCGTCGATTTCCTGGCCGAGGCGCAGCTGTTGTCGTCAATTGCCCACAAATAAGGCAGAGGAAAAACATTCGAACAAATATATCTCTATAATGGCAAGTCTTCCCGACGCCCTGCGCGCCCCTTCCTGGACTTGCCGCAATGAAGCACTTGCACGATATTCCCTCTGCCTTCAAGCATGAATTTGCCAACCCGCGCCTGTGGTGGTCGCGCGCCGTCGTCGTCGGCATGGCCGCCATCGCCGGTCTCGTCGTCGTGGGCTTTACGTGGCTGGCCGAGGAAGCGCTGGACCTGTTCCTGTTTTTTAACGGCAAGGCCTGGTGGTTCGCCCTGCTGTGGACGCCCGCCTGCGCCGCCCTGCTCGTCTGGCTGACGCGCCGCTACGCGATGGGCGCGGCCGGCTCCGGCATCCCGCAAGTGATGGCCACGCTGGACCCGGCCGTGGCGCCCGAACAGCGCTCCTTGTTTGTCTCGTTGAAACTGAGCGCCGCGAAGATCGGCCTGACGGCGGGCGGCTTGCTGGGGGGACTCTCGCTGGGACGCGAAGGCCCGTCCGTGCAGATCGCCGCCGGCGTGATGCTGGCCGCGCGCCGCTGGCTGCCCCGTCACTCGCAGGTGAGCGCCCATTCCCTGCTGGTGGCGGGCGGCGCGGCCGGCATCGCGGCCGCCTTCAATACGCCGCTGGCGGGCGTCATGTTTGCCATCGAGGAACTGTCGCGCTCGCCCGAGCAGCGCAACAGCGGCCTCATCGTGGCCGGCATCGTGCTGGCCGGCATGATGGCCGTGTCCATCCACGGCAACGCCACCCACTTCGGCATCATCCACCCTGGCCCCATCGGCCTGGCGCTGGCCTTGCCGGGTTTGCTGGTGACCCTGGTCGCGGGCGTGGCCGGCGGCCTGTTTGCGCGCCTGCTGCTGGCGTCCGCCAGGGGCAATCCGCTGGGCAAGCTGTCCGCATGGAGAAAAGGCCGGCCCGTGCTGTTCGCCGCCGTCTGCGGTGTGCTGGTGGCGGCCATCGGCATCGCCAGCCATGGCGCCACGTTCGGCAGCGGCACCGTGGCCACGCGCGCCATGCTGGAAGGCTCGTCCGACGTGGCGCCCGCCTTCGTTGCCTTCAAATATGTGGCGACGTGGCTGACCGTCTGGTCGGGCGTGCCGGCGGGCATCTTTGCGCCCTCCCTGGCCATCGGCGCCGGCATCGGGCATGACATTGCGCAATTGCTGCACTACCCGCACGCGCCCGCCCTGATCGCGCTGGGCATGGTGGGTTTCCTGGCCGCCGCCACGCAGGCGCCGCTGACGGCTTTCATTATTGTCATGGAAATGGTCGACGGCCACGGCATGGTGCTCAGCCTGATGGCTTGCGCCGTCGTGGCCAGCACCGTCTCGCGCGTGCTCAGCGAACCGCTGTACGGGGCGCTGGCGCAGTTGCAGCTGCAACGGCTGCCCGCGCCACCGCACTAGAAATTGCGGCAGGCGCGCAGCAAGCGGCCATCCTGCCACTCGCAGACGGTGCGCGTGCCGTCGCCGGCCCAGGCCCGCTCCAGGCCCTGCTTGCGCCCGCGCACGTAGTCCACGGCATGGCGGGGCGAGCCGTCCGCATGCCATTCGCGCCACGCGCCATGCGGCTCGCCATCGCGGTAGGACGCGAGCCGGGCCAGTGTGCCGTTTGCATGCCATTGCCTGTCCTCGCCCTGCGCGCGGCCCTGCGCATCCTGCTGGCGCTGGCGCAGCGGCGTGCCATCGTCGCGCCAGCTTTGCGTGCTCAGCATGACGCCATCTTCGAACAGGTTTTTCTGGTCCAGCTGGCCATTCGCGAAATACAGCAGCGACCAGCCCTGCGGCTTGCCATGCAGGAAATTGAGGCGCGACATTTCTCGGCCGTCCGGCCACCAGGCCTGGTGCAGGCCGTTGCGCTGGCCGTCCAGATACGGTCCCCGCTCGGCCAGCCGGCCATCCGGATGAAACGCCGTCACTTCACCGGTCAGCACGCCATCGGCGAAATGCGCTCGGTTGCTGACCTGGCCATGCTCGTCAAAGCTCAGGAATTCGCCATCGGCGGGCTGGCCCGCCTGGTACAGCAAGGCATGCCTCAGCTGGCCATTCGCATGAAAGTGGCTGTGCAAGCCGTCGTACTCGCCGTCGCGGTACGCCTTGCGGCTCTTCACCGTCCCGTCCGCATAGTATTCCACGTTCACGCCACTGAAATCGCCCTCCCCGTTGCGCTCTTCCAGCAGGCCCAGCTGGCCATCGGCAAAATACACGCTGCGCCGGCCGGCGTAGCGCGGCGACGCCACGTCGGTGCCCAGCAGCCAGGCATCCATGTGCAGCTTGCCCGGCGGCTGCGCGAAATGCAGTTGCCAATGCCAGGCCTGGCGGGCCGCATCGTGGCGCAGCGGCGCGCGCTGCTCGTACACGGCCGCGGCGGGCGCCACGGGCTGGTAATCCCCGTCAAAATACTGGGAAGCCGGCGACGGTTCGGCAGCCACGGCCGGGGTGGCCGGGGCGCTGGCCATGGAAACGGGCGGGGAACCGGCCAGGACAGAGGCCAGCAAAACAGAGGTGAGTATCTTCAATGCATGCTTTCATCAACGGTGCGACGGCGCCGATGATACGGGCAAGCGGGGCGGTGCGCCACACGCTTGCGCGTGACTACATGGTGAACGGAAACGGCTGCATTCCCGCCTGCCGGTCGTCTGGAGCGACGACGGCCAGCAAGGCGTTCAAGCCCTGGTTCAGGTGCGCCAGGCTGTCGGGGTCCAGCTGGGCCAGCGCACTGGGCAGCAAGCCGCGCGCCGGCTGCGGCGCGCCGGCGATGACGGCTTGCCCTTCCGCCGTCAGTGTCAGGGTGACCACGCGCTGGTCGGGCTGGTCGCGCGCCTTGCGCACATAGGTTTTTTTGACCAGCGCCTCGACCAAGTTGCTGGCTGTCGTCTGGTGGATCGACATCTTGCTGGCCAGCTCGCCCATGCGCAGGCCCGGCCGTTCCAGCAATTCCTGCATCACCCACAATTGCGCGCCCGACACGCCGCATTGCTTTTCGATTTGCGCCGAGTGGCGCTGCGCCGCGCGCATGACGACGCGCATGTTTTGCAAGGCCATGCCTTGCGCCCTGGCCATCGCCGAAACTTCCGCTTCCACCACCATTGCCTCCAGTTATCCTGCCGGCTTCGCGCCTGCTGGCGGGCCGGAATCCCTGCATGATACCTGCAAAGGCGGGCGACTCCTAGCGCATGGAAACTGGCTCTCCGGCCTGCCACGCCTGCTCCAGCACCAGCTTGCCGGCCTGGTCCCAGTGGCGCTCGATGCCGTGCTTCTTGCCGTGCTCATACGGCACGATCTGGCGCAGGCTGCCGTCGTCGAACCACGTCTGCAGCAAGCCGTGGCGCTGGCCTTCGACAAACGGGGTCACGCTGGCGCGCGCGCCGTTGGCATGCCAATCCGTCGTGTCGCCGTGGTCGCGCCCCTGCGCGTCTTTCTGCCAGGCAAACACGGGCCGGCCATTCGGGGCCCACGTTTGCAAGCTGAGCACGGCACCCTTCTGGTACAGGGTCTTGTTCGACACGACGCCATTGCCATGGCTTTCAAACGACCAGCCGTCGGGCTGGCCGTGCACCCAGACGGTCCGGGCCAGCACCTTGCCATCCTGCGCGTACATGACGAACTCGCCCTCGCGCTGGCCATCGACATACCACCCCTTCCGGAACAGCTTGCCATCCGCATAAAACGATTCCTGCACGCCATCCATCTGGCCATGGCGTCGATACGAGCGGTTGCTGACGGCCCCGTTCGCGCCATACGACACTTGCTCGCCATCGGCCATCTCGTCGCCGTGATACAGCGTGCGGCTCATCAGCTGGCCATTCTGGTGATACGTTTCCGAGATGCTGTCGCGCCCGTTCGGCAACGCGGTCACCCGCTGCTGGACCTGGCCATTTTCGAAGTACACGCTGCCGCCGAGCAATTCCTCGCCCTGGGCATCGAAATAGGTTTCGCGCAGCAGCTGGCCATTTTCATGGTAATACTTGCGAAACTTTACGAACTTGACCTGGCTCAAGTCCAGGTCCGTGGCATAGGTTTCAAAGGCCGGCACGCCCGGCGTGTCGGGAAATTCCAGCAGCACATGCCAGGCGCCCAGCGCCTCGTCGCGCACGGGCGGCGTGCGCAGCGCATACACGGCGCCGCGCTGATTGCTGGGCATGAAATTTTCATCCAAATACATGGTCCGGTCTTCCTCCTGCAAGGTTGGCGTCGGCGTTTGCCCTGCGGGCTGTGCCTGTGCCGCCAGCGGCAAGGCCAGGACCATGCCCAGCAAGGCGGCCAGGGCCACGCGTATCTTCTGTCGTGTGTGCATTGTGTTCCGTTGCAATGTTATCGTGCGGCGGCCATCATAATGGAAAGCAACGTTTTCCCCTGTCACGAAAGAAATCCATGCACTTGCCCTCCGCCCCCAGCGACACACAGATACTGGACATCATCGACGCCTGGATCGCCGACCTGGCGCGCGGCGATTACGCGTGCGCCCATGCGCGCACGGCGCACGACGCGTATTACGGCTGGACGCCGGCGCTGCTGCGCGCCGTGATCGAAGGGTATGGTTCGCCGGAGCCGTATGCGGATGGCACGGTGTATCGCGTCACGCCGGCGGCGCAAGCCAGCGGTGCGCCGCACGAACGCTGCGTCGAGCGCCCGGCAAGCGAGGACGGCGGCGTGGCGATCGCCGAAGTGCGCCACGCGCTGCCACTGAATGGCGTTTGGTCGGACCTGACCGCCACCTTCCGCGTGGAAGGCACGGCGCTGGGCGCCACGCTGGTATTACAGGAAATTCACGTGTTCTGAGGTTCTAGGCCGCGCCATCCTTGACGGGCGACAACTGGCTCGCATGCAGGCGCGCATACGCGCCGCCCTGCTGCAGCAAGGTGGCGTGGCTGCCCGATTCCACCAGGCGCCCGCCCTGCATGACGACGATGCGGTCGGCGCTTTCGATGGTCGACAGGCGGTGGGCGATGACGATGGTGGTGCGGTTGCGCATCAGCACTTCCAGCGCCGCCTGCACCGAACGTTCCGACTCCGTATCCAGCGCGCTGGTCGCTTCGTCCAGCAAGAGAATCGGCGCGTCCTTGTACAGGGCGCGCGCGATGGCCAGGCGCTGGCGTTGCCCGCCCGACAGGCGCGAACCGTTCTGCCCCGCCTGCGTTTCGTAGCCTTGCGGCAACTGCATGATGAAATCGTGCGCATACGCGGCGCGCGCCGACGCTTCGATGCGGGCCTGGTCCGGGGCCGGGTCGCCATACGCGATATTCGCCGCCATCGTGTCGTTGAACAAAATCACATCCTGGCTGACGAGGGCGAACTGGCGCCGCAGGGCCAGCAAGGCATAGTCGCGCAGGTCGACGCCATCGAGCAGGATCTGGCCGCCGCTGACGTCGTAGAAGCGCGGCAGCAAGCCCAGCAAGGTCGTCTTGCCGCCGCCGGAGCCGCCCACCAGGGCCACCGTTTCGCCGGCGCGGATGTCGAGCGTGATATCGCTCAAGGCCGTGGGCGCATCGGGATCGTCGCTGTTGTAGCGGAAGTTGACGTTCTGCAAAGACAGATTACCCTGCACCGTGACCGGCGCGATGGTGCCCGGGTCCGGTTCCAGCGGCGTGTCGATCAAGCCGAAGACGGACTCGGCCGCCGCCAAGCCCCGCTGCAGCGGCTCATTGATCTTGGTCAAATTCTTGATCGGCGACTGCATCGCCATCAGCGCGCCCATGAAGGCGACGAAGGCGCCCGGCGTGATGGCGCCGCTTTGCGCGCGCAGCATGGCGAAATAGATCACGGACGACAGGGTAATGCCGACGAGCATCATGATGAAGCCGGAATTCATGGCCGAGGTGGCGGCATGCTTGACGGCCAGCTGGCGGTTGCGCTTGACGACGTTGACGAAGCGCGCCTGTTCATAATCCTGGCCGCCAAAGATTTTCACCACGCGCTGGCCGCCGATGCTTTCGTCCAGCACGGACGTCAGCTCGCCCACGGCTTGCTGCGAACTCTTGCTCAGGTGGCGCATGCGGCGGCCCGCCAGCGTCACGACGATGGCCACGATGGGCATCGACGCCATGCAGAACAGGGCCAGTTTCACGTCGATGCTGAACAATAAAATCAGGTAGCCGACGGTGGCGACGGAATCGCGCACCATCACGTTGAGCACGTTCAAGCCCGCCTGCGACACCTGGCTGGCGTCGAAGGCCACGCGCGACTGCGTCAGGCTGGTGGTGGTGGTGTCGAAAAAGCGGCTGGGCAGGCGCATGATGGTGGCGAACATCTTTTCGCGCAAATCCGCCTGCACCCGGCTCGATAACCAGACGGAACCGTAATCGCCGGCAAAGCTCGACACCATGCGCAACACGGCCAGGCCCAGGATGGTGGCGGGAATCACCCACAAGTCCACCTGCCCTGCCTGTGCCGGCAAGAAACGGTCGACCCAGCCCTGCAGCATGCCCATCACGCCGGACGCGGGCGCGGCCTGCGTGCTGGCCGTCGCGCGCATGGCGTCGACGACGTTTTGCAATTGCCTGATTAATAACACATCGGTGGCGGACGCCACGCCCACGGCCAGCAAGGTGGCGGCAACGATGGCGCCATAGCGGCGAAACTGGCCGGCCAGGCGGAAGAACAGGAGGCGACTTTGCTGCATGCAGATGGGAAAAAGAAGGTAAAACGTGATTCTAACCGTTGCGGGTGGCTTTCCCCCAAGAAAGTAGAGCAGCATGGCTTGCGCGCCTGGCCATGGTGACAATTGGAGATGGTGATGGTGAAAATACGACCTACACTTGCTGAGCTAGCTTAACGATGCCGAGACATCGGGACTGGCCCTACACGCCGCGGGCCTGGCGGCGCACCCCATCCTTCCTGGAGATACCATGAGCGTTCCCATCTACAAAGTAAAGGCCGTGCACCTCGCCATCGACAAGAGCCTTCCCCCGCATTTGCATGTGAGCGCGATCGGCGAAGTCAGCTCCGGCGGCTGGCAGGCGATCCCCCTCGCGCCGCGCGTCTACCTCAAGCCGCCGCAGGACGGCATCCAGGACCTGGACTTCGAGGCGACGCCGCCCAGGGGCAGCGAGTCCGTGATCCAGGTCATCCTGCCCATCGTGGCGGGCGCCGTCCTTGCCCTGCCGGACTGGCTCAAGGGCGTGCGCGTCCATGCCAGAACCAATGCGGTGGTCACCTTGCTCACCGACGAGGCATGCTTGCACCAGGTGGCAGCCATCAACCACGACTAGGCAGCCGCAGCGCACGCTGCGGGCAGTCATCGCGACGCCGCCCTCCCGGCAAGGAAGGGCGGCGGCCGGTGCTTATTGTTTTTTCACTTTCCAGGCAGCCGTGCCGGCCTTGCAGACCGTCAGCTTGAGGGTCTGTTCCTGACCCTTGGCGCTCAAGCCCACCTGTACCTTGCGGCAGGTTTGCTCATCCGTCTTTTGCGTGTCGCTGGCCGTGATGTCGGCGGCGATGCGCACGGAATTGCGCAAGCCTTCATTGCTCCATTGCACGGTTTCGCCATCTTTCTTGTCATTGAGCACGTCGGTGACGGCCTTGACGAAGACGGGCTTGTCGTTCTTGTTCAGGTAAGCCATCGGCGTATCGGCCAGGAAACCCAGGCCGACGGCGGAAGCGGAAGCGCTGAAGACGACGCTGCCGAAGATCAGGGCGGACAGCAGTGTGGCGGGACGTATACGCATGAAAACTCCTTTAAAGTAAAAATAGGGACCGCCGGGGCAGCCCTCAGCCGGGGTCCGCCGGCGAAATGCCCGCGGCCAGCAAGGCGTCGATGCTGGGCACGAAATAGATCGCCGACGACAGCGCCGTGGAAAAATCCAGCAGCCGGTCCGTCTTGGTGACGCCATCATAGCCTACGCCGTACATTTGCCGCAGCATGCCCATGGTCACGGTGATGTCCTTGCAAAAACCGACGAACATGACGCCCGCCTCGCTGGCATTGGCGTAATTGGCGTTGCGGCGCACGATATCGACTTCCTCGCCATCGCGGATGAATTGGTTGCGGCCCACGTGGGAATCGACGGGCAGCGGCGACAATTCATGGCTGCCGGCCTTGGTGCGGCCCCACACCTGCTCTGCCGCGTGCACGGGCAAGGCGCGCAGGCGCTCCACGTCCATGCGCCATTTCTGCAGCAGCACGGTGGAGCCGCCCGCGCCCGCTTCGCCGTCCGGGATGATGGCCACGCCGTTGGCGCGGAATGGATTCGGGTTGGCGACGCCGTCGGCAAAGCCGTCAAAGGTCACGTTATTGTGATACGGAAAACACACCTGTTCGCTGGCCAGCTCGGCGAAGGGACTGAGCAAGGTGAGCGTCGTGCGCATGCTGTCGTACAGGGTGGCCGCGTTCGACTGCGTGATCCAGACCCAGAAATCGTGCTGGGTAGCCGTCGCCGTCTTGCCGTTGGCGCCCACCAGGTCGTGCGCGAACGATGCCATATTGTCCGGCACGCAGCCTGGGCACGCGGCGCGCCACAGTTCGGGCTTGAATCCCAGCACCACATTGGCCGTGCCGCCCGTCAACTGATGGTGGCGGTTCAGGGTGGGGTCCAGGATGCCCGTGACTTCGGATTCCCACAGCTTGCCCAGCCGCTGGAACAGCTGCCGCATGTCGACGCCGGCCTTCACCTTGAACTGCAAATGCACTTCGTCGCGCGCGACGACAGACAGCATGCTTTGTGGAATTGCCATGACAGAGGTTCCTCTTTTTCGTTTCTATGTGGATCTTAAACCAGAAGTGCCGGTTGGTAGTTTCATTTTGGCAACATGCGATAACTGTAACTATAGGTAGTCATGAATTGGACGATAATGCAATGACGTAGAGCAAGAATAAGAATGGATACCATTGCATGAAATTGTATGAAAAGCTCGTCAGCGACATCGAGCAACTGGTGGCCAAGGGCGTGCTCTTGCCCGGCGAACGCATTCCGTCCGTGCGCCAGACCAGCCAGCAGCACAAGCTGAGCATCACCACGGTGCTGCGCGCCTACGTCAAGCTGGAGGGCATGGGCGTGATCGAAAGCCGGCCCCAGTCCGGCTACTTCGTGCGCCAGCGGGCCGGCGACACCGCCACGCCGTCCATCTGCATGCAGGCGTCGCACCCCAGCCCCGTGCCGGCGGAAGTGCACGTGAGCCGCCTGGTGCTGTCGACCCTGCGCTCGATCGGCTTGCACGACGCCATCCCGCTGGGCTCGCCCTACCCCGACCCATCGCTGTTTCCCTGGGAACGCATCAACCAGTATGCGGGCGCGGTGGCGCGCCGCAACCGCGCCTGGAACGTGACGGACGACCTGCCGCCGGGCAACCCGCAGCTGATCCGCGAAATCGCCCGCCGCTACATGGAAAACGGCCTGGCCGTCGATCCCGACGAAATCATCGTCACCGTGGGCGCCACGGAAGCCATCAACCTGTGCCTGCAAGCGGTGGCCAAGCCGGGCGACACCATCGCCGTCGAGTCGCCCACCTTCTACGCCATGCTGATGGCCGTCGAACGGCTGGGCATGAAGGTGGTGGAAGTATCCACCGACCCGTATGAAGGCATCAGCATCGAAGCGCTGGCCGACATCATGGCCCGGCAGCCGATCGCCGCCGTCATGGTGATGCCGAACTTCCAGAATCCGCTGGGATTCCAGATGTCCGACCAGCGCAAGCGGGCCTTGTACCAGTTGCTGGAGCAGCACGACGTGCCCGCCATCGAAAACGGCGTCTACAACGAGCTGTATTACGGCGACGCCCACCCAACCTCGCTCAAGTCCTACGACCGCAAGGGCCTGGTGCTGCATTGCTCCTCGTTTTCCAAGAGCCTCAGTTCCGCGCAGCGCGTGGGATGGGCGCTGGCCGGACGCTACCGGGGCAAGGTGGAGGAACTCAAATTCCTCAACACCCTGGCCACGTCCTCGTTTCCCCAGCTGGCCATCGCCGAATACCTGCAAAACGATGGCTACGAACAGCATCTGCGCCGCACCCGCAAGGCGTATGCCCAGCAGGCGCGCATCATGGCGGCCGCCGTGCAGCGTTTCTTTCCTGCTGGCACGAAAATCTCGCACCCGCAGGGCGGCTACGTGCTGTGGGTGGAATTGCCTGGCGACATAGACTCCATGCAGCTGTACCGGCGCGCGCTGGAATGCAAGATCACCGTGGGTCCGGGGCGCATGTTTTCCGTCAGCCAGGCTTACAAGCATTGCATCCGCCTCAACTACAGCTATCCGTGGAGCGTGGGCGTCGAGCAAGCCATCATCCTGCTCGGTAAGCTCATCACCGAATTCCTCTAATAACACCTATCAAAACCTACTGCGCGTCGTAATTTGCGGCCTGCGATGCTCACTGTACCTTCGTACAGTTGCGCTTCTTAGCCACAACTTACTTCCGCTCGCTACGGTTTTGCTAGGCGTTGTAAATCAGTTATCCGCCCACCAGCGACATGCGCACGGTGGGATACTGCTTGCGCCCGCCAAGCTGGGCCAGTGCGCCGCGCACTTCCGAATAGCGGTCGCCGCGGCGCTGCCAATGCTGGCGCAACAGGCTTTCCAGACCTTGCGCGGAATCAAGCCGGGGCCGCAGGTCGAGGCCGTCCTGGGCGAACAAACACGTAAACAGCTTGCCGTCCGACGACACGCGCACGCGGCTGCAGTCGCCGCAGAACGGCTGCGACACGCTGGAAATGAAGCCCACTTCGCCGCCGCCATCCAGATAACGGTAGCGGCTGGCCGTTTCGTGCGAGACAGGCTTGCCTTCGCCCAGCGACACGAGGGGGAACTCGTCGGCGATCAACGCGCGCGCCGCCTCGGACGTGACGACATGCGTGCGCGACCAGGCGCCGATGCCGCCCACGTCCATGAATTCGATCAGGCGCAGCACCACGCCCGTGTGGCGGAAATGGCGCGCCAGCGGCACGATCTGGCTATCGTTGACGCCTTTCTGCACCACCATGTTGACCTTCACGGGAGTCAAGCCCACGGCTTGCGCCACCTCAATGCCGTGCAGCACTTTCTCGACGGGAAAGTCGACGCCATTCATGCGCTGGAAAATACCGTTATCGAGGCTGTCGAGGCTGACGGTGACCCGCTCCAGGCCCGCATCCTTGAGCGACTGCGCCTTGGCCGCCAGCAAGCTGCCATTCGTCGTCAGCGCGATGCTCACGGCGCGTCCGTCCGGCGTGGTCAGTTTCGCCAGCGCTTCGATCAGCTGTTCCAGGTTCTTGCGCAGCAGCGGCTCGCCGCCCGTGATGCGGATCTTGTCGACGCCGAGGCGCACGAAGGCGCGCGCCATCGTTTCGATCTGCGCGAAGGACAGGCGCTCGCTCGATGGAAGAAACGGGTAATCGCTGGGGTACAGCTCGGCCGGCATGCAATAGGTGCAGCGGAAGTTGCACTGATCGATCACGGAAATGCGCAAATCCGTCAGGGGGCGGCCCAGCATGTCCACGCACGGTTCGATATGGCTTGGCTGCCGGAGCGCCGGCTGCGGATACAGGATGGTGTTCATGGTGCTTCCCCTCGATAGGCATTCGTCTGGAAGTAGCATAGGACGAATGAAGGGGGGCAAGGAGGTACAGTCCGGCTCCGGCCGATAGAGTACAGACGCGCGGGACTGTGCTCCTACTGCGCTGACGGTGCCGCAAACACCGTGGCGCACAGGTCCGCGCCCGCCGCGCTGAGCAGCGCGCTGCCGCCGCCGCTCTCCGCCGTCGTCACGTTCACCAGTCCCGCGCTGGACAGCGCATTGAGCTGGCGCAACAAAGTGCTCATCTGTACTCCCGCCCGCTTGGCCAGCTTGGCCAGCGACCACGGTTTCTCCGGCGCCTCCTGCCGCGCTTCCCACAGCAGCGCCAGCAGCGCTATCAGGGCCGCGTCGATGCCGTCTTCCTTGTCTTCCTTGTGCATGTTTTTTCTCCTTGTCCACATCATAGATCACGGCCGGCGCCGGCGCGACCGGCATCGTCACCTTGCCATCTGTACTCTGTTTTTTTGTCCGGAACTGTGCGCCTACGGGGCAAGCCGCCGCCCCTACCATGTGATTGTCCCATCGCATATCACCAGGAGAGTCATCATGAGCAAGCCAAAGTCCGACGCGCGCATCGCGCCCTACACCCATGCCGCGGCCGGTTGGGGTGCCCTCAAGTACGTGGCCATCAACCTGTTCAAGGAGAAAGTCAGCGCGGGCAATTACCGTTCGCTGTTCGAACAAAACCAGCCCGACGGCTTCGACTGTCCCGGCTGCGCCTGGCCCGACCGCGAACACGCGTCGACGTTCGAATTCTGCGAAAACGGCGTCAAGGCCGTGGCCGCCGAATCGACGAGCAAGCGCGTGCGCCCCGAGTTTTTCGAGGAGCACACGGTCACCGCATTGATGGAGCAGTCGGACTATGATCTGGAACAACATGGCCGCCTGACGGACCCCATGGTGTACGACGCGGCCAGCGACAAATACCAGGCCATTTCCTGGGACGACGCCTTCGCCCTCGTGGCGCACCACCTGCACGCGCTGGACGACCCGAACCAGGCCGCCTTCTACACGTCGGGCCGCGCCAGCAACGAAGCGGCTTTCCTGTATCAACTGTTCGTGCGCGCCTACGGCACGAACAACTTCCCCGACTGTTCCAACCTGTGCCACGAAGCGACGAGCCGCGGCTTGCCGGAAACGGTGGGCATCGGCAAGGGCACGGTGCTGCTGGACGACTTCGAGCATGCGGACACCCTGCTGCTGTTCGGCCAGAACCCGGCCACCAACCACCCGCGCATGCTGGGTGAATTGCGCGAAGCGTCGCGCCGCGGCGCCACCATCGTGTCCATCAACCCGCTGCACGAGCGGGGCCTGGAACGCTTCACGAGCCCGCAGCACCCGCTGGAAATGCTGACGGGCGGCAGCACGAACATCTGTTCGCTGTTCATCTGCCCCACCCTGGGCGGCGACTTCGCGCTGATCAAGGCCATGGCCAAGCGCGTCGTCGAACTCGATGACGACGCCGTCGCCCACGGCCAGGAGCGCGTGCTCGACTGCGATTTCATCGCCGAACACACAAGCGGCTTCGACGCCTTCGCCGCCGACCTGCGCGCGGAAAGCTGGGACTTGCTGCTGGCCGAATCGGGCGTGGCGCGCGACAAGATCGAGGAATTGACGCAGATCTACGTCAAGGGCAAGGCCGTCATTTCGACCTGGGGCATGGGCGTGACGCAGCACAAGAATTCGCTGGCCACCGTGCAAATCCTGTCGAACTTGATGATGATGCGCGGCAATATCGGCAAGCGGGGCGCGGGACTGTGCCCCGTGCGCGGCCACTCGAACGTGCAGGGCGACCGCACCATGGGCATCGAGGAACAGCCGACCAAGGAATTCCTCGACCGCCTGGGCCTCGTCTTCAACTTCGAGCCGCCGCGCCACCACGGCTACGACGCCGTCGGCACCATCGAAGCGATGCTGGAGAAGAAGGTGAAAGTGTTCGTCGCCCTGGGCGGCAATTTCTCCATGGCCACGCCGGACACGCCGCGCACCTGGGACGCGCTGCGCTCCTGCGACCTGACCGTGCACATCGCCACCAAGCTCAATCGCAGCCACCTCGTGCACGGCAAGGATGCGCTGATCCTGCCCACCCTGGGACGCACGGAAATCGACGTGCAGTCGGGCGTGGCGCAAGGCGTGACGGTGGAAGACTCGATGAGCATGGTGCATATCTCGTTCGGCATGAACCAGCCCGCCTCGCCCAACCTGCGTTCGGAAATCGCCATCGTGGCCGGCATGGCGCAAGCGACCCTGGGCAGCGAGAAGATCGACTGGCTGCGCTATTCCGGCAACTATGCCTTGCTGCGCGATTCCATCGAGCAAGTGTTCGATGACTTTTTCGACTACAACTTGCGCGTGGCCAAGCCGGGTGGTTTCCATCTAGAAATCGCCTCGCGCGAACGGGTATGGAAGACGGAAAGCGGCAAGGCGCAATTCCTCGTCAATGCCGTGGAACTGGACACGCCGATCCACCGTGCGCGCCAGCAATATGGCGAGCGCCTGATGGTGCTGATGACGACGCGTTCGCACGACCAGTACAACACGACCATCTACGCCATGGACGACCGCTACCGTGGCGTCTTCGGCCAGCGCCGCGTCGTCTTCATCAACAAGGACGACCTGGCCATGCTGGGCTTTGCGGCCGGCGACTGGGTCGACCTGATCGGCGTGTGGCACGACGGCATAGCACGCCGCGCCGACCGTTTCCTGCTGGTCGAGTACGACATCCCGCGCGGCTGCATCGGCGCCTACTATCCGGAAACCAATCCGCTGGTGCCGCTCGACAGCGTCGGCTACGGTTCGCGCACGCCGACCTTCAAATCCATCCCCGTGCTGCTGTCGCCTTCGGCCGCAGTCAGCTGAACAGGAGAACGCCATGTTCGGTTTCGATACCCTGGACCTGTCGCGCGCGCAATTTGCGATGACGGCCATCTTCCACATCCTGTGGCCCATCTTGACGATCAGCCTGTCGCTGTTCCTGTTCGTCGTCGAGGCGCTGTGGCTGCGCACCAGCGACCCCGTCTACTACCGCCACGCACGCTTCTGGAGCAAGTTGCTGGTGCTCAACTTCGCCGTCGGCGTCGTCAGCGGGATTCCCCTGGAATTCCAGTTCGGCACCAACTGGGCGCCGTTTTCGCACCATTCCGGCCAGTTCATCGGCAACATCCTCGGCTTCGAAGGCGCCATGGCCTTCATGCTGGAAGCGGGTTTCATCGGCGTCATGATGTTCGGCTGGGGCCGCGTACCGAAGGGCGTGCACCTGTTTGCCACCGGCATGGTGGCGCTGGGGTCCAGCATTTCCTCGTTCTGGATCATGGTCGCCAATTCCTGGATGCAGACGCCGGCCGGCGTGCGCGTGGCGGACGGCAAGATCATCGTCACCGATTACGTGGCCGCCATCTTCAATCCCGACATGGCCTGGGCCGTGGGCCACATGTGGGTGGCCGCCGTGGAAACGGGCTTGTTCGTCATCGCCGGCATTTCCGCCTGGTATATGTTCAAGCGCCGCGAACCGGCCTTCTTCGCCCGCTCGTTCAAGCTGGCGCTGATGTTGCTGCTGGTCATCGCACCGTTGCAAGTGTGGCTCGGCGATTCCAGCGGCGTCGACGTCTTTAAGACCCAGCCCGCCAAGGGCGCGGCCATCGAAGGCCACTGGCACACGAACCGCGATGGCGAAGGGGCCGCCTGGTCCTTGCTGGCCTGGCCCAACCAGGCGGAGCAAAAGAATGACTGGTCCGTCGAAGTGCCCGGCATGCTCAGCGTGATCGCCACGCATAGCGCCACGGGCAAGATCACGGGCCTGGCCGACATCGCCCGCGCAGACCAGCCGCCCATGCTGCCGCTGCTGTACTACGCGTTCCGCGCCATGGCCGGCATCGGCATGTGGTTCGTGCTGCTGTCGTTCTGGACCTTCGTGGCCTGGCGCAAGGTGGGTGGACGGGTGCAGGAGTTCGTGTGCAACCGCAAGCTGCTGCTGGCCTGGGTGCTGACGATTCCGCTGCCCTACATCGCCGTCGAGTGCGGCTGGATCGTGCGCGAAGTGGGCCGCCAGCCGTGGGTCGTGTACGGCTTGCTGCGCACGCGCGACGCCGTCTCCGACGTGGCGGCCCACGCCGTGGCCGGCAGCATGCTGATGTTTGCCGTGTTTTACGTCGTGCTGTTCCTCACCTTCTTTGTGTTCGCAAAGAAATGGCTGCAACAAGGCCCGGACGTGGCGCTGCCGCTGCCGGACGCCGCCCATGCCGCGGGGTATTGACATGCGCCGCTATCTGACTAGGAGTATGTAATGGATATGAATTCGCATGCCATGCTGGGCAATGCCTGGTTCGGCTTGATCGGCCTGATGCTGATCTTTTACGTCGTCACGGACGGCTTCGACCTGGGCGTGGGCATCCTCAGCCTGTTCACCCGCCGCGAGCAGGAACGCAACCTGATCTTCCAATCGATCGCCCACGTGTGGGACGCCAACGAAACCTGGCTGGTGGTGGTGGGCGGCGCCCTGTTCGGCGCCTTTCCCAGCGCTTACGCCACCTTGCTGGAACAGCTGTACATTCCCATCATGCTGCTGATCGCCAGCCTGATCATGCGCGGCGCCTCGATCGAGTTCCGCCACGCGGCCGGCAACAAGCGCCTGTGGGACGTGGTCTTCGGCGTGGGCAGCCTGCTGGCCGCCGTGGCGCAGGGCGTGGTGCTGGGCAAGGTCATCACGGGCTTGCAGCCGGGCTGGCTGAGCGGCATCTTCACGGCGTGCACGGCGCTGGGCGTGGTGGCCGGCTATTGCCTGCTGGGCAGCACGTATCTGATCAAGAAGACGGGCGGCTTGCTGGAAGCGGCGGCGCGCCGCTACGCGACCACCAGCGTGCTGGCGACGGTCGCGGCCGCCATCGTGCTGTCGGCCGGCACCATGGTCTTCAGCGCCATCGGCCACGACCGCTGGGCGCAGCCGGGCGTGTTCGGCGTGCTGCTGGCCCTGGCCGCCATCGCCGCCAGCGCCTTCATCTACATCCTGTGGGCCGTGCACGTGAACGGCGTGCGCGGCCCGTTCCGCGGCGCCATCGTGCTGTTCCTGGCGTCGTTCGCGGGCCTGGCCATCAGCTTCTTCCCGGATCTGGTGCCGGGCAAGCTCAGCATCGCGGCGGCCGCGTCCGATGAGCCGACCCTGATCTTCATGCTGATCGGCATGGGCACGATGCTGCCGATCATGATCGGCTACAACCTGTTCCAATATTACGTCTTCGAGGGCAAAGTCGTGCCCCGGAAACATTGATTCACATCACAGCATGCGTCTTCCATCATGATCATTCGCCCCACCACCAACTGGTTCCGCATGCTGTTTGTCTGGGATGGCTCGGTGCTGCAAGCCATCATCCCGCAATTGCTGCTGATGCTGGTCGTCAGCTCGCTGGCCTTGCTGACGGATGGCCGTATCTTCGGCGTCAAGATTCCGCTCGATACGGCGCCGTTTCCCATGGTCGGCATCAGCCTGGCGATCTTTCTCGGCTTTCGCAACAACGCCAGCTATGCGCGCTTCGTCGAGGCGCGGCATATCTGGGGGCAATTGCTGATCGCCGCGCGGGCCCTCGCTTCGCAGGCGCTCACGTATCTGCCGCAGGAAACGAGCGGCCTGGACCACGAGTTGCTGCTGCGTCGCCTGGTCGCCTTCGTCTACGCGCTCAAGCACCAGCTGCGCCAGACGGACCCGCAGGAAGACCTGGCGCGCTACCTGCCGGCCGAAGACGTGCAGCGCTTGCAGGGCGTCAACTTCAAGCCCGTCGCCATACTGCATGCGGTGCGCGCCATGCTGCACGACGCCGTGCAGCACCAGCCGGGCCAGACGCAGCTGCTGTGGATGCTCGACACCCAGCTCAACGACCTGGCCGCCACCGTGGCCGGCTGCGAGCGCATCAAGAACACGCCGATCCCGTATCCATACGGCGTGCTGGTGCACCGCACCGTCTACATGTATTGCTTCCTGTTGCCGCTGGGCCTGGTGGACGCCATCGGCGTGGCCACGCCCCTCATTTCCGTGTTCGTCGCCTACACCCTGTTTGCGCTGGAAGCCATCGCGCAGCAGATCGCCGAACCGTTCGGCCTGGCGCCCAACTGCCTGGCCCTCAATGCCATGACGCGGGAAACGGAACGCTCGCTGCTGGAATTGCATGGCGACCCGCTGCCGCCCTCGATACGGCCCTGCCCGCGCTATCAGATCGATTAACCGGAGGAAAAAATCATGGAATGCGACATCACCACCATCGAACGCGACGGCTACCTGGACGTTCCCATGGTGCGCCACCAGGGGGGCGTGGCCACGGCGGGCCGCGACATGGTGGCCGAGGAGTATCCCGTGGCCCTCGTCTACAACGGCATCGCCCACGCCGTGATGATGGCCACGCCGCGCGACCTCGAGGAATTCGCCGTCGGCTTTACCTTGACCGAAGGCATCGTCGGCAGCGTGCGCGACATCTACGACCTCGACGTGTGCTGCGGCGAGGATAGCGCGGAAGTGCGGCTGACCATCGCACAGCCGGATTTGATCAAGCTCAAGGCCCGCCGCCGCGCGCTGACCGGGCGCACGGGCTGCGGCGTGTGCGGCATCGAAAGCCTGGCCCTGCTGGACCTGGTGCCGGAAAAGATCACGCGCCCCCTGCCGCCGCTGGTCGCCAGCAGCGCCATCCTCGGCCGCGCCGCGCGCGAACTGCTGCCCTACCAGGAGCTGATGCACAAGACGGGCGGCGTGCATGCGGCCGCCTGGTGCACGGCCGAGGGCGCCATCGTGAAAGTATTCGAGGACGTGGGCCGGCATAACGGCCTGGATAAACTGATCGGCTACCTGGCGCTGCACCGCATCGCCATGCACGACGGCTTCGTCTTTCTGTCCAGCCGCGCCAGCTATGAACTGGTGCGCAAGTCGGCGCGCATGCATATCGGGCTCGTCGCCACCATCTCGGCACCCACCTCGCTGGCCATCCGCATCGCGCGCCAGGCCGGCATGCAGCTGGCCAGCTTTTGCCGCCGCGACGGCTTTGTCGATTACACGGCGGGCGAAGATAGCGGCCAGCATGCACCTTAGCATGTACCTTGAACGGCAGATGCTGCATTCTTTGCTGTAAAGCAAGTGCACGCTTGACTTGCCATCGCTGCGGGCTTTCAATGGTCATTGTTTCCATTAATTAACTTTGTCCGCTTGCCAGCACACGGCGCGGCAGCGATGAAAGGATGACGCGATGGCCCTGGCACAGGAGCAGCATCTGGCGGACACTTGGCAAACGGGCGGCTTGAAGCCGCGCGCCTGCGACTGCGGCGGCACCGTCTTCACCATCCTGCACCAGCGGGTGATGGCGGACATGCGGCGCCGGCAATTCCTCGGCGGCGCGGCCGCCATGCTGGCGCCCTTCATCGGCCTCGGCCTGTCCACCGGCAACGCCATCGCCCAGCAGCCGCAAACGCCCCAGCGCCCCCTGCTGCTGACCAATCTGCGCCTGTTCGACGGCACGGGCAAGGCGCCCCGCTCCGGCATCCACGTGCTGGTGACGGGCCCGACCATTACCACCCTGTTGCCGGCCGGCGAAAAGGTGGACGGCGCGCAAGTGATCGATTGCCAGGGCAAGCTGGTGATGCCGGGCCTGATCGACGCCCACTGGCACACCATGCTGGCCGCCATCAACCAGGTGACGGCCATGACGTCCGATATCGGCTATCTGTACCTGGTGGCGGCGCAGGAAGCGCAGCGCACCTTGCTGCGGGGCTTTACGTCCGTGCGCGATCCGGGCGGCCCCGCGTTTGCATTGCAGCGCGCCATCGATGAAGGCATCGTCGACGGCCCCCGCATCTTTCCGTCGGGCGCCATGATTTCGCAAACCTCGGGTCATGGCGACTTCCGTTTGCGCTCCGATATCCCCCGCGCGGCGAATGCACCGCTGGGCATGGCGGAAACGGCGGGCATGGCCATGATCGCCGATGGCGAGGCGGAAGTGCTGCGCCGCGTGCGCGAGCAGCTGATGCTGGGCGCGACGCAGATCAAGATGATGGCGGGCGGCGGCGTCGCCTCCATGTATGACCCGCTCGACAGTACGCAGTATTCGGAGCGCGAACTGCGCGCCGGCGTGGAAGCGGCGGCCGACTGGGGCACGTATGTGATGACCCACGTCTACACGCCGAAAGGCATACAGCGGGCCATCCGCGCCGGCGTGCGCAGCATCGAGCATGGCCAGCTGGCCGACGACGACTCCGCGCGCCTGATGCGCGACACGGGCACGTGGTGGAGCCTGCAACCGTTCCTGCAAGACGCGGATGCGAACGTGTATCCCGATGCGGCGCGCAAGGCCAGCCAGAGGATCGTATCCGAAGGCACGGTGAGGGCGTATGCGCTGGCGCAAAAGTACGGCATCAAGACGGGCTGGGGCACGGATATCCTGTTCAACGCGAAAAACACGCCCACGCAAGGCCGCCAGCTGGCAAAACTCACGCGCTTTTACGATCCCTTGACCTTGCTGGCGCAGGCGACGGGGCAAAATGGCGAACTGCTGGCCCTGTCCGGCCAGCGCTCGCCCTACCCTGGCACCTTGGGCAAGCTGGCCGCGGGCGCGCTGGCCGACTTGCTGGTGGCCGATGGCGACCCTGCGAAAAACCTGGATTTCCTCGCCCAGCCGGAAGAAAACCTGCTGCTGATCATGAAGAACGGACGCATCTACAAGGACAAATTGCGCGCGCCATTGGCAAGCTGAAGACTGGCGCGTTGGCAACGGCGTCGGCTTGCCGCATAATGCGCCCATGTTCAAACTGACTTTTCTCGGCACGTCTTCCGGCGTGCCCACGCGCTACCGCAACGTCACATCGCTGGCCCTGCAAACGACGCACAACCGCGACTGGTGGATGATCGATTGCGGCGAAGCCACGCAGCACCGGCTGCAGCGCATCCCCCTGTCCGTGCACGACCTGGTGGGCATCTGCATCACCCATGTGCATGGCGACCACAGTTATGGGCTGCCGGGCTTGCTGGCCAGCGCCTCGATGACGGGGCGCAAGAAGCCCTTGCTGCTGATCGCCCCGGCCGCCATCAAGGCCTGGCTCGACGCCACCCTGCTGCACACGGAACTGTTCCTGACGTATCCGCTGATCCACATCGACGTGGACAGCGCGCCAGTGGTGTACGAGGAAGCGGGCTTGACCGTCTCGCGCCACGCGCTGTCGCACCGCGCACCGAGCGTCGGCTACCGTTTCGCGCTGGAAACGAGCAGGTGGAAGCTGGACAAGGCCGCCCTGCAGGCGGCCGGCGTGCCGCCCGGTTCCGCCTGGGGACTCTTGCAGGCTGGCCAGGATGCGCTGCTCGACGATGGCACGGTCTTGCGTGCCGCCGCTTTCCGCCAGACGGAAACGCAGCGCACCACGGTGGTGGTCGGCGGCGACAACGACACGCCAGCCTTGCTGGCCGACGCTTGCGCAGATGCGCAATTGCTCGTGCATGAAGCCACCTACACGGAAGCCATGCTGCAAAAGGTGGGGCCCGGCCCCACGCACAGTTCCGTGCAGCGCGTGGCGCAGTTCGCCGAAGCGGTCCGCTTGCCGAACCTGATCCTCACCCACTTCAGCGCCCGCTATCACCATGCGGAAGGCATGGCCGAGCTGGAAGCGGAAGCGCGGCTGCATTACTCGGGCAAACTATTCCTCGCGCGCGATTTCGACAGCTATGAACTCGACGCGGCCGGCGTGCTGAGCAAACTGCCGGCAAAATCGTCGCTCAGTGGGGATTGACGCCATACTGCGTCGCATACTCCGCGGCCAGCGCGCGCGCCGCCTGCTGCTGTGACGGCGTGAGAATTTCCAGCAACTGGTCGCGGTTCTTGATCGATTGCGCGCTGCCCGCCTCGGCCGGCATGGCGATCCACGCATACGCCTGCACGTAATCGAGCTCCACGCCCTGCCCTTGCGCGTACAGCAAGCCGTACTCGTTCTGCGCCGACAGGGAGCCGGCTTCGGCCGCCTGCTTGTACCAGAACGCCGCCTCGGCATAGTCTTGCGGTACATCAATCCCCTTGCGGTAAGCCTGCGCCAGGTTGAATTGCGACTGGCCATCGCCCGCCTCGGCCGCCTGGCGGCCATACGCGAGCGATTGCGCCATGTCTTGCGCGACGCCATCGCCGCCCGCATACATCAGGGCCAGATTCGCCAGCGACGGCGGAAAACCCGCTTGCGCGGCCGCCGTGAACAATTCCACCGCTTTCGGCAAATCCTGCGTCACGCCATGGCCCTGGTAATACAGGCTGGCCAATAAATGCTGGCCGGCCGGATCGCCGGTGCGCGCCGCCGCATCGAATTGCTTGAAGGCCTCGGCATAATGACCGTCGTTATAAGCGAGGATGCCCGCTTCATTCAAAGATTCAGGAGAGGGGCTCATAAAGATTCCTTATTCGGGGATTTTTTGGCATTGTACACAGCACTGTTCCGCGCAGAATGCACGATAGGAAATCGTGTGGCGCATTGCCGGATTCATGCAGTATGATCATTCTCCGCCTGATGTAATCCACGCATTGTGCACTCGTGCCCGCCCATAAATATCGCCATGAAACTGATCGCTCTGCTTTTATCCCTGATTTCCACCTCGATCTATGCTGGTACCTTGCATCTGGATAAAGCCGCGACAGGCAAAGTGCAACAAGCGGCAGATATCCGCTATGCGAATCACGATGAAAAACAGACGTATCGGCTGAAAATCGGAAAGCAGTGGATGCATGGCAGTTGCAGCAGCAGTGGCACGGGCAATTTGCACGCGCTGCTGCTGGACATGAATTTCGACGGCCATGCCGACCTGTGGGTTACCGGTTACACGGATAGCCAGGGACGCATCCGCTGTTCCGATGTATGGCTGTGGGATGCGCCAGCGCAGCAATACCGTTTCAATCCACCCTTGTCAGCCATTCCGAATCTGAACATCAACATGGCCGAGCAAAGAATCGAAGGGGGCATACCCAATTGCGGCTGCGCGGCGCAATGCTTTTATGAAGACAGCTATGCGTGGCAAGCCAGCAAATTAATTACCATCGCCCGGCGCGAACAGGATTGCGAACGCTATCGGGAATACCGCTTGAATGACAAAAACGACTTGATTATCGTCAAGGATGAAATCATCGATAGCGGCAATGCCGGCCAGCAGGCAATCGAGAATAGCAAAATCTTTGACTGGCAGCGCCATGCGCAAACCATGCGCAAATCCTGGGAATGATTTTTATCGTGCCCTGCCCGCCATTCATCCCACACCATCGAGCAAATACATGACGACACACCCAACATCGATTACTTTCCATCCCGCCAAGGCGGAAGACACCCCGGCCTTCATCGACTTGCGGGGCAGGACACGGCAAAACGCCGTGCCCGCGGAACGCCTGGCGGAAGTGGGCATCACGGCCGACACCTGGGCGGAAATGATGCGTTCGGGCAGCTTGCCTGGCCACGTCTGCCATCATGACGGCCAGCTGGTCGGCTACTGCTTTGGCGAGCGCGACACGGGCGAAATCATCGTCCTGGCACTGCTGCCGGAATTCGAGGGGCTCGGTATCGGCAAAACCCTGCTGGAACTGGTGATGACGGAACTGCGCGCGCACGGTCATCAACGGCTGTTCCTCGGCTGCTCCGACGACCCCGCTTCGCGTTCCTACGGCTTTTACCGCTACCTGGGCTGGACCTCGACGGGCGAGACGGACAAGTATGGCGACGACGTGCTGGAGTTTCGCTTTACGGCCTAGCGTCTAGCCCGGCACGCGGCTGGCATCCCACACGCGCAGAATCTGCGTGATGGCGCCGTCCAGCACGGTGTAGCCCACGCCATCGCGGGTCTGGATAGCCACGCCCGACAGAAAGCTGTCGAAGACGGACGCCAGCGCCACGGCATCCATATCACCAGGCAATTCGCCGCTGGCCATGCCCCGCTCGACGCAGCGCACGAAGCCGGCACGCGTGCGGGCGCGCGATTGCGTGAGGGGCGCGGCCACAGCCGCATGCTCGGCCGTCGGCGCGCTCATGCAACCGAGCGCCACCATGCAGCCGGGCGGGTGGCCCGCATCGGACTGCATGCTGGCCGACTGGCGCAAGGCCAGCTCGATGGCTGCGCGCGGCGCCAGGCCATCGTCCCACAGGCATTCCGTCACGCGTGCAAACGTGTCCAGATAGCATTGCGCCGCTTCGCGGAACAACGCTTCCTTCGAGCCGAACGCCGCATAAAAGCTGGGCGCGGAAATGCCGCCGCCCAGGCTCGCCTTGAGCTGGCTCAAGGACGTCGATTCATATCCCTGTTGCCAGAATAAAAACATGGCCTGCTCGACCGCCGCCTGCCGGTCGAACGTGCGCGGCCGTCCCATTTGCGCCATCCATCGCTCCTTCTCATCTACCCATATGCCACTTACATACTACTCGATACAGAAGTCGTTGACAACGCGGCGCGCCATCGCCTATATTTATACCGATCGATACATATGTGCAGCAACGACGGTCAGGGGCACTCCTGCGCCAGGCCCACTCGTCACACTTCCAAGGAAATTTCGCTTTGAATCACGCTACGCTCACCACCGGAGCCAGCCCTGCGCTGGCCGACCGCCTCCCCGTCGCCGGCTTGCTGGCCCTGGCCATGACGGGTTTTATTTGCATCGTCACGGAAACCTTGCCCGCCGGCTTGTTGCCGCAGATCAGTACGGGACTCGGCATCAGCGCCGCACTGGCCGGGCAAATGGTCACGGCCTATGCCCTCGGCTCCCTGCTGGCAGCCATTCCGCTCACCATCGCCACGCGCGGCTGGCGCCGCCGCAACGTGCTGTTGCTGACCATCATCGGCTTTCTCGTGTTTAATACCGTCACGGCGCTGTCGTCCCACTACTGGCTGACCCTGGCGGCCCGTTTCTTTGCCGGCATGGCGGCCGGACTGGCGTGGAGCTTGCTGGCGGGCTACGCACGGCGCATGGTGGCGCCGCATCAGCAAGGCCGCGCCCTCGCGCTGGCCATGGTGGGCGCACCGGTCGCCCTGTCCCTGGGCGTGCCGCTGGGCACCTTGCTCGGTTCGCTCGTCGGCTGGCGCGCCGCATTCTGGATCATTTCCGCCCTAACATTGATCCTGATCGCCTGGGTGCTGGCGAAGGTGCCGGACTACCCGGGCCAGTCCATCCATGAACGCCTGCCCCTGCGCCGCGTCTTCACGACGCCGGGCGTGCGCCCCGTGCTGGCCGTCGTCATCGCCTGGATGCTGGCGCACAATATCCTCTACACCTACATCGCCCCGTTCGTGGCGCCGGCCGGATTGACGGAACGGGTGGACCTGGTCTTGCTCGTCTTCGGCGCCGCCGCCATGGCCGGCATCTGGATCACGGGAAAGCTGGTCGAGCGCCACTTGCGCAGCACCGTGCTGGTCAGCCTGGGCGTGTTCGCCGCCACGGCCCTCGTGCTGGGCATCGCGTCACAGTTTCCCATTGTCATTTACCTGGGCATGGCCGTCTGGGGCTTGTCTTTTGGCGGCGCGGCAACGCTGTTGCAGACGGCGCTGGCCGATACGGCCGGCAGCGGCGCCGACGTGGCCTTGTCGATGAATGTGGTGGCGTGGAATGGGGCCATCGCGGCAGCGGGCGTGGCAGGCGGCGCCTTGCTGGAAACCTGGGGCGCGGGCGCCTTCCCGTGGGCCATGGTCAGCTTGCTGGTGCTGGCCTTTGCCATCGCCTGGTCGGCCCGCGCGCATGGTTTCCGGCCGGGACGGCGCAGCGGCGGCGCGCCCGTGGCTGGGCATTGAGCATCAGGGAGCCGCAGGGACACTCATGATGCGCGGCACATGTCCCGTCTGCGCGAGGAAACGGACCAGGGTGGCATGCGACAGCGCCACCGTGGCCGTGTTGCGCAGCGGGTGCTCGACGAACCGGACATCGCCGGCGCTGCTTGCCAGCCAGCGGGACAGGGTTTCTTGCATGGAGATTCCTCAGCGCGGACGCGATGAAGAGATTGTAGCGGCGCGCCGCGTACTGCGCTTGCCGTCAAGGCTGGGGTTCGTCCTTGTCGGCCTTGTCGGCCGCCGCCAGCCCCCAGTCATTCCAGCCTTCGCCAAACAGCTCGATCGGATGCTGCGTGCGTTCGGAACCATTGCCGCAGCGCATGGCATCCGGCGGACAATACTTGTCGCAGCCCCAGCAGATGCGTTCGGGGTTCTTCGGGTTTAAGGGAAAGGGCTTGGCCATGGGAGGCGATGGTGGTCCGTTGAAGGTTCTTGCCTGACTCTAGACCTGGCGCGGGGGGAGGTCAAACCAATTTCAGCTAGAAATTTGCTCAAGTCAAATTTGTGAAGATTGCTGTGGCGGTAGCTTGCGCCTGACGTTCACCCAAAGACCAGACTATGCCATCCAAAGATAACCATCATTCCCTTTCATAACTGGTCACCGCATCATTCGCATTACTCTCGATGACCTTCATCATCCTGGCATTGCCCCGATATTTCATCTTGAGAATTCTCAGCTGATTTTTCGCCGCCTTGCAGTATTGGTGTATGCTCTTGAGAATGTCATCCTGCTGCCGCTTGGGTAGCTCCCCATCAAACTCTCCCGCCAGGTGCGCGCATGCTTCTGCGTTATAGATAAACCTGCTGACATCCTTGGGGAGTGGCTCGGCTGAAAAAGCGAAAGAGAGAACAAAATAAACTGGCACTATCAGGAAAAAATCGCGCATGATTTTCCTTTAATAGCCGTTATTAGACCAGTGTGGCCGGTCGCTTCCAGGCCCGTTGTATTTCTTGACCCCATATGTCGCAGCGACCGCGATAAGTTGCCTGTTCATGCCGGTTCTCGGCAAAGTGGCAATCTTCACCAGATTACCGCTCGCATCTTTCACCTCCACCGTTCCGCTCCACACCACATCCATATCAATCGCAAGGCCAGAATTGTGTTGCGAGCGTAGTGCAGGCTTGATGGGCAAATGATTAATCTGCAAGACAATCAACATCGCCTTGGCAGCCTTGACAGATGCGTCCATTTCACCATGATCCCACTCGATATTCACCCCCGCCATTTTTGGGATGTGTTGGGGATCCAGCTGTTTTCTTGCGAGTCTCCAGGCATAATGCATCAGGTAAGAGCGTTGCGGTGGTCTATAAGTGGCATTGATTGCAACCCTGATCCCAGCCTCTTTCATTGCATGCAGAAAGTCTTCTACGGCCAGACGAAAATTTCCTGATAAATCCCTCGTGTTAGTACTGCCTGGAAATTTTCGTCCCCATTTTTCACCGCTGAGTTCGTCATCCATCTCGCCTCCGCCATAAAGTATCCTTAATTTAATGCAAAATTAAAGAGATGGCTTTGACAGGAAACAGAAGGCTTGGGGTAGCCGTATCAACTGCATATAATCGCCTTATCGCGTAGAAACGGCCACTTCCAGCACGATACGCGCCACATTGACACCGCCGTCGGCGGCCGGCTGTGCCTTCAGCTCATCCAGCGCGTAGACCATCGTCACCATGGCGCCAGGCACGAACAGCCTGATGTCTTGCTTGTGGTTTATGTAGATGCTTTCGTCCACTGCCGAGCCATCCGCCATGCGCAAGGTGAAGCTGTTGACCTGATCGCCACGGCGGCTGTCCTGGCCCGCGAAATAGGTGCGTTCGATGATGCCCGTCAAGGTTTGCGTCGGGAGGCGCTGGGCCTCGATGCTTTCCCACCAGGCTACGGAAGCGAACAGGCCGTGCCTGCCTTTCAGGCCCATGTGGGGCCTGGCACTGTCGAGGGTGAGGGCCTGGGTTTTGGCGACGCGGCCGGGATCTTTGGCCAGGGCTTCGGCGAGGGTATAGACGGGTTTCATCAACTGCGGGAATTGTTAAAAACAGTCGCTCAATGTTTGCGCCGGATGACGTAGGCGTTGCCGGCAGGCTCGAAACCGAGCATCGGATAGTAGGACATGGCGTCCGGGGCGGAGAGCAGTATCAAGGACACGTCGTCGCCGATGATCGCCTGAGTGCGCTTGACAAGTTCCTTGCCGATACCCAGGCCCTGGTACCGCTGGTCGACGGCCAGGTCCGACAGATAGCAGCAATACGCATAATCGGTCAGCGAGCGGGCCAATCCCACCAGCTCATTATCCACCCAAGCCGACAGCGAGAGGCAAGGTGCGGCGAACATGCGCGCGATTCTCGGGAGATTGGCGGTCGGCCGCTTGATGCCGGATTGATCGAAGACACGGACGACATCGAGCGGATCGAGGGGGAAGTTATGGCGATATTCGACAGTGCTGTTTTTCATGGATTCAAAAGTGGAAAGTGATCGCGCATGGGAATAGCTTGATTCTGCAAACTTTGCTCAGATTCGCATATGCATTGAATAGTATGCCAGTTGCGGGAGAGAAAGGCTGTTCCCGTCCCCACCATGCCTGTGACGCTCATTCCGATGCCCGGAATTTCAAAAAGCGTTGGCCTTCATGCTCCACCTCGCGATCAAACAGGAAGCCGATTCTTGTCAGCCCCTTGACGCGAGTGCGGCTGGGCGGCAGCAGGATGCTGACCGGCCCAATGCCCAGTTCCAGCCGGCGGTGCATGAAATGGCGCGCCAGCGCCGGCCCATGTCCCCAGAACCCGGGGAGCAATACCAGTGCCAGGTCTGCTTCGTCCGCTTCATTCTGAAAACCGCCCCAGCCGGCAAACGCGCCATCCACCCGGATAGCCCACGGTCCATAGCCATTCGCTTGCCACTGCGCGTCCTTGCCTTTCGCCCATTCCGCAATAGCGCCATCCGTCCAACGTTCGGTGGCCAGTGGCATATGGCGGATGACGTCCGGGTGATTCAACAGAAGGAGCCATTCTTCGTGGGGAATATCGGAAAACGGGTGAAAAGTAAAAGCCATGTGCGTTCAGTCAGTTGAATGAAAAGCCGATGAACTTATCATCGTGCCACGAAAAGTACGTACTCGCCAACGGAGAACAAAAACGGCGGATCCGGGATTGCAGACTGTAGAATGCAAAACCTTTCATATCTCTATCTGATATCGAACAGACTTGGCAAGGAATGTAAATATGTTGGCACCGTTACGTTTGAATAGATGCATGTACGCTTCCTTGGTCGTCGCCGTTTTTCTTGTTGCTGGCGTCTCATCGGCACTCGCGGCCACGCTTGACGAAGACCGGACACGCGGCGACATCCATGGCTTGTTTGAAATCAGGGAGGCCGCAGTACAGTTCATTGCAGCAGAAAACTCCAAAAAGGGAACAAGTTGGCAAGTCCTTGAGCCGAACCGGAAGATTCTGGTGACGAAATGCGCGGCAGCTTTGCGTGTGAAATGGGTTCCGCAAAGCCACGGCCTGTCTGGACCGAATGTTGCCGTGAGTTGCGCCAAGACCGTCAATCCCGCGATACAGCATAAATGGGAAGTGTTCGTGCCAGTTAGCCGTTAAAGGGGGGCATCGCGCATAAATGATCGCCTGGCAAGCCAAGGTCGAATGGGCGCGAGGGCCAGTTCCGCCATTGGCGCATGGACAAAGGCCTTGGACGTCGTGGATGCCGGCTCAATTGAAAAGCAAGCCACGAAATAGATATCAAGGCAACAGGGCCATGGGCAAATAAAAGCAATCCTCCCGCACCGGACCTGACAACATGCGATAAAAAAGCCAGTCAAATGACTGGCTTTTCTTATTATGTCGGACTTTCCTGAAACTGTTTTGCACTATCACAAATCTCATACCATGCAGGCTTGGAGCCAACATGCACATGGAATTGTATTCTTGCCTCAGGGTCATCATCCAGGCAATTGACTGAGATGGGAAATGAATCATTCTCTGAGCCAATTTCCCCTAAAGAAGTTCCGCATTTTTTGCAAAAAGTTCTTGCATATGTAAACGGAGGTTCCGGCTCATAGCGTTGAATGAATTCCCGTCCCGCCAGCAAGGTAAATGAATTTTTATCAACGAAGGCCAGGGTGCTCGCTCCGGCCTTCCGACAACGGGAACAGTGACACATGCCCATCATTGCCGGGGGGGATGTCAATTCAAACTTTACCGAGCCACAGCAGCAACTGCCTTTGATCATGAGGAGTCCTTTTTGAAAGTTGACACTGTATTTTTACACAGTATTTCCAAACAGACAAGGTACACATGATTCAGAAAGTACCGCGCGCGCAAGGCTGCCGCGCAGCGGGGAATTGCTGCCGCATCACCGGATACCGGCAGACCATTCTTGGCCATCAGGGCCAGATCATCTCCAGACCGACCATCTTGACGACGAAGAAGGTGACGAGCCCCAGGCCCAGGAGCGTGAGCACGAAGAGTGCGGCCACCTTGCCGCCCGCGCGCAGCACCGCGCGCGCCTCCTGCTCTTTCCCCTTCTTCCCTTGATCGTAATGCCACTTGATGGCGAAGAACATGCCCGTGCAAAGCACGAGAGCCTTGAACGTAACGAAGACTATAGGGGTCCAATCCATCATTTTGAGTATTTCCAGGTTTTATTACTTGACACTGTCTATCGTGAGGAGCACTTCCCCAAAACGCTGCTTCCGCAACTACGGTTCAAACCATCCCCCAGGGCATCCTGCGTGACTCTTTCATTATAGCCAGCTATGAAATATCAAGAGCACCGAGCGCCGTGATTTGCCGAATGCGGATGAGCGAGGTGAAAACGTCAGCGACGGCCATGCAAGGATGGTGTTGCTGCAGGTTCTGACACATACTACTTTAAAACAATATCCATACATTGAGACAAAATGTCCCAGTTGCAAACTATACAAGATTGAAACCTGACCATCTGCTTGCCGCGCCTGGCCGGGAATAATGGGCCGCGTTTGTTGCGGGTTGCGGAGGCGTTGCAGGCGGCGGTGGCAGAAGGATCGCTGACACCGGGTGACCGCCTGCCTCTGCAGCGCCGGTTGGCGGCACGTGTGCGTCCCCCTCGAATTACTCGGGAAAACCATTGCCAACTGCAATAGTAGCCGCCTTCACCGCAATCATTTCGGCCCCCGGGAGGCCCCTGTCAGCATTGGTCAGCACCGCCACATACAGCTGTTTCTCGGGCAGACGCAAAGCGTAGGTGGAAAAGCCGGGAATGCCGCCGCCATGTGACTGCATTGGCATGCCGCGCATCTTGCGCACGCTCCATCCGTAGCCATAGGGAACACTTTTGCCGTCGGCCAGGACATGGGCGGTAAACGCTTTCTGCTGGCTGGAAGGCTTAAGCAGTGTGCCGGCGCTGACGGCGGCATCCCAGCGCGCCAGGTCGTCCACCGTGGACACGAGCGCTCCGGCCGCGTACGGCAGCGTCATGCTGACCGCCTTACCTGGTTCGAAGGCGGAGCCGGCACTGCTGCGCGTATAGCCCTTGGCGCGCATCGCACTGCCACGCTCATGGCCTTCGTACGCGCTGTCGTGCATACCGAGCGGCACGAAGATGCGCTGCTCGACGAATTTGGCATACGACAGGCCTGAGACCTTCTCGATAATTGCACCCAGCAAGAAGTAACCTGAATTACTGTACGCATAGCGCGTGCCTGGCTCGAACTGGAGCGCATCGTTCTTGAAGCTGTCTATCATCTGACTCACCGTCTGATCCGTATTCATTCCCGCCTCAAAGGCCGGCTTGTTGGTAAAGTTTGCGATGCCCGAGGTATGCGTCAGCAGATGTTCGATCGTAATGCGCTTGCCTCCGCTGGGGTAGTCGGGAAGGAACTTCCGGATGTCGTCGTCCAAAGCCAGCTTGCCTTCATCCGCCAGCATCAGGATGCCGGTGGCGGTGAACTGTTTGCTGATGGAAGCGATGCGCATCACCGTGTCCGGGGTCATGGGCAGGCCCTTGGCCACGTCGGCCATGCCATACGCCTTGCGAAACACGGTAAGGCCAGCCTGCGTGACAATGACGGTGGCGCCAGGCTCGTTTGCCTTGAACAGGGGCGCGATCTCGCTGTCGATACGTGCGGCCAGCGCCACTTCTTCGCTGGCCCCAGTGACGCTTGCAGGAGCGGCGGTGGAGGCGGAGTCAGCGTGGCTGGCGGGAGCTTGCAGCACCAAAAGCAATGTCAGCAGCAGCGGTGAGGCGAGGCGACGCGAGTAAAGTTTCGACATATGGATATCCCGTTGAAAGTGGCTCGGCAGCGCGACCGTTCGCGCCAGCTCAGTAAGGAAGATAAAGAGGATGACGGCAAAGAACCAGCGGCTTGCGACGAACTGCGTTTTCGGCGGACAAGCGGAAGAAAAACGTCGTTTTTTTAGCACGCACCGGGCTGGTCGAACGGATAGCCGTTTTTGCCAGTATTTACTTGAACATACAGGCGCCTTGTTGCACAATCAGCCATTTTCCTGGTGGGAGATGCACGATGAGTGAGCAGAAAGCGGCCGGCGCCCTGACGATGGCAGATGTGACGGCCAGCGAGATCGCGGGCGATCAAACGCCGCAGCCGGCCAGTGCCGCGCACTTGGCGAACTGCGCCAACTGCCAGGCGCCGCTGGGCGGCGCGTTTTGCCAGGCCTGCGGCCAGCCGGCGCACATCCACCATTCTCTGCTGCACCTGGCCGAAGAAGTCGTGCACGGCATCCTGCACTTCGACGCCAAGGCTTGGAAGACGCTCCCGCTGCTGGTGGCCTTTCCGGGCCGCCTGACGCGCCGCTACATCGACGGCCAGCGCAAGAACTATGTTTCGCCGCTGGCGCTGTTCCTGTTCATGGTCTTCCTGACCTTCTTCGTCACCTCGTTCGGCAGCGGCCAGCTTCTCAGCCGCGACGCCAATATCGCCTCGCTGACCAACCACGCCGCGTCCGCCAAGCTCCGCGTCGAGCGCAATGAGCAGGCGCTGGAGGAGGCCCGCAAGGCCAATACCGGGGTCGCCGGTGTCGAGAAGGCGCTGGCCGTTTCGCGCAAGCTGCAACACGAAGCCGAGCAACGCCTGCTGTACGTCGCATCACCCGAAAAAGTGAACAGTGAGGAGGCAGTTGAGCTGAGAGAGCCCGGTTGGTTCGACAAGACTGTCTCCAGGATCGCGTCCAGCCCGCCCAATCCCGACGCCACTTTTCCGGAGCTGGAAAAAAGCTTTCATCACGCCGCAGAGAATCCCGAGTTGGCGTTTTACAAGCTCAAAAACACGATCTACAAGTTCTCGTTCCTGCTGATCCCGATCTCGCTGCCCTTCATGTGGCTGATGTTTTTCTGGAAGCCTGGCGTGACCATGTACGAGCATGCGGTGTTCGTGCTGTACTCGCTGTGCTTCATGTCCTTGCTGTTGACCGTGCTGATACCGCTATCGATACTCAACCAGGGCTGGCTGATCGGATTGCTGGTGTGCGTGGCGCCGCCCCTGCACATGTTTCTGCAGCTACGCGGCACCTACAACCTGGGCAAATGGGGCGCGCTGTGGCGCACTTGCATGCTGCTGGTAGTGGCCAACATCGTGTTTTGCGTGTTCATTGTGCTGGTGTTGATGAAGAGCGTGCATTAGGGTCACAAAAACAGGGGGATTCGGGGCGCGAAGGCGCCCTGCTCGCTTCCACCGGGAAATAAAGAAACCGCCTTCGGGCGGTTTTTTATTGCCAGGCGGAGCGGTGTAATGCGAATGACTAAGCTTTATGCGGCTTTTAGATGCCAAGCGACAACCGTACCTACTAAACTACCCACACCCGAATATCGGTGCATAAATACCTTGCGAAGACTAGGGTATCGACATCCCTCCGCATAAATTCCCATATCACAAGCTCTGCTCCTCACAACTATACACGGAGTTCAACTGGAATATTTATCATCGGTTTCACGGAATAGTCTGGCTTGCGATCCAGGAAACAGGCAACATCGGGAACGGGAACGGTCTGTGCAAATGTTCCTAGCCTTGTCTTGTGTTCGATCACATTGAGCAACACGGCATTCGCATGGGATAGGGCATTGATGTCCTCGCAAGCAAGATCGAGTGTCTCATATCGCGCATAGTAATCGCCCGGCTGATTGGCCCAGTAAATGCCAAACGCTGTGGCAAATTCGCACTTTGGTTGCGCTATGACCTGTCTTAGAAGCCATACGCCATTATGATAATTTTGATGCTGAGCGATGGCATGAAGCTGACATCCAGACAATGTCGAGAGATCGTTTTCTACTTCTTTTTTGAATGCTTGAATACCTATCTCTCTCTGCCGAGCATAGAAGCGATAAAAATCCTCCTCATCGTCGCCTTCCATCGCACTGTCAAAAACCGACTTATCCATGTCGTGGTAATAGGTGTCGCCAGCACATTTTCCTTTCAGTGCCAGGATTAAGATATCTTGCTCGGCATTCGAGCCGTTAGGCTGTTTAAGTCCCAGCGCTTTTGCCAGTTTTGTTAACATATTCACTCCTTGGAGTAGACGGTTTGATAAAACTTCAGGATGAGTAAATGCGACAAGTGGAAAGAAAAAAGTCGTTCTTCATGCAGCCTGCACAATATTGGCATCCACCAGTCTGACGGGCACTCTCGCAAGGTATGAAGTCCCAATCAAAATTTTTCTGAGGCATCGTTTTGAGTTCGCTGCTCAGCCTCTAACCTTTGTGGTTCACTCATATCCACCTTCATGCTTTCGTTCATCATTTCAGAGTCAACGATGCGAAAACTATAACCGTTTGCCAAGTCTCCCTGGTAATAAATCACTGCAGATATGTACTTACCACCAATAATTTCCCTATCTTTGTAAGGGAAACGGCTAGGACGATAGATGCCTACGGGTGTTCGCAACCCTCCCCAAAGAAACGAAATAAATTTCGACTCAGGATTCACATCAGTTGCAGGAACGACATCTCCAGAAGTTATTCTGGGCTGTCCATACTTGGCCACAAGCATAACAATAAGACTGTCTCGATTAATGGCGGTACTAAAACCCTGGTCAACAAAAACACTGGCCAGAAGATCTCCCTGTGCTTTGCCAGAAAAAATAAAACGCGCTGATATACAATCTTGTTGCAAATCACTGGTTGCCGCGGAGCGGCATGAATTATCTATAATTCCTTGATCATCTCCAGCCATGATCGCAAGAATATCAAATGAATTCTCTCTAGACTCCAACTTAACGCGAGGAAACTCATTTTCTGCTAATTTCAACACTTTATGCGACGCATCGCCGAGAGAAATATTGCGATACTGCAGCATCGATTCAGCTCCTACACCTAGAGGAAGTCCCAGTAAATAGATCGGCAAAAATCGCCGTACCCACCGAGGAAGGTTTATCATTTTCATAGCTATAAAATTATTCAATTATTGCATCACGCACATGGTTTTGCGATCCGCAAGTATAAAAATTGCCATCAAACCAAAGCTGACACTTAACGAAGCCACACATATTACACGCACGGCCTGCTCTGCGACGACCTGTTCGAATGGCAGGGGATCAGCACGGAATTGAACCGCAGCGCGAATACGCCGCAAGCTGCCTCGCCGTTCGCCAGCCTCGAATAGATTTGGACCACAAGTCCGCAATACAGACCCGCTAGGACACGCAGGCTGAGGGTCAGGCCGCCATTCAGACACCGACTGATGCGTCGGGTGCTGTGAAAGCCGGCTCAGTCGAAAAGCTAATTGGAACCACAAACGCGCGCCTGGGGCGCGCGAAGCTGCCGCGCAGCGGCAGCTGGTGGCGGATTCGGGGCGGGCTGAGCTGCTAAGCCTCGCCCTTCGAATCTCACGAACAATTTAACCCGGCACTAGTTTTCAAGTCTTCAAAATACTTCATACAGTTCAAATGCTTACGCGTAATTTTGTTCCGCACGCAATGTTTTTCCACCACCTTGCAACGCACTGTTTTCACCCCCCCCACACGGACGATGCGGAAACGTTTTTTTGTGCAAGTGTGGTCTGTACAGCCAGCGCTTAGTGGTCCGCGAAAGGAGGTAGTAAGTCTTGATCGACCAAACGGATTTCGATGGCGTTGGCTATCTTGACGTGCTCAGGGTTCTCGTCCGAGAACGGCACGTCGGTGACACTGACAATGATGGTGCCGATTTGTTTATCGTTATCCTTCTCGTCCGTGATCATCACAGGCACAAGCGCGCGGGCCTCTGGCACTTGCTGGACCGCCAGCACGCGCGGAAGGTAGAGCATCCAGCCTACGCCAGGCCGATCCTGGAATACCTGCTTCTCAAAATACTGATAGCGTGCGACATTGATGATGCTAGGTTGAAGACTACCGGCAATCATTGAGAGAAGCTCTATCACGCCATCAAGCCCCCCAAGACGTTGAATACCTTCGCCTTGATAATTAATCTCAAGGCTCCAGGCAGGCCAGTCCTCATCGTGAAACTGAAAAGTAATAGTCGCTCCATCGCCTTGCTTAAGTTCTCCATTCCATGCAGCAAAATAACGAATATTGTCGCCTTTAAACTCTGTTTCGAGTACCGCCTCGGCTGCAGGGGTGAGTTCTCCCAGGGCGTCGAAAGCTGGGTATCGAAGCGACTCCTCTTCGGTATCCCCCATCAGGAACCACTGTTTTCCCAGGGGATCAGTTTTTTGCAGAAATCGGACGATAGGCCCAATCTGTTCGACATTGGACCGGAAGGCTAACGATGTGCCGGGTGTCAGTTTTTTGAATGCGGCTTTTATTATGGTCATGATATTATGGAATGTGAAGGACGGATATTCCCAAACTGAGTAACTTTGGCTTCATATATCTGCAAGCCATCGCGGTTTGGAAGTAATACGTTAATGCGGCCGGTTTGTTTCTGCCTACGATTATTGATTGGGCCAGGGCCTGTTTCCCCATGTCAACGAAAATTTTTTCTTGAAAGGGGTATAGAAACTCACCTTCTCTATTAAAAAACTGATCGTATTCTGCTTTTGCCTCTTGCAACAAGCACATGCCAGATTTAAAGCCGTCGAAGTCTTTTCCTTCAAATAACCATTCCATGCCTGTAGGAAATCCCGTTATTCTGGCCTGATACTCCATCGAGTTTTGCGACATGTGGTGATTGACAGGCATAAGAGCACCACGGTCCGGCGGGCACTCTTTGCACTTTTCTTTTTCTTTCGTTGTGGCCTCCGTGCGCGCAATCGCGCCTGATTTAGCCTTATCGGCCTCTTCCTGGCGTTTGCGTGCCTGCTCAAGCGCCGCTTCGCCCGCAGCGCCGGCGGCGAGGCCGACACCGAGTGCAGCCAGTACACGCACTGCAACGGCCTCAACGACAGGAATGACGACAGGAATGAAAATTGCTGGCATCAGTTCATTCCCTGTAATTTGTTGCGCATGATTGCATCGATTTCATCTAGGCGCTGCTCCGGAGTCGCGCCGCGTTTACATAGATAGCCATTGACCAACGGATCATCATGAATACGTACGGCATCAGCAGACAGGTACATCAATCGCATAATGTGCGGCGTACTGGTGAAACCCACACGGGCAGCATAGTCATGCGCATTCTGCATACGTGCCAGAACGGCCTCCCGGCCGGGCTGTACAAGCATGTCAGGCCGGTTAGCAAGGAACTCATCGCATACCATTGAGACGAACTGGCGGGCTTCGCCTTGCTGCAGGGCCTGCCACTGTTCCTCAGTGAGCGTCAGCATGTTGCCTCCCGACCCAAACACGCTGCCCGTTGTGCAGCAGGTGCCACTCGTAAATATGGCTGAAAAATTCCTCCCGCTGCCCGGCATCGAGCGTCTGAGCAAGGTTGGCCAAGACGCGTGGGTCCCAAAAACGCAGCAAGGCGCTACGGCCATCCGGCAGGCGCACCTCCAGCCTCAGTTGCAACAGTTGCGCGAGTCCATCCAAGTCTTGTGGCGAGATCAGCCAAGACAGAGAAGGAGTATCGCGCTCAAGCGCAGTCAGCTCTTCGACAAAAGACTCCGCCACGCTGGCCACATCGACCAGCCAAGGCCCGGCATGCCTGAGCGCAGCGTCCGGGGTGCCTCTGAATAGGGGAAAAAGTCCGGTGCCGGCCAGTAGCCGCTTGTTGCGTTGGGTTTGGTACTGAGCACCATCCACCAAGGCGTATAAGTGTAGCTCGGGCATCGCGTCGCGTCGCTGTTCCCACCGAATTCTGACGTCAAGCATCGTCATTCGCGGATCACCACGGGACTGCCAACGTGGGCAGCCTTGAGCAGGCAATCAAGACAGATGCCCGACGATGTGACGGCCGCGATCTGAGGCGTGGCCTCCAGAGCTGCGATCTTGTCTTCGGCTGCCGGGTCGCCCATTGACGATTCGTCCGACCAGCTCGTGGTTATTTGGCCGGAAATCAGTTTCGCACCGCAAGCGGTCATATCCATGTGACGCGCATAGCCGTTGCCGCTGCCATCCACCAGGTCGCTCGGACCGGACTTGATGGCGAAAGCCCCCTTACATTTGGGACACACTGTCATGTCACCCACGCGCGCGACATACTTGCCGTTGATATCGACGGTGAGATCGGCGCTGATGACTGTGCCGCCGTGACTGGTCTTGTCGCCCAAGACGATGAGGGGTCTGTTCAAATGATGCTCCTGTATGGGATGCCGCCACGCGACAAGTTGCATTTATAGCATATTTTTTAAATATGCCTGATAAGCACGATTCAAAACTCATAGAACTGGCTCGCGAATCGGAGCTCAATGATTCAGCGCGTTAAAGCCGATATCTACTCGAACGCCGCACCGCACGAAAAACTGCTCAAAGTGCGTCAAAATGCGTCAAATCGCACTCCCCCTCTTCGCCCCGACACGCCAGTCCTCATGCGCCTTCGGCCATGGCGCACATTTGAGTCAAAAGAGCCCTAACTAGCGGGCAGGTGTGGAGGGGGGGACAACTGCGCGCGCCGGGCCGAAATGGGGATTTTTCTTACTTCCATAGCAATTCCATTCGTCCGGACGTGAAAAAGCCGCCTCGTGGGCGGCTTGTGCGGTGGCTGGGGCGCTCCGGCGCGGCGATGATCCGCGCCCGCCCCTGCCGGCTATCGTTGCGTGACGCTCATCCTGCGCGGCCGGCGCGGATCATCGCCGCCTGTTCCTTCTCGTAGTCGTCGCGGCAGTCCACATTGCAGAACAGCAGCGCGGGCGCCAGCGCCTCGTCGCAGTAGTGGCAGCAGCCATGCGCCACCAAGCCCGGCCGGCGGCGCACCGCGGCCAGCCAGCGCGCCACCTCGGCAAAGATGATCTTGTCCGTGTTGTCGATGTGGTCGCTCATGCCGCGCCCTCCCCGCTCGTGGCCAGGTCATACGGGGCGAAGCGCAACACCTCCACGCCGGCCCACTCGTTGATCGCCATGAACTGCGCCTGCAGCGGCACCAGCTCGTTGCGGGGGAAGATGCGCGCGGCCGGATCCACGGCTCCGAAGCCGCCGGCATTGTTCGGCAGGATGCCCACGAGCTGCGGCGGCACGCGGTGCGCGGCCAGTAGGTCGTCGGGGCAAGAGGGTCAGGTCGGCTATTCGGACACGGACTGATGCGTGGGGCGCTGTAGAAGCTGGCTCAGTTGAAGACCTAGTTAGAACCACGAACGCGCGCCCTCGGCGCGCGGGGCTGCCGCGCAGCGGCAGCGGGTGGAGGATTCGGGGCGGGCTGGGCCGGTAGGCCCAGCCCTTCGAATCTCACACGCAGGGCGCGAAGGCGCCCTGCTCGTTTCCGCCAGGCAATAAAAAACCGCCCGAAGGCGGTTTCTTTATTTCCTGGCGGAAGCGGTGTAATGCATACAGCTAGTATTCATGCACCTTATATGACCACCTTGTAGCAGGGTACCTACGCTTGTACCGTCAACGGAAAAGAAACAGAATTTTTAGATCTTTGACTTTTCCAGCAGCACGCTGTTGCCTGGTACCTGCGGCCTTCGAGCACGGGACGCAAGCGCAAGCTTGAGAAGCTCGCCATGAATCAAGTATTCACGCTGTTCTGGCCCGCTTTTCCGGTCAACAAATGCGAAAAACCAATAGCTCTGAAAACCAAAACTGCACGCTCTGCTTTTGCTTTGTAGGGCGGGCATTTATCATTTCAGACGCACTTCGCTCATACGACCGAGTCAGATTTTCGCTCCACAGTGTTGCTTCAACTTGGCGTGTGAACATCAAGCGCAAAAGCAGTCCCACCAAAGGCATCTCCGAGACACAAAAGAAGGGCAACCGTCCAAGATGCCTCATTGTGCTAACATAGCAGGTACAGCGGTGCGATCTCAGCTATAAATCATCGCCTTCCTAATCTTCCTCCTTAAGATTCTTCATGATTTCCCTGTGAATGGTAAGTGGCATCTTATTTACAACGAGAGCGCCTGCGAGGCCCGTTTTTTTTGCTGCAACGACAGTCGAGTTCTTCTGAGAGGTTGCAACAGCGCGTCCTTTCGTTGGATTGGCAGCTTTTACGTGGCCAAGCGCTTTCTTTTTAGCATCTCTGAGATTCTCACCCGCAACAATCATTTCCAAAATGTGTGGGTGATCGTCAGTTTGAACATAGACTCTGTACAATTCCATAAGTGCCTTTCGAAGAGTTGATATTGAGCAACAACAGCGTTACGCATATTACAACAGAATGGATGGACCCTGTACCATTCTCTCGGCATTTTTGGTAAAAGTATTGACGGCGTGTCGCGCCCGCATACACCGCAGATCATTGACGACCGGGCCGGCAACAGCCCCCATCATCACTAACCTGTTATCTTCGAACACCGGCATCTCCGGATCGGCGACGCCAGTGTCGCGAATCCCATCATGGCCCGTGCCATGCAGCGCAATAAACGCTTCAAGTTGACAGGCGACCAGCTGCACTGAACAACCAAAAGCCGCCAAAAAGAGAAAAATCTCACCGGAACGTCATCGCGACCGTTAAAATTTGACCTCGTAACGCCGTCCTTTGCGGAGCAGTCATGTTCACCGTAATAGCTGATCACGTTCGCCAGGATAAGCATTTTTGCAAGTTACCGCAAAGAAATAAATAATGATCTGAAGAAAGTAATAATAATGTGGGTTAATAAAGTCTTCAATGAAGATGCAATAAATGGTTTAACTCGGATTCCAGATGGCACAATTGATCTAATCCTCGCAGATCCGCCATATGGTCTCGGCAAAGATTATGGAAATGATTCCGACAAGCAAGAATCGAGTATTTATCTACGATGGATGGAGACTTGGCTCGATGCCGCCATTCCAAAGCTAAAGCCCAACGGAAGCCTCTTTATATTTCTGACGTGGCGCTTTTCACCTGAAATTTTTGTCATGTTAAAAAAGCGTATGACCATGATGAATGAGATCATATGGGATAGGCGAGTCCCATCAATGGGCGGAAGTACTAGAAGTTTTACATCTGTACACGATACCATTGGTTTTTTTGTAAAAAACAAAGGCTACTATTTTGATCTTGATTCAGTCAGAATTCCATACGACGCAGAAACGAAAAAAGCTCGTTCGCGTTCAATATTTGTCGGCGCTAAATGGCTGGAAATTGGCTGCAATCCGAAGGATTTGTGGAGCGTCTCGCGGCTTCACAAAATCCATCCAGAGCGCACTGATCATCCAACCCAAAAACCATTGGAAATTATCGAGCGCATGGTGAAAGTCTCATGCCCACCTGGCGGTACAGTTCTTGATCCATTTATGGGCAGCGGAACTACTGCGGTAGCGGCAAAACGTTTGGGGCGCAATTTCGTTGGATTCGAGCTAAACCCAGAATATTGCAAGATCATTGAGAGGCGATTGGCTTCATCGGAGGCACACATAGTTATTGAGAGCAACGAACCGCCTGATCAGCAGCGAGCTATACCTGCTAAATCAAGCAAAGAGAAAATAGATCAGGAAAGTAAGAAATTGACTCTTGACAGTCAAAGACAGACGGCTTAGGTCGGCGACCAATTGCTCTATTGCAACAACTTGGCGAATCAGGTCAAAAACATGACTGTAACGGCGTATTCTTTTGAAGCCGTACTAAATGGTCGCGCTAATCGAGAGCTGTAGATGCCCCTCAACACCAACATGTATGAAAGTGCGTCAAAATGCGTCAAATCGCATGCCCCCTTTTCGCCCCGCCGCGCCAGTCCTCATGCGCCTTCGGCCATGGCGCAAATTTGAGTCAAAAGAGCCCTATATAGCGGGCAGGTGTGGAGGGGGGACAACTGCGCGCGCCGGGCCGAAATGGGCTTTTTTCTTGCTTTCATAGCAATATCATTCGTCGGGACGTGAAAAAGCCGCCTCGTGGGCGGCTTGTGCGGTGGCTGGGGCGCTTCGGCGCGGCTGGGCTGCGCGGCCCTGCCCCGCCGGCTATCGCGGCGTGACGGTCATCCTGTGCGGCCGGCGCGCGCCTTGGCCGCCTTCTCCTTCTCGTAATCGTCGCGGCAGTCCGCATTGCAGAACAGCAGCGCGGGCGCCAGCGCCTCGTCGCAGTAGTGGCAGCAGCCGTGCGCCACCAGGCCCGGCCGGCGCCGCACGGCGGCCAGGCCGCGTGCCACCTCCGCGAAGATGATCTTGTCCGTGTTGTCGACGTGATCGCTCATTGCGCGCCCTCCCCGCCCGTGGCCAGGTCATACGGGGCGAAGCGCACCACTTCCACGCCCGCCCACTCGTTGATGGCCATGAACTGCGCCTGCAGCGGCACCAGCTCGTTACGGGCGAAGACGCGCGCGGCAGGCTCGACGGCGCCGAAGCCGCCGGCATTGTTCGGCAGGATGCCCATCAGCTGCGGCGGCACGCGATGCGCGGCCAGCTGGTCGTCGCGCGTGACGCTCTTGATGTTGAAAAACTCGTCCTTCGCGGCCACGTCCGACACGGGCAGGATCTGGATGCCGTCCTTCTTGCCGTTCGGCGCGTACATGAACAGGTTGCGGAAGTTGCCCGGCCCCTTGCTGTCGCGCATGGCCTGGCGCAGGTTGTCCACGTCCTGGGTGTTGGCGGCCGCGTCCGTCATATAGAAGACGAAACCGGCGTGCGAACCGTTCTTGTAGTACTTGCGGCGGAACAAAGTGGCCGCCTCGTTGAGCCAGGCCGATTGCAAGGCGCTCAGGTACTGCGGCACGCCATACAACTCCTGGTTCACGTCCGGTTCCATCAGGTGAAACACGCGGCCCTTGTCGAATTCGTGCACGGCCTGGTAGCCGTTCACGAAAAAGTAGGTATCCAGATCGACGCCGCGCCGCATGTACTTGGCCAGCGCATGCTGGTACGCCAGCGCCTTGCCGCTGCGGCTGGGCCGGTCTTCCAGGTAGGCATTACCGAACGTCAGGAAGTCCAAGGCCATGCGCTTGAAGGCGTCGCGCGACAGGTACTTGCTGGGAATCAGGGTGGACGCCAGCACGTTGGCCTTGAAGTGGATGGCGCTGCTGTGGTGCACGCCAGCGTTAAACGACTTGGCCAGGCCGGCCAGGTTGACGGGCGGCTCATACCAGTGGCCGTTCTTCCAGCATTCGAAACAGTCGAGAATGTCGGCGTGCTCGAGCACGGGCGTGGGATCGCCGAAGGAAAACGCCTCGATGCCGGCGGCGGCCGGCGCCGTGGCCGCTGTTGATGGCGCGCCTTGGGCCTGGCGGCCGCGCGCGCGCAAGTGTCGTGCTTTGCTCAAGAATAAATCTCCATGAAAGATTGGTGGTTGTCAGTGGTGCCTTCGAAGGGCTCGTGATCGAGGGCGTGCATGCAGGCCCACGCCAGATCGGCGTGGCCGGTTTCGTCGCTGCGGCCGGCGACATACGTCACATGCCGCCCGCTGGGGGTGAGGGTCTTGTGGATGGCCATGAAGGACTGCGCGATGTCGGTCCAGCCGGCGTCAAATTCCAGCCGGCCCTTGCTGATGATGTTTTTGGCCTTCAAGACCATGCGCGTTTTGACTTCGGGCGAGTAGTTCAGCGGCGTGACGGCCGGGAAGAAGCCGCGCACGATCGGCAGCACGCCGATGCCCATGCCCGTGGTATCGATGCCGATGTACTCGACGTTGTAGCGCTGGGTCATCTGGCGGATGGCGTCGGCGTGATCTTCGAAACTCTGCCCGCGCCACTGGTGTCGTTCCAGGATGCGAAACTTGCCGCCGGCCGTCATCGGCGGCGCCAGCACCACGCAGCCGGCGCTGTCGCCGTTCAAGGCCGGGTCGTAGCCGATCCACACGGGCCGGTTACCGAACGGGCGCAGGCCCAGCAACGGCTTGTAGTCGTCCCATTCGACCCAGGAATCGACCATGCAGCGCTGCAGCTCGGCCAGCGGGAAGACCGAGGCCGAATCGTCGATAAAGTTGCACATCAGCAGGTTGTCGAACTGGTCCGGGCTGTACTCGAAATTGCGCAGCTCGTCGATGTCGAACAGGTTGCAGCCGCCGCGCTCGGCATCCAGGATGGTGACGATCTGGCGCCATATCTTGTCCTCGCCCGTAAAGCCCGACGACAGGCGGCCGTGGCTCACATCGATGTTGACCTGATCCATCTTGGCGCGGCGCTTGTTGAACAGCTCGCCCGTCCAGAACGGGTAAGCCTGGTGCGTGGTCGAGGATGGCGTGGAAAAGTAGGTCTTGCGCCATTTCTTGTGGATGGCCATGCCCGAGGCCACCTTGTTCAACTCCTGGAAGTTCTGCGTCCAGAAGAATTCATCGAAGTAGAAATTGCCGTGGTAGCCCTGCGCCGTGCGCGCATTGGTACCGAGGAAGTACAGATGCGCACCGTTCGGCAGCACGATGGGGTCGCCCGTCAGCTCGATGCCGGCCGCCTCACGGGCGAATTGCACGATGTATTGCTTGAAGACGTGGGCCTGACTCTTGGAAGCGGACAGGAATATCTGATTGCGGCCCGTCTCCATGGCGTCGGCCAGCGCTTCGCGCGCGAAGTACCAGGTGGCGCCGATCTGGCGGGACTTGAGGATGGCGCGCGTGCGCTGGTCGCCGTTGCGATACCAGATCTTTTGATAGTCGAAGAGCGAATCCTGGAAGGCGTCGAGCAGCTGGATTTTCTGTTCTTCGCTGAAATCGTTGCGCGTCGGCTTCTTCTTCGGCCCCGCGTTGCGGTTCGCCAGCTTGGGGTTGAGATCGACCTCGTTGCCGCCCGGCTGCTCATAGCGGCGCACGCGCGCCATCTGCACGATGGTGCGCGCCAACAAATCGATTTCCTTGTAGTCGCTGCCGCTCTTGACCTCTTTTTCGATCAGTTTCACCAGGCGCAGCTCGGCCGACGCCTCGACGTGCTCGATGGCCTGCGCCTTGTCCCATTCGTCGCGCAGCTTCCAGCTATTGATGGTGCTGCGCTTGATGCCCAGGTGGCGGGCGATGGACGAAATGCGCCAGCCCTTCCAGTACAGGGCGCGCGCGGCGCGCCGTGGCTCGGACTCGGGCACGGCCAGTTCACCGATGATTTGGTCGGTGGTTTGTTCGCTTGTTTTCTCGATTGTCAGCATGCCGCCAGCGTAGGCCGCGCGCGCGCGGAGCGGGGGAAGGCAAAAGTCGCTATGGCCCATAGCAACCCGCAGCGCATTGAATCGCGGCGCCAAGACGTTGACCATGGCGTTATCCGATCAACCGAGAACGCCTACCATGTCCAAATCGAAATTTTTCCGCGTTGCCACCGAAGGCGCCACCACGGACGGCCGCAACATCGACCGCGCCACCATCGAACAGATCGCCGCCACCTACAACCCGAAAACCTACGGCGCCCGCATCTGGCTGGAGCACATTCGAGGCATCCTGCCCGACAGCCAATTTAAAGCCTACGGCGACGTGATCGCCGTCAAAGCCGAGGAAGTGGACACCGACAGCGGCAAAAAACTGGCCCTGTTCGCGCAGATCGAACCCACGCCGGAGCTGGTGGCCATCAACAAGGCGAAACAAAAGCTCTACACCAGCCTGGAAATTCAGCCCGACTTTGCCGACTCGTCACAGCCCTACCTGGTCGGCCTGGGCGTCACCGACAGCCCGGCCAGCCTGGGCACCGAGGCGCTGCAATTCTCCGCCAGCCGCAAGCAGCAAAGCACCAACCTGTTCACCTCCGCCGTCGAGGTGACGCTGGAATTTGACGAGCCGCAGGGCATCAAGCTGGCCGATGCCGTGAAAAACCTGCTGTCGCGCTTTTCGAACAAATCCGGCGCCGACGCCGCGCAATTCGCCGACATCAGCGAAGCCGTCGAGGCGCTGGCCGGCCACGTCGTCACCGCCAACGACAACTACGCGGACGCCGCGAAGCGCATCGACGCGGCCGAAACGGCATTGAAGGCCACGCAGGACGAGCTGGCCGCCTTCAAGGCGCAAATGGATGAAGCGCCCGGCAACGGCCCGCGCCGCCCGGCCGCCACCGGCAACGACGGCGCCGTGCAGACCGAGTTTTAAGCGCCCTCGCCCTTTCTTCCCCCAATTCAACAACGGAGCACTGATTTATGAAAAAGCAAACGCGCCAGGTCTTTGGCCAATACGAAACCCGTCTGGGACAGCTGAACGACACGGACAACGTGGCCAAGACCTTCAGCGTCACGCCCAGCGTGCAGCAAAAGCTGGAAACGAAGATGCAGGAATCGAGCGAGTTCCTGTCGAAAGTGAACATCATCGGCGTGTCCGAGCAGGAAGGCGAAAAGCTGGGCCTGGGCGTCTCCGGCCCGATTGCCGGCCGCACCAACACCAAAGACAAGGAACGCAAGACGCGCGACCTGTCCACCCTGGACGGCACCAAATACCGCTGCGAGCAAACCAACTTCGACACGCATTTGAACTATGCCAAGCTGGACGCCTGGGCCAAGTTCGCCGACTTCCAGTCGCGCGTGGCCAATGCCATTTGGACGCGCCAAGCGCTGGACCGCATCGTCATCGGCTTCAATGGCGTCAAGGCCATGGCCGACACCGATCTGGACGCCAATCCGCTGCTGCAGGACGTCAATAAAGGCTGGCTGCAGCACCTGCGCGAACTGGCGCCCGAGCGCGTGCTGGGCCTGGTGGCCGCCGGCATGCCGGGCAAGGTCATCATCGGCGACGCGACTGATGCGGACTATGCCAATCTGGATGCGGCCGTCACCGATGCCGTCAACCTGCTGGACCCGTGGTATCAGGAAGACACCAATCTGGTGGCCATCGTCGGGCGCAAGCTGTTGAACGACAAGTATTTTCCATTGGTCAACACCAAACAGGCGCCCACGGAAACCCTGGCGGCCGACATCATCATCAGCCAGAAACGCATCGGCGGCTTGCCGGCCGCGCGCGTACCCTTCTTCCCGGACAACGCCATCCTCATTACCCGCTTCGACAACCTGTCGATTTACTTCCAGGAAGGCGCGCGCCGCCGCCGCGTCGAAGACGTGCCCAAGCGCGACCGCATCGAGAATTACGAGTCGTCCAACGACGCCTACGTGATCGAAGACGTGGGCCTGGCCGCGCTGGTGGAAAACATCGAGCTGAAAGACAAGTGATGGCGAACCAGTCCCCCGCCCTGCGCCACCGCGCGCGCATGCTGGCCGAGCGCACGGCCGGCGCCGCCGCGCCGCAAGGCGTGACCACCGGCACGGCCTACGAGCTGATGCTCTACAAGCTGGCCGACGACCGCCGCCGTCTGAAGTCCATCCAGTCGGTCGAACGCAAGATCGAGGTCAAGGCCACCTTGCTGCCGGATTACGCGCAATGGATCGACGGCGTGCTGGCCGGCGGCAAGGGCGCCCAGGATGACGTCTTCGCCACCCTGCTGGTGTGGCACATCGACACAGGCGAGTACGAGCGCGCCCTGGTCATGGCCGAATACGCGCTGGCGCACAAGTTCACCCTGCCCGAGACCTACAGCCGCGACATCGCCACGCTGATGCTGGACGAGTTCGCCGAAGGCTATTTGCACGGCAAGCTGGCCAGCGACCCGCAGCACGCGGCCCAAGTGCTGGGCCAGGTGGAACGGCTGACGGCCGCCAGCGATGCGCCCGACCAGGCGCGCGCCAAGCTGCACAAGGCCATCGGCCTGGCCATGGTCGCCGTGCTGGACCAGGCCGACGACACGGACATCGCCCCGGCGCTGGTGGCGCAGGCGGAAACGGCCATGGCCCAGTTGAAACGCGCCCGCGCCCTGTCGGAGTCGTGCGGCGTCAAGAAAGATATGGAACGGCTGGAACGGCGCCTCAAGCGCGCGGCTGGTTCCACGTAAAGAGCATCCCCCGCAGCACGGCGGCACGGGGGGATTCTGGCCACGCATCGTCAACGATATTGACCTGATGAACCCCGTCCACCGCCCCTTTTGAAAGCGTCCCGTATGTCCTTCATGGCCCTGCCCCCGTCCATCCCGCCCGGCACCACGCCGGCGGCGCCAGCGCCTGTCCCCGGCGTCATCGAGAACGACGGCTGGTTTCCCGACATCTTTCTCACCGATGTGCGCGACGCCATGCGCCTGGACGGCACCGTCACCGATGCGCGCCTGGTGCAAGCCGTGGTCGATGCCATCCTGCAGGTCAACCGCGAGCTTGCCGCCTGGCAGGGAAAGCAGGCCGCCGCAGGTATCGCCGCCCTGGTGGACGTGCCGGCCACGCGCATCAACCGCGAATCCCGTTTGCTGGCGCAGTACCGGCGCGCCGTCTACAGCACGGCCAAAGCGGATCTGATCGAGCGTTACCGCGACTACGACAGTACGGCCACCTCCGTCAGCGACAAGAAAAGCATGGAATGGCTGGACGAGGCGCCCGGCGCGCAGCGGCGCAATGCGCAATGGGCCATCGCCGATATGGTCGGCCGCACGCACCTGACCGTGGAATTGATCTGATGCAGGTGCGCACGCGGCAGCACGACACGGTAGACGCCCTGGTGTGGCGCTACCTGGGCGACGGCGCGGGATACGTCGAGCAAACCCTGGAAATCAATCCCGCGCTGGCGCACCACGGCGCCGTGCTGCCGGCCGGCCTGGTCGTCACCCTGCCCGAACCGGCGCCCAGCACGGGCCAGCTGGCCGCAGCCGATCTTGTGCAGCTATGGGATTAACGCAGCAATCCATCTTTTTACCCTCATGAAAAATCTATCTAACTTCACCCCGGAGAATCAAGCAATGTCCGCAGAATCGTTTGGTGGTTTCGCCACCCTGGTCAAACTGTACGGCTTCAAGGCGGCGCTGGGCATGGTCGGCGCGGCCATGCTGTACATCGTGCTGCCGCCGTTGAATAGCGACGGCACCTTCAACAAGGGCGAATTCGTCGCCCGCCTGGCCTGCGCGGGCGTGTTCTCGTGCCTGCTGGGCGGCACCGTGTATCAGCTGCTGTGCGCCCAGCTCCCCGCCATCGGCGCCATCGTCAACGCGTCCGCCATCGACCTGATCGTGGGCGCGCCCGGCTGGTGGGTATCGCGCGCCGTGGCCCTGTGGTTCCAGCGCCGCAGCGACAAGGACATCGCCGAGCTGGTCAAAGACGCGAAGGAGCATTGATGGCCACCACTGAAAACCCGCTGATCGCGCGCACCATCGACGCCATCCTGCGCGCTGAAGGCGGTTACGTGAACGACCCTCTTGATGCGGGCGGCGAAACCAATTACGGCATCACCGTGGCCGTGGCGCGCGCCAACGGCTACACGGGGCCGATGCGCGAGCTGCCCGTGGCCGTGGCCCGCGCCATCTACACGGCCCGCTACATCACGGAACCGAAGTTCGACCAGGTGCTGGCCCTGCATGCCGGCATCGGCGCCGAAATGATCGACACGGGCGTGAACATGGGGCCGCACCGCGCGGCCGAGTTCCTGCAGCGCTGGCTGAACGGTTTTAACGACACGGGCACACGCTACCCCGCCCTGTTCGTCGACGGCCGCCTGGGCGCACAGTCGCTGGGCGCTCTTGCATCCTTCCTGAAATGGCGCGGCCAGGATGGCGCCACCGTGCTGCTGCGCGCCTTGAACGGTCTGCAGGCGGCGCGTTACCTGGAAATCACCGAGGCCAACAAGACCCAGCGGCGTTTTCTGTTCGGCTGGATCAAGGAACGGGTGACCATGTGACCACGACCGCTTGGCGCCCGCTGGCCGCCTGCCTGCTGTGCGGCGCCATCGCGGGCTGGACGACGCAGGGCTGGCGCAAGGACGCCAGCATCGCCGAACTGCAACGGGCGGCCGCGACCAGCAAAACCAATGCCGCCACCGAACTGGCCCAGGCCACCACCCGCGTGCTGACGCTGGAGCGCGCCGCTGGCGCCGCCCTAATGCTGCGCGCCGACCACCTCACCCAGGAGCAAACCCATGCGAAAACCGAGCGTGACCGTTTTAACTATGACGTGCGCAGCGGTGCTGTGCGCCTGTCAATCCCCGTCGCCAGCAGCCAGTGCGCCACAGTTACAGATACCGCCACTGCCGCAGGCCATCGGAACCAAGCGCGCGCCGAACTTGACCCAGCGACTGCGGCAGCTCTTGACACCATTGCCGGCGACGGCGACGACGCCACCCGGCAACTGAACGCCTGCATCGACGCCTACAACCTAGTACGAGACACCTACCATGTACAAACCGAATAGCCTGCGCCAGCACCTGGCCGCCGCCATCCCCGACCTGCAGCGCGACCCCGACCGCCTGCTGGTCTTCGCCGACGAGGGCAACGTGGTGGCCACCGCCACCGGCTCCCTCTCCTTCGAATACCGCTTCAAGCTCAACCTCATCGTGACCGATTACGCGGGCGACGCCGACGCCATCATGGTGGCCCTGATCGCCTGGCTCAAAGTCCACCAGCGCGACCTGATGGCCAACGAGGAAGCGCGCAAGCATGGCATCGCCTTCGAGGTGGATTTCAACAACCATGAAACGGTCGACATTTCCATCAAGCTGGACCTGACCGAGCGCGTGGCCGTCAAGACCGGCGAGGCCGGGCGCCTCGACATCAAACACCTGGCCGAAATACAGCACATGCCAGCCTACGCGGACGAGTTCTGGAAACTGTATGACGGCGACACCCTGCTGGCCGAATGGCGCACGCCCGAGGCCACGCCATGAGCGACGACCTGCACGCTTTGGAGGCCTGGGCCGGCGCCCTGCTGGCCAAGCTGCAGCCAGCCCAGCGCCGCGCCATCAATCACAAGGTGGCCATCGACCTGCGCCGCAGCCAGGCGCAGCGCATCAAGGCGCAGCAGGGACCGGACGGGACGGCCTATCCGGCGCGCAAGCGGCGCAAGGAACTCAAGGGGAAGAATGGGCGCATCAAGTGGCAGAAGGCGGCGATGTTTGCCAAGATTCGCACCGCCAAACACTTGAAAGTGAAGGCGAACGGTGACCAGATCGAAGTCGGATTCTTTGGCTGGGTGGCGCGCGTGGCGCATGTGCATCAGTTTGGCCGGCAAGACCGCATGTCAAAAAAGGGCCCACTGTACAAGTACCCGGAGCGGCCGCTGCTGGGCTTGAGTGAGCTGGATCGGACGTTGATACGCGAATCACTCCTAAATCACATGAAAAAAGCTAAGATGTTTTAATGAAAACTCCAACTGACATTAGTTATCAGATGAGTTACAGTCCTATAATACCTGCGCTGAGCGACAAAAAATTGACGTTTGAAGTCCATTTATCAGGTGGCTACCATTAAATAACAAAGGATAATCATGCTACTTAACAGGCAATAAAAATATTAAAAATATCCTTTTCGTATCATCATACGCACCAAAAATGAGAATACATTATGGCAATCGAAAATCAATACCAGAAAATATTTCGTTCCAGAGTCGAATCGGCCTTACTTAAAGCTGCTGCCACATCAAAAATATCGCATCAAGGCGTAAAAGGATCGATACTTGAAATACTCATCGCCGACCTTTTCTCCCCACTACTACCAAGCGACATAGGTGTTGGAACAGGCCAGATAACAGATAGCTATAGTGGAATATTATCAAATCAGATTGATATTATTTTATATGATAAATCTATTCTCCCTCCAATATTTTTTGATAGAAAACTAGGAATTTTTCCTATTGAGTCCGTCCTATATGCAATTGAAGTAAAGACAACATTAAACATAAAAGAATTAAGGCTAGCTCATGAAAGTGCAAAAAATTTGCATGATAATTTTTTTTATAGACCAGGACAACAAGATAAGGACGGAAATGAAATTAATCATAAAATAGAAAGAGTTCGCTCTGCTATTTTTGCTCTCCGATCTGACTTAAAAGGAACAGGAATTACGGAAGCTCAGCGTTATAAGAATATCTACTCTAACGAGTATCCTTTTATTCGAGCCATCTGTATTGCAGGAAAAGAATATTGGTATGAAAAAGAGGACGAATGGATTGGAACAACTAAGCAAAGCGGATATGACGAAATCTTGGCCTTCATTGGCGGAGTAACAAACACATACCGCAGAATATCAGAGAGTAGAGGGCGCCCTTCTTTAGGTCATTACATCATTCCAAATCTAAGATCAACGACGCGAGAAAAACACACTAAGAACTTTTCAATTTTTGTTACATGTGAAAAATGTGGAATAAGTGGAGAATTTACTCCCATAGTTCCAAATATGGATTTAACAATAAATGGAGCAATAATAGCAGAGAAAAAATGTCCTTCATGCAGCGGGCCTATGAAATCAAAACCCGGGAACTATCACTTTATCGATGGAAAAATTGCATCACAATAGTTTGGCTTAAGTTCATTACTTAGTCGGTGATTTTTCTTGTTAGCTATTATTCGAGATAACAACCTTCCCCAGCGTGCATCCGTACGCGGACTTCGGCAACATGCAATGCATGAACGCCGACCTGTCCGACCTCTCCCGCTTGCTGCAAAACTTGATCCGTCTGGGCACCATTGCCGAGGTCAACGGGACGAAGGCGCGCGTGCGGCTCGGGCCGACACTTACCACCGAATGGCTGAAATGGGCCACCCGCCGCGCCGGCAGCACGCGTACCTGGTCGGCGCCGACTGTCGGCGAACAAGTGATCGTCCTTTCCCCGGGCGGCGACCTGACACGCGGCATCATCCTGCCCGCTCTGTACTCGCAGGCGTTTGACGCGCCCGAATCCAGCCCCACCATCCACACCACGCACTACCCTGACGGCGCCGTGGTGCAATACGACCACGCGGCCCACGCTCTGACAGCCAATTTACCCGGCGGCACCGCCACCATCACCGCCGACAAGGTGACGTCGAACGCGCCCAGCACCATCTGCACGGGCGACCTGACGGTCATGAAAAACCTGGTCGTCAAGCAATCCACCACCGTGGAAGGCGTCACCACCCTAAACGGCGGCGTGAACGCCAAGGCCGGCGCCGCTGGCGGCGTGGCCATGGCCGTGCAAGGAACAATCAAGGCCAGCGAGGACGTGCTGGCCGGCGCCATCAGCTTGCTCAAGCATCCGCACGGCGGCGTCAAGCAAGGTGACGACCAGTCAGAAGGGCCATTGCCATGATGGGCATGCACGCCGCCACCGGGCGCAGCCTGACGGGCCTGGGCCACCTGCGCCAGTCGGTCACCGACATTCTCACCACGCCGATGGGTTCGCGCATTCGGCGCCGCCGCTATGGTTCCGAAGTGCCCGAGCTGATCGACCAGCCCCTGAACAGCGCCACGCAGTTGCGCATCTATGCCGCCACGGCCTTTGCCCTGCGCCGCTGGGAGCCGCGTTTGCAGCTCGCCAGCGTGCAGCTCACGCGCGACACGGACGGCGCCATCGCCCTGCTGCTCGATGGCACGGCCGATGGCCAGGGCATCACCCTGGCCGTGCCCGTCAAGCAAGGGGGCGTCGTATGAGCACGCCTATCGACCTGACCCAGTTGCCGGCGCCCAGCGTGGTGGAAGTGCTGGACTTTGAGGCCATCCTCGCCAAGCGCAAAGCGCACCTGGTCAGCCTGCTGCCGGAAGCGGAGCGCGCCGCCGTCACGGCGCTGCTGGAACTGGAATCGGAACCGGCCACCAAGCTGCTGGAAGAGAACAGCTATCAGGAAACCATCCTGCGCAACCGCGTCAACGAGGCGGGCAAGGCCGTCATGCTGGCGTTCGCCCTTGATGGCGACCTGGACCAGCTGGGCGCCAACGTCAACGTGGCGCGCCTGACCATCACGCCGGCCAATCCCAACACCCTGCCGCCCGTGGCCGCCGTCATGGAAGACAACGACGCCTACCGCCTGCGCATCCAGGAAGCGCCGGACGGCCTGTCCGTGGCCGGCCCGAAAGCATCCTACGAGTTCCACGCGCGCAGCAGCGACGGCCGCGTCAAAGACGCAAGCGCCACCAGCCCCGCGCCAGCGCACGTCATCGTCACAGTGCTGGCCAACAACGAGACCGGCATCGCCGACGCCGCGCTGCTGGCCATCGTGGCGCGCGCGCTCAACGCCGAGGACGTGCGCCCCCTGGGCGACCGCCTGACGGTGCAAGCCGCCCAAGTCATCGATTACCAGATCGAGGCCACGTTGTTTATCGGCGTCGGGCCGGAAGTGCCCATTCTGCTGGATGCCGCGCGCACCAACGCCGTGCGCGTATCGCAGCCGCGCCGCCCGCTGGGCCACAGCATCTATCGATCCGCCTGCAGCGCAGCCGTCCACGTCGAGGGCGTGCGCAAGGTCGTGCTCACCAGCCCGGCCGCCGATATCGAACTGAACGCCACCCAGGCCGCGCGCTGCACGGCCATCAAGCTCAATGTGGTGGTGCTCGATGAATAAGCACGTGCCCACCCTGCCACCCAACACCACGGCGCTGGAGCGCGCCATTGCCGTGGCCTGTGCCGAGCTGGTCAACGTGCCCGTGCCGCTGCGCGACCTGTGGAACGCCGACCGCTGCCCCGTCAACTTGTTGCCGTTTCTGGCATGGGCCTGTTCCGTGGACCGCTGGGACGACGCCTGGCCCGAGTCAATCAAGCGCGGCGCCATCAAGGCGTCCTATTTCGTCCACAAGCACAAGGGCACCATTGCCGCCGTGCGCCGCGTGGTGGAGTCCCTGGGCTATTTGATCCGCATCACAGAATGGTGGCAAACCACCCCGCCCGGCGTGCCGGGCACCTTCCGCCTCGACGTGGGCGTGCTGGACTCGGGCATCACGGACGCCATGTTTCAGGAAATGGAACGCCTGATTGCCGACGCCAAGCCCGTCAGCCGTCACATGACGGGCCTGGCCATCTATCTGGAAAGCCGTGGCAACGTCTACGCGGGCGCTTGTGCGTACCACGGCGACGCCATGACCGTGTATCCCTGGATCGCGGAAACCATCGAAGTGCGCGGCACGCTGTTGCAGGCCGGCGCATCCCATACCATCGACACCCTGACCATCTATCCATGAGCACATATTTCGCCATCCTGACCGAAGTGGGCGAGGCCAAGCTGGCCAACGCCATCGCCCTGGGTCAAACCCTGAAACTGAAAACCATGGCCGTGGGCGACGGCAACGGCAATCTGCCCATGCCATCACGCACGCAAAAGGCACTGGTGCATGAAGTGCGCCGCGCCGGCCTGAATCAGCTGAGCATCGATCCGGCCAATGCCAGCCAGATCATAGTCGAACAGGTGCTGCCCGAGAATGTGGGCGGCTGGTGGATACGCGAAATCGGTATCTACGACGAGGCCGGCGACCTGTGCGCGGTGGCCAACTGCCCGCCCAGCTATAAACCTGTGATGGCCGAGGGCAGCGCGCGCACGCAAGTGGTACGCATCGTGCTGATCGTCGCCAGCACGGCCGCCATCGAGCTGAAAATCGATCCGTCTGTCGTCCTGGCCACCCGTAAATATGTCGATGACCAGGACATTACCGTGCGCGCCTACAGTGACGCGCAACTGGCCAAGCACCTGGCCGCTCTTGACCCGCACCCGCTGCTGGCCAAGGTCGCCTATGTGGATCAGCAGGACACCAGCGCACGCGCCTATGGCGATCAGCAACTGGCCAAGCACCAAGCCTCTCTTGACCCGCACCCGCTGCTGGCGAAGGTCGCCTATGTCGATCAGCAGGACGCCAGTGCACGCACCTACGGCGATCAGCAACTGGCCAAGCACCAGGCGGCCGCCGATCCGCACCCGCTGCTGGCCAAGGTCACCTATGTCGATCAACAGGACACCAGCGCACGGGCCTATGGTGACCAGCAACTGGCCAAGCACCAGGCCGCCGCCGATCCGCATCCGCTCCTGGCGAAGGTCGCGTATGTCGATCAGCAAGACACCAGCGCACGCACCTATGGCGATCAGCAACTGGCCAAGCACCAGGCAGCCGCCGACCCGCATCCGCTGCTTGCCAAGGTCGCCTATGTCGATCAGCAGGACACCAGTGCGCGCACTTATGGCGACCAGCAACTGGCCAAGCACCAGGCAGCCGCCGACCCGCACCCGCTGCTGGCCAAGGTCGCGTATGTCGATCAGCAGGACGCCAACGCGCGCGCCTACAGCGACCAGCAACTGGCCAAGCAATTGGGCAACAAATCCCGGACCATCGGCATTCCCGCCAGCACCACGCTCACGCCCGATTCCACCGGCTGCGTGTTCGTGTTCAACGGAAATAACGTGGCGGCCGTGCTGCCCCTGTCGTCCGCCGTCCCCAGCGGCGCGGAAATCTCGTTCATGTCGTCCAACGCCTCGGGCTGCAGCATTGCGCGCCAGGGCACCGACAAGCTGGTCAATGGCAACTCCAATTTTCTGACGTCGATGGCCCTGGCCGTGGGCGATACGGCGACCTTCGTGTGCTCGAAAAACGAAGGCTGGTATTTGCGCGACGGCAGCCTGTCGCTGGCCTACTCGGCCCGCTTTGGCGCGGCGCTGGTCACCCAGGGCTATCAGAAGCTGCCCAGCGGCAAGATCGAACAATGGGGGCAAGTGTTTTCCGATGCCTCGGGCACCGCCATCGTCGCGTTTTCGATTGCCTTTCCCACGGCGGCGCACTTTGTCGTGCCCTTGGAAATCAATTCGGGCGCGGGCTATGCCACGGTCACACAGATCACGCCTGGCAGTTTCCGCATTCATTTTTGGAACGCCGCCGGCGGCCCGGCGCCTGCCGGCGTGCTGGCCAACTGGTTCGCCTTGGGGAGTTAATCATGGATAAAGTATTTTCGATCACCACGCGCGCGTTCTACGCCGTTGATATGCGTGCGGACTATGAAGCCGCAGGCACCTGGCCGGCCGACGCCATCGACGTCAGCAGCAATGACGAGGACAAGCTGCGCGCGGCCATTAGCGCCGGCGGGGGCATCAAGCGCCTGGCAACGGGTGGCTGGAAAATCACCGCGCCGCCCGCCCCTTCCTTTGCCACGCTCGCCGCGCCCTATCTGGCATCCGTGCGCCAGGTGCGCGACGCCATCCTCAACCGCCTGGCCGGCATCGGCTTTGCCGCCATGGCCGATGGCGACGCCGGCACCGTGCAAGCCATCGCGGCGGCGCGCGCCTGGCTGCTCGACATCACCATCTGCCCGACGGTTGCCGCCGCGCAGGACATCGAGGCGCTGCAAGTGGCCGTCAGCGCCGAATACGCACGCATCGCCGCCACCCTGTCCGGCGAGGCGCGGCGCGCATTCGATGATAGCGCCGGCATGGCATCCACCCAGTAACGCCTTTTCACCACTCACCAGGAGAGCCCTATGGCCACCGACTACCACCATGGCGTGCGCGTCATTGAAATCAACGAGGGTTCGCGCCCGATCCGCACCGTGTCCACGGCCGTGCTGGGCCTGATCGCCACGGCCGACGATGCCGACGCGGCCGCCTTCCCGCTGAATAAACCCGTGCTCGTCACCAACGTGCTGGCCGCCATGGGCAAGGCCGGCAAGACGGGCACCTTGTACCGCAGCCTGGCGGCCATCGCCGCGCAGACCAAACCCTTGACGGTCGTGGTGCGCGTGGCCGAAGGCGAGACGGAAGCCGAGACCACCACCAACGCCGTGGGCGGCGTGTCGCCGGACGGCCAGTACCTGGGCGCCCAGGCCTTGCTGGCCGCGCAAAGCAAGCTGGGAGTGAAACCGCGCATCCTGGGCGCGCCGGGGCTGGACACCCAGGCAGTCACCAATGCCCTGGCCAGCGTGGCGCAGCGGCTGCGCGCCTTTGCCTATGCGTCGGCCTACGGCTGCGCCACCGCCACGGAAGCCATCACTTACCGCGGCCAGTTCGGCCAGCGCGAGCTGATGCTCATCTGGCCGGATTTTGTGAACTGGGATACCGCCATCGATGCCGAGGCCAGTATGTCCGCCGTTGCCTACGCCATGGGCCTGCGCGCCAAGATCGACGAGGAGACGGGCTGGCACAAGACGCTGTCCAACGTGGTCGTCAACGGCCCGACCGGCATCAGCAAGGACGTGTTTTTCGACTTGCAAGACCCGGCCACCGATGCCGGCATGCTCAACGCCAAGGAAGTGACGACCCTGATCAACATGGGCGGTTACCGCTTCTGGGGTTCGCGCACCTGCGAGGCGCCCGGCGGCTTCTTCTATTTCGAAAGCTACACGCGCACGGCCCAGGTGCTGGCCGACACCATCGCCGAGGCGCACTTCGCCTATGTCGATGTGCCTTTGCATCCCTCCCTGGTGCGCGACCTGCTGGAAAGCATCAATGCCAAGTTCCGCGACCTGAAATTGCAGGGCTACATCATCGATGGCCACGCCTGGTATGACGAGCAATACAACGACAAGGCCGGGCTGAAAGACGGCAAGCTGGCCATCGACTACGACTACACGCCCGTGCCGCCGCTGGAAAACTTGAAATTCCAGCAGCGCATTACCGACCGCTACCTGGCCGACTTCGCCTCGCGCATCGCCGCATAGTCGTACAGGCGTCACCATCCCCACCCTGCCCGCGCCAGCGCGGGCGCATTGAAATACTGGAGAAATCATGGGCCTGCCCCGCAAACTGAAAAACTTCAACCTGTTCCAGAACGGCGTGTCCTTCATGGGCATGGTGCCCGAAGTCACCTTGCCCAAGCTCAGCCGCAAAATGGAAGAGTACCGCGCCGGCGGCATGAGCGGCCCCGTGTCCGTGGACTTCGGCAATGAGGCGCTGTCGCTGGAATGGAGCGGCGGCGGCCTGATCGCCGAAGCCCTGAAACAGTACGGCGCGCACACGCACGGCGCCGTGCAACTGCGCTTTGCCGGCGCCTACCAGGAAGACGACGATGGCACGGTCGCCGCCGTCGAGGTCGTCGTGCGCGGCCGTTACAAGGAAATCGACATGGGCGGCGCCAAGATGGGCGACGACACCACGCACAAATACACGATGGCCTGCAGCTATTACAAGCTGATGATTGACGGCGCCACCGTCATCGAACTGGACTTCATGAGCGGCACCGAGAACTTCGGCGGCGGCGACACGAACGCGGCCATCCGCAAGGCCATCGGCCTGTAATCCCCCTTTTACTTACAACCACACCACAAGGACAACACCATGAACAACGATACCCAAAACAGCGCCGTCATCGAACTGGACGAGCCGATCAAACGCGGCGACACCTTCATCACCTCGCTGACCGTGCGCAAGCCCAAGGCGGGCGCCCTGCGCGGCATTTCCCTGATCGAGCTGGCCAACCTGAACGTGTCGGCCCTGCAGATCGTGCTGCCGCGCATCACCGAGCCGACCTTAACCGCGCACGACATCGCCAACATGGACCCGGCCGACCTGCTGGCCGTGGGCGCCGAGGTCGCCGGTTTTTTGGCGAGCAAAGCAGATCGCCTTTCGGTATCCCCGGCGAAGTAGAAGACGCCATGGCCGACATTGCCGGCGTCTTCCATTGGACGCCGGCGGTGATGGACGGCTTTACGATAGATGAACTGATGGCCTGGCGCGAGCGCGCCAGGCAGAGAAGCGGAGCGGAATAGATGGCTGGTCGGGATCTGAAGTTACAGGTGGTATTCGCGGCGCTGGACAAGATCACCGGCCCGCTGAAAAAGATCATGGGCGGCTCCAGCGATACGGCCAAGGCGTTGAAGGCCACCAGCGACCGTTTGCGCGAGCTGAACGCCCAGCAGAAAAACATCGGCAAGTTTCGCGAGCTGCACGGCGGCCTGGACGCCACCCGCACCAAGCTGGAGGCGGCCCAGCAGAAGGTCGCCAGCCTGGCCGTCAAGATGAAACAGGCGGAGGCGCCCACGCGCGCCATGACGCGCGAGTTCAACGCCGCAGTCAAAGCGGCCGGCGCCTTGAAGACAGCAGGCCAGCAGCAGGCCCAGCAACTGCAGGTCATGCGCGAGCGCCTGGCGGGCGCCGGCATCGGCACCAAAGACCTGGCCAACCATGAACGCACCTTGCGCCGCGAGATCGAGGCGACAATTAAAACCATGACGCTGCAGCAGCAGAAGCTGGCCAACGCGGCCGCCAAGCAGCAGCGCGTCACCAACGCCACCCAGCATGCGGACAAGCTGCGCAGCAAGGCGGGCAGTATTGCCATGGCCGGCGCGGGCGCAACAGCGGCCGGCGCGGTCATGGCCATGCCTATCGCCAAGGGGCTGCACGAGGCGAAGCATTATCAGCTGGAAAAAGCCCGCGTGAATGCGCTGGGCCTGGGGCCGGAAACCAGCCAGCAGGCGATCCAGTTCGCCAAGAACATGAAGACCTACGGCACCAGCCAGAACGAGAACCTGGAACTGGTGCGCGACGCAATGTCGATCTTTGGCGACCTGCACCACGCGGAAATGGTCGCGCCCACCCTGGCCAAGATGAAGTTTGCCAACAAGGCATTCTTCGGCGCCGAGTCGGGCGAAGAGAACGAGCGCATCTTCATGGACTTGCTCAAAGTCATCGAGCAACGCGGCGGCACGGCCAGTTCGGAGAAATTCCACGACCAGGCCAACATGATGCAAAAGGTCATCACGGCCACGGGCGGGCGCGTGGGACCGACCGAATGGCTGAACTTCATCAAAACGGGCGGTATCGCCGCCAAGATCATGGACGACAAGCAGTTCTATTACCAGATGGAACCGCTGGTGCAGGAAGTCGGCGGCCACCGTGCCGGCACGGCCCTGATGTCCGGCTATTCGAACCTGTATCAGGGGCGCACCACCAAGCGCGCCGTGACCAATCTGGAAAACCTGGGACTGATCGGTGACCACAGTAAAGTGAAGCACGATAAAGTCGGTCAAGTCTCTACGCTTGGCCCTGGCGCCCTGCTTGGCAGTGACATTTTCCGGCGCAGCCAATTTGAGTGGCTGGAGCAAGTGCTGTTGCCACAACTGGAAAAGAAAGGCATCACGGATCCCAAGAAAATTGAGGACACCATCGGCAGCCTGTTTTCGACGCGCACAGCCGGCAATCAGTTTCTGGATATGTTCAAGCAACGCATCCAGATGCACAAGAACGCCAAGCTGAACGCAGGCGCGTATGACATCGAGCAGATTTATGACCTGGGCAAGCAGCAGGCCGGCGGCGCCGAACTGGAAGCGACGGCCAGACTGGCCAACCTGAAACTGACCATGGGCGAAAAAATCCTACCGCTGTACGCGCAGGGACTGGAAATGGCCATCAATGCCATTACACGCCTGAATGCCTTTATGGAACGCAACCCGACCGTGGCCAAGGTCATGATCGCCGGCTTTGCCGTGCTGGCGGGCCTGCTGCTGGTGCTCGGCCCGCTGATGCTGGGCATTGCCGCCCTGATCGGCCCGTATGCCATGCTGCACGTCATGTTCGCCAAGATGGGCGTGACGGGCGGCGTGCTCACGCCCATCTTGCGCGGCCTGGGCGGTGCCTTCATGTGGGCGGGCCGGGCCGTGCTGTGGCTGGGGCGCGCCTTCATGCTCAACCCGATTGGCCTGGCCGTGACGGCCATCGCCGGCGCCGCCTTCCTGATCTATAAATACTGGGAGCCGATCAAGGGTTTCTTTACCGGCGTATGGTCGCACGTCAAAACAGCGTTTGCCGGCGGCATTGGCGGCGTCAGCGCCCTGATCGTCAACTGGTCGCCGCTGGGCCTGTTCTATCGCGCCTTCGCAGGCGTGCTGGGCTGGTTCGGCATCGCGCTGCCGGCCAAGTTCACCGACTTCGGCGCCAGCATCCTGCAGCGCATCACCACATCCTGGACGCCTATCGCCGCCTTCTTCGCCGATATCTGGTCGCGCCTGCGCACCGTCTGCGCCGGCGGCATGGGCAGCATCACGGCCCTGATTATCAATTGGTCACCGGTCGGCGTGTTTTATCAGGCGTTCGCGGGCGTCTTGAGCTGGTTCGGCATCAAGCTGCCGGCCCAGTTCACCGAGTTCGGCGCCAACATCCTGCGCGGCCTGGTCAACGGCATCACGGGTTCCATGGGCGCCGTCAAGGATGCCATCAGCAATGCCGGTTCAAGCACCATTGCCTGGTTCAAGGAAAAGCTGGGCATCCACAGCCCAAGCCGCGTGTTTGCCCAGCTCGGCGACTACACCATGCAGGGGCTGGCCGTGGGCCTGGACCGTAGCGAGGGCGCGCCCATTGCCAAGGTTTCCAGCCTGGCGCAGCGCCTGACGCAACTGGGCGCAGGCATTGCCATCGGCACAGCCACTGCCCTGCCCGCCAGCGCCTTCGACACGCGCGCGCCGCTGTCCCAGGGCACGTTTGGCGCCGGTATGACGATCCAGGGCGACAAGATCGAAATCACGATCCAGGCGCAAGCCGGTTCCGATCCGCAGGCCATCGCCCGCGCCGTGTACGCGGCCATGGAACAGCGCGACCGCGAAAAAGCGGCGCGCATCCGCTCGTCCCTGCGCGACCACGATTAAGAAAGAACTTCACCATGATGATGATTTTAGGAATGTTCGTGTTCAGCCTTCCCACCCTGGCCTATCACGAGCTGCAGCGGCAAACGGAATGGAAGCACGCCAGCACCGCCCGCGTGGGCCTGCGCGATGCGCACCAGTACGTGGGGCCAGGGGACGACACGATTACCCTGTCGGGCTGGGTGGCGCCGGAACTGACCGGCTCCCTGTATTCGCTCGATGCTCTGCGCATGATGGCCGACACGGGTAAATCGTGGATTTTGATCCAGGGCACGGGCCGCATTCTCGGCTCCTACCGCATCACCAGCATGACCGAGGGGCGCAGCATCCTCGACGGCATGGGCGGCGCGCGCCGCGTCGAGTTCTCGATTGCGCTCAAGCGCGACGACGACGGCGTGCTGGCCATGGTGGGCCTGGGCGACATCGGCGACCTGAAAAACATGCTCAGCATCGACGGCATGACCAGCAGCATCGCCGGCGCGGCCAAGAATGCCGTGGGCAGCGTTGTCGGCAATGTCGTGGGCGGCATCACCTCGAAATACGGCGGCGTGGTCAGCGAAATGAAAGACAAGATCGGCGGCAGCATCAGCGGTGCCATCGGCAGCGCGGCGGACAAGTTCAAATGAGCGAGCATATCCCCGCCTTCAAGGTCAGCATCGAGGACAAGGATTTGACCGCCATCGTGTCACCGCGGCTGATCAATCTGACGTTGACCCTGTGCCGTGGCGACGAGAGCGACCAGCTCGACATTGCACTGGACGACAGCGACGGCAAGCTGGCCCTGCCGCCGCGCGGCGCGCAGATCGCCCTGGCGCTGGGCTGGCAAGCGTCCGGCCTGGTGGACATGGGCAAGTTCACCGTGGACGAGGTGGAGCACAGCGGCGCGCCCGACACCATCACCCTGCGCGCCAGGTCGGCCAACCTGATCGACACGTTTAAACAGCAGCGGGAACACAGCTTTCACAAGACCACCCTGGGCGCCATCATCGAGGCGATTGCCTTTCGCAACGAGCTGGCGTCGGGCGTGTCGGCGCGCCTGCGCGACACGGCCATCGAGCACATCGACCAGACCCACGAAAGCGATGCCGCCTTCCTGCGCCGGCTGGGCAGGAAATACGACGCGGTGGCCACCGTCAAGAATGACACCTTGCTCTTCATCCCCATCAACCAGAGCCGCACGGCCAGCGGCAAGGCGCTGCCCGTCATCCCCATCACGCGCGCCCTGGGCGACGGCCACCGCTACCACAGCGCCGAAAGCGACGCCTACACGGGCGTGCGCGCCTTCTGGCACGACGAGCGCTACGCGCGCCGCCGCAGCGTCGTGGCCGGCGTACCGGGCAACAGCAAACGCCTGCGCACCACCTTTGCCAACGAAACCGACGCGCGCGCGGCGGCCATAGCCGAATGGCAGCGCATCCTGCGCGGCCTGGCCACCTTTGAAATGAGCCTGGCCCTGGGCAACCCGGCCGTGTTCCCCCAATCGCCCGTGACCGTGACAGGCTTCAAGCCCGAGATCGACGCCACCGAATGGCTATCGGTCAAAGTCACGCACAGCCTGAGCGGCAGCGGCTTAACCACGCGCGTGGAATTTGAAACGAAAACGGAAGCGGTCGAAGCCGAGCGCGAAGAAGAGAAAGACCCGGACGAAGGCATCACGGGCGTGGTAGCCAAGTGGAAGGACGTGGCGGCGAAGAAGAAAAAAACGGGGATGGAACAGGCCGGGGCCACGGGCCAGTTCAAGACGCTTGAGCACGTTTACAAGAGCAAGCAGGCCGCGAAGCGGGCGGCCCTACATGCCTGGAAGCATATTGAAGAAGTGCGGGACATCATCCGTGAAAATATAGATAATTTTTAAAAGGTTCAATAGTCCATTAAGAAACTTGTTATAACCTAATTATTTTTCTATCGGGAAATTTCATCTATCATACTTCTTGCAATCTAATCATCACGAGGCATTCTTCCATCGCAATGTTCACATCCAGTCACATAACTACTCTCCCAATTTCGGGTGCAACGTTCGCCACAACATTCACACTGACTTAGACTACTAAATAAAGTAAAACAATTCACACAAAAAAACTTTCCCTTGTACTCACAAATAGTTTGATACCCTTGGCACTCATCACAATTGGCAGGAGTATTTGCGTCATAATAATTATTGTAATTCGTCTGCGATTGGTCTAGCAGGCTATAAAAATCCTCAGTTGAAATCTCGTGATCACACTTAGAACATTCAAATGTAGTGTCTACTTTTAAAACTTGATCAGGATCATTGCATTTAGGACACTGTACTTCAAAAAACTCATCCCTCTCAAGGCAAACGTGGCAATAATATCGTTTAAACTCTGGCACGCTCTTATCGAAAATCTCTTCAAACGATTTCTGATGGCATTTAGGGCAATTAAGAAAGGCACATCCGCCTTTTGTTTTGCCATCAATCAAATTTTTTATATCAGGGCTAGAGAATTTTGCAACTGCATAATGCTGCGTCAGCAATAAATGCTGCTCCATCTTTCGGAACCTTGAAAGAAATGGCTTAAACTCTTCAGAAAAATCCTTGGTAATGAATTTATTCAACTCAAACCATGCAACTGCTTGTTCCAACCGAATGGCTTCTTTTTCTTTTTTCGTACTAGCCTTATGGAAAAAATGAACCATTCTATTTCTATGTATCCTGACCTTATTAAATGCCTCCTTTGCTTCTTTCGTCAATCCATTCTTATTCTTTAGCGATTTAGATAACAACTTGCAAGAATCTTCAAATGAGACAGAAACGAAGTCTCCGCTTTCATACTTTTCCCTATCGCGCTCTCCGCCTGCAACAACAAGAGACCAATGATCAAGGACAAGAGGGGCTTTTAAAAAAATCTCAACACCCGTATAGAAATTTATAACCGAATGCTTCGGCTCATCTTCCAATTGCGCTATGGCCTTTTCTAAAAAATCGATGCCATTCTCAACCAAATTCTCAAAATCATTTTTTATAGCATCATTTTTCATATTCTTCTTTTCATATTTAAATATACAGCGTGACATGCAATAAAAATTCAAAAACGACTTTTTGGCGAATATTCTTAACCGAAGAATTTAAAAAGGAACCACTTATCAATCGCGGGTAGCGAGCTTATCTACGCCAATGAGCGAAGAGATACTAACCGTTCGGTAGCCAAAGCGAGGTGCGCGCTGAGTATTCTTATGCGCCTCCAATAAAGGTGTCAAGTCGTCCAACTTTTTTACAGCAAACATGCCCTTAATGCGGTCAAAGTACGCTTTGGATTGGGCACGGGAAAATATTTCGAACGCCCCATGGCTACTAGTCGCGGATGCAAGCATTGTAGGCCACCAACTGACATACGAATCGTTTTCGACAGAGAACACTTCACCGCGAAGATACGCAACAAAATCTGCTTGTGCCAACTTCACTTCGCTTAGCCCCGTCCCTGCCAATCGCTCCTTCATGAATACCCCGACAGGAGAGAGGTAGCGTGTTTGCATACGGTTATCGCGATTGACGAGCGTTTTAATCTCGTGGTTAAAAATGGTGAAATCAACCATCCGATCTAATCCGAACTCTCGATTACGTTCGAAGTAATAACCGTCGTTTAGAAGACGAATGCATAGATCAAATCGTTCATGTGCGATGAATATCGCTAACGCATGAAGGAAAAATTCATACCCAAGGAATTTAAAATTATCGACATCAGTATCATAATAGGATCCAATGCGAGCAGGAGTGTAGAAGTAGGGAATCAACGACTCAAAGAAACGATGTATCTTAGCGCCAAATTCCCCAGTCGTATCATAAACAGCGATAACTTCAAAAATTTGATTCAGCTCATTTCTAAGAGAAATCGTAGGAAGAAGGCTATCAATAAACTGTTCATCCCATTCTTTAGTTGGATCCCTGACGATCCGAAGGCGCTCGAAATTTGTGGCGACTATCTGAAAATACTCAGTCAAAGCGCCTCCAGCCGACAGCTTATTACCTTTAATGGCTTCGATTGCGCGACGAAAAATCGGCGTTGTCCCAAGCGAAATTTCGGGATCCTCGTCGAGATATGCTGGGCGCTCGCCAATAGGTTTCCGCTGATATAGTGGCTTATCATTGATCCAACGAACCAGTCGCTCAAAATTTTCCGCGAAGTCTTCCTGGCCGCTTAGATCTATATATATACGTGAAGCGTAGTAAGTAGGTAAATATGGTTTTCCATCACTGTCTCGCTCCTTAAGCACAGCGACAAATTTGTTCTGATCTGTCGCGGCATAGATCTTGGGCGAAATAATTTGCGCCTCGGTGCCGACGCCACCACTCCGAGTGTTCGTCTTTTCAGCATATGCTTTATCGCAAATCAGCAATACCTTCTTAATGTTCGGATCATTAACCATACGCTCCATAAATGCGATTGACTCATGCCCTTCTCGAAGATCAAACTTATCTAAATGAACATAAACCCCTGAGTCTCCTAGATCGTTGGCCAAACCCACCACCCACTGCTCATGTTCTGGGCTAGACCAACTATAGGAAATGAATACTTGGGGTTTTGAATCCATGCTACCTCCCTCAATGAAAGATTGTACTGGTCGACATATTTATTGTTAAAAAAGAACTCGGCGATGGCCCTCGAACTTCAAATATACGACAGAATAAATCAAGTATGCGACGTAACTAACTCCAATTACCTCGAATCCAAGTTGGCAAAGTACCTGATGCGGTAGCGGCACATTCACATTTCACACCTTGCGGCGTTTCGATGACGATCCCTACTGTATAAGCCTTGCCGTCGTAATAGCATGTATTTCTATCAAACCAGCTAGTCATGGAGGACATCAATTCACATCTATTTTGCGGCCAGCAGCAAACAAAAAATAAAGGAGCTAGAGCGACAACTTTCCATGTAGTTGCGACCTTTAGCAACGGGAGTCGTCCATTACGCCACGATTTACGTCGGTGATTTTTTTTTGCGACCAACGTTGATCGTTTGGGGTGCCGTAATATCACCATGAATCTGCTGGCCAACTTTGCCGTGGAAAACCATTTGCGTATTGCGTTCCACTGATCTGGATGCAGGAACGACTGTAGGCTCAATACTTCCCTCAACTACACCGAGGACCCTCGCTTTCGCACGAATATCCAGCTTGCGATAACCAGTCAACAGTTCATGCTCGTCCGCAGGCAACGCAGAAAGCGCATGTTCTCCTGTCAGCAAATACAACACGTCCACCCCAGCCGCAGCAACGGCCGCCAAATAGTCAGAATCTGGCGTACGAGAGCCGTTTTCATAGTTGAACTGGGCTCCCTTTTTTACCCCACCAAGGGCAGCAAACTCGTCCTGATTGAGGCCGAGGCGCTTCCGTTCTTCCTTGAGACGATCAAAAAAATACTTCATTTGAGTACAAATACCTTTCCAAATCACTCAAATGAGTGATATATTTACGCCATTCCGTAGCGATTACAGATCATAACATTATGAATAATTTGTCAAAAGTCGGACGTACTGCCAAGGGCGTCACTTCTCGGCCACTCGGCGTGCGCCTGACACCTAATGAGGTGGACGAGGTCGAGGGCTACGCAATGAAACTCGAACGCTCCCGTGCCTGGTTTCTCCGCTTCCTAATCCTGCGCGGCCTTGCCGACTACAAGCGCGAACTTGCATCCAAATCCACCCACTAAGGACAACGTCATGTACCCCGATGCAAAACGTATCCGCAGCCACCGCGTCATGCTGCGCCTCGATGACTATGAGCACCAGCTCGTTTCCTCGATCGCCAACTACCAGGGCGAAGAGCTTGCAGTACTGGTGCGCCAGATCGTGATGCGTGAAGCCCTGGCCGTGATCGCCTTGGATGACGCCACCATCGACAGCGTACAGCGTCGCAGCGTCTAAACCGAGTCACTTTTGAGCAACTCTAAAGTTACAGAAAATGCCAGACCATCAAATTAACCTCAATGACGAAGAGCGCGCGGTGCTGGAACTCGTGCGCCAACGTCAGGGGCTGGCAAGTATCGATCAGGCGGCGGAATGGCTCGTCAAGTCGCGCTTACGCATACAGTCGAAAAACATGACAGGTCGCGGTCGCGCCCTGTACCAAGTGGAAAGAAAGCTGAAATGAGAGTCATCGGCCTGCCCTGCCCGCATTGCGAATACACCGTCCGCGCCGTCAAAAGCCGCACGATGTCCGCCATGTTCAAGGAAATCACCTACATGTGCCAGAACCCCGAATGCGGGCACTCCTTCGTGGCCGGCCTGGAAGTGCTGCGCACCCTCTCGCTGTCCGCCATGCCCAAGCCAGATATCCGCATCCCGATGTCCCAGCATGCACGCACGGCAGCTACCAGCCAGCTGGCCCTGGACCTGACTGCGGGCTGCTGATGACTATCCCGATCCTCGCGCCGCCGTAGCCCGGCCGCCGTAACTCCCCTCTTTTGCTGTGCCCTGCAGCGCTCCTTTTTGAGCGTGCGGGATTCGTTCAACCTGAAATAAGGAAAACCGATGGAAAACACGCTGCACGCCGCCAGTCAGGCCGATAATTCCCCGGCGCCAACCACGCCCCGCCCGGCCCTGCAAAAATGCGTCGTGCCGATGGCGCCCACCTGCTTTCTGCTGCATGCAGACGCTGGCGCCAGCGTCGCCGAGCTGTCCGCATATATCCGCGAGATTGCCAAGACCTATCACGCCTACGGCGCTGCCAATCTCACTTTCATCATTAGCGACGCGCAAGCGCTGCAGCTTGGAGGTTTTTTCACCTCGGAAAACCAACGCGCATTGGTCGGCAACCTTCCCTTAGAAATGCGTTACTTGTTTGCCAGCGAAGAAGGAACAACTGCGCTTTCCTACTGGGGCGAAGGTATGACCAAGGTAGGGGCACGCTGATGCTGCGCCTGGCCAAAACCTGCGGCATCTGGCTGCTCTCGTTCCTGATCGTCATTACCCCTGACGTGCTGCGGGCCATTGGCGCCATCAAGGACTGAACCATGCCGGCGTCCCTTATCGACAATCACCTGTCCTTCCAGCCTGCCGCCGAGATTCTGGCCGCGCGCGACAAGGACATGCCGACGCCACCAGGCGCCGGGCATGCGCTGGCCGCCATCGCCGAAGCCAAGGCCCAGCTGCGCAGCATCAAGCCGCGCAACCTGGCGCCCTTCATGGCCCAGGCCTGGGGATTGTCGCCGCGCGGCGCACGCCGCTCCGTGCTGATCGCTGCCGGCCTGGACGCCGACCGCTGGGAATCGCCCATCCATTCATTTACCGAGGAAGAGCGCATCGAGCTGCGCGCCGCTACCTCCGCCGCTATCCGTGTGTACGAAAGACTGTTGAATGCAATCTAAACAAATCCTGCTGCCTGCCCCGCAACGCCACGAAGCCTTCTTGCGTTCCGCGCAATTCGCGCCAGAGCTGGCCAGCATTCCCTACAAGTGGCGCAACCGCGTCATCACAGCCGCCCTGGCCAAAATGGCCTGGTCGTCGTGGTACAAAATTTACGAGTCCATCGCCACCGGCTTTGTACGCGAGTTCGCCGAGCAGTACGTGCCAGCCGGCGTCGACCTGTCGCAAAGCGATGCCGACATTGTGGCCACCGCTGAACGCGCAGCGGCCGGCGTCACCAAAATGCTATGGATGGCCGTGTCCGACACGCACGCCTTGCAGATCATGGAAGACGAATGTGCCTCGTATGGCATCGAACTGCCGGAATTCGACGATCAAGCCGACATCATCGCCCGCCTGGTGGACGCCCGCTGGTGGCGCCGCCAGTTGCGCAAGCGCGTCAAGCGCGCCTTCGAAGCGGGCAATATCCGCCTGGGCTATGTGAACTATCGCGGCGAACCCTACGCCAGCAACGACGCCGTGCTGTCGCGCCTGGCGCAAAACCGCCGCAACGCCGCAGCGCTGGCCGCCACGCTGGTGCAGAACGAGAACGGCCAGCAATTCAGCATCGCCGAGCTGGCCGAGAAAACGACCGCGAATAAAGCCATCAGGCGCGGCGAGCTGATGTTGCGCATCAACGGCTTTGAACAGATCGCCCGCGAGTGCGGCGACCAGGGCATTTTCATCACCTGGACGTGCCCATCGCGCTTCCACGCCATGCAGCACAGCGGCAAGCCAAACGACAAGTTCGATGGCTCGACGCCGCGCGAGGCAAACGCCTACCTGGGCAAGATGACGTCGCTGTGCCGTTCCGCGCTGGCGCGCCGTGGCATCGGCCTGTATGGCTTTCGCATCGCCGAGCCGCACCACGATGGCTGCCCGCACTGGCATCTGCTGCTGTTCGTGCGCCCGACCGCGAAATACAAGACGGCCCACCTGCAGGACGTGGCGGGTCGCGCCATCCGCATCATGAAGCGCTACGCCTGGCGCGTGGACCGTGGCGAACCGGGCGCCTTCGCGCGCCGCCTGGACGTGAAACGCATCGACTGGGCCAAGGGCAGCGCCGCCGGCTACATCGCCAAGTACGTGGCCAAGAACATCGACGGCGTGGCCGAGCACAAGACGAAAGAAGGTTATGTCGTCACGGCCGACACCGAAGGCGATGTCGAGCTGACGCCATCAGCGCGCGTCGAGTCCTGGGCCGCTTGCTGGGGCATCCGTCAATTTCAGCAATGGGGCGGTGCCCCCGTCACCGTCTGGCGCGAACTGCGCCGCATCGAGGAAAGCATGCTCAACGAAGCCCCGGCCGCCATGCGCCGCGCCTGGGACGCCGTGCAAAAGATCGACGGCGAAAAGCGTGCCTGCTGGGCCGAATACCTGCGCGCCCAAGGCGGCGCCCTGGTGCCGCGCAAGGAATTGGTCGTCACCTTGGCCAAGGACGAAAAGACCGTCATCGGCCGCTACGGCGAAACGCAACGCATCACGCCCTACGGCGTGCGCTGCAGCGATTTGATTGGCGTGGTCTTCAAGTCCGTGCGCCACACGTGGACGCCGGTACAGGCCACAGGCGCGCGCGGGGTGGCTGTTGGGGTTGCCGTTCCTCGGACTCGTGTAAATAACTGTACGCACCCCGACCGCCCTGCCCCGGCCACGCCGCCGGCGGCGCCCGTACCCAATCTGTCCGACGAGGCAAAAACAGCGGTCATTGCCGCCTGGGCGGCCGTCAACGCCTGCCCGTATCCCAGGCTGATCGTCCCTGACTCTCCGCACCTTGAAGGGGATGGCACATGAGCACCTTTGCCGTGATCGTTCGCACGCAAACCGAACGCTTTGAATTTTTTGAGGTTGCCGCATCCAGCGGCGACGTGATCGACGCCGCCATCGACCGCTACGGCGTGTGCGGCGTTACCGCCAAACTGAAAGGAGCACCGCAATGCTGACCACCCTGACCGATTCACCGCGGCAAATCGCCCTGGGCGACCGAGTGACCTTCGATACCGACGAAGGCTACCAAGCCGGCACCGTCAACGACCTGCGCCGCGACGTGGGCAATGGGGAGCTGCATGCCTGGGTCGAGCTGGACCATCAGTGGCCCGGCATGTTCCGCGCGGTGCCGCTGGCCGCCATCGAGGCGATCAAGAAGGCTGTCGCGCCTGTCGGGTGCCCACCATGACGGCGGAACGCTCATTACCTGCAGTGGCGGCCTTGTTCGTGCGCGCCAATTCCATCTTCAAGACCATGCCCCTAGCCTGAGGAAGCACCATGTCAAACGCAAGTTATTGCAAAACCATCAAACTTTCCACGTGCGCCTACGTCGGTATCGACATGGCATTGCGCGTCGCCATTGCGCAATCGAAAGAGCGCCTGAAATACATGCCGTTGGGCGACGACAACGCTGCAGGTCGCAATTACGAGGTCCAGCAGCTGAATAATCTGCTGCTGGCCCAGAAGGAATTTACGGCATGAAGCCGGTACAACTAGTCCCAAAGGATGACGGAAAGCTTTTCGCCAGCCTGCGGACGATGTTCGGGCAGGCCATAGATGCAGTTGAATCTCGGATGATCGTAGATCGCCAGGTCACGCAGTCCGATGGACTCAAGAAAATCATATGCCTTGCCAATTTCGCTGACACCTGCACCATCTATAGCCCTGTACACGGTACTAACGTCGTCGCGACGAAGCAGGATGCCAACGCGACGAGGGGCATCGGGAAAATCGTGCTCGCTGGTTTCGTAGGTAGCCAGCCAGTCCGCGATCTTGGTGTCAAATTCAGGAGCAGGATAGGTGCTATTCACGATTGTTTTCATATGGCTAATTCTATTGCGGTTAGAGGGGTTGCTAGTTTAGCAGGATTGCCACATGAACTACATGGGATGCAAAGACGGCGCGGTCGTCTACCCAACTGCATTTGCACAGCCAAGAAGGACTATTAAAAATGGACCAATACAAAGAATTCTGCCGGCTGCGCGACTACCGCAAGCCTGGCGTCGAAGTGCCGCACCACACCGAGGCCGAAGCATTCGCCTTGGCGGTGCAAAACAAAGGCGGCCATACAGAACCAGCCCAGCGCAAGAAAAACCCCACCACGAAAGGAATCAAGTAATGAACGCAGACCGAATTATTTACCGTCAGGACTTATACAAAATGCTGGGCGTCACTTCGGAGACGCTGCGCAGATGGGTGAAGGAGAACAAGCTGCCGCCGGCGGACGTTGCCATCACCCAGCGCACGCTGGGATGGCGCCTCTCAACGCTCCAAGCCGCTGGGATCAGGCTGCTTTAACAACCAGTCGGCGAAGGCCTGAAGCATCACGCGGCGCTGCTTCAGGTACTCCGCGGAGTTGTAGACCCCGCGCACGCCGCCGTCCTTGTGCGCGAGCTGCACCTCGACATGGTCCGAGTTGTACTCGTGCTCGTTGGCCCAGGTGGAACCGACCTTGCGCCAGCCGTGGCCCGTCATCTTGCCCTTGAAGCCGATACGGTGAATGAGGTAAAGAATCGCGTTTTCACTCATGGGGCGGCTACCGCCCCGGTCGTTCGGAAAAACGTAGTTGCTGCCCCGCGAACGCAGCTTCATTTCAGCCAGCAGATCCAGCGCCTGGGAAGACAGCGGCACTAGGTGCTCGCGGCCCTTCTTCATGCGCTTGCCCGGTATCCGCCAGACATCACCCTCCACTTCCGCCCAGGTCATGCGCCGCAGCTCGTCCGTGCGCGTCCACGTCAACGCCAGCAGCTTGCAGGCGAGTACAGACTGAATTTCATCTTCCAGGGCCAGGCGCTCCATGAACGGATGCACCTCGGCCAATGCCAGGGCGGCGAAGCCTTCGCGCGGCTTGCGGGAAAAAGCGACCTTCGAATTGATGTTCGATGCGGGGTTCTCTTCGCAGTGGCCGTGCTGGATGGACCAGTCGAGCACCTGGCCCACCCACATGCGCACGCGCCGGACGTACACGGACAGGCCGGCGGCATCCATCGGGCGCAGCGCGGCCATCAAGTCTTCCTTGGTAATTTCACGCACGGTTTTCGCGCCCAGCGTCGGCGAGACGTACATGGCCAGCGCGCGCAGTGCATTTGCCTTGTAGCCGACGCTGATGTCCGTGCGCCCGGCCCAGTAGGTATCGATGGCGGCATCAAGGGTAATGGATGGGCTGCTTGTCTTGCGCTTGGGCTTGAGGTCGTCGCCGTCGATCAGTTTCAACCGCAAAACGTCACGGCGCTCGCGTGCTTCCTTGAGGCCGATCAGGGGATACGGGCCGATGACGGCAGTTTGCTGCTTCCCCTCGTCGTTACGATAGGCCATGCGCCAGACCTTGTTTCCGCTCGGCAGGACGGCCAGCATCAGGCCGTGGCCATCGAAGAGCTTGCGCAGCTTGCCGTCATTCGGCGTGGCGCGGCGGCAGTCTGCATCGGTAAGCGTATTGATGGACATGCGGAATCCTGTAGGTACGGGTTTGAGAAAAACCGCATGATACCTACATTTCAGCCTACGCGTGATTCTGTGGGATGGTTTTTTGATGGTTCCGAATCTGTGACTCGGAGGGATTAAAATCAAGCTAAGTCGTTGATTTTCAATGAAATTCGGTGGAATATAGGTTGAGTATACTCACGAATTTTTTATGTACTTGGCGGAAGCGGTGAGATTCGAACTCACGAACAGTTTAACCCGTCGCCAGTTTTCAAGACTGGTGCCTTCAACCACTCGGCCACGCTTCCAGATGGCAGCATTATACATAAAGGTCCGTGGCTTACCAATGGCGAGTAGTCGGTGGGGCGCATTTAAGCCCCAAAGCGGCCTCTGGGGTCAGTGAGCTGCGCCGGTACGCCAACGGAATGCCTACACGCCCCAGTTTTCCCGCAGCGCCTTCTCGAACTCCGCTGCCGGCAGCGGGCGCGAGAACAGGTAGCCCTGCACCTCGTCGCAGCCGGAACTCTTCAGGAAAGCCAGCTGTTCCGTCGTCTCCACGCCTTCCGCGATCACCTTGTGGTGCAGCTGCTGGGCGATGCTGATGATGGTGCTGGCGATGGCGCAGTCGCTGGCGTCGGTGGGGATGCCGGTGGTAAAAGACCGGTCGATCTTCAGGGTGTCGATAGGGAAACGTTTTAAATAGGACAGGCTTGAGTAGCCTGTGCCGAAATCGTCCAGCGACAGGGCCACGCCCAGGGCCGTGATGCGGTCCATGATGCCGATCACGCGCTCGATGTTGTGCATCAGGGTGCTTTCCGTGATTTCCAGCTCCAGCCAGGCCGCTTCCAGGCCGTAGCGGGCCAGGGTCGCCGCCACCCTGGCGGGCAAGGCTGCCGTGAATTCGCGGGCGGAAACGTTCACCGCCAGGCGGATCGGCGGCAGGCCGGCCAGCTTCCACGCCTGCGCCTGGGCGCAGGCCGCTTCCAGCACCCATTCGCCCACTTGCACGACCAGGCCCGTCGATTCGGCCAGGGGGATGAATTCGGCCGGCGGGATCATGCCGTGCTGCGGGTGGTGCCAGCGCACCAGGGCTTCGGCGCCGATGATGCGGCCGCTGCCCAGCGCGTATTTCGGCTGGTAGTGCAGCAACAATTGCTGCTCGGACAAAGCCTGGCGCAAGCCTGTTTCCAGGCGCATGCGCGCCTGCATGCCCAGGTTCATGTCCTGGCTGTAGAAAGCCACGCTTTCCCCTTCGCCGCCGCTGTCCTGCTTGGCGCGGTACATGGCGATATCGGCCAGGCGCAGCAGGGTTTCCGCGTCCTGCCCGTCCTGCGGATACACGCTGATGCCGATGCTGGCGCCCACGCGCAGGTCGTGGCCTTCGATCAGGAACGGTTCCACCAACGAGCCCAGCAGCTTTTGCGCCACCATGCTGGCCTCGAAATGCTGGCCGATGTCGAACAGGCCGACGGCGAACTCGTCGCCGCCCAGGCGCGCCACCAGGTCCTGGTCGCGCAAGGCATGGCGGAAACGCAGCGAGACTTGCCGCAGCAGTTCGTCGCCGATGCGCCGGCCCAGGGTGTCGTTGATCAGTTTAAAGCGGTTCAGGTCGATGAACAGCACGCAGCCGAGCATCTTGCTGCGCTGCGCCACGGAGAGGGCCTGGTCGACCAGCTTGGCCAGCAAAGTGCGGTTAGGCAGGCTGGTCAGCGGGTCGTAATACGCCAGGTGGTGCAAGCGCTCTTCGGCCAGCTTGCGCTCCGTGATGTCCGTCAGGTAGGCGATGAGTCCGATGGGCTTGTCGTCCAGGTCTTGCAGCGGCGACAAGGACAGGCTGGCCCAGAAGATCTCGCCTGACTTCTTTCGGCGGCGCACCTCCATCAGGCGCCCTCCCTGCTCCAGGAAGGCGTCATGGAAACCCGTGTCTTCATCGTCGTACAGGAACAGGATGTTGCGCCCCACGGCTTCCACCGAGGTGTAGCCGAACAGGCGCTCGGCGCCCTTGTTCCAGCTGGTGATGTAGCCCGTCAAGTCCATCGTCAGCACGGATTCGTGCAGCTGGTCGAGGATTTGCGTCTGCTGCGCCAGCAAGGCTTCGACTTGCGCGTAGGCGTGCGTGGAACGTTGCGCCAGCGAATGCACTTGCAAGACGCCCGCCGTCAAGGATGCCAGGCTGGCCAGGTGGCGGCGGTCGGCGTCGCTGTACAGGCTGCGTCCGGCCACGCTGTAATGGCCGAAACAGTGGCCATCAAAACTGATTTCCTGCAGCAAGGCGGGCGTATCGCGGGGAAACGGCACGGGCGGCGCAGCGGCGTCCAGGCTGGCCGCGGGCAGGAACTGGCCGTGCGGGCTGGCCATCACGGCGCTGGCGATGCGGCCCAGCTCAGCGACCAGCGCGGGGCCGCGCAAACGCACGACGGCGTCGCACAGGGCGGCGCTGTCACCGAGGAAATCCGACACCGGAAACAGGGTCATGCTAGAGGTTCCGGCTGACCTGGATGGCCCATTGGTAGGCCTGCAGCAGGCTGCGCCAATAGGTTTCTCCATCGATGCCGGCGCGGCGCAAGCCCTCGGGCGGCGGCGCGGCGCTTTCGACCAGCGCCAGCAAGGTGCCCAGCTCGCCATTGCGTTCGAGCAAGGCGACGCTCACTTCCGGCGCCAGGTTCAGGGTGGCGATGATCTCTTCCATCGGCATGCCCAGCAGGACGTCGAGCAGCGAGAACACGCCCGCCATGAAGGCCAGGTCTTGCGCGTCGCGGTCGCCGCCGCGCAGCTGGCACAGCGCTTCCATCTGCGCCGCGCGCACGGCCGCCAGCGGCAGCAGCGCGTGGATCTTGCCATCGTCCTGTTGCCGTGCATACAGCAGCAGTTGCAGCCAGCGCTGCAACTGGCGCCGGCCCAGCAAAGTGATGGCCTGGCTGAAGCTGGTGATCGGCGCCGTGAAACCGAAGGCGGCTGAATTGACCAGTTTCAACAAATGATAGCTGAGCGATGGATCTTGCTTGAGCGGCACTTCCAGCTCGTGCGCGTCGGCATCGCGGGCCAGCAAGCCCAGCAGCGCCAGCAAACGGCGCCGCGACGTGGCGTCTTCCGGCTCGCTTTGCTGGCGCGCATGGTGCAGCGCGTAATCGCCGGCAAACCAGCTGACGCCGAGTTCTTGCAAGGCGGCAAACTGCCCCGCGTCGGCGATGTTGTAGGCCAGGTGCGGCCCCGCCAAGGGCAGCAACTGGTGCAGGGCCGGACGGGCGCCGGACGCGTCAAAACTCAGCGCGCGCGCGTCGACTTGCGCCGCCGTCACGGGACCGGCTTCGGCGCCATCGAGAATGAGGCGATAGCCGGCGTCGCGCCATTGCTGGCATTTTTTCTGGATGTGCTTGTCGCCGGCAAGATGGGCCGGCAAACGGAAGATGGTGCGTTGCGGCGCCAGTTGCGCCAGCACGGCCTCGTCCACGTCATGCGGGTCGGCCAGGGGAATGATGCAGTCGAGCGGCGCCAGGAAGGCATATGCATCGGCGGCGGCCAGCGCTGCCAGCAGCGGCGCCGTCGAGGCCTGCGGTACATGCAAGGTGACAGCGACCCACTCGTTATGAGCATTGGCAACTGCTTGTAATCCCACCAACGGAAACAGGTTTGATTCAGACGCTGACATCGGTATCTCAGTGTGGGTAGGGCGCCATAGTAAATAAACTGACCAGCATTGGCAACCCTGGCCCGACAGGGATGCCATTTCGACAGCGAGAATCATTCTATCCGAATCTCACCCACGAAACAGTTTAATTTTGGCAATAAATATTCAAAAAAAACATTCCACCGGGAGACCCGCCTGTCATGCGGGTTTGACAAAACCACGGCACCGCGCACGCCTGTTCAGGCGCTGCCGCCATGCGCGTGCTCGACCGCATATTTGATCAATTCGGCCTGCCCTTCGATACCGAGCTTGCGCTTGATGTTCAGCCGGTGCGTCTCCACCGTGCGCACGCTCAGGTCGAGGTCGCGGGCGATCTGCTTGTTCGACTGGCCCGCCGCGATATGCTGCAGCACTTGCTGCTCGCGCGTGGTGAGGAAGGAATCGTGCACTTGCGGGCGAGACAGTTGCCGCGCCAGGGCCGCGCTGTAATAAATGCCGCCGGACATCACCGTCTCGATGGCGAAGACGATATCTTTCCCAGGAGCATCTTTGAGCACATAGCCGCGCGCGCCGGCGGCAATCGCTTGCGACACGTATTCGAGCTTGTCGTGCATGGACAGGATCAGCACGGCAATCTGCGGGAACGCCTGCTTGAACAGCGCCGTCGCCTCGATGCCATTCGTGCCGCGCATATTGATATCCATCAACACGAGATCCACCTGGTGCGCGCGCGCCTGGCTCAACGCCTCGTCGGCGCCGCCCGCCTCGGCCACCACGTCGAAATGCGCCACCGCTTCCAGGCGCGCGCGCAAGCCGTCGCGCACGAGGGGGTGGTCGTCCACCAGCAGGATGTTGATCTTCTCGGTCATGGTTGCGTATCTATTTAGTGTGTGGATGGAAGGCCGAGCCGCGCCAGCACCAGGGTGCCGGCCGGGGACGAGGTGATGTGCAGGCTGCCGCCGATGGCTTCCATGCGCTCCGTCATGTTGCGCAAGCCGATGCCGCGCTGCGGATGCAGGGCGATGCCGTCGAAATCGAAGCCGCCGCCATTATCCTGGATGCGCAATTCCACCGCCTTGCCCGCCTCGTGCAGGCTCACTTCCACGCCGCTGGCGTGCGCATGGCGCTCGCAATTGGTCAGCGCTTCCTGGGCAATGCGGAACAGCACGGTATTGACCATATCGGGCAAGCCCTCGCCCGCCGCCGCCGGGCTGGCCGTGAAACTGGCTTGCGCGCTGCTGCTGTCGTTAAATTCATGCACCAGGTGGTCGAGCGCGGCGGCCAGGCCCAGGTCGTCGAGGATGGCCGGGCGCAGGTTGTGCGAAATGCGCCGCACCTCGCCCAGCACCTTGTTCAGCTGCTCGGCGGCCCGCTCGAACGTGGCGGGCGCCTTGTCTTTCTGTTCGGCATTGCCGGCCAGGCGCGCGATGCCCGCCTCGATCTGCAGTTTGATCGACACCAGCCACTGGCTGATGCCGTCATGCAAGTCGCGCGACAGCCGTGCCCGCTCCTCTTCCTGCGACTCGACCACGCGCTGCGCCAGCACTTTCAGCTTGGCGTCGGCCACCCGCAATTCGCGCAAGTTCAGCACCAGGCCGCAGGCGGCCACCAGCAGGGAACCGAGGATGGCGATGGCAGCGATCAATTCCATGGTCGAGCGGATATTGCGCGACTGCTGGGCGTCGACCTTGGCCAGCGCCTGGTCCACGTCATCCATGTAGATGCCCGTGCCCATCATCCAGCCCCATTCCGGCATCAGGATCACATAGCCGAGCTTGGGCGCGGACTTGTTGCTCGACGGCTTGATCCAGTTGTAGCGCTCGAAACCGCCGCCACCCTTCGCCCGCTGCATCAGGCGCTGGATGGTCAGATTGCCCTCGGCGTCACGCAACTGCCACAGATTCTGCCCCACCAGTTCGGGCTGGCGCGGATGCATCAGCGACTTGCCCTGCAAATCATAGATGAAGAAATAGCCATCGTCGCCATAGCTGAGGGCAGACAGGATGCGCTTGGCTTCCTCTTGCGTGGCGGCATCCTTGCGCCCCGACTGGTACAGGGAAGCGATGGAATGGCTGGCCAGGGTCACGTAATGCTTGAGTTCGGCTTCCTTGCTGGCCAGGTACGCTTGCTGGATGGTGGCGCGCTGCTGCTCGGCCAGGGTGATGGCCTGGTGCCGCACGGCAAATGCGATGGCGCACAGGGCGAGGATCAGCGGCGTGAGGGCCAGGAAGATGACTTTCTGTCTGAGTTTCATGGCCTGGCGCTCCGGCGGCGTCGATGCTGGTGGGAATGCGTGATTTTACGTCGCGGCGGCGCGATCGGTCTGCGTAGTAATACTGAGCGTTACTGCGTAGTCGTGCGCTTGCGGCAATTATACGATTCCTGAATACTCGCCATAAGCTGCAGATACACCAATTCATACCAAACTGGCAACGACCAGGCTCGGCAGCACACATCATCGCACGGCACAGCGCCCGTCAATCTCTGGAGGAAGCATGAACCGCATTTTCAAACAGCTCGGCTGGGCAGCGCTTGCGCTGGCAGGCGCCGGATCCCTGGGCGTCGTCGCCCTGCAACGCGGCGAACCGATCAGCGCAATCTGGATCGTCATCGCCGCCGTCTGCGTCTACCTGATCGCCTACCGTTTCTACAGCCTGTTCATCGCCGACAAGGTGCTGGGCCTCGATGCCCGCCGCATGACGCCCGCCTTCAAGCACAACGATGGCCTCGACCACGTGCCGACGAATAAATATGTGCTGTTCGGCCACCATTTCGCGGCGATTGCCGGCGCCGGCCCCCTGGTCGGCCCCGTGCTGGCCGCACAGATGGGCTATCTGCCCGGCATGCTGTGGATCTTGGCGGGCGTCGTGTTTGCCGGCGCCGTGCAGGATTTCATCGTGCTGTTCATTTCCATGCGCCGCGACGGCCGCTCCCTGGGCGACCTGATCAAGGCTGAACTGGGCGAAATTCCCGGCATGATTGCGCTCCTGGGCTGCTTCATGATCATGGTCATCATCCTGGCCGTACTGGCATTGATCGTCGTCAAGGCGCTGACGGGCTCCCCATGGGGCAGCTTCACCGTGATGGCGACGATTCCCATCGCCCTGTTCATGGGCGTGTATTCGCGCTTCATCCGCGTGGGCCGCATCGGCGAGATTTCCATCATCGGCTTCGTGCTGCTGATGCTGGCCATCATCGGCGGCCAGTACGTACAGGAACACGCGGTGCTGGGCCCGATGTTCACGTTCACGGGCACGGAACTGACGTGGATGCTGATCGGCTACGGCTTCATCGCTTCCGTGCTGCCCGTGTGGCTGCTGCTGGCGCCGCGCGACTACCTGTCGACTTTCCTGAAAATCGGCACCATCCTGGGCCTGGCCATCGGCATCATCGTCGTCGCGCCTTACCTGAAAATGCCGGCCATGACCAAGTTCATCGACGGCTCCGGCCCCGTCTGGTCGGGCAATCTGTTCCCCTTCCTGTTCATCACCATCGCCTGCGGCGCCGTGTCCGGCTTCCATGCCCTGATTTCCTCGGGCACCACGCCGAAGATGATTGAAAACGAAAGCCACGCCCGCTTCATCGGCTATGGCGCCATGCTGATGGAATCGTTCGTCGCCATCATGGCCCTGGTGGCTGCCTCGACCATCGAGCCGGGCATCTATTTCGCCATGAACAGCCCGGCCGCCCTGATCGGCACCACGGCAGAGTCCGCCGCACAGGCGATCTCGCAGTGGGGCTTCTATGTCACGCCGGACATGCTGACGCAGACGGCCAAGGATGTTGGCGAGCACAGCATCATCTCGCGCGCCGGCGGCGCACCGACCCTGGCCGTCGGCATGGCGCAGATCCTGTCCGGCGCCATCGGCGGCAAGGCCATGATGGCCTTCTGGTACCACTTCGCCATCCTGTTCGAAGCGCTGTTCATCCTGACGGCCGTCGATGCGGGCACGCGTGCCGGCCGCTTCATGCTGCAAGACTTGCTGGGCAGCTTCGTCCCAAGCTTGAAAAAGACGGAGAACGTCATCGCCAACCTGCTGGCCACGGGCCTGTGCGTGGCGGCCTGGGGCTACTTCCTGTACCAGGGCGTGGTCGATCCATTGGGCGGCATCAACACCCTGTGGCCGCTGTTCGGCATCGCCAACCAGATGCTGGCGGCCATCGCGCTGATCCTCGGCACCTGCGTACTGTTCAAGATGAAACGTGGCCAGTATGCGTGGGTGACGATCACGCCGACCATCTGGCTGCTGCTGTGCACCCTGACGGCGGGCTGGCAAAAGATCTTCGACGCCAACCCGCGCGTCGGCTTCCTCGCGCACGCCAGGAAATACTCGGCGGCCCTGGATGAAGGCACCCTGCTGGCGCCGGCCAAGTCGGTGGCGCAGATGCAACAGATCATCTTCAACGATTACCTGGACGCCGGCCTGGCCGCCTTCTTCGTCATCGTCGTCGTCAGCGTGCTGTTCTTCGGCATCCGCACGATCCTGAAGGCGCGCGCCGACAGCCGCCCGAGCACCAAGGAAACGCCGTTCCAGGCCATGCCCACGGTGCAATGATGATAGAAGAAATCATCAAGGCTGGACGGTATCTGGGGCAAAGCATGCGGCTCATGTGCGGCTTGCCCGAGTACGACACCTACGTGGCACACCGGGAAGTGACCCATCCCGGCGAGCCGATGATGACGTATGAAGAGTTTTTCCGCGAACGGCAGGAAGCGCGTTACGGCGGCGCCGGCAAGCGTGGCGGTTGCTGTTAGCGGACACCTGACCCAGCCTACTGCGCGTCGGTATAGGCGGCTTGCGATGCTCACCGCCTCGGCGGCCCCGTACAAAGTACGGTTGCGCTTCTCGGCCACCTCTCCCTTCCGCTCGCTACGGCTGAGTCAGGTGTTGTTGCTAAGCAATAATTTGAGGGCGGTCTTGTGAGACTGCCCTTTTCATTTCCTCTCTTATAAGTTCCCCTCCCCTTTCTTCCATTAGACCCACATCAATATCAGGGTGTGTCTTCGCGTCTATATTTTTCCAATAGGAATTAAATAACAGTCAACGGGCGACCGGGGAAGCAGCGACGCATGTTCAATTTCCAACGCTCCAGCATCAGCCAGAAGCTGACCATGATCTCGGTACTGTCGTCGGGCTGCGCGCTGCTGCTGGTGTTCGTGGCGTTTGCGCTGACGTCCGTGCTCAGCCATAAAAACGATGAAGGCAAGCAACTGCTGTCGCTGGCGGGCGTGATCGGCGCGGCCGGCGCGGTGCCTTTGCTGGCGGGAAAATCGGCGCAGGGGCAGGCGGAACAGGTGCTGGCGGCCCTGTCCGCGCGCAACGAGGTGGCCCAGGCGGCCCTGTTCGACAAGGGCGGGCGCCTGTTCGCCCTGTACCGCGCGCCGCAGCATGCGGACGGCCTGCCGGCGCCGGAAGACATGGACCCGGCCTTGCTGGCCGACATGGCCGTGCAGCCCGTCACGCAAGGCTCGGGCACGACCCTGGCACCCGCCATGCGCCTGTACCGCCCCGTCTACCGGCCGGGCGAGCCGCAACAGATCATCGGCGCCGTGCTGATCGAGGCGGACCTGAACCACATGTGGCGCGACATCGGCCGCCACGTGAGCGCCATCGGCGGCGCCACCGTGCTGTCCTTCCTGGTCGCCGTATTCCTCGCGCGGCGCTTCAAGAGCGTGATCGCCGAACCGATCACCAAGCTGATCGATACGGCGCAGAAGGTGTCGAGCAGCCAGACCTACAGCCACCGCATCGCGCACCAGCGCAGCGACGAGCTGGGCGTGCTGATCGACAGTTTCAACGACATGCTGGCGCAGATCGACAGCCGCGACAGCACCCTGGCCAATTACCGTGACCAGCTGGAACGCCAGGTGGGCGTGCGCACGGCGCAGCTGGAAAAGGCCAAGGATGCGGCCGAGGCGGCCAGCCAGGCGAAGAGCGCCTTCCTCGCCACCATGAGCCATGAAATCCGCACGCCGATGAATGGCGTGCTGGGCATGACGGAACTGCTGCTGGCCAGCCCTTTGAGCCCGCAGCAGCGCCACTACACGAGCATGGTGCAGCGCTCGGGACAGAATTTGCTGGTGATCATCAACGACATCCTCGACTTTTCCAAGATCGAGGCGGGCAAGCTGAGCGTCGAATACATCCGCTTCAATTTCCGCGAATTGCTCGACGATATAGAACACGTGTTCGCGCCGCAGGCGGAAGCGAAAAACATCAGCCTGGAATTCGACATCGCCTACGACATCCCGATCGCCATCTGCGGCGACCCGAACCGTTTGCGCCAGATCATCGTCAATCTGCTGGGCAACGCCATCAAGTTCACGGAAACGGGCAAGGTCACGGTGAAAGTGACCGTGTGCAGCGAAGACGCGCCCAGCGTGGGCTTGCGCTTCGAGGTGCACGACACGGGCATCGGCGTGTCGAACGAGGCGCAGACGCGTATCTTCGAATCGTTCTCGCAGGCGGACGGCTCGACCACGCGCAAGCACGGCGGCACGGGCCTGGGGCTGACGATCTCGAAACAGCTGGTGGAGCTGATGGGCGGCACTATCGGCGTTGATAATGCTTTAACGCAAGGCTCGATCTTCTGGTTCGAAGTAAATTTCGATAAGCGGCGGGTCGACAGCGACGACCCGTCCTTCAACCTGAAAACCACGCGAGGGTTACGCGCCTTGATCGTCGACCACACACCCGCCACGCGCGCCGTGCTGGAGCGGCAACTGGCCAGCTGGCACATCGTCAGCGACAGCGCCGGCACGGCCAGCGATTGCCTGGGCAAGCTGCGCGCGGCCGCCCAGGCGGGCACGCCGTATGCCGTGGCCCTGCTCGACATGGAATTGCCGCGCACCAGCGGCCTGGCCCTGGCCGCCAACATCAAGAGCGACCCGCTGCTGGCCGACCTCAAGCTTTTGCTGCTGAGCACGGAACAGGCGGCGGCCGACCCCGTGCAGCGGCGCGAGGCGGGCGTGGCCTACCAGCTGATCAAGCCGGCCCGCGAATGCGACCTGTTCGACTGCATCGTCACGCCGCCGCGCGCCAGCGACAGCCTGCGCATCCATCCGCCGCACACGGCGCGCCAGGTGGGCCGGCGCCAGCGCCGCCGCGTGCTGCTGGCCGAGGACAATCCCGTCAACGTGGAAGTGGCGCTGGCCATGCTCGACAGCCTGGGCCTCGATGTCGTCTGCGCGCGCAACGGCGAAGAAGCCTTGCAGGCGGCGCAGGCCGAGGATTTCGATCTGATCCTGATGGATTGCCAGATGCCCGTGATGGATGGCTTTGCCGCCACGGCGGAAATCCGCCGCCATGAACAGCACTGCGGCCACGCGCGCGTGCTGCCCATCGTCGCCATCACGGCCAATGCGCTGCAGGGCGACCGCGAAGCGTGCCTGGCGGCCGGCATGGACGATTACCTGAGCAAACCTTTTACGCAGCAAGACCTGGGCCACACGATCGCCCGCTGGATCACCCTGCCGCGCGCCGCCACCGTGCACCACAGCGAAGCGCCGCAGGAGGCGCCTGCCGAGCCGCCGCCCGAAGTGCCGCCGCCGGCGCCTGCATCCCCGGCATCGGCCCCGCCGCTGAACCGGCAGGCGCTGGAAAACATCCGCGCGCTGTCCGGCACGGATGGCGATGCGCTGCTCGAACGGGTCATCCTCGCGTTTACCGGCGAGACGCCGCGCCAGCTGGGCGCCATGCGCGAAGCCATCGCGAAAGCGGATGCGGAAGCGCTGCGCAAGGTGGCGCACAGCCTCAAGTCGGGCAGCGCCAACGTGGGCGCCGACGGCCTGGCGCAGCTGTGCAAGGAAATGGAAAAACTGGGCCGCGCCGGCAGCACCGAGGGCGCGGCTCCCCTGCTGCAGCAGATGCAGCAAGCCTTCCTGGCCGTACGCGAATCGCTGAACGCCATCCTCGTGAAGGAACACTGACATGACAGCGCCCCTCTCCCCTCCCCGCGGCCTGGTGCTGGTGGCCGACGACGATCCCGTGATGCGTTTGCTGATGCGGCAAATGCTCACGCAGGTGGGCCTGGACGTGATCGAGGCCGAGGACGGCGTGCAGGCGCTGGCCAGCTACAAGCACAGCGGGCCGGACCTGGTCATGCTCGACGTCGACATGCCGGCCATGGACGGCTTTGCCGTGTGCCGCGAAATCCGCCACCAGGAAGTGGGCGGCACGGTGCCCATCATCATGGTCACGGGCGGCGACGAGCTGGAAGCCGTCACGCGCGCCTACGAGGTGGGCGCCACCGACTTCATTTCCAAGCCCATCAACTGGCCCATCCTCGGTCACCGCGTGCTGTACGTGCTGCGCGCCAGCGACGCCATCGCCCGCCTGCGCATCGCCGACGCGCACAACCGCGCCGTGCTGGCCGCCATCCCCGACACCTTCTTCCGCCTGAACCGCGAAGGCTTTTATCTCGACTACGAACAGGGCCACGACGCCAGCGCGGGATTTTCCCTCAGCGACTGCGTGGGCAGCCATATCCGCGACGTGCTGCCGCCCGAAATCGCCGCGCGCCTGCTCGACAAGGCGCACGCCGTGCTGGCCACGCAGCATATCGGCTCGGTCGACTACACGCTCACGCACGAAGACAGCACGCGCCATTTCGAGGCGCGCCTGGTGGCGACGGGGGCCGACGAGGTACTGGGCCTGGTGCGCGACATCAGCGAACGCAAGCGCACGGAAGAGCAGATCCGCCGCCTCGCCTATTGCGACAGCCTGACGGGCATCCCCAACCGGCAAGCGTTCCTGGAAACCCTGGAGCGCGAACTGCTGCGCTCGAAAGAGCACGACAAGAAATTCGCCGTGCTGTTCATGGACCTGGACGCGTTCAAGCGCATCAACGACACCCTGGGCCACGACGTGGGCGACCATTTGCTCAAGGTGGTGTCCGAACGCCTGCGCGAAACCATCCGCCCCAGCGACCTGGTGCTGCGCGCCGAACACGAGTTTGAAACCACCTTCGGCGGCAGCAACCTGGCGCGCCTGGGCGGCGATGAATTCACCATCCTGATTCCCGACCTGGAACGGGTGGAAGACGCGCTCAACGTGGCGCACCGCGTCAAGGAAGCCATGCGCCGGCCCTTCATGATCGAAGGACACGAGATTTTCGTCACGGCCAGCATCGGCATTTCGCTGTATCCGGAAGATGGCGAGGATTGCAACTCGCTGCTCAAATATGCGGACACGGCCATGTACCACGCGAAGAACTGCGGCAAGAACAACGCCAAGCTGTACAGCTCTTCGCTGACGATGGAAATCATGAGCCACGTCAAGATGGAAGTGGGGCTGCGCAAGGCCTTGCAAAACAACGAGCTGTACCTGCTGTACCAGCCGCAGATCGACGTGCCCAGCACGCAGATCGTCGGCGTGGAAGCGCTGGTGCGCTGGCGCCATCCCGAACGGGGCATCATCTCGCCCACGGAATTCATCCCGCTGGCCGAAGAGACGGGGTTGATCGTGCCCATCGGCGAATGGGTGCTGCGCACGGCGTGCAACCAGGCCAAGGCGTGGCAAAGCGACGGCGGGCGCGCCATCCGCATGGCCGTCAACCTGTCGGCCAAGCAATTCAAGGATGAAAACCTGATGCAGATCGTGCTGTCGGTCCTGGCCGACACGGGCCTCGATGCGCGCCTGCTGGAACTGGAATTGACGGAGGGAACGTTGATGGACGATGCGCGCGCCACCATGGTGACCCTGGAACAATTGCGCGGCATCGGCGTGTACCTGTCCATCGACGACTTCGGCACGGGCTATTCGTCGATGAATTACCTGAAACGCTTCGACGTGCGGGCCTTGAAAATCGACAAGAGTTTTATCGCCGGCTTGCCGCAGGATACGGAAAACGCGGCCATCACGCGCGCCATCATCGCCATGGCGCATGGTTTGAAAATGGTGGTGGTGGCCGAGGGCGTGGAAACGGACGAACAGCTGCTGATGCTGGAAGAATACGGCTGCGACATGGCGCAGGGATATTTTTTAGGCCACCCGTCGCCGCACGACACGATCACGGCCATGCTGGCCAGGCAGAGGGGCCAGCTGGCCAGCGTGGAAACTAGAGCACTTCGAAGGCAAGGATTTGCGTGACTTGCTGGGCGTTGAAATTATCGTCGGAAATCATCACCAGGCTGCGGCGGCCGTTTTCCAGGCGCGGGCCCCAGCTGATGCCTTCGATATTGTCGACCCGCGGCAAGCCGATCTTTTCCAGGTCCAGCAGCAGGCGCTTGCGCGCCGGCACATAGCTTGCACCCGCCAGGGCCGGGATGGCCTGGATATCGGTGGCGCCCCGCGTATCCATCTCGTAGATGCGCACGTGGTTCGTGTAGATGCCGTCAGCGTGTTCCACGCCGGCCCGCTCCACCACCAGCACCTGGTGATCGTTGACGGCGAGGATTTCCGACACGCCATTGTCCGCTTCCTTCCCCGGCGCGGGCCGCGAGGCCACCGGCTCGATCGGATACGCGTACTGGCCCAGCACGGTGCCGGCGCGGTCCAGGCGCGTGATGCGCACCACCGACCCGTGGTCCGGCGTGGCCAGCGGGCCATCCTGGTACAGCGCCGCTTCCATGCCCAGCCACAGGCTCTTGCCATCGCTGGCAAACGACAGCCCCTCAAAGCTCATGTTGTTGCGCGATCCCGTTTCTTCCTTCGCCACCTTGAACATGGCGGGCGTGGGCAAGGTGGCCAGGTAGTGGCCGCCGCTATCGGCGTGGCGCACGAACGGGTGCAAACCCACCTTGCGGTTGCCTTCGCTGCCGTACCACAGGCTGCCATCCTGCGGATCGACGCGGATGGTTTCGATGTCGGCCACCTGGTCGCCCTGCTCCAGCCTGGCATGGGCCAGGTTCGGATAGCGGCTGCCGTCGGGCTGCGTGAAGAAATGCACGCTGTTGAAGGTCACGCCGGCAAATGCGCGGCTGTCGTAGTCGAGCGCGGCGCGGTAGAAGCGGGCCGGATTGATTTCCGAGCGGTCATCGCTTTCCATCACCCAGCTGTTGTTGGCCGTATCGTAATCGATGCCGGACAGGCCGCCCACCGTCGTGCCCTCAAACGGCTGCTTGAGCGCAATGCGCTGTTCGCCGATCAGGCGCAAGCCCGCGATGGGTGCGTCGTGGGAGAAGCTGGCGCAGGCGGAGAGAAGAACGGCGGCGGACGCCAGGGCAAGCGCGGTGCGGAACAATGGAGGCATGATCGGTATCAAATAAGTCGGGAAGCAAATTCCGGGGTCAGACCCGCCGGGTCTGACCCCAGCTTTAATTCTGTGGGTTAATAGCGAATTACACCACGCCATCAGTCTTCAGCCGTGCGATGGCGGCCGCATCATAGCCGAGCGACGCCAGCACCTCGTCGTTGTGCTGGCCCAGGGTGGGCCCCAGCCACTGCGTCTTGCCCGGCGTGGCGGACAGTTTCGGGCTGATGGCGGGCAATTTGACAGGCGTGCCGTCGGCGAAATGGTGTTGTTCGAACATGTCGCGGGCGAGGAATTGCGGGTCGCTCAGCATGTCGCGCACCGAGTAGATTTTGCCAGCCGGTACGTCTGCCGCCTTCAAGACGGCCAGCGCGCTGTCGATCGTGTGCGTGGCGCACCAGGCGCCGATGGCGTCGTCGATTTCCTGCGTGCGCGCCACCCTGCCGTCGTTGCGCGCCAGCTGCGGGTCGCCCGCCATGTCGATGCGGCCCATAGCCAGCATCAGCCGCTTGAAGATAGCGTCGCCGTTGCCCGCGATGACGATGTTTTCGCCGTCGCCCGTCGTGTAGGTATTCGAGGGCACGATGCCGGGCAAGGAACCGCCCGTGCGCTCGCGCACCACGCCCGCCTGGTCGTATTCGGGCACCAGCGACTCCATCAGGTTGAACACGGATTCGTATAGGGCCACGTCGACCATCTGCCCTTCGCCGCCATCCCGGCCACCCGTCACGTCGCGGTGGCGCAGCGCCATCATGGCGCCGATCACGCCGTGCAGGGCTGCCACGGAGTCGCCGATGGACACGCCCACGCGCACGGGCGGGCGGTCGGCAAAGCCGGATACATAGCGCAAGCCGCCCATCGATTCGCCGATGGCGCCGAAGCCGGGCAAGTCCTTCATCGGTCCCGTCTGGCCAAAGCCGGACAGGCGCACCATGACGAGGGACGGTTTCTCTTTCTTGAGCTGCTCGTAGCCGAGATCCCACTTTTCCAGCACGCCGGGGCGGTAGTTCTCGATGATGATGTCCGCTTCCAGGGCCAGCTGGCGCGCGATGGCCCGGCCCTCGGGCGTTTTCAGGTTCAGCGTTAAACTTTTCTTGTTGCGCGCCTGCACCGACCACCACAGCGAGGTGCCGTCTTTCAGCACTCGCCAGGTACGGATGGGGTCGCCGCCATCGGGCGACTCGATCTTGATCACGTCGGCGCCGAATTCGGCCAGCATGCGGGCGCAGAACGGCCCCGCGATCAGGGTGCCCAGTTCCAGGACTTTGATGCCCTGGAGGGGGCCGGAAGATGCGGAAGCGTCTGTCATGTTGTAGTCAGGTTGCCCTGCGGTCGAGCATCGCGCGGGCAATCGTGCCCGCGTCGACGTATTCCAGTTCGCCGCCCACGGGCACGCCGCGGGCCAGACGGCTCACGCGCAAGCCCCGCGCCTTCAGCATTTCGCTGATGTAGTGGGCCGTCGCTTCGCCTTCATTCGTGAAATTGGTGGCCAGCACCACTTCGCCGACCACGCCATCGTTGGCGCGGTTCAGCAATTTTTCCAGGTGGATATCTTTCGGGCCGATGCCGTCCAGCGGAGACAATCTCCCCATGAGGACGAAATACAGGCCCTTGTAGGTGAGCGTCTGCTCGATCATCAGCTGGTCGGCGGGCGTTTCCACCACGCACAGCAAACGCTTGTCGCGCTCTTCGTCGAGACAGGTCTCGCACACTTCGTGTTCGGTAAACGTATTGCACAGGCCGCAGTGATGCACGGCATCGACGGCCTGGAACAGGGCGCGCGACAGCATGGCCGCGCCTTCCCTATCGTGCTGCAACAAATGAAATGCCATCCGCTGCGCCGACTTGGGGCCGACGCCGGGCAGGCGCCGCAGCGCCTCGGTCAAGAATTCAAGCGACTTGGACATGGATCAACCTTGCCCCGTGCCATAGATCGAGCGCATGCGGTCTTGCATCAGAATGGCATTTTGAAGCCGGCTGGCAAGTTCATGCCGCCAGTCAAGCCTGCCATTTTTTCCGCGGACGTCGCTTCCGCCTTGCGCACGGCGTCGTTGAAGGCGGCGGCCACCAGGTCTTCCAGCATGTCCTTGTCGTCGGCCAGCAGCGACGGGTCGATGGACACGCGCTTGACGTCGTTCTTGCACGTCATGACGATTTTCACGAGGCCGGCGCCGGACTGGCCTTCCACTTCCACCAGCGCCAGTTGTTCCTGGGCCTTTTTCATGTTGTCTTGCATTGCTTGCGCCTGCTTCATCAGGCCAGCCAGTTGATTTTTCATCATGAGAATGCTCCGTTCAATTCAGTTTGTGAGTGTGTTAATCATCAATGCAGGGTCGGCGCGGCGGAACCGGCCGGTGCAGGGGTAATCGTTCCCGGCACAACAAAAGCGTCGAATACACGCTTCATGTCGAGCACGAAGGGATCGCTGGCGATGGTTGCTTCCGCTTGCAGCTGGCACGCCTCGCGATGGGCCTGCGCTTCCGCGCTGGCCGTGTACCAGACGGCGCCCAGTTCCGTGTCGACCGCGACCTTGCGGCCGAAGCGTTCGGTGAGCGCGGCCGCCAGTTTTTCCACGTTGGCGGGACTGCGCCACGTATCGATGGGCACGCGCAGGCGGAACGTGGTGCTGTGGCCATCGTGCAGGCATTCGATCAGCTCGGCCTGCACGGCCAGCTGCTGGGCCACGCCGCGCAAGGGCAGCACGGCGGCCACGGCCGGCCAGTTGCCGTCCCAGTCCAGGCCCGGCACGGGCGTGATCACATACGGCCCGCTGGGCGCGGCTTGCTTGGCGGCTCGCTGCGGCATGACGACGGCCGGCTGCTCGCTGCTTGGCGCGGCGGGCGCCGACACGGCGGCGGACGCGCTGTCGTCGGAAAATTCGGTGACCCACGGCGGCAAGTCGTCATCCGGCTGCGCTGGCGGCGGCGCGGCAGGACGTGCCTGTTGCACGGGCGCCGCAGCGGCCGCTGGTGCTTCCATCACGGCAACTGGGGGCGCATCGTCCCACGGCGCAGGCGCTTTCGCGGCGGCGGGCGGCGGCGGTGGCGCGGCCTGGACGGGTGCGGCCGGGGCTGGCGCCGCGGCGACCGGCTCTGGTGCGGGTGCAGCCGGCTTGGGCGCCGACGATGGCGCCGACGGCGCGCTGCCGGGACGGCCTTTCGAGGCGGCGCGGGCCGCTTCCAGCGCCGCATTGATGGCGGCGCGGGCGGAACTGATCGGGGCGCCCGATGCGGCCGGGGCGGCTGCGGCAGCTGGCGGCGCCGCTGGTGGCGGCGCCGGGGCGGCGACAGGCGCCGGTGCCGGAGCAGCCGCGCGCGGCGGCGGCGCTTCGCTGCGCGCCATGCTGGCGGCAGCGGCGGCCACGACGGCGGGCGGGGTCACGGCGGCGTGGCTGGCCACGCTGTTCGTGGCGGCGCGGGCCGCCGGGGCAGATGCGCCTGCCGCGGCGCGCGCGGCGGCCACGGCGGCGGGACGATTGCCCGGAGCGGCCGCTGGTGCGGCGGCCGGCACGCCATCGGCGCCGCCTATGCCGGGCCGAAAGGCCAGCATGCGCAGCAAGGTCATGGTAAAGCCCGCATATTCATCGGGCGCCAGGCCCAGTTCATTGCGGCCATGCACGGCGATCTGGTAAAACAGCTGCACTTCTTCCGCGTCAAACGCGGCGGCCAGGCGCACGATATCCGCGTATTCGGGCAAATCTTGCGGCAAGGCGGCGGGCACGGTTTGCGCCAGCGCAATGCGGTGCAATAAAGTGCCCAAATCCTGCAGGGCGCCGTTATACGACAGGCTGCGCGAGGCCATTTCGTCGGCCACGGCCAGCAAATCGGCGCCATCCTGCTGCGCCAGCGCGTCGAGCAGGCGCACCAGGTACGACTGGTCGAGCGCGCCCAGCATGCCTTGCACGGCATCTAACGTGACTTCGCCGGCCGCATAGGCGATGGCCTGGTCCGTCAGCGACAGCGCGTCGCGCATGGAGCCGTGGGCGCCCTGGGCCAGCAGGCGCAAGGCCGGCTGTTCGAAGGCGATGCCCTCCTGCCCCAGGATATTGTCCAGGTGGCTGATGATGTGGCCGGGCGGCATCTGCTTGAGGTTGAACTGCAGGCAGCGCGACAGCACGGTCACGGGTATCTTTTGCGGGTCCGTCGTGGCCAGGATGAACTTGACGTGCTCGGGCGGCTCTTCCAGCGTCTTCAGCATGGAATTGAACGCGTGGTTCGTCAGCATGTGCACCTCATCGATCATATAGACCTTGAAGCGGGCATTGCTTGGCGCATACACGGCTTGCTCGAGCAACTGCGCCATTTCATCGACGCCGCGGTTCGACGCCGCATCCATCTCTATATAGTCGACAAAGCGTCCCGCGTCGATCGCCGTGCACGCTTCGCACACACCGCACGGCTGGGCCGTGATGCCGCCCGTGCCATCGGGGCCGATGCAATTGAGCGACTTGGCCAGGATGCGCGACAGGGTCGTCTTGCCGACGCCGCGCGTGCCCGTGAACAGGTAGGCGTGATGCAATCGGCCGCTGTGCAAGGCATGCGTGAGCGCGCGCACGACGTGCTCCTGGCCGACGAGCGTCTCGAAATTCTTGGGGCGGTATTTACGGGCGAGGACTTGATAGGACATGCTGAGATTTTACCATGCGATTTTGCGGGTGATCCTGCGCGGCGGGCGCAAGCCTCATGGCCGGGCCATTCAAAATGGCAAACGCGGCAAAGCAGCAATTGTATAACATGGCCAGCTGGAAATATGGAAAACACGGCAAGCCCGGCAATGCTGCGGGTCGGCAAGAAAATGGGGCCGTAAAAGCAAAAAAGCTGCCCATGGCAGCTTGATTGTCGATCCTGATAAAACATTCCCGAAGGAGGCGAGCCTGATCTGCGGCACTCATGGTTAATAGCCGTGGCTGCTTCGTTCCCGACCTGACCAGGTTAGCCATGCCACGATGCGCAGGGGCCCGCCGGGGACAATTATAACCGACCTGCGCACGATTGGGGAAGCAAGCTGAAATCCGGGGTCAGACCCCCGGTCAAGTTGGCAATGACCTTTGCGTCAGCGGTGTTGAGGGTCTGACCCCAGCCGTTCTACAGCCCCAGCTCTTGCCAGATGCCATCCACCTTCGCCTTCACTTCCGGCGTCATGGCGATCGTCGTGCCCCATTCGCGCGTCGTTTCGCCCGGCCATTTATTCGTCGCATCGATGCCCATCTTGCTGCCCAGGCCGCTGACCGGCGAGGCGAAGTCCAGGTAATCGATGGGCGTGTTGTCGACCAGGGTCGTGTCGCGGATGGGGTCAACCCGCGTCGTGATGGCCCAGATGACCTCTTTCCAGTCGCGGATATTCACGTCTTCATCGACCACCACGATGAACTTGGTATACATGAACTGGCGCAGGAAGCTCCACACGCCGAACATCACGCGCTTGGCGTGGCCCGCGTACTGTTTCTTGATCTGCACCACGGCCATGCGGTAGCTGCAGCCTTCGGGCGGCAGATAGAAGTCGGTGATTTCGCTGAACTGCTTTTGCAGCAGCGGCACGAACACTTCATTCAGGGCCAGGCCCAGCACGGCCGGCTCGTCCGGCGGTTTGCCTGTATACGTGGAGTGGTAGATCGGATCGCGGCGCATGGTGATGCGGTCGATGGTAAACACGGGGAAACTGTCCTGCTCATTATAGTAGCCCGTATGGTCGCCATACGGCCCTTCCAGCGCGTGCTCGTAGCCGCTCGGATGGTTTTCATCCGGATAGATATGGCCTTCGAGCACGATTTCGGCGGACGCGGGCACGCGCAGCTCGCTGCCGATGGCTTTCACCAGCTCCGTGCGGCTGCCGCGCAGCAAGCCGGCGAACTGGTATTCGGACAGGCTGTCCGGCACCGGCGTGACGGCCCCTAATATAGTAGCGGGATCGGCGCCCAGCGCCACGGCGATCGGATACGGCTTGCCCTTGCTCTGGATCGCGTGCTCGCGGAAGTCCAGCGCCCCGCCCCGGTGCGCCAGCCAGCGCATGATGACTTTATTACGCCCCAGCACTTGCTGGCGGTAAATGCCCAGGTTTTGCCGCTTCTTGTTCGGGCCCTTGGTAATCACCAGGCCCCAGGTAATCAGGGGAGCGACGTCGCCGGGCCAGCAATGCTGGATCGGCAGGCGCGCCAGGTCCACGTCGTTGCCTTCCCAGACGATTTCCTGGCACTTCGCGCCGCGCAACTCCTTCGGCGACATGTCCCACACGGATTTCACCAGGGAACCGAGTCCCAGCAAGTCCTTGAAATCCTTCGGCGGCTCCGGCTCCTTCAGCCGCGCCAGCACATGGCCGATCTTGCGCAACTCGCTGACGTCTTCCGCGCCCATGCCCAGCGCCACGCGGCGCGTGGTGCCGAACAGATTGCCCAGCACCGGCATGTCGTATCCCGTCGGATTGTTGAACAGCAAGGCCGGTCCGCCTGCGCGCAAGGTGCGGTCGCACACTTCCGTCATCTCCAAAATCGGTGAAATGGGGGTCGAAATGGGCTTAAGTTCACCCATTTGTTGCAGTTGAGAAATAAAATCTCGCAAATCTGAATATTTCATGTGTTTTTAATTTTTTTTGACGTCGGACGCCGTTGCTGAAGGATCTATGCCAAGTAATTGATTTTATTGGCTTTTGGCACAATGCAAGTCAAAAAGTAAGACATAAAAGTAATAAAGAAACGATTCGTTAGTATTGACTTGATATAAAACGGCTTCTACAATTCGCCCAACTTGAAAGAGCACGCCGGCCCAGAGCTTGATTTTAGCGTTTCTCTTTCATTCACGGAGTCGGGGCTCCACATGACATTTTAAGGAGTGTTTTCAAAAGGCGTCTGCCTTACCCCCGGTAAAAGTTGTATTGCGACTGATCCAATACCAAAAACGGGACCGATCAGCTCAAGCAAGCAATGACGGCGTTTCTCGCACGCATCCATACGCGGCGGAAACGATGATATTTCTGATGCACGGCATTGGCAGTACCCACAACACCGCGAGACCGCGGAGGGACTGCCTGTTGACGCGACATTTCGGGGAACTCTATGACTCATCGTAGCACTGAAGCAGCATTGCCTGCTTCAACCGTGGCTGGCCAGCCAGCGTTGGCGCGTTTGCGCGCCCGCGCACAGGCCATTTCAGCACGTGGCGTTTTGACCACGGCACAACACACACTGACAGTCTTCGGCATTTCCGCCCTGGCACTGATCGCCCTGCTGATGTTCCGCCCGGACCTGGGCAAGCAACTGACGCACAGCCTGTTCCCGCTGCCGATGGCAGAGGCGCAAGCCGTTGAAGCACCGGCCCTGTCCGCACTGATGGAAGCGCCTGCTTCCGTGCAGACGGCCGCCGCCAGCGATACCCCGCTGACCAAGGAAGAAAAAGCCTTGCTGGGCACGCAAAAGCAGCAGCAATGGGTTACCAACTGGCTCTCCAAGCGCTACCGCGTGGCCAACGACGCGACCAATATGCTCGTCTCGACGGCTTACCTGACGGCCCGCGAAATCAAGCTGGACCCGCTGCTGATCCTGGCCGTGATGGCCATCGAATCGGGCTTGAACCCGTTCGCGGAAAGCCCCGTCGGCGCGCAAGGCTTGATGCAAGTCATGTCGAAAGTGCACCATGAGCGCTTCCAGGAAATGGGCGGCGTGCAAGCGGCGCTGAACCCGGTCGCCAACATCCGCGTCGGCTCGCTGATCCTGAAGGACTACGTCACGCGTGGCGGTTCCGTCGAAGCGGGCCTCAAAACCTACGTGGGCGCCGCCAACTTCGCCACCGACTCGGGCTACGGCTCGCGCGTGCTGGCCGAATACCGCCGCCTGAAACAAGTGTCGGCCGGCCAGCGCGTGCCGACGACGACGCCGGTGATGGCATCGAACACGCCAGCGCCAGCCAAGGCGCCGGCAGCGGAAAGCGGCATCACCATCAAAGTACTGCCCCACAACGAGATCGCCGGCCTGTGACCCTTTAAAAGCCCTCACAGGGGCATCCAAAAAGCAGCACCCAGTAAAAAAGCCACCGCACGCAAGTGCCGGTGGCTTTTTTATTGCCCTGCGGCACTGGCCGCAGGAACTGCTCTCTATATTACTTGCGCTTGTTGGCGTTGACTTCTTCCTCGCGGAATTTCACTGCCAATTTATCCAGCACGCCGTTCACATACTTGTGGCCATCGATACCGCCAAACGACTTGGCCAGCTCGACCGCTTCGTTGATGACGACGCGGTACGGGATTTCCATGTTGTTCTTCAGCTCGAAAGCGCCGATCAGCAGGATGCCGTGTTCGATGGGCGACAGTTCCGCGATATTGCGGTCGATCAAGGGTGCCATGCTTTCGCGCAACGCCAGCGAATCCTTGATGGCGCCGTACAGCAACACCGTGAAATGATCGCCATCGGCCTTGTCGAAACCATGCGCGGCGCGAATATTGTTCACGACGGTAGTCGCGTCTTCATTGTTCAGCAGCCACTGGTACAAGCCCTGCAGCGCAAACTCGCGCGCGCGGTGACGCGGCGTGCGGTTTTTGCTGGGATTGGCGAGCAAATTTTTCTCAGTCATGATTGTTACCTGTTCTTAAGTACGTGTTCACTACAAATTCCGGCGAGACAGCACGGCGCGCTTTTCAACGCGCCGCAGCCAACCGCGTGTCAGAACGTTCGAGAAAATGCTCAGAGCAAGGCGCGAGCCCGAAGACAGTACGAATGTACGGCGAGGGCTTGCAACGCAGCTATGGGCGTTTTATCGGACGTTCACTACACGGCTAGTCCTCCTCGGATTCTTGCAACTCTTCCAGCGCTTGCGCCAGATTAGCCATTTCCACTGCCACGCGTGCCGCTTCTGCTCCCTTGACCAGCATGCGTACTTCCGCTTGCTCGTCGTTTTCCGTCGTCAACACTGCGTTGGCGATGGGGATGCCGTAATCGAGACCGACGCGCGTGATGCCCGCGCCCGATTCGTTCGATACCAGCTCGAAGTGGTAGGTTTCACCGCGAATCACGGCGCCCAGTGCGATCAGGGCATCGAATTGCTCGGTTTCCGCCATTTTTTGCAGAATCAGTGGGATTTCCAGGGCGCCCGGCACGGTCACGTGCAGGATATCTTCATCGGCCACGCCCAGCTTGCTCAACTCTTCCAGGCATGCCGACAGCAAGCCACCACCGACGATTTCATTGAATCGTGCCTGGACGATACCGACGCGCAAACCTTCGCCGGCAAAATTAGTTTCGTATGCTCCTACGGTCATCATATGCCTCTTTAATCTGGTGGTTCAGGGCGACATGCACATGTCGCCATCGTTTACTCTACATCGACGCCTGACAAAATCGTAGCGAGCGGCAGCGAGTTGTGGTCGAGAAGCGCAACTGTACGAAGGTACAGTGAGCATCACAGGCCGCAAATCGCGACGCGCAGCAGATTTAGTCAGGTGCCCTGGCCTGGGTGGCACTGAAAACCTGTTACTTCCAGGTCGAAACCGACCATCGACGGCATCTTGCGTGGGCTGGCCAGCAATTGCATCTTGCTCACGCCCAGGTCGCGCAGGATTTGCGCGCCGATGCCGTAGCTGCGCAAGTCCATGCTGGCGGCGCGGCCTTTCGGCTTGGCTTGCGGCGTATCGAGCGCGGCGAACTGGGCAAACAGCTCGCCCGACGTCTCGCCGCAATTCAGCAAGACCATCACGCCCCGCTCGGCCTGCTTGATGGCGGCCATCGAGGCGGCCACCGTCCACGAGTGGGTAGTCGCTTCGCTTTCCAGCACGTCCAACAGGGAAACGGGCTGGTGCACGCGCACCAGCGCTTCCAGGCCGGGCGCCAGGTCGCCATGCACGAGGGCCAAATGGGCCGATGCGCTCGGCTTGTCGCGGAAGGCGATCAAACGGAATTCGCCATGCGCCGTATGCAGGGTACGCTCGGCAACGCGCTCGACCAGGGACTCCGTCTGGCTGCGGTAATGGATCAGGTCGGCAATCGTGCCGATTTTCAAGCCATGTTGCTCGGCAAACAACAGCAAGTCCGGCAAACGCGCCATGGTGCCGTCGTCCTTCATGATTTCGCAAATCACGGACGCGGGCGTCAAGCCGGCCATGGCCGTCAGGTCGCAACCGGCTTCCGTATGGCCTGCGCGCATCAGCACGCCGCCTTTTTGCGCTTTCAGCGGGAAGATATGGCCAGGCTGGACGATATCGCTAGGCTGCGTGCCCTTGGCAACCGCCACCTGGATGGTCTTGGCGCGGTCGGCGGCGGAAATGCCCGTCGTCACGCCTTCGGCCGCTTCGATGGACACGGTAAAATTGGTGCCGTAGGCGGTGCCGTTGCGCGATGTCATCATCGACAGGTTCAGCTCGTCGCAACGCTCTTCCGTCAGGGTCAGGCAAACCAGGCCACGCGCATGCGTGATCATGAAATTGATGGCTTCAGGCGTCACGAAATCGGCGGCAAGCACCAGATCGCCTTCATTTTCCCGGTCCTCTTCATCGACCAGTATCACCATGCGGCCGGCGCGCAATTCAGCGACGATCTCTTCGGTGCTGGATATTGACATTATTCATCCTCTGAAGACACCTGGCAAAACCTGCTGCGCGTCGGTATAGGCGGCTTGCGATGCTCACCGTACCTTCGTACGGTTGCGCTTCTCAGCCACCTCTTCCTTCCGCTCGCGACGGTTTTGCCTGGCGTTGTTAATGAAACTAAAAACTGAAATATCGAGCGCGAAAATTCCGCGAATTTCCGGGAATTTTCTTATAACCTGCTATTTTAAAGGATTTAGCGCTTGCAGACCTGAAATAAGACAGCTTTGCGGCACGGATGCCACCGCCTGCCCCGCAAAGCGCCAATTCCCTGATCCAGCGCACACGGCGGCGGCAAGACGCGCGCCGCCGGCCTTGCAAAGAGCATAAGATCGACCCGTCACCGCCACGGCGCTGACGCCCCATTCGCAGCGACACCCCACACAGGAGCGGCACTATGAAAACCAACGGATCGGCCATCTGGTCAGGCGGCATCAAGGATGGCAAGGGCGCCATCAGCACGCGCAGCGGCGCCTTGCAGGAATACCCCTACGGCTTTGCCAGCCGCTTCGAAGGCAAGCCGGGCACGAATCCCGAGGAACTGATCGGCGCCGCCCACGCGGGTTGCTTCACCATGGCCCTGTCGCTGATCCTTGGCGAAGCGGGCCTGACGGCGGAAAAGATGGAAACCACGGCCGAAGTGACCCTCGACAAGGTGGACGACGGCTTTGCCATCACGGCCGTTCATTTGATCCTGAAAGCGAAGATCCCCGGCGCCAGCCAGGCTCAATTCGAAGAATTGACGGCCAAGGCCAAGGCCGGCTGCCCCGTGTCGAAGCTGCTCAAAGCCAATATCACGCTGGACGCTACCCTGCAACCCTAGATTTTCGTCACGGGCTTGACGGGCTCCACGGCAGCGACGGGCGCCACCAGCGGCAGGCGCGAGTCGCTGGCCGGCAATGACCGGTTCATCAAGCCGGGATTCAGGGCTGCATTGTTCAGGTTATACGCGGCGATGGCCGCCGCCACGGACGGGTCTTGCGACGACGGCGGCGGCACGGCCATGCCCGCGGCTTGCGCGGCCAGCTCTTGCGCCTGCGCATTTTGCTGGGCCAGCTGGGCTTGCGCCGTCGCCAGGCCCGCATCGGCTTGCCCCTGCGCTGCGCGCGCCAGCGATTGCGCACGATCGGATGCCGCCTGGGCCGCCATCTGCACGTCGCTTCCGGCCAGCTGCGTCCGTACCGCATCGTCCGCCGCCGCTTGCGCCTGCGGCTGCAAGCCCTGCTGCCGTACTTGCCCCTGGCGCAGCTCGTCCACGCGCGCAGCGTCCTGCTGCTGCGCCTGCTGATCGGTATTCATGCGTTCGGCGTCCAGGCGCTGGGCATCGACGCGCAGGTTGTCCGTGCGCTGCGTCTGCAGCAAGTCCGCTGCATTGTCGGCCTGTTGCGCTGGCGGCTGGGGCCGCAGTTCCTGCAAGTCCAGGTTCAGTTCTTCCGCTTCCAGTTGCTGCTGCAGTTCCAGTTGCCGCTGTGCAATGGCCGCCGTCTGCGGCGGCGCCGTGTCGACGGACTGCTGCGCGGCCTGCGACGCCTGCACGACGCCGGACGGCAGTGTTTCCCCCGTCAAATCCGCTTCGACACCGGCCGCCAGCGGCGCGCCCTGCTGCCGGGCCAGCACGGCGCCCACTTGCGCCAGCACCTCCGTTCCCTGTTGCAAGGCGTCCAGGGTGGCATTGCTGTCGGCCGCATACGCGGCTTGCAACGTTGCCGCATCGACATCTTCATTGCGCAAGTCGATGCCGATGCGGGTCAGTTGTGCCTGCGTGAGCAAGCTGCCGTCCTGCGCCAGCGCCGTGGCCACATCCGTCGTGCCGTCGCCCGACAATAAATCGTAGCGCTGCGCCAGGCTGCCCGGCGTGTCGCCGGCCGTCGCGAGCTGGCTGGCGTCGATGCCGCTCGTTTGCAGCTGGGCAAACGATTCCGTCAGTTGCCGCGCCAGCGCCAGCAAGTCTTCATTGACATTCACAGGGGTATTGGCCGCCCTGGCCTCTTCCGTGGCGCCCTGCAAGGCCAGCAGTTGCCGGCGCGACAAGGCCACGCCGGACAGGAACTGGCCCAGCGGGGAGATGTCTACCTGCGTCGAGGAAAGTATTGCAAGGGCAGCCGCCGCGCCGGATGCCGGCACGGGCTGCGCCGGCGCCAGAGGTGCCGTTGCGCCCACGCGGGACGTGGCCGGGATGGTGTTGGGCACGGTTGCGCGCGAAATCGGGTTCATGGCTAGCCTCCACTGCGGAAAGCTTCATAGTATGCGCGTCTGCAAGAAAAGCAACACACGCCTGGCAAGGCGGCTGTGTTGCCCTGTTCAGTTCTTATATCAGGCGGCGGCCTTGTCCAGCGACAGCATGCGCTCGACATAGCGGGCGATCAGGTCGATTTCCAGGTTGACCTTGCCATCGACCGTCAAGTGTTTCAAGGTCGTCATGGCGATCGTGTGCGGGATCAGGTTGATCGAGAAGCGGCAGCCGTTAACGGCGCCCGCGCCCAGGTCTTCCACGCGGTTGACGGTCAACGACACGCCATTGACGACGACGGAACCCTTGAAGGCCAGGTATTTCGCCAGTTCGTGCGGCGCTTCGATCACCAGTTCCCACGATTCGCCCACGGCTTCGAACTTGCGCACGATGCCCAGGCCGTCGACATGGCCGGACACCAGGTGGCCGCCCAGGCGCTCGGCCAGGGTCAGGGCTTTTTCCAGGTTCACTTCCGTGGTGGTATCGAGGCCCACGGTGCAATTGAGGCTTTCACGCGAGACATCGACGGCAAAACCCGTGTCCGACTTTTCCACCACCGTCATGCACGCGCCATTGATGGCGATCGAATCGCCCAGGGCCACGTCGGCCAGCGGCAAACCGCCCGCGTGAATATTCAGGCGCACGCCTGCATCGAGGCCACCGTCGAGCGGTTGCACGGTTTCAATCTTGCCGATGGCGGCAACAATTCCTGTAAACATGGAGCTAACCTTATAAAAAGTGTAAATCTATTAAGTACGCTGGGCGAATCTTGCAAGGATACGCACATCTTCGCCCACTTGCTGAACCTGGTGAAATTGCAAAGTGCGCTGCTGCTTGATATCCGTCAAGGTGGGCAAGGCAAACATGCCTTGCGCATCGCCCAGCAAGGTGGGCGCCAGGTAGACCAGCAGCTCGTCGACGCAGCCTTCGCGGATCAGCGAACCGTTCAGTTTGGCGCCTGCCTCGACGTGGACTTCATTGATTTGCCGGCGTCCCAGTTCCAGCATCAGCGCGGCCAGGTCGACCTTGCCGGCCGCGTTCGGCAACAGGATGACTTCGGCACCCAGCGCCTGCAATTGCGCCTGTTTCTCCGGATTGGCGACGGCCGCCACGATCCACGTGCCGCCGCCCTGCAGGATGCGTGCGTCGAGGCTGATGTCGAGCCGGCTGTCGACGACGATGCGGCGCGGCTGGCGCGGCGTCTCGACGGCGCGCACGTTCAGTTGCGGGTCGTCCGCCTTGACCGTGCCGATGCCCGTCAGGATGGCGCAGGCGCGCGCGCGCCAGGCGTGGCCGTCGGCGCGCGCTGCCGGCCCCGTGATCCACTGGCTCTGGCCATTGTGCAAGGCCGTCATGCCGTCCAGGCTGGCCGCCGTTTTCAAGCGCACCCACGGCTTGCCGCGCTGCATGCGCGAAAAGAAACCGATATTCATTTCATGCGCCTCGTCGGCCAGCACATCCGTCGTGACGGCAATGCCGGCCGCTTCCAGCTTGGCCAGCCCCTGCCCTGCCACCAGCGGATTCGGATCCGTCATGGCGGCCACGACGCGGCCCAGCCCCGCGCGCACGAGCGCATCGGAGCATGGCGGCGTGCGGCCATGGTGGTTGCACGGCTCCAGGGTGACATAGGCCGTGGCGCCGCGCACATCGTTGCCGCGCGCCGCCGCATTGGCCAAGGCTTGCACCTCGGCATGATCCTGCCCGGCCGCCTGCGTCACGCCGGCGCCGATCACCTGGCCATCCTTGACGATCACGCAGCCGATGCGGGGATTGGGCGAGGTCGTGTACAAACCGCGCGCCGCCCATTCCAGCGCCAGGCGCATGCCATCGATATCGTTGAGTATTTCCACGGGCTTCTTTGATAGTGAGTGATAAATGAGTCGGATTAGATGAGTCGGATTACGAACTGTCGGCCACGCCGCTGCAATTGGCCGCTTGCTGCTGCGGGTCGCACACGCGCACCCTGCCCAGCATATTGATTTTAATATGGCGCACCTGCTTTCCCAAAGCCAGGGACAAGGTCCCCCAGCGCGCCGCCAGGCTATTGGTCGCGCTGCAACTGCGGCCTGCGCCATTGTAGGCGATATAAAACGGCGCCGTGGCCGTCGAAAACGCGAACTGGGCCGTGATACCCTCCGGCAGCGGCCCCTGGCGGAACAGCAATTCGTCATCGCCATCGAACGCCAGGTTGGCATTGCGGTCGATGAATGCCAGCCAGCCCATGCGCCAATCCATGCCACCGGGTCCGGCCGGCATCAGCAGCACGCGCTGCCCCCGCGCCATCGCCTGCGCCCGCGTCAATTCGATGGCCGAGAACAAGTCCGTGGCCGCCGCCCGTACCTGCTGGCGCGCCAGCACCTGCTGCAGACTGGGCATGGCGGCGGCCGCCAGCAGCGCGGCAATCGCCAGCACGGCCAGCAATTCGAGCAAGGTATGCCCCGCCCGGCGTGGCTGCTTGCGCGAACGGGCAAACCAGGGCCGGCCGCAGGAAGGCGAAAGGCGGCATGACAGTGAATCCCCGCTGCCTCGTGCCCGCGCCAGCGCCAGCGCAACCATGACCTAGGGCCAGCAATGGCTGGCGGGGCCGCTGCTGCCGCGCTGGCCCGTGCTGTTCAAGGACAGGATGCCGCAATCGACATCCTGGAATTGCGCATCGACCTTGGCCGTGCCCGGCATGGCCCGCAACAGCACGCATTGCCCGATAGTCGCGCCGGGACAGGCCAGCGCCTCGATTTCATACGCGCTGCCGGCAGCCGGTCCTTCGCCGGACCACCAGGGAAACTGCTGCGCCTGCGGCGCGGGCGACGCCGAGGAAAAGGCCAGATAGTGATTGTTTTGCGAATAATAGCGCTCCTGTTGCTGCATCAGGCGCAGCAGGGCCGCCTGCCCCTGCACCCGCTTGGCGCGCACGACATGGCCGTGATAAGCGGGCGCGGCCAGCGCCAGCAGCAGGCTCACGATCGCCAGCACGGCCAGCAGTTCGATCAGGCTGAAGCCCGGCGGGTTGGCAGCAGGAGCGCCTCCGTTTGCAGTGCACCAATGCCGCCTTGCCAACGTCCCCATGCGATTTCCCCCTTTCCAAAAAGCGCCTGCCGATACGCTGCGCCAGCCTTGCCATGCCTATTTTTTCTTGGCCGCCTCGTGCAATTCGCGCCAGTTCGCCACTTCACGCCAGCTGAGGCGCCGGGCCGGCAGCGGCGCGCTGACGACCTTGAGCGCCGCCCCGCTGGCTGCGCCAGGCAAGCCCGGTTGCAGCACGGCCAGCTCCTTGCGCCCCTCGGCCCGCCCTGCCGCCGTCGGGGCGCCAACCGTGCTGTTCAGTTCGAGCGCCAGCGGCGGCGCGCGCGCCAGGCCATCGAACAAGCGCCCCGTCTGCTCGCCCGCCTGCACGACACCGGCGCCATCGGCGGCAAAGCCGCTCAGCACATCGAGCACGTACAGGCGCGTGGCCGGCTTGGCGCAAGGATCGCGCCCAGGCAAAACGGTGTTGAAGATCACCTTGCCGGCGGCCAATACGGGACTGCTGATGCTGCGTTCGCCCGTCTGCGCGGTATTGAGGAAATCGAGGTACCAGCCGCGCATGGCGTCGCTGCCCGTGTAGCGCAATTCGGCGCCGTCGACGCGCACGCCGCCCGCCGCCTCGCCCAGGCTGCGCTGCTCCAGGTCGGCCCGGCTGCGCGTGGAAGATGATTCCCGCAGATCGTCGTGCACGGCATAAAACGACTGCGACAGGAAGGCGGAAGGCCAGGTATCGGCCGCTTCGACCAGCTTGCCCGTGCCGAACAGCAGCACATAGCCGCCGCCGGGCGCGTAGGCCACGCTCAGTTGCTGCGTCACGGGCTGGCGCCGGCCCTGCGCATCGCGCGCGACAAAGACGAGCTTGCGTCCCTGCCCCTCCTTCCACGGCGGCCCGCCAGCCATGTCGAGGCGCCAGATATTGCCCTGCAAATCGCCTGCATACATATACGCCAGCGTGCCGTCGCTGCCCGGCACCACGGCGGGCGGACCCAGCGCCCGGGGCATGGCGTCCACATCCGCATCAACGTTCGCGTCTGCATCAGCGTCATGGCCGCCCCCACCACCGCTGGCCACGGGCACCTTGAGGCGGAAGTAATTACTTCCCAACACCCATGGCGTGCCGGGCGCCTTGTCCAGCGCCAGCAGGAAGATGGCGGCGGCCGACGCGGGCGCCGTCGTGTCCTTGCCATCGTTCACATGGTTGTTGTAGCCGCTGGCGACGATGGCAAAGTCGCGGTAGGCCGGCGCGCCCTCCTTGCCGCCCATATTGATGCGGGCGAAGGCGGGCGGCGCGCGCACATTGCCCATCAGCCTGTCGTCGCGGTCCGTAAATTCCCACAGCACCCCGTCTTGCGCGAAGCGGGCCGGGTCGGTGATGTCGAGCGCAAACACGCCCTGCGCCCCGCCGCCCATGCCCGACACCAGCACCGTCTTCCAATGTCCCAGCGCCAGCACTTCCGCCGTGGCCGCCGCGCCGTCAAGCAGCGGGCCGGAGCTGTAGTGAGTGCTTGCAGCGGCTGGCGCAAGGTGCAGCAGCGCTTGCGGCAGATAGGCAAACAATTCGCTGCCCGTGCGCGCATCGAAGGCATGCAACAAGCCGTCGCTGGCGCCCAGGTACAGCATTTTGCGCCGCTGCAGCAGCGCCTGGCGGTGCAAGCCATAGCCGGCGCCCGGCATGCCCAGCCCGGGCGCGCCCACGTACACGAGATTGCCGTATGGCGCCGCGCCCAGGCTGCCTGACCTGCGCCGCAGGAAACCGCCTGGCTGGCCCACCTCGTGCGTGCGCTGGCCCAGCAGGTACGCCAGGCGCGCCTCGCCCCGGCCATCGCCACTGTCGAATGCGCCGCGCTGCGCTGCGTCGAGGCGGTTCCAGGCCAGCGGCATCAGGCTGCCCTGGGCGTCGAGCGTGTAGACGGGACGCAAGGACGCGGGCGCGCCATCCGGCACGGGCTTATCCTGTCCGCCGACAGTCCACCATGGCTTGCCGGGAAGCAATGCGCCATCGGCCCCCACGGCAAACGCGGTGCGCGACACAGTCATGCCGCCATCGGCCAGGCGCAGCTGCGTCTGGAACCAGTATGCCTCTTCCGTGCCGGTGGCCAGCGCCATCAGGGCCGATCCTGCGAGCGCCGCCGGCAAGGTGCCCTTATCGGCTGCCGCGAAGGCTGCGCGCAGTCCCGCGATCAGGGCGGCCGGATCGCTGCCGGGCAAGTAATGACCGGGCCAGCGGCCGTCCAGGCTCCATTCATCCAGCGCGCCGCCCGTCGCGCTCTTGAAGGGGTTGGCGTCGCCATTCGCATCGAGAAAGCCGCCATACTTGGACGCCAGCAGCAAGGGGGTAGAGGCGGGAGTGGCAGCAGATTCGCCGGCCGGGTCGCCCTGGCGCAAGTCGCCCGCATAGTGCTCGACCTTTGCGCCGCCGTCGTTCTTGCCGCCGGGACGCAGGGCCTGCACATGCGACCAGTAGGCCAGGCCCGCCGCATGGTAGCTGGCGCCACTCGCCCCGTCGGCCAGCAATTCCAGCGCCGCCAGCTCCGGCCGTGGCGCGGGATTGCCGGGCATGCCGCCGCTTTCCAGGCTGCCCACCGCATGCGTCCAGGCCATCGCATCGAACGGCGGCGGCGCAAAACTGTCCGGCGCGCGGGCGCGGTCGCCGGATGCGGCAGGAGTGACCGGGACATTGCCGGGCACGTAACGGTCGCCCGCCATGCCCGCATCGCCGAGGCTGACGACGATATGCCGCTGGCAACTGGCCGTTTGCGGGTCGCTCCATTGGGTCACGACCGGCATGCCGTCGTCGATGGCAGGCGGGGCCGTGGCAGGCGGCACCGGGGCGCTCGCTTGCCGTCCCTGCAGGTAGCGCAGCGATTCGTACAGCAATTCGGCCAGCGGCGCCGCCCTGGCGTACGCGCCAGGATGCCCCGCATTGCCACGGCCCAGGCCATTGATGTAAGCGGTCACCCCGCCGCCAAGGCCCACGCCCTGGGCCGCAGCTTCGGCCATATATACGCCGGTGGCGGGATTCCACTCGGTGCCGGCATTGTCTTGCGGCAAATAGTCGGGCGCCGTCCAGCGCTGCCTGCCCACGTGGGCCAGCGGCGCGCGCAGCACGCCGCCATACACGGGGCCGGCGCTGGCGGGCACGCCGTTCAAATGGCCAAACACGCCCACGCGCACCCTGCCGCCATGGCGCTGCACGGCGCCCACCGGCTTGTAGTTCTTGCCATACGCCAGGCACAAGTCGTCGCGCAGCGGCCCCTCGTCAGCGTCGCACACGCGCACGCGCGCGAGGAACACCCCGTGCGTAGCAGCAAGGCCAGGCGCATCGCAAGTGCCGCCCGCAGACTGGCCAAGGCTGGCGTCGCCGAACAGCAGGCGGTTGCGGCAAGAAACGATGGCCAGTTGCGCCAGCGCAAATGGCGTCGCCGCCGCCACGCCGGCCTGCAAGACCTTGCGCGGGAAAAAGACGGGGTGGGCAAAAAAGTCGATGGGGCTGTCGGCGTCAGGCAGGTGGGCGCGCTGCAGCACCGTCTTGCGCACTTCGTCGATGACGCGGTCGCCGCCCGTCAGCGCATAGCGGACGAGGTCGAGCATGCTGGTGCTGGCCCAGTTGAGAAAGTTGCCGCTGAAACTATCGCCGCCGCAACCGTGCAGCGCATCGGCCGGTTTCAGCACGGAGAAGTAAGCGGTCGCTACGCGCAAGTCCGGCAGCATGACGCCATCCTTGTTGCGATACGGATAGCTGTAGCACATGCGCGCATGAAAATACCCTGCGTACTCGCGCTGCTGCGCATACTCGCCGCCATGCGCGGCAGCGGCTGCCGCATGCGTGAAGGACAGGTTGAGCAACAGATTCGGCGGCACCCTGGCGCCGTGCAAGCCCGCGTCGACCCGTGCCAGCGTCACCGGCGGGACGGCGGCGGCAAGGGCGCCGCCGCAACAGAGGCTGGCCAGACAGGCCAACAGCATCAGCCAGACGCAGCCGGCATGCCGCCGGGCAGACCGCAAAGCATGCCACAAAGTGGACGGCAAAGTGGGCGGCAAGATGAACCACGACGCCCTCATGGCCCCGCTCCCGCCGCCTGCTTGCGGTAATAGCTTTGCAGCACGACTTGCGTGCTTTCCTGCGCGCCAAAACCGATGGCCGTGATGCGGTACACATAGCTTTCCGTGGCCAGACCGCCGGCCACTGTCGTGGCCTGCGCGCCGGGCGGGTGAAACGGCAGCAATTCGATCAGGTAGCGGGGTCGGCGCGACGGCAGGAATCCCTGCCCCGTCTGCATGACGGCGCCCGTAAACTGGCCGTATGGCACGGTGCGGCTGCTGGCTTCGGCGCCATCGAGGTCCGTACTCAGCCAGAGGGCCGGCGCCTCCGGGGCTGCGGGCAGGCACAGGCCCAGCGCGCCGCCCTCACCACAACCCTCCGCGAACCCGGCCGCACTGCCTGGCGCGAAGAGGCTGCTGCGTCCCGGCGCGCCGGGCAAGCCTTCGATATCGTTTTGCGCATCCACCAGTGCCTCCTCCGCCGCCTGAAACGCGATCTGCCGGTCGCGCTCGCCGCGCGCCGCCTTTTCTCCCTGCAAGGCCATCTGCGCCGCCGATATGCCCAGCAACAAGATGATCACCAGCAGGCACAGCACATACACGAGGGTGGCGCCGCCGCATCGCGCACGAGGTGGGCGCCAAGGCACGCAACAGCGGACGCCCGCGCCAGCCATCGCGCCGCCCGCCTAGGCCGGCCCGTTGCGCAGCATGATGCTCGTCTGCACCAGTTGCCGCAGCCGCGAACGCGTCGCGGCAGGCAACGATGCGCGCGCGATGCGCACGCCCGTGTCGCCGGCGCCATGCGCCTCGGCATACGCCTTGCCGAACAGGTCGAACTGCGCCGGCCCCAGTTCCGCCATCTTGTCGGCCGGTCCCGCCTCGCCGTGCAGCAACAGTGCCACGCGCACGCTGGCCACGCGTTTCCAGTGCGTGCGCCGGTGAAAATCGCGCTGACGCGCGGCCGCGTCCGCCCCTTCCAGCAGCAGCGCCGCATCGTAGGCGTCGAGCGCGCTGGCGTTGACATAGCGGTTCGCCACGCCGTCAGGCGGCGTATCCGTGTCGAGGCCATACAGCACCTGGAAAGCATCGACGCCACGGATGACGGCGTCCGCGCCCCAGCCGTTCGCGCCCCGGTACTTGCAGCGCAGCTCGCCTTCGCCATCGGCGCCCTGCGCCACGTAGAAAATGCTCCAGCCCCGCTGCGCCTCCGTTTGCGCGGCGCCCACGCCGAAGCCGGCGCAATTGAGGACGGAACCGTCGCCGCCCTCTTCCTTGCCGGCGCCGTAATAGCGCAGGGCCAGCACGTCGCTGCCATGCAAGGCGCCAGGCAGCGCGCCGCTGATGCCGTCGCTGTTCTTGCCCAGGCTGCGCGCGTCGAGCCCGGCGACATTCGCGCTGTCGTAAACGGCATGGGCGACGGGCGCGGCGCTGCTGTCCCAATTCACATACGCCGTCTGGCGCACGGCGCGGGCGATGGTGTCGAGCGCATAGCGGGCGTTGTCATCCAGGCGAGCGCTGGCGGACTGGTCGCCATAGCTGCCGCTGGCCGCCAGCAGTACGCTACTGGCAGCCAGCATCAACAGTGCACCGAGCGACAGGGCCACCAGCAATTCGATCAGGCTCATGCCACGATGCCCGCCGTTCATGCGCCGCCCCCGCCCAGCTGGAATGCCAGCCTGGGCAGCGACTCGCCTGCCGCATTCACGGCGGGCGAGCCAACGGGCAGGCGGCCGCGCCAGCCCAGCTTGATGACGATGGGTGCGCCCTTGCCGCCGCTGCACGCCCACTGCAAGCCCTGGGCGGCGGCGTCCCACGCGGCAAGATCGCGGCAGATGCGCAGGCGCGCGCCGGGCAAGGCCGCATGCAGCCCTTGCTTCCATTCGGCGATGTCGAATTGCGCCAGTTCGGCCGCGCTGCAGGCGGCAGCGCCAAGACAGTCCGGCGCGCCACCGCCAGCTTCGGCGCTGTCCGCCGCCGCATATGCCACGTTCAGGTAGGGATTGCCCGCATCGGGGCCATTCATGAGCACGTTATTCGCGCGCATGCGCTCGGCCATGCCGGCGGCCAGTTGCACGCCTGCCGACAGCAGCGCCGACTCGTGGCGCGCGCGCAGGGCGTTCAATTGCAGGACGCTGGCGCCCAGCAGGCCCAGCGCCAACAGCAGCAGCGACACCAGCACTTCGACGAGGCTGCTGCCATCCGCAGGAAACATAGTGCGACCGCCCTTGCGCATGCGCTACTCCCTTCCGCAGAAAGAGCCGCAGGAACAGGCGGCCCAGCTACAAGATAGGCGCGCGCAAAAACCCGCGTCTGCGCTAGCGCAAACAGGACGATGATAAGTCGAGAAGAACGGCGTTGGGATTGATCAGACCGCTTGCCAGGCAAGCGCTGGCATGGTGAACACGGGGCGCACGAGCGGCCCCGTTGCCGGCAAAGTGAATGTCCGGGTGAGCGTCAGGGCTTGCGCGCCTGGCCCACTTCGGCGATCGCGTCCTGGAACTCGGCCAGGTCTTCGAAATTCTTGTAGACGGAGGCAAAGCGGATGTAGGCGATCTTGTCCAGGCGCTTGAGTTCCTGCATGACGAGTTCGCCGATATAGCCGGATTCGACTTCGCGCAAGCCGCTGGTGAGCAGCTTTTCCTGGATGGACGCGATGGCCGTATCCACAGAGGCGGCCGCGACGGGACGCTTACGCAAGGCCAGCATCAAACTGCCGCGCAACTTATCCGCAGCGAACTCCGTCCGGCTGCCATTCTTTTTGACGACGGCCGGCATGATAAGTTCAATGCGTTCGTACGTGGTAAAACGCTTGTCGCATTTGCCGCAGCGGCGGCGGCGCCGAATGGCATCCCCTTCCTCCGATACGCGCGTATCGAGAACCTGGGTGTCGCCGTGCTGGCAAAATGGACATTTCATGGGCTGGCTACAACTTTATAGTAATAATTACGGGAAATCGCCGCCCTTGTACAAAGGGCGCCCGAATCACTCCGGGCGCCCTTGGGCACGACTGGAATGTGTCATACAGAATCTTACTCCGTATGACACATTCTGGACAAATAATTATGCTGCGTACACTGGGTGCGCGTCGGCCAGTACTTTCACGGCCGCTTTCACGCGCTCGATGGTGGCGGCGTCATGCGGATTGTCCAGCACGTCGGCGATCAGGTTGCCCACTTCTTCCGCTTGCGCTTCCTTGAAACCGCGCGTCGTCATCGCCGGGCTGCCCAGGCGGATGCCCGAGGTGACGAACGGTTTTTGCGGGTCGTTCGGGATGCCGTTCTTGTTGCAGGTGATGTGCGCGGAACCGAGGATGGCTTCGGCTTCCTTGCCCGTCAGGTTCTTGGCGCGCAGGTCGACCAGCATGACGTGCGATTCGGTGCCGCCGGAAACGATGCGCAAGCCGCGCTTGATCAGGGTTTTCGCCAGCACGTCGGCGTTCTTGATCACTTGCTTCTGGTATTCGACGAATTCAGGGCTCAGCGCTTCCTTGAAGGCGACGGCCTTGCCGGCGATGACGTGCATCAGCGGGCCGCCCTGGATACCTGGGAAGATGGCCGAGTTGATGGCTTTTTCGTGTTCGGCCTTCATCAGGATGATGCCGCCGCGCGGGCCGCGCAACGATTTGTGCGTGGTCGAGGTGACGAAGTCGGCGAACGGCACCGGATTCGGGTACAGGCCGGCGGCGATCAGGCCGGCGTAGTGGGCCATGTCGACCATGAAGTAGGCGCCCACTTCCTTGGCGATCTTGCTGAAGCGTTCGAAGTCGATCTTTTTCGAGAATGCCGACGCGCCGGCGATGATCAGCTTGGGCTTGCGTTCGCGGGCCAGGCGCTCCATTGCCTCGTAGTCGATGTCTTCTTCCGCCGTCAAGCCGTAGGAAACGACGTCAAACCATTTGCCGGACATGTTCAGCGGCATGCCGTGGGTCAGGTGACCGCCTTCGGCCAGCGACATACCCATGATCAGGTCGCCTGGTTTCAACATGGCGAAGAACACGCCCTGGTTCGCCTGCGAGCCGGAGTTCGGCTGCACGTTCGCGCATTCGGCGCCAAACAGCTGTTTCACGCGGTCGATGGCCAGTTGCTCGGCCACGTCGACGTATTCGCAGCCGCCGTAGTAACGCTTGCCCGGGTAGCCTTCGGCGTACTTGTTCGTCAGCTGCGAGCCTTGCGCTTCCATTACGGCTGGCGACGTGTAGTTTTCCGACGCGATCAGTTCGATGTGGTCGTGCTGGCGCGTGTTCTCTTTTTGAATGACGGCGAACAATTCAGGATCGACGTTGGCGAGGTTGTGATCTTTTGCAAACATGTAAAAACTCCAAGTATGAGGGTGCTTGTACTGGCAGGTTGGATCGAATGAGGGGAGCCGGCGTTAAGTGAATAACAACATTGGACAGGCAGCCTCTTCGTGCTTTTCCATAGTGGCTACCCAGGCGAACGGCTGATGAAAAATCTCACGTTTCCCGGTGGGTGCCCACCTTTCGCCGGTTTGCCGACCGCCATTCATGGAGATCGCCCGACTTTTCGCCAGTCACGTGAGACGTAATGGAAGTCAAATTGTAAGTTAAGTACCCAAATTGAGCAAGGAATGCAACCGTGCGGCTATAATCGCCGCGCGCCATCGCCGCCCGGGCGCGGCCACAGGCCGCCCCGGGGATGGCTGCGGCTTTTAAGCTGGGCTTAAACCTGGCCATGGCATGTAAGCGTATGTTACGAAGCTTGCCATTGCACACGCCGGATTTACAATGCTGCGGTGCAACTTATATGCAGCTTTTGCATGGCTTTCCAGCAAGCGCCCACAGTCACAAGAAGAAAAATCGCGTAAAATGTTGCTCAATCTCACTACTGGCGCAATAAACATGCCTTCAGTCTTTACCTGGAACGTACGTGTCTACTATGAAGACACCGACGCCGGCGGCATCGTCTATTACGCTAACTACCTGAAATTCTTCGAGCGCGCGCGCACCGAATGGCTGCGCGCCATCGACGTGGGCCAGCAGGCATTGCTGGAACAGCATGACGCGATGTTCGTTGTCAAAAGCGTCAACGCCGACTATCATGCGCCAGCCAGGCTCGATGACACGGTAAGATTAACCTTAAGCATAGAAAAAATGGGGCGTGCCTCCATCGTTTTCCTGCAACAAGCCTGGTGCGGCGACCGCCTGCTCAACACGGCCCGCGTCAAGATCGGCTGCGTCGATTCGGCACTGCGCCCGCGCGCCGTGCCTGATGCAGTCGCGGCCCGCATGCGCGCCGCCTGAGCCCTACCCGCCACCCCCGGACAATTCACCCAACAGACTGCCAGCCAATGAACGTTACACAAGATCTTTCTTTCCTCGCGCTCATCTCCAATGCCCATTTGATCGTGCAACTGATCATGGCCCTGCTGCTGCTGATTTCCCTGACCAGCTGGACCTACATTTTCCGCAAGATGTTTGCCGTGCGCCAGGCGCGCAAGCAAACCATCGAATTCGAACGCAGCTTCTGGGCCGGCGGCAACCTGCATGCGCTGCACCAGAACGCCAGCGGCAACCGCGACCAGAGCGGCGCGCTGGCCCGCATCTTCGACGCCGGCATGGGCGAATTCATCAAGGGCAAGGCTTCCTACGGTTCGCGCGAAGCGCTGGACGTCGGCGCCGTGCTCGACGGCGCACGCCGCGCCATGCGCGCCGCCTTCCAGCGTGAAATGGACGTGCTCGAATCGCACCTGGCCTTCCTCGCGTCCGTCGGCTCCGTCTCGCCGTACATCGGCCTGCTCGGTACCGTGTGGGGCATCATGAACGCCTTCCGCGGCCTGGCCAACGTGCAGCAAGCCACCCTGGCCGCCGTCGCGCCCGGCATTGCCGAAGCGCTGATCGCCACCGCCATCGGCCTGTTCGCGGCCATTCCCGCCGTCGTCGCCTACAACCGTTTTTCGCATGACATCGACCGCCTGGCGATCCGCTTCGAGAGCTTCGTCGAGGAATTCTCCAACATCCTGCAGCGCCAGTCGCGCTAAGAGGGAGCAAGTTTCATGGGTTCCTCCTTTAATAGTGGCGGCATGCGCGGTGGTCGTGGCCGCAAGTTCAAGTCCGAGATCAACGTCGTGCCGTATATCGACGTGATGCTGGTGCTGCTGATCATTTTCATGGTGATGCCGTCGTCGAACAATCCCAGCGTGGTGAACTTGCCCAACGCGGAAAAGTCGGCGAAACCGCCCGATGACTATATTCAGATCGTGCTGAAGCCGAATGGTTCGCTGTCGATCGGCGTCATCGGCAAGGAACAGCTGTCGCCGGAAACGGAACCGAACCGCGACGCCCTGCTGCGCAAGCTGCGCGGTTTGCACGAAAGCAATCCCGACTATCCCGTGATGATCGCGGGCGACAAGGAAAGCAAGTACGACGATGTGATCCAGCTCATTTCGGAAGCAAAAAAAATGGGCATTACCCGCGTCGGCCTGGCCACAAAGTAAGCGCAGCACCCTGTTTCCAGACTTGACCGTTTTTAGATAGACTAGACTTTGCAGACCAAACAAATCGACCATGTACTCGGCAAGCCCTACAGCGTGCCGCGCGAACGCAGCCGCTGGCCCTCGCTGGGCCTGGCGCTGGCGATGCACCTTGGCCTGCTGTTTTTCCTGTGGGTGGGCGTACACTGGCAAAATACGGAACCTGTCGCCGTCGAAGCGGAAGTATGGGACCTGAAAGTGCAGACGGCCGCGCCGCCGCCCGAAGTGGCGACGGAACCGGAACCGACACCGGCGCCGCCGCCGGAACCGCAAGTGGAACAGCCGGCCCCGCCGCCACCGCCGCCCGTGGCCGCGCCCGAGCCGAAGGTCGACCTGCGCGAGGCGGAGATCGCCCTCGAGCGCAAGAAGGCCAAGCTGAAGGAAGAAAAAGACAAAGCGGCAGCGGAAGAACGCCGCAAGCAGGAATTGAAGGAACGCGAGGAAGAAAAGCGCGAACTGGAAAAACAGAAGCAAAAAGAAAAAGACAAGGCTGAAAAGCTGGAAAAAGAAAAGGCCGACAAGCTGGAGAAAGCCAAGCAAGCCAAAGAGAAAGAAAAAGCGGCGGAAGAAAAAGCCGAGAAAGAACTGTCCGATAAAAAAGCGGCGGCCGAAAAAGCGGCCAAGGCGAAAAAAGCGGCGGAAGAGAAAAAAGCCGCCGACAAGGCGCGTGAGGCGGAAATGCGCCGCATCACGGGCGCTGCAGGTGCAGGCACAACAGGTACGGCCGCGAAAGCGACCGCGCCACGCAAGGACAGCGGCTATGTCGCTGCCCTGACGAGCAAGATCAAGAGCAATATCGCGTACAGCGGTAGCACGGACGTGCCGGGCAACCCGCGCGCCGTGTTCAAGATCGAGCAACTGCCAACTGGGGAAATTATTTCGGTCCGAAAGATTAAAAGTAGCGGCCTGCCGGCGTATGACAGCTCGGTGGAAAACGCCATTAATAAATCGTCGCCACTGCCGAAGAAAAAAGACGGCACCGTGGAACGCGAGATTGAACTCATATTCGAGATGAAGGATTTGCCTAAATGATGACCATGAAAAAAATGAGCTATGTCGTGCTCTGCGCCGGCCTGATGCTGGGAGCCTCCGGCGCCCAGGCGCAGCTGCGCGTGGAGATTACGGGGATCGGCAGCAACCAGATCCCGGTGGCTGTCGCCAGTTTCGTCAATGAATCGGCGGCGCCGCAGTCGCTGTCGGGCATTATCAAGGCCGACCTGGCGCGCAGCGGCGTGTTCAAGCTGATCGACGCCGATGCGCCCGTGTCGGAAACGGCGCCCGTCAGCTACGAGCAGTGGAAATCGCGCGGCGCCGACGCGCTGGCGGCCGGCACCGTGCAAAGCATGGCCGATGGCCGCCTGGACGTGCGCTACAAGCTGTTCGACACCATCAAGGGCGCGCAGATCTCCAGCATGAACAATGCGGCCGCGCCGCAGTTCAACCGTTTGCTGGCGCATAAGATCGCCGACGATATCTATGAAAAGTTGACGGGCGTCAAAGGCGCGTTCGCCACCCGCATCGCCTACGTCACGCAATCGGGCCGCGAATACCGCCTGGAAGTGGCCGACGCCGATGGCGAAGGCATCCAGGTCGCCCTGCGCTCGAACGAGCCGATCATTTCGCCGTCGTGGTCGCCGGACGGCACCAAGGTCGCGTATGTGTCGTTCGAAAAGAAAAAGCCCATCGTCTACGTGCAAAACCTGGTGACGCGCCAGCGCACCATCGTGTCGAATGAAAAAGGCAGCAACTCGGCGCCGAGCTGGAGCCCGGACGGCTCGCGCCTGGCCGTGGCCCTGTCGCGCGACGGCCACACCCAGGTCTACACCGTCAATGCCGACGGCAGCGGCTTGCGCCGCGTCAGCACCAGCAGCGGCATCGATACGGAACCCCAATTCTCGGCCGATGGCCAAAGCATTTATTTCACCAGCGATCGCAGCGGCGGACCACAAATCTACCGCATGTCGACCAGCGGTGGCGAAGCCAAGCGCGTGACGTTTGGCGGCTCCTACAACATCAGCCCGCGGATTTCGTCCGACGGGAAGACACTCGCTTATATTTCCCGTCGCGACGGCAATTTCCAGCTCTACGCGCTCGACCTGGCTAGTGGCCAGGAACTGCGCCTGTCGGACACCGCCAACGACGAATCACCGAGCTTTTCGCCCAACGGGAAATATATCATGTACGCGACCGAATCCGGACGACGCAAGTCGCTGGCAGTGGTATCGGTGGATGGCCGCGTCAAACAGCGTTTGACTACGCAAGCTGGCAATATCAAGGAGCCCACCTGGGGTCCTTTTATGAAGTAAATGCTGTACAGTTTCACCTTTAACCATGACCCGGAGAATAAAAATGAGTAACTTTAAAAGTTTGGCTTTCATCGCCGCTACCGCAGCCCTGCTGTCCGCCTGCAGCACCCCAGTCAAAGTAGCAGAGACCCCAGTGGTTGAGCGCGCTCCTGAAAAAGTCGTCGCTCCAGTTGACACCCGTCAAGTTCAGCCAGTAACGACCGCATCGGTCGATCCACTGGACGATCCAAAAGGCGTGCTGGCTAACCGCAGCATCTACTTCGACTTCGACAAATACGTCGTGCGCGAAGCGGACACCCCAGTTGTGCAAAACCACGCTGGCTACCTGGTGAAAACGCCTAGCCGCAAGATCCTGATCCAAGGTAACACCGATGAACGCGGTGGCGCTGAGTACAACCTGGCCCTGGGCCAGAAACGTGCTGAAGCCGTGCGTAAGTCGATGGCAGCCCTGGGCGTGCCAGAAGGCCAAATGGAAGCCGTGTCGCTGGGCAAAGAAAAGCCTAAAGCTCAAGGCAGCAACGAAGCAGCATGGGCAGAAAACCGCCGCGCTGACATCGTTTATTGATGTTCAGAGGTGAGCGCGGCAGCATTGACGCTTACCTAACTGGCCAGTCATAGGCATAATAATGGGGCGCAGCGCGGTGATTCACCGCCCGGCGCCCCGTTTGCATGTTTGCGTAACTTTTGAAAGCCCGACTCATGATGACATTCTCGAAAGCCGGCGTCGCCGCCGCCTTGATGGCCGCGTTTGCCTACCTGCCCCTGCACGCCAACGCCGCCCTGTTCGATGACGACGAAGCACGCAAGGCCATCCTCGAGCTGCGCGCCAAGGTCGACGCCATGGCGCGCGACCTGAACAGCCGCATCGACGCCAAGGCGGACAAGACCAGCACCTTGAGCCTGCTCAACCAGCACGACCAGACCATGCAAGAGATCGCCCGCCTGCGCGGCCAGATCGAAGTGCTGGGCAACGACCTGGCAAACACGCAAAAGCGCCAGAAGGATTTCTACACCGATATCGATGCGCGCCTGCGCAAGCTCGAACCGCGCCAGGTCACCATCGACGGCCAGGAAGCGGCCGTGGGCGTGTCCGAGCAAAGCGCGTACGAATCCGCGTTCGGCCTGTTCAAGTCGGGCGATTACAAGGGCGCCGTGACGGCCCTGGACGGCTTCGTGAAACGCTACCCGGAATCGGCCTACGCGGCCAACGCGCAATACTGGCTGGGCAACGCCTATTATGCCCAGCGCGACTGCAAGAGCGCCATCACGGCCCAGCAGGCCGTGCTGAAACACTACCCGGACAGCCCGAAAGCGCCCGACGCCATGCTCAACATCGCCAGCTGCTACACGGAGCTGAAAGACAAGCCGAACGCGACCAAGACGCTGAACGCCCTGATCTCGCGCTACCCGGACTCCAGCGCGGCCCAGGCGGCCAAGGAACGGGGCGGTAAAAAGTAAAAGCGGGGAAAAAGTTGCCCGTTAGGTTTGACAGAATCCCGGGCACCCCCTATAATCTTTCTTCTTCGGGTCGTTAGCTCAGCTGGTAGAGCAGCGGACTTTTAATCCGTTGGTCGCAGGTTCGAATCCCGCACGGCCTACCACGAATACGCAGTACTGATCTGCTTGCGAGTTGTTATAGCAAGCATTTTTTTACGGCACAGTGTTACCGAAGTTGTTGTAAAAAGTTTTTGGGTCGTTAGCTCAGCTGGTAGAGCAGCGGACTTTTAATCCGTTGGTCGCAGGTTCGAATCCCGCACGGCCTACCAAATACTATGAAGAAGCCAACCGTTCGCGGTTGGCTTTTTTGTTTTATACCTAGTCAAATGCACATAGATCGGTATACCTATGGGCTTTTTGCCTCGAATTTAGGTATAGTGCAAGCTTGCCAGAACTCCAAGAATATATGATGATAGACGATAGAAAGCTTACCCAGCAGGAACTTTCCAAACTTATCTCCACCGAGGAGGATCATTTTTTTGACCTCAAGGGAAAACAAATACTCCCATCCAAACTTCAAGAGTCTTTCGTCGCATTTGCTAATGCCGACGGCGGAGACTTATACATTGGCATCGAAGATAAGAAATTTAAGAGCAATCGACTGCAACCCTTTTCTCAAAAAGAAGAGGCAAACAATATTCTTACAGTATTACTAGAACAAACTACACCTTCCGTTGAAAACGTAGACATCGAATTCCTACAACCCTCAACGGGAGGACACATCCTGCACATATCCATACCTAAGAGTCCAAAAGTTCACTACACAGGTACAGGTGAATGTTTCATCCGATTAAACGGCGGAAAAGTTAAAATAAAAGGCGAACGCATCACAAGTCTTGCCTATTCAAAAGGCTCAGCCCCATATGAACGTGTTGGAGTTGAGTCTGTAAATCTACAAGAAATCATTGAATCCCGCGTTCTGGCTTCGTACATAGAAAGAACTCCAACTGCACTTGGTATGGAAAAATTTCTGCGAAAACAACGTCTACTCATAGAAAAAGAAAAAAAACTTGTGCCAAATGTTGGCTGCGTATTACTCTTCGATGAAGAGCCGCAGGCCAGCATAGAAACCAGATGCGCCATTAAAGTATATCGCCTCCGAACCTCCGATGCTGAATACAAACGAGAGCATCTTGCAGAAATGCCAGCCACAATAAATGGCCCCATAGAAGAACTGATATTAAAGACCATCGAGAAAGTTTCCGAACTACTAGATGGATCATCTTATTATGAAGGAAAGAAACTTGTTTCTCTTCGCTATCCAGCGGAAGCAATTAAAGAGGTTCTAGTTAATGCTGTTATCCATCGAGACTACAGCTTAAATGATGATATTCACATTAGAATATTTGATAATCGTCTTGAAATTTCTAGCCCTGGCGTATTACCTGGCTACATGACGATTGAAAATCTCTACGATGAACGTTTTTCAAGAAATCCAAACTTGGTCCGGATGCTGCACAATCTTCCAGATCCGCTGAATCATGACATTGGAGAAGGCCTCGACACAGTTCGAAATGAATTAGCTAAAGCCGGGTTAGTTGCGCCTTTTTTTGAGCAAAGAGGCAATGCATTTGTAGTTATCATGAGACATCAACGAATTGCATCCATTGAAGATGTTGTATTGCAGTACTTAAATAGCGCGCCAAATTCCATCGTAACAAATAAGCTAGCAAGACAGCTTAGCGGGGAAGATGACATTAACAAGGTAAAGAAAGCACTTCAAAAACTTCGCGCCGAAGAAAAAATTGAAGTTGTAGATCCAAATGCATCAGCTTTTAATTTCCAATATCGAAAACGACAATAGAAACTTAAAATTATGCATTTAAAGTACTTGATCGAATTTTTATTTCATGAAAATTTAATAATTCGATCAAGGAAAAATTTCTACGACAAAGGGGCCAGGTTACTCACCACGATTGGCACACGATTTCATTCCAGACTGGCAAAAAAAAACTACGCCCGCTGCGCCCGCAGCCACTCCTTCAACGCATCATTCATGCGTGTTTGCCACCCATCGCCGGTGGCCTTGAAGGCTTCGAGGATGTCGGCATCGAAACGTATGGTCGTGCTGACCTTGCCACCAGTGCCAGCGGGTCTGCCGCGGCGGCGCACCGCTTCCTGCCGCGCCTCGGGACGGGAAACGGGCTTATCGCCCACTTGCCAGACACCCTGCTCGAAAAAACCGTCCGTCAATTCAGGCGCATCGTCCGGATCAGCCCAGGCTTTGCTTGTATTTGTCGATTTCGCGTTCATTTGCCTTCCTCATGCTGATGATTCTGCGCGCCCGGCCACGCGGCGTCCAGACCAGTACAACCAGGCGCTCGTCAAGCCAACTTGCAGTGATGAAGCGGGGTTCGCCGTAGTCCTGGCGCTGGTCCGGCAGCGTAATGGTGAGGCCGTCAAACACTACACGCGCACGCGCAAGGTCGAGACCACACTCCCTGAGCGTCTTTTCACGCTTGACAGCATCAAAAGTGATTCTCATTATTTATTGTAGTAACAAATAATAGAAACAGCCAGCCCTGTTTCGCGAACAAGGGCCCCATCGGGACGGCTACATCACCACCCTTAACGCGACACCAACGCCGACCTCCCGGCCAGATGCGCCACCACGCTGCCCATCGCCCGCCCCAGCGGCACCTCCACCCAGCGGTAAAACGCGGCACCGGCCGCCAGGCTGGCGCCCCAGGCCGTCAGCATGCCCAGCGCCTGCCACTCCGGCTCAAGCGGGACATAGCTGATAAACAGCGCATTGACCAGCAGGCTGACGGGAAAGTGGACGAGAAACACGGCATACGAGATGCGTCCGAGGGCGTTGATGACATTCCAGGCGCCGCCCTGGGACGGCGTGCGGGCGCGGCCGAACAGGAACAGGGCGCAGGCGACGATCAGGGCCAGGGCGATGCGGCTGCGGTAGTCGACAGCCAGGGCCAGCAGAACGGGCACGGCTGCCAGGGCCATGAGCGCGCTCATGGCAGCGGGTTTGCGGGCCGGATCGCTGGCCCACCAGGCCAGCATGCCGAGACCGTAGCTGCCGAAGAAATACGGCGCCCAATTGTCCCAGCCCGCGTCGAGATTGAAATACAGCAAGGAAAAGGTGATGCCCACGGTGACGGCCAGCGGCATCAGCCAATGCCCGCGCCGCTGGCCCGCCAGGCGGCCGCCCAGCCACAGCAGCGCTACCGTCAGCAAGTACAGCTGAAAATCGATGGCCACGTACCAGGCGCCGGCCGACAGCGACTCATAGCCGAGCACGCCGTGCAGCAGCAAGGCATGGGCACTCAGCTGGCCCAGGGTGACGGCGGCCGACATGGAATCGTGCAGCATCCAGATGCCGGCCACGGGCGTGACGATGGCCGCGAGCAAGGTGGCTGCGAGGAAAGGCGGCGCCAGCTTGGCATAGCGGCGCCAGATCGCCTGCAGCGGCGTGGCAATGCCGGGGCGGCCGGCGGGCGACAGGGATTTGGCGACGAGAAAGCCGCCGATGACGAGGAACACTTGCACGGCGATGCGCGCGCTACCGCCCAGCCAGCCTAGCAGCTCGGGCCACAGGGGTTGCACGTAGTCGGACATGGGCCCGTAAAACGCCAGGTGATGCAACACGATCAACTGCGCCGCGCCTGCCTTCAAACCATTGATCCAGCCAAACTGCGGACGATGTGCCAGGTCCGCCTGTGATACCACTGCTGCTGCCGTCATTCCCATCCCTTGCCATGCCAGGTAGTCTCGCCAGCCCATCGCGCAACAGGCGCGCGGCTGAGGATTTACCGAAAGGCCGATATCATAGCCGAGCCTGGAAAATGGCGGGGTACGGCACGCGGCTAAACTGTCGGCTTTTCCGCCTGCGGCGGCTCGGACACCAAGGGCTGCTGCGCCAGGATGGCATCCAGCAAGCCGGGGAAGCGGCTCTCGATATCGGCGCGGCGCAGGGTATTCATGTGCGTCGTGCCCGCGTTTTCCGTGTAGACGAGGCCCGCTTCGCGCAAGACCTTGAAATGGTGGGAAACGGTCGATTTCGGCCGTCCGCCATCGAGGTCGCCGCAAGCGGCCGCGTCGACTCTGGCCAGGTGGCGCACGATGTCGAGGCGGATGGAATCGCTCAAGGCGTACAGCACGCGTTCGAGGACGAATTCGCTGGCAGAAGGATGTTTGTGTGGGCGCATGAGCAGAATCATACAGCATGCGCTATACTAATTCCATTCTTCGAATATTTACGAACTACCGAATCAGAATTCCCTGACATTTCCACCAACAAACACAAAGGCCACCATGTCCGCCCTCTTCCAGCCCTACACCCTCAAAGGCATCACCCTGCGCAACCGCATCGCCGTGCCGCCCATGTGCCAGTACATGGCCGTCGATGGCCAGGCCAACGACTGGCATCTGTCGCACTACGCGGGCATGGCGCGCGGCGGCGCGGGCCTGGTGATCGTCGAAGCGACGGCCGTGGCGCCGGAAGGCCGCATCACGCCGGGCTGCACGGGCATCTGGAACGATGACCTGGCGCAAGCGTTCGTGCCCGTCGTGAAAGCCATCAAGGCGGCCGGCTCCGTGCCCGGCATCCAGATCGCCCACGCGGGCCGCAAGGCCAGCGCCAACCGCCCCTGGGAAGGCGACGACCATATTGCCGAAGGAGACGCGCGCGGCTGGCAAACCATCGCCCCATCCGCCATCGCCTTTGGCGGCGGCCTGCCGAAAGTGCCCCGCGCCATGGACCTCGACGATATTGCCCGCGTGAAACAGAACTTCGTCGACGCGGCCATGCGCGCCCGCGAAGTGGGCTTCGAATGGCTGGAACTGCACTTCGCCCACGGCTACCTGGCGCAAAGCTTCTTTTCCGCCCACTCGAACCAGCGCGACGATATCTATGGCGGCAGCCTGGAAAACCGCAGCCGCTTCCTGCTGGAAACATTGAAAGCCGTGCGTGAAGTGTGGCCCGAGCACCTGCCGCTGACTATCCGCTTCGGCGTGCTGGAATTCGACGGCCGCGACGAGCAAACCCTGCTCGAATCGATAGCCCTCGTGCGCCAGTTCAAGGATGCCGGCATGGATATGATCAGTGTCAGCATGGGCTTTACCATTCCCGATGTGGCAATTCCCTGGGGCCCTGCCTTCATGGGTCCGATCGCCGAGAGAGTGCGACGCGAAGCGGGCGTGCCCGTCTCGTCCGCCTGGGGCTTCGGCACGCCGGCCATCGCCGAGCGCGTCGTCAAGGATGAACAGCTGGACGTGGTGATGGTCGGCAAGGCGCACCTGGCCAACCCGCACTGGGCATATTTTGCCGCCAAGGAACTCGGCGTGGAACGCGCCTCGTGGGCCCTGCCTGCGCCCTACGCGCACTGGCTGGAACGCTACTGATCATCCTTGACCGTCGCCGGATGCCCCTCCAGGGGCAGTTCCGGCAGGAATAGCAGGAAGACCAGTCCCACCAGCAGCAGCACGGCGCCGGCGCCGAACACGCTGGCGATCGCATGGCGGTACACCTCCACCGTCTGCACGGCCGCCTGCGCACCCAGCGCCGAGACAGCTTCCACGCCATGCTGGTGCAGCTGGCGGGCGAGGATAGCGCCGGACGCCGTCACGCCCAGCAAGCCGCCCAGCGAGCGGAAAAAGGCCAGCATGGCCGTGCCCACGCCGCGGCGCGCCAGCGGCAAGGCATTTTGCACGGCGATCGTCATGTTCGGCATCACCAGCCCCAGCCCCGTGCCCAGGAAGAAGATGGCCGGCTCGATGATCCAGTAACCGCGCGACGTTTCCATGGCCCAGGCCAGCACGGCAAACGCCACGACCGCCACGGCCAGCCCCGCCACCTGCACCATCTTGTACTTGCCCGAACGCGACAGCACCCGGCCGTTGAACATCGACGACGCCACCAGCCCCACCATCATCGCCACCGTCATGACGCCCGATTCGGCGGGACTGGTGCCCATCACCAGCTGGAAGAACAGGGGAAAGAAGACGCTGGCGCCCATCAGGCCCATGAACGTCATGGCCATCACCAGGCTGGCGATATTGAAGGTGCAGTTCTCGAACAGGTCGGGCGGCAGCACGGGTTCATCCACCCGCCCCACGTGGAACGCCAGCCAGATCCCCAGCAGCACGGCGACGCCGCCGCACACCTTAATGGCCAGCGCATCCCACGGCCACTCGGTGCCGCCCAATGCCAGCACCAGCAGCGCCGCCGTGACGGCGCCCGTCAGCAAGGCGGAGCCCAGATAATCAATCTTGTGCGCATGCGCGGGCGCGGGTTTGCGCATGGCGCGCGCGATGATGACAAAGGCGGCGGCGCCGACGGGCAGGTTGACAAAGAAAATCCAGTGCCACGACAGGGCATCCGTGATCACGCCGCCCAGCACGGGCCCCAGCACGCTGGTGACGGCAAACACGATGGGCACCATGCCTTGCCGCTTGCCCCGCTCGGCGGGCGGCACGATGTCGCCGATGATGATTTGCGCCAGCGGCATGAAGCCGCCCGCGCCCAGGCCCTGGATGGCGCGGAAGATGATCAGTTCCGTCATGTTCTGCGCCAGCCCGCACAGCACGGAACCGAGCAGGAAAGTCAGCAAGGCCGTGAAAATCATGGGGCGGCGGCCGTACTGGTCGGCCAACTTGCCGTACAGGGGCATGGTGGCCGTCGAGGCCAGCACGTACGCCGTCACCACCCACGACAGGTGCGCCATGCCGCCCAGGTCATCGACGATGCGCGGCAAGGCCGTGGCGACGATGCTCTGGTCCAGCGCGCCGAGGCCCAGCACGGCCATCAGACCCAGGTAGGTGGCGCGCACTTCGCGCTCCGTCAATGGCGCCTCTGCGCCTGCGGGTATGCCAAGGCCGCTCATGCCTGGCCTATCTCGAGCAGCGGCTGCATGGCGGCGGCCAGCGCGTCGACCTGCTGCGGCGTCAGGCGGGCGATGCGCCGCGCCAGCGCATCGCGGCGCCGCGCGCGCAGGGTGTCGAGGATGGCCAGGCCATGTGCGGACAGGTGCAGGCCGGAACGGCGCCGGTCCTGCGGATCGGGCGCGCTGCGCTCGACGAGACCCGCCTCTTCGAGCGACTTGACCTGCGCGCTGACGGTCGGCCCGCGCACGTTCTGCAGGCGCGCCAGCGCGGCCACGCCGATGCCGGGCTGCTCGTGGATCAGCGCCAGCAGCATGTACTGCATCATCGACACGCCACCTTCCAGCTCGCCCCCTTCTCGCTGCATGGAGCGCAGCAGGCGCTTGAACGCCGTGCGCAATTCATCGGACAGCGCCAGCGCGCGTTCGGGGATGGGAAGGTCTTCGGTAGTGGACATGGAAACATATAAGTAGGTAGGCTATCTACTTATATTAGTCCGCCCCCGAGCGTTGCGCAAGGTTTTTTCCATCCCCGCCCTTCCCAAAACCACCATTGGCCGTCATAATAGCCGCCCTTGGGTCGTTAGCTCAGCTGGTAGAGCAGCGGACTTTTAATCCGTTGGTCGCAGGTTCGAATCCCGCACGGCCTACCAAGATTCAGTCGTCAGCATGGCAAGCATGTTGATACGGCACAGCGTTACCGCAGTTCAGTTGTAAAAGTTTTTGGGTCGTTAGCTCAGCTGGTAGAGCAGCGGACTTTTAATCCGTTGGTCGCAGGTTCGAATCCCGCACGGCCTACCAAATACTTCAGAGAAGCCAACCGTTCGCGGTTGGCTTTTCTGTTTTGGTCCATTTCTGGTCCTGAACATCGAGAAACACCTCTAAATCCACACTAAAACAAGCGGATGGCTGCTCTTTTGGTCACAAGTTCGAGCGCCGCATAGTCTACCAATGTTCGCAGAAAACCAGTCTCGGACTGGCTTTTTTTTGGGGGTACCCCTATCATGGCGCCACTTTGATCGTGCGCACGTTGGGTGCGCTTCGCGGCTTATTCGCCTGTGCCATGTACTAGACGCTAAGGGAAATATGAAAGTGCTTCTATCAATAAAACCCGAGTTTGCTGAAAAAATACTCTCGGGGGAAAAGAAGTATGAGTTTCGAAAGATTCTCCCCAAAGCACAGAATATCAAAATTATCGTCATTTATGCCTCTCGACCAATTGGCAAGGTTGTTGGTGAGTTCGAAATTTCCCAAATTATTTCCGATACCCCAAAAAAAATTTGGAGCCAAACCAAAGAAAGTGCAGGGATTAGCCGACGCTATTTTGATGAGTATTTTTCCGGAAAAGCACTCGCGCATGCTATCCAGATAAAAGCCGTGAAACGGTATGCTCGACCTCGCGCGCTCGACACCATACTACCAAGCGGGATCGCTCCGCAGTCTTTTTGCTACATAAAAAAATAGCAAATCATTGTCACTATACTCAGCAGAATTTCCAATAATCAACGGTGGGTGCACTATAATTATCATGGATCAACTTCCAGGATAAAGCTGTGAACAACGACCTGTCTTTCCATATCTTAACTTCCTATTCGGAAGTATCCACGCATCTGCCTGCGGTTGTGGCGGCAGCCGACAATAATAAGCATGCTTTAGGATTTTTCCCAAAAAGCGTCTTTACGGATTTCGCCCGCCGCGAACTGCTATTCGTAATTGCGACAAGGGATGGACAATCAGATGAGTACGCAGGTCACTTGCTTTTCGATGTGACATTTCCCAAGGCACATGTCAGACAGATTTATGTCAAAAACATATACCGAGGCCATGGACTTGGGCGACTCATTTTAGACGCTCTCAAAGCTCAGCTAACGTCACTGCAATACATTTCCATCCAAGCCCGAGTAGCTGAGGATCTACAAGATGCTAACGCGTTTTGGGAGGCACAAGGGTTCTATCCTCAACGTGTATCCACTGGAGGGCAGACCAAGAAGCGAATGATTGTGGTCAGAGCCCATGAACTGGAAACGCCTCAACTCTTCCAGCCGAGTGGCATTTCAGTAACCAATCCATTAGGGTTTGAAAATAAGCTAGAGGACATTCGACCATTGCTGCTTCTTGATTTGAACGTACTGTTCGATCTTGGCCCACGCCGCACACGGCATGAGCAGGCGATAGCTGTATTCAGGGCTGAGAGAGGTCAAACCTGCAGCCTTGCAATTAGTTCAGAAATAGATGCCGAGCTTAAGCGCACAGCTCATAAGGGAAAAACTGATCCAATGCAAGCCCTTGCACGTGCATTGCCAAGATTTCCAATTCCCCCTGTTGAATACACTGATGTGTTGTGCCCGCAATTGGCGAAAATTGTATTTCCCGAACGAGCGACGGCAAACTCACTAACAGCTAACGATATATCGGATCTCCGCCATTTAGCCACTTCGATCTTCCATGGTTTACATGGTCTCATAACATCGGACTCATCCATACTTAATTCTTCTGCGCAACTTCGCAAGGAATTTTCTATTGAGGTAATTTCCCCAGAGTCCTTTCAAAATGACACTACCGAACGCAGGCCTGTCGAAAGCCAACCTTCTACGGCAGAAGATACCCTTACCCTTTTGACGGCCCAACCTGACGATGAGCCAAGTATCCGTGCCATTCTAAATGCGCTCGATGTGACACCTGCGGCAATGGCTAGCCGATGGGCGGCCTTCGATGGTGGAGAACATCCTTCACAGCGAGTAGTGGTACGCGCGGGAACCGATGTAACCGGATATTTGGTTCTCGCAAAGACTCTTTTGAAGAATACTCTGATCGGCAGCATCGCGGTTTCAGAGAGCAGTGCGGCAGCGTCTGACACCACTCGCCTCTTGCTTAACTTTGTAGACGAACAGAATGATTTTTCAGTAGTCAATCGAATAAGATTACACTCTCCGTCCAAGCAAGCGTTAGTACGAGAAATTGCCGCAGGCTATGGTTACAGTCGTCAGCTGGCCAATAACGAGCTGCAGAAAGTACGCATCGGCGACGTAATTACAGCAAAAAATTGGGGTGTCGTTCGAAGAAAACTCATTGAATGTTGTGATATCACGCTGCCGTCATCACCAGTACAATTTAGCCATATTGACCAGCAAATCTCCGTAGGACGCGCAGATGGTGAGCTTGCACTTCTAAGCATCTTTCGGCTCGAAAGCTTATTCAGCCCTGGACTATTTGGCTTGCAAGGTCGTAAAGGTGTTTTGGTACCTGTCCAACCTCAATATGCGGAGCCGCTTCTAAATCATTCGCCTCAATTATCATTGCTTCCGAGGTCTCGTGCTCAACTATCTCGTCAGCGTCATTATATTGGTGGGCCAGCCACAATTCGATCATTCACTCGTGGCGACATGATCTTCTTCTATGAGTCAGGACGGCACTCCGCTCAAGTTGTTGCGCTAGCTCGCGTAGCGGGTGCATATCAACGGGATATGAACCTAATCGACCACGAAGACTTAGCCCCATCCGTTCTCGAGGAAAAACTTCTGACAGAAATAGGAAAGGCAAAATTTAAAACGATCGTGATTTTTGAAAATATAATCAGATTTCGGCGTCCAGTGCCAATGGAAACGTTGCAAAAGCTAAAATGTGGGGAACCTCACCAACTCTTGACCGCCCAACGTTTATCAGCAGAGCAAGTACAAGGCATTCTCCAACTCGGACTCAACGTCTAACAAGTCTTCATGTTGAACCAGCAAAGAAAATGATCGATCACGATTATCCCTCAGCAGAGATCGCTGATCGTCTTAAGTGTATATTCACGGCATTCGGCGAACCGATTAAGCATCTGACTGTGATAGATTCTGGCTTTCTTCTGGTCGCCGGACGCGGACTTTTAATCCATTAGTCGCAGGTTCGAATCCCGCACGGCCTACCAAATACGTCAGAAAAGCCAACCGTTCGCGGTTGGCTTTTCTGTTTTGCGCGCCAGCTATGCCCCTTCCCCATACCTGCCCGGCGTCACGCCCATCACGCGCTTGAACATGGCGATGAAGGCGCTGACGGTCTCGTAGCCCAGGTCCAGTGCAATCGTCGTGACGGGCTGGCCGGCGGCCAGCAGTTCCAGGGCGCGCAGGATGCGGGCGCGCTGGCGCCAGGCGGACGGAGTAAAACCGGTCTCGATCGTGAAACGGCGCGCCAGCGTGCGCGGCGACACGCCGGCCCAGGCGGCCAGCGCTTCCACGCCCCGTTCGTCGGCCAGGTCATCGAGCACGGCGCGCGCCACGCGCAGCAGGCGCGGGTCCGTGGGTAGCGACAAACCGAACGGCTCGTGCGGCGCGGCGGCGATCTCGTCGAGGATCACGCCCGCCACCCGGGCCTGCCGCGCGTCCAGTGCGCCGTCGTCCCAAACGCTGGCGCGATCCACCGCTTCGCGCAGCAAGCCCGAGACGCGCATCACGCACGATGCGGCGGGCAGACCGTCGCAACTGGCCTCGTCCACATACACGCTCCAGCCCGCAAACGGTCCATGCGAACGCAGCGCATGGACGTGATGGGGCGGCATCCACACGCAATGGCTGGCCGGCACCACCCATTGCCCGCTGTCGGCGGCAACGGAAAGCAAACCCCGCATGGCGCCGAACAGCTGGCCGCTGGCATGGCGGTGCGCCGCCGTCACCCGTTCCTGCGGCTGGGACAAGCGCATGGCGCGCAGCGGCGCCAGCAGCGTCGGCGGCAAGATTGGCGGATTTGACGTATCGATAGTCATAAACAACGCAGGCAAGACAATTCCTCCATCATACAGTGGAGTCTTTCCAACCTTCAGGAGTGCACCATGCGAGCAGAAGACGTGTTACCGGATCAACAAAACGAGGGCCAGTTCAATGGCGTCACCGTGCGCAAGGGCACGGTGGGCGCCTTCCTGGCGAATGCCCGGCTATGGCTGGATGAGGCCAGCAGCGACGCCGAGCGCAGCAGTGCCGAACGCGACATCCGCGACGCCCTGCCCGCCCTGCACGCGCTGGGGCTGTTCGACATCGTGCAAGTGCGCGATGCTGCGCTGCGCGAACTGGTATCGCCATCGGCCACGTAGGCGGCACTGGCTCGTCGCGGGCGCGCATTTCCTCTATCATGCTGCTTTGCCCGCCTTCGCACCCGCCATGCCGTTTACCATTGCCACCCCCGTCCACAGCGAACTGATCATCAAGAAAAGCCGTTTCATCGGCTGCGTGCAGCCGATGACGGACCGCGCCAGCGCGCAGCAGGTGGTCAACGATTTGAAGGCGCAGCATCCGGGCGCCTGTCATGTGTGCTGGGCGCTGCTGGCGGGCGGGCAATCGGCGGCCGTCGACGACGGCGAACCGAGCGGCACCGCGGGGCGGCCCATGCTCGACGTGCTGCGCCACCAGGACCTGGAAGGCGTGCTGGCGACCGTCGTGCGCTACTTTGGCGGGATCAAGCTGGGCGCGGGCGGCCTCGTGCGCGCCTACACGGACAGCGTGGCGCAAGCGTTGCTGCAGGCGGAAAAGACGGCCATCGTGCGCCAGCGCAGCCTGCGCTGCACGGTGCCGTACGCGATGGAAGGCATGCTGCGCCGCGAGCTCGATGGCGCCGGCGCCACCTTGCTGAACGTGGCGCACGCCGACGCCGTGCTGTTCGACTTCAGCCTGCCTGAAACGGCGGCCACCGCCCTGCTCGCCCACCTGCTGGAGGCGGGGAATGGACGGATACAGTGGCTGGACGCGCAGGATGGCGAGGGCCAGCCATAATCAACTGGTGCAGCCTGGCGGACATGATGGACGGCGACAAGCGCCCCATGGAAAACATATCCGCTTGTGCAGGAATACGCTGATCCACGACCACGGCGAAATCGCCTTCATTCCCGGGCATATAATTTCAGCAGTCCGGACAGAGGCCCGCAGCGGCATGCCCGCCCGTCCACGCTGCATTGGCGTCCACCACATCTGTCCCACCATAATACAGATGCCACATGTGTTTTTTCATGGCCTTGCCTTGAAAACCACCATCGTCATGGATAGCGCTGCTCCTGATATCCATTCGCAAACACGTGAAGAATATTCTCCAGCTGTCCGTCCACATAGCCGAACAGAATCTGATATCCGGCAGGGTTTTCCTGGCCATGCTCTCTCTGCCGGACCATGATGGAATGGAGGCGATCATCTTCATACAGATAATCGTAGCTCCCTTCGCCAAATTTCCCGAAATTGATGTCCTGCGCGATGCGTGCCCCGTCAAGAAAACTGAGCATGACATTCCTCAAGCTCCCTCCCGCATTGAAATGCACGCTTTTCAGTTCGCCGCGCTCATGAAAATAGAAACTCCTGTTGATGATGGCAGCAGATCCGCCATAACTCTCCACCAGGATGACCCTGCCCTCCCCATCGAAATAGTAGACATGAATATCTTTCAGCGCCGCGGGCAGCGACTTCAGCTCTTTTCCCGGCTTGAAGCCGGCCCTTTGGGCATCGAATGGCCTGACGTTACATAACGGCCCTTTGCTGATCTGCGTTCGCGCCACGCGCAGTTTTACGGCATCCAAATACGCCGCCATGAAAAAGTCGGATTTCGACGCTATCGCGTGGAATTGCTCGCCCAGTTTTTGGATTTCACTCATGCTATATCGCTCCCGCTACGACACTTCCAACAATCAAGCCTTGCGCGGGCGCTTGATCTGCAACAAGATGAAATGCGTCCACGCCAGCGCCGGCAGCACCATCAGCAACAACATCAGTCCGGCCGGCATGTCCGGCACGAAACGCACGAAGCAGGCGAGAAAGCCGGCGATGGCCAGCCAGAAGCGCCAGTTGAACGCGTATGCCTTGCGCGCCACCGTCGCCAGGGCGATGCGCCAGAATTCCAGCAAGGCCCACAGGCCGCCCGTCAGCAGCAACGCGGCCAGCGCATTGGCGCCGGGGGCGTCGGACCAGGTGCGCACCAGGTTGTACAGCAGCACGGGATAGCCGGCCGTGATGGCCAGGGTGGCCGGGCCGGCGGCGATGACAGCTTCCAACAGCTGCCCTTTGGAACGATGATCCACTAAATCTTGCTCCTCAAGCCACGACGCCGGAATGGGCGGCGATCACTTGCAGCGCGCCGGCCGCATCCTGCGCCCAGACGCGCGTAAAACGGAAGTCGCCATGCGTTTCCACGTCGTGATAGCTGCCCGTCAGTTGCATGCGCACGGAAACGACGGCCACGTGGCCGTTGACGCGCACATGGCGCTCGGAGGCGCGCAAGTCCGTGATGGTCAGCAAGCGCTGCTCATGCGCGGCCAGGTCCGCATGCTTGCTCAGCAAATGCCCCAGGTGATTGGTGAACAACAAGTCATCGGCCAGCAAATCTTTCAGTACCGCAACGTCGGAGGCCATCATGGCCAGGCGCAAGCGTTCTTCCGCATCGAGTACCTGCACTTCCGTTAAAGCATTCATCTTTTTCCTTGAAATAATTGGCACGATATTAATAAATAGGCAAAACATGCTGGCATGAAATCATGTTTTTCACAATCCGCCGGAAGACTTATGCCTGTGGAGCATATTCATATAGCGTAATATTCGCAGCGGTATTGCGCAAAACGCCACCATAGTACTGTACAGTGCTTGCCCTTTCGCCCGGGGCAAGAACGAAAGTTACTGGTAGCAAAGTTCCACGCGCTCTCCGCAGTCTCGAATAAAACCAAGATAAGGCCCACTTATGGCAATTAACATCATTCTGAACCTGCTCGTTGCGCTGATCGTCTTCGCCTTCATGTTCCACCAGCAACGCAAACACGCGACGTTTACCGTGCGCGTCTTCACGGGCCTGGGCCTGGGCGTGCTGCTCGGTGCGGCCGTGCAGTGGCTGTACGGCGCCGGCTCGCCCATCATCGCCGGCACCAATGAATACATCGACATCGTCGGCAGCGGCTATGTGAAATTGCTGCAAATGATCATCATGCCGCTGATCATGGTGTCCATCATCTCCGCCATATTGAAACTCAAGGACGCGAGTTCCCTGGGCAAGATCAGCGCGCTGACCATCGGCACCCTGCTCATCACCACCACGGTCGCCGCCGCGCTGGGCATTTTGATGGCCAAGCTGTTCGGCCTGACGGCTGTCGGCCTGACGTCGAGCGCCGCCGAAGTGGCGCGCGGCGTGCAGCTGCAAGGCTCGCTGGAAACGGCAAAGGCCCTGTCCCTGCCGAAACTGCTGGTCAGCTTCGTGCCGACCAACCCCTTCCTCGACATGACGGGCGCGCGCAAGACGTCGACCATCGCCGTGGTCGTGTTCTCCATCTTCATCGGCATCTCGGCCACGGGCATCGCCGCCAAGAAGCCGGAAATTTTCGCATCCTTCGAAAACTTCATGAAAGTGGCGCACGCCATCGTCATGCGCATGGTCACCCTGGTGTTGCGCCTGACGCCGTACGGCGTGTTCGCGCTGATGTTTGAAGTGGTGGCCTCGTCGAGCTACACGGACATCTTGAAATTGATCAACTTCGTCGTCGCCTCGTACAGCGCGCTGATCTTGATGTTCCTCGTCCACCTGGCCATCATCGCCGGCGTGGGCCTGAACCCGCTGCGCTTCGTGAAAAAAGTCTTCCCCGTGCTGGCCTTCGCATTCACCTCGCGCACCAGCGCCGGTTCGATCCCGATGAGCGTGCAGACGCAAACCCAGCGCCTGGGCACGCCGGAAGGCATCGCCAACTTTGCTGCCTCGTTCGGTTCGACCATCGGCCAGAACGGCTGCGCCGGCATCTATCCCGCCATGCTGGCCGTGATGATCGCCCCCACCGTCGGCGTCGATCCGTTCACGATCAGCTTCCTGCTGCCCTTGCTGGCCATCATCACCATCGGTTCCGTCGGCGTGGCCGGCGTGGGCGGCGGCGCCACGTTTGCCGCCCTGATCGTGCTGTCGGCGATGGACTTGCCCGTCGCGCTGGCCGGCTTGCTGATCTCCGTCGAACCGCTGATCGACATGGGCCGCACGGCCCTGAACGTGAGCGGTTCGATCACGGCCGGCACCGTCACCAGCCGGGTCATGGGACAAACCGACCTGGCCGTCTACAACAGCGACGACGCGCCCGACCTGGACGAAGCGGAACACGCCGCCTAGGAAGTTATCCAGCGCCGTGCCTTGCCGCCTCCCTCTATATTGATTGACAATAAACATGGAGGAAGGCGCAAGGCGATGAAACAGAAATGGCCGCAGCACATCTGGATCGTGCGTCACGGCCAAAGTGCCGGTGACGTGGCGCGCGATGCCGCTGAAGCGGAAAAACAGCTACTGATCGCCATCGCCGAGCGCGATGTCGATCCCCCCCTCTCCCAACTGGGCGCGCGCCAGGCGCAAGCCCTGGGCGACTGATTCGCCCCCCTGAACAACAGGCAACTGTCGTGCTGTACTCGCCCTACATGCGGGTGCAGCGGACAGCACAAGCCGTGCTGGCGCGCATCGGTGCGGACAGCCTCCCCTGCGTGGTAGCCGACGAGCGCCTGCGTGAAAGGGAGTTCGGCATCCTCGACCGCTGGAAGCGGCCGGCACACAAGTCACGGCCCAGCCCGACATGCCGGCCGCGCCGAAATCCTGAGCGCGGGGTCATAACGGCATAAAAACAACAGCATAAGCATATCCAGAAAGAATCGTTAGCGCCGGCGGGCGCCTCCCTTAAGCTCATGGCAACTGTTTCCACACCGACACTAATCGAGCCCAAAGGACACCGCCTTGCATCCGCGCCATTCATCCGCCCCCGCCTCCCTTCCCGCCACGCCCCTGCGCGCCATCGTGCTGGCCTGCGCCATGCTGGGCGCACCGTCCGCCTGGGCCCAGGACGCGCAAGCCACCGCCGGCACAGGCGCTGCCGCTGACACGGCCGGCGCCGGCATTGACCAGGTCACCGTCGTCGGCTCGCGCGCGCGCAACCGCACGGTGTTCGACAGCAGCGTGCCCATCGACCGTTTCGGCGCGCGCGAAGTGAGCAATGCGCTGGCGACGGGCGACGTGGGCGCGGCCCTGCAAAACCTGTCGCCCTCGATCAACTTCCCCCGCATCGAGTCGAGCGGCGCGTCGGACTCCGTGCGCGGCATCCAGTTGCGGGGACTGGCGCCCGACCAGGTGCTGGTATTGATCAACGGCAAGCGCCGCCACACGAGCGCCGTGCTCGACACGGAAAGCAGCTTTGCCGGCACCGTGCCGGTGGACATCAACGCCATTCCGCCGAACGCCATCGACCATATCGAAATCCTGCGCGACGGCGCCGGCGCCCAGTACGGCAGCGATGCCGTGGCGGGCGTGATCAACATCGTGCTGAAGAAGGCCCGCACGGGCGGCGCCGCGTCCATCAGCTATGGCGCCAACCACACGCATTTCGACCCGACCGATCAAACCCTGACGGATGGCCAGACCGTCATCGTCAACGCCGACTATGGCGTGCCGCTGGGCGAGGCGGGATTCTTCCGCTTCGGCGCGGAAACGCGGCACCGCTCGCCCACGGAACGTGCCGGCCCCAGCGACGCGGGCTGGACTTCCTACAACTTCACGCCCGCCGACCAGGCGCTCGACGGCAAGGTGGTGTTCAAGTCGGGCGACTCGCGCCAGCGCAACCACTATCTGTTCTACAACACCCAGCTCACCCTGAATAACGGCCTGGACCTGTACTCGTTTGCCACCCTCAACGAGCGCACATCGGACGGCAGCGCCTACTTCCGCTATCCGGGCGACCCGTCGAATGTACTGGCCCTGTATCCGAACGGCTACCGTCCCGTCACCAACGGTGACAAGCGCGACCTCAGCATCGTGGCCGGCGTGCGCGGCAGCTGGGGCGAGTGGAACTGGGACGCCAGCGCGCGCCACGGCAGCGACCGCTTTGACTACGGCGTGAGCCACTCCGTCAACGCCTCGCTGGGCGCGGCCAGCCCCACGCGTTTCAACCTGGCCGGCTTCGACTTCCGCCAGAACGCCTTGAATCTCGATGCGACGCGCAGCATCGACATCGGCTTGCCCGCCCCCTTGAACCTGGCGGTGGGCGCCGAATGGATGCGCGAAACCTACACCAGCTCGGCTGGCGACCCTGCCTCGTATGCCGCCGGCAGCTTTACCGATGCGCCGCCGGGCGCGCAGGCAGGACCCGGCTTGCGCCCTTCGGACGCCTACGACGGCAGCCGGCAAATCCGCTCCGTGTATGCGGACGTGGAAAGCGACCTCACGCCGCGCCTGCTGGTAGGCGCCGCCGCCCGCTATTCCGATTACAGCGACTTCGGCAGCGCCAGCACGGGCAAGCTGTCGACGCGTTATAAAGTGACGGACAACTTCCTTGTGCGCGGTTCGCTGTCGAACAGTTTCCGCGCGCCGGCCCTCGTGCAGACGGGTTTCCGCTTCGCCACCCTGAACTTCAACGCCGATGGCACGGCTCTGCAAACGGCGGCCCTGCTGCCGGCCAGCGACCCGCTGGCGCACAGCTTCGGCGCGCAGCAGCTGAAACCTGAAAAATCGACCAACGTCTCGTTGGGCCTGGCCTGGAAACCGGCCGCCGCCACCAGTGTGACGGTGGACGCCTACGTGATCCGCATCCGCGACCGCATTACGCGTTCGAGCGACTTGCAAAGCGACGCCGTCACGGCCTACCTGGCCGCGAATGACCGCAGCGACATCCAGTCCGTTGCCTACCTGGCCAACCTGCTCGACACCCGGACCAAAGGCCTGGACGTGGTGCTGAACCACGACCTGGCGTTCACCTCAGGCAAGCTGAACCTGAATGCGGCGCTGAACCTGAACAAGACCAGCCTCGACAAGGTACGCCAGAGTTCCGCTGCGCTGGCCAACATCGATCCCAGTCTGACCCTGCTGACGGAGACGAGTTTGTTCCGCATCAAACATGCGTCACCCTCCAGCAAATTAATCCTCGGCGCCGACTGGCAGGCGGCCGGCTGGGGCGTGCAGGCGCGCGCCACGCGCTTTGGCGAGCTGAAAGATTTTTCGTACGACAGCGATGCCCCCTTGATCGACGGCATCCCCGCCCAGCGCTTCGGCGCCGTCTGGTCGCTGGACCTGGAAGGCCAATTGAAACTGAGCAAGCAACTGACCTTGAGCGTGGGCGGCAACAACATCCTCGACCGCTATCCGCAGCGCGTGCGGGAAACGAATAACGCCACGTATGGCGGCGCCCTGCCCTACAATTTCATCAACCCCATCGGCGTCAATGGCGCGTACTTTTACGCTAAATTAAGCTACACGTTCTGACACTGGATACAAAGGAAATCATGATCATCAAACGCCTCTCCCACCTCGTCGCCGGCACCTGCCTGAGCGCCCTCCTGCTGTCGTCCGCCCAGGCCGGCGCGCCGCTGGTGCTGATGACGGACTTCGGCACGGCCGATGGCGCCGTGTCGGCCATGCATGGCGTCGCTTATGGCGTCGATCCGCAGCTGACCATTTCGGACCTGACGCACCAGATTCCCGACTACGATATCTGGCTGGGCGCCTACCGCTTGTACCAGACGGCCAATTACTGGCCGCAAGGCACGGTATTCGTTTCCGTCATCGATCCGGGCGTGGGCACGGCGCGCAAGTCGGTGGTGCTGAAAACCAAGGGCGGGCGCTACTTCGTGGGGCCGGACAATGGCCTGTTCACCCTGATCGCCGAGCGCGACGGCGTGGCCGAACTGCGCGAAATCGATGAAAAGGTCAACCGCCTGGCTGGCTCCGCCGAGTCCTACACCTTCCATGGCCGCGACGTGTACGCGTACGTCGGTGCGCGCCTGGCGTCGGGCGCCATCAGCTATGAACAGGTGGGTCCGCAATTGCCGAGCGAATCCGTGGTGAAGATCGCGTATCAAAAGCCTGTACGCGATGGCAACACGATTCGCGGCATCGTGCCCGTACTGGATGTGAAATACGGCAATGTGTGGACGAACATTCCGAAATCCCTGCTCGATGAATTGCAGGTAAAACTGCACGACCCGCTGCAAGTACGCATCTTGCACAAGGGCAAGCAAGTGGCCAAGGTCACGGCACCGTTCGAGCACACGTTTGGCGGCGTGGCCAAAGGCAAGCCCCTCGTCTACCTGAACAGCCTGCTCGACGTGGCCGTCGCCATCAGCCAGGGCGACTTTGCCGCCAAGCATCACGTCGAGTCGGGCGTGGATTGGGAAGTGGAAGTGAGCAAGGCCCCTGCCGCCAAATAAATCGTCTTGCGCGGCCAGGACGTCCTGTCCTGGCCCACCCCGTATCCCTTGCGGATTTGCGCTGCGTCAAACGCAGCGCGCTCCCCGTCTCCGCCAGCACCGCGCCTGTGCAAGTCCGGTGAACCAGTACCGGCCCGCCTACTCTAAACCTTGCAAGCGATGCCAGCCTTGTTCCAGATACGCAATCTGGCGAGGCATGCGTTTCCACGACAGTCTTTCACTGAAAAGGAACAATCATGACGGCTCCACTCCTGACCACCAGCAAGCTCGTCCTCGGCAGCGCCATCGTCTGTGCGCTGCTGGGCGGTTGCAACAAGCGCAACGATACCAGCACCACCGCCACTCCCGCCGCCACCGCGCCGGCAACGCCGCCCGCCACCAGCGGCACGTCCGGCACCACGGGCACGACCAATCCGGACGCCACCACGCCGGCCACGCCAGGCATGGCACCGGGCACCACCACCAACCCCGATGGCACGACCACCCCGCCCTCCACCACGCCGCCTGGCAATGGCACAGGCACGGGTACAGGAACCACGCCGCCACCGCGCAACAGCTAGCGCGCCCCGTATCCTGGCCAGCCGGGCAGGCAAAAAAAAGAGCCTTCCGCGGAAGGCTCTTGAAATACCACGGCGCAGCGCAAGCTGGCCTTGGCCCGGTTTTACTTTTGCAGGCTGACCGACGCCGCCTTCGGCGTGCGGCGTCCCATCAGGAACAGCACGGCCTTTTTCAGCATGCGGTAAGCGAAGCGCACCAGCAGCAGGGTCAGCACGCACTCGATCAAGGTCAAGATCATGGCTACGGCCACGGGCATGCGCGCGGCGCGGCGGTGGAACTTGGCTACGGCGCCATCGCGGGCGATTTCGATGCTGTCGTAGAAGGTCGGCACGACCAGCAGGGTCAGAATCGTCGAGGTGATGGTGCCGCCGATGATGGCGATCGCCAATGGACGGTAGAACTCGCCGCCCTCGCCCAGGCCCAGCGCCACGGGGAACATGCCGGCAATCAGCGCGAACGTCGTCATCAGGATGGGGCGTAGACGCATGCGGCCCGCGTACATCAGCGCGTCCTCGCGGCCATGGCCCTCTTCCTCGCGCTTGCGCGCCGCGTCCAGCAACAGGATGGCGTTCTTGGCGACCAGCCCCATCAGCATGATGATGCCGATAAAGCTCATCAGGTTGAGGGTGTTATTCGTGATCACCAGCGCCACCACCACGCCGATCAAACTGAGCGGCAAGGACATCATCACGGCCACCGGCGCGGTAAATGAACCAAACTGCATGACCAGGATCAAATACATCAAGCCGATACCCATCACCAGCGCGATCAGCATTTCCGTGAACAGCTCTTGCTGGTCCTGGCCGGCGCCACCGAGCGCCAGGCCGTAGCCGGGCGGGAAGTCAATGGAATTGGCCAGCTTCATGGCGTCGCTCGTCACTTCGCCGTTCGAGCGGCCTTGCGCATTGGCCGACACGGTAATCGTGCGCTTGCCATTCTTGTGCTCGATGCCGGACGGGCCCTTGCCCATGGTGATGGTGGCGATCTGGTCGAGCGGGACCATTTGCGAAGTCCCCGTCACGCTGATCGGCAGGCGCTCGATGTTTTCCGACGCCACGCGGTCATCGGGATGCAGGCGCACGGCCACGTCGCGCGTTTCGCCCGTCGGATCGACCCAGTCGCCCACTTCCACGCCGGCAAAGGCCACGCGCAACGATTGCGCCGCGTCATTGACGGAAATGCCCATCGAGTTGGCTAGGCCACGGTTGAGCTCAATCTGCAGCTCGTTCTTCGGGTCTTGCTCGGACAGGCCCACGTCGACGGCGCCAGGAATCGTGCGCAGCTTGTCCATATAGGCATTCGTGATTTCCATCAATTTACGCGAATCCGGGCCCGTGAATTCCACCTGGATCGGTTTTTGCGAACCGTTGCTCAAATCATCCTGCACCACGTATTCGGCGCCCACCAGGCGGGACATCTTTTCGCGCAGCTCGACGGCGATTTCCTTGGCCGAACGCTTGCGGGTATTGCGCTTGCCGATGTCGACATAAACGCGTCCGCCGCCTGCATTGATGGAACTGTTGGTATCCTTGGTTTCAGGCAAGGTACGCGCCAGCACGGCCGCCGCTTCCAGTTTCAAACGCGAATACTCGATGCTGCTCGACGATGGGGTGCGCACATTGATCATCAAGTTGCCCGAATCGGATGCTGGCAGGAAACTCGTGCCGCCATGGGTAGCGTGCAGGACGATGGCGCCTACCAGGCTGCCGAAGGCGATCACGGCCATCCAGCGGCGATGATGCAGGGCCCAGGCGATCACGCGGCCATAACGGTCGGCCTGGTGGTCGAACCAGTGGTTGAATTTTTCCAGTACGCGGCCGATGCCTTTTTTCGGCGCCGAGTGTTCCTCGACCGGGTCGCCCCAGTAAGCCGACAACATCGGGTCGAGCGTAAACGAGATGCCCAGGCTGACCAGTACCGAGCACGTCACCGTCAAGGCAAACGGGCGGAACCATTCGCCGGAGATGCCGGGCATGAACGCGACGGGAATGAAGACGGCGATGATGGAGAAGGTCGTGGCGGCCACGGCCATGCCAATCTCGGCCGTGCCTTCCAGCGCGGCCGTGCGGCGGTCCTTGCCCATTTGCATGTGGCGCACGATGTTTTCACGCACGACGATGGCATCATCGATCAGCACGCCAATGGCCAGCGACAAGCCCAGCAAGGTCATGAAGTTCAGGGTAAAGCCGCACAGCCACACGGCAATGAAGGCGGCAATCACGGACGTAGGCAGGCTCAGCGCCGTGATCAGGGTCGAACGCCACGAGTTCAGGAAGGCGTAGACGACGAAAATCGTCAGCACGGCGCCCAGTACCAGCGATTCGATCACATTGTTCAAGCTATGCTGGGCGTTTTCGCCGCCGTCGCGCGTCACTTGCAGGATCGTGCCTTTCGGCAAGGTCTTGTTGATTTCCGCCACCATGTCGCGGATCTTGTTGGCCACGCTGACGGTGGAAGCGTCGCGCACGCGGGTGATCGAAATGCCCACGTTGGGCTTGCCGCTGCGCATGCTCAGGCTGTTGACTTCGGCAAAGCCATCTTCGATGGTGGCCACTTGCGCCAGACGGACGATTTCCTCGCCGCGGCGCTTGATTACCACTTTTTCGAAGTCGCTTGGCGACTCGATGCGGCCCACGAGGCGGATGCTTTTCTCGTCCAGGGTGCCGCGCACCTTGCCCACGGGCGCATTCGTATTCTGGTTGCGCAAGGCGGTGACGACGTCGCTGACGGAAACATTGTATTCACGCAACTTTTCCGCCCGCAGCAGCACGGACAGTTCGCGCTTGAGCGAACCGCCCACGTTGACCAGCGCCACGCCATCGACGGTGCGGAAGCGGTCCGACAGCACGTCCTCGGCCAGGCGCGAAATTTCCGCATGGCTTTGCGTATTCGACGACAGGGCCAGCTGCATGATGGGCTCTGCAGCCGGATCGATGCGCTGCAGGATAGGTTCGCGCATTTCCGTCGGCAACTTGTAGCGCACGGCGGCAATCGCATTGCGGATATTGTCGGACGCTTCGATCAAATTGGTATTGAAGGAAAACTTCAGGAAGATGCTGGCCGAACCTTCATTCGAATCGCTGTTGACTTCGGTCACGCCGGAAATGCTTTGCAAGGACTTTTCCAGGCGGTTCACCACTTCGCGCTCGACCGTGTCGGGCGACGCGCCAGGGTAAGGAATGCTGACGACGATGAACGGTACTTCGACGTCCGGGTTCTGGTTGACGCGCAATTTCTTGAGCGCCAGCAAGCCGACGCACATCATGGCCAGGATCAGGACGATGGTGGCGGTGGGCCGCTTGATACTGAAATCGGAAAGGAACATGGCTTAGTTTCCTTTACCGGCAACGGCGGTGCTGCTGCTGGCCACGGCGGCGGCTGGCACGGCCTTGGCGGCCGTCAATTCCACTTTCTGGCCATCCTTGAAGGTCGAGCCCGGCGTGCGCAGCACGGTATCGCCGCTGGCCAGGCCGCTTTGCACTTCCCACTGGCCCGTGCGCACGTCGCGCGCGCCGATGCGCAAGTTGACTTTATGTAAAGCCTTGTCCTTGACTTTCCACGTGTACGTGACGTCGCCCGCCTTCACCAGGGCCGAGTCGGGTATCATCAGCGCGCTGACGGTTTCCGTCTCGATGCGGCCTTCCGCATACAGGCCGGCCACGCGCGGTTGTTCCTTGTCATTGAAATCGACGAGCACGGCCACCTGGCGCGTGACGGCGTTGGCGGCCGGATCGACGCGGCGCACCTTGCCAGCGAAATCCTGTCCCGGATAACCATTGATGCGGAACAATACGGGCTGGCCCACCTTGACGACGCCGATCTTGTCGGCCGACACCAGGCCTTCCAGGCGCATGCTGGTTGGATCGATGACCTTGATCAATTCCTTGCCGATTTGCGCCGTATCGCCATTCGATACCTTGCGCTCGCTCACGATGCCGTCGAACGGCGCGCGCACGAGGGTGCGCTGCAACTGCTGGCGCGCTTGCACCGCGCGGCTTTTCGCGGCGGACAGATCGCTTTGCGCATTGTTGCGGCGGATTTCCGCGTCTTCCAGCGCCTGCGTCGAGGTCATGCCCGAAGCGCGCAGGGTTTTCATGCGCTGGAACATGCGTTCGGACTGCTCCAGCACCTGGCCGGCGGCGCGGCTGGCTTCCTCGGCCGAATTGAGGCCGTCGCGGATCGACGTTTCGTCCAGGCGCACCAGCACGTCGCCCCGCTTGACGATTTCACCATTTTCCTTCATGACCTGGATCACCACGGCCGACACTTCGGCGCGCAAATCCGCGTTGCGCTCAGGCTGCACGGAGCCGGTGATGACCGGCCCCGACGCCAGCGCATTGCTCTGGATGGTCAGCAAGTCTTCCGGGGACACGAGCAAATTGGCGGCAGCGCCCGCCTGTTCCTTGGCATTCTTGCCGCCCTTGCCGGGATCTTTGGACTCTTTGCCGCAGGCGGCCAGGGCAGAAGCGATTGCCAGAACAAACAGGGTTTTGCGCAACATGGGTAATTCTCCGGATAGATAGCACCACTACCGTTCCCGCGGCCCGGATAGGGCTGCAAGCGATAGCAGGCATAATATTTTTATTAAAACCACAAGCGCCAAAGTATCCATGAGCGCATCCGGGCATGTCAATCGGCGGTTTCCTGTAATGCTTTAATCAATGGATGAAACGTAGTTTTTACGCCCTGAAACGCAAAACCCCGCCTTGAAGCGGGGTTTTGCGTTTCAGGGGAAGCGAACTTAGCGGCCGAAAACGGTGTTGATCAGGAAACCGATGGCCACGCCCGTGCACAGGCCGCCGGCGATTTCCACCAGGGTATGGCCCATGCGCTCGCGCAACCAGGTATGCGCGGGGCTGGTCGCTTCCTTGGCCAGGCGGTTGATGGCGGCCGCCTGCTTGCCCACGTGCTGGCGCAGGCTGTTGGCGTCGATGATGACGATGAAGGCCAGGGTCACTGCCACGCCGAAGGCGGGATGGCCGATGCCTTCGCGCAAGGCGATCAGGGTCGCCATGCTGGACACGACGGCGCTATGGTTGCTGGGAAAGCCGCCATTGCCGACCAGACCGAACGCCCATTGCCGCGTGCGGACACTGTTGATCAGGAATTTGATCGGTCCGACCAGGATCCAGGTGATCAGGGGCGTGACGAGGTAAGCGATATCCACGGGGTATTCCTTCTTATATATATGTAGAGAATGTGTCAGGGGCTGCGGCAGCCAGACAGGCGCGCCGCAATTATCGCAGAACATCCGCGCCAGCAGAACTGTCTGTCGTCAGCCTATAAAACGCCGCCCCCGGCGGCAACTAATATAAAATCATGGCATATACAACAATTGACGTATATCAACACTCAGTGCGGCGCACACAGCGGCGCGGATAATCAAACGTCTTTTATACTTGCAACGGGGTACTCATGCGGCATTTCAGAATTTCCTTTTTAGTCACTTTTATCCTGATGGCTGTGTCAGGCTGGTGGGGTTACAGCCATGGCGGCATGCCGGGCCTGATCCAGGCGCTGTGGATCACGGGCGTGCTGGGCATCATGGAAGTATCTCTGTCGTTCGACAATGCGGTGGTGAATGCCTCGGTCTTGCGTCACTGGAATGAATTCTGGCAAAAACTGTTCTTGACGGTAGGTATCCTCGTGGCCGTCTTCGGCATGCGGCTGCTGTTTCCATTGGTCATCGTTTCCGTCGCCACGGGCCTGGGCCTCGTCGACGTATGGACCATGGCCACCACGACGCCCGATGTGTACGCCAAGCACCTGACGGACAACCATGCGCAAGTGGCGGCCTTCGGCGGCGCCTTCCTGCTGCTGGTGTTCCTGAACTTCCTGTTCGACGACGAGAAGGAATTGCACTGGCTGGGCTGGGCCGAGGAAAAAGTCAACGCGCTGGGCACGGAAAGCCTGGCCGTGCTGATCACCATGGGTGCCGTGGCTGCCTGCGTGGCGATGGGCCCCGTGGAACAAAAATACAGCGTGCTCGCGTCGGGCATCGTCGGCATCGCCGTCTACATCGGCGTGAACTGGATCAGCGGCTTGCTGGAAGAAGGCGAACCGGACTTGCAGGATGACGCAGAAGAAAACGCCGCGCCGGCCAGGAACGGCAATGGCGACCTGGTAAAAACCGTGGCGCGCGGCAGCATCGGCGGCTTCCTGTACCTGGAAGTGCTGGACGCCTCGTTCAGCTTTGACGGCGTGATCGGCGCGTTCGCCATCACCAACGACGTCGTCATCATCATGCTGGGCCTGGCCATCGGCGCCATGTTCGTGCGCTCGATGACGGTATACCTGGTGCACAAGGGCACGCTGGACGAATTCGTCTACCTGGAGCACGGCGCCCACTATGCGATCGGCATCCTCGCCTTGATCATGCTGGCGTCCGTCAAGTACCATATTCCGGAGTGGTTCACGGGCCTGTCGGGCGTGGCCTTCATCCTGGTCTCGCTGTGGTCATCCTTGCGTTATCGCAAACGGCACGCGGCACAAGCTTGAAATCGGGGGTTCCGCCCCCAATTGAGAGAGTAATGGCACGAGCGCCTTGCGCTCATCCCATGAAGGCATGTTTAACAACGCCTGACAAAACCGTAGCGAGCGGAAGGAAGTTGTGGCAGAGAAGCGCAACTGTACGAAGGTACAGTGAGCATCGCAGGCCGCAAATTACGACGCGCAGTAGGTTTTGATTGGCGTTTTGAGTTAATTACTGAAAAGGAGCACCACATGGCAATCAGTTTGCAAAAAGGCGGCAACGTCAACCTGAGCAAGGAAGCACCGAACCTGAAGAAGATCATCGTCGGCCTCGGCTGGGATCCTCGTTCGACGGACGGCGCCACCTTCGACCTTGACGGTAGCGCTTTCCTCCTGAAAAGCGACGGCAAAGTCCGTGGCGACTCTGACTTCATTTTCTACAACAACCTGAAGTCGACCGACGGCTCCGTCGTCCACACGGGCGACAACACCACGGGCGAAGGCGAAGGCGACGATGAGCGCATCGAAATCGACCTGACCCGCGTACCAGCCGACATCGACCGCATCAGCATCACCGTCACCATTCACGACGCCGACGCGCGCCGCCAGAACTTCGGCATGGTGTCGAAAGCCTTCATCCGCTGCCTGAACGCGGAAGGCGAAAAAGAAATCGCCCGCTACGACCTGTCCGAAGACAGCTCGACGGAAACGGCGATGATCTTTGGCGAAATCTACCGCTACAACGGCGAATGGAAGTTCAAGGCTATCGGCCAGGGCTTCAACGGCGGCCTGGGCCCACTGGCCCGCTCTTTCGGCGTCAACGCCTAATTCACACTCGTTAAACCTACTGCGCCGCTCACTTTCGGGCCTGCGTTGCTCGCTGTACCTGCGTACAGCTGCGCGACTTAACCCGAAATCGAGCTTGCTCGCTACGGTTTTCCGGGGTGAATTGTATAAATGTCATATCATCACTGCCGCCTGCACAGCTCAGGCGGCTTTTTTTTGGAGATTTATCATGCCAGTATTTAGTGTCACGGGCGACGTCGATCCTTTCCTCCACGTCAGCATGAAACAGGGCGAAACCATCTATTGCGAATCCGATGCGATGGTGATGATGGAAACGGCGCTGGACTTGAAGGGCAAGATGACGGGCGGCCTGGGCAGCGCCATCATGCGCCGCTTCGCCAACGGCGAATCGTTCTTCCAGCAGCACATCGAAGCGGTGCGCGGCAGCGGCGATTGCCTGCTCTCGCCCACCCTGCCGGGCGCCATCGAAGTGGTCGACGTGGGCGCGCGCCAGTACCTGCTCAACGACGGCGCCTTTGTCGCCGCCACCTCGGGCACGGAAATGAAGGTGCGCACGCAAAGCATCGGCAACGCATTGTTCGCCCAGTCGGGCGGCTTCTTCGTCATGGAGACGGCCGGCACGGGGCAAGTGGTGGTGTCGGGCTTCGGCTCCATGTTCCAGCTCGATGTCGAGCCGGGCAAGGATGTCGTGATCGACAATTCCCACGTCGTGTGCTGGGACAATAGCCTGAAATACGAGATTTCCGTGACCACGGGTGGCGGCGCCAGCGGCGGCGGCATCGGCGGCTTCCTCGGCAATATCGTCAACAGCGTGACCAGCGGCGAAGGCATCGTGCTGCGCTTTTCCGGCTCGGGCAAGGTGTTCATCTGCTCGCGCAACCGCGACGCCTTCCTCAAATGGACGGCATCCGGCAAGGCCGGCTGATTCCCCCTCCTCTCTAAGGCCAGGTTAAGTCTGGCCGCTTAGAATCCCCGCGCGCGCACCTGCGCGCGGCTTCCCCCTATTTCCACCCGGTCCCCGTACATGCAAAGAGTCTGGTTCAACAAAACATTTTCCTCCGTCGGCACGGCCATGCGCCTGATCCGCGAGGCCGATATGGCCGCGACAAACGGTGCGCCCCGCTATCACCTCGTGTGCAGCAATACGAACGCGCACGCGGCCGCCTTCCTGGCGGCCCACGAATACGCGGTCGAACCGTCCGGCCTCACGGGTCTCGATTATGTCGCGTGGTGCCTGGAGTTTTGCCGCGACCGGGGCATCACGATTTTCTGGCCCGGCAAGGAAGCAGGCCTGATCGGCAGCGCCAGCGCGCGCTTCGCCGCCATCGGCACGCGCGTGCTCAGCGTGGCCAGCGAAGAGACGCTGGCCCTGATGCATGACAAGGCGCGCTTCTGCGACGGCCTCGACCTGCCCATGGCGCGCCCGGCCGACTACCGCGCCGTCACAAACATCGCCGAATACGACGCCGCCTGCGCCGAACTGCGTCCGCTGCATCGCAAGCTGTGCATCAAGCCGTCCGAATCCGTGTATGCCCTGGGCTTTGCCATTCTCGATGAAGAGCGCACCAGCGCCCAGCTGTTGCTGGCCGGCGCCGCCTACCAGATCAATGTGCAAGAGCTGCGCAACGGCCTGGCGCAGATGGAAACGTTCAAGACCCTGCTGCTGATGGAATACCTCGATGGCCACGAATACAGCGCCGACTGCGTCGCCGACCAGGGCAAGCTCGTTTGCGCCGTGCCGCGCAAGAAACTGCACGGGGGCGGCAGCGGCCAGCTGATCGAGCTGCGCGCCGACTTGCTGGCGGCCTGCGACAAACTGGCGCGCGACTACCGCCTGAATGGCGTCTTCAACATCCAGTTCCGCGAAGGCGCGAATGGCCTGGCCTTGTTGGAGATCAATCCGCGCATGTCGGGCGGCATCGGCATGGCGTGCGCGGCCGGCCCCAACCTGCCCTACCTGGCGCTGGCCGGTTTCGACCAGGGTTTCGACAAGCTCACCGTGCCCGCCATCCAGGAAGGCATGCGCGTGGGCGAAGCCGCCTACGCCGTGGAGCTGCCATGAACCTCGTCAAGCAGCAGATGCCCACGGGCGAGCTGACCCTGAAAGTGGACGAGGCGCGCTTTCCGCTGGATTGGCTGATCGGCTTTGCCGCGCGCGCCAACGCCAAGCGGGGCTTTTTGTTCCTGTCCAAGGTGCTGGGCAAGCACTGGCCCGTCACGCCGCGCGCCATGCAAACCATCCACGACGACCTGGCAGCGCAGATTCCCCCCAGCCTGCCCGGTCCCGTCGTCTTCATCGCCATGGCGGAAACGGCCGTCGGCCTGGGCCAGGGCGTGTTCGAGGCGTGGCTGCGCGCGAACCCGAATGGCAAGGCCCTGTTCTTGCACAGCTCGCGCTACCGCGTGGGCAGCGTGCCCTTCTTCGAATTCGAGGAATCGCACAGCCACGCGCCGCGCCAGTTCCTGCACCTGTCGGACGCGGCCAGCGCCCTGTTTTCCACGGCGCGCAGCCTGGTGCTGATCGACGATGAAGCGTCGACCGGCAACACCTTCGCCAACCTGGTGCAAGTGTGCCGCGCGCGCTATCCGCAGCTGGAAAAGCTGCACCTGGGCGTGATCACCAATTTCATGGGCCAGGCAGCCAACGCGGGCTTGAGTGAGCGTTTCGGCCTGCCCACCAGCATAGGCGCAGCCTTGTCCGGCCACTACGCCTTCCAGGCCGGCGCTGCGCCGGCACCCGTGGCGGCCAGCGCGCAGCGCTTCGAGGCGAATGCGGAACGGGGCGCCAGCCCCGCGTTCGGGCGCATCGGCGTGGGCCGCGCCTTGAATCCGCCGCAAGGCCTGGCGATGCAGCTGGCGCAGGAAATCGGCGCCGGCGACTCCGTGCTGGTGCTGGGCACGGGCGAATTCATGCATCCGTCGTTTTTGCTCGCGCGCGAATTGGAAAGCCTGGGCAAGAACGTGGTGGTGCAATCGACCACGCGCTCGCCGATTTTGTCGTGGGGCTCCGTCGGCCACATCGTCCGCTGCGACGACAATTACGGCGAAGGCATCGCCAATTACCTGTACAACGTGGCGCCCGGCCAGTACCAGCACGTTTTCATCTGCCATGAAACCCCGGCCAGCCCGGCCCTCATGCAACTCGCCGGCCAGCTCAATGGCCGCCTGTTCCACTTTCAGTCAGAGACCAAAATTGAAGAAATTCCTGTTTGTTGATCTGGACGACACACTGTTCCAGACCCCGAAAAAATGCCCCGGCGAGACCGACCTTCAGCCAGCCGCCTACCTGAAGAATGGCGACGCCTGCTCGTTTACGACGGCGCGCCAGCGCGCCTTCTTTGAGTTCGCGCAAAGCGGCATGACCCTGATTCCCGCCACGGCGAGAAATGGCGACGCCTTCCGCCGGGTCGACCTGCCGTTTACCAGCTACAGCGTGCTCGATTACGGCGGCATCGTGCTGCAGCCGGGCGGCGCGCTCGACGCGGGCTGGCTGTCCCTGATGCAGGACGACATGCAGACGGCCTTGCCGGGCCTGCGGGACGCCATGCGCATCATCGACGATTTCCAGGCCAAGACGGGCATGCCTTCGCGCGCGCGCCTGATCGAGGACTACAACACGCCGTTCTACATCGTCGTCAAGGACCATGAAGCGCGCGGCGAGCGCCTGGCCGACATCGAAGAGCAGGTGCTGCAGCAGTGGATCGCCACGGAAGGCAGCGACTACTTCATCCACCGCAACGGCAACAACCTGGCCGTGCTGCCGAAGACCTTGAACAAGGCGCGCGCCGTGGCTTACCTGCGCGCGGAACTGGAAGCCGAACACGGCCCCATCGTCAGCTTCGGCATGGGCGACAGCCGTTCGGACGCCCGCTTCATGGCCGCCTGCGACTACGCCATCATCCCCAACGGCACCCAGTTGGCGGCACTCACGGTGGCGGCGCTATGACCGACGGCACGCAGCATTTCAGCGGCAGCTACCGCCAGGAAGACGTGGAGTTTCTGCTCACGCCGATGGCGCTCGAGCCTATCCTCGACCTGGCCGAAAAAGAACGTCTGATCCAGTCGGGCCAGCGCCACTACAGCGAAATGCTGTCGCCGGAATCCCTGCCCTCGCCCGCCTACCTGGCCCTGTTCCAGAGCGCGTTCGCGGCCAACCGCCTGCAAATGGCGCGCGACTGCCTGCGCCTTGCGGCCCTGATCGCGGCGCGCCGCACGGGCTCCATTACGCTGGTGTCGCTGGCGCGCGCCGGCACGCCCGTGGGCGTCATCCTGGGCCATTTGCTGCGCCAGGTGTTCCAGCGCGAGTGCCAGCATTATTCCGTCTCCATCATCCGCGACCGCGGCATCGACGCGAACGCCCTGCAGCACATCCTGGCGCACGGCCATGGCGCTGAATCCCTCGTCTTCGTCGACGGCTGGACGGGCAAGGGCGTGATTTCGCGCGAACTGCGCCAGACGGTCAACGACTTCAACGCGGCGCATGGCACGGCCATCGACGGCGGCCTGTTCGTGCTGTCAGACCTGGCCGGCACGGCCGCCTGCGCCGCCTCGGCCAGCGACTACCTGATCCCGTCAAGCATTTTGAATGCCACTGTCTCGGGCCTCGTCAGCCGCTCCGTGTTAAATGAAGCCATCGGCCCGGACGACTTCCACGGCTGCGTGTATTACGCGCAGTTCGAACAGCACGACCAGTCGCGCGCTTTCGCCGACGGCCTCGTGGCCGACGCCATGGCGATTGCCGCCAGCAGCGGCATCCCGCTGGCCGAAGCGAGCGATGCGCCAGCCATGGCGGCCCGCTCGCAAGCCTACATGGCCGCGGCGCAGCAAGAGTACGGCATCAGCGACATCAACCTGATCAAGCCAGGCATCGGCGAAGCGACCCGCGTGCTGCTGCGCCGCGTGCCCGAGCGCCTGATCGTGCGCGACACGAATGCGCCGGACGTGGCACATTTGCTGCTTCTGGCGCAGGAAAAAGCCATACCCGTCACAGTAGAACCGGCGCTGCCTTACCAGGCGGTCGCCCTTATCAGGAGCGCAGTCGATGGATAACAACTCCCTACACCCGCAAAGCGAACATAAGGCGGCGCTGGGCGCCTCCATGTATGTGCCGACCACGCACAAGGATTTACTGGCGATCGCCAATGGCGACAAATTCAGCCATTTGCGTTCGGTCATACTTTGCACCGAAGACGCCATCGCGGAACGCGACCTCAGTTACGCCCTGTTCAATTTGTCGCTGGCGCTGCAAAACATGGGCGCCGAATCGGATACCTTGCGCTTCGTGCGCGTGCGCAATCTCGAGGTGCTGGCGCGCGTGCTGTCCATGCCCGGCGCCGACAAATTGAGCGGCTTCGTGCTGCCCAAGTCCACGCGCCACAACTTCGCCGCGTATTTCGAGCTGGTGCGCCACACGCACCATTTGCTGATGCCGACCCTGGAAACGGCGGAAGTGTTCGACGACGAGGAAATGAAGCAGTTCCGCCTCCTCCTGTCGGCGCCGGAAGTGCGCCGCCGCATCCTGGCCCTGCGCATCGGCGGCAACGATCTGCTGGCCCTGCTGGGCTTGCGCCGCCCTACCAGCGGCACCATCTATTCAACCCCGCTGGGACAGGTCATCGGCCGCCTGGTGACCATCTTCAAGCCGCACGGCTTCCAGCTGACGGCGCCCGTCTTCGAGCACCTGTCGCAAGGTAGCTGGCTCGATGCGGAAGTGGCGCAGGACATGGCGCACGGCATGATCGCCAAGACGGCCATCCACCCGGACCAGGTGCCGCAAATCGAACGCCACTACCAGGTGGCGCAGTCGGACATCGAACTGGCGCTGCGCATCATCGATCCGGACAGCCCGGCCGTGTTCCGCATGCAGGAATCGATGTGCGAAGTGGCCACGCACAGCAGCTGGGCGCAACGCATCATCGAGCAGGCGCGCCTGTTCGGCATCCGCCACGCGGCCGACACGGCGCCGGCGCACGTACCGACTACCTCATTGACTCAACTCTCAAGCGACGAAGGGATTGCACGACCATGACCAATTTCACACGCGGACAAAAAGGCAAACTGGCTGACCTGGGCTTGAATGGCCCCTTTGCCGTCACGCTCGATATCGTATCGGGTTCGATGGAAGTGGACGTCAGCTGCTTCGGCGTCGATGCGGCCGGCAAGCTGTCGGACGACCGCTACATGGTGTTCTTCAACCAGAAAAACGCGCCGGACAACGCCATCACGGTGGACTTGAACGGCCCCCGCTCCACCTTCCAGGTGGACCTTTCCCGCCTGCCCGCCTCCATCGACAAGCTGGTCTTCACGGCGGCGACGGAACAGGGCAGCATGCGCGCGCTGGGCAATTCCAGCATGGCGCTGGGCCAGGCAGCCACGTTTGCCTTCACGGGCAATGACTTCCAGGACGAGAAAGCCGTCATCATCGGCGAACTGTATCGCCGCGACGGCAGCTGGCGCTTCGGCGCCGTGGGCCAGGGTTTCGCGGGCGGCCTGGCGGCGCTGCTGAAGCACTTCGGCGGCAGCGAGGCGGCGCAATCGTCCCCGGCGCCGGTCCCCGTGCCTGCGCCAGCGGCCCCGCCGGCGGCGAATAAAATCTCGCTGTCGAAGATCCGCCTGGAAAAGCGCGGCGACAAGATTTCGCTCGACAAGCGCGACAGCGGCGGCTATGGCCGCATCCGCGTCAACCTGAACTGGAACCAGAACGCGTCGCAGGGCCAGGCGCCCGCCTCGAAGCTGGACACGGGCTTCCTCGGCAAGCTGTTCAACAAGCCGGCCGGCCGTGCGGGCGGCATCGACCTCGACATCGGCTGCCTGTTCGAAATGAGCAGCGGCGCCAAGAGCGCCGTGCAGGCGCTGGGCAACAGCTGGGGCGCATATGACCGTCCGCCGTACATCCACCTGGAAGGCGACGACCGCACGGGCAGCGTCAGCAGCGGCGAAAACATCTTCATCAACGGCACCCATTTCGACCAGATCAAGCGCGTGCTCGTGTACGCGTTCATCTACGAAGGCGTGCCGAACTGGGCTGCCACGGATGGCGTCGTGACGATCGAAATTCCCGGCCAGCCGACCGTGGAAGTGCGCCTCGACAGCGACAGCCAGCACGCCATGTGCGCCATCGCCATGCTGGAAAACCACGGCGGCAACCTGCAGGTCACAAAATTGGTGGAATACTTCGGCGGCCAAGGTAAAATCACGGCGCACCAGGCGATGGACGAGCGCTACAACTTTGGTCTCAACTGGAAAGCCGGACGGAAAGATTAATTCTTTCTCCAATTAAACAATTCACCTCCTAACATGACCCCAACGACCAAAAAAGTCACCTTCGCCTTCGCCATCTTCCTCGTGGCCGGCTTCCTGCTGCTGGCAGCCTACACGTGGATGGCCCTCAGCTTCTCGTACTCGGAAGGCGAACGGGCGGGCTACCTGCAAAAGTTCTCCAAGCGGGGCTGGATCTGCAAGACATGGGAAGGTGAATTGCTGCTGACGGCGCTGCCGGGCACCATCCCGGAAAAATTCCAGTTCAGCGTGCGCGATGAAGAAGTGGCGAAGCAATTGACGGCGGCCGCCGGCAAGCGCATCCTCGTCACCTACAGCCAGCACAAGGGCGTGCCCACGCAATGCTTCGGCGAGACGGAATATTTTGCCGATAAAGTCGTATTGAGCCAGTAATACCGTAATTTCGCAGTCCCGCGCCGGCCAGCCCTTCCAGGCCGGCGCCTCACACATTCTCACTTTCTTGTACACTTGTGACAATTTCTGGCTGAACAGTTTACAAATGTAGTCAATGTGCAAGATTCTTGTGCCATCGCATGTCGCTCCGCCAGCCGATCGTTAGCGTGTATTCACCCGTCACTGGAAACGTCATGCGCATACCATTCATCGCCCTGGCGCTGCTGGTCGCCTCGCACCCCCTGTCCGCCCGGGCACAGGACTTGTCCGGCATGGCCGGCGCCCTGAAAGTCAGCTCGACCAATGAGCGTACCTTTGTCGCCGCCATCAGCTACACGCAGCCCGTGGGCAACTACAATGCCGTGAGCCTGTCCTACATCAACGAGGGCCATCCGCAAGACCATCACCGCGACGGCATGGCGGGCCAGGCCTGGCTGCGCACGAAAAAAGTGGAGCAAGGCCTGATGCTGGGCGCCGGCGTAGGCCGCTACTTCTTCTTCGACACGGCCAGGACCGACGACGGCCTGCACAACTTCGACAATGACCACGGCTGGGGCTCCATCGTCAGCCTGCAGGCGCGCTGGCAATTCGACAACCGCTGGTATGCGCAAGCGCAGCTCAACCGCATCAAGCCCGACGGCAAGGACAACACCACGCACCTGCTGCTCGGCGCCGGCTACCGCTATGACGGCGTGCCGGGCGCCAAGCTGCACTTGCAAAACTGGGCGTACGACGACACCTTGACCTTGGCGACGGGCCACACCATCGTCAACAGCCTGCGCTCCGAGTCCTCGCGCCCCTTCACGCTGGAATACCGGCGCGCGGCGGGAAAATACGTGGACTGGACCGTCACCGCCCTCGATGAAGGCAACACCGACCTGGCGCACCGGCGCGGCGTGGCCGCCCAGCTGTGGCTGATCCGCTCGCTCAATGAAAAGGTGGAATTCGGCATGGGCGGCGGCCCGTACGTGGCGTGGGACGGGCGCGACAGCCAGGGCCACGGAACGCGCCTGACAGGCTTGCTGTCGGCCGCGGCCCGCTACCACGTCAACCGCCGCTGGGTGGCGCAAGTGGCGTGGAACCGGGTCATCACCGATTACCACCGCGATGCGGATGTGCTGCTGGTGGGGGTGGGACGGAAGTTTTGAGGGAGATGCAGACGTAACCCAAACCTGGGACTGGGGTCGGACCTTAAGGTCCGACCCCGGGTGTTATCGGGTTTTCAGGCCTTCAACGTGAGCGCCAGACGGCGCCTGCGGATTCATTCGGCTGCGTCAGGCGCTCGATCACTTCGCGCGTCAAGCTGGCCGAGCTGACTTGTTCGGCTTTCGCGCGGGCGGCGCTCAAGGAGCTGGAAAACGCGCTTTGCGGCTGCTCCAGGCTGGCGCGCAGGGCGGCCAGTTCGCGCTCCTGCTGCTGCGCGCGCGCCGTTTCCATCTCCAGCAATTGCTGCTTGGCCTCGGCCATCGCGCGCGTGGTCTCCGCCGCCTTGCGCTGCAGGGCGGCGTGGGCCTGGGCGCTGGCCAGCAAGGCTTGCTGTGCAGCAAGCTTCTCACTGGCGGCCTGCTGCGCGGCCAGTTCCAGCTGCTCGCGCTGGCGCATGGCGTCCAGCGCCTGCTGTTCCAATACGGCGCGCGCGTCGGCTGCCGCCGTCGCCTGCTTTTCCGCTTCCAGACGGCCGGCAATCGCTTGCGAGGCGCGCTCTTCGGCGCCGCTGGTCTGGCGCTGCTGCATCAGTTTTTGCGCAATCAGCGCCAGCGACTCGCGTTCGGCCGCGACGAAATCGCGCTCGGACGCCAGCAGCGCTTCGGCGGCTTGCGCCTTGTCTTCTTCCACGCGGGCGCGCTCGCTGTGCACCTGCCCCAGTTCCACGGCCAGGCGCGCCTGCGCCTGCACGGCTTGCGCGGCGGCCGCTTTCTGCTCGCCTTCGACCAGCGCCTGGTCCATCAGGATGCGGATGGCGTCGGCTTCCTTTTGCGCCGCTTCCTGCAAGGCCAGTTCGGCCGCATGCTGGCCGCGCAGCAGTTCCGCCTGCGCGCCTTCGGCGGCGATGCGTTCCTGCGCCGCGTTGCACGCCAGCGCTTCCGCTTCCAGTTTCTCTTTCAAGGCGACGATGGCGGCTTGTTCGGCGGCCAGGCGTTCCTGCTCGGCCTGCAGCAGCTGCTCGGCCTGCAAGGCTTTTTCCTGCGCCAGTTGCGCTGCCTGTTCCTGCGCGACTAAAGTTGCTTTTCCGGCATCGACTTCGGCCTGCTCGGCGTCGTTCCGGCTGGCGGCCAGTTCCGCCGCCTGGCGCGCCAGTTCGGCCCGTTCATGCGCCAGGCTGGCGGCGCGCTGCTGTTCTTCCAGTTCGCGGGCCGCCGCCACGGCAGCTGCCTGCTCGGCCGCTTCGCGTGCCTTGGTCTGTTCCAGTGCGGCCGTTTCCGCCTCCAGCTTGGCGTGGCCGGCGATTTCCGCATCCTGTTCGGCGGTGACGCGGGCCAGCGCCACGGCGCGCAGCTGGCGGTCCACCTCGATGCGCGCCTCGGTGGCGGCCAGGATACGCACGTCGGCATCGCGGCGCGCTTGCGCGCTGGCCACGGCGACCATTTCCAGGCGCTCGCGGTGGATGGCCGCGTCGCGCAATTCCTTTTCCGTCTGCAGGCGCAAGCGCAGGGATTGCGCCGCATGGCGTTCCGATTCCGCCTGCGCCAGGGCGATGGCTTCGCGTTCCTGCTCCAGGTGCGCCAGCGCGCGCGCTTCTTCCAGGGCGCGCACTTCGGCGGCGGCGCGGTTGAAGGCCGATTCCAGCGCGATCTGGTCAGCGCGCTCGCGCTGCACCGTCAAGTCCAGCGCTTCGCTTTCCGCTTCGGCCAGCATCTGCGCCGTCTGGCGCGCGCCGTGCGCATGGCGCTCGCGTTCGCGGGCCAGCACGGCGACTCTGGCGTCGGCCGAGGCGATGCCCACCATTTCTTCCTTGGCCGCCTGCACGGCGGCGACGCGCTCGACGGCCTGCAGGCGCGCCTGCTCCGTCTGCACTTGCAATTCCTCGGCGGCGCGGGCGGCCTGTTCGGCCAGTTCCGACTGCACGGCCACTTGCTCGCTGGCGCGCAAGCGGCTTTCCTGTTCCGCGCGCGCACGCTGTTCGGCGGCCAGGCGGATTTCATTGTCCGATTCCACGCGGGCGCGCAATTCGGCCGTTTCCTGCTTGACGGCTTCCAGGCGGGCCACGCTGGCTTGCGCGGCAGCGCGCATGGTATCGAGACGTTCGCGGTTGGCGGCAATCGCCTCTTCGGCTGCCTGCGCATTTTGCTGTGCGGCGGCGGCAGCGGCAGCGTCGATGGCGGCGCGGTCCTCGGCCAGCGAGCGCACGCGCGCCTCGGCCAGCGCGCGGCTTTCGGCGGCGCAGGTGGCCTTCGCTTCCGCTTCCACGCGGGCAATCGCCTCGTGGATGGCTTTCAATTCCATTTTCTGGCGTTCGGCGGCGGGCGCCCTGGCGTCGGTTTCCGCTGCCGGTTCGGCTTGCGGTTCGGGCATCGCGGCGACGGGAACCTCAGGAACAGCTGCTGGCGCAGGTACGTCAACCTTGCGCTCCAGGTCCTTGAAATCATGCAGCGAGACCATGCTGTCCTGGTCGAACTCGTCGTCTGCGGAATACGCGACGGTGAGGGAGGCGGCCTGGCGCTGATTTTGCTGTGCTTGCATGATTTCTCGCTTATTCGGGTGAATTCCGTTGCTTATGGGAATTTATTACCACCATTATCGAACAGGCATGCACAAATCAGCGCGGCAAGAAGAGCCTGTTTTACCGCTCTTTTCAGGATTTGCCAGGGATTTAAGCGTCCGAGAAAATGCTCAGGGCAAGGCGCATTGCCGAAGGCAGTACGAATAGTACGCCTAGGCAATGCAACGCCGCCATGGGCGTTTTATCGCGCGCTTAAACAGGCCACAATGGCGCCTCATCCATCAAGGCCACCTGTTCGCGCAACTCGAGGATGCGGTCCTGCCAGTAGCGCTGCGTGTTAAACCACGGGAAGGCGACGGGGAAGGCGGGATCGTCCCAGCGGCGCGCCAGCCAGGCCGAATAATGGATCAGGCGCAGGGTGCGCAGCGCTTCGACCAGGTACAACTGGCGCGGGTCGAAATCGCAAAAATCTTCGTAGCCGGCCAGGATGTCGCTCATCTGGCGCACCATGTCGCCCCGCTCGCCCGACAGCATCATCCACAGGTCCTGGATGGGCGGGCCCATGCGGCTGTCGTCGAAATCGACGAAATGGGGGCCCGCATCCGTCCACAGCACGTTGCCGCCATGACAATCGCCATGCGTGCGCAGCACGGCCACGTCGCCCGCGCGGTCATAGCAGCGCTTGACGCCGTCGAGCGCCTGCTGCGCCACGCTGGAATACGCGGCCAGCAATTCGGGCGGCAAGAAATTACCTTCCAGCAAGAATTCGCGCGGCTCGACGCCGAACGTCTGGTGATCGAGCGCCGGCCGCTCCTTGTACGCGGACAGCGCGCCGACGGCGTGGATGCGGCCGATGAAGCGCCCTATCCATTCCAGGGTCGCCGGGTCGCCCAGCTCGGGCGCGCGGCCGCCGTGGCGGGGGAAGACGGCGAAGCGGAAGCCCTGGTACTGGTGCAGGGTGCTGCCGTTGATTTCCAGCGCCGGCACCACCTGGATTTCGCGCTCGACCAGTTCGGACACGAACGCGTGCTCCTCCAGGATGGCCGTATCGCTCCAGCGCGCGGGGCGGTAAAACTTGGCCACCAGGGGCGCACTGTCTTCGATGCCGACCTGGTAGACGCGGTTTTCATAGCTGTTCAGGGCCAGCAGGCGGCCATCGCCGCGCAGCCCCACGCTGTCGAGGGCGTCGAGCACGCAATCGGGGCTCAGGGCGGAAAAAGGATGGACGGGCCGGTCGTCCTCGTGCGGCTGGTTTTCATTGTGCATAAGCGACATTGTAAGGCGCACGCGGGCCGCCGGTGCAAACACTTCGGTGATGAAGCGCCGCAAGGCGTATACTGGCGGCTTACATTCAATACAAAGAGCAAGCCATGCAACTCGAACAGCCATTATCAGAAAAAGAATTCGACGAATTAGACCAATTCCTGTTGTCGGAGCGCTGCTCCGAAGACGCGATGACCATGGATATGCTGCACGGCTATCTGACGGCCGTCGCCATCGGCCCGGAACCGATCATGCCGGCCGAATGGTTGCCGCGCGTGTGGGGCGAAGATGCCGAAGATGCGCCGAAATTCAAGAACAGCAAGGAAGAAGAGCGCATCGTCAACCTGATCATGCGCTTCATGAATGAAGTGCTGGTGACGTTTGAAGTGGCGCCGAAGGAGTTCGAAGCCCTGTTCGTCGAACACGACTACGAAGGCCAGACCCTGATCGATGCCGAAGCCTGGTGCTGGGGCTTCTGGGACGGCATGGAACTGCGTCCCGGTTCGTGGAACGAAATCTGGGACTCCGAAGTGGCCGAGCTGATGCAGCCGATCTACCTGCTGGGCGCCGACGAAATCAAGGAAGAAGAGCTGAAACTGGTGGAAGACCCGGTCAAGGCGCACAAGCTGGCGCAGGAACTGGAAGCGAACCTGCCGGCCATCCACCGTTTCTGGGTACCGCGCCGCAAGGCCCCCGTGCAAACCATGAAGCGCGAAGAGCCGAAAGTGGGCCGCAACGACGACTGCCCTTGCGGCAGCGGCAAGAAGTTCAAGAAATGCTGCGGCGCCGAGCCGGCAGCCGAGTAATCCGCAACAGCATCCCCTGATGCGCCGGCGTCCTGCCGGCGCAGCGCTGGCATTGGCCCCCGGGCTATAATCGGCGCATGAAACTCCCCGACCTGAACCTGCTCGTCGCCCTCGACATCCTGCTCGAGGAAGGCAGCGCCGTGGCCGCCGCGCGGCGCATGAATTTGAGCGCGCCGGCCATGAGCCGCACCCTGGCGCGCATCCGCGACGCCATCGGCGACCCTGTCTTCGTGCGCTCCGGGCGCGGCCTGGCGCCCACCCCGCGCGCGCTGGAATTGCGCGAACAGGTGCGCGGCGTGGTGGAGCAGGCGCACGCCATCTTCACGTCCGGCCGCGAAGTGGACTTGCGCACCCTGGAACGCACTTTCAGCCTGTGCGCCAACGACGTGTTTGTCGGCGCCTACGGCGGCAAGCTGCGCGACCTGCTGGCCAGCCATGCGCCGCACACGGTGCTGCGCTTCGTGCCCGAAGGCGATGGCGCCACGGAAAACGACGCCCTGCACGCGGGCCGCGTCGACCTGTACATCAGCGCGCGGCGCGCCTTTGCGCCCGACATCAAGCTGCAGCAGCTGTTTACCACCGGCTTTGTCGGCATCGCCCGCAGCGACCACCCGATCTTCGACGGCCCCGTCAACCTGGACAGCTTTACCGAGTACGAACATATCAGCGTCTCGCGGCGCGGCCTGGCGCGCGGCCCCTTCGACACGGCCCTGGCCGAGCGGGGCTACACGCGCCGGGTGTCACTGATCAGCCCCAACTTCCAGTCCGCCATCTTCGCCGTGGCCGATTCGCGCCTGCTGCTGCCGCTGATGCCCACGCCCCTGCTGGCCATCGTCGAGCGCCTGGGCTTGAGGCTGCGCACCTTCCAGCTGCCCATCCCCGTCGACAGCGTGGAAGTCTTCCAGGCCTGGCACCCGCGCCTCGACCACGACCATGCGCACCGCTGGCTGCGCCGCATGATCAAGGAGCTGTGCGGCAGCGCGCCGCCGGGCACCTGAATCATTGCGTCAGACGCAATTCAGACTTCATTAATTATCAATTTTCACAAGATTAACGGCTACCTATACTGCGTGGACTGATTCTCATCCACGGAGTTCCCTGTGTCCGCTGTACTGCTACCCGGCGCCGTCCCGACGGCGCCGCCTCCCCCTTCACCGCCCGCGCCCCCCGTTTTTGGCCTGCGCCTGGCCACGGGCCTGGCCGGCGTGCTGCTGGCCGTACTGGTGTCCGGCCTGAATGAAAACATCACCAAGGTCGCGCTGGCCGACATCCGCGGCGCCATGGGCATCGCGCGCGACGACGCCAGCTGGCTCGTCGCCCTGTATGCGGCCGCCTCGGTGTCGGCCATGGCGTTCGCGCCGTGGTGCTCCGTCACCTTTTCGCTGCGGCGCCTGACGGCCGCCGCCATCCTCGTCTGCATGGCCGCCGGCGTGCTCTGCCCGTTCGCGCCGAACCTGTCCGTATTGATATTCCTGCGCGTGGTGCAGGGCGCGGCCGGCGGCGCCCTGCCGCCCATGCTGATGACGGTGGCGCTGCGCTTCCTGCCGCCGAACATCAAGCTGTATGGCCTGGGCGGCTACGCGCTGAGCGCCACCTTCGGTCCCAGCCTGGGCACGCCGCTGGCCGCCTTCTGGACGGAATACCTGGGCTGGCAATGGGCGTTCTGGCAAATCGTCCCGGGCAGCATCGTCGCCCTGCTGATGGTGTCCTGGGGCTTGCCGCAAGACCCGCTGCGCCTGGAGCGCTTGCGCCAGTTCGACTGGCGCGGCTTGCTGCTGGGCTTGCCCGCCATCAGCATGCTGGTGGTGGGCTTGCTGCAGGGCGAGCGCCTGGCGTGGTTCGCCTCGCCGCTGATCTGCGTGCTGCTGGGCGGCGGCCTGCTGCTGCTCGTCTTGTTCTTCATCAACGAATGGTCGCATCCGCTGCCGTTTTTCAAACTGCAGCTGCTGTCGCGACGCAACCTCAGCCACGCCCTGCTGACCCTGGGCGGCGTGCTGTTCGTGCTGCTGGCCGTGATCCTGATTCCCTCATCCTACCTGGCGCAGGTGCACGCCTACCGCCCGCTGCAAACGGCGCCCGTGATGCTGATGGTGGCGCTGCCGCAATTGATCGCCCTGCCGCTGGTGGCCGCCCTTTGCAATATCCGCGCCGTCGACTGCCGCTGGGTGCTGGCCATCGGCCTGGCCCTGCTGGCCCTGTCCTGCGTGCTGGGCGCGCGCATGTCGCCGGACTGGATCCGCACGCATTTCTACCTGCTGCAAGCGGTGCAGATCTTTGCCCAACCGATGGCCGTGATTCCCTTGCTGCTGCTGGCCACGACGGGCCTGGCGCCGCAGGATGGTCCTTTCGCCTCGGCCTGGTTCAACACCATCAAGGGCATGTCGGCCGTCGTCGCCACCGGCGTGCTCGATGCGCTGATCACGCGCCGCAACCATTTTCATTCGACGGTGCTCAGCGAGCGCCTGGGCAACCTGCCGGCCGGCGTGGACATGGCGGGAATTGCGCAGCGCATGCATGCGCAAGTCGTCACCCTGACCTCGTCCGACCTGTACCTCACCGTGGCCGCCATCGCGCTGGCCATGATCCTGATCATCCCCATCCTGCCGACGCGCGTCTATCCGCCGCGCGCAGCCTGATTTCCATTTTTACGAAAGAGCTTCACCATGCAAACACCCATACTGCGCTCGCGCGCATTTCTTCTCGGCCTGGCCTTGCTGGCCTGCGCCCTCGCCTTTTGCGCCTGGCAACTGCTGTTCGCCCGTGGCGACGAACAAGCCACCGACGACGCCTTCGTCAGCGCCGACTACACCGTGCTCTCCCCCAAGGTGGGCGGCATCGTGCGGGAAGTGCTGGTGGAAGACAACCAGACTGTCAAGGCGGGTCAGCTGCTGGCGCGCATCGACGACCGCGACTACCAGGCCGCCGCCGCCTCGGCCCGCGCCGACGTCGCCGGCGCCGAGGCGCAGCTGACCAATGCCCGCGCCACCCTGCAGCGCCAGCAATCGGTGATCGAGCAAGCCACGACCCTGGTGGACGCCAACCAGGCGGAAGACAAACTGGCGCAGCAAGAGCTGGCCCGCTCGCAGCACCTGGCAGGCCAGGGCGCAGGCAGCGTGCAGAATGCGCAACAGGCGCAATCGCGCTTCGACGTAAGCCGCGCGCGCCTGGCGCAAAACCGCGCCGCCCTCGTCTCCACCCGCAAGCAGACGGACATTCTGCAGGCGCAGCAAGGCGCGGCCGAAGCGGCCCTGCTGCGCGCCCGCGCCAGCCTGCAACGGGCCGAACTTGATCTGTCGCATACGCAGCTGCGCGCCCCCATCGACGGCATCGTCGGACGCCGCGCCGTGCGCGTCGGCGCCCTGGTGGCTCCTGGCGCCAGCCTGATGGCCGTGGTGCCATTGAACCGCAGCTTCGTCGTCGCCAACCTGCAGGAAACCCAGCTGACCCACGTGCGCCAGGGCCAGCGCGCCAGCATCGCCGTCGACGCCTATCCGGGCATGCTCCTGCGCGGCACGGTGCACAGCATCGCGCCCGCCACGGGCGTCACGTTCGCCGCCATCGCGCCGGAAAACGCCACCGGCAACTTCACCAAGGTGGTGCAGCGCATTCCCGTCAGGATCGCGCTCGATCCCGGCCAGGATGGTGACGCCCGCCTGCGCGTGGGCATGTCGGCCGAAGTGCGCATCGATACGGCCATGCGCAGTCAACAGCTGCAACAGGTGAGCGCGCGATGAAAGCACTGATACTCTTCACGGCCCTGGGCCTGGCCGGCTGCGGCAGCGTCGGCAGCGACTACCAGCGTCCGCACCATGATCTGGGACAACAATGGCGCCAGGCGGAAGATGCCCGTTTCGCCGCCAGCCTGGATGCCGCCATCGAGCAGCGCTGGTGGGACAGCTTTGGCGACGCCACCCTGTCTTCCCTGCTGCAGCGCGCCGCCGGCGCCAACCTCGATGTGCTGGCGGCAGGCAGCCGCCTGGAACAAAGCCGCGCCGCGCGCGGCGTGGCCGGCGCCGCGCAAGGCCCGTCCCTGGGCGCGAATGGCAGCTATGGCCGTGCGCGCAACAGCGAACAAGGCTTGAGCGACCCGTCGCGCCACAACGGCAAGTCCGCCTACAGCCTGTGGCAAGGCAATCTCGATGCGGCCTGGGAGCTGGACTTGTGGGGCCGCGTGCGGCGCGAAGTGGAAGCGGCCGACGCGCGCGTCGACATGGCCATGGAAACGCAGCGCGGCGTGCTGCTGGCCGTGCTGGCCGAAACGGCGCGCGACTACATCGAGTTGCGCGGCGCGCAGCAGACCCTGGCCATCACGCAGCAACTGCTCGATATCGCCCGCCATACCCTGGACCTGACGCGCATCCGCCTGCGCGAAGGCGCGGCGACGCAACTCGACGAGGCCGAGGCGGCAGCCCACGTGGCCACCATCGAAGCGCGCCTGCCGCCGCTGCAGCAGCGCGAAGCGCGCCTGGGCAATGCCCTCGCCCTCTTGCTGGCGCTGCCGCCGCAAGCCTTGCAGGCGGAACTGGCGGCGGGCAAGGACATTCCGGGCGTGGCCCTGCAAGTGCAGCTGGGCGTGCCGAGCAGCCTGGCCGAGCGGCGTCCCGACATCCGCCGCGCCGAAGCGCAGCTGCACGCGGCCACGGCCGCCATCGGCGTCGCGCAAGGCGACTTTTATCCGCGCATCACCTTGTCGGGCAGCATCGGCCTGCAGGCGATGCAGCTGTCCGACATCGGCTGGGACGCCAAGCGCTTCGCCTTCGGCCCCGGTTTCAGCGTGCCCCTGTTCGATGGCGGCCGCCTGCGCGGCACCCTGCAATTGCGCGAAGCGCAGCAGCAGGAAGCGGCCATCGCCTACCGCCAGACGGTGCTGGCCGCCTGGCACGAGGTGGAAGACGCGCTCTCGGGCTACCAGGCCAACGCCCGCCGCCAGGCCAGCCTCGATGAAGCCGTCAAGCAGGGACGCCGGGCGCTGGGCAGCGCGGAACTGCAGTACCGCCAGGGCGGCACGGACCTCATCAACGTGCTGCATGTGCAAAACACGCTGTTGAACAACGAAGCGGCGCTGGTCGACAGCCGCGCCACCGCTTCGCTGTCGCTGGTCCAGGTCTACAAGGCGCTGGGCGGCGGCTGGCAAGCATTTTCAACCCCATCGCAAGGAAGCACGCCATGAAACCGAATCCCGCACATTTCTCCATCCACGACGTCAGCGACTTTCCCGTCGTGCGCTTTCGCCCTGAAACGGCCGTCACCGGCTATGCCCCGCTGTGGGAAAACGACATGGACGCCCTGCTGCGCCATGGCGTACCGTTCGTCATGCTGTTCGAAGAGGAACGCGGCGATGAAGCGCACATCGACCGCAAGCGGCGCGGCCTGTGGCTCAAGCACAACAAGGCAGCGCTGGCCGCCCTGTGCCGGGGCCTGGTGTCGGTCGAGGCGGACGCGCAACAGCGCGCGCGCCTGCAGGCGATGGCGGCCGGCGCCATGAAGGCCTTCGGCATCCTGCAAGAGGTGGCGGCCACGCGCGAACAGGCCGATGCGCTGATGGTGTGGCTGCTGGGCAGCGGCCAGATGGCGCGGCCGCGCGCGGCGGACGTGTGGTGAGTAAATGGGTCAGGCGGCCCTGCGGACGGCGCTTCTGGCTGGGATGACGCACACGTCGCCATCGCTGCTGGTCGCCGTCGTCAGGGCGATGCCGTACAGCGCCGCCAGGGCGGGCACGGCGCCGGCATCGCTGGCGATGTCGGCGACCAGCTGGCCCGAACGCACCAGCAGCAGGCGCTCGAAGCCCAGCAAGGCGTGATTGATGTCGTGCAGGATGGCGACGACGGCGTGGCCGCGCGCGGCGCAAAACTGCTGCAGGCTGTCGAGCAAATCAAACTGCAGGCCCGGATCGAGCGCCGCCAGCGGTTCGTCGACGAGTATCAAACCATCGTGTACATCCCACATCTGCGCAAAGATGCGCGCCAGCTGCACCCGCGCCTGCTCGCCGCCGGACAGGGTGTCCAGGCGGCGGCCCAGCAAATGCGCGGCGTGCGCCAGGGTAGCCGCGTCCTGCACGATCTGCCCCAGCTGCGGGTCGACCAGGCGCGCCACCCGTCCCAGGCCGATCACCAGCTCGCACTGCAATCCGAAGGCCACGTTCGAACCTTGCGGCAGGACGGCGCGTCGCCGCGCCAGTTCGGCCAGCGGCCACTGCGCCAGCGGCCGGCCCGAGAATGCCACCTGGCCCGCCTGCGGATGCAGTTCGCGCGCCATCAGTTTAAGCAGGGTCGACTTGCCCGCGCCGCTGGGGCCGAGGATGGCGATGCGCTCGCCCCGCGCTACCTGCAGATTGAAGGGGCCGAAATACTGCTGGCCCAGTTGCGTGGTGGCGAAGGAGAGTTCCAGCAGGGGCGTCATGCGCATCCTTTCAGGCGGTGCCATGGCGGAAGCGCCGCAACAGCATCAGGAAAAATGGCCCGCCCAGCAAGGCCGTGAAAATGCCGACGGGGACTTCCGCCGGAATGGCCACCGTGCGCGCCAGGGTGTCGGCCAACAGCAGCAGCAAGCCGCCCATCAGCATCGCCAGCGGCAATACCTTGCGCTGATCGGCGCCCAGCCAGGTGCGCACCAGGTGCGGCGCGATCAGGCCGATGAAGCCGATGCCGCCGCACCAGGCGACGGCAAAACCCGTCAGCACGGCCACCAGCACGATCACCTGCGTGCGCAGCCGGCCTACGTCGATGCCCACGTGCAGGGCCTGCGCCTCGCCCAGCGCCAGCGCATTCAATGAGCGCATCAGGAAGCGCGTGGCCCACAGCGCGCCGGCCAGCACCACCAGCAAGGCCGCCACCTGACGCCAACTGCCGGCCGACAGCGAGCCCAATGTCCAGAAAGTCAGGGTGCGCAACTGGTCGTCGCTGGCCAGGTAGATGCACAGGCCCATGACGGCCACCGTGATGGCATTGAGCGCCACGCCCGTCAGCAGCAGGCCGACGATGGAGCCGGGCGTGGCCCAGCGGGCGACCCGGTCGAGCAGCACGCAAATGAGCATGGCGCCGGCAAACGCGGCGGCCGGCAGCAGCCACACGCGCAGCTCGGGCGCCACGTGCAGGCTGGCGGCAAAGACGATGGTGGCCGCGCCCGCGCAGGCGGCGCCGCTGCTCACGCCCAGCAGGCCCGGATCGGCCAGCGGATTGCGGAACAACCCTTGCGTCAAGCCGCCGGCCAGCGCCAGCGCGGCGCCGATCAGGATGGCAAACAGGGCGCGCGGCAGGCGGATATGCCACAGCACATACGCGCCGCCGGACAGCGCCTCGCCGCCAGCCTGCAAAGGCGCGAGCCAGTCGGCCAGCGCCACCGGCACGGCGCCCGCCTGCACGGCGATGAGCAAGCCGCACGCCAGGGCGGCGGCCAGCAGCCCGCCAGCGCCCCAGCGCGGCCAGCGCCAGGGAGCGACGGACGCCAGGGAGGCCACGTTCATGCGGCCATGGCTTTGGCAAACGCTGCATCGAGTTCGGCCAGCGCCTGCGGCATGCGCGGGCCAAAGCCCAGCAGCAGCATGGCTTCCAGCGAGACGATGCGGTGCTTGCGCCCGGCCGGCGTCTGCGCCAGCCCTGGCAGTTTCAAGATGCCGTCCACGCCGCCCGAGGCCTTCAAGCCCTGGTCCGTGACGAGCACCAGGTCGGGCCGCGCGGCGATCACGGCTTCCGGCGTGAGCGGCTTGTAGCCGGCAAATCCGTCCTGCCCGCCCATCACGTTGACGGCGCCCGCATACGCCAACATGGCGTCGGCGCCCGTCTCGCGCCCGCCCACCATCACCTGGTTCGGCGCATGGGCGAGGATGAACAGCACGCGCACCGCTGATTGTACCGGTGATTGGCTGCGCTGGCGCACCTTGCCCAGGGCGCCGTCCCACTGCTGTTGCAAGGCTTGCGCCAGGCGCGCGGCGGGGTCGGCGCGTCCCGTGATCTGGCCCACCTGTTTTACCCGTTCGAGCAAGCCTTCGAATCTGTTATTCGCGTTCAGTACCGCCACCGACACGCCCGCGTCGCGCACCTGGCGCAGCACCGTTTGCGGCCCCGCCTCCTCGGTGGCGATCAGCTGCGTGGGCGCCAGCGACAGCACGCCCTCGGCCGACAAGGTGCGCGCATAACCGACCTGCGGCAGCTGCTGCGCCACGGCCGGATACAGCGAAGTGGTATCGACGCCCACCAGTTCGCCCTGCGCCTCGAGCGCGTAGACGATTTCCGTCAGGGCGCCGCCCACGCTGACGATGCGCCGCGCCTTGACAAGCGGCTTGCCGGCGTCGCTGACGGCGGCAAGCACCTGCATCGGCGCTGCCAGGGCCAAGGCTCCCGCCCCCATTTTTTTCAGCGCGATGCGGCGCGCCACGCTGGCGGCGATCATGCGGCGCATAGTTCACCCTCCTGCAGCACGCGCTCGACGACGTTGCGCCATTCGCACAGTTCATGCACGCCCGGCTTGCGTTCGCCGAAGAACATGACGATGGTGTCGCCCTTGGCGTCGAACAGTTCCACCGACGTCACCAGCCCGTCGACCGTGGGCTTTTTGACCACCCAGGCGCTGGCGATATGGTCTTCGCGCAAATGCAGGTTGAAGCGCGCATCGAGGACATTGATCCACGGCCCCATCACGGCGATCTTGTGCACGGGCCCCGAATGGATCTGGATCATGCCCGCATTGCCGACGAAGGCCATGATGGCGACTTTTTCGAGGGCGGCGCTGTTGAGCAGGTCGAGCACGCAGGATTTGTCGAGCTGCTGCACGAAGCGCGCCTCGGCCAGGCGCAGGCCTTGCAGGCGCGAGACCGAATATTTTTTCAGCAGGGTGAAAAATTCATGCGTGTCGCGCAAATCGGCCCAGGCGGCGCGAAAGCCGGCCACGTCGATCTGCGCGTCGGACAATTCGGCCGGCGGCGCAGCCGGCGCCGTCACGGCGATGCCGGCCGCCTGGTCCGCGTCGGAAAAATGCGCCACCAGCGCGTCATAGGCGGCCAGGTCGCTTTGCGGCTTCATGAATATCTTGTGCACGGCATGGCCGGCAGCATCGAAAAATTGCAGGCTGCGCTGCACTTCCTTCCCGCCCCCTTTTTCGCTCACTTCGCGCACGGCAAAGCCATGCGCCCACTGGCGGTAAAACACGCGCAAGTCGATGTCGCCACCAAGCACCAGGCCCACGTGGTTGTTGTGACTGGCTTTTCGATAGACACCCGTCTTTTCATGCACGCACGAAGCGTTGCGCGTCAGCGCCATGACTTCGCCCAGCGGTTCCAGCGCGGCGATGATGGCGGGCCAGTCGGCCTGCAGGCGCTCGGAGCCCAGCAAGGCGCCATCGGCCAGCGACAAGCCGGCATGCGCGGCGATCAACTCGCCTTCGGAAATGGCCAGTTCCTCGGCGATGTCGCGGTGGCGGGCTTTTTTCTCGCGGCGCAGGCGGGCAAATTCGCTGGCGACCAGCTCGGTGTTGCAAATAGGGGGCATGCTCGTCACGGTGTCTCCTTTCAAGGCGAACACTGGCTGGCATGGGCTGGCTGGTGGTGGGGGAATCTTGAAGTTAATTATAAATGAGAATCATTCGCAATCAAGGCTTATTTATGTGAAAAAAATTACGCGCAAAAAAAAAGCGCCGCGACAGGAAACCCGTCGCAGCGCAAAGGAGACCGATCGATACAACTGATCAGTGTTGAGAAAATGTCAGCGTTGAACTCAGGCGCTGGCCTGTACCGTCGGCATGGATGCCGGTTTCGCCGTCGGGCGCTGCGCCAGCAATACCACGGCGGCCAGCACCATGGCGCCGCCCAGCAATTGCGTGCCGCTGACGGATTCCTTCAGCAGGGTCACGCCGAACGCCATCGTGATGACGGGTTCGAACGTGGAAATGATGGATGCCTTGGCCGCGCCGATTTGCGCCACGCCGGCAAAGAAGGCGGCAATCGCGATGGCCGTCGAGAACAGGGCGATGGCGCTGACGGCCAGCCAGCCCGTCGCCGTGCCCGGCAAGGACACGCCTTGCCACAAGGCAATCGCACTGTTCGACAGGCCTGCCGTGCCCAGGATCACCACGCAAGCGGCCAATGGGTGAATATTCTCGCGGCTTTTCGACAGGCTGTTGCCAAACAGAATGTACACGGCGTACACGCCGGCGGCCATCAAGGCCAGGGCGATGCCGATGGGCTGGCCCTGCAGCTTGCCGCCCAGGGTGATGGCCATGCCGGCAATCGCCAGCGCCATCAGCACCAGCATGCGGCGGTCCAGCTTTTCCCAGCCCAGCGCCAGCGCCAGGATCGTCACCAGCACGGGATACACATACAGCAACATGCCGCACAGGCCGCTGCTGGCATACATGAGGGCATTGAAATAGCCTTGCGACTGGGCCGTGTACATCAAGCCCATCAGCATGTAGCCGGCCAGCAGGCGGCCGCGCGGCAAGCGCCAGCCGCCCAGCCACACGAGCGGCAGCAACAGCATGGCGGCGATAACGAAACGCAAGGCCAGCATGGTCGACGGGTTGACCCCGGACGCATACGCCGCCTTGGCAAACACTGCGGAACTGCCGAAACCGGCGGCCGACAGCAACACCAGCGCAACGGCGCGGCGATCAGACATGACTAAACCTCTTAGAGTACACCTGGGCAAACCTGCTGCGCGTCGCGCTTTGCGGCCTGCGATGCTCACCGTACTGAAGTACGGTTGCGCTTCTCAGCCACAAATCACTGCCGCTCGCGACGGTTTTCCCAGGCGTTGTAAATATTAATGCCAAGCAAGGCTGGAAGGTGATGCGTGCGTGAAATGCATGCGTGAATCCTATTGCGGGTAACTTCACGCAGTGACGGCATCATATTCGCTTGCGCAAAATGAAACAAACCAATATTCTTCACGGATAGGCCGAATATTACTGAGGCTCAATTCACTTGAAGAGTGCCATGTCACGTCCCTTGCCCCCGCTCGCCGCCCTGCACGCCTTCGAGGCGGCTGCCCGCCATGAAGGCTTCCAGCGCGCGGGCGAAGAATTGCACGTCTCGGCCGGCGCCATCGGCCACCACGTAAAACAGCTGGAAGCGTGGCTTGGCATCGTGCTGTTCCAGCGCATGCCGCGCGGCGTGGTGCTCACCAGCGCCGGGCAGCGCTATGCGGCTTCGCTGGGGCCGATCCTCAACCAGCTGGCCGACGTCTCCGAGCAGGCGCGGCGCCAGGGCGACGACAAGGTGGTGACAGTGACGGCCACCAGTTCGCTCGTCTCGCGCTGGCTGATGCCGCGCCTGGGCCGCTTGCGCGACCGCTATCCGCAGATCGAACTGCGCGTGCTGGCCTCGATGCACCCGGTCGACCTGGCGCGCGATGGCGTGGACGTGGCCATCCGCCTGGGTCCGGGCCGCTATCCGGGCCTGAAAGTCGATTTATTGATGGAAGAATGGTTTTCCGCCGTCTGCTGCCCCGATTTCCGCGCCAACGCGGCCAGCCTGCGCCAGCCCGCCGACCTGCTGCGCTACCCGCTGCTGCACGACGAACCGGAAGTGCACCTGCCCGGCGAAATCGACTGGACGCGCTGGCTGCACAGCTGCGGCGTGCATTACAGCGGCAATAGCGGCAACAGCGGCGCGCGCTTTTCGCACACATATTTATGCCTGGACGCGGCCGCCAGCGGCCAGGGCGTGGCCATCGCCGCCAGCCCCCTGATCGGCGACGATTTGCGCTCGGGCCGCCTGGTGCGCGTGTTCGAACACGCCGTGCGCGGCCCCCACTGCTATTACCTGCTGCGCTCGCCCCAGGCGGAAACGCGGCCCCTCGTGCACGCCTTCTGCGAATGGCTGATCGCCGAGGCGCGCGCCGACCAGGAAACCGTCTGGCCTACCGTGGAGACAGCATGACGAGCACGGAACTGGCGCGCAGCGCCCGATTTATTGTCCAGCATGAATATGAACACGCCAAGGTGACGGCGGCCGATGGCCGGCAAGCCAGCCTGGGCGAGTTCTATGGCGACCCGGCCGTGGCCTTGATCGATATCAATGAGCAATGGTGCGCCGTGGCGGGCGAAGGATTGGTGCTGTGCCGGCTGGAGCAGCCGTTCGGCCAGTGCGCGGCATATTTCCGCGAATCTGGCGAGACAGTGTGGATCACGGGCTTGCGGCAAACGGGACCGTTTGCGCTGCAGTGGCAAGGCGAGGATGGCGCTTGGTCCACCTTTGACTTGGATACGATGTAACAGATCCTTCGCGACGCCTCGCAAAACCGTAGCGAGCGGAAGGGAGAGGTGGCTGAGAAGCGCAACCGTACTCAAGTACGGTGAGCATCGCAGGCCGCCTATACCGACGCGCAGTAGGTTTTGCGAGGCGTCATCACATTACAGCTTGATGAAGTGTTCGCGGTAGTACTTCAGCTCTTCGATCGATTCCAGGATGTCGGCCAGGGCCGTGTGCTTCTGGTGCTTCTTGAAACCGGTGGCGATTTCCGGCTTCCAGCGCTTGCACAGCTCTTTCAATGTCGATACATCAACATTGCGATAGTGGAAGAACGCTTCCAGCTTCGGCATGCCGCGCACCATGAAGCGGCGGTCCTGGCCGATGGTGTTGCCGCACATGGGCGACTTGCCAGCTGGCACGTATTTCTTCAGGAACGCGATCAATTCCGCTTCCGCCTGCGCTTCCGTCACGGTCGACGCCTTGACCTTGTCGATCAGGCCCGAGCGGCCGTGCGTGCCCTTGTTCCAGGCATCCATCTTGTTCAGGGTTTCATCCGATTGATGAATCACAAACACGGGGCCTTCGGCCAGCAGGTTCAAGTGCATGTCCGTCACCACCACCGCCACCTCGATGATGCGGTCGGTATCGGGCTCCAGGCCCGTCATTTCCATGTCGACCCAGACCAGATTCATCTCATTGGGACGTGCCGGCACGGCGGGTGCGGGGGTGGATGCAGTTAAGTCGGTCGCTTGTGACATAATTCTCTCTTGGCCTAATCAAACTAAATAATCAGCCATTTTCTCACAGGCACAGAATGTATTCACTCGCGTTTTCGATTTTGTTTGTATCCGTCCTCGTTTTGACCCTGGCCGTGCGCTTCTGGCTCGCTTCGCGGCAGATTCGCCACGTGCTGGCCCACCGCACCGCCGTGCCCGCCGAATTTGCGGAAAAGATCCCGCTGGCCGCGCACCAGAAGGCGGCCGACTACACGGTGGCGAAGACCAAATTCGGCTTGCTGACCTTGCTGGTCAACTATGCCGTGCTGATCGGTTTTACCTTGCTGGGCGTCCTGCAATGGCTGGCGCTGCACCTGAATGAATGGATGGGCTCTGGCTCGCCCATGCTGTACCAGATCGGCCTGATCGCCGCCTTTGCCGCCATTTCCGGCCTGATCGACCTGCCCTTCGATTATTACCGCCAGTTTGTGCTGGAGCAGCGTTTCGGCTTCAACACCATGGCGCGCAAGCTGTTCTTCACGGACATGCTCAAGGGCGTGGGCCTGGGCGCCGTCATCGGCCTGCCGCTGATCTGGGTCGTGCTGACCCTGATGGCCAAGTCGGGCGGCCTGTGGTGGCTGTACGCGTGGTTCGTCTGGAGCGGCTTCCAGTTGCTGATGATGGTGCTGTTTCCCACCGTCATCGCCCCCCTGTTCAACAAATTCACGCCGCTGGCCGACGAAGCGCTGAAAAGCCGCATCGAAGGCTTGATGCAGCGCGTCGGCTTCGCCTCGAAAGGCTTGTTCGTCATGGATGGCTCGAAGCGCAGCGCCCACGGCAATGCGTATTTCTCGGGCTTTGGCGCCAACAAGCGCATCGTCTTCTTCGACACCTTGCTGTCGCGCCTGGCGCCGCAGGAAATCGAAGCCGTGCTGGCGCATGAACTGGGCCACTTCAAGCTCAAGCACATCGTCAAGCGCATCGCCATGATGTTCGTCATCTCGCTGGGTTTCCTCGCGCTGCTGGGCTTCCTGAAGACGCAGCCGTGGTTTTACGCGGGCCTGGGCGTCGATCCCGTGGCGCTGGCCTTGACGGGCCAGCCGACGGATGCGCTGGCGCTGCTGCTGTTCATGCTGGCCTTGCCCGTCTTCACCTTCCTGCTGGGCCCCTTGACCTCGCTCAGCTCGCGCAAGCATGAATTCGAAGCGGACGCCTTTGCCGCCACGCACACGCAGGCGGACGACCTGGTCTCGGCGCTCGTCAAAATGTATGAAGACAATGCGTCGACCCTGACGCCCGACCCGCTGCACTCGGCCTTCTACGATAGCCACCCGCCGGCCAGCGTGCGCATCCGCCACCTGAAAGGGGCTACGACATGAATACGCCATCGACTTCGCAAGACCTGTCCCAACTGTCCTGCACGCCGCGCCAGCAGGCGCTGGGCGACACGGACATCGCCACCCTGCACGCCCTGCTGCCGCAATGGAACTTGCAAAATGGCAAGCTGTGCCGCGACTTCGGCTTCAAGAATTACTACCAGACCCTGGCGTTCGTGAACGCCCTGGCCTATATGACCCATACGCAAGACCACCATCCGGAGCTCATCATTACTTACAAAACCTGCGCCGTGCGCTACGACACGCACTCGGTCAACCAGGGCGCCGGCGGCCTGTCCGAAAACGACTTCATCTGCGCCGCCAAGGCCGACCTCATCTACCAGAGCAGCCAGGTGGCCCCATGAGCGAAGGCAAGTTGACGGGCATCATCATCGCCGCCCACGGCCGCCATTACCTGGCCGACGTGGACGGCGCCAAGCTGCAATGCGTAACGCGCGGCAAGAAAACCAATGTGGCCGTGGGCGACATCGTGCACCTGACGCGCACGTCCAACGACCAGGCCGTCATCGACCGCATCGAGGAACGCAAGACCCTGCTGTACCGCTCGGACCAGTACAAATCGAAGTTGCTGGCCGCCAACCTGACGCAGCTGTTCATCGTCGTGGCGACGGAACCGGGCTTTGCCGACGATCTGATCTCGCGCTCGCTGGTGGCGGCCGACGCGGCCGGCATCGAGGCGCGCATCATCCTCAACAAGACGGACGTGACCGCCTCGCTGGAGCGCGCCCGCGAACGCCTGCTGCCGTATTCATCGATGGGCTATCCCGTCGATGAAGTGTCGGCGCGCGCCGAACCGGAACACGCGGTGGCCACTCTGGCGCCCCTGCTGGCGGGGCAGTCGTCGATCCTCATCGGCCAGTCGGGCATGGGCAAGTCGTCATTGATCAACCTGCTGGTGCCGGACGCCGACATCGCCGTGCGCGAAATCTCGGCCGCGCTCGACACGGGCAAGCACACGACGACCTTTACGCGCCTGTACAAGCTCGACGAACTGGGCGCGCACAGCTCCATCATCGATTCTCCCGGCTTCCAGGAATTCGGCCTGTACCACTTGTCCGAGGGCATGCTGGAGCGGGCCTTCCGCGAATTCCAGCCCTACCTGGGCGGCTGCAAGTTCTATAACTGCCGCCACCTGATCGAGCCGCAGTGCGCCATCCTGCAAGCCTTATCTGAAGGCAAGATCGCCAAGATGCGCCATACCCTGTACGGCCAGCTGCTGCACGAATCGGCGCAAACGCTGTATTGAACGCGTCTGGCGTCCGTCGTCGAGGCGGGCGCCAAACCGATAAAAAGTTTACCACCACGAATTAAACAGAATTAAATTCTGCCGCAGAGCCTGCTTTCTCCCATTCATTCCAAAACCATCCGTCGCCTGATTTCGCGTTTCAGCGCCGGATTCCGGCGTTTCATCGCTTTGCGCTGGCATGGCACCCCTCCGCTTGCTACCTTGGCATTGTCCCCGCCAGCGAACCTGCTGGAGACAACATTGGTCTAACTCCAACCAGCATCTCGATCACAAGGTGAAATCATGAAAGCATCGTTCTCGCGTACCCTCGCCCTCGGTAGCGCCGCCCTCGTCCTCGGCCTGTCTTGCCTCAGCGCCAGTGCGCTGGAAATCGGCGAACAGGACAAGGTCCAGGTTTCCGGCAAGGTGTATAAACTGGCGCCGCAGGAATTCAGCCAGTACGGCAACAGCTACCAGCTCGACACGGGCGATACCTTGCTGCTGCGCCAGCAAGTCAACCGCTATTTCACGCAAATCAAGGGACAGCCCGAAGTGGAGCTGTTCGGCCGCGCACCGGGCGTCTTTGAAACGGCCAGCGGCACCCACATGGAATTTCGCAACGATGGCGACGTCATCGCCATTACCGGGCTGAACAATATTCCGGGCGCCGTCGCCAAGGCTGGCGAAACGGCCAGCACCGTGCACTTCGCCGGCCGCTAGCATAGGCGGCACGGTACAGCACGGCAAACGGCCGGCAAGCCGTGCCAGGCTGTCCACGTGCATCAGCCGGCAGGGGCTGGTGCACGCCCCGCCTGCTTTGCGCAGCCTGAAAGGGCGCGCGTAAAAAAATACTGTCGAGTCGACCAAACAACTGCATCCGATGCAGCTTACAATGCGATCCAATAAGGTGTCACTGGCCGCTGGCCAACACCATCGCCTTGCGGGAGATTTCGGATGGAAATGTTCGCACTCGAACATGACATTGCACAGTGGGAAGATACACTGCGGCCATTGCGCGCCCTGGAGCGCCTGCCCTTGCTGATGCTGCTGGCATGGCATTTGCGCCAGCGCAACTGTGCCCAGGCGCTGCACCATGCGGCCGAAGCGGCAGCCTTGCTGCCCCAGGCCCAGCTGCCGGCCCACGCCCTGGCCATCGCGCAGGCGCGCCTGCAACTGGTGCAGGCGGAAGTGGCCTGGCTGCAAGGTGCGCTCGATACGGCGGAAAGCCTGGCCATGGCGGCGCACGCCATCCTGTGCGCGCACGGCGACGGCGCAGCCTGCGCCGACGCGCACTGGCTGCTGTCCTCGATTGCCGTCGACCGGGGCGACCATGCCCGCTGCGATGCCGAACTGCTGGCCGCTGCCGAGCAGGCGCGCAGCGCCGGCGATACGATGCGCGCCAGCCTGGCCGACGCGGCCGCGGCGCGCTGGGCCGTGCTGCGCGATGCGCCAGCCGCACAGGCGCGCTGGGGCAGCCATTTCCAGGCCGACAGCGCCAGCGGCAAGCTGCCCGCGCCGCTGGCCGCCTGGGTGCATGACTTCCGCGGCTTGCTGGCGCACACCTCGCGCGACCTGGGCACGGCCGCCGGCCACTACATGCAAAGCTACGAGGCGGCGCTGGAAAGCGGCCAGCTGCGCGGCGCCATCACGGCCGCCATCAATATCGGCGACTGTTTCGCCAGCCTCAACGACAACGAATCGGCCCTGGAGTGGATGCAGTGCGCACTGGATCTGGCGCGCCCCACCGGCTGGCCGCGCAGCATCGGCGCTTGCCAGACGCATACGGCCGAAACCATGCGCAAGCTGGGCCGCCTGGCCGCGGCCGAAGACTTGCTGCGCCAGGCGCTGCTCATCCTGGCGCCCGTGGCTGGCGCGCGCACCTATGCCAACGCCCTGTTCCACCTGGGCGAACTGAGCCTGGACAAGGGCGACTACGACACGGCGCTCGACGCCTTCAGCCGGCTGGCGCAGCGCGCCGAAGCGCTGGGCCAGGCCGATTTCCGCAGCATGGCCCAGCGCGGCAGCGCCCACGCGCTATCCTACCTGGACCGCCCGGACGAGGCGCTGCAGGCGGCCGAGCGGGCTTGCCAGCTGGCCACCGCGCAGGGCGACGCCATGCACCAGGTGGCGGCGCTGCGCGTCTTGTCGATGTTGCATGCGCGCCATGAGTTGCCGCCGCCCGCAGACATGCTGGAACGCAATCCCGCCCTGCATTTCCTGCACCAGGCGCTGCAGGTAGCCGCCTCGATCGACGGCTATTCGCCGCCCGGCGAACTGCTCGATGCGCTGGCGCGCGAATACGCGCATGCGGGCGATTATGCGCGCGCCTACGATATCGCCCTCGATGCGGGCATGGCGCGCGAAAAAAGCCATACCCAGCAAGCGAGCAACCGCGCCACCGCCATGCAGGTCTACCACCAGACGGAACATGCGCGCTCGGAAGGCTATCACCACCGCGAACTGGCCGCTTCCGAAGCGCGCCGCGCCGAAGTGCTGCAACAGACCAGCGACACCCTGGAACGGCTGTCGGCCATCGGCCAGGAAATCACCACCCACCTCGACGCCAGCGCCGTGTTCCAGGTGCTCGACCGCCACGTGCATGCCTTGCTGCCAGTCAACACCTTCGCCGTCTACATGCTCGACGCCGCAGGCACGGCGCTGCGCCGCGCGCATGGCATGGAAGCGGGCCGGCCCCTGTCCGACAACGCCATTCCACTGAGCAATCCCCGCGCCTATTCCGTGCGCTGCCTGCTGGGCCGGCGCGAAGTGTATATCGACCAGGTGCCGCCGCGCCGCCACGCCTACACGGTGCCCGGCACGCTGCATAACCAGAGCGTGCTGTACGTGCCGCTGATGGTGGGCGAGCGCGTGCTGGGCGTGATGACGGTGCAGGCTTGCCACGCCAACGCATACGGCGAACGCGAGCGGCTGATCTTCCGCACCCTGTGCGCGTATGGCGCCATCGCGCTCGACAACGCCAGCGCCTACCGGCAATTGCAAGATGCCCAGGCGCAACTGGTATCGCAGGAAAAACTGGCCGCCCTCGGTTCGCTGATGGCCGGCGTGGCGCATGAACTGAATACCCCGATCGGCAACAGTCTGTTGATCGCCAGCACCATGCAGCAAAAGACGGAAGACGTGGAACGCCTGATGAACGGTCCCGGCCTGCGCCGCTCGGACCTGGCTGCCTTCATCGACGATGCGGGCAAGGCGTCGGCGCTGGTGATGCGCGGCTTGCGCAGCGCGGCCGACCTGGTCAACAGCTTCAAGCAGGTGGCCGTCGACCGCACCACCGAGCAGCGGCGCCGCTTTGACTTGCAACAAGTCAGCAATGAAATCATCGCCACCGTCATGAACCGCATCCGCAGTTCGGGCCACCGCATCGAAATGGAGATAGCCTTCGGCATCGCCATGGACAGCTATCCCGGCCCGTTCGGCCAGGTGATCACCAATCTGATCAACAATGCCCTGCTGCACGCCTTCGCCCCCGCGCCCAACGATGGCGGCGTCGGCACGGGCTGCATGCGCCTGTCCGCCACGGCGGACGCGACGCGCGTGCGGATCGTCTTCGAAGACAATGGCGGCGGCATCGCGGAACAGCATTTGTCGCGCATCTTCGACCCCTTCTTTACTACCAAGCTGGGCCAGGGCGGCAGCGGCCTGGGTTTGTCGATCAGCTACAACATCGTCACGGCCCTGCTGGGCGGCACCATCCAGGTGGCCAGCAGCCCCGCCGGCACGCGCTTCACGCTGGACTTGCCGCTGGTGGCGCCCCAGCTGGACGGCGCCGCGCCCGCCAGCATCTATTAATCCACCGCCCCGTTGCCCGGGCGCAGGCTTGCCTATACAAGTACGCGCCCGGGCAGTCTTTCCAATCTAAAAGCAAAACCCTTATAATTGAACGGCTGAAGTACTTGCCATTGCATTATTTTCAACTTGGCAAACCGCATCGTACCGCGCGACAGGCGTCGCGCTGGCACCGATCAACACAGCAGCGCGCCGGGCGAGGCAGTCATCAGACGAGATGTTGTACGCTGATGCAACCCGGCGGGAAAGGCACGCCGCCGGCGGCCTGCGCATCTTCAAGTGGTCATTATGTCGACAAAAAAACCGATCAAGCACTACCTCCAGTTCTCCGATTTCACGTTGGAAGAGTACGAATATGTGATCGAACGCGCCCATCTGATCAAGCGCAAGTTCAAGAACTACGAAATCTACCATCCACTGATCGACCGCACCCTGGTGATGGTCTTTGAAAAGAACTCGACCCGCACGCGCCTGTCGTTCGAAGCGGGCATGCACCAGTTGGGCGGCGCCGCCATCTACCTGAACACGCGCGATTCCCAACTGGGCCGCGGCGAGCCGGTGGAAGACGCGGGCCAGGTCATGTCGCGCATGTGCGACATCATCATGGTGCGCACGTTCGGCCAGGAAATCATCGAGCGCTTCGCCGCCAATTCGCGCGTGCCCGTGATCAATGGCCTGACCAATGAACACCACCCGTGCCAGGTCTTTGCCGACATCTTCACCTACATCGAACACCGCGGCTCGATCGCCGGCAAGGTGGTCGCCTGGATCGGCGACGCCAACAACATGCTGTACTCGTGGCTGCAAGCGGCCGAAGTGTTCGGCTTCCATGTGAACGTGTCGACGCCGAAGGGTTACGACATTGACCTGGCGCAAGTCAAGACCGAGCGCTACACCTTCTTCGCCAATCCATCGGACGCCTGCGAAGGCGCGCACCTGGTCAACACGGACGTGTGGACCAGCATGGGTTACGAAGCGGAAAACGCGGCCCGCATCGCCGCCTTCGACGGCTGGATCGTCGATGGCGCGAAGATGGCCCGCGCCGCGCCCGACGCCCTGTTCATGCACTGCCTGCCCGCCCACCGCGGCGAGGAAGTGGCCGCCGAAGTGATCGACGGCCCGCAATCGGTGGTGTGGGACGAGGCGGAAAACCGCTTGCACGTGCAAAAAGCGCTGATCGAATACCTGTTACTCGGTAAAATCAACTAATTCGCCAGGCACTGCATAACTCCTGGCAGCATCGCAATACATACATCGACAACGACAACTGGAAGCAATATGAGCGACATTAAAAAAGTAGTCCTGGCCTATTCCGGCGGACTCGACACCTCCGTCATCCTGAAATGGCTGCAAGATAACTACCAGTGCGAAATCGTCACCTTCACGGCCGACCTGGGCCAGGGCGAAGAACTGGAACCGGCGCGCGCCAAGGCCATCAAATTCGGCATCAAGCCGGAAAACATCCATATCGAAGATGTCCGCGAAGAATTCGTGCGCGACTTCGTCTTCCCGATGTTCCGCGCCAACACCGTGTATGAAGGCGAATACCTGCTGGGCACCTCGATCGCCCGTCCGCTGATCGCCAAGCGCCTGATCGAAATCGCCAACGCCACGGGCGCCGACGCCATCTCGCACGGCGCGACCGGCAAGGGCAACGACCAGGTGCGTTTCGAGCTGGGCGCCTACGCGCTGAAGCCAGGCGTGAAGATCATCGCCCCATGGCGCGAGTGGGATCTGCTGTCGCGCGAAAAACTGCTGAAGTACGCGGAAGACGCCGGCATCGAAATCGACATGAAGCACAAGAACGGCGGCGCGCCGTACTCGATGGATGCCAACTTGCTGCACATCAGCTTTGAAGGCCGCCACCTGGAAAACCCGAGCGCCGAAGCGGAAGAAACCATGTGGCGCTGGACCGTCAGCCCTGAAAAAGCGCCGGACGAAGCGGAATACCTGGACATCGAATACGAAAAAGGCGATATCGTCGCCATCAACGGCGTGCGCATGTCGCCCGCCACCGTGCTGGCCGAACTGAACAAAGTTGGCGGCAAGCATGGCGTGGGACGCCTGGACCTGGTGGAAAACCGCTACGTCGGCATGAAGTCGCGCGGCTGCTATGAAACCCCGGGCGGCACTATCATGCTGAAAGCCCACCGCGCCATCGAATCGATCACCCTGGACCGCGAAGTTGCCCATCTGAAAGATGACCTGATGCCGCGCTACGCGTCAATGATCTACAACGGCTACTGGTGGGCGCCCGAGCGCGTTGCCCTGCAAACCCTGATCGACCACACGCAGGAAACCGTGAACGGCTGGGTACGCATCAAGCTGTACAAGGGCAATGTCATCGTCGTGTCGCGCGATTCGAAGACCGATTCGCTGTTCGACATGAACATCGCCACCTTCGACGAAGACGGCGGCGCCTACAACCAGGCCGACGCCGGCGGCTTCATCAAGCTGAACGCCTTGCGCATGCGCATCGCCGCCATCGCCCGCGAAAAGCGCGGCCAGAAGTAATTAGTTACTGGGAGGCACTACCTCCCGCGCCCGCCAAAAGCCGCCTCCGGGCGGCTTTTTTACGTTTGAAACGCACTCGGCAGCGATTTACCGCCCCGCGCGTCCCCAGATTGCCCCCATTTTGCTGTCCTCATGGCAAAATGCTACAGTGCAATTGTGCTGACCTTCCTGCTTCCGGAGCCCTCCCATGTTCAAAGACCTGAGTATCAAGAATAAACTGTACCTGGGCTTCGGCTCCATCGTGGCCATCATCCTGATCTTGCTGGGCGTGGCCTACAACAGCTTTGCGCGGCTGTCGGAAGCCAATGCATGGGACAGGCACACGATGGAAGTGCTGGTCGAGATCGACAAGATTCACAATTCCATCCTGCAAATCCAGGTGGAGGCGCGCGGCTTCATTCTGACCGGCAACGAAGCCTCGCTGACGCCGGAAACCGATGAAACAGGGGTGCTGAGCCAGCACACGCAAAAAGCCATCAGCATGACGGTGGACAACAAGATGCAATCGGAACGCTTCCGCAAGATCGACCAGCTGAGCAGCACCTGGGTCAAGGAGTGGATCACCCCCCTGATCGAGAAACGCCGCGCGCTGGGCAATGCGCCGGGCGCCACGGAAACGGTGGCGCGCCTGCTTCCGCCGGCCGGCTCGCCCGGCATCGTGCAGGCCAACAAGCTGCTCGACGAAGCCGCCGCCGAAGAAAACCGCTTGCTGGCCGAGCGCACGGCCACGTCAAGTCGCCTGCAGGAAACCATGCTGCTGACCTTGGCGCTGGGCGGCGTGCTGTGCGTGGTGCTGGCGCTGGGCATTTCCTTCGTCCTGGCCAAGGCCATCCTCGGCCCGCTGAACAGCCTGACGGACGCCGTCGGGCGCATCGCCGGCGGCGAACAGGGCGCACGCGCCGCCATCATCTCGCGCGACGAGCTGGGCAAGGTGACGGAAGAGTTCAACCGCATGGCGCAAACCATCCAGGACAACCAGGCCAATGAACTGGCCGCCACGAATAGCCTGCGGGCCAAGGTCGATTCCCTGCTGGAAGTGGTATCGAAGGCGGCCTCGGGCGACCTGACGGGCAAGGTCGGCATCACGGGCAACGACGCCATCGGCCAGCTGGGTAACGGCCTGGCGAAGATGTTCGAAAACCTGCGCAGCCTGCTCAACAATGTGCAAAAGGCCGGCATCCAGGTGACGACCTCCGCCACGGAAATCGCCGCCTCGGCGCGCCAGCAGGAAGCCACGGGTATTGAGCAAGCGCAAACCAGCGTGGAAATTCTCAGCACCACCAAGGAAATCTCGGCCAACACGAGCCAGTTGCTGAAAACCATGGAAGACGCCACCGCCGTGGCCGACTACACGACGAATGCCACGGCCGAAGCGCAAAACAACCTCAAGCGCATGGATTCGACCATGCAGCACATGGTCTCGGCCACCGATTCCATCAACGCCAAGCTGGCGGCCCTGTCGGAAAAAGCCAGCAATATCAATAGCGTACTGATCACCATCACGAAAGTAGCCGACCAGACCAACATCCTGTCGCTGAACGCCGCCATCGAGGCGGAAAAAGCGGGCGAAGCGGGCCGCGGCTTTTCCGTCGTGGCGACGGAAATCCGCCGCTTGGCCGACCAGACGTCCGTCTCCACGTGGGATATCGAGCAAATGCTCAAGGAAATGCAGTCGGCCGTGTCCGCCAGCGTGATGGGCATGGATAAATTCTCGGAAGAAATTCGCCGCAGCGTGGGCGAAGTGCGGCAAGTGGCGGAACAATTGTCGTCCGTGATGGATCAGGTGCAAAAACTCACGCCGCAATTCGATGCCGTGCTGCAAGGCATGCAGTCGCAGGCGATCGGCGCGTCGCAAATTTCCGACACCATGATGCAGCTCAACGACGCCACGCAGCAGACGGTGGAATCGCTGAAGGCCACCAGCGAAGCGGTGCACCAGCTGCAATATGCGGCGGGCGACCTGCAGTCGAGCGTGTCGACCTTCGCCGTCACCATCTGATCCCATGAAAGTGCTGCTCTTTCACATCGGACGCGACCGCTATGGCCTGCCCCTGGCCGGCATCGTGCGCGTTCTGCCGTTGCTGGAGCTGAAACAGTTGCCGCTCACGCCAGACTACGTGGCCGGCCTGATGGACTTGCACGGCACGCCCGTGCCCGTGATCGACCTGTCGCGCCTGGCCGGGCTGCCTGCCGCCGCCGCGCAATTCGACACGCGCATCGTCATCGTCGACTACCGCGCGCCTGGCGGCGCCACGCATGCGCTGGGCTTGCTGGCCACGCAAGTGCGCGGCATCGCCGACATCGCGGCGGACAAGCTCGAGGATAGCGGCGTGGCCACCGCGCCCTTCCTGGGCCAGGTGGCCAGCGATGCCGACGGCATCGTGCAGCTGGTGGAACTCGAACACCTGCTGCCGCCGGACGTGCGCGCGCTGCTGTTTCAAGACGCGGGCGCGGCATGACGGCACAAGCCCTGCTGCGCCGCGCGACCGGCCTGTCCGTCTCCAAAGCCGTGGCCGAACGGGCCGTCGGCCAGCGCATGGAGCAAACGGGCTTCAGCGATAGCGAAGCCTACCTGCAAGCGCTCACGCCGGCCGAAATGACGCAATTGATCGAGCTGGTGGTGGTACCGGAATCGTGGCTGTTCCGCGACCCGCAGGCGTTCTACGCCACCGTCGAACTGGTGCAGGAACGCTGGGCGCGGGGGCGCGCCACGCGCATCCTGTCGATCCCGTGCGCGGGCGGCGAGGAACCGTATTCGATGGCCATGGCGCTGCGCGACGGCGGCGTGCCGAAACAGGCGTTCAGCATCGATGCGTATGACCTGAGCCCCGGCTGCATCGAACGGGCGCAGGCCGGCGTGTACGGCCGCAACGCCTTCCGCGCGCAGGACGTGGCCTTCCGCGAGCCCTATTTCACGCACGTGGCCGACGACGCCTACCGCATCATCGACTCCCTGCGCGAGCAAGTCACCTTCAGGCAGGGCAACCTGCTGCAATTCGACACCGCCACCTACAGCCGCCATTACGACGTCATCTTTTGCCGCAACCTCTTGATTTACTTCGACAAACCGACCACGCGCGCGGCCATCCACAACCTGTCCGCCCTGCTGGCCGACGACGGCATGCTGCTGGCCGGCTATGCGGAAGTGCCGTCGTTCTGCCAGAACGGCTTTGCACCGCTGCAGTTCCGCCAGGCCTTCGCCCTGAAGAAGGAAACGGCGGCGCCGGCCAGCCCCGTGCAGGTGGCGCCGCTGCCGGCCGCGCGCCCCCTGCGCAGCGTGCCGCCCGCGCCAAGGCGCGCCGCCGCAGCCGCTCCTGCCGCCGCGACAGCGCCGCGCACGCGCCCCGTGTCCGTGCCGTCGCCGGCGCCGGCCGCGCCAACCGCGCAAGCCGATTTGCTGGCCGAAGCGCGCCTGCTGGCCGACCGTGGCCAGTTGCGCGAAGCGGGCGAAAAATGCCACGCCCACCTGGCGCGCGTGCCCGAGGCGGCGGAAGCGTATTTCATGCTGGGCATCATCAATGAACTGGCCGGCAAGATGGATCTGGCCGACGATTACTGGCGCCGCTGCATCTACCTGCAGCCCGACCATTACGAGGCGCTGTGCCACCTGTCGCTGCTGGCCGAACGCAATGGCAACCACACGGCCGCCGCCACCCTGAAGGCGCGCGCGGCGCGCATCTACCAGCGCCGCCAGGCGTCCAACTAAGGGGCAAGCATGACCAACCTCATCGCCACCGAGTCCCCCGACGCCATCAACGACTGCTGGAACCATATCGGCGTGGTCGGCGACCAGAGCTGCCCCAGGCTGCCGGCCAACGTGCATTGCCGTAACTGCGACGTGTATGCGGGCGCCGCCCAGCGCAACCTGCAGCGGCCCGTGGATGAACACTACCAGCGCGACTGGGCCAGCCACTTCCGCCAGATCGATGCGGGCGGCGAGGTGCGCGACAGCTCGGCGCTGGTATTTCGCATCGGCCGCGAATGGCTGGCGCTACCCACGCGCGTATTCGACTCCGTGGCGCCGCAGGCCAAGCCGCACGTGCTGCCGCACCGCGGCGGGCGCGGCCTGGCGGGCATCGTCAATATCGGCGGCAAGCTGTATCCGTGCATGTCGCTGGCACACTTGCTGGGCATCGACGAACAGGGCGCGCCAGCGGCGCGCGGCCGCCACACCTTTGCGCGCCTGCTGCTGATGCGCTGGGAAGAACAGGCTTACGCGCTGCCCGTGGCCGACCTGCACGGCATCGTGCGCTATGCGTCGAGCACCGTGCAAGCGCCGGCGGCCACCATCAACAAGGGCCTGTCGCGCTATCTGTCCGGCGTCATCACCGAGGGCGACATGCGCATCGGCTGCCTCGACACGGCGCTGATCGGCTTTCAACTTGCGAGACTATTACGATGAGCCAGGACCAGCACGGCGACCTGAGTGCCTTTTCCATGCTGGACCTGTTCCGCATGGAGGCGGACAGCCAGACCCAGATTCTCACCGACGGCTTGCTGGCCATGGAGCGCCATGCGGGCGATGCGGCCGCCGTCGAAGCGATGATGCGCGCGGCGCATTCGATCAAGGGCGCCGCCGCCATCGTCGGCCTGCAAGTGGTGGTGCAGCTGGCGCACGGCATGGAAGACAGCTTTGTCGCCGCCCAGCACGGCCGCCTGAAACTCACGCCGGAGCGGGTCGACGTGCTGCTGTCGGGCGTCGACCTGATCGTGCAGCTGTCGCGCCTGGACGACGCGGGTGCCGAAGCGTGGCTGGCCGCCAATGCGGCGCAGATCGACCAGACCCTGAACGCCATCGCCGGTATCGCCGACCTGCCCGAATTGCCGGCCCTGCCCCCGGCGCCGGCGCCGGCACCCGTGCCAGCGCCGGCAGCGGCGGCGCCACAGGCTCCCGTGGCCAGCGGCCTGGCGGGAGAGGACGCGGAAGCTGAAACGGAAGCGACAGAAGCTGCCGCGCCCGCGCCGCGTACAGGTGCGGCACCGGCCAAGGCCCAGGCGCAGAATTTCGACAAGCTGCTGTCGCTGGCCAGCGAATCGCGAATCAATGCGCACCAGATGCACCCGTTCATCGGTGCCTTGCAGCGCTTCAAGCGCAACCAGAGCAGCCTGTTTTCCGCCATCGAGCACCTGCACGAAGCCATTGCCCGCTCGGGCGACGCGGGCCTGATGGAAAAATCCCTGCTGGCGCTGCAAAAGACGCAGCCCCTGAAGCAGTTCATGCTCGAGCACATCGCCGACATCGAAACCTATGAGCGGCGCCTGCTGGCCGTCTCGCAAGGCATGGTCGATGAAGTGCTGGCGCTGCGCATGCGCCCTTTCCGCGACGGCATCCACGCCTTCCCGCGCATGGTGCGCGACCTGGCGCGCAGCCTGGGCAAGGAAGTGCAGCTGGAAATCGAAGGCGAAGACACCCTGGTCGACCGCGACATCCTGGCGAAGATCGAAAGCCCGCTGAACCACATGCTGCGCAATGCCATCGACCATGGCATGGAAGGCCCGTACGAGCGCATCGACGCGGGCAAGGAAGCGCTGGGCACGATACGCATGGAAGCGCGCCACCGCGCCGGCATGCTGAGCATCGAAATCAGCGACGACGGGCGCGGCGTCGACCTGGAAAAGATCCGCCAATCCGTCATCGAGCGCAAGATGGCCAGCCCCGCCATGGCCGCCGCGCTGTCGCCGGGCGAGCTGCTGGAATTCCTGTTCCTGCCCGCCTTCAGCCTGAAGGCGACGGCCAATCAATTGTCCGGACGCGGCGTGGGCCTGGACATCGTGCACGAGACGATACGCCAGCAAAACGGCACCGTGCGCCTGGAATCGGAGCCGGGCCGGGGTTTCCGCGCCCTCATCACCCTGCCGCTGACGCAATCGATCGTGCGCGCGCTGGTGATCGACATCCAGGGCGAAGCCTACGCCATCCCCATCGTCAAGGTGGAAAGCGTGGTGCGCGTGCCGCAGGCGGCCATCCATACCCTGGAAAACAAGCAGTTCTTCGAACTCAAGGGCGAGCATCTGGGCCTGGTCTCGGCGGCGCAGGTGCTGGAACTGGGCGAAGCGGCGAACCAGGCCGAGGACTTGCCGGTGGTGGTGATCGGGCGCGGCAAGCAAAGCTATGCCCTGGTGGTCGACGCCATCCGCGGCGAGCAAAGCCTGGCTGTGCAGGCCATCGATCCGATCTTCGGCAAGATGCGCGACATTTCCGCCGCCGCCCTGCTCGATGACGGCGAGCCGGTGCTGATCCTCGACGTGCCCGATCTGCTGCTGTCGATCGACAAGCTGCTGCACGAAGGCGGCCTGCACCAGCTGGCGCAGGCGGGCCACGCGCAGCAGCGCCGCGCCAAGCGCATCCTCGTCGTCGACGATTCGCTGACGGTGCGCGAGATGGAGCGCAAGCTGCTGCTGGCGCGCGGCTTCGAAGTCGACGTGGCCATCGACGGCATCGACGGCTGGAACGTCGTGCGCAGCGGCGAATACGACCTGGTGATCACCGACGTCGACATGCCGCGCATGGATGGCATCGAACTGGTTTCGCTGATCAAGAAGGACCTGCACCTGCACAAGCTGCCGGTGATGATCGTCTCGTACAAGGACCGCCCGGAAGACCGCGCGCGCGGCCTGTCCGCCGGCGCCGACTATTACCTGACCAAAGGCAGCTTCCACGACGAGACCTTGCTCGACGCGGTGGCCGACCTGATAGGAGATGCCCGCTTATGAGTTGTACTTCATGAAAATTGCCATTGCCAACGATGTCGCCATGGCCGCCGAGGCCCTGCGCCGCGTGGTGGCCAGCACGCAGGAACACCAGGTGCTGTGGATCGCCCGCACGGGGCTCGAAGCCGTGCGCATGTGCGAAGGCAACCGTCCCGACCTGATCCTGATGGACCTGAACATGCCGGAGATGGATGGCGTCGAGGCGACGCGCCTGATCATGGAGCAAAGCCCGTGCGCCATTCTGGTGGTCACGGGACGCCCGCAAGACAATGTCAACCAGGTCTTCCGCGCGCTGGGCGCGGGCGCGCTCGACGTCACGGCCACCCCCGTGCTGCAGGGACAAGTGGGCGGCGACAGCGAACTGCTGGCCAAGATCAAGACCATCGGCAAGCTGATACGCCACAGCGCCGAAACGCCGCCGCCACGCCAGGCGAACGGCAATGGCGGCGAACGGGGCGACGGGCAAGTCACCACGCTGGTGGCCATCGGCGCCTCGACGGGCGGCCCTTCGGCCGTGGCCAAGGTGCTGTCCGGCTGGACGGCGCCGCCCGGTTGCGCCATCGTGGTGGTGCAGCATATCGATGAAACCTTCGCCTCGCACTTCGCCAAATGGCTCGATGACCAGCTCAGCATGCCCGCGCGCGTGATCGTCGAAGGCGATGAACTGGTATCTGGCACGGTGTTGATCGCCAAAACCAATGATCACTTGCTGCTAGATCAAAATTATCGTTTGGGTTACGATGCAGCACCACGCGAGTATGTTTACCGCCCGTCCGTCGATGTCTTCTTCAACTGCGTGGCGCAGCACTGGCGCGGCGACGCCATCGGTGTATTGCTCACAGGCATGGGGCGTGACGGCGGCGATGGCTTGCTGGCCATGCGCCGCGCCGGCAAGACGACCATCGCACAAGACCAGGCCAGCAGTGCCGTGTACGGCATGCCGCGCGCGGCGGCCGAACTCGATGCGGCGCAGCACATCCTGCCCCTGGATAGAATAGGCGCCAGCCTGCGCAGCCGCCTGGGCGCCAAACTCAACAATGGGTGGGAGCCCTCCCCTAACATCTGAAAAGAATGCAATGCCAGAATTCTCCTCCAGTTTCAGCCAGCATGAGCCCGCATTGACCGAATTCAAGGTCAGCGTGCTGCTGGTGGACGACCAGTTGATCATTGCCGAGGCAGTACGGCGCATGCTCAGCGACCAGCAGGATATCGAATTTCATTACGTGACCGACGCCACGCAGGCGCTGGACACGGCGCTGCGTTTGCAACCGACCGTCATCCTGCAAGACCTCGTGATGCCGGGTATCGACGGCTTCGCCCTGATCCAGCTGTACCGCGAAAACGCGGCGCTCGCGCACGTGCCGGTGATCGTGATGTCGGCCAAGGATGACCCGAAACTGAAGGCGCACAGCTTTTCCGTCGGCGCCAACGACTATGTGGTGAAACTGCCGGACCGCCTGGAGCTGCTGGCGCGCATACGCTACCACTCGGCAGCCCACATCAGCCGCCTGCAGCGCGACCAGGCTTTTCGTTTCCTGCGAGAAAGTCAAAAGAACCTGGCCGACGCGAATATCGAGTTACAGAAACTCGCCGCCCTTGATGGCTTGACGGGCATCGCCAACCGCCGCCGCTTCGATGAAACCTTGCAATTCGAATGGCAGCGTGGCCAGCGCGACAAGACGCCGTTGAGCTTGCTGTTTTGCGATATCGACCATTTTAAAAGCTATAACGACCACTTCGGCCACCTGGCGGGCGACCTGTGCCTGAAAAAAGTCGCCGCCGTGCTGACGGAACATTTGAAGCGCCCGGCCGACCTGGCCGCCCGCTACGGCGGCGAAGAGTTCGCCCTGATCCTGCCGGAAACGGAAGCGGCTGGCGCCTTGCTGATCGCCGAAGCGTGCCGGCGCCACCTGGAAGGCTTGCAGATCGAAAATCCAGCGGCAAGCACGGGCATCGTCACCATCTCGATCGGCGTGGCCACCATCGTGCCTTCGCCGGACTCGACGGTCGAGCAATTGATCAACCGCGCCGACCAGGCCCTGTACGCGGCCAAGCGCGGTGGACGCAACAGCGTGCTGAGCGCCGCTGACGTCCAGGACTGATTTTTAACAGCAAGGAAAGTGAAGCATGAGCACACAACTGGACAATGTCAGCGTCGTCAAGAAGTCGAATATCTACTTTGACGGCAAATGCGTCTCGCACAACGTCATCCTGGCCGATGGCACGAAGAAAAGCGTGGGTGTGATTTTCGCGTCATCGCTGCGCTTCAACACGGGCGCGCCGGAAATCATGGAAATCGTCAGCGGCCTGTGCAAGGTACGCCTGGCCGATGCGACGGAGTGGAACAGCTATGGCGCGGGCACGCAATTCAAGGTACCGGGCAATAGCTATTTTGATATTGAAACTGTCGAAACCGTAGATTACGTCTGCCACTTCGGCTAATCCATGCAGAAAAAACGTCCATGGCTGTGTTGCACTGCCTTGCCCTGAACATTTTTTCAAGCGCGGATTGACTATTTAGACAAACACAGGCTCGGGCGACAGGCGTACGCCATATTTCGCCTCTACATCATCCTGTATCGCTGCCGCCAGCCGGGTAATGTCCGCGCCACGAGCGCCGCCATTATTCACCAGAACCAGCGCCTGCTTGGGATACACTCCCGCGGGCCCCAGGTTTTTCCCCTTCCAGCCGCACTGATCGATCAGCCACCCTGCCGCCAGCTTTTCCGTGCCATCGGGCTGCGCATGGTGTACCAAGGTGGGGAAACGTTCCAACAAGGCAAGACATTGCTCCCGTGACACCACGGGATTCTTGAAGAAGCTGCCCGCATTACCTATGACGGCCGGGTCGGGCAATTTTCGCCGGCGGATCGCCATCACCGTGTCGGCCACCTGTTGGGGTGTCGGCTCGGCAAGATTGCGCTCGGCCACGGCCTGCGCCAGTTCCGCATAGCGCAAGTTCGGCTGCCACTCGGCCGGCAAGGCAAACGTGACTTCCAGCACGATCAGTTCGCGGCCGTCCGCCTGCTTGAAGATACTGTCGCGGTAAGCGAAACGGCAAGCATCGCGGTCCATGTCGAAGACGATGCCGCTGCCACTGTGCATGACGCTCACGCTGTGCAGATAATCCTTGATTTCAACGCCATACGCGCCAATATTCTGGATAGGCGCCGCGCCCACCGTGCCGGGAATCAGGGACAGGTTTTCCAGCCCGCCCACGCCTTGCGCCAGGGTCCACTGCACGAAATCGTGCCAGTTTTCGCCGGCCGCGGCAGTGACGAGTATCGTCTCGAAATCCGCCTGCGCCAGGCGCATGCCGCGCGTGGCCATGTGCAGCACGGCGCCGGGAAAGTCGCCCGTCAGCACGACGTTGCTGCCGCCGCCCAGTATCAGGCGCGGCATGGCGGACAAGGCGGGATCTTGCAGCGCGGCGTGCAATTCGGCCTGCGAGGTGATGCGTACGTAGGCGGCCGCATTGGCCGCGATGCCGAAGGTATTCAGGCGCTGGAGGGAGTAATTGTGTTCGATGGTGAGCTCTGCAGACATGGGATCGAGAAATTTTGCTCGATTATAGAGCGAAAGCGACAAAAAACCACCTCAGGACAAGGGCGACTTGCCCGTTGTCCGTTAAAATGTCGCATCTTTAACAGGGCCGTCCCATGGCGCAGAATCAGCCGCCAAGGCCCAGCGCGCCGAGCGTGCGCTCGCTTTAACAAGAAAAGGAACAGACCATGCCGTCATTTGATGTAGTCTCCGAAGCCGATATGATCGAAGTCAAGAATGCAGTCGAGCAATCCAACAAGGAAATCACGACCCGCTTCGACTTCAAGGGCAGCGACGCCCGCGTCGAACACAAGGAAAACGAGTTGACCGCGTTCGCGGACTCGGAATTCCAGCTCAGCCAGGTGCGCGACGTGCTGACCAACAAATTGACCAAACGCAAGGTCGATGTGCGCTTCCTCGACGAAGGCGACATCAAGAAGATCGGCGGCGACAAGGTCAAGCAGATCATCAAGATCAAGAATGGCATCGAATCGGATGATGCCAAGAAAATCGTGCGCGTCATCAAGGACAGCAAGATGAAAGTGCAAGCGAGCATCCAAGGCGAAGCCGTGCGCGTCACGGGCGCCAAGCGCGACGACCTGCAGGCGGCCATGGCCATGCTGCGCAAGGATGTACCCGACATGCCGCTGGAATTTAACAATTTCCGCGATTAATTTCGATGATGCGCACGCTGCGGCCTGCGCTTGCACCAGCATGGCGGCAAGCTGCCTCGGAGCGCCTGCGCGCTTGGGGTAGAATTGAAGCTGCGCACAGCTACATGCGCCCGCGCGCCTGACCGGCAGCGGGCTTGACCGTACATCTGGCTCAGTGATAACCACGGTAGTCTAAGGATAGCAATGAAACGTGTTGATGATTTCCGCCTGCGATTTGGCAAAAAAGAATATGTGCCCATCATGATAGGCGGAATGGGTGTGGATATTTCCACGTCGGAGCTGGCCCTGGAAGCGGCCCGGCTGAACGGTATCGGGCATATCTCCGATGCCATGGTGGAAGACGTGTCGGATCGCCGTTTCGACACCACCTTCGTCAAAGACAAGACGAAACTGTACAAGTTCAACATCAATAACAGCGACAAGGCCGTGGTGCAGTTCGACCTGGGCCGCCTGGCGGAAGCGCAGCGCCTGCATATCGGCCGCACCATGGAAGCGAAAAAAGGCGATGGCTTGATCTTCGTCAATTGCATGGAAAAGCTGACGATGAACGGCCCCCGCGAAACCTTGCGCGTGCGACTCAATGCGGCGCTGGACGCGGGCATCGACGGCATCACCCTGTCGGCCGGTTTGCACTTCGGTTCGTTCGCCTTGATGGCCGACCATCCGCGTTTCCGTGATGCCAAGCTGGGCATCATCGTCTCGTCCGTACGCGCCTTGCAGATTTTCCTGCGCAAGAACGCCAAGCTGGACCGTTTGCCCGACTTCATCATCGTCGAGGGCCCCCTGGCCGGCGGCCATCTGGGCTTCGGCATGGACTGGGCCAATTACGACCTGCACACGATCACAGCGGAACTGCTGGCCTACCTGAAGGCCGAACAGCTGGACATCCCGCTGATCGCCGCTGGCGGCATCTTCACGGGCAGCGATGCCGTTTCCTTCCTGGAAGCAGGCGCGGCTGGCGTGCAAGTGGCGACGCGCTTTACCGTCACAAAGGAATGCGGCTTGCCAAACAAGGTCAAGCAGGAATACTACAAGGCCTCGGAAGAAGACATCATCGTCAATGGCGTGTCGCCAACCGGTTACCCGATGCGCATGCTGAAGAACACGCCCGCCATCGGCGCCGGCATCCGTCCAGGCTGCGAATCGTATGGCTACCTGCTCGACGCGACGGGCAACTGCGCGTACATCAACTCGTACAACCGCGAAGTCGCTGCCCATCCGGAGCAAAAAACCGTCGTCGTGATGGACAAGACTTGCCTGTGCACCCACATGCGCAACTTCAACTGCTGGACCTGCGGCCACTACACGTACCGCCTGAAGGACACCACGCATAAGCTCGACAACGGCGAATACCAGATCCTGACGGCCGAACACGTCTTCAAGGATTACCAGTTCAGCGTCGACAACCAGATCGCCCTGCCGGAAAAAGAAATCCTGGTGGCAAGCTGAATCTTGCCAGCCTGAAATAAAAATGGCGCAGCCTGCGAAGGCTGCGCCATTTTTTTATGCGGGGAACATGTCCCGCAAGGCCCGTTCGATCACGTCAAAGCTGGGCCGCTGCAGTGCTTCTTCCTGCAGGCAATCTTCCATCATGGCTTGCAGGGCCGGCAAAGGCGTCGCACAATGCGCGATCAGTTCGCCCAGCAGCACGCCAAAGGCGCGCGCCTCTATGCCCTGCAACACGTCCCCGTGCGACGAGCCCGGCGCAAACATGGACGCCGCGCCAAAGTCGCCCAGCAGGCAGGCGCCGGCATCCGCATGCAGGATATTGTGGGCATACAGGTCGCCGTGCACGATACCGTGTGCATGCAACTGCCGCACGGCCGAGGCGATGCCATGGGCAATGGCTAGCGCTTGCGGAAAATCAAAGCGCGCGCCATCGGCATACACGTCGCGCGTACACGATTCCAGGCTCGGCGGTCCGGCCAGGTTGCGGAAGGCCGCGTCAACGAGCGGCATGACGAGTCCCAGCGCTCCCTGTGGATGTGCATCGAGCGTCCCGAGGATGGGAATCAGGCCCGGATGGGCACCGGCGCCGACACAAGCGGCCATCTCGCTGCGCGGCAAGCCATCGCTGGTCATGGCCCCCTTGAACACCTTGACGGCGACCTCATCGGCGCCATCCAGGCGGGCACGGTAAATCACGCCCGACGCCCCCTCGCCCAGCTGCTGCGCCAATACCAGGCGCTGCCACGCTACGCCCGCCGCGGCTGAACCGGCCAGGGCCGCCAGTTCCCGCGCTTCCGTGAAGGGATTGCCCGCATACGCCAGCCAGCTCAGGCGTGGCAGGGACAGCAGACAGTCGGGCAGCGCCGTGAAACGGTTGGCGGCGATGCGCACCAGTTCCAGCCGGCGGCAGTTCGCCAACGAAGCGGGCAAGCTGTCCAGGCAATTTCCCGCCAGCATGAGTTTCTGCAATTGTCCGCACTTGCCCAGCTCCTCCGGCAAGGCTTCGATGGCATTGTCGGTCAGGGTCAGCCAGCACAGCCTGGATGGCAAGGCTGCGGCCGGCACGTGGCGTATCCGGTTCGCCTTGAAACCGATCATTTCCAGCGCAGGACAGGAACCAAGCACGGCCGGCAAGCTGGTGAACAGGTTGTCCGAGCAAAAAATGATGCGCAGCTTGTGCAGGCGTGACAAGTCGTCGGGAAGCGTGGAGAGCGCATTGCCGGACAGGTCGAGGATTTCCAGGCTGTCGGCGAGGTCGAAGATTTCGCGAGGGAATGCCGTCAAGCCGCAGGACAGCGTCAGGCGGCGCAGGCCGGCCAGTTGGCCAGCGCGTAATTGCTCCAGTGTATGCACAGCAGACAAGATATTCCTTTCAAGGTAGCACGCGATCGATGCCATGCATGAAATCATTGGACGTAAAAAAACCCCAACCGGATCACCGGAAGGGGTTTTTTCGA
>NZ_JAMQGR010000008.1:0-265848 GCF_023703445.1 Janthinobacterium kumbetense
ATAAAAAAACCCCGCTAGGTGCGGGGTTTTTTTTCGTCTGCAGCATTCATCGGATCAGATGCCCCAGGTGATGCTTTCATTTTCCGCCTTGGCCGAGCGCAGCATTTCCATCAAGGGATAGGCGCGCTGCGAAAAATGTACTTTTTGCGCGCGCGCATGAGCGCCCGTTTCGCCATCTTCCAGCGTTTCCGGGGTATGCGCATCGTGTTCGATGTCGTTTTCCGGATGCAGTTTGCTTTCCGCGACTTCTTTTTCCAGCAGGGCCAAGGCATCGCCCGCTTCCGCTGGCGTGATGACGCCGCGCGTGGGGTTCTTGTGCAGGATGTCGAGGATGCGTTGGGCATGTTCCTGGTACATCAGCACTTCTGGGGAGGATTTGGATTTGAATGAGATCAACATAAGCGCTTTCTGAAACTTGTTGTTAGTGTCGAAACAATATCACGACTTGAAATGTCGCACAGGCCGTCCGATTGCCCGGATTGCACATTTGCAAGCCGGATAGGGCCATCTGTTGGACAACGCACGTATTTACAAGAGCGTGCTTACCGTGAAAACATCCGTTTAAGCGATCGTTAAGTCTCAATCCAGTTTCACCGAGTCCATGAACGTGTCGATGGTGTCACGCGACAGCTTGCTTTCTTCACCGAGTATGATGATCTGGAAGATGCGCTTGTCCTGCGCCACAAAACGGCCGACCAGCAGGACGGGCTTGCCCTGCTGCATCCCCGTCGCTTCGACGCTCAGCGCGCTGCGTTGATGGCTGCCGGCCGCCGTGCTGCTGGCCGTCGATGCGGATTTCTCGCTGCGCACGACACCATTGATATTTTTCAACAGGGCTGTCTGCATGGCGGGCAGGGCCGTTTGTGCCTGTTCCGCACTGTCGAGCATGGCGCTGCCGATGGCGAAGGTATTGCCATCGACCTCGCTGGCCGTCATGGTCAGGCTGATTTTTTTACCGTCGAGATCGATCTCGCGCGTCAGCACGGCCGGCTTGCCCGGAAACAGGGCCGTGAACTGGGCGTCGGGGCTGCGATAGTCGCGCCAGTCGAATTTCGGGCTGCAGGCGGACAGGACGCTGGCGGCCGCGAGCGTAGCCAGAAAGAGGGCAAGTGATGGTTTTTTCATCAGCAGATGGTAGCAGCGCTACCAGTCACGCGCAATCGCGCACGTGTGGGCTTCACCGCTTGCCTTATATCTCGCGCAGTACGCGCCGGTACTGGATCGCTTCGGCAACATGCGGTTGCGTGATGGCGGGGCTGCCCGCCAGGTCCGCGATACTGCGCGACACGCGCAGCACCCGGTGGTAGGTGCGCGCCGACCAGTGCAGGCGCGTCATGGCGCCATGCAACAACTGTTCGCCATGTGGTTCCAGACGACAATGTTGTTCGATTTCCGTGTTGCTCAGCTGTTGGTTCGCTTTTCCCTGGCGTGCCAACTGCAAGGCATAGGCTGCCGCTACCCGCGTGGCGATCGCTTGCGTACTTTCGCCGGCGCCTGCACGTCGCCCCAGCGCCGTCGGCGGCATGGCGGCCACTTCAATTTGCAGGTCGATACGGTCGAGCAGCGGGCCGGACAGACGATTGTGATAGCGCAACACGGCGTCTGGCGTACAGCGGCAACGACCGGAAGCGTGGCCCAGATAGCCGCACGGGCAGGGATTCATGGCGGCGATCAATTGAAAACGGGCAGGAAACTCGGCCTGGCGTGCCGCGCGTGAAATGCTGATCACGCCCGATTCCATGGGCTGGCGCAGCACGTCGAGCACCCGGCGGTGGAATTCGGCAATTTCATCAAGAAACAGCACGCCGCAGTGGGCCAGCGAGATTTCACCTGGCCGCGGCACGTTGCCGCCGCCCACCAGGGCTACGCCGGACGCCGTCTGGTGCGGGGCGCGATAGGGCCGCCGTTTCCAATGTTCCACCTTGAAGTGGCTGCCCAGCGAATGCACGGCCGCCGATTCCAGCGCCTCTTCATCGCTCATGGGCGGCAGCACGCCAGGGAAGCGGCTGGCCAGCATGGTCTTGCCTGCGCCCGGTGGTCCCACCATCAGGATGTTGTGACCGCCCGCTGCCGCCACTTCCAGTGCGCGTCGTGCCTGCAGCTGCCCTTGCACGTCGGCAAAGTCGGGATAGGGAAAAGCGTGCGCTGCCAGCACGGGCTGGTGGCGTTGCAGGGCAGTCTGGCTGGCGTGCCTGGCAAAATGCGCGCAGACCTCGAGCAGGCTGTGGGCGGGATAGATGCAGGCATCGCTGACGAGAGCCGCCTCGTCCGCGTTCGCCTGCGGCAGGATGAAGGCGCGCGGCGTGCCCGACTGGCTGCGCTGCATGGCAAAGGTCATGGCCAGGGCGCCGCGGATGGGACGTAACTGGCCAGACAGCGACAGTTCGCCCGCGAATTCATAGTGCTGTAATTGGTCGCCCGGCAACTGGCCGGAGGCAGCCAGGATGCCCAGTGCGATGGGCAAGTCGAAGCGGCCCGATTCCTTGGGCAAGTCTGCCGGCGCCAGATTGGCCGTGATGCGCCGCGCCGGCATCTCGAAGCCGCAGTTTTGCAACGCGGCACGCACGCGGTCGCGCGACTCCTTCACTTCCGTATCCGGCAGGCCGACTATCGTAAACGAAGGCAAGCCATTGGCAAGGTGGACTTCGACACTTACCTCGGGCGCCTCCATGCCGGCCAGGGCGCGGCTTTTCAGGACGGCCAGGCTCATCAGACTCCCCTGTAGCGCGGACGCGGGCAGGATCAGTCTAGCGCTTGAAAAGGTGTGAGGCTTGAGGTATGCCAGCAAGGTCGCCGATTACGGCGCCCTGCGTGCAGCAGCGGTTCAGGCTTTTGGATCGTTCAGGCGCGTTTCCAGTTCGATCAGGCGCAATTCCAGTGCATCCAGTTTGGCACGGGTCTTGGCCAGCACTTGCGCCTGGATATCGAATTCCTCACGCGTGACGAGATCGAGGCGGGCGAAGCCCTGAGTCATCATCGATTTCACATTTTTCTCGATATCCTTGGCCGGCGAGTTTTCGATGGCTTGATGGATCTTGCCTTGCAAGTCGTTAAAGAAGGTATTCATGTCCATGGTCAGTCCTTTTATGGTGCGGCCTGTGCATCGCACCATTGCGGTGCACAGCGGCGTTAATCTGGTGCGAAACTGGGCGCTTCATTGTGCTTCAGCAGTCCGTTGCCGCATTCCTGGCCGTGTGCAGGGTATGTATGGACGGAAATGCACCTGTCAAGGTGGCAATAGAGCTGGCACGTATTCTGCTAAAGAAGGTATGAACGCTTTGTGATCTCCAGCCAAGATTTTAAACCTCAACCGCTTTAAAAGTTCAATAAAAGGGAATCGCCATGAAGAATCTGTCCAAGAACATGACTTTAGCTGCAGCGTTGACGCTGGCCATGACCGCCTTGTGCGGTAGCGCCATGGCCCAGGATGCAGTGGCGGCGCCTGCTGCGGCCGAAGCGGTACCTGATAACGTGGTGAGCTACAACGTGGCGCTGACCAGCGACTATCGTTACCGCGGCATCTCGCAAAGCCGCTTGAACCCGGCCATCAGCGGCGGTGCCGACTATACCCATAACCCGACGGGCCTGTATGTGGGCACCTGGCTGTCGAGTATCAAATGGATCAAGGACGGCGGCGGCGATACCAATCTGGAATGGGATATCTACGGCGGCAAGCGGGGCGAGATCAGCAAGGATTTTACCTATGACGTGGGCGGCCTGTACTACTTCTACCCATCGAATGGACTGAGCACCAATGCCAACACCTTCGAGCTGTACGGCCAGCTGGGCTATGGCCCCGCGTACATCAAGTACTCGCATTCGACCACCAATCTGTTCGGCGTGGCCGACAGCAAGAACAGCGGCTACCTCGACGTGGGCGCCAACGTCGAGGTGCACGACGGTTACATCTTGAATTTGCACGCCGGGCGCCAGAAGGTAGAACACAACGATTCCCTCAGCTACAGCGATTACAAGATCGGCGTGACCAAGGACTTCGGCATGGCGACCGTTGCACTGGCGGTCGTCAAGGCCAATATCGTATCGCTGGCACCGAATGGCAAGAATCTGGCGAAATCCGGTCTCGTGCTGACCGTATCGAAAACCTTTTAAGCGAGACAGCCATGAAAATGATTACTGCAATCATTAAACCGTTCAAACTGGACGAAGTACGCGAAGCCTTGTCGGCTATCAATGTGCAAGGCATTACCGTCACGGAAGTCAAGGGTTTCGGCCGCCAGAAAGGTCACACGGAACTCTACCGTGGCGCCGAGTATGTCGTTGATTTCTTGCCAAAAACCAAGATCGAAGCGGCCGTCGATGACGCCATTGTCGACCAGGCCATCGAAGCGATCGAAGGCGCCGCGCGTACCGGTAAAATCGGTGATGGCAAGATTTTCGTCTACAACCTGGAACAGGTCATCCGCATCCGTACCGGTGAAACCGGCAACGAAGCGCTCTAAGGGGAATATTGATGCATAAAAATATAACAAAATTGCTAGCCGGGATAGCCTGTCTGTGTGCGTTTGGTGTCGCCACGCCGAGCTTTGCCGATGCGCCCGCCAAGACGGAGGCTGCCACGACCGCGGCCGTCGCCGCTCCGGCCGTGACGCCCGTGCCTGACGCAGCCGCTCCGGCTGCCGCCGCTCCAGCCCCGGCCGCTGCCGCGCCAGCCGCCGCGCCCGTTGCCAACAAGGGCGACACCAGTTTCATGATGATCAGCACATTGCTGGTGATCTTGATGACGATCCCTGGCCTGGCCCTGTTCTACGGCGGCCTGGTGCGCTCGAAAAACATGCTGTCGGTGCTGATGCAGGTGTTCATGGTGTTCGCGCTGGTCATCGTCCTGTGGTGCATCTACGGCTACTCGATCGCCTTCACGGAAAAAACCGCCTTCTTCGGTGGCTTCGACCGCCTGTTCCTGAACGGCATCTGGGATCCGGCCAAGGGCACGTTTGCCGCCGCCGCCACCTTCAGCAAGGGCGTCGTCATTCCCGAGTTCGTCTTCGTTGCTTTCCAGGGCACGTTTGCCGCCATCACCTGCGCGCTGATCGTCGGCGCCTTTGCCGAGCGCGCCAAGTTTGCCGCCGTGCTGGCCTTCGTCGTGCTGTGGTTCACGTTTGCCTACCTGCCAGCGGCCCACATGGTGTGGTTCTGGACCGGTCCTGACCTGATCACCAATGCCGCCACCTCGGCCAGCGAAGCCTTGAAGGCGGGCTGGATCTGGCAAAAAGGCGCGCTGGACTTCGCCGGCGGCACCGTGGTGCACATCAACGCCGCTGTCGCCGGCCTGGTGGGCGCCATCATGATCGGCAAGCGCGTTGGTTACGGCCGCGAATCGATGGCGCCGCACTCGCTGACGATGACCATGATCGGCGCGTCGCTGCTGTGGGTGGGCTGGTTCGGTTTCAATGCCGGTTCCTCGCTGGAAGCGGGCGACGTGGCGGCTTTGGCTTTCGTCAATACCTTGCTGGCAACGGCCGCCGCCACCCTGTCGTGGGTGTTTGGCGAATGGATTTCCAAGGGCAAGCCTTCCATGCTCGGTGGCGCGTCCGGCGCCGTGGCCGGCCTGGTGGCGATCACCCCGGCGGCCGGCTTTGTCGGCCCGATGGGCGGCCTGGTCATCGGCTTGCTGGCCGGTGTCGTCTGCCTGTGGGGCGTGAATGGCCTGAAACGCCTGATCGGCGCCGACGATTCGCTCGACGTATTCGGCGTGCATGGCGTGGGCGGTATCCTGGGCGCCTTGCTGACGGGCGTGTTTGCTGCACCACAACTGGGCGGCCAGGGTATCTTCGACTATGTCACCAACAAGATGTCGGCGGATCCGTACTCGATCGGCCACCAGGTGTGGGTGCAGGCGCAAGCGGTCGGCACCACCATCGTCTGGTCGGCCCTGGTTTCCCTCGTTGCCTATAAACTGGTCGACATCGTCATCGGCTTGCGCGTACCGGAAGAGGAAGAGCGCGAAGGCCTCGATATCACCAGCCACGGCGAGCAAGCATATCATGGCTAAATAGCAATTATCTGGCATGCCAGCGCCCCGGCGCGGCATGTCCTGCTGGAAAAGGCGCCTCATTGAGGCGCCTTTTTTTCGTTATGGAAATGGAAAAGGTCTTTAAAACAAGGCTTTTGCCCCGATTTGGGGTACTTACACGGTAATATAGTCGGCAGTTCTGTGTGCTTTTTTGAATACTGCACATAATTTAAGGATGTAACTATGGTTCCCCATCTCGTCACGGCCCTGACCGGACCGCTGCTTGACCTCGAAAAAAAGATTCTGGCCGCGACGCCGGCCATTGAGCGCTGGTTTCGCATGGAGTGGCAAGAGCACACGCCGCCCTTCTATTGCTCGGTAGACTTGCGTAATGCGGGCTACAAGCTGGCGCCCGTCGATACCAATCTGTTCCCTGGCGGTTTCCACAACCTGGCGACGGAAATGCTGCCCTTGTCCGTGCAGGCGGCCATGGCCGCCATCGACAAGTATTGCCCGGATGCCCGCAACCTGCTGATCGTGCCGGAATTGCACAACACCACGCCGCAATACCTGCAGAACGTGGCGCGCCTGATGCAGATCTTCCGCCAGACGGGCTTGCACGTGCGCTTCGGCTCCTGGTCGCCCGACATCACCCAGCCGACACCGTTGGCGTTGCCAGATGGCAACATGCTCGTCATCGAGCCCCTCGTGCGCCTGAACAATGGCCGTCGCCTGGGCTTGAAGGATTTCGACCCGTGCACGATTCTGCTGAATAACGACTTGTCGGACGGCATTCCCGATATCTTGCAAAATATTCATGAGCAAAGCCTGCTGCCGCCCTTGCATGCGGGCTGGGCCTTGCGCCGCAAGAGCAACCACTACACGGCCTACGATGAAGTGGTGAAGAAATTCGGCAAGATGATCGATGTCGACCCTTGGATGCTCAACCCCTTCCACGCCAAGTGCAGCGACGTGAATTTCCAGGAAGGCGAGGGCGAAGATGCGCTGGCCGCCAGCGTCGACGTGCTGCTGGCCAAGATCCGCAAGAAATACAAGGAATACGGCATCAAGGAAAAGCCGTTTGTCATCGTCAAGCCCGATGCGGGCACGTATGGCACGGGCATCATGACGGTGCGCGACGCCAGCGAAGTGCGCGACCTGTCGCGCAAGCAGCGCGACAAGATGTCCATCGTCAAGGACGGCAAGGTTGTCACCGACGTCATCATCCAGGAAGGCGTGCCCACGTTTGAAAGCATCAAGGATGCCGTGGCCGAGCCGGTCGTCTACATGATCGACCGCTACGTGGTGGGCGGCTTCTACCGCGTGCACGCGGAAAAGGGCGTGGACCAGAACCTGAACGCGCCCGGCTCGCAGTACGTGCCGCTGGCATTTGCCCAGCAGCATGCCGTGCCGGACTTGAAGGCCAAGCCGGGCACGGCCGCGCCGAACCGCTTCTATGTGTATGGCGTGGTGGCGCGCCTGGCCTTGCTGGCCGCGTCGCTGGAAATGGAGCGCACGGACCCGAATCCCGAGGTGTATTGATCCATCCCTGCGGCTTGCCGGGCGCGGTGACTACCGCGCCTGGCGATCTCGGCTAGAATCAAGCATTCCTTATCCAGGCTCCCCGATTGGACGCACCATGAAAATTGCATTCCTTGCCGACCCGCTGGCAGGCTTCAAGACTTACAAAGATTCCACTTTCGCCATGATGCGCGAGGCGGCCAAACGCGGCCACGCCGTGTACGCCTTCGAACAGAAGGACATGGCGCTGGAAGAGGGCATCGTCACGGCGCGGGTACAGCATATCGAGCTGACTGGCGACGAGCACGACTGGTACAAGGTCGTCTCCACCGAAGAAGTGCGCCTGTCGACCCTGGACGCCGTCATCGAGCGCAAGGACCCGCCGTTCGACATGGAGTACGTGTATGGCACGTATCTGCTGGAACTGGCGGAAAAGCAGGGCGCGCACGTTTTCAACAAACCGTCCGCCATCCGCGACAACAATGAAAAGCTGGCCATCGCCCAGTTTTCCGAATTCACTTCGCCGACCCTGGTGACGTCGAACGAGGCGCGCCTGCGCGCTTTCCACGCCAAGCACCAGGACGTCATCTTCAAGCCGCTCGACGGCATGGGCGGCACGGGTATTTTTCGCGTCAAGGCCGACGGCCTGAACCTGGGCGCCATCATCGAGACCCTGAGCGAGAACGGCGCACAGACCATCATGGCGCAGCGGTTTATTCCCGACATCGTCAAGGGCGACAAGCGCATCCTCGTCATCGGCGGCAAGCCGGTGCCGTTTTCGCTGGCGCGCATCCCGCAGGCGGGCGAAGTCCGCGGCAACCTGGCCGCCGGCGGCACGGGCGTGGCGCAGCCATTGACGGCGCGCGACCTGGAAATCGCGGAAAAGCTGGGCCCGATCCTGGCCGCGCGTGGTCTGATGCTGGTAGGATTGGACGTGATCGGCGACTATCTGACGGAAGTCAATGTCACCAGTCCGACTTGCTTCCAGGAAATCATGCAGCAGACGGGCTTTGACGTGGCGGCCATGTTTGTCGACGCCGTCGAGCATGGCGTTGCGCAAGCGCAGCAGCGCTAGAAGGTGAAATGACTATGGTAGGGATTTTGCTCATGACACATGCACCGCTGGGACAGGCTTTCATCGCCGCCTGCGCGCATGTGTTTCGGGGGCCAACGGAACGGTTTGAAGCCATCGACGTCGTCGCCGACCAGGACCTGGCGGAAGTGCAAAAGCTGGCGTCGGACGCCATCTGCCGCCTCGACGACGGCTCCGGCGTGCTGGTGATTACCGACGTGAAGGGCGGCACGCCGTCGAACTGCTGCAACAAGCTGGCCGATGCGGGGCGGGTGGAAGTCATCGCCGGCATCAGCCTGCCGATGCTGCTGCGCGCCATCACGTATCGCCGCGACACGCTCGACGTGGTGGTGGAGATGGCGCTGGCCGGTGCGCAAAGCGGCGCCGTGCGCGTCGATAACCGCATCCGCGTGGGAGAATAAGGAATTGCATGGCCGCCGCCCTGAAGGCGGCGGTTTTTATAGGCCAAGATTGTCATCAGCGTAGTGCATTCAGGGATAGAGACCATACAAAAATGATTCAAAGAGAACTCGAAATCATCAACAAGCTGGGATTGCACGCACGCGCCTCCGCCAAATTTACCCAGCTCGCCGCCAAGTTCAAGAGCGACGTCTGGCTGACCCGCAACGCGCGCCGTATCAACGCCAAGTCCATCATGGGCGTGATGATGCTGGCCGCCGGCAAGGGCGCAAAAGTAACCCTGGAAGCCGAGGGCGATGATGAGCAGGCATGTGTCGATGCGCTCACCGCCCTGATTAATGACAGGTTTGGCGAAGGCGAGTAATGCCCGCCGAACGCAGCCGCAGCCGCATTCCGACAGGTCACCCCATGGCATCTTTCACGCTCCACGGCATCCCGGTCTCCCGCGGCATCGCCATTGGCCGCGCGCATCTGCTGGCGCCGGCCGCCCTTGACGTCAAACACTACCTGGTCGCCCAGGAACAGATCGAAGCGGAAGTCCAGCGTTTGCAAAACGCCATCGCCGCCGTCCACAAGGAGCTGCAAACCCTGTGGAACGAGCTGCCGAAGGACGCCCCCACGGAACTGGGCGCGTTCATCGACGTGCATGCGCTGATCCTGTCGGACCCGATGATCGCCGAAGCGCCGCTCGACATCATCCGTTCGCGCCACTACAACGCCGAATGGGCGCTGTTGACGCAGATTGATGAATTATCGGCGCAGTTCGATGAAATCGAAGACCCGTATCTGCGCGAACGCAAGGCCGACATCCAGCAAGTGGCCGAACGCGTGCTGAAGGTCTTGCTGGGCACGGAACAGCTGCTGCCGAAAGCGGCCGCCGACGATGAATTGCTGGCGCAGATGATCGTCGTCGCCCACGATATCTCGCCGGCCGACATGCTGCAGTTCCGCGACCGCTCCTTCATCGGCTTCATCACCGACGTGGGCGGTCAGAACTCGCACACGGCCATCGTCGCGCGCAGCCTGGATATCCCGGCGGCCGTTGGCATGTCGCAGGCGTCGATGCTGATCGAGCAGGACGACTGGCTGATCATCGACGGCGACGCGGGCGTGGTGATCGCCAACCCCAGTCCCCTGGTGCTGGAACAGTACCGCGAGCGCCAGGTGGCCATGCAGCGCGCGCGCAAGAAGCTGGGCAAGCTGAAAAAGACGCCGGCCGTCACCAGGTGCGGCACGCCGATTACCCTGCTGGCGAATATCGAACTGCCCGAGGATTGCCCGTTCGCGCTGGAATCGGGCGCCAGCGGCGTGGGCCTGTTCCGCTCCGAATTCCTGTTCATGGGCCGCGCGCACAAGATTCCCACCGAGGACGAGCAGTTCGAGGCTTACCGCAACACGGTGCAATCGATGAAAGGGCGCGTGGTGACCATCCGCACGCTCGACATCGGCGCCGACAAGCCGCTCGACCAGTCCGACCATACGGCCTTGAATCCCGCCCTGGGCTTGCGCGCCATCCGTTACTGCCTGGCCGAGCCGCAGCTGTTCCTGACGCAGCTGCGTGCCATTTTGCGCGCTTCCGCCTTCGGCAAGGTGCGCATCCTGATTCCCATGCTGGCGCATGCGTTCGAGATCGACCAGTCGCTGGCCATGATCGCGCAAGCGAAGGCCAGCCTGCGCGAGGACGGCGTCAAGTTCGACGACGAGGTCGAAGTGGGCGCCATGATCGAGATTCCCGCCGCTGCGCTGGCCCTGCCCATGTTCGTCAAGCGCATGGATTTCCTGTCGATCGGCACGAATGATTTGATCCAGTACACGCTGGCCATCGACCGCGTCGACTATGAAGTGGCGCATTTGTACAATCCGCTGCACCCGGCCGTGCTGCAACTGATCTCCATGACGATCGCCGCCGGCCACAAGGCGGGCATCGACGTGGCCGTCTGCGGCGAGATGGCGGGCGACGTGAAGCTCACGCGCTTGCTGCTGGGCATGGGCTTGCGCGAGTTTTCCATGCATCCGGCCCAGCTGTTGGCAGTCAAGCAAGAGATACTCAACAGCGATCTTGGCCTGATTGCGCCACAAATGCGCAAAATTATGCGTTCCATGGAACCAAATGTGATCGCGGAAGCTGTCCAGCAACTGCAGCTCATGTAAACTGTCACCTTATCAGCATCAGGACACCTCGCGCGCGGCAAGAGGTGCCCTGATGCTAAAGTTGCAGCACCTATCATCGCGGTGCTGCATCGACCATGGCCCGTGGGGCCGCCCCCCTTTTATAAACCGACACACATGTCATCCATTGGAATTGTTTCGCCGCAAACCATGTATTTTGCGCAACCCTTGCAGCTGCAAAGCGGAGCATCGCTGCAAGACTATATGTTGATGTATGAAACCTACGGCACCCTGAACGCCGACAAATCGAACGCGGTGCTGGTCTGCCACGCCCTGAACGCCTCGCACCACGTGGCCGGCGTCTACGCGGATGAACCGAAAAGCACGGGCTGGTGGGACAATATGGTGGGATCGGGCAAGCCGCTCGACACCAACAAATTCTTCGTCATCGGCGTCAACAACCTGGGTTCCTGCTTCGGTTCGACGGGCCCCATGCACACCAATCCCGCCACCGGCAAGCCGTATGGCGCCTCCTTCCCCGTCGTCACGGTGGAAGACTGGGTCAGCGCGCAGGCGCGGCTGGCCGATGAACTGGGCATCACGCAGTTCGCCGCCGTGATGGGCGGCTCGCTGGGTGGCATGCAGGCGCTGGCGTGGAGCATCATGTTCCCCGAGCGGCTGCGCCACTGCGTGGTGATCGCCTCGACGGCCAAGCTGTCGGCGCAAAATATCGCTTTCAACGATGTGGCGCGCCAGGCCATCCTGTCCGACCCCGATTACCATGGCGGCGACTTCTATGCCCACGGCGTGGTGCCGAAGAACGGCTTGCGCGTGGCGCGCATGGTGGGCCATATCACCTATCTGTCGAATGACGACATGGCCGAAAAATTCGGCCGCAAGCTGCGCGATGCGGCGCAGACGGGCGATTACAAGTTCGGCTTCGGCATCGATTTCGAGATCGAATCGTATTTGCGCTACCAGGGCGACAAATTCTCCGAATACTTCGACGCCAACACGTATCTGTTGATCACCAAGGCGCTCGATTATTTCGACCCGGCGCGCGCGCACGGCGGCGACCTGGCCAAGGCCCTGTCGGGCACCAAGGCCAAGTTCTTCCTCGCCTCGTTTTCCACCGACTGGCGCTTCTCGCCCGAGCGCAGCCGGGAAATCGTCGAAGCGCTCGTCTGTAACCGCCGCCAGGTCACGTACGCGGAAATCGACGCGCCGCACGGCCACGACGCTTTCCTGCTGGAAGATGCGCGCTACATGAACATGGTGCGCGCCTATTATGGCCAGGTATGGAACGACATCGGGGCGGGTTTGCCCGCTCCTGCACAGCACACCGCCGTCCGCCAGGGCGCCAAGGAGACCGCATGACTTTTGACGAATTGAGCGCGCTGCGCCCCGACCTGGCCTTCATCGCCCACTGGGTGCCGGACAACGCGCATGTGCTGGACGTGGGCTGCGGCGACGGCGTGATGCTGCAGTACCTGCAAAGCGACAAGGAGTGCAGCGGTTACGGCATCGAGATCGCCGACGACAAGGTATTGGCCAGTACTTTGCGCGGCGTCAATGTGATCCAGCAGGACATGGAAAAGGGCCTGGCCGTCTTTGGCGACAACAGCTTCGATACGGTGCTGTGCCTGTCGTCCCTGCAGATGATGAAGCAGGTCGAGCCGCTGCTGCGCGACATCGTGCGCGTGGGTGCAGAAGCCATCGTCTCGTTTCCCAACTTCGCCTACTGGCCGCACCGCGTGGCATTGCTGAAAGGGCGCATGCCCGTGTCGAAATCGCTGCCCTACCAGTGGTACGACACGCCCAACGTGCGCTGCGCAACCATCAACGACTTCCGCGAACTGGCCGAGGAATGCGGCCTGGAAGTGATCGAATGCGTGGCCCTGGCCGAAGGCAAGATGGTTTCCGTGCTGCCGAACCTGCGCGGCGACCTGGCCGTCTTCCGCCTGCGTAAAAAAGCGGTGCATTGATGAGCACAAGCCCGGCGCCAGGCTGGCGTTCCTATGCCAATGGCCGCATGCTGGCCGTGCTGGTGCTGGGCTTCAGTTCCGGCCTGCCCCTGTTCATCCTGCTGTATCTGCTGCAGGCATGGCTGGCCAAGTCGGGATTGAACGTGAAGGCGCTGGGGCTGTTCGCCCTGGTGCAGTTCCCGTATATCTGGAAATTCCTGTGGGCGCCCCTGATGGACCGCTACCGCATCCTGGGCCTGGGACGCCGGCGCGGCTGGATGGCCCTGACGCAGGTGGCGCTGTTCTTTTCCATCGGCGGCATGGGCATGCTCGATCCGCTCACGCAGATCGGCCTGATCGCCGCCGCTGCCGGCGGCGTGGCCTTTCTGTCTGCCAGCCAGGATATCGTCATCGACGCCTACCGGCGCGAAATCCTCAGCGATAACGAGCAGGGGCTGGGCGCCGCCGTCATCGTCAACGCGTACAAGGTGGCGGGCATGGTGCCGGGCGCGCTGTCGCTGATCCTGGCCGACCGCATGCCGTGGCAGCCCGTGTTCTGGATCACGGCCGCCTTCATGCTGCCGGGCCTCGTGTGCACTTTGTTGATCAGGGAGCCGACCGTGTATGGCTCGCCGCCGAAGACCATGCGCGAAGCGATCATCTTGCCATTCCAGGAATTCATCGCGCGCGATGGTTGGCGTAACGCAATGTGGATTCTCGCTTTCGTATTACTCTATAAAATCGGCGACAGCATGGCCACGGCGCTGGCAACGAAGTTTTACCTGGACCTGGGTTTTTCCATGACGCAGATCGGCCTGGCCGCCAACACTACGGGTTTCTGGGCCAGCCTGGCCGGCGGCGTGGTGGGCGGCGTGTGGATGCTCAAGCTGGGCATCAACCGGGGCCTGTGGGTATTTGGCGCGCTGCAGGCGATCGCGATTCTGGGATTCGCCTGGCTGGCGCAGGTGGGGCCGAACACCATGCTATTGAGCGCCGTGATCGGTTTTGAAGCTTTCGCCAGCCTGGGCCTGGGCGCGGCCGCCTTTGTCGCGTTCCTGTCGCGCACCACGGACCCGCGCTACACGGCCACTCAATATGCGCTGTTTTCCAGCCTGAGCGCCGTGCCGCGCACCCTGATCAATGCCTCGGTGGGCTTCCTGGTCGCCGAGCTGGGCTGGTTCTCGTTTTTCATCGTGTGCTTCTTCCTGGCCTTCCCTGCCATGATGATGCTGCCTAAAATCGCTCCATGGAGGTCTGCCAATGGCACCAATATCCCTTAAACGTTACACTGTCCTGGCCAGCCTGTGCGCGGTCACGGCGCTGGCGCCCCTGTCCGTCCACGCCCAGCAGGCGACGGTACAGGATGGCATCAAGGTGCGTCCCTTGTCGACGTCGCGCATCTTTGCCGGCGGCACCGATTTCAATGCGGAATCGAAGCAGCAATATACGCAGCTGGTCAACGAAGCGAAGGAAAAAAACGCGCTGGTGCCGGACAGCGATCCGCAAGTGAAACGCCTGCGCGCCATCGCCCAGCGCATCATCCCGTTCGCCACGCGCTGGAACGATGCGGCGGCCAACTGGAACTGGCAGATCAACTTGCTCAACTCGGACGAGGTCAACGCCTTTTGCATGCCGGGCGGGCAAATCGCTTTTTACAGCGGGATCATCACCAAACTGAACCTGACCGACGATGAAGTGGCCGTCGTCATGGGCCATGAAATTTCGCACGCCTTGCGCGAACACTCGCAAGCGCAGGCTGGCAAGGGCAACCTGGCTGCCGTCGGCTCGAAGCTGGTGGGTGCCGGCCTGTCAGCCTGGCTCGGCGTCGACCCGAATCTGACCAGCACCGCCACGAACATGGCGGCCAAGGGCGTGATGCTGAAGTTTTCGCGCGACGATGAACGTGAAGCGGACCTGATCGGCATGGATCTGGCCGCGCGCGCCGGTTTCGATCCGCGCGCCGGCGTGGTGCTGTGGCAGAAGATGGCGGCCGTGAGCGCGGGCGCGCCGCCGGAATTCCTCTCGACCCACCCGTCGGGCAAGGACCGCATCTCGCAGATGAACAGCCACATGGCGCAAGTGCTGCCCCTGTACGCGCGCAGCAAGGGCGTCAGCGTGGACGCCTTGCCGCCGTACCGCAGCAACGCCATCGCGCAGCGCTAGGATGTCTGTACGCAGTCCCGGCAACAAGCCGGCAGCGGCGCCGTTGCCCATGCGCGACGGCGTGGCGCCCAGCTACCTGTGGCTGCCGGAAGGGCAATGGCCCGACATGCTGGCGTTTTTGATCGAGCGCTATCCGCAGATCAGCGCCGCGCAATGGCGGGACCGCATGGCGCGCGGCGAAGTGGTCAACGGCGACGGCGCCGTGCTGGCACCCGGCAGCGCCTACAAGCGCGGCATGCGCATTTTTTACTACCGCGAGCTGGAACGGGAAACGCCTATCCCCTTCCAGGAAGAGATCCTGTTCCAGGACGACCACCTGGTGGTGGTCGACAAGCCGCACTTCCTGCCCATGACGCCGGCCGGGCGCTTCGTGCAGGAGACCCTGCTGACGCGCCTGAAGAAAACCCTGGACTGTGCCGACCTGACGCCGATCCACCGCCTCGACCGCGAGACGGCTGGCGTGGTGATTTTTTCGCGCCAGGTGGCCAGTCGCGGCGCCTATCAATCGCTGTTCCAGCGCCGCGAAGTGCGCAAGACGTACGAGGCGCTGGCGCCACGTCTGGATGGCCGAGATTTTCCATTTACCTACCGCAGCCGCATGGTCGAGGGGGAGCAGTTTTTCCTCATGCGCGAGGAAGCGGGCGAGCCGAACTCGGAAACCGTCATCGACGTGATCGAGCGGCGTGGCGAGTTGAATCTGTACCGGCTGCAGCCGCACACGGGGCGCAAGCATCAATTGCGCGTGCACTTGGCCGCGCTGGGCATCCCCATCGTCAACGATGCGTTTTACCCGGTGGCCCTGCCGTGCAAGGACGACGATATGTCGCAGCCCTTGCAGTTGCTGGCGCGCGCGATCGATTTCACGGACCCGTTGAGCGGCGCGCCGCGCCATTTTGAAAGCCGGCGCAGCCTGTAGCGGCGCTTACGCCTTGAGCGTGTAGTCGATGATCAGCGGCGCGTGGTCGGAGAAGCGCTCGTCCTTGTAGACGCTGACCGTATGCGCCTGGGCCGCGATGCCGGGCGTGGCGACGTGGTAGTCGATGCGCCAGCCCACGTTTTTCGCGTAGGCTTGTCCGCGGTTGCTCCACCACGTGTACTGGTCTTCGCGCTTGTCCAGGCCGCGGTGTACGTCGACAAAGCCCACTTCGTCGAAGACGCGCGTCAGCCAGGCGCGTTCTTCCGGCAGGAAGCCGGAATTTTTCTTGTTACCCTTCCAGTTCTTCAGGTCGATTTCGTGGTGGGCGATGTTCCAGTCGCCGCAGATGACGACTTCGCGTCCCAGCGCCTTCAATTCCAGCAGGTGCGGCAGGAACAGTTCCATGAAGCGGAACTTGGCTTCCTGGCGCTCCGGGCCGGACGAACCGGACGGGCAGTACACGGAAATGACGGAAAGGTTGCCAAAATCACAGCGCACGTAGCGGCCTTCGGCGTCGAATTCAGGGCTGCCGAAGCCGATATGCACGGCGTCCGGTTCGACCTTGCTGTACACGCCCGTGCCGGAATAGCCCTTTTTCTCGGCATAGTGGAAATGGCCATGATAGCCGTGCGGGTTGAGGAATTCCGGCGTCATGTCGGGCAGTTGCGCCTTCAATTCCTGCACGCAGATGAAATCGGCCGTCTGCGCGCCCATCCAGTTGAAAAAGCCTTTTTTGGCGGCGGAACGGATGCCGTTCAGGTTGGCGGAGATAATTTTTGGCATAGGTCTAGAGTGAAAGGGCGCTGGACGGGGCCGGCGGGCGCGGCATGGCGATTGTCTCGCCGGTGCGCGCGGATTAAAATACAGGCACTTTTAAAAAATGAGGCTAATGTGAATAATTTACGCCAGCAGTTTATCGCGTTTTCAGTATCCAAGGGAGTCTTGCGGTTTGGCGAGTTCACCACCAAGGCCGGACGCCAGTCGCCATACTTCTTCAATGCGGGCCTGTTCCATGACGGCGCCACCTTGGCCGAGCTGGCGCAGTTCTACGCGCAGACCCTGCTCGACTCGGGCGTGGAATTCGACATGCTGTTCGGTCCCGCCTACAAGGGCATCACCCTGGCCTCGGCCACCGCCGTGGCGCTGGCTGGCAAGGGCCGCAACACTTCGTTCGCCTTCAATCGCAAGGAAGCCAAGGACCATGGCGAAGGCGGCACCATTGTCGGCGCCAAATTGCATGGCAAAGTCGTCATCATTGACGATGTGATCTCGGCCGGCACCTCGGTGCGCGAATCGGTGGACATGATCCGCGCCGCCGGCGCCGAGCCATGCGCCGTGCTGATCGCCCTGGACCGCATGGAGCGCTCGGGCCCGGATGGCCAGCTGTCGCCAAGTTCGGCGGTGCAGGAAGTGTCGAAACAGTATGGCATCCCCGTCATCTCGATCGGCAACCTGGACGACTTGTTCGGCTACCTGAATGGCGCGGGCGCCGATCCGGAACTGTTGAAACATAAAGAGGCTGTTTCGGCATACCGCACCCGCTATGGCATTTAAGTAGTCTTGTCCAGCAGGGCCCGCAGCCGCGGGTCGCTGCAGGCGGCGCTGGCCTGCGGATGGCATTGCAATAACCGCCGCAGCAGCGCGCCGCCGATGCCGCGCCGGCGGAACGGCGGTTTCACGAACAGCATGTTCACCGTCACTTCGTTCGCGCACTTGCTGATGTCGAGCATGGCCACCTGCTGGCCGTCGATCCACGCGCACAGCGCGCTGTCCCCTTGCCAGTCTATCTGCATCACGCCAGCCATGGTTTGAGCGCCGCATGCAAACCCAGGGCGAACAGGCCGATAAAAAAGCATCGCTTGAATACTGGCTGCGCGATGCGCCCGCGCAGCCATTGACCGGCCAGCATGCCGGCCAGCGCCGGCAGCAGCGCATACGCCGACGCGCCGGCCGCACCGAGACTGAAGTCGCCGTGCAGGGCCAGGCTGGTCGCCAGCGCCACGGTCGACGCCGTAAACGCCAGGCCCAGCGCCTGCACCAGCGCATCGCGCGCCAGCCCCAGTCCCTGCAGATACGGCACGGCGGGGATCACGAACACGCCCGTGGCGGCCGTCACCAGTCCTGTCGCCGCGCCCGCCATGGGGCCCAGCCACGCTTCGTGCCGCGTCGGCACGCGCAGCTGCAGCGAAAACAGTCCCGCCAGCGCATACAGCATTAGCGCCACGCCCAGCGCGACGACGGCCCAGGTGCCGCTATCCTTTGGCAGCAGGGCGCCGCCCGCCAGGGTGCCCGCCATGACGGCGGTCAGCATGGGCCACAAGCGACGCAGCAGCGCCCGCAGGCCGGGGCCGGCCGCCAGTTGCCACACGTTCGTCACCATCGAGGGCACGATCAGCAGGGCGGCCGCCTGCACGGGCGGCATGACGAGGCTGAGCGTGCCCATGGCCACCGTCGGCAGCCCCAGGCCGACTACGCCCTTGACGAAGCCAGCGACGAGGAAGCTGGCGCCGACGGCCAGCAGAAATGACGTCTCCATTTTTTTCATCCCACAGTGATTTTGCGTGGATTCTGCGCGCGCTTGCGGATTTCGCCAAGGTGGATTATTTTGAGTCAGCCTCTGTAAAATACGAAGGCTGATAAGATGGCGAAAAGGAGAGCCGCCATGCGCTTTGATCTGGTCGATTTGCAGCTGTTTGTCAACGTGGTGGAGGCGGGCAGCCTGACGGCGGGCGCCGCGCGCAGCCACCTGGCGCTGGCCTCAAGCAGTGCGCGCGTGCGCGGCATGGAAGAGATGCTGGGCATGCCCTTGCTGCTGCGCGGGCGGCGCGGCGTGGAGCCGACCCCCGTGGGCCAGACCTTGCTGCATCACGCGCGCCTCGTTTTACTGCAAATGGAGAAAATGCGCGGCGAGCTCGGTGAGTTTGCGCGCGGCTTGAAAGGGCAGTTGCGGCTGCTGTGCAATACGGCGGCGCTCAGCGAATTTTTGCCCGAGGCGCTCGGCGCTTTTCTCGACCGCCATCCGAACCTGACCATCGACCTGGAAGAGCGCCTCAGTTACGATATCGTCAAGGCTGTCTCGGAAGGGTTGGCCGATATGGGCATCGTGTCCGATTCGGTCGACATGCGCGGCTTGCAGACGTTTTTGTTTCGCCCCGACCGGCTGGTGGTCATCGCGGCGGCTGACGGCGTGCACCACCGCGCGCTGGGCCAGGATGGCGTCGTCGACTTTGCCAGCGTGCTGGATCACGATTTCATCGGCCTGGCCGACGACAGCGCGATGCAGCAGTATCTGGGCATGCATGCGGCGCGCCTGGGCCGCCCGTTGAAGGTGCGCGTGCGCCTGCGCAGCTTCGATGCCGTGTGCCGCATGGTGGCCAGCGGCGTGGGCATCAGCGTGGTGCCGCTGGCGGCTGCCAGCCGCTGCCAGCAGACGATGGCACTGCGCTGCCTGGAATTATCCGATCCCTGGTCGGTACGCAATCTGACGATTTGCGTGCGCCAGTTCAGTGAATTACCCCTGTATGCGCGCCAGTTGATCGATCATCTGAAGGCGTGACAGGGCATGACAGGAGCAGCGATGCGTTTTTCAGAAGACAAGATGGCCAGCCTGCGGTGCAGCGACCAGGTCGAGCGCCCCATCCACATCTGGCAGCCGCCAGGGCCACAACAGCCACGTGCCGTGATCCTGGCGATCCACGGCGGCATGGCGCATGCGGGCGATTATGTCACGCCGGCGCTGTACTTCCGCCAGCACGCCATCGCCACCGTCAGCTTCGACATGGTGGGCCACGATGGCCAGCGCAAGGTCGATATCCCATCGTTCGAGGCTTTCCTCGACGACGAAGAGCTGTTCCTCGCCTGGGTCAAGCAGGCGTATCCAGGCGTGCCGATTTTCGTCATGGGCCACTCCATGGGCGGCTTGATCGCCACGCATCTGGGGCTGCGGCGCTTTGCGGGCGACCCGGCCATCAAGGGTTTTGTCATCTCATCGCCGTATTACGTGAATGCGATTCCCGTGCCGAAGGTGCTGCAGATGCTGTCGGGCTGGCTGGCGCAGCGCTTCCCCACGATGAAGGTGCCGCTGGGGAACCTGACCATGCTGCTCACGCACGACCAGACCATTACCGCGCGCCATTTCCAGGATGAGCGCGACGGCATCCGCGCCAGTGCCGCCTCGGTACGCTTCGCCCATGCCTTGACGTCGGCGCAAAAGGAATTGGCGTGCGGCTTGTCGGGCTGGCGTTTCCCCCTGTTTGCCGTGGTGGCCGGTGACGACAAGCTGGCCGACAGCCGCGCCACGGAGAGCATGCTGCGCAGCGTGCCCGATGGCTTGCTCGACTATCACTACTATCCGGCCAATTATCACGAGAATTTCAATGAACTGAACCGCGAGGAGATCTTCGCCGCCATTCTGGCGTGGATGGAAAAACAACTGGCACCCGCGCCGCGTGAGGCGCAGGTATCGTTATAATCAGGTCAATGGATTTTACCGCCGCATGCCGGCCCGGTCCCCGCGGCGCAGGGGAATACTGAAGGAACGAACGATGCGCTTGCTGATTGCCCTGATATTCCCGTGGCTGACCTTTTTCACGATCGGCCGTCCGATCGCCGGCATCATTTGCCTGATCCTGCAAATCACCTTGATCGGCTGGCTGCCAGCGACGATCTGGGCCGTATATGCGCTGAGCCAGTTCAAGACGGACCAGAAGATCGCCGAGGCCATGCGCCGGCGTTGATGGTTTCCTAAGTCCTGCCTAAGCTGCGCTTCCTATCTTGATTCAACCGACACGAGGAGAGTGAGATGGCATCAAACAGACGCGGTACCCTGGGCCTGGCGGCGGCAGTGCTGGCCGCCGGGCTGTTGCTGGGAAGTGCGGCGCAGGCGCAAGCGGATAACGCACTGCCGCCCGTGCAGAAGAGCGGGGCGGTGGAGTACCTGAGCGGCGGCATCGGCCTCGACGAGTCGACGGCCATCAAGAGCGCCAGCCGGCATTGGCCATTGAGCCTGGTGTTTTCCGTGCAGGCGGCAGGCAAGGCGGAATTTGCCTCCGACGTGAAGCTGCAGATCAGCGATGCCAAGGGGATGTCGGTGCTGGAAACGTCGGCCAGCGGACCGTTCCTGCTGGCGAAACTGCCGCCGGGCAACTACAGCTTGCGCGCCACCCTGGCCGGCAAGACGTTGGAGCGCAAGGTGCAGGTCAAGGCGGGCAGCTCCGCGCGCGTGGAGCTGGTCTGGCCGGCGGGAACGAACCAGGGCCGGCCTTGATGCCGGGCGATGGCAAGGCGCCCGAGCGGGGCGTGCCGGCGCGCGGTTTGTCTGCCCATATCCTGCCCACGTCGGCGACGATGGTCGGCGTATGCATGACGGTGCTGTCGATCGGCCACCTGGCGCCGCGCGGCGAGGTGCGCGTGGCGATCGACAAGCTGCTGGCCGTCGATGCCATCGTCTTTCTCGTCAGCGCCGTGCTTTCGTTCATGTCGCTGCGCCCCGGCCAGTCGCGCTTGTGCTACGAATGGTGGGGCGAACTGCTGTTCATTTGCGGCCTGGCCCTGTTGGCGCTGGGCGCCGTGGTGCTGGCCTTCGTCATCAACTGACCTTGAGTACGCGCCCTTCGGTGGCGCTTTGCAGCGCCAGTTCGATCAGACGTATCGTCGCCGCCGCATCTTCGGCTGCCACGGGCGCCGGTGCGCCGTGGCGGATGGCGTCGGCCATGCCCTGGTAAAAGTCCTGGTAGCGGCCCGCCTGCATCTCGAGGTGTTCGAAATGGCCGTCCGGCTGCGTGCCCAGGTGCAGGGCGCCGCGCACGGGATCCACGCCCCAGCCGGGTTGGCCCGGCCTGCCGCCTGCCTTCAGGGCGTCTTCCTGCGGGTCGAGGCCAAACTTCACAAAACTGCCTTTGTCGCCATGCACGGCGAAGCGCGCCGTCGGTGCCTTTACCAGGCAACCCGCTTGCAGCACCACGCGCAGCCGGTCGTAGTACAGCACAAGGTGCATATAATCTACAGCCTGCGCGCCGTCGCGCTGCAGGGCGATATCGGCGTACAGTTTTTCCGGCTGACCGAACAGCTGCATGGCCTGGTCCAGCATGTGCGGACCCAGGTCGTACAGCAAGCCGCCGCCCGGTGCGCCAGACTCGCGCCAGCGCTGGCGGATCTCGGGACGGAAGCGGTCGAAATGCGACTCGACGCTGGCGATGCGCCCCAGGGTACCCTGCGCCAGCAGCGTTTTGAGGGTCAGGAAGTCGCCATCCCAGCGCCGGTTGTGATACACGCTGAGCACCAGCTTGCGCTCTTTGGCCAGCGCGATCAGGCTCTGTGCTTCAAAGCTGGAAATGGTAAAGGGCTTGTCCACCACCACGTGCTTGCCCGCCTGCAGGGCCGCTTGCGCCAGGCTGAAATGCGCCTCATTGGGCGCGGCGATGACGACCAGTTCGATGGACGGATCGGCAAACAGCTGCGCGGGCTCGGCATACACGGTCGCGTGCGGCCAATCCTTGTGCACGAGCTCCGGTTTGCTGGAAGCGACGGCGGCCAGTTCCAGGGCCTCGATGGCGGACAGCACGGGAGCGTGGAAGGTAGAGCCGGCAAAGCCGTAGCCGACCAGGCCGGTTTTGATCTTGTTCATGGCGTATTCACAGGTGCGTGGAAGAATCCATGATCATACTGCAAGCGGGCGGCGCATAAAAAAAGGACGCCGCAGCGTCCTTTTGCATGCCTCTCGCGAAGATTACCCCGCCAGTTTGGCCTTCAGCAGTTCCGTCAGCTGGGCCGGGTTGGCCTTGCCCTTGGACGCTTTCATGGCCTGGCCGATCAGCGCGTTAATCGCCGCTTCCTTGCCGGCGCGGTACTGTTCCACCGACTTGGCGTTCGCCGCCAACACTTCATCGACGATGGCTTCCAGGGCGCCCGAGTCCGATATCTGCTTCAGGCCCTTGGCGTCGATGATGGTGTCGACCAGATTTTCGTCGTCCGACTTCGCTTCCCACATGCCGGCAAAGACTTCCTTTGCCGCCTTGTTCGAGATCGTGCCGTCGGCGATGCGCTTGAGCATGGCGGCCAGCTGCGCGGCGGAGACGGGGGCGTCGTCCAGGTCCACGCCTTCGCGGTTCAGGGTCGACGACACGTCGCCCATCAGCCAGTTGGCGGCGGCCTTGGCGTTTTCCTTGCCAGCCTTGTCGACCACGGCGACGAAGTAGGTGGCCATGGCTTTCGACTGCGTCAGCACCAGCGCGTCGTATTCCGGTAGCGCGTATTCGCTGATGAAGCGGGTGCGCATGGCGGCCGGCAGTTCCGGCATCGAGGCCTTGACCGTGTCGATCCACGCTTGCGAGATGACCAGCGGCGGCAGGTCAGGGTCCGGGAAGTAGCGGTAATCCTGCGCGTCTTCCTTGCTGCGCATTTCGCGCGTTTCCTTGCGGTCCGGATCGTACAGGCGCGTCGCTTGCACGACCTTGCCGCCTTCTTCGATCAGTTCGATCTGGCGGCGCACTTCCACGTGCACGGCTTCCTCGATGAAGCGGAAGGAGTTCAGGTTCTTGATTTCGCAGCGGGTGCCGAATTCCTTCTGGCCGACGGGGCGCACGGAAACGTTGACGTCGCAGCGGAACGAACCTTCCTGCATGTTGCCGTCGCAAACGCCCAGCCACATGACCAGCGAGTGCAGGGCCTTGGCGTAGGCCACGGCTTCGGCGGCGCTGCGGATTTCCGGTTCCGAGACGATTTCCAGCAGCGGCGTGCCGGCGCGGTTCAAGTCGATGCCGCTCATGCCCGCGTAGTCTTCATGCAGCGATTTGCCCGCGTCTTCTTCCAGGTGGGCGCGCGTCAGGTTGACCGTCTTGGTGACGAATTCGCCATCCTTTTCATAGCCGAAGGTCAGGGCGCCACCGATGACGACGGGGTCCTCGAACTGGCTGATCTGGTAACCCTTGGGCGAATCGGGATAAAAATAGTTTTTGCGCGCGAAGACCGAGTGCGGCGCGACGGTGGCGCCGACGGCCAGGCCGAAGCGGATGGCGCGGTCGACGGCTTGCTTGTTCATCACCGGCAGCACGCCTGGCAGCGCCAGGTCGACGGGGCTCGCTTGCGTGTTGGCGTCGGCGCCGTACTTGATCGGCGAACCGCTGAAAATTTTGGATTCGGTCGTGAGCTGAACGTGGTTCTCAAGACCGATGACGACTTCCCATTGCATAGTGTTCTCGCTTATTTTTTGGTGGCGCCGCCTGGGCGGCGCGAATTATTTCTTAAATGCCTGCCGGGCTGCGCGTATGCCAGTCCGTCACTTGCTGGAACTGGTGGGCCACGTTCAGCAATTTGGCTTCGCCAAAGTAATTGCCGATGATTTGCAGGCCGACGGGGCGCTTGGCGTTCTTTTCGCCCTCGCCGAAACCACACGGGATCGACATGCCGGGCAGGCCGGCCAGGCTGGTCGACAGGGTGTAGATGTCGGCCAGGTAGTTCGCCACCGGGTCGTCCGTCTTGTCGCCCAGGTCCCAGGCGACGGTCGGCGCGACGGGGCCCATGATGACGTCGCAGACGGCGTTCGGGCCATTGAGCACGGCGTCGAAATCCTGCGCGATCAGGCGGCGGATCTTTTGCGCCTTCAGGTAATAGGCGTCGTAGTAGCCGTGGCACAGCACATAGGTGCCGACCATGATGCGGCGTTGTACTTCGGGTCCGAAGCCCTGTGCGCGCGACTTCTTGTACATGTCCTGCAAGTCCTTGTACTCGGTAGCGCGGTGGCCGTAGCGCACGCCGTCATAGCGCGACAGGTTCGACGACGCTTCGGCCGGCGCGATCATGTAATAGGCGGGAATCGACAGGGCGGTGTTCGGCAGCGAGATGTCGACCAGGGTGGCGCCCAGCTTTTCATACTGCGCCAGCGCGCCGCGCACGGCTGCTTCCACGTCCTTGGCCAGGCCTTCGCCGAAGTATTCGCGTGGCACGCCGATGCGCAAGCCCGTCAGCGGCTGGCCCAGTTCACGCGAAAAATCTTCCGCCACGCCGCCCTGTTCCGGCGACAGGCTGGTCGAGTCGCGTTCGTCGAAGCCGGCCATGGCGCTCAAGAGCAGGGCGCAGTCTTCGGCCGAGCGGGCCATCGGGCCGCCCTGGTCCAGCGACGAGGCAAAGGCGATCATGCCGAAGCGCGAGACGCGGCCATACGTCGGCTTGATGCCGGTGATGCCGCAAAACGCGGCTGGCTGGCGGATCGAGCCGCCCGTGTCGGTGCCGGTGGCGGCCGGCGTCAGGCCAGCCGCCACGGCGGCGGCCGAGCCGCCGGACGAGCCGCCTGGTACGGCCGTCTTGTCCCACGGGTTTTGCACGGCGCCGAAGGCCGAGTTCTCATTGCCGGAGCCCATGGCGAATTCATCGCAATTGACCTTGCCCAGGGTGACCATGCCGGCGGCCTGGAATTTTTCCACCACGGTGGCGTCAAACGGACTGGCGTAGTCGGCCAGCATTTTTGAGCCGGCTGTCGTGCGCCAGCCTTTCGTGACGAACAAATCCTTGTGCGCGATCGGCACGCCCGTCAAGGGCGTGGCCGTGCCGGCGGCGATGCGCGCGTCGGCCTCGGCAGCTTGCGCCAGGGTCAGGGCACGGTCGACGTGCAGGAAGGCGTTCGAGGTGTCCGCTTCGATGCGGTCGAGGAAATGCGTCGCCAGTGCAACGGCGGAAATTTCCTTGTTCTGCAAAAGCGTGGACAGCTGTTTGATGGATTTTGTATGCATGGCGTTTCTATTTTGATATTCGGCAAAAAGGCGGGAACAGCGCTATGGCGTGTTTACTCGATGACCTTGGGCACGAGATACAGGCCATCCTGTACCTTCGGCGCCACGGCCTGGTAGGCGTCGCGGCGGTTCTGTTCCGTGGCGATATCGTCGCGCAGGCGCAGGGCAATATTGTCCATGTGGGCGGCCAGCGGGTGGCTCAGGGGCGCCACGCCATCGGTATTGACGGCTTGCATTTGTTCCGCGAGTGCAAAAATCTTGTTCAATTGGGCCAAAGACGTGACGGCCTGGTCGTCGGCCATTTCAAGTTGGGCCAGGTGGGCGATGCGTTTTACGTCGGAGAGTGTCAGGGACATGGCGAATGGCGCGGAGTGCCGCGCATTAGTATTAAGTTGGCGTTTTGATAAAACGCGGGTATTTACTGCTATTTTGCTCACAAAAATCGAGGAATGCCGCGTAACTCGCGGCTGCAAGAGTCGCACTTTTCCATGGTTTTTGAGCAAATCGCATTCAAATTATAAGGTAGAATGGCGGGTTAATGCGTTGCCGGCGCTGATGGACTGCTGCCGCAGCATAGAAAAGATTGCGCAAGCGCCAAGCGAAACCCGGAAAAATCGCCTTTTGGATTTTCAGGGTGCCTGAAAGCGCCCGCTTTGAAACTCCCCATAAACAGCTTTTGCGCAGCTCGATGCGCTACAGGACACTCATGTTTGGTTTTTTACGCAGGTATATCTCCACCGATCTGGCCATTGACTTGGGCACGGCCAACACCCTTATTTATGTACGCGGCCTCGGTATCGTCCTGGACGAGCCATCCGTTGTCGCCATCCGCCAGGAAGGCGGTCCGAATGGCAAGAAGACCATTCAGGCAGTCGGCAAGGAAGCCAAGCAGATGCTGGGCAAGGTGCCGGGCAATATCGAAGCGATTCGTCCGATGAAAGATGGCGTGATCGCCGACTTCACCGTCACCGAGCAGATGCTCAAGCAATTCATCCGCATGGTGCACGACTCGAAATTCTTCCGTCCATCGCCGCGCATCATCATTTGCGTGCCGTGCGGTTCGACCCAGGTCGAACGCCGCGCCATCCGCGAATCGGCCCTGGGTGCCGGCGCCTCGCAGGTGTACCTGATCGAAGAACCGATGGCAGCGGCCATCGGCGCGGGCTTGCCCGTGTCCGAAGCAACGGGCTCGATGGTGGTCGACATCGGCGGCGGCACCACCGAAGTGGGCATCATCTCGCTGGGCGGCATGGTCTACAAGGGTTCCGTGCGCGTCGGCGGCGACAAGTTCGATGAAGCCATCGTCAACTACATCCGCCGCAACTACGGCATGCTGATCGGCGAACAGACGGCTGAAGCCATCAAGAAGGCCATCGGTTCGGCCTTCCCTGGTTCGGAAGTGAAGGAAATGGAAGTCAAGGGCCGCAACCTGTCCGAAGGCATCCCGCGCTCGTTCACCATCTCCAGCAACGAGATCCTCGAAGCGCTGACCGATCCGCTGAACAACATCGTCTCGGCCGTGAAGAACGCGCTGGAACAGACGCCGCCGGAACTGGGCGCCGACATCGCCGAAAAAGGCATGATGCTGACGGGCGGCGGCGCACTGCTGCGCGACCTGGACCGCCTGCTGATGGAGGAAACCGGCCTGCCGGTGCTGGTGGCCGAGGACCCGCTCACCTGCGTGGTGCGCGGTTCCGGGATGGCACTGGAACGTATGGACAAGCTCGGCTCGATCTTCTCCTACGAATAATCTGACAGAAGGGCCGGAAACCAACTCCGGCCTTTTTTTGGTTTTGGCGCCGGCGTCTGACCGGGGCCTGCACGTTGGCGCACTGCGCCTGGCCTGATTATTGGAAGTCATGGAATACAGTCCTCCGCCACTTTTCAAACAAGGCGCCTCCGCCCGCGTCAAGATGATGGTGTTCGCCGGCATTTCAATCGCCCTGCTGCTGGTCGATTCGCGCATGCACGCGCTGACGGCCGTGCGCCAGGCCGTCGGCACCGTGCTGTATCCGGTGCAGATGGCGGCCCTGGTGCCGCGCGATGTGGCGCTTGGCGTCGGCAATTACTTTTCTTCGCTGTCCGCCCTGGAAAAACAGGTGCGCGACCTGAAACACGAGCAAATCGCCTCGGCGCAGATCCTGCAGCAGGCGCAGCTCAATATCGTTGAAAACAACCACCTGCGCAAATTGATGGAAGCGCGCGAGCGCGTTCCCGTCAAGACCATGATGGCCGAAGTCCTGTATGACACGCGCGATTCGGCCACGCGCAAGATCGTGCTCGATCGCGGTATCCAGCATGGCGTGGAACTGGGCCGTCCCGTGATCGACAACCTCGGCGTGGTGGGGCAAGTCACGCGCGTGTTCCCGTTCACCTCCGAAGTGACCCTGCTGACCGATGAAGAGCAAGCCATTCCCGTGCAGCTGTTGCGCAACGGCGTGCGCAGCGTGGCCATCGGCCGTGGCAAGTCCGGCACCATGGAGCTGCGCTTCACGGCCCCCAGCGCCGACATCCAGATCGGCGACATCGTCATTACCTCGGGCCTCGACGGCCTGTACCCGGCCGGCCTGGCCGTGGCGCGCGTGACCCTGGTCGAGCGCAATGCGCATGGCCCGTTCGGCCGCGTCGTGTGCCAGCCGCTGGCCGGCATCGAGCGCAACACCCAGCTGCTCATCTTGATGACGTCGCCGGACATTCCACCGCGTCCGCCCGCCGAAGAAGTCAAGACGGGCCGCAAGATCGCCGGCAAGATGGCGCCGATCAAGGACCCTGCCAAGGAGCCTGCGGCTGCCGCTGCGACACCACCTGCCGCCAATACGGCCGCAGTGCCGGCCGCGAAACCGCCTGCGAGCCCTGCACCGAAACCGGCGGCGCCTGCAGGACCTGTACCAACACCTGTACCAACACCTGCCGCCGTGCCACCGAAGGAAGCGACACGATGAACCGCCCGCATTACATCCTGCTGCCGGTCAGCCCCCTGTTCATCGGTTTTTCCCTGCTGTGCGCTTTTTTGCTGAATTTGCTGCCGTGGGGGCAGTTCGTCGGCGTGCCCGATTTCGTCGCCCTGGTGCTGGTCTTCTGGGGCATCCACCAGCCGCGCAAGGTCGGCATCGGCGTGGCGTTCTTCATGGGTCTGATGATGGACGTGCACGATTCGACCCTGCTGGGCGAGAATGCGCTGGCCTACACCTTGCTGTCGTATTTCGCCATCATGATGCACCGCCGCGTGCTGTGGTTCCCCATCCTGACGCAGGCGCTGCACGTGCTGCCGCTGCTGCTGCTGACGCAGGCGCTGCAATTGCTGACGCGGCTGATCGTCTCGGGCCGTTTCCCCGGCTGGCTCAATTTCATCGAGAGCTTCGTCGCCGTGGCCCTGTGGCCCCTCGTCACGTGGATCCTGCTGGCACCGCAGCGCCGCGCCGTGGACCGTGACCACAACCGGCCGATCTGACGAGCGCCTGCCATGACTGAACTCAAGAACACCGAGCGCGAACTGCATTTTTTCCGCATGCGCCTGACCATCCTGGGCGCGCTCGTCTTCGTCTGCTTTTCGCTGCTGCTGGCGCGTTTCATCTGGCTGCAGGTGATCAAGCACGAGGATTACGCCACCAAGGCCGAGGACAACCGCATCGCCGTGGTGCCCATCGTGCCCACGCGCGGCCTGATCCTCGACCGCAACGGCGTGGTATTGGCGCGCAATTACTCGGCCTATACGCTGGAAATCACGCCATCGAAATTGAGCGCCAGTCTCGATTCCGTGATCGACGAGCTGTCGACCCTGGTGCAGATCGACATCAAGGACCGCCGCCGCTTCAAGAAGCTGCTGGAAGAATCGAAGAACTTCGTCAGCGTGCCTCTGCGCACGCGCCTGACGGACGAGGAAGTGGCGCGCTTCACGGCGCAGCGTTTCCGCTTCCCAGGCGTCGAGGTGCAGGCGCGCCTGTTCCGCCAGTATCCGATGGGCGAAATCGCTTCGCACGTGGTGGGCTTCATCGGCCGCATCAACCGCAATGAAGCCAAGGCGCTGGAAGAGGGCGAGGACGCGGCCAACTACAACGGCACTGACCATATCGGCAAGGAAGGCCTGGAAAAAAGCTACGAGAAACAGCTGCATGGCACCACCGGCTACGAAGAGGTGGAAGTGTCGGCCGGCGGGCGCGCCATGCGCACCCTGTCGCGCACTGCGGCCACCCCAGGCAACAACCTGATCCTGTCGATCGACATCGAACTGCAAAAAGTGGTCGAGGAAGCGTTCGGCGAATGGCGCGGCGCGGCCGTGGCCATCGACCCGGCCACGGGCGACATCCTCGCCTACGTCTCCAAGCCAGGCTATGACCCCAACCTGTTCGTCGACGGCATCGACCAGCAAAGCTGGAATGAGCTCAATACCTCGCTGGACCGGCCGATGGTCAACCGCCCCCTGTCCGGCACCTACGCGCCCGGCTCGACCTTCAAGCCCTTCATGGCGCTGGCCGCGCTGGAATTGGGCAAGCGCACGCCGAGCCAGTCGATTTCCGATCCCGGTTTCTTCATCCTCGGCGGGCATACCTTCCGCGACGATAAGGTGGGCGGCCATGGCACGGTGGACATGCACAAGTCCATCGTCGTCTCGTGCAACACCTATTACTATCAGCTGGGCCGCGACATGGGCATCGACGCCATCCACGACTTCATGAAGCCGTTCGGTTTCGGCCAGTTGACGGGCATCGACCTGAATAACGAAAAGACGGGCGTGCTGCCGTCGACGGAATGGAAGCGCAATCGCTTCAAGACGCCGCAGCAGAAAAAATGGGTGGGCGGCGACACGATTTCGGTGAGTAACGGCTCCGGCTACAACTCGTATACGCCGCTGCAGATCGCCCACGCGACGGCCAACCTGGCCAATAACGGCGTGGTGATGAAACCGCATCTGGTGAAGATCATCGAAGACGCCGCCACGCGCGCGCGCACCCTGACGGTGCCGAAGGAAAGCTACCGCATCGCGCTCAAGCAGGAAAACATCGACATCATCAAGCGCGCCATGGTGGGCGTGACCAGCGAGCAAGGCGGCACGGCCGCACGCATCTTCACCGGCGTGCAGTACACGGTGGGTGGCAAGACGGGTACGGCGCAGGTGGTGGGCATCAAGAAAAACGAGAAGTACAATGCCAAGCTGCTGGCCGAACGCCTGCGCGACAACGCCTTGTTTACGGCCTTCGCGCCGGCCGACAAGCCGCGCATCGCGATTGCCATCGTGGTGGAAAACGCCGGCTTCGGCGCCGGCGTGGCCGCGCCGATCGCGCGCAAGGCGCTCGACTACTACCTGCTGGGCAAGCGCCCAAGCGACAAGGAAAAGGACACCACCAAGGTGCCCAAGGAAGATGTCGACGAAGTGCGCACCCTGGAAGAAATTACGGACGAGCAAGCAGCCCCGACGGCACCTGCCAGACAATAAGGAAGCACATGCCCATTAACGAGAGGCGCTCGCTGTGGCGGCGCGCCAAACCCTATCTGGCGGTGTTCGATCCGCCGCTGATGATCATCATCCTGATGCTGCTCAGCACCAGCCTGCTGACCCTGTATTCGGCCAGCATCGGCATCCCCGGCAAGATCGAAGACCATTTGCGCAATATCCTGCTGTGCTTTTTCGTCATGTGGGTGGCGGCCAACGTCACGCCGCAGATGATGATGCGCATCGCCGTACCCGCCTATACGGTGTCGGTGATCTTGCTGGTGGCAGTGGCGCTGTTCGGCACCATCAAGCTCGGTGCGCGGCGCTGGCTGCATATCGGCGTGATCGACATCCAGCCGTCCGAATTCCTGAAGATCGCCACGCCGCTGATGCTGGCCTGGTTCTTCCAGCACAATGCGGGCGCCCTGCGCTGGAAATCGTTCGTGATGGCAGCCGTGCTGTTGCTGGCGCCCGTCTATCTGATCGCGCGCCAGCCCGACCTGGGCACGGCGCTGCTGGTGGTGGCGGCCGGCTTTACCGTCATCTTCCTGGCAGGTTTGTCGTGGAAGGTGCTGGCCGGCTTGCTGATCACTTTTGTTTCCTGCCTGCCGATCGCCTGGTCGCACCTGCATGATTACCAGCGCGACCGCGTGATGATGCTGATCGACCCGACCAAGGACCCGCTGGGCAAGGGCTTCCATATCATCCAGTCCATCATCGCCATCGGTTCCGGCGGCATGACGGGCAAGGGCTGGACACACGGCACGCAAGCCCACCTGGAGTTTGTTCCGGAACGCACGACCGATTTTATTTTTGCCGTATATTCCGAGGAATTCGGCCTGGTCGGTAACTTGATCCTGATGCTGATGTATTTGCTGCTGGTGGGACGGGGGCTGATGATCGCCGCCAACGCCCCCAGTTTTTTCACTCGCCTGCTGGCAGGAGCGATCACTATGATTTTCTTTACTTACGCCTTCGTCAACATGGGCATGGTCAGCGGCATCGTGCCGGTGGTCGGCGTCCCCTTGCCATTCCTCAGCTATGGCGGCACCGCGCTGCTGACCCTGGGCGTGGCCACCGGTATCCTGATGAGCATTCAGCGCCACCGCAAGCTGGTGCAGACCTGATGCGCGCGCCTTTCGATACCTTTGTCATGCGCGGGCCGAATGTTGCCACACTGCTGGCGGTCTTGCTGACCCTGGCCGCCTGCGGCACGACGCCGCAAAAGCCCGCATCGAATAACGTGCCGCTGCCATCCGGCGGCAAGGTCAAGTCCCCTGTGCGCCAGGATCCCACCTTGCCTGCGCTGCCGGCGGCCGGCTCCGGGCGTGGCGGCTACTACAAGGACGATGGCCCGGGCGACAATCCGCCGGCCAACCTGCGCGACGTGCCCGATGCGGAAGTGCGTAACGAGCCGTATTCCACGCGCTCGAACCGCCCGTATGTCGTCTTCGGCAAGACCTACACGCCGATCACCGATAACGAACCGTTCAAGCAGAAGGGCACGGGTACCTGGTATGGCAAGAAATTCCATGGCCAGCGCACCTCGTCCGGTGAAATCTACGATATGTACAAGATGACGGCGGCCCATCCGACCTTGCCGATTCCATCGTATGCGCGCGTGACGAGCATCGACAGCGGCGAGCAGGTGATCGTGCGCATCAATGACCGCGGACCGTTTCACGCCACGCGCGTGATTGACGTGTCCTACACGGCGGCGCTGAAGCTGGGTTTCCTCGGCAAGGGCAGCCACCAGGTGGTCGTCGAACGGCTGCTGCCAGCCGATATCGACGCCATCCTTGCGGCCCGTGCGGCGCCCAAGCCGGTGCCGTCCGTGGTGGCCATCTCCATCGACACGCCCGTGGAAACGGGCGCCGTGGTGCAGCCGGAAGTGTCGACGCAGATGCTGCCCGTCGATGCGACGGTGGCCATGCCGGCGCCGGCGGCGCTGGCCAGCGGGTTCTACTTGCAGCTGGGCGCCTACTCGCGCGCCGACAATGCGGAATCGGGACGTTCGCGCCTGGCGCCATACGCGGCAGCCCTCGGTACCCTGGGCGTGGTGCAGGCCGGTAACCTGTTCCGCCTGTACGGCGGACCGTTCTCCAGCCGCGCCGAAGCGGCCCGCGCGGCGGCGAACTTGCCGGAATCGACAGGCATCAAGCCTATCGTCATCCAGCGATAGGCTCGCCTGACGGTGCAAAGCACCTGATAAAACCGTAGCGAGCGGCAGCGATTTTTGGCTAAGAAGCGCAGCTGTGCTGGAGCACAGCGAGCATCGCAGGCTGCAAAGCGCGACGCGCAGTAGGTTTAGTCAGGTGCTTATTTGCAGTTGCGCAGTTCCTGGTCAGGGAACTGCGTTTTGATCTTTTCCAGACGCGCGCGCGTGACGGCGTCGAGGTCGCGGAACTGGTAAGCCATCTGCTTGCTGGCGCTGTAGCGCGGTGCGACGCGGGCGCTGTGCACGCCTTGTTTGTTGAGCGATGCCAGCTGGCTTTGCGCGCTGGTTTCCGACTTGAACACGCCCAGTGAAATGCCCCAGCGTAGCGGGCTGCTTTCATTCATGATGAAGTAATTCGTCACGCCCAGCTGCTTCAATTCGCCCGCCTTGCGGTCGGCGCCTTCCTTGCTGCCCTGCGGCGGGATGTACACCATGTAGCTGGAAATCTCCTGGCCGGCCACGTTGCGGCGCGACTGGCGGTCGCCCAAGTCCAGCGACGCCACTTGCGCTTCGAAGCGGCGCCCGTCAGCCAGCACGAAATTGCCCACTTCCGTACAGGCATACGATGTCGGTGGCGCCGGTGCGGCCGCCGCCGGCGTCACTGCCTCTTCGGCAGCAGGCGGCGCGGCGGGCGCCATGGCCTGCTCCTGCGTCAGCAAGGTGAGCTTGGTCGCCTGCAGCTGGTTTTTCAGGCGCGCCGGCTCGCGTGTCTCCGTGCGAAAACTGCCCAGATAGCCCTGGCCGATGGCCAGCACCAGCAGGTTGACGCCGGCCAGCAGCCAGAAGACGAATTTCAGCATGGGTGATTTCCTTGTGTTCCTGCAGCCCCGGCGCGTGCGGCCGCCTGCAGGCCGAGCATGACGACATTGTCGACCAGGTGCAGCGGCACCGCCAGCGCCAGGGCCGGTGCGATGCGCGATGCGGCGCCGCCCGACAGCAGGCAGGCGCTGGCGCCGTGCATGCGCACGGCCCGTTCGATGGCGCCTGCCTGGGCCGCCAGGCAGCCGGAGAGGATGGCGTCATTCGTGTTGTCGGCAAAGCCGGCCGGCAGCAGGGCGTCGCTGGCGATTTGCGGCAACTGCGCCGTGTTGCGCGCCAGCGAGCTGGCCATCAGTCCCAGTCCCGGCAAGATCATCCCGCCGAGGAAAACGCCATCGGCCGTGATGGCGTCGATGGTGGTGGCAGTGCCGCAATTGGCGACGATGACGGCCTGGCCAGGCGCCAGCGCGTGCGCGCCGATGGCGGCGGCAAAACGGTCGCAGCCCAGTTGCGACGGCGCGCGATAGCCGTTTTTTAGTCCCGCCAGCTGCGGCAGCGAGACAAAGTCGCGGGTAACGACCGGCAACATGGCGCGCAGGCGCGTGCCGATGATGGCGCCTGCCACGTTCGACAGCAGTGCTTCGCCGATGGCGAGTGACGCCCACTGCGCGGCCAGGGTGTCGATCTGCGCATGCGTGACGGCGCCGCTGGCCAGCCAGCCGCCGGCGGCGCTGTCGGCGGCCACGAGCGCCCATTTGATGCGCGTATTGCCGGCGTCGATCAGCAGCAGCATGCGCTTACTCCCCCGTCAGGCGCAGGGACACGTCGCCGGACATGATGTGCTGCAAGCCGTCCTCGCCGCGCAGCAGCAGCCGGCCCAGTTCATCCACGCCGGCCGCCACGCCTTGCTGCAGCAGTTGGCCATTGTCGAGCATTTTCACGTGCTGGCCTTGCCAGGCATGCAGTGCGTTCCAGCGTTCCGTGAAGGGTGCAAAGCCCGTGTCGTCGAATTCGGCCAGCACGCCGGCCAGGCGGCTCAGGAGCGCCGCCACCAGGGTATTGCGCTCCATTTGCGCCAGCCAGGGCACGGCCGAGACGCTGCGGCCGATCTGCCGTTCCAGCGCGTCTGGCATCAGCAGATTGATGCCGCAGCCGATGACGGCCCACACGCCACCGTCTGGCGTCTGCTGCGTCTCGACGAGGATGCCGGCCAGTTTATGTCCATCCTTGAGCAGGTCGTTTGGCCACTTCAGCTGCACCGGCACGCCCAGCGCTGTCATGGTTTCGGCCAGCGCCACGCCGACGGCCAGCGGCAGGCCGACCAGCCGGTGCAGCGGTCCCTTGAAGCGCCAGGCCAGCGAGAACATCAGGCTGGCGTCCGGTTGTGACACCCAGGGCCGCCCGGCGCGTCCCCGTCCGGCCGTTTGCTGGCCGGCGATGCGCAGGGTGGGGCCGGCCAGGGTGGCGCAGCGCGCCAGCAGGTCGGCGTTGGTCGATCCCGTTTCGTCGACCACTTCGATGGCCACGTGGGAGGCGCCTGTGGCGCAATGGGCGGCGATGGCCGCGCTGTTCAGGTCTGAGTGCTTCGTCATGGTGGTCAGTTCAGTTGCGCGCCTTGTGCGGCGCATTCGCGAAGGCCCGGTCGTAGACGGCATTGGGCAGCGCGCGCAGCAGCTTGGCGACGACGCCCATCTGCCACGGGATCACGCGGTAGCTGTCGCCGTCGGCGATGGCGCGCGCGGCGCGCACGGCGAATTTTTCGGCCGGCATCAGGAAGGGCATGCGGTAGGCGTTATGGCGCGTCATCGGCGTGTCGATGTAGCCGGGCGTGATGGTGACGACCTTGATGCCTGCCGGTTTGAGTTCGAGGCGCAGCGATTCGCAGTAGCTGATCACGGCCGCCTTCGAAGCGCTGTAGGCTTCCGCGCCGGGCAGGCCGCGGATGCCGGCCACGCTGCCGATGCCCACCAGGCGTCCGCTACCCTGGCTTTTCATGGTGGCGATGAAGGGGGCGAAGGTGGCGACGGTGGCCGTGACGTTGATGGCCATCAAACGGGCGAAGGCGTCGAGGTCTTCCGCATGTTCGGTCAAGGTGCCGTACGACACGCCGGCGCTGGCGATGACGACGTCGATGCCGCCGGCATGGGCGATGAAGTCGCCGGCCGCGCTTTTCAGGGCGGCGTGGTCGCACACATCGACGGCGTAGGCGCGGTGGCGTTCAGGGTGGGGCAGGGAGGCGATCAGTTGCTGCAGGGTGTCGCCGCGGCGGGCCAGCAAGCCCAGATGGGCGCCCTGGCGCGCGTACTGCAGCGCCAGGGCGGCGCCCAGTCCGCTCGACGCGCCCGTGATGAAAACGCGATGCATCAGGCGATGCCCGGGCGCGCCAGGGAAGTGGCCATGTTTATTTCTTTTCCGCTTTGGCTTTCGCGACCAGCACGTCCATCACGCTGAGCGCCTGGGCGTTCAGCTGCTCTTCGTTCTTGGCCGACTTGCTGCCCTGGTCGGCCTGCGAAGGGGAGGTGATGTAGCGGCCATCGATGGCGATCATGGGCCAGAACGTCACGTTATAACCCTGCATCATGGCGTCCGCGCGGCGCACGCGGGCCGAGACACCCATCGAACGGTAGGTGTCGATGAACTTCTGGCGGTCCACGCCCTGCTTGGCGACGAAGTCGAAGACGGCATCGTCGGTGTTCAGGCGGTTGCGTTCCACGTGCATGGCGTGGAAGACGCCGGTGTGCAGCTTGTCGACCAGACCCATGGCTTGCAGGGTGAAGAACAAGCGCTGCTGCGGCGCCACGCTGTCATCGCGCGACACGTGCACGCGCTTGAAGACGATGTTGTCGCCCTGTTTCTTGACCCAGGCTGCCAGCTGCGGTTCGAGCACGTTGCAATGGGGGCAGTAATAGGCGAAGAATTCCGTCACTTCGATTTTCTTGCCCGATTCCGTCGCCTGCGGCGTGGGCAGGGTTTCGTACTCGACGCCGTTCTTCGGCTCGGCCGGCGAGGCCGACGCCCCCATGGCGGCGGTGAACAGGGCGGCGGCGATCAGGATTTTCTTCAGAAAACGCATGCTGGTTCCTTATTTTTGGTTGCGGACGACGGCGACATCGATGCCGTTTTCAGACAGTTTGGTGCGTGCGCGGTTCATCGCCTCGAGCTGGTTGAACGGCCCGACCCGTACGCGGTGCAGCACGCCGGCGTCGGTGCTGCGGTCGCTGATGGCCGCTTCGAAGCCGAGCAGCGCCAGTTTTCCGCGCGTGCTTTCGGCGTCCGACATGTCATGGAAGGCGCCAGCCTGCAGATAATAAATCCATTTGTCGCTGGCTGCATCGGCCTTGGCCTCTTTCGCGTCGGCCTTGGCTTGCGGCGCGGGCGCTGCTGGTGCCGCCGTTGGCGTTTTCGGCGCCGGCTTGTCCTTCAATGTACCGATCAATTCCTGCAGCGCGTCCGGCGGCGGCGCCTTCGGCTGCTGCGCGGTGGCGGGCGCGGGCGCCGGTGCGGCAGGCTGCGTCGGCGTGGTGATCTCGCGTGGCTCCTTGGAGAAGTCGCGCGCCGCTTCCTTGGCCGCTTCCTTGTTGCCGTACATCGGCTTGTTCGGGTCGGCGATCTGACCGGCCGTCGGCTCGGCCGATTTGCCGGCCTTGCCCGACTTGTCGGTGAAGGGCGAGGCGCCCTTGGTGATCACCAGGGCGACCACCACGGCGATGCCCAGGCCGATGACCAGGCCGATGATGATGCCGACCAGGGTATTGCCCTGCTGGCGCCGGGACGAAGAGTAGCGGGAAGCGTGATTCATTGACGGTTTGACCTTCGCGATTACATTTTGTTTGGCGCGGACACGCCGATCAGTGCCAGGCCGTTGCGCAGTACCTGGCGCGCGGCGATGACGAGGGCCAGGCGGGCCATCTTGACGGCTTCGTCCTCGACCAGCACTTTTTCGGCGAAGTAGAAGCTGTGCAGGTTGGCGGCCAGGTCGCGCAGGTAGAAGGCGACTTGGTGCGGTCCCAGTTCGGCTTGCGCGCGTGCCAGCATTTCAGGGTAGGCGGCCAGGGTCGCCAGCAGGGTCGCTTCGGTCGGCGCCGTCAGCGGGGAAAGGTCGACGCTGGCGACCGTGCTGGCATCGCCGCCCCAGTTTTCCAGGATGCGGCAGATGCGCGCATGCGCGTATTGCACGTAATAGACCGGGTTTTCATCGGTGGTTTTCAGCGCCACGTCGACGTCGAAGACGAATTCCGTGTCCGCCTTGCGCGAGATCAGGAAGAAGCGCACGGCGTCGCGGCCCTTGGCGATGTCGCCGCCGCCCGACCATTCGATCAGGTCGCGCACGGTCACGTAGGAGCCGGCGCGCTTCGAAATCTTGACTTCTTCGCCATCCTTCATGACGGTGACCATCTTGTGCAGCACGTAGTCGGGGTAGCCTTGCGGGATGCCCATGTCGACCGCCTGCAGGCCGGCGCGCACGCGCGCGATGGTGCCGTGGTGGTCGCTGCCCTGGATATTGATGGCTTGCACGAAGCCGCGCTGCCATTTCACCAGGTGATACGCGACGTCCGGCACAAAATACGTGTAGGTGCCGTCCGTCTTGCGCATGACGCGGTCCTTGTCGTCGCCGAAGTCGGTGGTGCGCAGCCACAGCGCGCCATCCTGCTCATACGTGTGGCCCGCCTTGATCAAGGTTTCCACCGCGCTGTTGACCTTGCCGTCCGCATACAGCGACGATTCCAGGTAGTAATTGTCGAACTTCACGCCAAACGCCTGCAAGTCGATGTCTTGCTCGTTGCGCAGGTAGGTGACGGCGAACGGGCGGATCGAATCGATGTCTTCCACGTTGCCGTTGGCCGTCGCTGGCTGGCCGTCGCTGGCCGAGACCGTCTTGCCGGCCTTGAAGTCGTTGGCGATATCGGCGATGTAGTCGCCGTTGTAGGCGGACTCGGGCCATTCGGCGTCGCCCGGCTTGAAGCCGCGCGCGCGCGCCTGCACGGAATTGGCCAGGGTCTGGATCTGCACGCCCGCGTCGTTGTAGTAGAACTCGCGCGTGACCTGGTAGCCTTGCGCGTCGAACAGCGAGGACAGGGCGTCGCCCAGGGCTGCCTGGCGGCCGTGGCCCACGTGCAGCGGACCGGTCGGGTTGGCCGAGACGAATTCCAGGATGACTTGCTTGCCGGCGCCTGCCGTGCTGCGGCCATAGCTGTCGGCCTCGCTCAAGATGGTTTTCACCACGGCTTGCTTGGCGGCGGCGGACACGCGCACGTTGATGAAGCCGGGACCGGCGATTTCCACTGCCTCGACCAGGCCCTTGCCGGCCGGATTGGCCAGCACGGCCGTCACGATGGTTTGCGCCAGTTCGCGGGGATTCTGTTTCAGCTGCTTGGCCAGTTGCATGGCGATATTGCAGGCGACGTCGCCATGCGATGCATCGCGTGGTCGCTCGAGCACTACGCTAGGCGCAAGCGAGGTGCCGGCCAGGACGGGAGCGAGGGCGGCCTGGAACAGGGCGATGATTTCTTGTTTCTGTTGGGCGAGCATGAGCAGGATGGCGGTGGAACCGCGTTAAGAATGAATAGAATGAATCAAAAAGCAAAACGGACGGCCAGTACCCAAGCCGCCCAGACTGCGTTAATTATACTGGTTTGCTGCCGGGAACAATACGCCAGCCGGCAGTGTGCCCGTGCCGGCACTTTTCACGATATTATCAGGACAGCATGCCTATGTTGGTGCATGAAAACATCAGCATGGCGCATTCTGCTTGTATATATGCAGTTTTTTGCCGCAATTTACATGTATCGCTGCAATCGCTTGGGCCAGAGGGCGCCACAAACGCTACAATCGACCCTTTATTGATGACGCGCGGCCGCGACTTTGCCACCATGCAGCCCGCCGCGCGCAGCCACACCGGATAACTATGAACAAGCGCCCCACGCTGAAATTGAAAACCAAGCCGGCGCCAGGCCAGGCTCCTGCCGCACCGAAATTGCGTCCCAGCTACCATCCCGACCTGAAACCGGTCTTGCAGCCAGGCTTCCAACCCGATTTGCGCGCCGACTCGCTGGCGTTTTGCCTGCTCGGTGCGGCCAATGCCGTGGCGCAAGTGCGCACGGGCACGGCCCTGCCGCAGGCGCTGGCCAAGGTGTTTACGCAATCGAACGCCAGCCCGCAGGCGCGCGGCGCCATCCAGGATATTTCCTACCGTACCATGCGCCAGCTGGGCCGCAGCGAAACCCTGGTCGGCCTGATGACGTCGAAGGCGCCCGAGCCGCCGATGCTGGCCGCCCTGCTGTGCTGCGCGCTGTCGCTGATGTCGGCCGAGCCGGGCGAGCAGCCGTACGAAGAGTTTACCGTTGTCGACCAGGCTGTCACAGTGGCCACTTCGCATCCTGACCTGGCGCATGCCAAGGGCATGGTAAATGCCGTCTTGCGCCGTTTCTTGCGCGAGCGCAAATCCTTGCTGGAAGCGGCCCTGCAGCAACCTTTGGCGCAATGGAATTATCCGCAGTGGTGGATCGACTCGCTGCGCCTGGCTTATCCGCGCGACTGGCAAGCCATTCTGACGGCCGGCAATGCCGTGCCGCCCTTGACCCTGCGCGTGAATCGCCGCAAGAGCACGGTCGAAGCGTATCTGGCCGTGCTGGCGGAGGCGGGCATCGCCGCGCGCCAGGTGGGACCGTTCGCCGTGCGCTTGGACAAACCGATCGGCGTGGCGCTGATCCCCGGCTTCGAGCAGGGCGTCGTTTCCGTGCAAGATGCTGGTGCGCAATTGGCCGCGCCGCTGCTGGACTTGCAAGATGGCATGCGCGTGCTGGACGCCTGCGCTGCGCCCGGCGGCAAGACGTGCCACATCCTGGAGCTGGCCGACGTGCAAGTGACGGCCATCGATGCGGACGCCAAGCGCCTGCCGCGCATCGCGGAAAACCTCGAGCGCCTGGGCCTGGACGCCACCCTGAAGGCGCAGGATGCGCAATCGAGCGCGTGGTGGGACGGCCAGCAGTACGACCGCATCCTGGCCGACGTGCCGTGCACGGCCTCGGGCATCGTGCGCCGCCATCCCGATATTCGCTGGTTGCGCCGCAAGGGGGATGCGTTCCAACTTGCAACACTTTCCTCCAAAATTCTGGACAACCTGTGGCAGATGCTGCGCCCCGATGGTAAATTGCTGTTCGTGACATGTTCATTGTGGCCGCAGGAGTCCGAGGCACAGGCGGCGGCATTTGCGGTACGCAATAATGCGACCCGATTGACAGCGCCTGGCCAGCTGTTGCCGACTGGCAGCGCGGAGCAGGACCACGACGGTTTGTTCTATGCGCTATTCCAAAAAAATGCGGCTTGAGCGATTCGTCGAACCTTATCTTACGGACACTACCGGCACACTTGTGACAACACGACTCTTCCGACTCCTGGCCCTGCTGCTGATGCTGACATGTACCATGCCACGCGCGCATGCCGCCGACATGGTCGAGATCACCCGTGCCTATATCGAGTCGGGCGAAGAGGGCTACAAGCTGGCCGCCACGTATTCCTTCGAGCTCAATCATGACCTCGATGATGCAGTACAGCATGGCGTGCCGCTGTATTTCACGACAGAAATCGAACTGACCCGGCCCCGCTGGTACTGGTTCGATGAAAAAGCCATCGTGGCGCGCCAGACCAGCAAGCTGTCCTATAACGTGCTGACGCGCCAGTATCATGTGTCGGGCGGCGGCTTGCAGCAAAGCTTTCCCACCCTCGACGATGCGCTGTTCCTGATCCGCCGTCCCAGCCGCTGGCTGGTGGCGCGGCGCGGCGAGCTGAAAGTGGGGCAGACGTACAACGTCACCTTGCGCATGGGCATGGACCGCGACTACCTGCCCAAGCCGATACAGGTCAATGCCTTCAATAACAGCGACTGGCGCCTGGCTTCGAATAAAAAAACCTTCTTGTATACGGCGGAGTAGTGAGTCAAGCATTGCGCTATTTGCTGGTGGTGGGCGGCGGCATTGTCAGTATCCTGCTGTTCCTGCTGGCGTCGGCTTCCGACAATTCCGGCTTTTTCGACCGCTATTACACCTGGCTGCTGGGCCTGAACGCGGCCGTGGCCGTGTCCCTGCTGGCGCTGGTGGGCATTTCCCTGGCGCGCCTGTACGCGCGCTACAAGAGCGGCAAGTTCGGCTCCAAGCTGATGACGCGCCTGGTGATGCTGTTCGCCGCCGTCGGCATCCTGCCGGGCCTGGTGATTTTCCTTGTCTCTGTGCAATTCGTCTCCCACTCCATCGAATCCTGGTTCAACGTCAAGATCGAAGCGGCGCTGGAATCGGGGATTGAGCTGGGCCGTGCCGGCCTCGATGCGGCCCTGGTCGAGCTCGACCACCGGGGCCACAAGGCCGTCGAAGAACTGGGCGCCGACCCGGTGGCCGGTCCGGCCGTGCTGACGAGCCTGCTGCGCGAAGAGGGCATGCAAAACGTCATGCTCGTCAGCGGCGACGGCGTGCTGCTGGCCAGCGCCGGGCCGCACAGCGCGGCCGACTTGCCGACGCCGCCCATGCTGGTGCAGGCAGCCTTGCCGGCCGGCTATGCCTCCGCCGAGGGCGGACTGGAGCTGCACGACGATGGCACGGAATCGGGCGGCGGCGGTTTCCGCTCGGGCCTGCCGGCGTCGCTGGAAACGGCGGCCAGCCTGCGCCTGCGCGTGCTGGTGGCCGTGCCGGGGCCTTCCGTCTCGCCCCGCTATTTGCAACTGTTGCAATCGGTGCCGCCCAAGCTGGCGACGAATGGCGAAGTGCTGCGCGCCGCCTACAGCGAATACAAGGAACGTTTCGTCGCGCGCGTGGGACTGCGCAAGATGTACATGGAAATCCTCACCCTGACCTTGCTGCTGGCTATTTTCGGCGCCATCGGCAGCGCTTTCCTGATCGCCGGCAATTTGGCCCAGCCCCTGCTGCTGCTGGCCGAAGGCACGCGCGCCGTGGCCGAGGGCGACCTGTCGCCGCGCCCCATCGTCGCCACCAAGGATGAACTGGGTACCCTGACGCAGTCGTTCAACATCATGACGCGCCAGTTGCTCGATGCGCGCACGGCCGTGGAAAGCAACCGCGCCGCCTTGCAAAACGCCAAGGCCCACCTGGAATCTGTGCTGGCGAACATGTCGGCCGGCGTGATGGTGCTCGACGGCGACTTTAAACTGGTAACCTGCAATGAGTCGGTCGAGCGCATCCTGCAGCATTCGGGCATGAGCATGGTGGGCCAGCCGCTGGCGAATATTGCTGGAATGGAAGAGTTCGGCGGCGCCATCATCAGCGCCTTCACGGCGCAAAGCGCGCAATCGGCGTCGGGCCGCAACCAGCAGCGCCTGCACTGGCAGCGCCAGATCGAGATTCCGCGCCGGCTGGGCAGCAGTGCCGACGAGCATGACATCACCTTGCTGGCGCGCGGTTCGCGCCTGCCGCTGGAGTCCGGCAGCGGCTACATCGTCGTCTTCGACGATATTTCCGACGTGATTTCCGCGCAGCGCTCGATCGCCTGGGGCGAGGTGGCGCGCCGCCTGGCGCATGAAATCAAGAATCCGCTCACGCCCATCCAACTGTCGGCCGAGCGCCTGCAGATGAAGCTCGAAGGCAAGCTGGAGCAGCCCGATGCCGACCTGCTCAGCCGCGCCACCACCACCATCGTCAAGCAGGTCGATGCGATGAAGCGCATGGTCGACGACTTCCGCGACTATGCGCGCACGCCGCCGGCCGTGCTCACGCCGCTGCGCCTGAACGAGCTGATCGAAGAGATACTGAACCTGTACCTGCGCGGCGACGATGGCGACATCATCCACCCGCTGCTGGCGCCGAATTTGCCGATGGTGATGGGCGATCCGACCCAGTTGCGCCAGGTGATACACAACTTGCTGCAGAACGCGCAGGACGCCATGGCCGACCTGCCGCCGGACTCGCCGCATCCGCGGATTGACGTAAGGACGGAAGCAATTCATTATCGCAGTGCGGACGGCGGCGTGAATATCGCCGTGCGGCTGGCCATCAGCGACAATGGCCCTGGTTTCGCGCCAAAAATCCTGGCGCGGGCCTTCGAGCCGTATGTGACCTCGAAGGCGCGCGGCACGGGATTGGGCCTGGCGATGGTCAAGAAAATTATCGATGAACACGGCGGACGCATCGATATCGAGAACCGGGTCGACGGCAATGGCGCTTCGGTGGTCATTTTGCTGTTAAAGTTAGCTCCCGACACTCCTGCCCAGGAATTCCTGGCGTGAGGGTCTGGTTTAGTATTTAAAACACTAATAAAATCATAGTTGTCCGCCGTGTGCATCTTGTGCGCGACGGCCGGCGAAATGAGGAAGGCAAGACACGAATGGCAAACATACTCGTAGTGGATGATGAAATGGGTATCCGTGAGTTGCTCTCGGAAATTTTGGGCGACGAAGGACATGCTATCCAGCTGGCCGAAAATGCGCAGCAGGCGCGCGAAGCGCGTGCCGCCGGTGCGCCGGATCTGGTATTGCTGGATATCTGGATGCCCGACACCGATGGCGTCACCCTGCTCAAGGAATGGCAGCGCGACGGCTTGCTGACCATGCCGGTGATCATGATGTCGGGCCACGCCACCATCGATACGGCGGTCGAGGCGACGCGCATCGGCGCCATGAACTTCCTGGAAAAACCGATTGCCCTGCAAAAACTGCTGAAGGCAGTCCAGCAAGGCTTGACGCGGGCACAGGAAACCGTGCGCGCGCCGAGCGTGGCGCCGCGCCCTGTGGCGCCCGTGGTGGCCGAGGAAAGCAGCCATCCCGTGCCGAGCTTTGGCGGCAGCGCGCCGCAACAGCTGATGGTGCGCCCAGGCATCGCCGTACCGGCGGTGGCCGAAGGCCATGGCTACAACCTGTCGTTCGACTTGCCGCTGCGCGAGGCACGCGACGCGTTCGAGCGCATGTATTTCGAACATCACCTGGGACGCGAAGGCGGCAGCATGACCCGCGTGGCGGAAAAAACGGGCCTCGAGCGCACCCATTTGTACCGCAAGCTGAAACAGCTGGGTGTCGAACCGGGCAAGCTGGCCAAGAAAAGCCTGTGACGGCAGCCGTGCGGCGTCCGACGCCGCTGACCCTGGTCAGCGGTGGACGCGCCGCCGGGCGTGAAGCGGCCATCGCGCAAGCCTTGCCGCCTGGCCAGCCGGCCGCCGTGATCCTCGAAGGATTGGCTGACGGCAACGCCATCCTGGCCGACCTGGCCGGGCAAGTTTCTCCTCCTCCATCATTTCCATTGCAACTGTTGCGCATCGCGCCAGGTTGCCTGTGCTGCAGCGGCAATCTCGTATTGCGTGTAACATTGAATCGTCTGCTGCGCCATCCACCCGCACACTTGTTCATCAGCCTGGCCGACGCCACGCACATCGAACAATTGCGCACCTGGCTCACCGCCAGTCCCTACGATGCCCTGCTGGCGCTGCAAGCAGACATGGTGGTTTCCTGACGATTTCTTGATCGCCTTACCGCAGTCGTAGTTTGCATCTCGTTACAACTCTGTAGCCCGCAGGGTGGCATGGCCGCTTGAAATGGCGCCGTGTGAACCCCACCTCTGTTCTGACACCGCAGGAGCTTCTCCTGCTTGAGCGAAGGATGCAAAATGAACCTGATCTATAACAGCGAACAATACAGCGTCGTGGAATTCGGCGTCGACGGCGACCTCGAAGCCCTGCGCTTTGGCGGCTATGAAATCGTCGACAAGGGGGGCAAGCGGGAAACGTTTATCGCCGGCATCCTTGCGCAACACTTCCGCCGCGACGTCACGGAGCTGATTGCCAGCGAACCCAGTATGGAAGAGATCGATGAATTTTTGGGCAGCTATGATTCCCTCATGAGCCAGCCCGTCCTGTTGCACTAATTAGAAAGAGCCTTAACAGAACCGTAGCGAGCGGCAGTGAGTTGCGGCCGAGAAGCGGAGCTGTGCGAATGCACAGTGAGCATCGGAGGCTGCAAATCGCGCCGCGCAGTAGGTTATGTTAGGGTTCTAGGTATGGTATGGTGGTTGTGTTATTCAGCTGCAAACAGACCATGTGCCAACTTCTCGGAATGAATTGCAATGTCCCCACGGACATTGTCTTTAGTTTTACCGGCTTCGCCATGCGCGGCGGCCATACCGATACCCACCATGACGGCTGGGGCATCGCCTTTTTCGAAGGCGCCGGCGTGCGCCATTTCGTCGACCACCAGGCGGCCATCGCCTCGCCCGTGGCCGAACTGATCAAACGCTACCCCATCAAGTCGCGCAATGTCATCGCGCATATCCGCAAGGCGACGCAAGGCCAGGTGGCGCTGGAAAATTGCCACCCGTTCGTGCGCGAACTGTGGGGCCGCTACTGGGTCTTTGCCCACAATGGCGATTTGAAGGATTTCAACCCCGTGCTGACGGGCAGTTACCGCCCCGTCGGCTGCACGGACAGCGAACGGGCTTTCTGCTATCTGCTGCAGGAACTGCACGCGCGCTTTGGCGATGCCCCGCCGGCGTTGCCGCAACTGCATGCGGCCCTGGCGGAGTTGCTTCCCAGCATCGCCGCCCACGGCACTTTCAACATGATGCTGTCGAGCGGCGAGGCGCTGTTTGCCCATTGCTCGACCAGCTTGCACTATCTGGTGCGACAACATCCGTTTCCAACTGCTAAACTCTCCGATGAAGACCTGAGCGTGGACTTTTCCCAGGTGACGACACCCCAGGACCGCGTGGCCGTGATTGTTACCCAGCCGCTGACGACGAATGAGCAATGGACGGCGTTTGCGCCGGGTGAATTGAAATTATTTGTCGACGGGATGGTGCAAGACACGCCAGTCGCCTAATTTGTTGACGACAATAAACTGGATTGCTGCCAAAATACCCACAGCGCGGGCGGAATTCAGCTAAAGTATTGTCAATAGTGAACCTTGATGCGGGCGCGGCGCGGCCGGTGTCACTCGACGTGATTGATGAAGAGTTAATGATCGATATTTCCAGCAACGACATCACCCCGAAACCCTTGCGCGTGCGCGAGTTCTATCTGGGGCGACAACCTATCCTTGACCGTAATCAAGCCCTGTTTGGCTATGAGTTGCTATTCCGCAACGCTCCGGTCGGTCCCGCCAACATTACCAGCGATCTGTCCGCCACGGCCTCCGTCATCGCCCACGCTTCCCAGCTGGGCATGGAAAAGGTCATCGGCGACGCGCTCGGTTTCGTCAACGTCGATGCCGACGTGATCATGAGCGACATCTTCGTGTTCCTGCCGCGTGAAAAAGTGGTGCTGGAAATCGTCGAATCGATGCCCGTCACGCCGGAAGTGCGCGCGCGTATCAGCGAGCTGGTGGGTCATGGCTTCACTTTCGCGCTGGAAAACGTCGTGTCCGACACGGCGCAAGTGCAGGAACTGCTGCCGCTGGTGCAGTACGTCAAGATGGACATGAGCACGGTCGACCCGAAAGTGCTGGCAGCCCTGGCGCCCCGTTTCAAGCAGGAAAACAAGAAACTGGTGGCGGAAAAGGTCGAGACGCGCGAAGAATTCAAGTCGGGCCTGGACCTGGGTTTCGATTACTTCCAAGGTTATTACTTTGCCAAGCCCGCCATCATGACGGGCAAGAAACTGTCGCCGTCGCAACTGGCCGTCATGGAACTGATGACACTGGTGACGTCGGATGCCGACAATATGGACATCGAGCGCGCCATCAAGCGCGACGTGTCGCTGGCCCTGAACTTGCTGCGCCTGGTCAATACGCCGGCCGTGGGCGCGCGCCAGCGCATCGATTCGCTGAGCCAGGCCGTGACCGTGCTGGGCCGCCGCCAATTGCAGCGCTGGCTGCAAATCATGCTGTACGCGGAACCAAGCAAGCGCGGCCATAGCATGACGCCGCTGCTGATGCTGGCCACCACGCGCGGCCGCCTGCTGGAATTGCTCGCGCACAAACTGCGCCCGAACCACGCCCATTCGGCCGATATCGCCTTTACGGTCGGCATCATGTCGCTGATGGATACCCTGTTCGGCGTGCCGATGTCGGAAATCCTCGGCCAGATCGAAGTGATCGACGAAGTGGCCGAAGCGCTGCTGTCGCGCGAAGGCTTCTACGGCGACCTGCTGCGCCTGGCCGAGTGCATCGAGCGCATCGAAGACATGGAAGGCGAGATCGTGCCAACCTTGCGCGACCTGGCCATGTCGCCGGACGACCTGGTGGAGCTGGAAATGGCCGCCTACGAATGGAGCGATAACGTTGTCAGATACGCCCTGTAATTGGCATAGCTAGCCATATCAAGAACCCCGCCCGGCAGTGCCCGGCGGGGTTTTTTTACGCCGGTAGCTGCACTACGCCGCGGCGCCGGGCCAGTGCTTGTGCAGCTCGGGGTCGGTGCGCAGTTCCCACAGGGCCAGCACGACGACGGCGATACCGACGATGAGCTCGTTCCACAGGACGACGCGCTGTTCGGCCAGCCGCAGTATCCACGGCGAGGCGGCGACCCAGACGCCCACCAGCAGGTTGACGACGACGGCCCAGAAATATGTCTTGTACAGGTCGAAGGCGGCCAGGATGGCGATCACGAGGCCCGAGACAAAGGCGTTGATCATCTGCGGCGAGCCTTCGGGATAGGAAAACGCCCAGGGCGAGACGACGAGCCACAGGCCCAGCAACAGGATCACCTGATCCTGCCAGCGTTTCAGTTTGAAATTGGTTGCCATATATCCTCCTTGCCGGTTGGGAACGGGCCGGAGCGGGCATGCAGCATGCCGGCCGGCATACTGCGTTAGTGCGCTTCGGCGCGCGATAAGTTCCGCGCGCCTTGTGCTTATATTATGGCATTACGACAGGTTCGGCGCCAGCCAGCGTTCCACGTCCTCGATGCTGACGCCACGGCGCTTGGCCATGTCTTCCACCTGGTCCATGCCGATCTTGCCGACGACGAAGTATTTCGACTCCGGGTGGGCAAAATAGAAGCCGGACACGGCCGCGCCGGGGAACATGGCATACGATTCCGTCAGCTGCATGCCGATTTCCTCGGCCTGCATGACCTCGAACATCTCTTTCTTGACGGTATGTTCGGGGCAGGCCGGGTAGCCTGGCGCGGGGCGGATGCCGACATATTTTTCGGCGATCATGTCGTCGTTGCTCAAGTGTTCGTCCGGTACGTAGCCCCACAAATCCTTGCGCACGCGCTCGTGCAGGTATTCGGCGAACGCTTCGGCCAGGCGGTCGGCCAGCGATTTGAGCATGATGGACGAGTAATCGTCGTGCGCATCCTCGAAGCGTTTTTCGTATTTCTCGATGCCGAGGCCGGACGTCACGGCGAACATGCCGATGTAATCCTTCACGCCCGATGCCTTCGGCGCGATGAAGTCGGCCAGGCACTGGTTTGGGCGCTGCACGCCGTCGACCACGGGTTTCACGCCCTGCTGGCGCATGCCGTAATACGTGAACGCCACGCTATTGCGCGTATCGTCGGTGTACACCTCGATATCGTCGTCATTGACGCTGTTTGCCGGCAGCAAGGACACGACGCCGTTGGCCGTCAGCCAGCGTCCGTCGATGAGTTTTTTCAGCAAGGCCTGGCCTTCCGCGTAGACCTTGGTGGCCGCGTCGCCCACCACTTCATCCGTCAGGATGGCGGGGAAGGGGCCGGCCAGGTCCCAGGTCTGGAAGAACGGGCCCCAGTCGATGTAGTTGGCCAGGGTGGCCAGGTCGACGTTTTTAAACACGCGGCGGCCGATGAACTTCGGTTTCACGGGCGTGCAGGCGCCGTCGAACGGCACGAGCATCTTGTTGGCGCGCGCCTGCGCCAGCGGCAAAATCGGCAGCGCCTTTTTGTTGGCGTGCTGCTCGCGGATGCGCGCGTAGTCGAGTTCGATGTCTTCCACGTACTTGTCGCGCTGTTCCGGCGTCAGCAAGGATTGCGCCACGGACACGGAACGCGAGGCGTCCGGCACGTAGATCACGGGGCCTTCGTAGTTGTGGGCGATTTTCACGGCCGTGTGGGCGCGGCTGGTGGTGGCACCGCCGATCAAGAGGGGAATCTTCAGCATGCGGAAGTGTTCGTCGCGCTGCATTTCCTTGGCGACATAGGCCATTTCTTCCAGCGATGGCGTGATCAAGCCCGACAGGCCGATGATGTCGGCGTTTTCCACCTTGGCGCGGGCGAGGATTTCCGAGCACGGCACCATCACGCCCATGTTCACCACTTCGAAGTTATTGCATTGCAGAACGACGGTGACGATGTTCTTGCCGATGTCATGCACGTCGCCTTTCACGGTCGCCATGATGATCTTGCCCTTCGGCTTGGCGACGATGCCCGTGCGCTTTTCTTCCAGCAGCTTTTCTTCCTCGATAAATGGAATCAGATGGGCCACGGCCTGTTTCATCACGCGCGCCGATTTGACCACTTGCGGCAGGAACATCTTGCCCTGGCCAAACAGGTCGCCGACCACGTCCATGCCGGCCATCAGCGGGCCCTCGATCACGTGGATGGGGCGTCCGCCATTGTGCAGCAGCTCCTGGCGCGCTTCTTCCGTGTCTTCCACGATGAATTGCGTGATGCCGTGCACCAGCGCGTGCGACAGCCGTTCCTGCACCGTGCCTTCGCGCCAGGCCAGGGTTTGCGCCTCCGCCTTGCCGCCCGCCTTCAGGGTGCCGGCAAATTCGATCATGCGCTCGGTCGAGTCTTCGCGGCGGTTCAGCACCACATCTTCCACGCGCTCGCGCAATTCCGGGTCCAGGTTGTCGTACACGCCCACCATGCCGGCGTTGACGATGCCCATGGTCATGCCGGCCTTGATGGCGTGGTACAGGAAGACGGTATGGATGGCTTCGCGGGCTGGATCGTTGCCGCGGAAACTGAAGGACACGTTCGACACGCCGCCCGAGATCTTCGCGTACGGCAAGTTTTCCTTGATCCAGCGCGTGGCGTTGATGAAGTCGACGGCGTAATTATTGTGCTCTTCGATGCCGGTGGCGACGGCAAAGATGTTCGGATCGAAAATGATGTCTTCCGGCGGGAAGTCCAGCGCATCGATCAATAAATGGTATGCGCGCGCGCAAATTTCGATCTTGCGCTCGAAGGTATCGGCCTGGCCCTTCTCATCGAAGGCCATGACGATGACGGCCGCGCCGTAGCGGCGGCACAGCTTTGCCTGGCGCAGGAATTCCTCTTCGCCTTCCTTCATGGAAATCGAGTTGACGATGGCCTTGCCCTGCACGCATTTCAGACCCGCTTCGATGACCGACCATTTCGACGAGTCGACCATGATGGGCACGCGCGAAATGTCGGGTTCCGAGGCGATCAGGTTCAGGAAGCGCGTCATGGCCGCCAGCGAATCGAGCATCGCTTCATCCATGTTGATATCGATCACTTGGGCGCCGTTTTCCACTTGCTGGCGGGCCACGGAGAGCGCCTCGTCATATTGCTCGTTGAGAATCATGCGCGCGAACGCCTTCGAGCCCGTGACGTTGGTGCGCTCGCCCACGTTGACGAACAGTGACTCGTCATTGACGACGAACGGTTCCAGGCCCGCCAGGCGCAGGTCGTGCGATGGGGCCGGCACGGTGCGCGGGGTGTTTTTCGACAGCAACTCGCCAATGGCGGCGATGTGCTCGGGCGTGGTGCCGCAGCAGCCGCCCGCCATGTTCAGGAAGCCCGCGTCGGCAAATTCGCGCAGCAGGGCGGACGTGTCGGCTGGCAACTCGTCGAAACCCGTGTCGCTCATGGGGTTGGGCAAGCCCGCGTTCGGGTAGATGCACACGAAGGTGTCGGCGATCTTGGCCAACTCTTCCGCGTACGGGCGCATCAGGGCAGCGCCCAGCGCGCAGTTCAGGCCGATGGTCAGCGGTTTCGCGTGGCGCACGGAATTCCAGAAGGCGGGCACGGTCTGGCCCGACAAGATGCGTCCCGACGCGTCCGTGACAGTGCCGGAAATCATCAGCGGCAGGCGCACGACATCCGGGTTTTGCTCGTAGAACAGGTCGATGGCGAACAGGGCCGCCTTGCAGTTCAAGGTATCGAAGATGGTTTCCACCAGTAATACGTCGGCGCCGCCTTCCACCAGACCCTGCGTCTGCTGCAGGTAGGCGGCCACCAGCTGGTCGAAGGTGACGTTGCGCGCGGCCGGGTCGTTCACGTCGGGCGAGATCGACGCCGTCTTCGGCGTGGGCCCGAGGGCGCCGGCGACGAAGCGCGGCTTGTCCGGGGTGGAATATTTATCGCAGGCGGCGCGCGCCAGCTTGGCCGCCTGGACGTTCATTTCATAGGCCAGGTGGGCCATGTGGTAATCGTCTTGCGCGATCGTCGTGGCGCCGAAGGTATTCGTTTCGATCAGGTCGGCGCCGGCCGCCAGGTAGCGCTCGTGGATTTCCTGGATGATGTGCGGCTGGGTCAGGGTCAGCAACTCATTATTGCCCTTGACGAACAGTTCGCGCGCGCCACTGTCGGCCGGCGCGGCGAAATCGATGAAGCGGCCGGCGGGGCCGCCGCGGTACGCTTCTTCGTCGAGCTTGTATTGCTGGATGATCGTGCCCATGGCGCCGTCGAGAATCATGATCCGCTGCGCCAGAATGGCGCGCAAGGTGGCTTCGGTCGGGGACATGGCGGGGATCACGGTATCGTTCATTTCATGCTTTCAATAGGCAAACGGGCGGCGGCGCGGCGACAAGACGTTACGAGGCGGATGCGGGTCAGCAGGATCAGCTGACGGAGAGTTGCCGGCCGGGTAGGGCAGGCAGAAGGTGGCAATCGCCTGATTTCACCGGGTCTAAAATTATACGGCATCAGGCTGCTTTGGTTTTAAGCAAAAGCGGCCGTTCGCCCCACGGCAGGCCTTCTTGCAACACATCGCCTGCCGCCACGCCTGCTTCTGAAAATTACATTCCTGAAAATCTTACTCAAAAAGTTAATTCTTCCAGCAAAGTTGGCAGAACAATATGGCGTCTAGGCTGTGGAAAAATTTCCACATTATTTGCGCCGCATCAGCATATTTTTAATGAGTTGAATGGCAATAGCTGCAAAGGAAAGTAATTTTGATTTTAGCCAATACAGAGTGAGGGGAATAATGCTCAGAGTAAAGTTTGCCAAGCAGATATTTTAATTATTATCAAAACCAATTGAATCAAAAGCATTAATAGTTGTCTTTGGGAATCGAACTAAACCATAATATTGGTTCTTCGAAATTAAATTCTCACCAAAAGTCACCAATATGTCACATTTATCTCGTGTCCTCCCCGGCATCGCGCTGCATCAACATGGTTGCCAGCCATGAAAAACCATCTGCTTGTCGCATTGTTTGTCATGCTGGGCCTGTCCGCCTGCGGCGGTGGCGGCGGTGGGGGCGGCGACACGGTGGTGGCGACCACGTCGGGTACGCCCGTGCTGCTGCCTGCCGTGACGGCCGTTTCGGCGGCGAATGTCGCCGTCGGTGGCAGCCTGGTGCTTACGGGCACGAATCTGAGCCGCGTGACGGCTTTCCAGGTGGGCGGCGTGACCGTTGCCACCAGCGCCGCCAGCGACACCAGCATCACCCTGACCATGCCGGGCGTGCCCGTATCGGGCGCCTTGAGCCTCGTCAGCGCCAGCGGCACGGCGTCCACCAGCTATAACGTCAATGTGTACGTGCCATTGAGCGTGGGCAGCGTCGCACCGGCGACGGGCGGCGTCGGTTCCAGCGTGACGATCACGGGCGGCGGCATGGGCGCCGTGACGGCGGTGCAGTTTGGCAATGGCGCGGCGGCAACGCCGCAAAGCCAGACGGCCGGCAGCGTGACGGTGCTGGTGCCTGCGGGCGCGGCGACAGGCGCGCTGACGGTGCGCGGTCCCTACAACGATGTGCTCAGCGGCGACACGTACACGGTGCTGGCCAGCGTGACGGTGACGTCGATCACCTCGGCCGTCAACAACGGAAGCTTGTCCGTGACGGTGCAGGGCAGCAATCTCGACCAGGTCACTTCGGCATCGGTGGGCAATACGCCGGCCGTCATCGTCAGCGCCACTGCCAGCCAGCTGCTGCTGTCCGCGCCGGCCGCGGCAACGGGCAACGTGATGCTGGCGGCCGCGTCGCGCATCGCCGTGAATGCGGGCACGGTGTCGGCCTTTACCCTGGGCAGCATTGATTTCGCACAAGTACTGAATTTGAATGCCAGCAATACGGCCTTGCGCTTGACGCGCGGCAAGCCGGCCGCCGTGCGCGTGTCCGTGCTGGCCGGGCAGGCGGGCCAGTCCAGCCCGGCGGTCACCTTGAATGCGACCGCCGCCAATGGCAGCAACCTGGGCAGCATCGCGATGACGGGGCCGGCGCTCTTGCCGACGACGAAGAACGATGACAGTTTCAACGGCAATTTCAGTGCCGTCCTGCCTGCAGGCTGGATCTTGCCCGGCGTGCGCGTGCGCGTGACGGCCGTCGGCAATGACGGCGTGCAAGTGAGCCAGGAAGCGGCGCCCGTGGTGGCCAGCCTGGCCAAGATCCGTCTGGTGCTCGTGCCCTTGAGCACCGATGATGGCGTGGCGCAACTGCCTGATGCCGAGGTGATCCGCGCCGCGCTGCTGCGCGTGTATCCGTATGCGACGGAAAATATCAGCATCACGACGCGCGCCGCACTGAGCATGCCGGGCAGCAGCACGGCCGACAGCTGGTGGAGCGATGCCCTGGGCAAGCTGGAAAACCGGCGCGCGCTGGAAGACAGCGGCGCCTATTATTACGGTTTCGTGCCGAAGATGTCTGTCACCAACGCCGCCGGCCTGGCCTACATCAACCAGCGCAGCAGCGGCAACGACTTCACGTCGGCCATCGGCCTCGATGCCCAGTCCAATAGCATCGCGGCGGTCGACCCATTCTCCAATCAATGGCCTCTGTGGCTCACTACGCTCGTGCATGAGCTGGGCCACAATCACTCGCTGCAGCACGTTCCCTGCGGCGGTCCGGCTGGCGCTGCTGTCGACTACCCATATGCGAATGGCAATCTGGGCCCGCAACCGCTGTACAACAGCAACTATGCAGGCAGCATCGGCCAGCTGAGCAAGGCAGTCTATGGCAATACGCCGATGAAGGACGTGATGAGCTATTGCAGCGGCGCCTGGTTCTCCGACTACAGCTATGCGCGGGTGCAGCAATTCCTGGAAAAACGCAGCACGCAGATTACGGGCAGCAATGTGCTGGCCGCCAGCATGGCCGTGGCTGAGAACGGCTACCTGACCATTTCCGGCCGCATCACGCCTGGCGGCGTGGCCCTGCGCCCGGCTGTTGCCTCGTCGGCGCGCATCGGCACCGCTGCCAGTGGCAGCGGCCATGCTTATACCTTGCGCGTGTTGACGGCGTCCGGACAGACTATCGACTTGCCCTTCGATGGCGTCTCCGTGGCCGACCATGGCGGCAACGCCATGAGCCACTTCCGCGTCAGCTTCGCCAATCCGGGCGAAATCAGCGATGTGCAAGTGTTGGCAAATGGCAAGGCTTTAGCCAAGCTGGAACGCCCGGCGCGCCGCAGCAAGGCCGCCGCCAACGATGCCACGTTTGATGCGACGCAAAGCGGCGGCCAACTGGTGCTGGTCTGGAATGCCGAGGCGGAACCGTATGCCGCCGTCATGCACGTGGCTGCCGATGGCCGCAAGACGGTGGTCGGCAGTGACTTGACGGGTGGCAAAGCCAATGTCGACGTGAGCACCTTGCCGGCCGGCGGCCGTTTCGAGGTCAGCCTGTCGTCGTCCGTGGGCGCACGCCTGATGAAGGTGCAGCGCCGCTAAGCTAGCGGGGCGGATGCAAAAAAGGCTTGCCGCGGCAAGCCTTTTTTTATGGCCATCGGGATGATGGCGCGGTGCAATCCGGTGAAGTCAGGCGCAGCGCTTGCCTTCGAGGGGGAAGCCCTTGATGAATTCGGCCGCAGGCAGGCGCTTGCCGCCCGGTTTTTGCAGTTCCGTCAGGCGCAGCGAGCCATTGCCGCAGGCCACGACGATGCCGTGCTGGGCGTCGGCCGCCAGCACCTGGCCCGGCGCTTCCTTGCTGTCCGCCTCGAGCACGTCGGCGGCCCAGATCTTGATGGTGGTGCCATCGACCTGGCCGCAGGCGCCGGGAAACGGATTGAAGGCGCGGATTTTCAGGCCCAGTTCCAGCGCCGGCAGGCTGAAATCGAGCGCCGCTTCTTCCTTGGCGATTTTTGCCGCATAGGTGACGCCCGCTTCAGGCTGGGGCACGGCTTCCAGCGCTTGCTGCTGCATCTTGCGCAGGGTCTCGACGATCATCTTGCCGCCCAGGGTGGCCAGCTTGTCGTGCAGGCTGGCGGTGGAATCGCCCGCCTCGATGGGCGTGCGCTCGATGGCCAGCATGGGGCCCGTATCGAGGCCTTCTTCCATCTGCATGATGGTCACGCCCGTTTCATCGTCGCCGGCTTCGATGGCGCGGTGGATGGGCGCGGCGCCGCGCCAGCGCGGTAGCAGGGAACCGTGGATATTGATGCAGGGTTTGATGTCGAGGGTGCTGCGCGGCAAGATCAAGCCGTAGGCCGCCACCACCATCACATCGTAGTCGGTGGCCAGCAGGCGCTCGTGCGCTGCTTTTGCCTCGGCGGCGCGCTGCGGGTCCTTGCTGTCCATGCGCAGCGACAAGGGCTGCAGCACCTCGATGCCGTGCTGCAGTGCATATTGCTTGACGGCCGAGGCGTGCAATTGCATGCCGCGTCCGGCAGGGCGGTCGGGCTGGGTCAGCACCAGCGGAATCTCGAATCCCGCTTCGTGCAAGTCTTTCAGGGCCGTGGCGGCAAATTCAGGCGTGCCTGCGAAGATCACTTTCATATGGTTCCTTGACGTGAGGTGCGCAGGCCCGCGCCGAAGGCGCCAGGCTGGCAGGGTGTTACGGTCAGTCTATCAGCAGTACTGCAAAAGCGGCTTAGAAACGGCGGTTCTGTGCGCGCAGGCTCGCTTCGCGTTCGAGACCACGGATTTCCTTGATCATCTTGGTCTTGATGCGGTTGCGCTTGAGCGGCGACAGGTATTCGACGAATACCTTGCCCAGCAAATGATCCATCTCATGCTGGATGCAGACGGCCAGCAAGCCATCGGCTTCCAGTTCGAACTGCTTGCCGTGGCGGTCCAGGGCGCGCACCTTGATGCGGGCAGGACGCTCGACGCCGTCGTAGACGCCAGGCACGGACAAACAGCCTTCGTCGTAGACCTGCTTTTCCTCGCTGGCCCAGGTGATTTCCGGGTTGATGAACACTTGTAGCTGGTTTTTTTCTTCGGTGATGTCGATCACCATCATCTGGATATGCGCGTCCACTTGCGACGCGGCCAGGCCGACGCCCGGGGCGTCGTACATGGTTTCAGCCATGTCGTCGATCAGGGTTTGCAGGCGCGCGTCAAATTCGGTGACAGGCTTGGCGATCGTGTGCAGGCGAGGATCGGGGTAACGCAGGATATTTAATATGGACATACGGATTCGACTGGTTAAGGTGGGCGCCGGTGCGCCGGATTATTCATGCCTGGGCCATGCGAACGATGGCAGGGCTATTTTCTGTTGGGTACGCCATGCTTGGGCGCGTATGGCACAACGGCGCGGCAGATGCGTTTGCCAGTGCGCTAATCGTTTTCTGCAAAGGGAAATTTTATCACAGACGCCCATGCTCCTGTGGATGGGAGGCCGTTTTGCACGCGCATTGCACGCATCCTTGCGCGCGTCGGTATCGCGTGCGCGCCATGGCGCTAGCATGGGAGGGCACAGTACACAGCGAGGTGATCATGCATGCACTTGCAACGACGGCAGACACGGCCACGGAATTGGCAGGCTGGCTGCGCCTGCAGCATCTGCCCGGCGTGGGGCCGGTGGCGGCGCGCGCCTTGCTGGCCCGCTTCGGCTTGCCGCCGGAGATCTTCGCCACGTCCTTCGAGTCCTTGCGCGAAGCGGTGCCGGCCAGCGTGGCGCGCGCCATCGTGCAGCCGCCCAAGCCCGTGGCCAACAGCCAGCTGGAACTCACCCTGCAGTGGCTGCAGCGGCCCGGCAACGCCGTGCTGACCCTGGCCGATGCCGCGTATCCGCCTCTGCTGCTGGAAATCGCCGATCCGCCGCTGTTGTTATATGTACGGGGGCGGGCGGAACTGCTGTCACGTCCCGGCGTGGCCATCATCGGCAGCCGCAATGCCAGCGCGCAAGGCATGCAGAATGCGGCCGCTTTCGCGCAAGCGCTGAGCATGGCGGGCCTGACCATCATTTCCGGGCTGGCGCTGGGCATCGATACGCACGCGCACGAGGGCGGCTTGCGCGGCGCGGGTGGCACGGTGGCCGTGATCGGCACGGGCGCCGATCTGGTGTATCCGCGACGTAACCTTGATCTAGCGCAAAGAATTGCCGAACAGGGTTGCATCGTCAGCGAGTACGCGCTGGGCTTGCCCGCCATGCCAGCTAACTTTCCGCGCCGCAACCGCCTGATCAGCGGCCTGGCGCGCGGCGTGCTGGTGATCGAGGCGGCCGCGCAATCGGGTTCATTGATCACGGCGCGCCTGGCCGGCGAGCAGGGGCGCGATGTGTATGCCTTGCCCGGTTCCATTCATGCGACCCTGGCCAAGGGCTGCCATGCATTGATCAAGCAGGGCGCCAAGCTGGTCGAGTCGGCCGATGACGTGCTGCAAGAGTTGCAATGGCTGGGCGGCGTGCCCCAGGTGCCGCCAGCGGTGGAAGACGAGCCGCCGCTGCTGGCCGCGCTGGGCCACGATCCCCTCGATGCGGATACCCTGGCCGCGCGCAGCGGCCTGGCCATGGGCGCGCTGATGGGCGAATTGCTGGCGCTGGAGCTGGCGGGCCGGGTGGAACGCTTGCCGGGAGGACTGTTTCAACGCTGTAAATGACAGCTTGTCACTTGTGTGGCGGCCTTGCCGCACGGGGGCGCTTTGTCGGCGCGCACCCTTGTGTCGCAGCGAACTTAGCTGATAGAGTAGAGCCATGTTCGATATCCTGGTGTACCTCTACGAGACTTACTATCGCCCCGATGCCTGCCCCGAGCCGGCAGTCCTGGCGCGCAAACTGTCGGCCGTCGGTTTCGACGACGTGGAGATTTCCGAAGCGCTCGTCTGGCTGACGGACTTGAACGCCATGGCCGGCGTCGAACAAAGCCTGACGGCCAGCTCCACGGGCACGCGCTTCTATGTACAGCAGGAAAGCGACGTGCTGGGCACGGCCGCCATCGGTTTCATCCAGTTCCTGGAAAGCGCCAAGGTGCTGTCGCCGCTGCAGCGCGAAATCGTCATCGAACGGGCGCTGGCGCTCGACGAGGCGCCCGTTTCGCTGGGCAAGCTGAAAGTCATCGTGCTGATGCTGCTGTGGAGCCAGGGCAAGGAACCGGACGCCCTGATGTTCGACGATCTGTTTGTCGACGACGAAGACCTCCCGCCGCGCTTATTGCACTAATATATAGACGTCGCTGGCGGCCGCTGTCGCTGCCGGCCTGACCCTGGCGCCGCTGTCGCGCCATCCCCATTACCATGTGCTGCACCAGCGCGCCCGCCAGCCTGTTGTGTTTGCGCTTGCGCATTCTTGCTTGCAGATAACTTGCCGAATTCTTCAATAGGCGCTTATCATTGGCCGCTTGACAAGACCACAAGTCACAAGGCCTTGCGCAGACAAAAGCGTCGGCGCCTGGCAATGCACTGTATGATGCGCATGCTGAAACTATCCTAGAGCATTTTTCGAGACTAAAAAATATGACAAAAACCCTCATCATCGCCGAGAAGCCTTCTGTCGCGAACGATATCGCGAAGACGCTTGGCGGCTTTACCAAGCACGATGAGTACTTTGAATCGGATGAATACGTCCTGTCGTCGGCGGTCGGCCACTTGCTGGAGATCGCCGTGCCGGAAGAATTCGACGTGAAGCGCGGCAAATGGAGTTTCGCGCACTTGCCGATGATTCCACCGTATTTCGCGCTGAACCCGATCGCCAAGACGGAAGCGCGCCTCAAAGTATTAAACAAGCTGATCAAACGCAAAGACGTCACCACCCTCATCAACGCATGCGATGCGGGGCGCGAAGGCGAGCTGATTTTCCGCCTGATCGCGCAAAACGCGAAAGCCAAGCAACCGGTCAAGCGCCTGTGGCTGCAGTCGATGACGCCGGGCGCCATCCGCGACGGTTTCTCGCACCTGCGCAGCGACGAAGAAATGCTGCCGCTGGCCGATGCGGCCCGCTGCCGTTCGGAAGCCGATTGGTTGATCGGTATCAATGGCACGCGCGCCATGACGGCGTTTAATTCGAAAGAAGGCGGTTTTTATCTGACCACCGTGGGCCGTGTGCAAACGCCGACCCTGTCCATCGTGGTCGAACGCGAAGACAAGATCAAGAAATTCGTGCCGCGCGACTTCTGGGAAGTGCGCGCCGAATTCGTTTGCGCGGCCGGTATCTATGAAGGCCGCTGGCTCGACACGAAGTTCAAGAAGGACGAGAACGACCCCGAGAAGCGCGCCGAGCGCCTGTGGAGCAAGACGGCTGCCGATTCGATCGCCACCGCCTGCCGCGGCCGCCAAGGCAATGTCACGGAAGAGTCGAAACCGACCACCTCGATGGCGCCGGGCCTGTTCGACCTGACCAGCCTGCAGCGCGAAGCGAACTCGCGTTTCGGCTTCTCGGCCAAGAACACGCTGGGCCTGGCCCAGGCGCTGTATGAAAAGCACAAGGTACTGACGTATCCGCGTACCGATTCGCGCCACCTGCCGGAAGACTACATGCCGACCGTGCTGCAGGCGCTGGAAACGGTCAAGGACAACAGCAACTACCACCAGTTCGCCAAGCAGATCATCGACAAGGGTTGGGTCAAGCCGAACAAGCGCATTTTCGACAACACCAAGATCTCGGATCACTTCGCGATCATCCCGACGACGATCGCGCCGAAGAACCTGTCCGAGCCGGAACAGAAGCTGTATGACCTCGTCACGCGCCGCTTCATGGCCGTGTTCTTCCCGCCTGCGGAATTCCAGGTCACCACGCGCTACACGGAAGTGTCCGGCCATCAGTTCAAGACTGAAGGCAAGGTCATGACCAATCCGGGCTGGCTGGCCATCTACGGCAAGGAAGCGTCGACGGACGCCGACAAGGAAAGCAATGGCAACGGCAACCTGGTGCCCGTCGCCAAGGGCGAGAAAGTGCAGACGGAAAGCGTCAACGCCAACGGCCTGGTGACGAAGCCGCCTGCGCGCTTCACGGAGGCGACCTTGCTGTCGGCCATGGAAGGCGCCGGCAAGCTGATCGACGACGACGAGTTGCGCGATGCGATGGCCGGCAAGGGGCTCGGCACGCCGGCGACGCGCGCGGCCACCATCGAGGGCTTGCTGACGGAACGCTACCTGATCCGCGAAGGCCGCGAATTGATTCCGACGGCCAAGGCATCGCAGCTGATGACTTTGCTCAAAGGCCTGGGCGTCAATGAATTGACGGCGCCGGAGCTGACGGGCGAGTGGGAATACAAGCTGTCGCAGATGGAAAAAGGCAAGATTTCGCGCGAAGAATTCATGCGCGAAATCGCGCAGATGACGCAGATCATCGTCAAGCGCGCCAAGGAATACGATAATGACACCATTCCCGGCGACTACGCGACCCTGGAAACGCCCTGCCCGAATTGCAGCGGCGTGGTGAAGGAAAACTACCGTCGTTTCGCCTGCACCAAGTGCGAATTCTCGATGAGCAAGACACCGGGTTCGCGCCAGTTCGAAATCGCCGAAGTGGAACAATTGCTGAAGGACCGCACCATCGGCCCGCTGCAAGGCTTCCGCTCGAAGATGGGCCGTCCGTTCGCCGCCATCCTGCGCATCGTGCGCGATGAAGAGATCAAGAATTTCAAGCTGGAATTCGATTTCGGCCAGAACGACGAGAGCGAAGATGGCGAAGGCGTCGATTTCACGGGCCAGACGCCCGTGGGACCGTGCCCCAAGTGCAACGCCGGCGTGTACGAAATGGGCCTGGCCTATGTGTGCGAACACAGCGTGGCCAAGCCGAAGACGTGCGACTTCCGCAGCGGCCGTATCATCTTGCAGCAGGAAATCTTGCCGGAACAAATGGCAAAACTGCTCAACGATGGCAAGACGGACTTGCTGCCGGGCTTTGTTTCGCAGCGTACCCGCCGTCCGTTCAAGGCATTCCTCGTGCGCGGCAAGGATGGCAAGGTGAGCTTCGAGTTTGAAGAGCGCAAGGCCAAGCCGGGCGCGAAGACGAAGGCAGCAGCGGCCGAGGCCGAAGGCGAAGAAGGCGCGGCACCAGCAAAGAAAACGGCCGTCAAGAAAGCGGCAGCCGTCAAAAAAGCGCCGGCCAAGAAAGCTGCGGCCGTGAAAAAGCCGGCCGCCAAGAAGGCGCCGGCGAAGAAGGCGGCAGCGGCGGAGTAATCCGGCGCCCGCCGGTCAGGCAAACAAAAGCCAGGGATTTCCCTGGCTTTTTTTACGTCCCGAGGCTGGCTAAGAGCCTGCCCCAGTAGATGAATACATCCCCCGCTGGCGCGCCTCAGAAGCGGGGACTGCGTTGATCGTCGTCGCGTGGCTCGCCACGCGTCCTCCTCACGCCTTGTCCGCGCTCCTGATGTGCTGCCAGCAGAAGACGCTCCCTACTGGGATAGGCTCTTAGTCCAGGTAGTCCGAATACTCGCGCTGCGCGTAGTTCTGCAAGTTGGCCCACGGCTGCGCCTTGCTGACGGTGGGCTGCAGCTTGACGTCGACCCGGCGATAGAAGGTATTCGCGCGGTCGCCGCTCTCGATGATCAGCGGAATCTGTTTTTGCTCATCCCACAGGATGCGCTGGAACACGCCATTCTTTTCCACTTCGCGCCAGCGCGCGCCCGTCACGTTCGATGCCTGTTTCGACAGCGGCATGGCGGCCACCAGTTTCGGGTCCAGCAGATAAAAACTGTTTTCCCAGGAACCGTCGAAATTGACGTTTTCGTACTCGGCCTTGGGGATGGCGACGACGATCTTGTCATGCGCATCGATGTATTCCACGCGTACGGTGTTCTTTTCCAGCATCACGTGGCGCGGTATCAGCACGGGATTGAAGTGCTTGTGCTCATGCTGCGTGGCCGCGGTCGACGTTTTCAATGCCACTTTCTTGTTTTCACCGTGGCTGTGGCCCGCATGCGCATCGGTCGACGGCGCCAGCACGCGCTCGACCCACACGTGGCCGGGGCGGCGCAGCATCTTTTCTTCGTAGCGGCTTTCGCGCGTCACGCCTTCGGGCGTCAGGACGCGGCTGTAATAGGTGATGCCCAGGTCCAGGTCGGCAGGCGTGGCAGGAGCGGCTTGCGCGCTGGCGGCAAAGCCGGCGGCGAGGAGGACGGCGATCAGGGACGATTTCATGGTGTTGCCTTTACGTGCAGAGGGGCGGAGGGCATACGCCATCCGCCCCGGTGGGGTTACCGTGTTGATGTGGATCAGAAGCCGAAGGCCGCCTTCAGCAGGTCAAACACCTTGGTGTTGTCCAGGGTGCCCTTGAAGGCCTTCGCGCCGGCGCCCGTGGCCAGCAGCTTGACGTCGCCGCCGCCGTGGGTTTCGCTGGCCAGGCGCACGCCTGTTTCTTGCAGGTAGTTGTCTTTCAGGGCCGTGGCGCTGTCGACGTTGCTGCGCAGGGCAGGACGGTTCGGGCCGTTGCCGAACACCAGGGTGGTGTAGGTATTGCCATCGGCATCCTTGCTCGGCTGGTTATCCTTGTAGCCGCGGTTGATGTCGAGGATGTGGTTGCCGCGCTTGCCGTAGCCGTTGAAGGCCAGGGTGTGGTCATGGTCGGCCGTGACGACGATCAGGGTATTTTCCAGCTTCGGATCGGTTTCCTTGATCTTGGCGATGGCCGCCTTGATGGCGTCGTCGAAGGCGATGGTGTCCGTCAGCGCGCGCTTGGCGTTGATGCCGTGCAAGGCGTGGTCGATACGGCCGCCTTCGACCATCAGGAAGTAGCCGTTCGCGTTTTTCGACAGCAAGTCGATGGCTTTCAGCGTCATTTCCGACAGGCTAGGCTGGGTCGCGCCTTCGCCCAGCGGCGGCGTGGCGGTGCGGTCCAGTTCATATTCCAGGTGGCTGCGGGTGCTGTACAGGCCGATGAATTTCTTGCCGCTCTGCGCCGCAGCCATTTCCGCCTTGTTGGCGGCCACGGTGTAGCCCTTGGCGGCAAATTCCGTCAACAGGTTGCGGCCATCGGCGCGGCCATACTTGTTGCTGGCCGACCAAGGCGTAAAGTGGTTGCGGCCGCCACCCATCAGCACGTCGACGCCGTCGCCCAGGGCCGTGTTGTAGCCCGCGCCGCCCGGTACCGTTTGTGCGGCGATCGCGTATTGCGCATTGCGGTTGCAGATGTGCGAGAAAGTCGTCGCCGGCGTGGCGTGCGTCAGTTCCGTGGTGGTGATGGCGCCCACGGCCTTGCCCTTGGCTTTCGCCAGTTCCAGGATGGTCGGCGCGCTCTTGCCGCCGGCCGGGCAATTGTCCACGCCCAGGTTGCCGTTGACGTCGCGGCTCGGTTCCTTGGCGATGGTGTCCTGCGCCATCGAGATGACTTCATTGTTCATCTTGACGCCGGTCATGTAGGCGGCCATCGATGGCGCGCTGTCCGTCGTTTGCGCATCGTTCGAGAACGTCTTGATGCGCGCCGTGCGCTCCAGCGTGTCCATCGTCAGGTTGCCGTCTTCCTGGTACTGGTAGATGCGCGCTGCCGTCACGACGGACGGGCCCATGCCGTCGCCGAGGAAGAAGATGACGTTCTTGGCGTCGGCGGCGTAGGCGCTGGCGACGCTGGCGGCCACGAGCGTGGTCAGCAAGGAGAGTTTCAGGGCCGATTTCAGTGCGGCGGGTGTCGATGCAAGTTTCATGTGCTTGTCCAATTCTTGTCTCTTGGGGATTACAGACCGCCGGCGGTCTTGACCAGGCCGAATACTTTGGTGTTTTCGATGGTGCCTAGGAAGGTTTCCGAACCCTTGCCGATGGCGCCCAGGAAGACGTCGGTGCCGCCGTGGGTTTCATTGCCGACCGCGGTGCGGATCACTGCTTCCTGGTGGTAATTATTGGCGCTGGTGACGGTTTCATCGAGGCTGGCCATGGCGGCGCGGCTCGACTGGGTGCGGTTTTCGCCATTGCCGAAGCCGATGATCGAATACGGTGCGCCATCCAGGTCTTTCTCGACCGCGCCGGTCACGTAGTTCTTCACCACGCCCAGCACGCCAGGGTTGCCGGCAGCCGTCTTGCCCGTGCGCTTGGCGTAGCCGTTCAGCACCAGCGTGTGGTCATGGTCGGCCGTGACGACGATCAGGGTATTGGCCAGGGTCGGATCGGTCAGCTTGGCTTTTTCGATGGCGGCCTTGATGGCGTTGTCGAACGCGACGGTGTCTTGCAGCGCTTTCTTGGCGGTCGTTTCGTGCAGCGCATGGTCGATGCGGCCGCCTTCGACCATCAGGAAGTAACCCTTCTTGTTCTTCGCCAGCACGTCCATGGCCTTGGTGGTCATTTCCGCCAGGCTAGGTTCCTTCGCTGCGTCGCGGTCCAGGTCGTAGCTCATGTGGCTGGACGTGAACACGCCGAACAAACGGTCCGTCTTGGCCGCATCGACGGCCTTGAAGTCGGTGGCGTTGTTGGCGACCGTGTAGCTTTTGGCTTTCAATTCGGCGATCAGGTCGCGGCCGTCGGAACGCTTGCCGCCATCCTTGAATTGCGTGAAGAATTGCGCGCCGCCACCGAGGACCACTTCCAGGCCGGTGGTGCCTAGGGCGCTGTTGTAGCCCGTGCCGCCCGGCACCAGGGCCGCGGCGATATCGTTTTCCAGGTCGCGGTGGCAGATGTGCGAGTAGGTTGCGGCCGGCGTGGCGTGCGTCACGCGCGCCGTGCTGACGACACCGGCGGCGAAGCCCTTGGCCTTGGCCAGTTCCAGCAAGGTGGTGGCGGGCGTGCCGTTGCCGGTGCCGCATTTGTTGACCAGCTTGTTGTTATTCGCATCCGTGCCCGGATCGATGGCGACCGTGTTGGCCGACATGGAAATGACTTCATTGTTCATCTTGACGCCGGTCATGTAGGCGGCCATCGATGGCGCGCTGTCCGTCACTTGCGCGTCGTTCGAGTACGTTTTCACGAAGGCCGTTTCCGGCAGGGTGTCCATGGTCAGCGCACCCTCTTCGCCCACGGAATAGATGCGCGCGGCCGTCATGGTGGTCAGGCCCATGCCATCGCCAAGGAAGAAGATGACGTTTTTCGGCGGCGCTTCAGCCACTGTCTCTTCTTTTTTTGCGTCGCTGCCGCAGGCGGCCAGCATCAGGGTGATGGCGACGCTGCAGCCAGCGACGGAAATTTTTCTGCGTGTCATGTGGTTCATCCGGCTAGGTTTGAAAGAGCTAGCAAGATAACAATCCAATGTGACACCCTCATGACGCTGTGACACATTTTGCGACGGCACTACGCCGCCGCAGTGGCGTGACTTTGGCACGCGCCGTCGTTGGAAAAATACGCCGTAGCGTGTTCGTCATCGCGTGATTGCATCGATATAAGCAACAAACTATTGCGCTTTACCTAGTTTTTCTACCGCTTTGAGCAACGTAAGATGCAGTCATCCCAATCATCTTGTGAAGGCGCATCATGTTCTCCAAATCCATCAGCAGCGTTCTTGTCTCCACCCTGTTTGCCGCCGGCGCCGCCTCGGCCGCCGCCAGCGCACCCCTGACCCTGGAAGTCTTCAATCCGGGCGAAGCGGCCATCTTTCCCGTCGCTTCCGTGCTGGTCGCGGGCAAGCATGACGCCGTGCTGATCGATGCGCAATTCTCGCGCGCCGAAGCGCAAAAACTGGTGGAAAAGATCCGCGCCAGCGGCAAGAAACTGACGACCGTGTACATCAGCCACAGCGATCCCGATTTTTACTTTGGCCTCGACGTGATCAAGGCTGCGTTCCCGCAGGCGAAAATCGTTGCCACGCCAGAAACCGTCGCGGAAATCCGCCGCAAGGCCGACGCCAAGGTCGCCTACTGGGGCCCGATCCTGAAAGACAACGCGCCGCACGGCATCGTCATCCCCGACGCGCTGAAGGGCAAGCGCATCAGCCTGGAAGGCCAGTCGCTGGACATCGCCGGCCCGACGCCAGCGCGCACCTATGTGTGGATTCCATCGATCAAGGCCGTCGTCGGTGGCGTGGTGCTGTTTGGCAACTTGCACGTGTGGACGGCCGATACGCAAAGCCTGCAATCGCGCCAGGACTGGCTCAAGACCCTGGACGGCATCGCCGCCCTGAAACCCGTCACCGTCGTACCGGGCCACTTCAAGGTCGGTTCGCCCCTGACGCCGGACAGCATCGGTTTTACGCGTGACTACCTGGTGACGTTCGAAGCGGAAACGGCCAAGGCCGCCAATTCGGCCGCCCTGATCGAAGCGATGAAACAGCATTATCCGAAGCTGGGCCTCGATGGCGCGCTGGAGACCAGCGCGAAGGTCGCCAAAGGCGAAATGAAATGGTAAGCGGCAACAAGGAGTCAAGCATGCCCACACTGCACTATATTTTCGACCCCCTGTGCGGCTGGTGCTACGGCGCCGCGCCGCTGGTCGAGGCGGCACGCGCCGTGCCCGGACTGACGCTGGCCTTCCACGCCGGCGGCATGATGACGGGCAGCAATCGCCGCCAGATCACGCCCGCCTGGCGCGGCTATGTGCTGCCGCACGACCGGCGCATCGAGCAATTGTCTGGCCAGCCCTTCGGCGACGCCTATATTAACGGCTTGCTGAACGACACCACGGCCATGATGGATTCCGAGCCGCCGATCACGGCCATCCTGGCGGCCGAATCGCTGGCTGGCAAGGGCCTGGACATGCTGCAACGCGTGCAGCGCGCCCATTACGTGGACGGCTTGCGCATCGCCGACCTGCCCGTGCTGGTGGCGCTGGCGCAAGAACTGGGCATGGACGGCGCCGCCTTCCAGGCCGCATATGCGCAACAGGCGGGCGCCGCCACGCAGCGGCATATCGAGGCCAGCCGCGCCTTGCTGGCGCAGGTGGGCGGACAGGGCTTTCCTACCTTCGTGCTCGACGATGGCAGCGGCAAGCTGTCCGTGATCGATATCGGCGGCTTCCTGGGCCAGCCGGCGAAACTGCAGGCACAACTGGGTGGCGTGTGCGATGCGCAAGGTTGTGCATTGTAAATATCTATCGGTTCGATAAAATCAATTAGCTTTTCCTTTGTTGTTGACCTCGTTACACTAGTTCTATTAGTCAACAACGAAGGAAAAGCAGCCATGAGCCAACAGCCGCCATTCAGTACCGCCTCGGGCATCCCCGTCGCCGACAACCAGAATTCCCTCAGCGCCGGCCCCCGTGGCCCCTTGCTGCTGCAAGACTTCCACCTGATCGAAAAACTCCAGCATTTCAACCGCGAGCGCATTCCCGAGCGCGTGGTGCACGCGAAAGGGTCGGGCGCCTACGGCACCTTTACCGTCACGCACGACATTTCACGCCATACCAAGGCCAAGCTGTTCAGTGAAGTGGGCAAGCAGACGGCCACCTTCGCGCGCTTTTCCACCGTCGGTGGCGAACGCGGCAGCGCCGACACGGAACGCGACCCGCGCGGTTTCGCCGTGCGCTTCTATACGGAAGAGGGCAACTGGGACCTCGTCGGCAACAACACGCCCATGTTCTTCATCAAGGACCCGATCAAGTTCCCCGACTTTGTCCACACGCAAAAGCGCGATCCGCAAAGCAACTTGAAATCGGCGGAAATGATGTTCGATTTCTGGAGCCATGCGCCGGAAAGCTTGCACCAGGTCACCATGCTGTTCTCGGACCGCGGCACGCCGGATGGCTACCGCCACATGGATGGTTTCGGCAGCCACACGTATAGCCTGATCAATGCCGACGGCCAGCGCGTGTACGTGAAATGGCACTTCAAGACGCGTCAGGGCATCAAGAACCTGCCTGCCGCGGAAGCGGGCCGCCTGGCTGGTGCCGACCCCGACTACGCCCAGCGCGACCTGTTCGGCGCCATCGAACGCGGCGATTTCCCCCAGTGGGAAGTCAAGCTGCAGGTGGCGACGCAGGAGCAACTCGATGCATGGGAGCAGCGCACGGGCTGGAACCCGTTCGATTTGACGAAAGTGTGGCCGCATGCGGACTTCCCGCTGCTGCCAGTCGGTATTTTCGAGCTGAACCGCAACCCGGACAATTACCACGCGGAAGTCGAGCAAGCGGCCTTTTCACCGGCCAACGCCGTGCCCGGCATGGGGTATTCACCGGACAAGATGCTGCAAGGCCGCTTGTTCGCCTACCATGACGCCCAGCTGTACCGGGTCGGCACCAACCACCAGCACTTGCCCGTGAATGCGGCCCGCTGCCCCTTCCACAACCAGCAGCGCGATGGCGGCATGGCGATCAACAATGGCGGCGCGGCGCGCAACTATGCGAACGTGGCGGCGGCCGGCACGCAGCCGCAAGGGCTGGGCCACGGCGAGCCGGCGCTGGACCTGGCCGGCGGCGCGGCGCGCTACGATGGCCGCGGCGTGGAAGATGATTACACGCAAGCCGGCAATCTGTTCCGTTTGATGTCGGTGCAGGCGAAGCAAAACCTGTTCGACAACCTGGCCGGTCCCTTGAGCCAGGTGCGGCCGGAAACCCTGCAGCGTCAGCTGGGCCACTTCGACCGTGCCGATGCCGCGTATGGCGCCGGCGTGCGGGCCGCCTTGCAGGCGCGTGGCGTGGTGCTGTAATTATGTGTTGCAGGCGGAACAAGCTTGTTCCGCCTGTTGTTGATACAGCACAAATTAGAGGGAGATACCAAATATTGCCGTATGGACATATTTGCCGCCCATGCGTAGACTTGTCGGTCTGATGATCGCGCGGCCTTCCTGGCAGCGTCCTGACTAGAAAGTCTTGTAATATGAATATGGCGAAGCTGTCGGTGCATGGGGACGACCCCACGCTCAAATCCATCCTCGAAGTCTTGCCCACGGATCCCGAACGGCAATGGCGCAAGGGCGAGGCGAAGGGCGCGGGCCGCGTGCATCTCGATTCCGGCTTCGAGGTGCTGATCGCGCAGGCATCCAAATCGCAAGTGTTGCCCTCGCGCATACGCAGCTACCTGGCCGAATGCCGCTCGCGCGGCGTCAGCTTCACCATGCCGCGTATCGTTGCCGAGCTGCAACTGGAGCTGAATGGCGACGACACGGTCGACTCTCCGCTGGATCTGACCCTGGCCGACATGCAGCACCTGACGGAAATGGGTATCAGCCTGAGCCTGGTGACGCGTTGCGCCGAGGCTTGAAAAGCGCCTGAGAGTAAAAAAATGGCCACCTTTCCAGGGTGGCCATTTTTTGTCATGGTTCGGCGATGTCGACGGTGACCATATTGTCATCGGGCTTGCGGTCGATCAGCTTGTTGTCCGGATCGATGCCCGCCTTGCCGGGACGGCTGCCCACGATGACGGTATAGCTCGCTTCGCGCGCCGTCATGCGCAGGCGTTCGCGCAGCAGCGGATGGCCATTCGCGTCGTCGACGCCGATCTCGATCCAGTCGTGCAGGGGCGCGTCGTGCTCCTCGCCCTGTTCGCCGGCCGTCAACTTGCTCGCCTGCACTTTCACGGTGACGGCGTACTTGCCGTCGCTGCGTTTCGTGGCCGTGGCCGACAGGGCACGGTTGTCGAACAGCACGATTTTCTCGAACAGGTCGTCGATCAGGTAAGCCTGCTCGGGCGGCGTGACCTGGCGCAAGCCGGCAATCAGTGCCGTCACGCTGGCATACGGCGGGCCTTTCTGGCCATGCGTCTTCAGCAACTCGCGCAGCACGCCGTTGACCTTGTCTTCGCCGATGATGTCTTGCAGCAAATACATGGCCAGGCTGCCCTTGTTGTAGTGGATGTAGGGCTGGTTTTCATTCTCGGCCAGCGGCAATTCCTTCTTGCGCTCTTCGCTGCGTCCCATCAGGTATTGATTCAGGTCATAGCGCAGGAAGCGGCGCATCTTGGCCGGCCCCACGGTTTTCTTCATCACCATCAGGGCCGAATATTCAGCCAGGGTTTCGCTGAGCACGGTAGCGCCCCGTGTATTGCCGCCCACCAATTGATGCGCCCACCACTGGTGCGCCACTTCATGCGCCGTCACGTAGAACGGATAATCGATATCCTTGGGATTCTTGTCATCGACCCTGGCGATGAAGCCCAGCCCTTCCGAGTACGGTATCGTGTTCGGGAACGATTGCGCAAACGTGGCGTAGCGGGGGAATTCGACGATGCGCAGGACCTTGTGCTGGTAGGGGCCGAAGTTCTTCGTGTAGTACTCGAGCGCTTCCTTGCTGCCGCGCACGAAGCGATCGAGGTTGTATTCATGGCCAGGGTGGTAATACACGTCGATGGCCACGTCTTGCCAGCGCTCGTGCTTGACGGCGTAGCGGGCCGACTGGAACGCGTAAAAATTCAGGATCGGCTGTTCCATCGTGTAATGGAAGTAATGGCGGCCCTTGGCGATCCAGTCGTTGTCCAGCATGCCCGGCGCGATGGCCGTCTGGCCGTCGACGGTACTGACGGTGGCGTCGAAGTTGATGCGGTCGGCGTCGTTGCTGATGTAATTGTCGGCCAGCCCCCGTGCATCGTCGCGCGGCAAGGCCCGTTCGCGCGCCGGCAAGCCGTGTTTCTTGCGGTCGCGCGGGTCCGTCAATTCCTGCTGCGGCTGGTAGCCGATGTGGGGCAGCACGGCATTCGTGAAGAAGGTGCCGTTGGCCACCACGGGCGTGTCCTGGCCCAGGCCGAAGATGCCGCGCGGCGCAAAGCGGACGTCGAAATCGAGGCCCAGGGTGGCGCCCGGCGCCAGCGGCGCGGCCAGGCGGTAGCTGTAAAAGCCCAGCTTGCCGTCATCGAGGCCGGGATGCACGCGCGCGTCAAAACGCAGGCGCATGGTGGAGCTCGGATCTTGCTGCACAAAAATGTGGCTGATCGGCAGGCTGGTCTTGTTTTGCAGCACATAGCGGCCCGTGACGGCCAGGGTGCGCTGCGCCGGGTAGATGGCCACGTCGAGTTTCACGTCGGTGATTCTCGGCTGCGGCGTGGCGGCAAACTTGCGGTACTGGCGCTCGACTGTGGCGCGGTCCGCATCGCGGGCGAATTCGGACTTGTAATCGTTGGCCACGTGGTAGACGTAGAACAGCACCGCGCCGGCGCCGACGAAGATCAGGGCGCCGCCGGCAAAGCTGGCCAGCACGCCCTGCGTCAGGCCGTGGCGCGCCAGGCGCAGGCGGATGCGCCAGCTGTCCTGCGCGCCGCGGGGCCAGAACAGCAGCGACAGCACCGTCAGCATGACGGCCGCGCCGCTCCAGTACAGCAAGTACCAGCGTTCGCGCAACAGATAGTGGCCGGCGCCGTTCATGGCCGAATACACGAAGTCCGGCGTGTTGCCGTACAGCAGCAGCGGATCGCCCAGGCCCAATGAGGAAAAGCTGATGCTGGCGATGTGGTACAGGATCATGGCGAAATACGCCAAATACTTGTGATTGATCAACACCTGCAAAAAGATGGCCAGCACGGCGATCAGCGCGTAGGACGGCAGGTGCGACAGGAACAGCGATTCCAGGTACAGGCCGGGGTCGAGGCGGTAATAACCCTTGAAGACCTGGATCGACATGCCGCACAGCATGATTACCAGGCTCAGCAAGGCCTGCAGGCCGATCAGCGCAAACAGTTTCGACAGCAGGGGCAGCCAGTTCGGCACGGGCAGGGCGTCGAGCATCAAGTGCGTGCCCGCCTCGCGTTCGCGCCACACCAGTTCGCCCGCATAGAAAGTGGTAATGATCAGCATGAACAGGGCGAACGAGGCGCTGACCATGTCCAGCACCCTTTCCGTCACGGGATACGTATTCGTGCCGTAGATGGAGCCCATGTCGAGCGCGCCGCCATACATGGTCAGCACGCCGGCCAGCACGATGACGACAAAATAGATGTTCTTGATGGTTTCGCGCAGATTCAGCCAGCTCATCTTGAGGAGCAGGGCGGCCAGGTTGCGCTGCGCGAAGTCCGGTGTTTCCTGCGTGGACAGCGACGCGTTCGACAGGCGCAGCGGGACGTCGCCCTCGCTGCGGCGCTTGCCGGCGCCCGCGTCCGTCGTGGCGTGGAACTGGAAGCGCCAGTAGCCGAGCAGCAATGCCACGAGGGCGAAGCCGGACCAGATGGCGCGGTTCAGCAAATACACGCCTTCCAGGGTCACCAGGCGCGTGTTGCGCTCCGCGTTCGGCCAGTATTCCGTCAGGCGTATCAGCGCCGTGGTGCCGAAGGGGTCGATCAGGGCGGCCAGGGTCTTGTAGTCGAGGTCGCGCGCCAGGGACGGGGCCACCAGGTAGCCGATCAGCATGACCACCGAGCTGATGTAGACGGGCAGCATGCGCCGCGTCAGGGCCGCGATGACGAAGAAGATGGCGCCAAAGATGAACAGGTTCGGCAGCAAGGTAAACACATACGGCATCAGGTAGGCCAGCGCCCGTTGCGGCCCCAGCCGTTCCGGGTCGATGCCGGGCAGCCAGGCGCCCAGCCAGGCACCGATGACGATGCTGGAAAACACGACGGCCAGCACCAGCCAGGCGCCGAGGAAGCGGCCGAACACGTACTGGTATTTCCGGATCGGCGCGCTGAAGAAGAAATGCTGCATGCCGTATTCGAAATCCTGCTGCACCGAACGGCCCATCATGGCGGCCACCACGACGGCGCCGAAACAGCCCAGCAGGCTGCACGTGAACGCCAGCGAGCGGGGCGCGTTGATCAGGAACTTGCCGCCGAAACTGATGCTCGCTTCCTTGAAGACGCCGCCGGCGGCGGCCATCCACAGCATGGCCAGCGCCAGGAACATGGCGAAATACACCCAGGTGGACAGCAGCTTGAGCCGCTGTCGCGCTTCAAAGCGGGCGATGGCAAACATGGCGCGCCCCTCAGTCGCACTGCGGGGCGACGCGGTGGCGCCCGGCAATGGTGGCGAAATACAGGTCTTCCAGGTCGCCGATGGCTTCCTCGAAGCCGTCGCCCGGGTCGTCGTCGCTGTAGACGTGGATCAAGGTACGGCCCGACAGCAAGCGCGTGGAAATGACGGCGTGGCGCTGCTGGAAGCTGGCCAGCTCTTTCTTCTCGACGAAGCGCGCCCAGATCTTGCAGCTGACTTCGTCGATCAGTTCCTGGGTCTTGCCGCACAGCAGCAAATGGCCCTTGTTGATGATGGCCATGTTGGCGCACAGGTCGGCCACGTCGGACACGATGTGGGTCGACAGGATCACCGTCTTGTCTTCGCCGATGTCGGACAGCAGATTATGGAAGCGGACTCTTTCCTGCGGGTCGAGGCCGGCCGTCGGCTCGTCGACGATGATCAGTTTCGGGTCGCCCAGCAGGGCTTGCGCGATGCCGAAGCGCTGGCGCATGCCGCCGGAAAAGCTGCCCAGGCGCTGGTGGCGCACGTCGAACAGGTTGGTTTGCTGCAACAGGCCATCGACGACCTCGCGCCGGCGCGCCCGCTGCGACAAGCCTTTCAAGGTGGCAAAGTGGTCGAGCAGCTCGTAGGCCGTCACTTTCGGGTACAGGCCGAAGTCCTGCGGCAGGTAGCCGAGCATGCGGCGGATCTCGTCCTTGTCGTCGAGCACGTCGTAGTCGCCGAAGAAAATGGAGCCGGAATCGCATTCCTGCAAGGTGGCCAGGGTGCGCATCAGGGTCGACTTGCCGGCGCCATTCGGGCCCAGCAAGCCAAACATCCCGGGCGGTATCGTCAGCGACACGTTATCCAGCGCCACCACGCCATTCGCGTAGGTCTTCGACAATTTGCGAATCTGCAATTCCATACAACTCCTAACTCATGCGTTGCAGCCCGATGGTGCAGGGCTTCTGTATGCTGGCATTGTATTGAATTTAAGACGTACTGGGCAGTTGCATGCGATACACGGCATTTTCGCGTGACCAGAGTGCAATTGGGCGGAGTGGACGGCGCGCCCGTATGGGACTTCCGTGGGGGCCTGTTTCGCCCCGCTGGCGCGCCGCGTGACTATCAATTACGGAATAGCACCGATTCGCGGTTAAACCACCAGCGGCACAGCATCAGCAGGGCGCCCGCGATCACCGTGGTCGAGGCGAGGATCACGCCGAACATGCGGTAATCCATGGTGCCCTTGACCAATTCCTTCATGGCCAGCGACACGTTGGTCAGCGGCACCATGGCCCACATCCAGTTCAGCTCGACGCCGGGCAGCATGGCCGCTACCGTGGGCAGGATGACGAACAGCATCAATGGCGTGATCATGCCGGCCGCTTCCTTGTAGCTTTTCGCGTAGATCGAGATCGACAGCAGCAGCGAGGCGAAGATGGCGGCCGTTGGCACCAGCATCAGGGTCACCATGGCCAGGTCGGGCAAGCCGATGCTGCGCACCATGACGGCCATGTTGCCTTCCAGCGAACTGCCGAAGATGGCCAGCAGGGCACCCATGCTGCCCACCATCAACACGGCCGACGTCATGCCCACCGTAAACAGCACGAGGAATTTGGCCAGCACGATGGCGCTGCGCGGCACGGGCGCTAGCAGCAGGGTTTCCAGCGTGCCCCGCTCCTTTTCGCCGGCGCCCAGGTCGATGGCCGGATACATGGCCGCCGTCAGGCATACCATCAGCAGCAAATAGGGCAGCATGCCGCCGACGATGGCGCCCATCTGCTCGCGCTCGTTGGCCGTCGACTGTTTGTCGAGCACGATGGGGTGCAGGGCAAAGGCCAGCTGGGCCGGACTCAGGTTCAGGGCCGACAGCGCGCTTTCGCGCAGGCTGGCGTTGTACGCCTCGACGATCTCGCGCACCCGCTGCTGGGTCACGTCGACCGTGCTGGCGCTGTTGTAGTGCAGCACTACCTTCGTTTGCTGCTGTTGCTGCAGCGATGCTTCAAAATGCGGCGGAATGACGACGGCGAACTTGATGGTGTCGTCGCCGATGGCGCGGCGGATGTCGCCCTCGCTGGCCAGCGGCACTTCGCGCAGGTTGTGCTGCTGGGCAAAACGCCCGCTCAAGCCGGGCGAATGGTCCTTGCCGAACAGGGCGTAGCGCATTTCCGCCGTTTTCGCGTTCTTGAACATATTGCTTGAAACATAAGCGAAGCCGCCAAAGATCAGCGGCATGGCAAAGATGGGGATGAGGATGGTGAAGATCAGCGTCTTGCGGTCGCGCGTGAGTTCCAGCAACTCTTTCACATAAATGGTCCACATGGCTCAGGCTCCCTGGTTGATGACGCTGACAAAGGCGTCGTACAGATCGGCACTGCCGCCCAGGTGGCGCAGTTCGCTGACCGTGCCATTGAAGGCGGTGGTGCCGCGGTTGATGATGCAGACGCGGTCGCACAGCTTTTCCACCTCGTGCAGGTGGTGCGTGGAAAAGATCAGCGGCACGCGCAGCGCCTTGTAGCTGGCGATGAAGTCGAGCAAGATCTTGGCCGACATCACGTCCAGGCCCGTCGTCGGCTCGTCGAGGATCACCACCTGCGGTTCGTGCACGACGGTGCGGGCGATCGCGCACTTCTGTTTCATGCCCGTCGACAATTGATCGGCCCGCTTACTACCGTATTCCTCCATTTGCAGCAGGGAAAACAGTTCGTCGCAGCGGCGTTTCAGCTTGTCGGCCGGCATGCCATGCAGGCGGCCGAAATATTCCACGTTCTCGCGCGCCGTCAGGCGGCCATACAAGCCTGTCGAGCCGGACAGGAAGCCGATGCTCTGGCGCGCCACCAGCGGCTGGCGCAGCACGTCGACGCCGTTGACGAGGGCGCTGCCCGCGTCCGCCTGCAAGGCCGTCGACAGCAGGCGCAGGGTGGTGGTCTTGCCGGCGCCATTCGGGCCCAGCAGGCCCAGCACTTCGCCGGGGGCGCAGCTGAAACTGACGTCGCGCACGGCGTGAAACCAGCCCTCGTGTTCGCGCGGATCGCTGACGTGCGCGGCCTTGCCCTTGTGGGGCGGCATGCGGAAACGTTTTGCCAGGTGCTTGACCTCAATCATGTGCTTCATCCATTTAACGGTGAAGAATGAGAGTAGCATGCAAAAAATGTAACTTGCAAGGTGGAAATATCGTTTGGTCTATTGAAAAAAACAGCATCTTCATGCAAGCTGGCCCGGTGGGCGCCGGCGGACGGCGCGGGAGAGCGCAATGCAAACGATCGATCAGGCGATGCAGGACAAGGTACTGGCCGTGGCGCGCGCCGGCATGACCAGTGCCGAAGCCATCGGTTTCTTCCGCGTCAGCCTCGGGCTGTACTACCTGGCGGGCCTGATGACGGAGGAAACCCTCGATTTCAAGCAGATCGACGCGAAGTACAACCGTTTTATCTACCACTCGATAGGTGGCGGGCACAGCATCGCCAGCGTGCTGCAATTCATGAGCGGCGAGAAAGTCTTGCGCGTGCTGCAAGCGGAGCGTTTTCGCGCCGCGTTTGCCGAACATTGCCCGGACATCCCCGTCGACAGCATTTCCTTCCTGATTTCACTGAACCTGGGCGTGGCGAAAAGCCTGTCCGGCCTGGACGCCGTCGGCCCCGTGGTGGACTGGATCGAGCGGGAAAAAGCGCGCACAAGTCAATAAAGCCCCGTTCACCCTGCGCGCGGCGTGGGTACGGCTGGCCCTGATCGTCCTATAATCCATGTTTTCCCTTACATGAATAGCCACGATGACCGCGAACCGCCACTTTGACCCCCTGGATCGTTTGATTGTTGGCGCCGACAAGGCCCTGCGCGTCATGGCGGGCGTGGCTTCGGCCTCGCGCCCCACGCCGGCCGTGCATGCGCCGGATGCGGAACTGAGCGCGGCCGAACAGCGCCACAGCGCCGGCTTGATGCGCGTCAACCATGTGGGCGAAGTGTGCGCGCAAGCCTTGTACAACTCGCAGGCGCGCTATGCGCACAGCCCGGCCATCCGCGCCCAGTTCGACGAAGCGGGACGCGAAGAGGAAGACCACCTGGCCTGGACGGCGCAGCGCCTGACGGAGCTGGGCTCGCGTCTGAGCCTGCTCAATCCCCTGTGGTATGCGGGTTCGTTTGCGCTGGGCACCATCGCCGCGCGCATGGGCGACGGCCGCAGCCTGGGTTTCGTGGTGGAAACGGAACGCCAGGTGGAAGCGCACCTGGCCAGCCACTTGCAGGAATTGCCGCCGCAGGACGCCAAGTCGCGCGCCATTGTGAAACAGATGGCCATCGATGAGGTGGAGCACGGCGCCGCCGCCCAGCGACTGGGCGCCATCGGCACCCCGGCGCCCGTGAAGGCGTTGATGGGCATTATGGGGAAAGTGATGACGAAAACCGCGTATTACATTTAAAACAAAGGCGCTCTGAAGAGCGCCTTTTTTATGCATGCCTGAGCCGTGAAACGCCTGACAAAACCGTAGCGAGCGGAAGGGAGAGGTGGTCGAGAAGCGCAACCGTGCTGGTGCACGGTGAGCATCGCAGGCCGCCTATACCGACGCGCAGTAGGTTTGGTCAGGCGCTTTCTTCGATGATCTCGAAGGAATGGGTGATCTCCGCCGTCTTGGCCAGCATGATCGATGCCGAGCAATATTTGTCATGCGACAAGGCTACGGCCCGTTCGACTGCGGTGGGTTTCAGGGCCTTGCCGCGCACGGTGAAGTGGAAGTGGATCTTGTTAAACACTTTCGGGTCGGTGTCGGCGCGGTCGGCCTTCAGGGTCACTTCGCAGCCGCTGACGGCTTCGCGCCCGCGTTTCAGGATCAGCACCACGTCATAGGCGGTGCAGCCGCCCGTGCCCAGCAAGACCATTTCCATGGGGCGCGGCGCCAGGTTGTGGCCGCCGCCGTCGGGCGCGCCATCCATGGTTACCAGGTGGCCGGAACCCGTTTCTGCCCGAAAACTCATGCCCGACGGGCCATTCCAGCTGACTTTGCATTCCATCGTACTCTCCGAAAATTGTAAGCGTTTTGTATTGTAATAGAGGAATGCCCATCCATGTGCCGCCCGCCGGGCCGCAGCCGGCCTCGATTGCAGCTTGACGCGGCAAGGCAAAGCCGCTTATACTTGTCGGCTTTCCGTTCGCTCAGGAAAAGTAAATAAGGCAGAGTCCGCATAGCAGCATCGGCGGAACCACCATTTGAGCGTGTAATCTATTAGGAAGTCAACATGAAAACATTTTCCGCTAAAGGACATGAAGTCCAGCGCGATTGGTTCGTGGTTGACGCGACGGACAAAGTCCTCGGACGTGTTGCCAGCGAAGTGGCACTCCGACTGCGCGGCAAACACAAACCAGAATTTACTCCTCACGTCGATACCGGCGACTTCATCGTCGTCATCAACGCAGGCAAACTGCGTGTGACCGGTACCAAAGCTACTGAGAAAATTTACTACCGTCACTCTGGCTACCCAGGCGGCATCTACGAAACCAACTTCCAGAAAATGCAACAGCGTTTTCCAGGTCGCGCGCTTGAGAAAGCGGTCAAAGGCATGCTGCCTAAAGGCCCACTCGGCTACGCAATGATCAAGAAGCTGAAAGTGTACGCGGAAGGTTCCCATCCGCACGCTGCTCAGCAACCTAAAGCACTTGTTCTCTAAGGAACTGACATGATCGGTAATTACAATTATGGAACCGGCCGTCGCAAAAGTGCAGTGGCTCGGGTTTTTATCAAAGTTGGCACAGGCTTGATCGTTGTTAACGGCAAACCAGCAAACGAATACTTTTCGCGCGAAACGGGTCTGATGGTCATCCGTCAACCACTGGAACTGACCGGCAATGTCGAGCGTTTCGACATCAAAGTCAACGTCCATGGCGGCGGTGAGTCGGGCCAGGCTGGTGCAGTTCGTCACGGCATCACCCGCGCTCTGATCGACTACGATGCAGCGTTGAAACCGGAACTGGCGAAAGCCGGCTTCGTGACCCGCGATGCACGTGAAGTCGAGCGTAAAAAAGTTGGTCTGCGCAAAGCACGTCGCGCAAAGCAATTCTCGAAGCGTTAATTTCTACGCTACAGCACCTTCCGGGGTGCTGGTCGAAAAGCCGCTGGACTTCGGTCTCGCGGCTTTTTTGCATTTCAGCGTGACTCGGCGTTGCGCTGTAAAATACGCGGAAATCCCGTGGGGACTGTCTCCCCTCCATCTCTATGCAATATATACACAAGGAAAGAACATGATCAAAGTTGGCATCGTCGGCGGCACTGGATACACGGGCGTGGAATTGCTGCGCTTGCTCGCTACCCATCCAGATGTCGAGTTGACGGCGATTACTTCGCGCAAGGAAGATGGCTTGCCCGTTGCTGACATGTATCCTTCCCTGCGTGGCCACGTGAAACTGGCGTTTTCCTCGCCCGACAAAGCCAATCTGGAGCAGTGCGACGTGGTCTTCTTTGCCACCCCGCACGGTGTTGCGATGGCGCAAGCTCCAGCCCTGCTGGCCGCCGGCGTGAAAGTCATCGACCTGGCCGCCGACTTCCGCCTGAAAGACCAGGCCAAGTTCGAGCAGTGGTACAAGATTCCCCACACGGCGCCCGAGCTGATCGAACAGGCCGTGTACGGCTTGCCGGAACTGAACCGCGAAGACATCAAGCAAGCGAAGCTGATCGCCAACCCCGGTTGCTACCCGACCACCATGCAGCTGGGCTTTTACCCGCTGCTCAAGGCGGGCCTGGTCAACGCGGGCGGCTTGATCGCCGATTGCAAGTCGGGCGTGTCCGGCGCCGGCCGCAAGGCGGAAATCGGCATCCTGTTCTCGGAGGCAAGCGACAGCTTCAAGGCCTACGGCGTGGCCGGCCACCGCCACTTGCCGGAAACGACGGCGCAATTGCAGCGTTTCACGGACGAGAAAGTGGCGCTGACCTTCACGCCGCACCTGGTGCCGATGATCCGCGGCATGCATTCGACCCTGTACGCGCAGCTGAACAAGGATGTCAGCAATGAAGAATTGCAATCCTTGTTCGAAGAGCAATACAAGGATGAGCCTTTCGTCGACGTGATGCCGTTCGGCTCGCACCCGGAAACCCGCTCCACGCGCGGCTCGAACATGCTGCGCCTGGCCTTGCACCGTCCCGAAGGCGGCAATACCGTCGTCGTGCTGGTGGTGCAGGACAACCTGGTCAAGGGTGCAGCGGGCCAGGCCGTGCAATGCATGAACTTGATGTTTGGCCTGAAAGAAACGGCTGGTTTGCAACATATCGCCGTGATGCCTTAAATATAGGCACAGGCGTTTGCGCAGGTCCGGCGCCTTTTTGCCGGACCTGTGATAAATTGGACTGCCACGTACCCCGACAGGATGACGTTCATGTTCGAGCGCAACGCGAAAAACCCCATCGATACCCTGATCGGCGCTTCCACGCGGATCGAGGGCGACTTGCTGTTTTGCGGCGGTCTGCGCATCGACGGCCATGTGCGCGGCAACGTCACGGGCGAGCCGGGCGACCCCACCTATGTGGTGCTGGGCGAGGCGGGCCGCATCGATGGCGAGGTGCGCTGCTCGAGCCTGGTCGTCAGCGGCGAGATCAACGGCCCCGTGTATGTGTCCGAAATGCTTGAAATCCAGCCAAAAGCCCGCATTGTAGGAGAGGTCTATTACAAGGTGCTGGAAATGCACAGCGGCGCGCAAGTGCAGGGCAAGCTCAGCCGCCACGACAGCGCCGACCCCGTGCTGCACCTGGCCGTGTCGGAAATGTGAGCAGGAACAACACCCGCCAGCCGCGCCAGCGGCGGCCGCAGCGTGACTTGCGCCAACAGTCTATAATGAGGCTATGTTTTCTGAGGAGTCTGAAATGAATGCAGTCGCTGAAATGCAAGATGTGATCCCTTCGCCTATCATCTTTACCGATAGCGCCGCCGAAAAAGTCGCGCAGCTGATCGAGGAAGAAGGCAATCCCGACCTGAAATTGCGCGTGTTCGTGCAGGGTGGCGGCTGTTCCGGCTTCCAGTACGGCTTCACCTTCGACGAAATCGTCAATGAAGATGACACCACCATGGTCAAGAACGGCGTCCAGCTGTTGATCGATTCCATGAGCTACCAGTACCTGGTCGGCGCGGAAATCGACTACAAGGATGACCTGGAAGGTGCGCAGTTCGTGATTAAAAACCCTACCGCGACGTCCACCTGCGGTTGCGGTTCGTCTTTCTCGGTATAAGCACACCCGAGAAAACGCCCATGGCGGCGTTGCATTGCCTCGCCGTACTATTCGTACTGTCTTCGGTAATGCGCCTTGCCCTGAACGTTTTTCATGCGCGCCGGTTTACAGGCGCAGCGTAAAAATAGCGGATCGATGATCCGCTATTTGTGTTTCTGGAATACTTGTTCCTGATCAACGCGGTATCAGCGCGGGTATAGCGCGCCCAGTACCCGCAAGCCCTGCGCACCCGTCACGGCCGGCAAGTTGCCCGGCTTGCGCTGCGTAAAGCGCCAGGCCAGCCACGCAAAGGCCAGCGCCTCGACCTGGCTGGGCGCCACGCCCAATGCTTGCGTGGACTCCACCGCCATGCCCGGCAATTCGGCGGCCAGCGCCGCCATCAGGCTGGCGTTCTGCGCCCCGCCGCCACACACATACACGGTTTCCGCCTGCGCCCCGTCGCGCAGGATGGCGCGCGCCAGGCTGACAGCCGTCAGCTGGGTCAATGTCGCCTGCACGTCGGCGGGCAGGGCGGTGGGGTAATTGGCCAGCTTGGCGCTGAGCCAGTCGGCATGGAACAGGTCACGGCCCGTGCTTTTCGGCGCCGGCAAGTCAAAATAGGGCTCATCGAGCAAATCCGCCAGCAGGGCGGGGATGACCTGGCCCGTGGCGGCCCAGGCGCCGTTGGCGTCGTAGGGCTGGCCCAGGTGCCGCAAGACCCAGCCATCCATCAGCGCATTGCCGGGACCCGTGTCGTAGCCCGTCACCGTGCCATCCGCATGCAGCACGCTGATATTGCTGATGCCGCCGATATTGGCCAGCACGCGCGTGTGGCCCGGCAGATTGAAAATGGCCTGGTGAAAGGCCGGCACCAGCGGCGCGCCCTGGCCGCCGGCCGCCACGTCGCGGCTGCGCAAGTCCGCGATGACGTCGATGCCCGTCAATTCGGCCAGCAGGGCCGGATTGTTCAACTGGCGCGTAAAACCCAGCTCGGGGCGGTGGCGGATGGTCTGGCCATGCGCGCCGATGGCGGCGATGGCGTCCGCGACGATGCCCGCGTTGCTTAAAAGCATGGCGACGCAATCGGCGTAGTGGCGCACGAGTTGATTGGCCGCCAGCGCTTCGCGTTCGATTTCATTCTGGCCGGCACTTTGCAAGGCCATCAGGTCGTCGCGCAGGCTGGCGGGGAAGGGAATGTACGCATCGCCCAGGCTGCGCGTGCCCTCGTCGGAAAAGTCGACCAGCGCGCCGTCGACGCCATCGAGGCTGGTACCCGACATTAAACCGATATACAGCATGGGGTTTTCCTTGAATACGTAAGTGGTGAGGTGCATTGTGCCGCATTTGTGCCGCACGCAAAAGCGCGCGGGGAAAACAAAAGCACGCGGGAAAAAACAAAGGCACCGGCCATCTGCATGGGCGGTGCCTCTATTGTTGCCCGAAGGCCGTGTTGCTTAACGCGACGCCAGGGCCGTGTCGTTCGGACGCAGCAGGGTGAAGCGGTGCATCATGTCAGCCGACACCATGCGGAAGCGGCTCAGCTCGGCGGCCGTCAATGGCGCCTGGGCTTGCACATTCAGCTTGCTTGGGTCTTGCGCCACGCCGCCAACGCGGAATTCATAGTGCAAATGGGCGCCCGTGGACCAGCCGGTGGTGCCGACATAGCCGATCACATCGCCCTGGCTCACTTTTTGACCTTTTTTCAGGCCCGAAGCGAAGCGGCTCATGTGCGCATAGGCGGTCGTGTAGTTGGCCCAATGTTTCAGAACAACAACATTGCCGTAGCCGTTTTGGCTGCCGACAGAATCGACCACGCCGTCGCCCGAAGCGCGGATAGGCGTGCCCGTTGCTGCGGCGAAATCGATGCCCTTGTGCGCTTTCCAGTTGCCGGAAATCGGGTGCACGCGCATGGAGAAGCCGGACGAGATGCGGGAGAATTCGAGGGGGGATTTCAGGAAGGCTTTTTTGAGGGACTTGCCGTCGAAACTGTAGTAACCGCCGCCTTGCTTGCTGGCTGGGTCTTCGAACCAAACGGACTGGTAAGTCGTGCCGCGGTTGGTGAATTCACCGGCCAGGATGCGGCCCGCTCGGACAAATTCGCCATCTTGCCAGAATGTTTCATAGACAACATTGAACGAGTCGCCGCGTTTCAGGTCGGAGCGGAAGTCGATATTGGTGGAGAACATTTCCACGATTTGCGCGGAAATCGAGTCTGGCAGGCGGGTGCCGTCCAGGCTGGAGTCGGTGGCGGCGAACAGGGTGGAGGTAATCTTGCGCGCGTGCATTTCAACGCGGCGTTCCAGCTGGGCTGCCACTTCCGTTGCCACGAACTTGTCGCCCTTGCGGGTGATCAGGATGTTCTTGACCGATTTGTCCGTGCCGTCGACGAGGGTGGCGCGCATCCAGTTGAGGTCGCCGTTTTCGGACGTTTGCGCTTGCACGCGCTTGCCCGATTTCAGCAACATCACGCCGCGCGCGATCTTGTCGGTTTTGATGAAATTGGCGGCCACCGGATCATCCACGCCGAGACGGGTCAGCAGGGTGGCGAGGGTATCGCCGGCGCGGACTTTTTCTTCGTGGGTGAAATTCTGGTCTACCTGTTCCATCGCGGAAATTTGCGAGGCGAGATCAGGCATTTCCAGGTTTTGGGCGATGGACGTCACCGGCAAATCGGATGCGTCGGGCGCCATGGGCGACACAGCGACCGCGCCGAAGGCGGCCACGGCGAGCAGCACTGCGGACACGCTGATAATGCGTGCCTTGCGTGTCGTCGCCAGCTGTGTGTACAAGCGTGAGCCTGTGATTTTATGTATAGGGTTCATGCAATCAGTTAAAATTTGCCCTTGAACGATTCGTGAACTAGTGCTCTTTGTTATTGTTATTTTGGTTCGTTTTCATACGGCAAGATTGATGGGATCGAGCATTATAGCAAACTCCGCAAACCTACTACCATTTTGAGATCTACAGTCAAATTTTATGGAAATCAACACCACCGCATCGCCTACAAAGGCTAACGCCGCTCAGACCGCGCTTCCGCTGTCGGACAGAGTACAAGAAGCCCTCGCGATTACCAAGCGTGGCGTCGACGAACTCTTGATCGAAAGCGAATTTGCGCAAAAATTAGCACGCTCCGAGAAAACCGGTGTTCCACTGCGCATCAAACTGGGCCTGGACCCGACTGCACCCGACTTGCATCTGGGCCATACCGTCGTGCTGAACAAGATGCGCCAGCTGCAAAACCTCGGCCATCAAGTCATTTTCCTCATCGGCGACTTCACATCCATGATCGGCGACCCTTCGGGCCGCAACGTCACGCGTCCGCCCCTGACCAAGGAACAGATCGAGATTAACGCGATGACGTATTTCGCGCAAGCATCTTTAGTGTTGGACGCCAGCAAGACCGAAATCCGCTATAACTCCGAGTGGTGCGATCCGCTGGGCGCGCGCGGCATCATCCAGCTCGCTTCCCACTACACGGTGGCGCGCATGATCGAGCGCGACGACTTCACCAAGCGCTTCCAGGGCGGCATTCCTATTTCCGTACATGAATTCCTGTACCCGCTGATGCAGGGCTACGACTCGGTGGCCCTGAAATCGGACCTGGAACTGGGCGGCACGGACCAGAAATTCAACCTGCTGGTGGGCCGCGAACTGCAAAAGCAGTACGGACAGGAGCAGCAGTGTATTTTGACCATGCCTCTGCTGGAAGGTTTGGACGGCGTGGAAAAAATGTCCAAGTCGAAGAATAACTACATCGGCATCACGGAACCGGGCAATACCATGTTCGCCAAGCTGATGAGCATTTCCGACGTCATGATGTGGCGCTACTACGAGCTGCTGTCGTGGCGCTCGATCGCCGAACTGGCGCAGCTGAGGCGCGAAGTCGAGGAAGGCCGCAATCCGCGCGATGCCAAGGTTGCGCTGGCGCAAGAGATCGTCGCCCGCTTCCACTCGCAGCAGGCGGCGGAAGATGCGCTGGCCGACTTCGTCAACCGCTCGAAGGGCGGCATCCCCGACGATATCCCGGAAGTGACCTTGGCTGGCGCCCCGCTGGGCATTCCGCAACTGCTGAAACAGGCGGGCCTGTGCCCATCGGCGTCGGAAGCCATGCGCAAGATCGACCAGGGCGGCGTGCGCATCGACGGCACCGTCATCAGCGACAAGGGCTTGCAAGTGGCAGCCGGTCAGTTCGTGTTGCAAGTTGGCAAGCGCAGCTTTGCGCGCGTCACCTTGACGGCATGATCGCGCTGCTGCAGCGCGTCACGCAGGCAAAGGTCGACGTGGCCGGCGCCACCATCGGCGCCATCGACGCGGGACTGATGGTGCTCGTGTGCGCGGAGCGGGGCGATACGGAGAAGGAAGCGGACGCCCTGCTGGCCAAGTTGCTCGGCTATCGCGTGTTTGCCGACGACGCGGGCAAGATGAACCGCAGTGTGACGGACGTGGCCGGCGGCTTGCTGCTGGTGCCCCAGTTCACCTTGGCGGCCGACACCAAGTCCGGCACGCGCCCGTCGTTTACGCCGGCGGCCGTGCCGCAGGACGGCTTGCGCCTGTTCACGTATTTCGTGGACCAGGCGCGCAGCCGCCATGCGACCGTGCAAACGGGACAGTTTGGCGCCGACATGCAAGTGTCGCTGACGAATGACGGCCCGGTGACCTTCTGGCTGCAAGTGAATGCCAAACAATAACTACAAGAGGAGCAAGCGATGAAATTGTGGAGCGAGACGTTTCGTGATGGCGGCCTGATGCCGGCCGATCATGCCTTTGCCGAGATCGATCCGGCCAGCCGCGTGCGCCTCGCCGGCAACCGCAATCCCCATCTGGCTTGGGACGAGGTGCCGAACGGCACCGAGTCGCTGGCCCTGTTCTGCATCGACCCCGATGCGCCGCAAGACGCCAGCCTGGTCAATGTTGAAGGCCAGGTCCTGCCGCTGACGGCGCCGCGCGGCGACTTTTATCACTGGAGCTTGCTCGACTTGCCGCCTGCCATGCGGGTTATTGCCGCCGGAGAATTTTCCAGCGGCATCACGCCGCGCGGCAAGGCTGCCGGGACTGCTACTGGGCTGCGCCAGGGCTTGAACGACTACACGGGCTGGTTTGCCGCCGACCCGGACATGGGCGGCGACTATTACGGCTACGATGGCCCATGCCCGCCGTGGAATGACGAGCGCATCCACCACTACATTTTCCGCCTGTATGCGCTCGACGTGCCGCAACTGGCCTTGCCCGAGCGTTTTACGGGGCAGCAGGCGCATGCCGCCCTGTACGGCCACATCCTCGACGAAGCCCAGCTCGTCGTCGCCTATTCGCTTCACCCCGAGTTGGCACTTACCCTGAAGAAATAAAGCATGAGCACCACGATTTTACTGATACGCCATGGCGAAACGGCCTGGAATGCGGGCCGCCGCCTGCAGGGCCATATCGACATCGCCCTGAACGAGGCGGGCCTGGCGCAAGCGGGGGCGCTGGGGCAGGCGCTGGCGGACGAACCGCTGGCCGCCATCATCGCCAGCGACTTGCAACGCGCGCAGCAGACGGCGCAAGCCGTTGCCGACGTGAAAGATTTACCCGTGCAAACGGATTCCTTGCTGCGCGAGCGCTGCTACGGCGCCTTCGAAGGCTTGCTGTATGCGGACATCGCCGCGCGCTATCCGCACGAGTATGCACAGTGGCAATCGCGCCAGATCGACGCCGTGATGCCGTCGGGCGAGCGCCAAGCCGAAAGCTTCCGCCAGTTCTATGCGCGCGCAAATGGCGCCATCGCCCGCTGGGCCCGGCAATATGACGGCCAGACGATCGCCATCGTGGCCCACGGCGGCGTGCTCGAGTGCGCTTACCGCGAGGCGGTCGGCATGACGCTCGACAGTCCGCGCGACTTCCAGGTCAAAAATGCCAGCGTCAACCGTTTTTCTTACGCCGACGGCAAGCTGCATTTGGTGCACTGGGGAAATATCGAACACTTGAGCGCGCCCGCGATGGACGAGCTGGGCTAAGCGGTCCCTCCTCACTCTGACGCACTGAACAAAAAAATAGTGCTTATTAATTAGGCAGGGAATCGGTTAAAATAGCAGGTTCCTCCGTCCATTCCAGGTTCTTCAGTGCAAATCGGCCCTCACATTCTGCGCAACAACGTTTTCGTCGCTCCCATGGCGGGCGTGACGGATCGGCCTTTCCGCCAGTTGTGCAAGCAGTTGGGCGCCGGTTACGCCGTGTCGGAGATGGCGGCGTCGAATCCGCGCCTGTGGGCGACGGAAAAAAGCTCGCGCCGCACGGACCATGCAGGCGAAATGGAGCCAAAGGCCGTGCAGATCGCCGGCGCCGATCCGCAAGACCTGGCCGACTGCGCCAAGTTCAACGTGGACCGGGGTGCGCAGATAATCGACATCAACATGGGTTGCCCCGTCAAAAAGGTGTGCAACAGCTGGTGCGGTTCGGCCTTGCTGCAAAACGAAAGCCTGGTCGAAAAGATATTGCACGCCGTCGTCAACGCCGTCGACGTGCCCGTCACCCTGAAATTTCGCACGGGCTGGAACCGCGAAAACAAGAATGCCCTGAAAATCGCCCGCATCGCCGAGCAAGCCGGCATCCAGATGCTGACCCTGCACGGCCGCACGCGCGCCGATGGCTACAAGGGTGATGCCGAATATGAAACTATTGCCGCCGTAAAAGCATCGGTGGGCATTCCCGTGGTGGCCAACGGCGACATTACCAGTCCTGAGAAGGCCCGCTTTGTGCTGGATCAAACGGGCGCCGATGCCGTCATGATCGGCCGCGCGGCGCAGGGCCGGCCGTGGATTTGCCGCGAGATCGACCATTTTTTGCGCACCGGCACCTTGTTGCCGGCGCCTTACGTGGATGAAGTCCGCACCCTGATGGATGAGCATTTGCGCGCCCATTACGCGTTTTATGGGGAATTTCTCGGCGTGCGCACGGCGCGCAAGCACATCGGCTGGTATGTCAAGGATCTGGAAGGCGGCGAAGCGTTCCGACAGCAAATGAACTTGCTGGAGTCGACGGAAGCGCAGTTGCTGGCCGTTGATCAATTTTTTGAGTCGCAATGGAAATTTGGCGAACGGTTACAATACCGCCTCTCCGAATCCAGTGAAAGTGGCCTGATCGATGTGATCGAACCTGCGGCCACGGCAGCATGAGCAGATAGCAGCAAGCAGCATAAATCAGTGACCAGCAGTACAAGGGCGAGCGCCTATATACAGAGCGTCATGCAATATTAATTACAACACCGAGGCAAGAGGGCAGCACGCGGACCGCATGAGCGACGCGGCACCGGATAGCCAGGTGTTCAGCCGGTTGAAGCATACAAATGAGCAAAGAAAGCATTCAGGAAGTCGTACAGAAAAGTCTAGAAGATTACTTCAATGACCTGGGCGAACAGCAAGCATCGAATATCTATGACATGGTCGTGCTGACCGTGGAAAAGCCCATCCTGGAAGTCGTGATGACACGCGCCGATGGCAACCAGTCGCACGCCGCGCAGATGCTGGGCATCAACCGCAATACCCTGCGCAAGAAATTGCAGGAGCACGGTTTGCTGTAATGCCGGCATGCAAGTGACGCCAAGATTTGAATCCGCCGCCGCCTCAGCCAGACGACTGAGCGGCGCCATTCGCCAAGAACACTTAACCACCTAGCCACAGCCATGATCAAACAAGCTCTCCTCTCCGTTTCCGACAAGACCGGCGTTCTCGAATTCGCCCGCGCCCTGTCCGCCCTCGGCGTCAACCTCCTGTCCACAGGCGGTACCGCAAAATTGCTGGCAGACAACGGTGTTCCCGTCACGGAAGTTGCCGATTACACGGGTTTCCCGGAGATGCTCGATGGCCGGGTGAAGACCCTGCACCCGAAAGTGCACGGCGGTATCCTGGCGCGCCGCGATTTCCCTGAGCACATGTCGAAACTGGTCGAGCACGACATGCCGACCATCGACATGGTGGTGGTCAACCTGTACCCGTTCCAGGGCACGGTCGCCAAGGCCGATTGCACCTTGGAAGACGCGATCGAAAACATCGATATCGGCGGCCCGACCATGCTGCGTTCGGCGGCCAAGAACCACAAGGACGTGGTCGTCATCTGCGACCCGAGCGACTACGACGCCGTGCTGGCGGAAATGCGCTCGGCCGACGGCAAGGCCGGCGACGTGAGCTATGACACCAAATTCATGCTGGCGAAAAAAGTCTTTGCGCACACGGCGCAATACGATGGCGCCATCACCAACTACCTGACCAGCCTGGGCCCGACGAAAGTGCACGCCGAGCGCGGCGCCTACCCGCAAATCCTCAACGTTGCATTTGAGAAAGTGCAAGACATGCGCTACGGTGAAAACCCGCACCAGAGCGCCGCCTTCTACCGCGACCTGGTCACCACCGATGGCGCCTTGGCCAACTACCGCCAGCTGCAAGGCAAGGAATTGTCGTACAACAACATCGCCGATGCGGATGCGGCCTGGGAATGCGTGAAGAGCATGGGCGGCTTCGAGCAAAGCGCCGCTTGCGTCATCGTCAAGCATGCGAACCCATGCGGCGTAGCGCTGGGCAAGAATGCGGCGGAAGCGTATGCGCGCGCCCTGCAGACGGACCCGACCTCGGCATTCGGCGGCATCATCGCGTTTAATACCGAACTCGACGGCGCCACCGCCGGCGAAATCGCCAAGCTGTTCGTCGAAGTGCTGATCGCTCCATCGTTCTCCGCCGAAGCGAAACAGATTCTGTCGAGCAAGCAAAACGTGCGCATGCTGGAAATCCCGCTGGGCGGCGGCGTGCACGCCATGGACTTCAAGCGCGTCGGTGGCGGCTTGCTGGTGCAATCGCCGGACGCGAAAAACGTCGGTATCGGCGACTTGCGCGTGGTCAGCAAGCTGCAGCCAACGCCGCAGCAACTGGCCGACCTGATGTTCGCCTGGAAAGTGGCGAAATTCGTCAAGTCGAACGCCATCGTCTTCTGCGGCAATAACATGACCCTGGGCGTGGGCGCAGGCCAGATGAGCCGTATCGACTCGGCCCGCATCGCTTCCATCAAGGCGCAAAACGCCGGCCTGAGCCTGACCGGCTCCGTGGTGGCGTCGGACGCCTTCTTCCCGTTCCGCGACGGCCTCGACGTCGTCGTCGACGCCGGCGCGACCTGCGTCATCCACCCGGGCGGCTCCATGCGCGACCAGGAAGTGATCGATGCGGCGGACGAGCGCGGCGTTGTCATGTTGTATACCGGAACCCGTCACTTCCGTCATTGATCTGGAACAGGCCGGGATTCAATACCCCGGCTGGCAGTAACTCAGCGGCAGGCACCGGTTATTCACCGGTGCCTGCCGTATTCATTATAGAATCTGGCGATGATTATTCTTGGCATCGATCCTGGCCTGCGCACGACCGGCTTTGGGGTCATTGAAAAACACGGCAACAAGCTGCGCTATATCGCGTCGGGTACCGTCAAGACGGGTTCCGAAGGGGAATTGCCGCCGCGCCTGAAGGTCATCTTGCAAGGCGTGGGCGAAATCGTCGGCACCTACCAGCCCGATTGCGCGGCCATCGAAAAAGTGTTTGTCAACGTCAATCCCCAATCGACCCTGCTGCTGGGTCAGGCGCGTGGCGCGGCCATCTGCGCGCTGGTCAACGCCGACCTGTCGGTGGCCGAATACACGGCGCTGCAAGTGAAGCAGGCCGTCACGGGCCACGGCAAGGCGGCCAAGGAACAGGTGCAGGAAATGGTGTCGCGCCTGCTGTCCTTGCCCGGCTTGCCCGGCACGGATGCGGCCGATGCCCTGGGCGTGGCCATTTGCCATGCCAACAGCATCGATGCGCTGGCCATGATAGGCGCGCTGGCGCCCCAGCTGCAGGGGCTGCGCATGAAGCGCGGCCGTTTAGTGGGATAGCTGCATGGCCCTCATATATATACACAACATTAGGAACACGCGATGATAGGCCGTCTCTCCGGTATTTTGCTTGAAAAGAATCCGCCACAATTGCTGGTCGATTGCCAGGGCGTCGGCTATGAAGTCGACGTGCCGATGAGCACTTTTTATAACTTGCCCCACGTGGGCGAAAAAGTCGTGCTGTTCACGCACCAGGCCATCCGCGAAGATGCGCATTTGCTGTTTGGTTTCGGCAATGCGGCCGAGCGTGCCGTATTCCGCCAGCTGATCAAGATCACGGGTGTGGGCGCGCGCATGGCCCTGTCGATTTTGTCCGGCATGACGATCGCCGACCTGGCGCAGGCGATTACCCTGCAGGATTCCGGCCGCCTCGTGAAAGTGCCGGGCATCGGCAAAAAGACGGCCGAACGTTTATTACTGGAATTGAAGGGCAAGATCGGTGCCGATCTTGGCCCGCTGGGCGCGCACGCGGCGCCCGATGCGCAGTCGGATATCCTCAACGCGCTGGTCGCGCTCGGCTATTCGGACAAGGAAGCGCTGGCGGCCGTGAAAAACGTGCCGGCAGGCAGCGGCGTGTCCGACGGCATCAAACTGGCGCTGAAAGCGCTGTCGAAAGGCTGATAGGGCATGAGCATCCAGACCGACAGCTTCACGGAACAGCGCATCATCGACGCGGCGCCCATTTCGCACAACGAAGAGGCCATCGAACGGGCCTTGCGCCCGAAGCAACTCGATGAATACGTAGGGCAGGAAAAGATCCGCGACCAACTGGAAATTTTTATTACGGCCGCGCGCCAGCGCAAGGAAGCGCTCGACCACACTTTATTGTTCGGCCCGCCGGGCCTGGGCAAGACGACCCTGGCGCACATCATCGCGCGCGAAATGGGCGTCAACCTGCGCCAGACCTCCGGCCCCGTGCTGGAGCGTCCGGGCGACCTGGCGGCGATCCTGACGAACCTGGAAGCGAACGATGTCCTGTTCATCGATGAAATCCACCGCCTGTCGCCCGTCGTGGAAGAGATTTTGTATCCGGCGCTTGAGGATTATCAAATCGATATCATGATCGGCGAAGGCCCGGCCGCCCGTTCCGTAAAACTCGATTTGCAGCCGTTTACATTAGTGGGCGCCACCACGCGCGCCGGCATGCTGACCAATCCGCTGCGCGACCGCTTCGGCATCGTGGCGCGCCTGGAGTTCTACAACACGGGAGAATTGACGAAGATCGTCACGCGCAGCGCCGCCTTGCTGAAGGCGCCCATCGATCCGGAAGGCGCGCATGAAATCGCCCAGCGCGCGCGCGGCACGCCCCGCATCGCCAACCGCCTGCTGCGCCGCGTGCGCGATTTTGCGGAAGTCAAAAGCAATGGCGAGATCACCAAGGTGGTGGCCGACCACGCGCTGGCCATGCTCGACGTCGATTCCGCCGGCTTTGATGTGATGGACCGCAAGCTGCTCGAAGCCGTGCTGTTCAAGTTCGGCGGCGGCCCCGTCGGCATCGGCAACCTGGCGGCGGCCATCGGCGAAGCGGCCGATACTATCGAAGACGTGCTGGAACCGTACCTGATACAGCAAGGTTTCCTGCAGCGCACGCCCCGTGGGCGTGTCGCCACGCCGGCCGCGTACCTGCACTTCGGCGTCAGCGCCCCGCGCATGGGTCCCGGCGGCGAAGCGTGGGAACTGTGATGGCGGAAGGCAGCCAACAGACCGCGCCGGGCATGCAGATCTGGATCGACGCCGATGCCTGTCCCGTCGTCATCAAGGAAATTTTGTACAGAGTCGCCGACCGCCTGGAGTTGCCGCTCACCCTGGTGGCCAACCAGGGCTTGCGCGTGCCGCCCTCGCGTTTCATCCGTACCGTGCAAGTGCCGTCCGGCGCCGACGTGGCGGACCAGGAAATCGTGCGCCTGCTCAATCCGGGCGACCTCGTCATCACGGGCGATATCCCGCTGGCCGCCGACGTGCTGACCAAGGGCGGTTTTGCGCTGAACCCCCGTGGCGAGTTTTACACGAAGGACAATATCGCCCAGCAACTGACGATGCGCGCCTTCATGGAAGAATTGCGCAGCGGCGGCGTCGACACGGGCGGCCCGGCCGCCTTCAGCCAGTCGGATCGGCAACAGTTCGCCAACAGCCTGGACCGGCATCTGAGCAAGCATCACCGCAAGCCGGCGTAAAGCGGCAGGCGAAAAAAAACCGGCGCAAGCCGGTTTTTTTACATGTGCGTGAAACTTAGCGTGAAACTTTTCGCGTGCCCACCACTTCCACCGTCACGCGGCGGTTCTTGGCGCGCCCGGCGGCGCTCGTGTTGTCGGCCACGGGCTGCGTTTCTCCCTTGCCTTCCGTGTAGACGCGGTTCGTTTCCACGCCTTGCGCCACCAGGTAAGCCTTGACGGCTTCGGCGCGGCGTTGCGACAGTTTCTGGTTGTAGGCATCCGGACCGACGGCATCCGTATGGCCGACCGTGACGATGACTTCCAGATCCATGCCATTCAACTGGCCCAGCAACTGGTCCAACGCCGCCTTGCCTTGCGGCTTGAGCGTCGATTGATCGAAATCAAACAGCGCTTCGGAAGCAAACGACACTTTTTCCGCTACTGGTGTTGGCGCCGGCGCGGCCACGATGACAGGTGCCGGCATGGCGACGACAGGGGCGACGTCGGGCGCTGGCTGGTAGGCGGGCGTGGCGCTGGCCGGGCGGCCCAGTTTATACACGAGGCTGACGGAATACAGGTCCGCATCGCCGCGGTTGCCCACGGCGTCGTTCAAGCGATAGCGCTCGACTTCGCCGCGCAGGGCCAGCGCTTCGCTGAACTTGTATTCCAGGCCCAGGCCCAGCTTGGCATTGAGCTTGCGCTCGCTGGCATGCGTATTGGTCGAACCCAGCAGGCGGTTGCCGCTGAACTCCGTATTCGTCTTGGTGTAGTGCATGCCGACCCGGCCCAGCAGGGATAGGCGCTGCGACAGCGGCAGCTGGCCCAGCAAGTCCAGGTTCACGCCGCGAAAGCCCGCTTGCCCGTTCAGCACGCCGTTGCCGCTGGTGGTCGACTGGAAATCGAACTTGCCCAGGTCAAAGTAGCCCGCTTCCACGGCGACATACTGGTTCAGTTGTCGGCCGACAAACAGTTTATAGCCCGTGTCGCGCTGGTCCTTGGCAAAACCGGTGACGGTCTCGCCATTGGCGGCCAGGCTGGCGCGCAGGCGCGGTTCGTCGATGGTGGCGCGCGACTGGCCCACGCCCGCGCCGAGGTACCAGGCGCTGTTGGCCCAGTCCGGGTTGATGAAAGTGTTGTCCTGCGCCTGCGCCGCTTGCGCCGCCAGCAAGGCGCCGGCCATCACGCTCAGGGCGCCCAGTGTGTGTGCGATAGTCATGGTCATGTCCCGGTTATTTGGTGATCTGGTTGTTGCGCAGGGTAACGGCGGCAGCCGTCAGCACGCGGCCGTTGAGCAGGGTCGTGTTGTCGCCCACCGTGATGGCGGCCGACTGGCCCAGGATATTGCCCTTGAAGACGCTGTTCGCGGCCAGGGTGGTGGGGCCGACGGGCAGCCAGCTGACGTTGTCGGCCGTGGCGCCATTGTTCAGGGCAACCACTGAATTGACGGTCGAATTCAAGGTCAGCGCCGTGCGGAAGATGTACACGCCGGGGCCGTTCAGGGTCAAGGTACCCGTAATGCTGATGGCGCCCGCATAGCAATACACGCCGGGGCCGAAGGTCTGGCCGCCCAGGTCGATGCCGCCGGCAAAGCTGACGTCGCAAGTGCGGCTGTTGCCGTCCGTGATCGCCGCTTGCAAATCCGTCATGGCGCCGGCCAGGATGGCACCCGATTTGTAGTTGGTAAAACCGGCCGCCTGGGTCGGGTCGACCGTTTGCGACGGCGCGCCGACGTCGCCCGTGATCAGGGTGGTGCCGCCCGAATTGTTGGTGATCGAAGTGCCGGCCAGCACGCCGAATGGCGCCGCGCGGCCCAGGATGATCGGGTTCAGGACGGGCGGGATGGCGACGGCGGTGACGGTCAGCAGCGCGCTGCCCGACTGGCCGCCGGCCGTGGCCGTGATATTGCTGGTGCCGATGGCGATGCCCGTGGCGACGCCCGTGTTCAATACCGTGGCATTGGCGACCGTAGCCGACGTCCAGACGGCGCTATTGGTGATGATGGCGTTCGAGCTGTCCGAATACGTTGCCGTGGCAACGAATTGCTGCGTGGCGCCGACAGCGATGCTGGCGGTGGCCGGCGTGACGGCGATGCTGACGATGGTGGCGGCAGGCACGGTGACGGTGGTGCTGGCCGTCTTGCCGTTGAAGCTGGCATTCATGACGCTGCTACCAAAGGCAACGCCGGTGACGAGGCCATTGCTGGCGACGCTGGCGAAAGCGGGCGTGGCGGCAACGAAGCTGCTGCCGGCCGTGACGTCGGCGGTGCTGCCATCCGAATACGTGGCAAGGACGGCCAGCTGGCGCGTCGCGGCGACGGGGATGATGGGGTTTTGCGGCGTGACTGCAATAGCCAGCAAGGTCGCTGGCGTGACGGTCAGCATGCTGCTGGCGCTCTTGCCGCCAAATGCGGCAGCGATAGCCGAGGTGCCGGCAGCAATGCCGGTGCTCAAGCCAGTGGCGCCATTGACTGTCGCGCTGGCCGGCGTGGCCGACGTCCAGGCCGCCTTGGCGCTGACGTCTTGCGCCGAGCCGTCGCTGTACGTGGCGATGGCCGTGAATTGCTGGTCCGCGCCGATGGCGATGGTGGCCGTGGCGGGCGTGACTGCCAGGCTGGACAGGGTGGCGCCCGGCAAGCCGAGGATGGGATCGCGCCCCTGGTCACCGCCGCCGCAGCCGGCGAGGGCGGTCATGGCCAACAAACCTGCCGAGACGAGCAGCGGGGTCAGATATCGCTTGAAGAGATTCATATAGTTCCTTTGTGCATGGCAGTCTTTGCCGGGCATCCGCGGATGGGGTCATCCGGCAGAGCCATGCCGCCTTTCGCTACAGGGCGATGGCGTCACAGGCATGCACTATTTCATTTAGGAAACTTCAAGTATGTTCGGTGGCGCGCATAGCTTGCCCGCACGTGGAAATACGCGGGAATGCGAGCAATTCGGCCTGGAAAACAACAGGTTTGCCGCAGGAAGGACGAAAAAAAGCCGGCGCAGGGCCGGCTTCATCAGGGCAGGGCGGGCGTTGATTACTCTTCGCGCACCCACGTTTGCGAGCGGCCAAACATCGGCACGCCGACATAGCCGCGCACTTGCAGCTTGGTGCCGCCTTCGATCAGCTCGGCCTTGCTCTTGTAGACCTTGCCGCTGGCCGGGTCCGTGATTTCGCCGCCCGTCCATTCCTTGCCGTCATATTTCAGGCCGGACAGGATCACCAGGCCGATGATGGGCTGGTCCTTGTTGGCGCCCGTGCACTTGTCGCACTTGGGATTTTGCTCTTCATTCGGGCCGCGGAACAGCTTTTCGATCTTGCCTTGCAAGACGCCGTTGCTTTCCGTGATGACGACGAGGGATTTCGGCTTGCCGCTGGCGTCGTCGATGGTTTTCCAGGTGCCGACGGGGGTGTAGTTGCCGTCGCGCGCGGCGGCGCTGCCGGCGATGGCCAGGGCGGCCATCATGATGCTTGCTGTGACGCTTGCTTTGAAAATTTTATGCATTGCTAGTCTCCAATGGTTTTTTTGATCGGGTCACGAACAGTGTATATACCAAGGCAAGACCAGCCATCCTGCGCGGCGTCACGGATGACGCCGCGCAATCTTTCCAAACTTGCCTTATGCGCTGGCTAGTTTAGCAAACTGTTCGCGCAGTTTTTCAATTGTCGCCGAAAAACTGAGCAAACGCTCGTTTTCTTGTGCAACGATGGCGGCAGGGGCGCGCGCGACGAAACTTTCATTGCCCAACTTGCTGTTGACCTTGGCAATTTCCGCTTCGATGCGGGCGATTTCCTTGCCCAGGCGCTCGCGTTCGGCGGCCACGTCGATTTCCACTTTCAGCATCAGCTTGGTGGTGCCGACGATGGCGACGGCCGCAGGCGAGTCCGGCAATGCATCGACAATCTGCACTTCGGCCAGCTTGCCCAGCGACTGGATGTACGGTGCGTACGACGCCAGCGCTTCTTTCTCGCTGGCATTGCCTGCCTCGACGATCAGCGGCACGCGCACGGACGGCGAGATTTGCATTTCGCCGCGCAGGTTGCGCGTCGCGTCCGTCAAGGCTTTCAGCTGCTGCATCCACGCTTCGGCCGACTCGTCGATCTTGTCGGTGTTGGCGATCGGATACGGCTGCATCATGATCGAATCGCCCTCTGGCTTGAGCGTCTTGCCGGCCAGTGGCGCCACTGTCTGCCACAGGGCTTCCGTGACGAAGGGGATGATCGGATGGGCCAGGCGCAGCACCACTTCCAGCACGCGCAGCAGGGTGTGGCGGGTGGCGCGCTGCTGGCCTTCCGTACCTTGCTGTACTTGCACCTTGGCTACTTCCAGGTACCAGTCGCAATACTCGTCCCACACGAATTTGTAGATCGATGCGGCGATATTGTCGAAACGGAAGTCTTCGAAGCCCTTGGCCACGTCCAGTTCCGCTTTTTGCAGCAGGGAAATAATCCACTTGTCCGCTTGCGACAGATCAACGTCGTTCGCCGTGCAATCCTTGCCTTCCGTGTTCATCATGACGAAACGGGTGGCGTTCCACATCTTGTTGCAGAAGTTGCGGTAGCCTTCGCAGCGGCCCAGGTCGAAATTGATGTTGCGGCCCAGCGATGCATAGCTGGCCATGGTGAAGCGCACGGCGTCCGTGCCGTAGGCCGAAATGCCTTCCGGGAATTCCTTGCGCGTGGCCTTGGTGATCTTTTCCGCGTCGCGCGGGTTCATCAGGCCCGTGGTGCGCTTGACGATCAAGCCTTCCAGGTCGATGCCGTCGATCAAGTCGATCGGGTCCAGCGTGTTGCCCTTCGACTTGGACATCTTTTGCCCCGTCGAATCGCGCACGAGGCCGTGCACGTAGACGGTTTCAAACGGCACTTTGCCCGTGAAGTGCGCCGTCATCATGACCATGCGCGCGACCCAGAAGAAGATGATGTCGAAACCCGTCACCAGCACGGACGACGGCAGGAAGGCCTTCATGTCCGGGGTTTCTTCAGGCCAACCCATGGTCGAGAACGGCACCAGGGCCGACGAGAACCACGTGTCGAGCACGTCGTCGTCGCGTTTCAGCGGGCCCGTGCTGCCGGCGGCCAGCGCCTTGGCTTCCGCTTCGGCTTGCGTTTTCGCAACAAAGATATTGCCGGCGTCGTCGTACCACGCCGGGATTTGATGGCCCCACCACAGCTGGCGCGAGATGCACCAGTCCTGGATGTTGTTGAGCCACTGGTTGTAGGTGGTGCTCCAGTTTTCCGGCACGAACTTGATTTCGCCATTGGCGACCTTGTCCAGCGCCGTTTCCGCGATCGACTTGCCTGGGAAGAAAGTACCTTCCGGGGCCGGCTTGCTCATGGCGACAAACCACTGGTCCGTCAGCATCGGCTCGATGACGACGCCCGTGCGGTCGCCGCGCGGCACCATCAGCTTGTGGGGCTTGACCTGTTCCAGCAAGCCTTGCGCATCGAGGTCGGCGACGATCTGCTTGCGCGCGGCGAAGCGGTCCATGCCGCGGTAGGCCTCGGGCGCATCGTCCGTGATCTTCGCGTCCAGGGTCAGGATGACGATTTGCGCCAGCTTGTGGCGTTGGCCCACGGCGTAATCGTTCATGTCGTGCGCAGGCGTAATCTTCACGCAGCCCGTGCCGAATTCCTTGTCGACGTATTCGTCGGCGATGATGGGGATTTCGCGGTCCGTCAGCGGCAGTTTCAGCATCTTGCCCACCAGCGCCGTGTAGCGCTCGTCCGTCGGATCGACGGCCACGGCCACGTCGCCCAGCATGGTTTCAGGACGGGTGGTGGCCACCGTCAGGAAACCGCTGCCGTCGGCCAGCGGGTACTTGATGTACCACATGGAGCCGTCTTCTTCCTCGGACACCACTTCCAGGTCCGAGACAGCCGTGCCCAGCACGGGGTCCCAGTTGACGAGGCGCTTGCCGCGGTAAATCAAGCCTTGTTCGAACAGGCGCACGAAGACGTCGGTGACGACTTTCGAGCGCGGTTCATCCATCGTGAAGTATTCGCGCTGCCAGTCGGCCGACGCGCCCAGGCGGCGCATCTGGCCGGTGATGATGGAACCGGATTTTTCTTTCCATTCCCACACTTTTTCCACGAATTTCTCGCGGCCCAGGTCATGGCGCGAAATCTTTTGCGCGTCCAGCTGGCGTTGCACGACGATTTGCGTGGCGATGCCCGCGTGGTCGGTGCCGGGAATCCAGGCCGTGTTGTGGCCCAGCATGCGGTGGTAGCGGGTCAGGCCATCCATGATGGTCTGGTTGAACGCATGGCCCATGTGCAGGGTGCCGGTGACGTTCGGCGGCGGCAACTGGATGCTGAAGGAAGGTTTTCCGGCATCGAGGGTGGCGGTGAAGTAACCGCGCTGTTCCCACTCGGTGCGCCAGAATTGTTCAATGTCGGCGGGCTCGAAAGACTTGGCTAATTCCATGATTTGGCGTGTGATTGGCAAAAGGAACCATTATAAGGGGTGCATAAAGCATGCGCAGCAAATAGCGGCCTTGGATGACCCGAAAAGCCGCGCACGATTGAGCAATATTGCTTCATTGTATTTTTTCTAAGCTATCATCTTTGCAATATTATTTGAAAGTCCAGAAGATCATGAAGAGATTGTGGCAATTGGCCGTGCTCGGCGCCGGATTGGCTGCCGGGGAAGCATGCGCCGGCGTACCTGAGGGAATGGCGGCTTTCCAGCGCGGGCGTTGCATCGATGCCGTGGCGCAATTGGGGGGACCGGCACAGGGCGGCAATATCAAGGCGCAAAAGGTTCTCGGCGATATCTACCTGGGTGAGGAGCGATGTGCGGACGTGGCGCGCAGCGATGCTGAAGCCGGGCGCTGGTATCTGCTGGCGGCCAAGGGCGGCGATCGCGTTGCGCAGGAGGCACTGGTTTCCCTGTATACGAGCCGGTCGGGCAGCCTGCGCAATCCGGCGCGCGCGCTGCCCTGGCTGCGCAGTCTGGCGTCGCAGGGCGCCGGCGAACCGATGGCGCAACTGGCGCAAATGTATGAACGGGGCGAAGGCGTGCCGGCCGACAAGGTGGTGTCGTATGCGCTCAGACTGCTGGCGCTGCAAGACAAGAAATGGAAGGGCGCGGCCGAGCTGGAGACGTATCTGCCGGCGCGCCGCCGCGCGATGTCGCCGGACCAGGTCGACGAGGCCGTGCGCCTGGCCGGCCGCTGGAAGCGCGGCGCGTCCCTGCCGGCGACGTCGCAGACGGGACGGCGCTCGCCGCAGGACTGGTACCGCCGCGCCGCCGAGGGCGGCGACATGGACGCCGCCTACCAGCTGGGCATGCTGTGCTGCAACGGGGCAGACGGCCTGGATGAAAAGGAGGCCGCCCGCTGGCTGCGCAAGGCGGCCGAAAGCGGCAACGCCAAGGCCCAGCTGCAGCTGGCCACGGTGTACGGCCTGGATCGGGGCGTGCCGCAGGACTATGTGCTTGCTTCCATGCTGAGCCAGCTGGCGGCGGCGGGCGGGGAAGCGGGGGCCGCCGCCGCCGTGGCCGGCTGGGCAAAGGCGATGAACGCGGCGCAAAACGCCGAGGCGGACCAGCTGGCGCGGGCGTGGAAGGTGGGCATGCCGCTGCCGCAGCTTACCGTGCACGGCATGGAACGGGTGATCCATTATGTGCGCGAGGCGCGCGACAAGCTGCCGCCGACGCCCGAGGTGCGAGCGCTGTTCGACGCCGCCAGCGAGGGCGATGAAGCCGCTTTCGGCAAGCTGCTGGCCGGCGTCGCCTCGCCGGGTGCCTACCGGAGCGGCGAGAATACCTTGCTGCATGTCTTGATCTTGCCCGCGTACAGCCTGGTCGAAGCGGAACAGGCGTGGCAGAAGGCGCAACCGCGTCTGGACGATGAGTTGCTGCAACAGATGCAGCGGCGGGCGCACCGCGAGGCGCAACGCGAGCGGCACGCCGCGCTGCTGCCGGCCAGGTTGCGCATGATGACGCTGCTGTTGCAGCGCGGCGTGCCGGTCGACGAAGGCACCGGGGGCAGGAGCGTCGCGCCCCTGCATCTGGCGGCCATGTATGGCAATGCCGCGATGGTGCGCCTGTTGCTGGTCCATGGCGCCGACGTCCGGCACTATGGCGCCGGAAACGACACGCTGGCGCCGCTGGAATACGCACTGCAGCAGGAAGCTGCGGACACTCTGCCGGAATTGCTCGACGCGGATGAGCGTACGGCGAACATGATCGCCTTGCTGGACGCGGGTTCCGGCCTGCCGTATCTGGTGGGCGACCAGCGCATGGCAGAGCTGCGCCAGGCACAGAAGACGAAAGACGGCGCGGCGCGGCCGGCCGAACGGCCGCAGGCCGATGACGTGCTGTGGAGCCGCTTGCTGGGCCTGACGCGCGGCACCGAAGTGCTCGATAAAATGCTGGCCACCGGCACCACGCCCGAGATCGACGACAAGGGCAAGTCGCTGTACGCCTACGCCGCCGAAGCGGGCAACGCCGGCGCGCTGGACTGGCTCAAGCAGCGCGTGCCCCGGCATGATGCAAAAGGCAATGACCGCTGGCTCGATGCCGCGATGCGCGCCATGTACCAGCACCAACCGGCGTCCGAGGACGTGCTGCGCCAGTTGGTGATGCCCGGCATGCCGTGGGTGCAAGTCGGCCCCGCAGCCGAAGGGTTGCACATGAGAAAACTGACGACGCTCGATACGCTGCACCTGGAAACGGAGACGCTGCTGTGGCATGCCGTGCGCAGCCAGCGGCCCGACTGGGTCGCCCGCCTGGCCGCGATGGGCGCGCCCGTCGTCAGCGACGGCTATCGTCCCCCCTTGCTCGCGGCCGTCGAAAATGGCGATGCGGCAATGGTCAAGCTGCTGCTGGACCTGGGCGCCGATCCGCTGGGCGGGGAATTCCCCGTCTTGAGGACGGCGCTGAAACTGAAGCCGACGCCGGAAAGCAATTCGGTGCTGACCTTGTTGCTGGCCGCTGTCGCGGCGCGCCAGCCGCCAGCAGACCTCAAGTGGTCGCCGCTGGACGAGGCGCTGCGTTCCGTGCGTGATGCGGCCGGCGTCGAACGGGTACGCCTGATGCTGGCGGCAGGCTTGCCGGCCAGCCAGTTGAGCAATAACGCCGCCATGCTCGCCGTGGCCTCGCCGCAGCGCGCACTGGCGCCACTGTTGCTGGAGCACGGCATGTTGCGGCGCGCCGACGGCGTGCGGCGCGCGCCGGGCGATGCGGCGGTGCTGCGCCAGGCGCTGCGGGCGCGGCGCGGCGATCTGCTGCCGCGTCTGCTGGACCTGGGACTGGACCCGAACTGGCGCGGCGCCAATCAGAAGAGTGCGCTGGAGCAAGCCATCGTCAGTGGCGAGACCGAGGCCGTGCGCCTGTTCATCGCGCGCGGCGCGCGGATCGATGACAGCACGGGGCACGCATGGGGCGGCGCGCTGGACCTGGCTGCCGCCAGCCTCGACGCCGATATGCTGGCCCTCGTCACGCGCGGCTCGACGCTGCCGCTGGACAAGGTGTGCCTGCCGGACACGTCGAACCTGGTCAACATCGTCATGAACGCATCCGACGCGTACTGGAACTTGCTGCTCCAGCAGGGTTTTGCCGCCGCGCCGCAACAGTGCGAGCACGCCATGGCGCCGCGCCTGATCACCGCCTTTGCCGACGAGCCGGGGGGCATACTGGCCGGCTGGCTGGGCCAGCGCTTTGCCGCGCGCCTGCCGCGCCTGGCCGGCGGCCTGCGGCAACTCTCGCCGCAGGACTGGAGCGCGCTGCGCGCCGCAGGGCGCGACGACATGCTGGCCATCCTGGCGGCCGGCGGCTGGCGGGTGCCGCCGGCCGCGGTTGCGGCCGCGCCCGTACACAAGGACAAGGCTGCCGACCAGGCGCTGCAACGGCGTTTGCCGGGGCGCTATGCGCTGGGGCGCAAGACCGAGGTCGCGTCGCAGATCGTCCTGCGCGCCGACGGGCGTTTCAGCTACGGGATGGTGTATGGCGTCGATGAGCAAGCTGCGCAGGGGCGCTGGTCGGTGCTGGACGGCGAGTTGCTGCTGCAGGGCGATGGGGCATCGCCCGATGCGCCATTTGCGTTGTTGCCGCCGCGCCCGGGCGACGCCACCACCGGCCCGGCCCGCATCATCGTCGAGTATCGCGACGAGGCCGTAGCCGATATCGGCCTGGCGGCGCTGGGCGATGCGCCCGCGTTTGCCAAAGGCGTCAGCGGCAAGCAGCCGTGGCAGGTGCCGTTTGGCGGGCCGCTACGGCATCTGGTGCTGTCCCATCCGGAAGCGGGCATCGCCACGGTGGCGCTGCCGGCCCGGCAAGGTCTGTTGCGTTTTGCGCTGTATCCGCCGCGCTCGGGCATGCGCGATTTCCACGCAGTCATCGGCATCGAGGAGGGCCAGCTGGCCTGGAATCGCGATGGGCAAATGCTGTCGTACGACAAGGTGAAGTAAGCGCGGCCGTCGCCTGGGCAGGGCGACCGTCCCGGCATCGGGAGGGGGTCGTAAGCCCGTGTTTTGGCGGCCTGGCGAGTCGTTTTACTGCAACAGAACGGGGATCAAGGCGCTGCCGATGCTATAATGCCGGCCTCGCGCCTCCTGCCTCATCCTTGCGGACGGCGCCTGCAGACGCGGTTGTATCAACGTTTTATATCCAACACGCGCCCGCGTCTCAAGGCCAGCGCATCCGCGATGCCAGCCACCTTCAGCGCGTCCCCTTCGGGCCGGGCGCCTGAGCCACGCGCACCGCCAGCGGTGCACCATTCACGGCGGAATACCGCGCGCCATCGTCTTTATCGGCCGCGCCGCCACAGCTTAGCCAGGAATGTTGTTATCTGGCCCGTCGTCTTTCGATACGGCATGTAACTACGGCGCGCCTTGACGCCTGTGGCCGCGCCATGGCCGCGCGCTTTCCCGGTTTTGCCTTTACAAGGAAACCAGCATGAAAAAACTCTCGATCAGTGTCGGCCTCGTTTCGACCATCGCCACCCTGGGCGCCTTGCCTGCCGCTCACGCCCAGTCGTCCGCCGGCCCGTCGTCAGTCACCCCGTCGTCAGTCACCATCTATGGCTTGATGGATGCGGGCCTGGTGCAGGAAGGCGGCGTCAGCAAGCTCACCAGCGGCGTATCGGCCGGCTCGCGCCTGGGCGTGCGCGGCACGGAATCCCTGGGCAATGGCTTGCACGCCGTGTTCACCCTGGAAGCGGGCGTCCTGAGCGACACGGGCCGCTCCGACCAGGCGGGGCAATTGTTCGGCCGCCAGGCGTTTGTCGGCATCGACAGCCCGCTGGGCATGCTGACCGTGGGCCGCCAGTACAACCTGCAAAGCCAGGCGCTGACCGACGTGGCCGATCCGTTCGAGGGCGGCCTGGCCGGCGCGGCGACCAACCTGGCCGGCTATTCGGCCACGCGCATCGACAATACCGTGCGCTACACCTCGCCGGAATGGCGCGGCGTGACGGGCACCGTCATGTATGGTGCCGGCGAGCACACGGGGATTGCGGCAGATCAACGTTCGCTGGGCCTGGCATTGGGTTATGTCAACGGCCCCCTGACCTTGCGCCTGGCGCGCCAGAGCCGTGCCGGCGAGCCGGGCAAGGCCGACGTGAATAACACCATTCTGGCCGGCAATTACAACTTTGGCGTGGCCACGGCGTTTGCCGGCTATGGCCGCAACACGGGCGATGGCAGCAGCATGTTCTTTGCGGAAAATCCGTACGGCGCGGCGCAGGCGCCGGCCCAGTCCACCGACAGCCGCGACGCCATCGTCGGCGTCTCCGTGCCGCTCGGCGCGACGACCCTGCTGGCCTCGTATGTGCGCAAGGATGACCGCGATGCGGCCAACCGCGACGCGCAGCAGCTGGCCATCGGCGCCACGTATGCCTTGTCCAAGCGCAGCAAGGTGTATGTTGCCTACGCGCATATCCGCAACCGCAACGACGCTGCCTACATGGTGGGCAATGCAATCGAAGTGGGCAGCGGCAACCGCGCCTTCAACATCGGCCTGCGCCACGCTTTTTAAGCGGGCAGCATGTTGCCTTCGAGCAGCAATGTCTCGAAAGCGGCGGCGGCCAGGGGGCGGCTGAACAAATAGCCCTGCATCTGGTCGCAGCCGTGCTGGCGCAGGAAGTCCAGCTGCTGCGCCGTTTCCACGCCTTCTGCGATCACTTTCAGGCGCAGGCTGTGCGCCAGTGAAATGATGGCGCGCACGATGGCCGCGTCGTCCATGCTGTGCGTGATGTCGCTGACGAAGGTTTTGTCGATTTTCAATACGTCGATGGGGAAGTGGCGCAGATAGGCCAGGCTGGAATAGCCGGTGCCGAAGTCATCGATGGACAGTTGCACGCCCAGTCCCTTCAGCTTGGCCATGATGACCGTGGCTTGTTCTACGTCATGCATGACCATGCTTTCCGTCAACTCCAGTTCCAGATGGGCCGCGGCGAGTCCCGTGTCCGCCAGCGCCTGCGCCACCGCGTGCAGCAGGTTCTTTTGCTTGAATTGCCTCGCCGACAGATTGACGGCCAGGCGCAGCGGGCCATGGCCGGCCAGCTGCCAGGCGCGCGCCTGGGCGCATGCCGTGCGCAGCACCCAGTCGCCGATGGGCGTGATCAAGCCCATTTCCTCGGCCAGGCCGATGAAGCTGGCCGGCGGAATCCGTCCCAGCTGCGGGTGGGTCCAGCGCAGCAGCGCTTCCATGCCCACCACCGTGCCGCTGGCCAGGTCCAGCTGGGGCTGGTATTCGAGGTGAAATTGCCCCCGCTCCAGGGCGTGGCGCAACTCGCTTTCCAGTCCCAGCCGTTCCAGGGTGCCCGTATTCATGCTCGCGGCATAGAATTGCCAGTGGCCCCGTCCTTGTTCCTTCGCGCGGTACATGGCGATGTCGGCGTGCTTGATCAGCGTGTCGGCATCGTCGCCATCGTCGGGATACACGGCCACGCCCATGCAGCAGCTGAGGAAAAATTCATATTCGCCCAGTTGCAGCGGTTGCGTCACGGCGTCCTGGATGCGCTGCAGGATGGCGACGCCCGGTTCGCCATTGCCATGCTGGGGCAACAGCAGCACGAATTCGTCGCCGCCCAGGCGCGCCACGGTGTCGACTTCGCGCGTCGCGTCGCGCAGGCGCTCGGCCACGCTTTTCAGCACCAGGTCGCCCGCATCGTGGCCCAGGGTATCGTTGACGAATTTAAAACGGTCGAGGTCGATGAAAACCACCCACAGGGGCAGGCCGCTGCGCCGCGTCACGGCCATCGCCTGCTCCAGCCGTTCGCGCAGCAGGGCCCGGTTGGCCAGGCCCGTCAGGATATCGTGCCTGGCCTGGAATTCCAGTTCCTGTTCGAAACGCATGACGGTGCTGATGTCGTATTGCGCTACGACAAAGTGGCTGACGGGGCCATCGCCATCGTCGCGCACGGGAGCGACGAACAGCTCGCTCCAGTAGCAGCTGCCATCCTTGCGGAAATTGCGCACGATGGCCTTGCCTTCGCGCTGTTCGCGCAGGGCCGCCGTAATGGCGTGCATGTCTTGCCGCCCTTGCTCGGGACCTTGCAAGTCTTCCAGGCGCTGGCCGATGACTTCGCCGGCCGCATAGCCGGTGATGCGTTCGAAGGCGGGGTTGACGTATTCGATCAGGTAGCCGGGCGCGTCGGCGCTGCACAGGATGATGGCATTGGCCGATACTTCGATGATGCGTTCGCGCAGCCGCAGCGACTTTTCATTGTGCATGCGCGCGGCGATGTCTTCGGACAGGCGCAAATTGGCAAACTGCAGCGCCGCCGTGCGTTCGCCCGTGATGCGGGCAATCACGGAATTGCGCGACACCAGCTGATACACATACGCGGCCGCCAGCAGGCTCGACAGCAAACCGCCCAGCAGCACATACAGCGAGCCGCGGTGGTTGGCGTCCAGGCCCATGCCTTTGGCCGGCAGCAGGGCGGCGCCCAGGGTATGCGCGCTGGCGTGGTACTGCAGCAGCAGCCGGGTGCTTTCCGACTCGATCTGGCGCGCCGAGGCGTAGCACAGGGCCGTCAGACACAGTCCGAACGCCAGGGTGAGCAGGGCCGAAGTGGAAACGGAAATGGAGATGCGCTTGAAGAATGATTGCATGGTGACGTCCCGTGGCAGCGCCGGTGCCGATCCATGATCAGGCAGGCCGGGCAGTGACTGACTGTAGGGCGGGCGGCGAAATACCGTCCGTTCGCTACCGAACGGACGGCCATGCCGGCAAGAAATATAGTCGGGGCACCGTGCCAGCGCTGTGTTACGCTGCACCACATGGCGGCCCTCGTTCGGACGCCTTTCATCGATCCCCTAGCTGACGACTGGAAACCAGGAAACCTGCCCGTGTCGAGTCCGCATGCCCAGTTGCACAACCCGAATCAAAACCATTTGCTTGCCGCCATGCTCGACGCCGATTTCGCGCGCCTGGCCCCGTACCTGGAGCAAGTGTCGATGCTGCTCGGCGACGTGATCTACGATTCGGGCGACAAGCTGCAGCATGTGTATTTCCCCACCACGGCCATCGTTTCCATTCATTACCTGTTGGAAAATGGCGGTTCGTCGGAAATTGCCGGTGTCGGCAATGAAGGCGTCGTGGGCGTGTCGCTGTTTATGGGCGGCAACTCGACACCGAGCCGCGCCGTCGTGCAGACGGGCGGCGTCGGCTACCGGCTGAAGGCGCATTTGCTGATGGAAGAGTTCGACCGCGCGGGGCCCGTCATGCGCTTGCTGCTGCGCTATACGCAGGCGCTGATCACGCAAATGTCGCAGACGGCCGTGTGCAACCGCCACCATACGGTGGAGCAGCAGCTGTGCCGCTGGCTGCTGCTGACCATGGACCGCTTGCCGAACCGCGAGCTGACGATGACGCAGGAGTTGATCGCCAACATGCTGGGCGTGCGCCGCGAAGGCGTGACGGAAGCGGCCGGGCGCCTGCAGCAGCGCGGCTTCATCAGCTACCGGCGCGGCCATATTTCCGTGCTGGACCGTGCCGGCCTCGAAGGCCATGTGTGCGAGTGCTATGGCGTGGTCAAAAAGGAATTTGCGCGCCTGCTGTCGGACGTGCGCCAGCGCCAGGCTTCCTGAAGACCGCACTGCCTCGTATTCTTATCGTTGTCATAGCCCGGGCTACCTCATGCAATCTGTCGAAAACATTCCCCCGCGCGCACCGTCGCGCTGGCCCATGGCGCTGGCGTTTTCCTTCAGCGCCGTCGCGCTGCTGGCCGTCGGCGTGCTGGCCTGGCGCGCGCCGTTCGAGACGGCTTGCGTCATCGACGCGCTGGTCTTCTTGCTGCTGATGCTGCTCGTGGCACTGTACCGGCGCACGGTGGCGGCCAGCCTGCCGCGCCAGCTGCTCAAGGCGGGCGCCTTGCAGGATGCGATCTTCAACAGCGCCAATTTCTCGTGCATCGCCACCGATGCGCAGGGCGTGATCCAGATTTTCAATGTGGGCGCCGAACGCATGCTCGGTTATGCGGCGAGCGACGTGGTCGACAAGCTGACGCCGGCCGGCATTTCCGATGCGCAAGAAATCGTCGCGCGCGCGGCCGCCCTCAGCGCCGAACTCGACACCGTCATCACGCCGGGCGTGGAAGCGCTCGTCTTCAAGGCCACGCGCGGCATCGAAGACATCTATGAACTGACCTACATCCGCAACGATGGCAGCCGCTTCCCCGCCATCGTTTCCGTGACGGCCTTGCGCGATGCGCAGAGCAAGGTCATCGGCTACTTGCTGATCGGCACGGACAATACGGCACGCAAGCAGGTCGAGGCGGAACAGGCGCTGCTGGACCAGCGCCTGCGCGAACAGCAGGCGTACACGCGCTCGCTCGTCGAGACCAACAATGCCGAGCTGAAGAAGGCGCGCCTGGTGGCGGAAAAGGCCAACCGCGCCAAGTCCGAATTCCTGTCGAGCATGAGCCACGAATTGCGCACGCCGTTGAATGCCGTGCTGGGCTTTGCGCAGCTGATGGCGTCCGACGTGCCGCCGCCCACCGTGCCGCAGCAGCGCTCGATCGAACAGATCCTCAAGGGCGGCTGGTACCTCTTGCGCTTGATCAATGAAATCCTCGACCTGGCCATGATCGAATCGGGCAAGGTGACGTTGTCGCAGGAAGCGATGTCCCTGCTCGACGTGCTGCAGGATTGCCAGGCGATGATCGCGCCGCAGGCGGAAAAACGGGGCATCAGCCTGCATTTCCCCCGCTGCGGCGAAGCCTACTTCGTGCATGCGGACCGCACGCGCGTGAAACAGGTGATGATCAACCTGTTGTCGAACGCCATCAAATACAACCAGGGCGGCGGTTCCGTCACCGTCGACTGCAGCCAGCGCGGCGCCAAGGTGCGCGTCAGCGTGCGCGACAGCGGCGCCGGCCTCGATGCGGGGCAGGTGGCGCAGCTGTTCCAGCCCTTCAACCGCCTGGGACAGGAAAACAGCACGGAAGAGGGCACGGGCATCGGCCTCGTCGTCACCAAGCAGCTGATTGAATTGATGGGCGGCACCATCGGCGTCGACAGCACGGTCGGCGTGGGCACCACCTTCTGGTTCGAGCTGGCCGCCACCAATGCGCCGGCACTGATGCTGGGCGACGGCGATGCGCTGCCGCAGGTGCAGGAAGCGCAGGAAAGCCAGCGCACCTTGCTGTACGTGGAAGACAATCCCGCCAACCTGGCGCTGGTCGAGCAATTGATCGCCCGCCGCAGCGACTTGAAGTTGCTCACGGCCATCGATGCGCACCTGGGCATCGACCTGGCGCGCACGTATCAGCCGGACGTGATCTTGATGGATATCAACCTGCCCGGCATCAGCGGCTATGGTGCCCTGCATATCCTGCACGACGATCCGCTCACGAAACATATTCCCGTGATGGCCCTGTCGGCCAACGCCGTGCCGCGCGACATCGAAAAGGGCCTGGAAGCGGGCTTCTTCCGCTACCTGACCAAGCCGATCAAGGTCGTCGAATTCATGGATGCGCTCGACGTGGCCCTGCACCACGCGGCCGCGCACGGCCTGGCCGACGACACTCATGCAGTACGCTAATTCAGCATTTATTTTTAGGAATACCGCCATGCTTCAAGCCACCGAGATCCTGAACGCCAGCATCCTCATCGTCGATGACCAGGAGGCCAACGTCATGCTGCTGGAACAGGTGCTGCGCAATGCCGGCTATACGCGCATCACCTCCACCATGGACCCGCAAGCCGTGCGCGCGCTGCACCAGCAGCACCGCTACGACCTGATCCTGCTCGACTTGCAGATGCCGGAAATGGATGGTTTTGAAGTCATGGAAGGCTTGCGCGACCTCGAGGCGGGCAGCTATCTGCCCGTGCTGGTGATCACGGCCCAGCCCGGCCACAAGCTGCGCGCGCTACAGGCGGGCGCCAAGGATTTCGTCAGCAAGCCCTTCGACCTGGTGGAAGTCAAGACGCGCATCCACAACATGCTGGAAGTGCGATTGCTGTACCAAAAGCTGGCCGAATACAACAAGTCGCTGGAACAGATGGTGGAAGTGCGCACGGCGGAGTTGCGCGAAAGCGAAGCGCGCTTCCAGCGCTTCACGGAACTGTCGTCCGACTGGTACTGGGAACAGGATGCGCAGGGCAACTTGACGCGCTTTTCCGGCCCCGTGGCTGAAATGCTGGGCATCGGCAGCGAGGAAGAGCCGCAACGCTGGAACGCGGCCGAACGCGCCTTGCTCGACGCCAAGATTGCCGCAAGGGAACCGTTTCTCGACTTTATCTACAGCCGCGCCAACCTCGACGGCAGCACGCAATACCTGCAGGTGAGCGGCGAACCGATGTTCGACACGGGCAGCCGCTTCATCGGCTACCGCGGCATCGGCCTCGATGTCACGGAGCGCCATCGCAGTGCCCGATTTATACTGGGCGCCATCGATACAGACCAGGAAAAATCATGACCGACAAATCTCCCTCCTACTGGTTCCCCGCCAAGACCTATGGCTGGGGCTGGGGCTTGCCCATCACCTGGCAAGGCTGGCTGGTGTTCCTGGCCGCGCTGGCGCTGTTCGCCTGCGGCGCCTTCCTGTTTCCCCCGCAAACCATGCTGGTCGGCTACATCGTCTATGAAGTGGCCATCGTTGCCGTGCTCATTTTCATCTGCCAGCTGAAGGGCGAACCGACCAGCTGGCGCTGGGGCAAGAAGAAATAAGCGCGCTGCCGTCTGTTGCAATGCAGCAGATGCGCAAAGACGACACCTGCAAGAAATCATCTGGCCACGCGGCGTGAACCGCGTATAATTGGCTCGCTGCCGCAAGGCGGCAAACGCTAGGGGTCCTGCCTTTCGCTGTGGAAACACGGTGCAAGCGCGGGTGAGAAATACCCTCCGAACCTGATCTGGATAATGCCAGCGAAGGGAAGCTTTAGGATGACTGCACCCCGCTTTTCCGCGTGCGCAATTCCGAACCTCCTTAGCTGGCTCCAGGCTTAAAAATAGTCTAGCCAAGGAGCCAAAATGAACGCCAACCCGAAATTCCTCTCCGCCACCGCCACGGTCGACGAAGCCGCCATCGCGCCGCTGCCCAATTCGCGCAAGATCTACGTGCAGGGCAGCCGCCCCGACATCCGCGTGCCCATGCGCGAAATCAGCCAGTCCGACACGGAAGCGTCGTTCGGCGGCGAAAAGAATCCGCCGATCTACGTCTATGACACATCCGGCCCGTACACGGACCCGGACGTGAATATCGACATCCGCTCCGGCCTCGATACGCCGCGCCTGCCATGGATCATGGAGCGTGCCGACACGGAAGAATTGCCCGGCCCCACCTCCGACTACGGCATCGCCCGCCTGGCGGACCCGAAACTGGCCGAGCTGCGTTTCAATTTGCACCGCAAGCCGCGCCGCGCCATTGCCGGCAAGAACGTGACGCAGATGCATTACGCGCGCCAAGGCATCATCACGCCGGAAATGGAATTCGTCGCCATCCGCGAAAACATGCGCCGCCAGGAGTATTTGCGCGAGCTCAAGGCTTCCGGCCCCATGGGCGAGCGCCTGGCCGACCTGATGGGCCGCCAGCACCCGGGCCAGTCCTTCGGCGCCAGCATCCCGGTCGAAATCACGCCGGAATTCGTGCGCGAGGAAATCGCCCGCGGCCGCGCCATCATCCCCGCCAATATCAATCACCCGGAAGTGGAGCCGATGATTATCGGCCGCAATTTCCTGGTGAAAATCAATGCGAATATCGGCAATTCCGCCGTAACCTCTTCCATCGGCGAGGAAGTGGAAAAGATGACCTGGGCCATCCGCTGGGGCGGCGATAACGTGATGGACTTGTCGACCGGCAAGCACATCCACGAGACGCGCGAATGGATCGTGCGCAACAGCCCCGTGCCCATCGGCACCGTGCCCATCTACCAGGCGCTGGAAAAGGTCAATGGCAAGGCGGAAGATCTGACGTGGGAAATCTTCCGCGACACCCTGATCGAGCAGGCCGAGCAGGGCGTCGATTACTTCACCATCCACGCGGGCGTGCTGCTGCGCTATGTGCCGATGACAGCCAAGCGCCTGACGGGCATCGTTTCGCGCGGCGGCTCCATCATGGCGAAATGGTGTCTGGCGCACCACCAGGAATCGTTCCTCTACACGCATTTCGAAGAAATTTGCGAAATCATGAAGGCGTATGACGTGTCGTTCTCGCTGGGCGACGGCTTGCGCCCCGGCTCCATCTACGACGCCAATGACGAGGCGCAGCTGGGCGAATTGAAAACCCTGGGCGAGCTGACGCAAGTTGCCTGGAAGCACGACGTGCAAGTGATGATCGAAGGTCCGGGCCACGTGCCCATGCAATTGATCAAGGAAAACATGGACTTGCAGCTGGAACAGTGCGGCGAGGCGCCGTTCTACACCTTGGGGCCGCTGACAACGGATATCGCGCCCGGCTACGACCACATCACCTCGGGCATCGGCGCAGCCATGATCGGCTGGTATGGCACGGCCATGCTGTGCTACGTGACGCCGAAGGAACACCTGGGCTTGCCGAACAAGGCGGACGTCAAGGACGGCATCATCACGTACAAGATCGCGGCGCACGCGGCCGACCTGGCGAAAGGCCATCCGGGCGCGCAAATCCGCGACAACGCGCTGTCGAAAGCCCGCTTCGAATTCCGCTGGGACGACCAGTTCAACATCGGCCTGGACCCGGACAAGGCGCGTGAATTCCACGATGAAACCTTGCCCAAGGATTCGGCCAAGGTGGCGCATTTCTGCTCCATGTGCGGCCCCCATTTCTGCTCGATGAAGATCACGCAGGAAGTGCGCGAATACGCGGCCGGCATGGGCATCGCGGAAGACAAGGCGCTGCAGCAGGGGATGGAGGTGAAAGCCATCGAATTCATCAAGAACGGCGCCGAGCTGTACCGCAAGGTCTGAAGGAGGGCGTGATGACTGCATTGATCGACATCACGCTCAACGGCGCGCCGCACCAGGTGCCGCCGGGGCAAACCCTGGACCAATTGATCGCCGCGCTGTCGCTGGAAAACCAGGCGCTGGCGCTGGCCGTCAACCGCAACGTCGTGCCGCGCAAGGCGTGGCACGACCGGGTCCTGGAAATTCAAGACCAGGTGGAAATCGTACGCGCGATTGGCGGCGGTTAAGTTGAGAATAGACAAGGAAACGCACATGCATACCGCAACAAACAACGACCTGCTGACCATCGCAGGCAAACAGTATCGATCGCGCCTGCTGGTGGGCAGCGGCAAGTACAAGGATTTGCCGCAGACGCGCGAAGCGACGGACGCGGCCGAGGCGCAGATCATCACGGTGGCGATCCGCAGGGTGAATATCGGGCAAGATCCGAACGCGCCCAGCCTGCTGGACTTCGTGCCGCCCGACCAGTACACGATTTTGCCGAACACGGCCGGCTGCTACAACGCGAAAGACGCCGTGTACACCCTGCAACTGGCGCGGGAGCTCCTGGGCGGGCGCAATCTGGTGAAACTGGAAGTGCTGGGCGATGAAAAGACGCTGTTTCCGCACATGCCGGAAACCCTGGTCGCGGCCGAAGCGCTGGTCAAGGATGGCTTCGACGTGATGGTCTACTGCAGCGACGATCCGATCCAGGCGAAGATTCTGGAAGACATCGGCTGTGTGGCCGTCATGCCGCTCGCGTCCCTGATCGGCTCGGGCATGGGCATCTTGAATCCGTGGAACTTGTCCTTGATCATAGACCAGGCGAAAGTGCCCGTACTCGTCGATGCGGGCGTGGGCACGGCGTCGGATGCGGCCATCGCCATGGAACTCGGTTGCGATGGCGTGCTGATGAATACGGCGATTGCCGGCGCGCGCGACCCCGTGCGCATGGCGCATGCGATGAAGCTGGCTGTGCGGGCCGGGCGCGAAGCGTTTTTGGCGGGGCGCATGCCGCGCAAGTTCGCCGCCTCGCCTTCGTCGCCGATGGCGGGCCGGCTGGTGTGATGGCGCGACGGCGTCCCACCGTGCTGGTGTTTGCCGGCGCCGACCCGTCGGGCGGCGCCGGCATCGCCGCCGATATTCTAGCGATTGCGGCGCAGGGCGCGCATGCCTTGCCCGTGATCACGGCGCTGACGGTGCAGGACAACGACCGCGTGTTTGCTGTCGAGCCTGTGGCCCCGGAATTGCTGCGCCGCCAGGCGCAGGCGTTGATCGCCAAGGTCGCCATCGATGCCGTGAAAATCGGCATTCCCGGCAGCGCGGCGAATGCGGCCGTCATCGCGCAACTGATCGCCCAATTGCGGCTGTCCCGGCCGAACTTGCCCGTCGTGCTCGATCCCGTGCTGGCCAGCGGCCATGGCGACGTGCTCAGCCGGGACGACGCCGTGCTGGCACTGGCGCCCTTGCTGCCGATGACTACCGTCATCGTACCGAACGGGCCGGAAGCGCTGGCCCTCGGTGGCGCAGATAACCTGCGCGCGCAAGGCTGTGGACACGTGCTGGTGACGGGCGGCCACGGCGACGGCGAGGAGATCGTCAACCGCTGGCTGGACGGTGACGGGCGCGCGCGCGAGTGGCGCTGGCCGCGCCTGCCCGGCGAATTCCACGGCAGCGGCTGCACGTTGGCGTCCGCCATTGCGGCCCGCCTGGCGCTGGGCCAGGCATTGCCCGAAGCGCTTGATGGCGCGCAAAACTATTGCCATGCGGCTCTGGCCGGCGCGTATGCGATTGCGCCAGGTCAACTCATGCCGCAACGATTCATTGAATAAGGAAAACATCATGCGTGGACTGTATCTGGTCACCCCGAACTGGGATGACACCGACCGCCTGCTCGATATCACGGAGCAGGCTTTGTACGGCGGCGTGGCCCTGCTGCAATACCGCCACAAGAGCGCCGACGCGGAGCAGCGGCGCGAACAGGCGGGCGCCTTGCTGGCCCTGGCCCGCAAGTATGGCGTGCCTTTCATCATCAACGATTTCATCGAACTGTGCGAAGAGCTGGACGCGGACGGCGTGCACGTGGGCGGCACGGACGCGTCCGTGGCGCAGGTACGCGCGCGCCTGGGTAGCGGCAAGATCGTCGGCGCTTCCTGCTATGGCGACATGGCCCTGGCGCGCACGGCAGCAGAGGGCGGCGCCAGCTACGTGGCCTTCGGCGGCTTTTATCCATCGCTGGTGAAAAAGTATCCGGTGACGACGCCCCTGGATATCGTGCTGCAGGCGAAACGCGAAATCGCCTTGCCCTGCGTGGTGATCGGCGGCATGACGCCGGAGAACGCGGCGCCGCTGGTGGCGCGCGGCGCCGACATGGTGGCGGCGATCAGCAGCGTATTTGGCAAGGGATCTCAGGCGGACGATGTGGATATTGCAGTGCAGCAATTCAATCTTCTGTTTGCGCAGGCTGGGGAGGCGTGAGGGGGCGGATTTGGCGAATAATCGGCATATAATAAGGGCATCATTCATTACCGAGGTCCCTTTACCCATGAGTCAGCCAGCCGCCGCGAAACGCCTTATCCTGATCGTTGACGATGACCAGCTCCTGTTGGAATTCCTTGGCGAAGTCCTGCGCCATGCCGGCTACGAGACGGCCCTGGCCCATTCGGCCGAAGTGGCGCTGCAGCTGATCGCCCAGCGCGAGCCTGACCTGGCCTTGCTCGACATCCACATGCCGGGCATGTCCGGCCTGGAACTGGCCAAGCGCCTGCACGGCGAAACGGCCGTGCCATTCATGTTCCTGTCCGGCAGCGGCGACAGCGAATCGGGCAAGCAGGCGGCCGCCTACGGCGCCGTCGGCTATGTCGTCAAACCCGTCGACGAAGGCCGCTTGATGCCGGCGTTCGAAGCGGGCCTGGCGCGCGCCGATGAAATCCGCCAGCTGCGCCGCACCGAGCTGAACCTGAACGCGGCCCTGGCCGCCGGCCGGGAAACGAGCCTGGCCGTCGGTTTGCTGATGGGCAAGTTCCAGACGGACCGCAACACGGCGTTCGAAGTGCTGCGCGACCACGCCCGCTCCAGCCGCCGCAAGATCAATGAAATCGCCAGCCAGCTGCTGCTGGCCGAGGAAACCCTGAACGGCTTGCACGGCGCGTTTTTGAACCGGGCGAAAACCAAGTAAGAGTTTCAAGTAAGAGTTTCAAGTAAGCGTTGCACCGGCGCCGGCGTGGCATGTCGGCGCCTGCCTTGTTATGATGTGACGATACGGCGCGCTGGCGCGCCTGGTTCAACCATACACAGGACACACATGAAAACCAAAGCAGCGATTGCATGGAAGGCGGGCGCGCCTTTGACCATCGAGGAAGTCGACCTGGCCGGCCCGCGCGAGGGCGAGGTACTGGTCGAGATCAAGGCTACGGGCATTTGCCACACCGATTACTACACCCTGTCGGGCGCCGATCCGGAAGGCATCTTCCCATCCATCCTCGGCCATGAAGGCGCCGGCATCGTCGTCGACGTGGGTCCTGGCGTGAAAAGCCTGAAGAAGGATGACCACGTCATCCCCCTGTACACGCCGGAATGCCGCCAGTGCAAATTCTGCCTGTCGCAAAAGACCAACCTGTGCCAGTCGATCCGCTCGACCCAGGGCCGCGGCCTGATGCCGGACGCGACGTCGCGCTTTTCCATCGACGGCAAGCCCATCTTCCACTACATGGGCACGTCCACCTTCTCGAACTACATCGTCGTGCCGGAAATCGCCCTGGCGAAGATCCGCGAAGACGCGCCTTTCGATAAAGTCTGCTACATCGGCTGCGGCGTGACGACGGGCGTGGGCGCCGTGCTGTTCACGGCCAAGGTCGAGGCGGGCGCCAACGTGGTCGTGTTCGGCCTGGGCGGCATCGGCTTGAACGTGATCCAGGCGGCCAAGATGGTCGGCGCCGACAAAATTATCGGCGTGGACATCAACCCGGCGCGCCAGGCCATCGCGCGCAAGTTCGGCATGACGCATTTCGTCAACGCCAACGAGGTGGAAAACGTTGTCGATACCATCGTGCAGCTGACGGACGGCGGCGCCGACTATTCGTTCGAATGCATCGGCAACACCACCACCATGCGCCAGTCGCTCGAGTGCTGCCACAAGGGCTGGGGCCAGTCCATCATCATCGGCGTGGCGGCGGCCGGCCAGGAAATTTCCACGCGTCCGTTCCAGCTGGTGACGGGGCGCGTGTGGAAAGGTTCCGCTTTCGGCGGCGCGCGCGGCCGCACGGACGTGCCGAAGATCGTCGACTGGTACATGGAAGGCAAGCTCAATATCGATGATTTGATCACACACAGGCTGAAGCTCGATGATATCAATCAAGGTTTCGACTTGATGAAGAGCGGTGAATCGATCCGCTCCGTCGTGCTGTATTAATTAATTGAAATTTAATTGAAATACGCCGTACCACGGCGTTTTTGCGGAGGCTGCGGCCTCCGTTTTTTTTTGCCCGGCATGCCATCCATCGCCGGTGTTTGCCATCCAGGCAGGTCTTTTTGCAGCCTGTCGCACGGCGCTGGAGGCCAGGTCCGCTTGCCGCTACAGTCAACGCTCCACTACTTTTGCGACGAGGCAGCCATGACCACTTCCCATCGTTTGATCCTCAGCCTGGCCGGTATCCTGCTTGGCGGCAGCGCGCTGGCCGTGCAGCCGCCGCAACCGCCCGCGCCACCGGCCCCGCCGGCCGCACCCAGCGTGCAGGTCAGCCGTTCGCTCGACAAGGGCGAAAGCTATGCGCTGGTCGATGGCACCAGGGATAGCGAGGGCGTCATCGTCATCGACAGCGATATTCACTCGGAGCAGGTGGAAAAACTCAAGCGCTCGATCAAGGGGCCGTTTCTGTGGTTCCGCGACCAGGGGCAGGCCTATGTGCTGCAGGATGCGGCCTTGCTGGGCAAGGTGCGCACGGCATGGGAACCCTCGAAACAGCTGGGCAAGGAGATGAGCGCGCTTGGCGATCAAATGGGCGCGCATGGCAAGGCCATGGGTGAAATGGGCCGCAAGATGGGCGCCCGCAGCCTGGAAAAGGGCAGCGCGCGCGAATCGGAACAGCTGCGCTTGCTGGGCCGCCAGCAGCAGGAACTGGGCCGCAAGCTCGGCGACGCCTCGCGCCGCCAGGCGCTGGCGACGAGCGACACGGCGCGCCGCGCGGCCGAGCGCGACGTGGAAGGCCTGCAGCAGCAGATGGAAGATGCGCAGGACAAAATGGAAGAGATCAACGACCGCATCGCCGACGTACACGAGCGCGAGGCCGAGAAAATGGAGCAAATGTCGCGCCAGATGGAGCAGCGCGGCAAGCCGATGGAAGCGCTGGGCAAGCAAATGGGCGACCTGGGCCGCCAGCAGGAAAAAGTCGTCAAGATCGCGGACAAGACCACGCGCCAGGTGATCGCCCAGGCGCTCAGCGAGGGCAAGGCCAAGCTGGTGCGCTGAAGGATGTGCTCAATTAGCAGGCCAGTGGCTTGCGCATCAGGCAGCGCAGCGCCGGATCGTGTCCGTCCTGCGCTTCGCGCGCCAGCTTGAGCGCGTGGCCTGCGCCCAGCGCCGCAGCCCCGATTTCGCTGAAACCATGGCGCGCATAGTAGGGTGCGTTCCATGGCAGGTGGCGATACGTGCTGAGCGTCAGGCAGGCGCAGCCCAGCGCCCGGGCATGGGCCGCTGCCGCGTCGAGCAAGCGCGCGCCCACGCCCTGCCGTTGATGCGGCAGGGCAACGGACAATTCCACGATGAACAGTTGCCCGTCGAGCGGTTCGGCGGCCAGGAAGCCTGCCGGCTCAGCGTGCCCATCGGCGGCCACCCATACGCCGCCCTCGCGCTGCAGCGCCTGTAAGGTGCTCAATGGTAAGGGTTCTCCCTGCGCCAGCCACGCCAGTCCGGGGCCGGCCTGCGCAAACAGGGCCGCGGCGCTGCGCTCGACCTGGGCCAGCAGGGGCAGGTCGGCGCTGCTGGCTGTGCGGATGGCGTACTTCACGGTGTATGCCACGCGGCAGCCACGGCGCGGTATTGCGCCGGCAACTGCCTGGCGTCGTCCTCGCTGGCATATGTGTCATCCTGCACCGTGTCCCAGCGCGCGTCGCAGCTGAAACGGTAGACTTGCGCTTCGTCCCCGTAGCGGCATACGGCCAGGCCGTGGATGGCGATGGGGGCGGCGCCATCTTCAGCGGCAACATGGCCGAAAGGCAAGTCGGACCAGGCCCAGGCCAGTACGCGGGCGCCGTCGAGGTGGCTGGGAGGTGTCATGAGCGTTGTTTTCATCAGCTGTGCAGTGATGCCGATTGTAGCGCGCACGCGGCGAATCCGGCGCGACCGCTGGACAAATGCACAGTATTTTTAGCCATGCCGGTATAATCACGGCATGCAAAATCTTCTTCACAACCTCAATCCCGAACAATTGGCTGCCGTCACCTTGCCGGCGCAGCATGCGCTGATCCTGGCGGGCGCCGGTTCGGGCAAGACCCGCGTGCTGACCACCCGCATCGCGTGGCTGATCCAGACCCAGCAGGTATCGCCGCCCGGCATCCTGGCCGTGACGTTTACCAACAAAGCCGCCAAGGAAATGCTCACGCGCCTGTCGGCCATGCTGCCGATTAACACGCGCGGCATGTGGATCGGCACCTTCCACGGCCTGTGCAACCGCTTGCTGCGCACGCACTACCGCGACGCGGCCTTGCCGCAAACGTTCCAGATCCTCGATTCGCAGGATCAATTGTCCGTGATCAAGCGTTTGTTGAAGGCAAACAACATCGATGATGAAAAATTCCCGCCGAAGACGGTGATGTATTTCATCAACAACGCCAAGGACCAGGGTTTGCGCGCCACGGATGTGGAAGCGTATGACGCGCACGAGCGCAAGATGGTCGAGCTGTACCAGCTGTACGACGACCAGTGCCAGCGCGAAGGCGTCGTCGATTTTGCCGAATTGCTGCTGCGCACGTATGAATTGTTGAGCCGCAACCAGCCCTTGCGCGAACACTACCAGGCGCGTTTCCGCCATATTTTGGTGGACGAGTTCCAGGATACGAACAACCTGCAATACAACTGGCTCAAATTGCTGGCCGGCCACGGCAGCCGCGATGGCGGCGCCCTGTTTGCCGTCGGCGACGATGACCAGAGCATCTATGCGTTCCGCGGCGCCAACGTGGGCAACATGAGTGCCTTCGAGCATGAGTTCCAGGTGAAGAACTTGATCAAGCTGGAGCAGAACTACCGCTCGCACGGCCACATCCTCGACAGCGCCAACGTATTGATCGCGAACAATAGCAAGCGCCTGGGCAAGAATCTGCGCACGGACGCGGGCCATGGCGAGCAGGTGCGCGTGTATGAAGCCAGTTCCGACTTGCAGGAAGCGCAATGGATCATCGAAGAGGCGAAAAGCCTGATCGCCGATGGCGCGTCGCGCAGTGAAATCGCCATCTTGTACCGCTCGAATGCGCAGTCGCGCGTGATCGAACACGCGCTGTTCTCGGCCGCGATTCCATATCACGTGTATGGCGGCCAGCGCTACTTCCAGCGCGCCGAGGTCAAGCACGCGATTGCCTATTTGCAATTGATGGACAATCCGCACAACGATTCGGCCTTCTTGCGCGTGGTCAATTTCCCCACGCGGGGCATCGGCATGCGCTCGATCGAGCAATTGCAGGCCGCGTCGGAACAGTACGGCATTTCGCTGTATGCGGCCGTGCCCTACGTGGCGGGCAAGGCGGGCAGCGTGCTGGCCGGCTTCGTCAAGCTGATCGAAGGCGTGCGTTTCGAAACGCAGCAATTGTCCTTGCCGGAAATGGTCAGAGTGGTGCTGGAAGCGAGTACCTTGCTGCAACATTATCAGAATGAAAAGGAAGGCGCCGACCGCATCGAGAACCTGGAGCAGATGGTCAGCGCGGCCAGCCAGTTCATTTCCGAAGAAGGTTTTGGCCAGGGCGCGCCCGCGCATTTGGGGCCAGCGGCCCAGGCGCAGTCGGGTGCGCCCGTCGTGAACCAGGACGGCATCGAAATCCTCGATGCCGACGCGCCGCTGCCGGCCGTGATGTCGCCGCTCTCCGCCTTCCTGTCGCACGCGTCGCTGGAAGCGGGCGATAACCAGGCGCAGGCGGGCCAGGATGCGCTGCAGATGATGACGGTGCACTCGGCCAAGGGCCTGGAATTCGACAACGTGTTCATTACCGGCCTGGAAGAGGGCCTGTTCCCGCACGAAAGCAGCTCGAAGGAAGACAACGGCGTGGAAGAGGAACGCCGGCTGATGTACGTGGCCATCACGCGCGCGCGCAAACGCTTATATATGAGCTTTTCGCAGACGCGCATGCTGCACGGCCAGACGCGCTACAACATGAAGTCGCGCTTCTTCGACGAATTGCCGGAAGAATCGCTGAAATGGCTGTCGCCGAAGGTGCAGGCGAACTGGTTCGGCAACCGCAAGTCGGCCTGGGACGAGGCGCCGAAGCTGGCCAGCCTGGGTTCGGACAATGCGATTGCGCAAAAGATCGCGCAAAAAGCCACGGGCGGCGGCTGGCGCATCGGCGAATCCGTGGCGCACGCCAAGTTCGGCGAAGGCGTGATCGTCAATATCGAAGGCGGCGGCGGCAATGCGCGCGCGCAAATCAATTTCGGCCAGCACGGCATGAAGGTGCTCGACCTGGGCATCGCCAAGCTGGAGCGATTGGGGCGTTGAGACACGAGCGGCCATAAAAAAGGGCAGCCTGCGCAGGCTGCCCTTTTTTCATGCGGCGTGAAAATCAGTCGTTGGGCTTGTCCAGCGACACCGTCTTGCTCTCATCGACGGGCAGGCCGAAGATCTGGCGGTAGGCGGCGTAGAACGAGCAATGCATGATGATGGTGAGAATCATCGACAGCGGCATCATCAGTTGCATCATCAGCGGCGTGCGGCCAAAGATGACGGCCAGCAACTGGCTGGTGACGACGCTGATGGCGAACCAGGTGGCGGCGAAGACGATGAAGGCCGACAGCGAACGCCAGACGGCGAAAAAGCTGAAGAACAGCGCCTTGCCCAGCCCGGTTTGTTTCCAGTAGATCAGCGGTGCGGCAAAGCAGAAGGCCATGGCGGCCGGCACGTACAGCACGATGGCCAGCAAGATGCCGAGGCCCAGGCGCGATTCGGGGATGGCGGTGCGCGCCGCTTCTTCCGTCAATTGCCCCGTGACCAGTTGCCACAGCAAGCCGTCGTCCACCAAAGTCGAGGCGCCGATGGCCACGATGGCCATCAGGATGTACAGCACGCCCAGGCCGAACAGGGAAGGAAAGGCCGGCTTGCGGAAGCCCGAGATCAACAGGCTGGGCAAGACGCGCTTGCCCTGGTCGATGTTCAGGCAGCCTTGCACGAAGGCGACGGAAAAGACGGGGACGAGGATGACGGGCAGCATCTGGCCGAGCACGGGCACGATGCTGACGGCCAGCATGCAGAACATATAGCCGAGAAACAGCATCGACATGCCGCCAGGTTGCTTGCGAAACAGGGCGAAGCCTTGTTTCACCCATTGCCAACCTGTACTTGCAGGTAATTTTTCCATGTTTAAAACAGTTCCGGAGCAGGTGTGGCGATACGTTCGCGCAGAATGCGTTCGAAATGCGTGGGATCGTGCGGGGTCAGCATTTCCGCTTCGCGCGGCTGGTAATAATCGTACAGGCGCGACAGCCAGAAGCGCAGCGCGGCGGCGCGCAGCATCGGTTGCCATGCCGTCTGTTCTTCATGCGTAAACGGACGCACGGCCTGGTAGGCGTCGAGCAGGGCGCGCACTCTTGCCGTGTCGAGCACGCCCGTGGCCAGGTCCACGCACCAGTCGTTGACGGTGACGGCCACGTCGAACAGCCAGGTGTCGCAGCCGGCAAAGTAAAAGTCGAAAAAGCCCGTCAGTTGTTCGCCGTCAAACATGACGTTGTTGCGGAACAAGTCGGCATGCACGGGACCGCGCGGGATGGCTTTATACGTATCGCAGGCAGCAAAGGCGTCCTGGAAGTGGATTTCCGCGCGCAGCAAATGGGCTTTGGCGTCGTCGAGGTGGTGCAGGACGAGGGGCGTGGTGGTGTTCCACCAGTCCAGGCCCCGCAGATTCGGCTGTTGCAGGGGGAAGTCCTGCGCCGCCAGGTGCATCTTCGCCAGCATGGCGCCCACGGCCGCGCAATGCACGGCTTGCGGCGCCATCTGCGAGCTGCCGTCGAGTTTGCTGACGATGGCGGCCGGCTTGCCTTGCAAGGCCGTCACCAGTTCGCCGTCCGCATTGGCGATCGGCGCCGGCACCAGTACGCCCCGGTCCGCCAAATGGCGCATCAGTTGCAGATAAAACGGCAATTGTTCGAAGCTGAGGTTTTCAAAGATCGTCAGCACATACTCGCCGCGCTCCGTGCTCAGGAAGAAATTGCTGTTCTCGATGCCGGACGCGATGCCCTTGAGCGCCAGAGGTTTGCCGAGTGGAAATTGCGTGATCCACTGGCCGATATCGTCCAGGTGTAGCGCGGTAAAAACTGCCATGGGAAAGAGAGGAATGGTCTAAAAGGTCAAAAAAAGCCGGCTGCCCCGCAGGTGGCCGGGGCAGGGCAGAAGAGAGTGGCTGCTTACTTCGCTGGTGCGGGCGGCGCTGGCGCGTCCGCGGCCTCTTCGTCGCGTTGTTTCTGTTTCTTCTTGCCCAGATCAAATTCCAGCACTTTCCATTGCGGGCCGCGCAGGGCGCCGCTGTGGGCCTGGTCGCCGCCGGCGGCCGGCTTCATGTAATAGGTGCTGCCGCCGCTCGTCACTTTCACTTCGGACGTCACGCCCGCTTCGCGTTTTTCGGTAATCTGCTGCTTGGCCGCGGCCGGCGCCACGGTGATGGGCGCTTCGCCCATTTCCTCGATGCGTTCCAGTTGTGGCGGCGCGTCGCTCGGTTTGGCCGGCGTCTGGGCGCTGGCGATGGCCGAACATGCCAGCAGGGGCAGGGCGAGGAATGTCCAGAGTGTCGATGTACGCATCATGATGGGTTCGCTTCCATGTGAGGGACTGCAGCGCGTGCAGTAGTGTAATGCCGTCAATTTATCTATAAGGCATTGTAACAAACTGGTAGGCAATGCTGTTTAATACGGCTGATTAATGTGCCGAAATGGCTGGCGGCGGCGGCCCGCGCGCCCGCACGGGGCCGCCAGGGTGGCAAAAACGCCGGAAACGGCAGGCGTTGCGGCCGGTGGCGCGGCCCTAAACTCTGCGATAATTGGGCGATATTCCGCCCGCCCGCCGCTGTTTCTTCCCGGCTGGCGCGGCTCACCTTATTTTATTGGCATTATGCAAAACACCCTGCTGTTAGTCGACGGTTCCAGTTACCTCTATCGTGCCTTCCATGCGCTGCCCGACCTGCGCAGCCCGGATGGCTATCCCACGGGCGCCATGCACGGCATGGTCAACATGCTGCGCCGCCTGCGCGCCGACTACCCGGCCGCCTATATCGCCTGCGTCTTCGACGCCAAAGGCAAAACTTTCCGCGATGACATGTATCCGGAATACAAGGCCACGCGCGCCTCGATGCCGGACGACCTGCGCCTGCAGATCGAACCGATCCACGAAGCCGTGCGCGCCATGGGCTGGCCGATATTGATGGTCGACGGCGTGGAAGCGGACGACGTGATCGGCACCCTGGCCGTGCAGGCGGCCGCCGCCGGCATGGACGTGGTGGTGTCGACGGGCGACAAGGACCTGGCGCAGCTGGTCAACAGCCAGGTGACCCTGATCAATACCATGAGCAATGAAAAGCTCGATGAAGCGGCCGTGCTGGTCAAGTTCGGCGTGCCGCCGAACCGCATCATCGATTATCTGTCGCTGATCGGCGATACGGTCGACAACGTGCCGGGCGTATCGAAATGCGGCCCGAAGACGGCCGTCAAATGGCTGACCTTGTACGACAGCCTGGAAGGCGTGATGGAAAACGCGGCCAAGGTGGGCGGCGCCGTGGGTGAAAACCTGCGCACGGCCCTGCCATGGCTGCCGCAGGCGCGCGCCTTGATCACCGTCAAGACCGATTGCGACCTGTCCGAACACATGACGACCATCGCCGACTCGCTGGTGGCGAAACACGAAGACAAGGAAGCGCTGCTGGCCTTCTTCCAGCGCTACGGCTTCAAGGCCCTGCTGCGCGAACTGGGCGCTACGCCGCCGCCGATGTCCCCCGTTGGCGCACCGGCAACTGGCGGCGCTGCCGCCAACACGACGGGCGACATGTTTGCCGATGCCGCTCCGGCAGTGGACGCCGTGTATGAAACCGTGCTGACGGACGAGCAGCTGGACAAATGGATCGCGCTGATCGATGCGGCGGCCTTGACGGCCGTCGATACGGAAACCACCTCGCTGGAACCGATGACGGCGCAAATGGTCGGCATTTCCCTCTCCGTGGCAGAGCACGCCGCCTGCTATATCCCGCTGGCCCACGATTACGCGGGCGCGCCGGAACAGTTGACGCGCGAACACGTGCTGGCGAAGCTGCGTCCATGGCTGGAGGATGCGAACAAGCCCAAGCTGGGCCAGAACCTCAAGTATGACAGCCACATCTTCGCCAACCACGGCGTGACGTTGCGCGGCATCGCCCACGATACCTTGCTGGAATCGTATGTGTTCGAATCGCACAAGAAGCACGATATGGACAGCCTGGCCCTGCGCCACTTGAACTACACGACCATCCCGTTCGAGGACGTGTGCGGCAAGGGCGCCAAGCAGATCACATTCAACCAGGTGGAAGTGGAGCAGGCGGCGAAATACGCGGCCGAGGATGCGGACGTCACCTTGCGCTTGCACAATGCCATGTGGGGCAATGTGGCGAATGATGAGAAGCTGACCTTCATCTATGAAAAGATCGAGATGCCGACGGCCGTGGTCTTGCAAAAGATCGAGCGCAACGGCGTGCTGATCGACGATGAATTGCTCAACATCCAGTCGGCCGAGCTGGCCGTCAAGATTCTCGAACTGGAAAAGAAGGCGTATGAACTGGCCGAGCAGCCGTTTAATCTAGGCTCGCCCAAGCAGATCGGTGAAATTTTCTTTGAAAAATTGAAACTGCCGGTGGTCAAGAAAACCCCGACAGGCGCGCCGTCGACGGATGAGGAAGTGCTGCAAAAGCTGGCCGAGGATTATCCGCTGCCCAAAGTGCTGCTCGAATACCGCGGCATGGCCAAGCTGAAATCGACGTATACCGATAAATTGCCGAAGATGATCAACGTCACGACGGGACGCGTGCACACGAACTATGCGCAAGCCGTGGCCGTGACGGGACGGTTGGCGTCGAATGACCCGAACTTGCAGAATATTCCCATCCGCAGCGCGGAAGGCCGCCGCATCCGCGAAGCCTTCATTGCGCCGCCGGGCAGCCACATCGTCTCGGCCGACTATTCGCAGATCGAATTGCGCATCATGGCGCACATCTCGGGCGATGAAGCCATGCTGCGCGCGTTTGCCGACGGCATCGACATTCACCGCGCCACGGCCGCTGAAATCTTTGGCGTGCCGGCCGCGGAAGTGCAGAGCGAACAGCGCCGCTACGCCAAGGTCATCAACTTTGGTTTGATCTACGGCATGAGCGCATTCGGCCTGGCCGGTAACCTGGGTGTGGACCGCACGGCCGCGCAAAGCTATATCGACCGCTACTTTGCCCGTTTTTCCGGCGTGAAACAGTACATGGAAGACACGCGCCAGCAAGCGAAGGCGCGCGGCTACGTGGAAACCGTGTTCGGCCGCCGTTTGTGGCTGCCGGAAATCAATTCGCCGAACGGCCCCCGCCGCCAGGGCGCGGAACGGGCGGCGATCAACGCGCCCATGCAAGGCACGGCGGCCGACCTGATCAAGCTGGCCATGATCGCCGTGCAAGGCTGGCTGGAAACGGATAACTTGCAGACGAAGATGATCATGCAGGTGCACGATGAACTGGTGCTGGAAGTGCCGGACGCCGAGCTGGAACTGGTCAAGCGCAAGCTGCCGGAACTGATGGCGGGCGTGGCCGCGCTGAAAGTACCGCTGACGGCCGAGGTGGGAATTGGTAAAAACTGGGACGAAGCGCATTAATTAAACACAACATTTTCAGGAGAAACGCATGAGCGACATGATCACCGATTGTGAAAGTTTGCTGGGCCAGAGCAGCTTGTCCGGGCCTGACGGCCGGCGTGGTTTCCTGAAGGTGGCGCTGGGCACGGGTTTTGCCGTGGCCGTGCTGCCCGTGGCGGCGCAAAACGTCGTCAAGACGGATTCCGCCGGACTCGTCACGGGCAGCATGTCGGTGATGGTCGATGGCCAGGCCGTTCCCGTGTATGCGGCCCAGCCGGAAGGCAAGACGGGTTTGCCCGTGGTATTGGTCATTTCGGAAATCTTTGGCCTGCATGAACATATCGCCGACATGGCGCGCCGCTTCGCCAAGCAGGGCTATCTGGCGCTGGCGCCGGATCTTTTCGTGCGCCAGGGCGATGCCACCAAGGTGGCCAGCATTGCCGATTTAATGAAGGGCATCATCGCCAAGACGCCGGACGCGCAAGTGATGGCGGACCTCGATGCGGTTGTTGCATGGGCGAAACAGAATGGCGGCGACACGAGCCGTTTGGGCATCACGGGTTTTTGCTGGGGCGGGCGCATCACCTGGCTGTACGCGGCGCACAATCCGGCCGTCAAGGCGGGCGTAGCCTGGTATGGCCGCCTCGTTGGCGAACCGACTGCCTTGCAGCCGAGCAATCCCATCGATATCGCCGCCAGCCTGAAAGTCCCCGTGCTGGGCTTGTATGGCGGCAAGGATACGGGCATCAGCCAGGAATCGATCGGCAAGATGAAGGATGCGCTGGCCAAGGGCGGCAACCAATCCGAGTTTGTCGTGTATCCCGATGCGGGCCACGCCTTCAATGCCGATTACCGCCCCAGCTATGTGGCGGCCGATGCGAAAGACGGTTATGCGCGTTGCCTGGCCTGGTTCAAAAAGCATGGCGTGGCGTGATGCCGCAACAGAAAAATACCGCATTTTCCAGAAATTGACGCGCAAGCTGCACCGGGCTGTAAAATGCCCGGTGCGCGCCAATGCAGTACAATTGCATCTTCATCGCGCGACGCTGCCGCCAAACGCGCAAAAAATTAAACAATAGATAACAACGCATTCATCAGGCCAGACGCCAGCATCGCGGGCGCCAGTGACCCGGCGCCATTTTGAGGTAAGAAAATCATCGATCCCGTCCTTATATCCATTTTGCTCGCGACCACGATCGCGGGCGTGTTCAGCATTACCGCGGCGGCGATCTTTTCGTTTGCATTCCTCTCCAAAGTGGTCGAGCGCATGGTCAGCTTGTCCGTCGGCATCATGTTGTCGACGTCCCTGCTGCACGCCTTGCCCGAAGCGTTCGAATCGCAGGCGGACCCGCGCAGCCTGTTCGCCACCTTGCTGGCGGGCTTGCTGGCCTTTTTCATGCTGGAAAAATTCGCGATTTTGCGCCATTCGCACCACCACGAAGGCGACGGCCACCACCACGCGCACGGCCACGACAAGCACGAAGCGGGCAAGTCCGGCTGGATGATTCTAGTGGGCGACGGCATGCACAACTTTACGGACGGCATTTTGATCGCCGCCGCCTTCCTGGCCGACCCGAAGCTGGGCCTGGTGACGGGCCTGGCCATCATCGCGCATGAAATTCCGCAGGAAATCGGCGACTTCATCGTGCTGCTCAATGCGGGTTTCTCGCGCCTGCGCGCCTACATCTTCAATCTGCTGTGCAGCCTGATGGCGGTGGCGGGCGGCTTGCTCGGCTATTTCACCCTGGACCGCGCCAGCAATCTGATTCCTTACGTGCTCGTGTTCGCCTCGTCCGGCTTCATCTACATCGCCTTGAGCGACCTGATGCCGCAGATGCAGCGCCGCGCCACCTTGCGCGAAACCATCCCGCAAGTGCTGCTGATCGCGCTGGGCGTGTGCATCGTGCTGTTTTTGACGCATAGGCGCCACGGCGGTTGATGTCCGGCACTGCCGGCGCAGTGTTACCTATGCTATATTGCCTTTCTGACTAACTTGCACAGAAAGGAGGAAAATATCATGGAAGAAAACTTGTTGCTCGCCGTATGGCGCGCACGCTCTTTAAGCGCATTTGCCAGCTCTTGCCCACGTTCTATCGCGCTGCGATAACCTGGCCAGAGCAAAGTCACCCTCCCAGACGAGTCCTTTCCTGGTACTCCGTTGTCGTTAGCGCTCCTGTTAACGCGGATGCTTGCATCCCGAACAAAGACAAGAGCCATGACTACCCTGATCTCGACACAAGCTTTACAACTGGATACCCACGACGGTTTCCTCTTCCATGAACTCGCCTTTACCTTGCGCCAGGGCGACCGCATCGGCCTGATCGGCCACAATGGCTGCGGCAAATCCACCTTGCTGGGCTTGCTCAGCGGCACGCGTGCAGCCACGTCCGGCAACATCCACTATGCCCGTGCCTGCCGCTTGCAGCACGTGGAGCAGCACTTGCCGCCGGAACTTGCCAAGCTGAGCCTGTACGACGCCTTGCTGGCGCCCGTGCTGGAGCAGCCGGAACTGCATTGGCGGGTCGACAGCCTGCTGGCCGAACTGGGTTTTGATGTTGATACGGCGCAAGTGCCCGTGCATTCCCTGTCCGGCGGCCAGCACACGCGACTGCTGCTGGGGCGTGCCCTGCTGCAGGAGCCGAACGTGCTGCTGCTCGACGAGCCGAGCAATCACCTGGACTTGCCGTCGCTGCTGTGGCTGGAGCAATTCCTGCTGGCCTGGCGCGGCGCCTTCATCCTCGTCTCGCACGACCAGCGATTGCTCGACAACGTGGCCACGCGCAGCTGGATCTTGCGCGATAGCCGTCTCTACGATTTCGACTTGCCGTGCGGCCCCGCGCTGGCGGCGCTGGCCGAGGCGGACGTGGCCGCCGCCGCTCGGCATGCGGCCGAACAGAAGGAAATCGACCGCCTGTCTGCCAGCAGCGCCCGCCTGGCCCTGTGGGGCCGCACCTATGACAATGAAGACCTGGCGCGCAAGGCCAAGACCATGCAGCGGCGCATCGACAAGTTGAAGGATGAGCAATCGTTCGTCAGCGATGGCGCGCCGTGGCGCTTGAGTCTGCGCGGCAAGGCGCTGGCGGCCGACCAGCTGCTGGCGCTCGATGGACTGGACGTGCGCGCCGTGCCCGCGTCTCCCGTGCTGTTCCACGTCGGCCAGCTGTGGCTGAAACCGGGCGACCGCATCGCCTTGCTGGGCGCCAACGGCAGCGGCAAGTCCTCGCTGCTGCGCCTGTGCTGGCAAGCGATCCAGGCGCAGGAGGAACGTGCGGACTTGCGCTACCACAAGGCGGCAAACATCGGCTATTACGACCAGTCGCTCAAGCAACTGGCCGATACGGCCGACCTGTCCGACGCCCTGTACCCGTTCGCCGTGCAAAACGAGGCTGCGCGCAGCCAGGTGGCGCGCAAGCAGGCGCTGATTGCGGCCGGTTTTCCGTATGCGCGCCATGGCCAGACGGTGGCCACCCTGAGCGGCGGCGAGCGGGCGCGGCTGCTGTTCCTGGGACTGTCGCTGGCCAGTTATCATTTATTGCTGCTGGACGAGCCCAGCAACCACCTGGACATGCAGGGCAAGGCGGAGCTGGGGCAAGCGCTGCGCGGCTTTGCGGGCGGCTGCCTGCTGGTGTCGCACGACCGCGACCTGATCGAGACGGCCTGCAACCGCTACTGGGTGGTGGCCGATGGCGGGCTGGAAGAGTGGCCCGATGCATCCAGCGCGTATGCACGGTTGAGTCTTGAGGATGGGCAAGCGCCGGCGTCCGCGCCGCGCGTGGAAACGGCTGCGCTTGCGCCAGCGCAAACCAATGTCGACGTCCAGCTGGAACGCTTGTGCGAACTGGAACAATTGCTGGCGGAAGACCTGGCGAGAAAACCGCGCCACCAGAAACCGGCCAGCCAGCAGGCGTGGCAGGCGGAACTGGAGCAGTTGAATCAAGCGCTGGGGATAACGTCGTAGTTACCCACAGAGCATAAAAAAGCGGACCGAGGTCCGCTTTTTTTTAGTTACCCGTCGCCACGGGCCGCGCCGGATCGGCGCACCATTCGCTCCACGAGCCCGGATACAGGGCTGCGCCAGGCAAGCCCGCCACTTCCAGGGCCAGCAAGTTGTGGCAAGCCGTCACGCCGGAGCCGCATTGCAGGATGGCCGCTTGTGGTGCATCAAACAATGCGTTGAAATCGCGCCGCAGTTCCTCGGCGCTTTTGAAACGGCCGTCTGCTTGTAAATTATCCTTGAAGAAACGGTTTTTCGCGCCGGGGATATGGCCGCCAACGGGGTCGATGGTTTCGTTTTCGCCCCGGTAGCGGTCGGGCGCGCGCGCGTCGATCACCGTCAAGGCCCGGGTTTCCAGGTTGGCGATGACGTCTTGCACGGTCACGGTGCGCGTCAGGCTGGCTTTTTCCGTGAGCTTGCCGGCAGGGCGGGGCGCCACGGGCGTGACCAGAGGCAAGCCTTGCGCTTGCCAGGCGGCCAGGCCGCCGTCGAGGACGGCCACGGCCGGGTGGCCGACCCAGCGCAGCAGCCACCACAAACGGGCGGCGAACATGCCGCCTTGCCCGTCATAGGCGACCACTTGCGTGTCGTCATTGATGCCCCAGCCGCGCAGGGTGGCCAGCAGGGCGTTGCGGTCGGGCAAGGGATGCCGGCCCGTGAAGGCCGCGCCGTGCGCCGTCTTGGGGCCGGACAGGGCCGTGTCGATATCGGCGAACTGGGCGTTCTGGATGTGGCCGGCGGCAAACGCGTCGCTGCCGGCCGTCGGGTTGAGCAAGTCGTGGCGGCAATCGAGGATGACCCAGTTGCTGTCATTCACGTGGCTGGACAAATCATTGCTGTTGATCAAGGTCGTATACAAGGTCATGACTCCTTACACTTCGCTGGCGATGGGATCCGTGCGCGCGATCGCGGCGCCACGGGCCGTGTTGCGGGTATTGTAATAGGTTGCCGCGATGCCGGAAGCGAGAATGATGCCGATGCCGGCCCAGCCATGCCAGTCGAACAGGTCGCCAAAGATCACCACGCCCCAGAAGCTGGAAAAGACGATGCCCGTGTATTGCAGATTGGCCACCACGAGGGTCTTGCCCAGGCGATAGGCGCGCGTCATGGCCATCTGCGCCATGGTGGCGCACAGGCCGATGGCGGCCAGCAAGCCGATGCCATAGCCGCTCGTGTGCGCATGCCAGACGACGGGGCCGCCGCCGGCGCTGGCCACGTGGCCGATCACGCCGGCGAGGAAATTGACGACCGAGAAATAGAATACGACCCGGTATTCGGGTTCGCCCAGCAAGCCCAGCTTGCGTACTTGCAGGTAGGCGAGGGCTGACAACATGCCGGAAATCAAGGCCGTGATGGCGCCAGCCGCCTGGTCCGTTTCGAACACGGGTTGCAGCAGCAGGGTCACGCCGACAAAGCTCATGGCAATCGCCGCCACCAGCGGCCACTCGACCTGCTGCGTTGCCTTCCACCAGCCGCCCGCCAGCAGGATCACGGCGATCCAGATGGGCGCCATGTAATTGAGCGTCATGGCCGTGGCCAGCGGCAGGATGGCGATCGCATAAAACCACAGCCACAGGGCGATCACGCCCACCACGCCGCGCCACAGATGCTGGCCCGGCATCGTGGTTTTAAAGCTGCCGCCCTGGTACAAAATCGTGCAGCTCATGACGGTCATGCCGATGATGCCGCGATACATGACGATTTCAGACGTCGAATACATGTCCGACGCCAATTTGACGCACACGCCCATGATGGCAAACATGAAACTTGCAAACAGCATCCAAAGAGATTGCATCTGATTCCTGAAAAACGCGGGGATAAAAAAAGGCCGCACGAGGCGGCCCTTGAGGGATTACAGTTCGATATTGTTGCGGTACCACTCGTGGAAATGCTGCATGCCATCTTCCATCGGCGACTGGTAAGGACCCACTTCGCTCACGCCGCGCGCCATCAGGGCCTTGCGGCCCGCATCCATGCGCTGGGCGATTTCATCGTCCTCGACGCAGGTTTCCATGTAGGCAGCCCGTTCCGCTTCGACGAAGTCGCGCTCGAACAACACAATTTCTTCTGGGTAATAAAACTCCACCACGTTGCGCGTCTTTTGCGGGCCGTCGGGCCACAGGGTCGAGACAACCAGCACGTGCGGATACCATTCGACCATGATGTTCGGATACAGGGTCAGCCAGATGGCGCCGTACGGCGGCACTTCGCCGCCACGGAATTGCAGCACCTGCTCTTGCCATTTCTTGTAGGCAGGCGAACCGGCTTGCTGCAGGCCGCGGTGCACGCCCACCGTCTGCACGCTGTAATCCTTGCCGAATTCCCAGCGCAGGTCGTCGCAGCTGACGAAGCTGCCCAGGCCCGGGTGAAACGGTTCCACGTGATAGTCTTCCAGATAGACTTCGATGAAAGTCTTCCAGTTGTAGTCGCACTCGTGGATTTCCACGTGGTCGAACATGTAGCCGGAAAAGTCGAGGTCTTTCGAGACGGACAAATCTTTCAATTTTTCCATCACGTTGTAGCCATTTTGCTCGAACAGCAAGCCATTCCAGCTTTGCAGCGGCGTTTTCGACAGGTTCAGGCACGGCGTCTCGGGGAAATGCGGCGCACCGATCAGTTCACCCTTGAGGTCGTAGGTCCAGCGGTGCAGCGGGCAGACGATATGGTTCGCATTGCCGCGGCCATTGAACATCAGCGCCTGCCGGTGGCGGCACACGTTGGACAGCACTTCGATGCCATTGGCGTTGCGCACGAGCATGCGCCCTTCGTTCTCAGACGCCAGGGTCGCAAAATCGCCGGTTTCCGGCACCATCAGCTCGTGCCCGACATAGCGCGGGCCGGCTTGGAACAATTGCTGCATTTCACGCTGCAACAGCGTTTCGTCAAAATAGACGTGGACCGGAAGTTGCGCGTTTGAGCGCGCCAGCTTGGCGTGAGTAGCCAGATCGGACATCCCAACCCCCCATAAATGTACAACGGTCAGCAGTGCCCCAGGCCATTCCCTGGGCAACCGCTACAGAGAGAAAGAATCCGCAAAGACCTGAATTCAAATTTGTTGAAACGGTATTCCGGACAGAACCGGCGATTATAGCGCGGATCGGCCTCGGCATTATCAAAACCCCCCCGGCAAATAGGCTTTTAATGAGAAACATTGTCATTTGGCGCGCAATTTCCGGCGCAGAGGGGCGATTCGGCTAAAATCTACTGACAAGCTGGCAACGCTATTGACTTTGAGCGCGTCGATTGCGCTTTAGTTTTCACTTAATAGTGTGGTTTGTTCTAAAATAACGCTTCTATGCTGGCCGGGAATCCCCGGCGTCTCCCTACAAGCCCCTCGTGCCACGAAGAGATCTGAGTCTATGTCGAAGAAATTAACTGCCGCTGCCGCAGTGCCGGCCTCGTTTGAAGAGGCAATGGCGGAACTGGCGCAGCTGGTAACGCAAATGGAAGCGGGCCAGTTGCCGCTGGAAGCATCGGTCGCGGCGTATCAGCGCGGCTCGGAACTGGTCAAGTATTGCGCGACCCAGCTCGACAGTGTCGAAGCGCAGGTGAAAGTACTCGAAGGCGACATGTTGAAACCGTTCACGGATGCCGGCGAGGCCGCCCAATGATGGCCAGCATGCAACAAGACAGCGTGACCTTCGGCGACTGGATGCAAAGCACCCAGTCCGGCGTGGAAGGCCGGCTCGACCAGTTCCTGCCGGCGGCGGACGCCGTGCCGCACAAGCTGCACGCTGCCATGCGCTATGCGCTGCTGGGCGGCGGCAAGCGCGTGCGCCCGCTGCTGGTGATGGCGGCTGGCGAACTGTTTGATGCCGATCAAGATACCCTCGCGCGCGCTGCTTGCGCACTGGAAATGATTCACGTGTATTCGCTCGTGCATGACGACATGCCCTGCATGGATGACGATGCCTTGCGCCGTGGCAAGCCCACCGTGCACATCGCCTACGACGAGGCGACGGCCCTGCTGGTCGGTGACGCGCTGCAATCGCAGGCGTTCATGCTGCTGGCCGACGGCGCGGCGATTCCTCCCGCGCGGCAAATGGCCATGATCAAGCTGCTGGCGCACGCCTCCGGTTCGGCCGGCATGTGCGGCGGCCAGGCGATCGACCTCGACAGCGTCGGCCTGGCCTTGACCTTGCCGCAGCTGGAACAGATGCATCAACTCAAGACGGGCGCCTTGCTGCGCGCGGCTGTGATTCTCGGCGCGCTGGCCGGCAAGGACTTGACGGCGGACGACATGACGGCGCTGAACGCGTATGCGCGCGCCGTGGGCCTGGCGTTCCAGGTGGTCGACGACGTGCTCGACGCAACGGCCGATTCGGCCACCCTGGGCAAGACGGCAGGCAAGGATGCGGCCGCCAACAAGCCCACCTACGTATCGATACTGGGGCTGGAACCATCGAAAGCCCTGGCAGAACAATTGCGGTGCGACGCCCATGCGGCGCTGGCGCCATTCGGGGACAAGGCACGCCGTTTGCGCGAGCTGGCGGACCTGGTCGTGCAGCGGAAGGCATAAATGAAACTGTTAGAAACCATCAATGAACCAGCGCAAGTGCGCAAGCTGGCCCGCTCGCAACTGGTGCCGCTGGCGCAGGAATTGCGCAGCTTCCTGCTCGATTCCGTTTCCAAGACGGGCGGCCACCTGTCGTCCAACCTGGGCACGGTCGAGCTGACCGTCGCGCTGCATTACGTCTTCAACACGCCGCACGACCGCATCGTCTGGGACGTGGGCCACCAGACCTATTCGCACAAGATCCTCACGGGCCGCCGCGAGCGCATGCACACCCTGCGCCAGAAAGACGGCATTTCCGGCTTCCCGAAGCGCGACGAAAGCGAATACGACACCTTCGGCACGGCGCACTCGTCGACGTCCATTTCCGCCGCGCTGGGCATGGCGCAAGCGGCCAAGATCAAGGGCGACCCGCTGCACGCAATCGCCGTGATCGGTGACGGCTCGATGACGGCCGGCATGGCCTTCGAGGCGATGAACAATGCGGGCGTGCAGGAAGACGTCAATCTGCTGGTAATTCTGAACGACAACGACATGTCGATCTCGCCGCCCGTGGGCGCGCTGAACCGCCACCTGGCGCGATTGATGTCGGGCCAGTTCTATGCGGCCGCGAAAAATGTCGGCAAGTCCGTCTTGCCCGGCCCCGTGCTGGAACTGGCGAAGCGCTTTGAAGAACACGCCAAGGGCATGGTCGTGCCCGCCACCATGTTCGAGGAATTCGGTTTTAACTATATCGGTCCCATCGACGGCCACGACCTCGATTCGCTGATCCCGACCTTGCAAAATATCAAGCAATTGAAGGGTCCGCAATTCCTGCACGTGGTGACCAAGAAGGGGCAGGGCTACAAGCTGGCCGAAGCGGAACCGATTTTGTACCACGGCACGGGCAAGTTCAACCCGGCCGAAGGCATCAAGCCGGCCACGGCGCCCGCCAAGATGACGTATACGGAAGTGTTCGGCAACTGGCTGTGCGACATGGCCGCGCACGACAAGCGCCTGGTGGGCATCACGCCGGCCATGCGCGAAGGCTCGGGCATGGTCAAGTTCGAACAGAAATTCCCGACCCGCTACTTCGACGTCGGCATTGCCGAGCAGCATTCCGTGACGTTCGGCGCAGGCCTGGCTTGCGAAGGCTTGAAACCCGTCGTGGCCATCTATTCGACCTTCCTGCAGCGCGCCTACGACCAGCTGATCCACGACGTGGCCCTGCAAAACCTGGACGTGACGTTCGCGCTGGACCGCGCCGGCCTCGTGGGCGCGGACGGCGCCACGCACGCGGGCAACTACGACATGGCGTTCCTGCGCTGCATCCCGAACATGGTCATCATGGCCGCGTCGGATGAAAACGAGTGCCGGCAAATGCTGACCACGGGCTACCACTACCCCGGCCCGGCCGCCATCCGCTATCCGCGCGGCGCCGGCGCGGGCGCGGCCATCGTGCCGGAACTGACCAGCATCGAGATCGGCAAGGGCGAGATCAAGCGCCTGGGCCAGCGCATCGCCATCCTGGCCTTCGGCTCGATGGTGGCGCCCGCTGTGGGAGCCGGCGAGAAGCTCGACGCGACGGTGGCCAACATGCGCTTCGTCAAGCCGCTCGACGTGGCATTGGTGAAACAACTGGCTGCCGAGCACGATTACCTGGTGACGGTGGAAGAGGGCTGCATCATGGGCGGCGCCGGCTCGGCCGTGGCCGAAGCGCTGGCGGCGGAGGGCATCGTCAAGCCTATCCTGATGCTGGGCTTGCCCGACACCTTCATCGACCATGGCGACCCCGTGCAGCTGCTGAAAAGCGTCGGCCTGGACGCCAGCGGCATCGCCGCTTCGATCGAACAGCGCTTTGGCGGCACGCAGCCGCCGCGCCTGGCAGCCGTCAGCTAAGCTGGCTTGCCTACGGAAAAGCGACACCGCGGTGTCGCTTTTTTTTCGCCCTCGGGGATTTTACGCTGCACTGCAACATTTTTCGCCCGGGAATGCTACGATGACGCTTTGATACCCTTTCAAAGTCCAACTTGTATCTCAGGAAACTTCACCGCCGTTCGCGCGCACTGGCCGGCCGCTGGCTGACGGGCGTGCACGCCTATACCGACACCCTGGCGCAGCGCCGTCCCCTGTGGATGGTCAGCCTGGCCATCGATGAAACGAATCTGTCCGAAGGCTTGCGCGCCGCGTGCGCCTCGAGCGCCATGCTGCTGCTGGGCCTGCTCTTCGACCACCCCGATTTTTCCTGGGCCGCCATCGGCGCCTTCTGGACGTGCCTGGCCGACGCGGCCGGCACGCGGCGCATGCGTTTCGTCTCGATGGTGGGTTTCGGCTTGCTGTCGACGGTGGCCGGCGGCCTGACGGCGCTGGCGGCCGGCCATGGCGTGGCGACGGCCGCCATCGCCGTGCTGCTGTTTTCCTGGGCCGGCGCGCTGGCGCGCATCTGGGGCGCGGCCACGGGGCAAGTGGCCATCCTGGCCGCCACGGCCTGCGTGGTGATGGTCACGCATCCGCTCGCATCGATGACTCAGACGGCGCCTTTCCTGGGTTTGTACATGTTCGGCTGCCTGTTCGCCACCGTGCTCAGTTTTACCGTCTGGCGCATCCACCCGTTCGGCCCGAGCCGGCGCGCCATCCGCGCCGCGTATTCGCGCCTGGCCGGCATCGCGCGCGACAATGCGCGTTTCCTCGCACATGATGCGGCGCAGGCGGACGTTGCCGCGCATGGCGCCAGCTACCGTTCGCAGGCGCGCGCCGCGCTGGAAGCGGCGCGCGTGGCGCTGGCCGCCGTACCGCCCGCGCGCGCGGGCCGCAGCGCCCTGTACGACAACCTGCTGCTGGCGCTCAGCGACGCCGAACGCATCTTCGCCTATCTGATCGCCGTCACGCATACGTGCGAGCGCGAGCAGCAGCGCCTGCGCCAGGACCCGCGCGCGCGGCGCAGCCTGGAAGTGATGGCCGTGCTGCTGCGCCGCCTGGGGCAAGCCGTGCAGCGCCAGCCGGAAACGCCGCCGCTGGAATTGCAGCGCCGCCTGGCTGGCTGCGGACGGCGCCTGGAAGCGGCGCTGGGCGCCTTGCTGCCGCTGCGCCTGAACGTGGACTTCATGGAGCTGGGCTTGCCGCGCGCGGCGCAGCTGCCGTGGCGCGAAGCGGCTTTCCTGGCGCTGGGGCAGGCGTGGCAGACGGCGAAAGTCAACGCCACGCCGCAGTCGCTGAGCTGGCGCCATGCGGCGCGCGTGTCGCTGGCGACGACGGCCGGCTTCCTGCTGGTCGAGGCCTTGCACATTCCGTTCGGCTACTGGGCCACCATGGCGACCTTATTGATACTGCAGCCGTCCGTGTCGACCACCTGGCCGCGCGGCATCGAGCGGGTGGCGGGCAGCGTGCTGGGCGCCGTGCTGGCCGTGCTGATCGGCCTGGTCATTTACACGCCGCTGGGCATCTCGCTCGTGGTGTTTCCCCTGATCGTCGCCACCATGGCCTTGCGCCGCGTCAGCTACAGCCTGCATGTGCTGTTCATGACGCCCGCCTTCGTGCTGGTGGCCGACTATGCGGCGCCGGCCAGCGAGATGGTGTATGCGATGAGTCGTCTGGGCAACAATGTGCTGGGCTGCGTGCTGGCCTTGCTGGCCACGTTTTTCCTGTGGCCCGACCGCGAGGCGGACGACCTGGACCAGCGCCTTGCGAAGGCAGTGTCGGCCAACCTGAAATACCTGCTGGCCGTGCTGGCGGCGGGCGGCAAATGGGACAGCGCCATCGCGCGCCTGCGCCGCGAGGCGGGGCTGGCCAGCAATAACGCGGAACAGGTCTTGCAGCGCTTGCGCATCGAGCGTCGCCTGGACCGCAGCAGCGGCGTGGGCCTGGCGGCGCTGCGCACCTTGCCGCTGCTGCGCCGCGTGGCGGGCAGCACGGCGCGCATCAGCCTGAGTCCCCAGGCCGAGCCGGCGCCGCCCGCACTGCAGCAGTGGATCGCCGGCGTCAGCGGGGAAATCGACGCCTTGCTGCGCGGCGCCGCCGACGCCAGCGCGCCTGGTCCCTGCGTTGCCGACAGCCTGACGCCGCTGCAGGCCGATGCCGTGGCGCAAGTGCAGCTGCTGCGCGGCTTGCTGCGCGAACATGTGCAGGCGCAGGCGGAGGAAACGCCGGGAAAATTGACGCAGATCGCCGAATAGACAAGCCCTGTCCCCTTTCGCTGTGCTGTTGCCATGTTGCTGGTTATCATTGGTCGAAGCCAGCGTACAAGAGAGGAATGAGCGACGTGTATAGATTTACAGCAGGAAAGACCGGATGGGTGGCCGCAGCGCTGCTGGCCATGACAGTGGGATTGCCTGCAGGAGGGGATGCGGCGGCGCGCGAAGCCACTACCACCGTTTGCGCCACGCCGGCGGGCTGGAATGCAGCCTGTCTGCGCCAGGCGTATGCCCGTCCCATTGCCGACTGGCCCCGTCCGCACCTGCCCGTCGGCGTGGCCGCCGCGGAAATGGCGCCCGTTTCGGCCATACCTGTGCCGCCCGTGGCACCGGCCGTCGCGGCGCTGGGGCAGCGCTTGTTCAACGACCCGCGCTTGTCGCGCGCGAACGCGGTGGCCTGCATCAGCTGCCACAGTCCCGCGCACAGCTTCGCCGACAGCAAGCGCGTTTCCGTGGGACACGAGGGGCGGCTGGGACAGCGCAATACGCCGGGCTTGCTGGGCGTGGCGCAGGTCAGGATGCTGTTCTGGGATGGCCGCGCCAGCACCCTGGAAGAGCAGGCGCTGGGCCCCTTGCAGCATCCGGATGAAATGGCGGCCGTGGCTGCGCAATTGCCCGCCAAGCTGGCCGCACAGGGCGACTACCCGGCGCAGTTCGACGCGGCTTTTGGCCAGGGCGCCGGCGTGACCTTGCCGCGCATCCTGACGGCGCTGGCCGACTACCAGCGCACCCTGCTGCCGCCCGTCACGCGTTTCGATACCTTCCTGGAGGGCGAACGCACGGCCTTGAACGACCGCGAGCTGCTGGGCCTGCACCTGTTCCGCACCAAGGCGCGCTGCATGACGTGCCACAGCGGCGCCTTGCTGACGGACCAGCAATTCCACAACCTCGGGCTGAGCAATTACGGTAGCCGCAAGTATGAAGACCTGGGGCGCTATCTGGTGACGGGCAAGAATGAGGACGTGGGCAAGTTCCGCACGCCGGGCTTGCGCGGCGTGGCGCAATCGGGGCCGTGGATGCACAATGGCGCGTTCGCGCAGATGGTGGGCATGTTGAACATGTATAACGCGGGCATGTCGCGCCCCGTGCCGCAGAACGCACAGCAGGCGGCCGATCTGAAGTTTCCCGTCACGTCGCCCCTGTTGCAGCGCTTGCAGCTGACGTCCGATGAAATCATCGCGTTGAAGAGTTTTCTGGAAGTGCTGTAGCCGCTCGGCCGGCTGCGCCCGCAGCCGGCCTTTACTTGCTTGCGGCGCCGATATTGTATAGACGTTTGGCGCCTCCCAATCTCTCCAAATTCCACATTCAAGAGGCTTTCCCGATATATTTTCTAAATTGGAAATTTATCGAAAGGAAACGTTGACTCTAAAATAAGTGCGGTCTATATTCGATTTTGTACGATATAAATTCTATAAGGTAATAAGCAGTTAAGCGCAAGTGGCATTGTTTTTCCACGTCAATCGAAAGGTAGAAAATGTTTAAGAAGATCGCACTTTTCCTGTTCGCCGTCGGTGTCAGCGCGTCCTATTCGGTGGGAGCAGCCGGCAATGGTTTGAGCGACTGCCAGCGCGAGTGCTATGGCAGCTTTACCGATTGCCTCGACTCTGGCCATTCCAGCAACACGTGCAAGGATTTGTTAAATGCATGCAAGGCCGATTGCGCCTTGAATTAAGAAAACCAGGTGTGCCGGGGCGCAAGCATTGCTCCGGCTTGGAAGTAACGACGTCAAGGTGGCTTCATGATGCAAAAGAAAATTAAAACCATTGCCATGTATTGCGTGATTCTGGCCGCCGGCCTGGGCAGCGGTTATGGCCTGTCTTTATTGCCTGGTTTATTCAAATCGACTTACACGGAAGGCAATTACGCCGCGTATTTCCCGAATGCCCAGGCGAAGGTGGTGTTGTACGGCACGGACTGGTGCGGCTATTGCGCCAAGACGCGCGCGTACTTCAAGGAAAACAAGATCGACTTTGTCGATCTCGATATCGAAAAATCGCCGGAAGCGAAAAAAGCCCATGAAGAACTCGGCGGCGGCGGCGTGCCCGTGGTGTTGATCGGCAACCGCAAGATCCAGGGTTTCAATACGGGCGCGCTGGAAGCGGCGCTGAAGAAAATCTGATTGCCGGATGGCGCGTAAGAGACGGCGCGCCATGGATGTTGCCCCTCGTCTGACATTTCTGCAAAGGAGTACCGATGTTTAAAAAACTGGGTTTCTTTTTGTTTGCCATGGGCGTCAGCGCCTCGTACGCGATCGCCGGCGGCGAACCGGAATGCTATTCGCAATGCGATGAAGGGCTGGACCAGTGCATGACCGACCATCCAAGGTCGCCAGGCGCCTGCACCAAGATTCATCAGATGTGCTACAACAGCTGCGCGCAAGAGTAGCATTCAATAAAGTTTGCCGGCAGGCCAGTACGCTGGCCAGGCCGGCTGCATCACTTCATCCATCCTGCCGTCCCTTATTGCCGCAAAGGAGTGCTTATGTTCAAAAAGCTGGGTTTCTTTCTGTTCGCCACGGGCGTCAGCGCCTCGTATGCCATGGCCAGCAGTACCGCCGATATATCGGAATGCCAATCCGAGTGCTATATGGCGCTCGATGCCTGCGTCATGGAGTTCAGTGTTCCCTCATGCGTCCGTGCCAATAAAGCGTGTCTTCAGGCCTGCGGCTGAGTAACACCCGGTCAGCCGGATAAAGCATGGCGATGCGGTTTGACAGGCATCGCCGTTTTTTATTTCATCCCCGCGTGCGGTCATGCCGCCACAGCACGTCGCTGCCGCCGGCAAAGCGGTTCAGCACGCGCGACAGTACGAACAGCAGGTCCGACAGGCGGTTCACGTACTGGCGCGGATGTTCGTGCAGCGGTTCCGCATTGGCCAGCGCGACGATGCTGCGCTCGGCGCGGCGGCACACGGTGCGGCACACATGCGCCAGCGAGGCGGCGCGCGAACCGGCCGGCAGGATGAATTCGCTCAAGGCCGGCAAGTCCGCATTGTATTTCGCCAGCAGGTCGTCGAGGCGCAGTACGTGCTCTTCCTTGATCAGCTGGTAGCCGGGGATGCAGATTTCTCCGCCCAGGTCGAACAGATCGTGCTGGATGGCCACCAGTTCGTCGCGCAAGGCGTCGGGCATGGCTTCGCACAGCAGCAATCCCAGATTCGAATTGAGTTCGTCCACGTCGCCCATGGCGTGGATGCGGACACTGTCCTTGCTGGTGCGGCTGCCGTCGCCCAGGCCGGTGCTGCCATTGTCGCCCGTGCGCGTGGCGATTTTCGAAAGTCGGTTGCCCATGATGTCGATCCTGTAAAGAAGAATGGGGGCAGCATACGACACCGCGCGCCGCCTGGCCCCGGATTTGCCCGCAAATAGGACAAAAAATGCGCTGCGCGCCGCTTTTGTGCTTACAATCGTTGCACGCCCATGCACTTTTGCTCACATCCTATGCTCAATGCCGCCCCTGAATCCGGATTGACCGCCGCGCGCCAGCAAGCCGTCGTCGCGGCCCTGCTGGCCGTGCTGCCGGCCCGTTGCGTGCTGTCCGACGCCGAAGATACGCGCCCGTACGAATGCGATGGCCTGGCCGCCTACCGCCAGCTGCCGATGGTGGTGACGTTGCCGGATACGGAAGAACAGGTCATCGCCATCCTCGGCGTCTGCCGCGCGTTGAAGGTGCCGATCGTGCCGCGCGGCGCGGGCACGGGCCTGTCGGGCGGCGCCTTGCCCATCGCCGACGGCGTGGTGCTGTCGACGGCGCGTTTGAACCGCATCGTGCGCCTTGATGCGTATGCGCGCACGGCCGTGGTGCAGCCGGGCGTGCGCAACCTGGCCATTTCCGAAGCGGCGGCGCAATATGCCTTGTACTACGCGCCCGACCCGTCCTCGCAAATCGCCTGCAGCATCGGCGGCAACGTGGCGGAAAACTCGGGCGGCGTGCATTGCCTGAAATACGGCTTGACCGTGCACAATGTGCTGCGCGTGCGGGTTGTTACCATTGACGGTGACGTGCTGGAACTGGGCGGCGAATGCCTGGACTCGCCCGGCCTCGACTTGCTGGCCGTCTTCATCGGCTCCGAAGGCATGCTGGGCATCGTCACGGAAGTGACGGTCAAGCTGATCCCGAAGCCGGCCACGGCGAGGGTCATCATGGCATCCTTTGACGACGTCGTCACGGGCGGCAATGCCGTGGCCAATGTGATCGCGGCCGGCATCATCCCGGCCGGCCTGGAAATGATGGACCGGACCTCGTCGCGCATGGTCGAACCGTTCGTCAAGGCCGGCTACGACATCGACGCGGCCGCCATCTTGCTGTGCGAAGCGGACGGCACGCACGAGGAAGTGGAAGAGGAAATCGCCCGCATGACGGCCGTGCTGGAAGGGGCGGGCGCCAGCGCCATCGCCGTGTCGCAGTCGGAAGCGGAGCGCATGAAATTCTGGTCCGGCCGCAAGAACGCCTTTCCCGCGGCGGGACGCATCTCGCCCGACTACTACTGCATGGACGGCACGATCCCGCGCAAGCGCCTGGCCGAAGTCCTGACGGGCATCGCCGGCATGGAAACGACGCATGGCTTGCGCTGCGCCAACGTGTTCCACGCGGGCGACGGCAATTTGCACCCCTTGATCCTGTTCGACGCCAACATGCCCGGCGAATTCGAGCGCGCCGAAGCGTTTGGCGCGGACATCCTGGCCCTGTGCGTGGCCGTGGGCGGCACCATCACGGGCGAACATGGCGTGGGCATGGAAAAGATCAATTCCATGTGCGTGCAATTTACGCGCGCCGAACTCGATGCCTTCTTTGCCGTCAAGCGCGCCTTCGATCCCCACGCCTTGCTGAACCCGGACAAGGCGATTCCCACCTTGAACCGCTGCGCCGAATTCGGCAAGATGCATGTGACGGCGGGACGCCTGCCGTTCGCCAACCTGCCCCGTTTTTAATTTTCCGGAGACTCTTTTGCAAGCGATAGCGGAACAATTCAGGCAGCAGATCCTGGCGGCCAGCGCGGCAGGCCGCCCCTTGCGCCTGCGCGGCGGCGGCACGAAAGACTGGTATGGCCAGCAGCTGGCAGGCGAGGTGCTCGATACGCGCGCGTATGCGGGCATCATCGACTATGAACCGACGGAACTGGTGATCACGGCCCGCTGCGGCACGCCGCTGGCGGACATTGAAGCGGCGCTGGCCGCGCGCAACCAGATGCTGGCCTTCGAGCCGCCCCATTTCGGGCCGGGCGCCACGGTGGGCGGCGTCGTCGCCAGCGCCCTGTCCGGGCCGCGCCGCGCCAGCGCGGGAGCCTTGCGCGACTTTGTGCTGGGCGCCGTGCTGATGGATGGCCATGGCGAGCGCCTGGCCTTCGGCGGGCAGGTGATGAAGAACGTGGCCGGTTACGATGTCTCGCGCCTGCTGGCGGGGTCCCTGGGTACCCTGGGCCTGATCCTGGAAGTGTCGCTGAAAGTGCTGCCCTTGCCGCTGCGCGAAGCGACCTTGCGCCTGGAATGCGCTGAAATTGCCGCCTTGCGCATGCTCAATGAATGGGCGGGCAAGCCGCTGCCCATTTCCGCCAGTTGCTGGCATGACGGCGTCTTGAGCGTGCGCCTGTCCGGCGCCGAGGCGGCCGTGTCGGCGGCCCTGACATCCTTGAATGGCGAGCTGCTGGTGCAGGAAGACGCGGCCGCCTTCTGGCTGTCCGTGCGCGAACAGACGCACGATTTCTTCGCGGGCGCGGGCAGCCTGTGGCGCCTGTCGCTGCCGCCGCACGCCAGCGCCGTGATTTTAAAGGGGCGCCAGCTGATCGAATGGGGCGGGGCGCAGCGCTGGCTCAAGCTCGACGGCGACGCCGATGCGGCAGGCAGCCAGCACATCCGCCAGGCCGTGGCCGCGCTTGGGGGCCACGCCACCCTGTTCCGCGGCGGCGACAAGGCCGTGGGCGTGTTCCACCCGCTGGCGCCGGCCATTGAAAAAATCCACCAGCGCCTGCGGCACGCTTTCGACCCGGCCGGCATCTTCAACCCGCACAGAATGACTTGAGCGCATGCAAACCAATCTCGCCGATTTCATCAAGAACACGCCGGCAGGCGACGAAGCCGAAGCCATCCTGCGCGCCTGCGTGCATTGCGGCTTTTGCACGGCCACCTGTCCCACCTACCAGTTGCTGGGCGATGAACTCGATGGCCCCCGTGGACGCATCTACCTGATCAAGCAAGTGCTCGAAGGCGCGCCCGTCACGGCCAAGACGCAGACGCATCTGGACCGCTGTCTGACCTGCCGCAACTGCGAATCGACCTGTCCCTCGGGGGTGCAGTACGGGCGCCTGGTCGACATCGGCCGCAACGTCGTCGAACAGCGCGTGCAGCGCCCCTTGCGCGAACGGGCGCTGCGCTTCGCCCTGAAGGAAGCCTTGCCGCGCCGCTGGCTGTTCACGCCCGTGTACAAGGCGGGGCAGGCGCTGCGGCCCTTGCTGTCGAAAGGTTTGCAGGACAAGCTGCGTCCCGGAGAAAAGGCAGGTGCATGGCCCGCGCGCCGGCATGTGCGCACCATGCTGCTGCTCGACGGCTGCGTGCAGCCGGCCATGTCGCCGAACATCAACGCGGCCACGGCGCGCGTGCTCGACGCCCTGGGCGTGCAATTGATCGTCGCGCCCAGGGCGGGCTGCTGCGGCGCGCTGCGCCATCACTTGAACGACCAGGAAGCGGCGCTGGACGACATGCGCCGCAATATCGACGCCTGGTGGCCCTACGTAGATTGCGTGGACAGCGCGGAAGCCATCGTCATGACGGCCTCCGGCTGCGGCGCCACGGTGAAGGAATATGGCCATCTGCTGGCGCACGACGCCCGCTATGCGGACAAGGCGCGGCGCATCGCGGCATTGACGCGCGACTTGTCCGAGATCATGCCCGCGTTTGAAGCGGAACTGGTTGCGCTGCTGCAAGGGCGCATCGGCAAGCGGGTGGCGTACCACCCGCCGTGCACGCTGCAGCACGGCCAGCAGGTGCGCGGCAAGGTGGAGCAGGTGCTGCGCGCCGTCGGCGTCGACGTGCGCCTGTGCGCCGACAGCCATCTGTGCTGCGGTTCGGCGGGCACGTATTCGATCCTGCAGCCGGCACTGTCGCAACAGTTGCGCGACAACAAGGTGGCGAACCTGGAAGCGTGCGAGCCGGAGATGATCGTGTCGGCGAATATCGGCTGCCTGAGCCACCTGCAGTCGGGCACGGAGACGCCCGTGCGGCACTGGATCGAATTGATCGATTCCGCCTTGACCCCGGTCAAATAGACACTTCGTTGTACTGCGCGATGCGCCATTGCGGCGCCGGGATGAAATTGTTGGCCCATTCCAGCACGGCGTCGGCCGGCATGGGGCGGGCGATGCCGTAGCCTTGCGCCAGGTCGCAGCCCAGCTGGATCAATCGCGCGCCATGCTCGACGCTTTCCACGCCTTCGGCGATCACCGTCAAGCTGAAGGAGCGGGCCAGGCCGATGACGGCGCGCACCAGGTGCAGGTCGTCGCGGTCGTTGAGCATGTTGCGCACGAAGCTCTGGTCAATCTTGACGATATTCGCCGGCAGGCGTTTCAGGTATGACATCGACGAGTAGCCGGTGCCGAAATCGTCGAGCGCAAACGTGATGCCCAGCGCCTGGCAGGCGCGGATGATGCGGCGCACGTCTTCGATGTCGTGCAGGGCCGACGATTCGAGGATTTCCAGTTCCAGCATGCTGGCGCGCACGCCGGGAAATTCGCCGAGGATGGTTTCCAGGCGCGAGACGAAGTCCGGTTGCTGGAAGTGGCGCGCCGCGATATTCACGCTGACCACCCAGTGCTTGCCGCAAGCGACCCAGCGCTGCATCTGCCACAGGGCCTGGCGCAGCACCCATTCGCCGATGTCGATGATCAAATCCGTCTGTTCCACCAGCGGCAGGAATTGCGCGGGCGCCAGCACGCCGCGGCGCGGGTGCTGCCAGCGCAGCAGCGCTTCCATGCCCACCACCGTGCCGGCGCGCATGTTCACCTTGGGCTGGTAGTACAGCCGCAGTTCGCCATTGATCAGGGCCTGGCGCACTTCCGTGCGCTGGTTGTGGTGGGTGCGCACTTCTTCATCGAGGTTGGTGTCGAAGAAGTGGTACTGGTTGCGCCCCGTCAGTTTTGCCTGGTAGACGGCGTGGTCGGCGTGGCGCAGCAGGCTTTCCGTATTCAAGTCCTTGCCCGCGTAGACGGCGATGCCGACGCTGGCCGTCACGTGCAGCGCCTGCTGGTCGCCCTGGTAGGGGCGGCTCAGTTCCTGCAGCAATTGCGTGATGTTCTGTTCGATGCTGGCGATGCTGGCCTGGCCGCACAGCAGCAGGACGAATTCATCGCCGCCCAGGCGCGCCGCGTAGTGGATCTGGCCCGTAAAGCCGTGCAGGCGGCCGGCCACCTGCTTGAGGATTTCATCGCCCGCTTCGGCGCCGTAGCGGTCGTTGATGGCCTGGAAATGGTCGAGGTCGAACAGGCAGACGGCCAGCAGGCGCTGGCGTTCGCGCGCCAGGAACAGCTCCTGTTCGAAGCGGGCGGCCAGCGCGGCGCGGTTGGGCAAGCCCGTCAGCACGTCATTGTAGTTTTGCCATGACAGCTTTTGCAGCGCCTGCTGCATGTGCACGGTTTCGTTCAACTGCTCGCCCAGCTGGCGCTGGCTGGTCTTCAGCGAGGTCAGCAATTCTTCGATATCGCCGGCCATGCCGTTGAACGACTGCGACACGGCTTGCGCTTCGGGCGTGGCGCCGGCCGCCAGGCGCACGGCGAAGTTGCCATCGCGGAAGCGGTCCGTCGCCTGCACGAGCCGCGCCAGCAGCTTGCGGTGCGACGCCAGGATCAAGCCCAGCAGGAGGAAGACGAGGACGATGTTGATGGTGCTGAGGACGGCCTGCCCGCGCACCCGTTGCCACACCTGCGCCAGGGGCAGGCCGGGCGTGTAATGCACGTCGAGGATGCCGTCGCCGCCATCCGGCAGTGCCACCGTCAGGCGGCTGCGGATGGCCGCCATGCCCGCCAGGCGTGCAAACCAGGCCGGCACGCCGTCGGCCAGCGTGTCGGTCAGCTTGTTGTCGGCCAGCACTTCGACATGCGCGCCAGCCGTATCCCAGCGCATGGCGGCGAGGCTGCGGTTCAGCGGCAGGGCGCTGCGCAGCACTTGCCGCACGCTGTCGTGCATCGCATGCCGGTCCGTATGCACGGCCAGCGGCAGCACGCTATTGGCCAGGAACAGGTCGAGTTGCCGGGCTTCGCTCTGGTAGCGGGCATTGGCCAGCGCCGTTTCCGTCCCGAGCAGGGCGTGATAGCGAAAGGCGGAAACGGCGAGTATCAGGAAGGTAATAGGGATGAAGAGGCGGGAATAACTGCCCATCCGCATCCATGAAGATAATATTTTCCCAAAGACTGGCATCGTTTTATGATCGATATCTGCGAATAATTATGTAAACATTATCACCGATATTTGCTATTTGAAACACAATATTGATATCAAGCATGAAATAAATACAGTTTTATTGATTTCACATGATTGTTGTCTTAAGTCAAAGTATTGCGCTTCTACTCTTGTAGCAATTGCCGTATGTCGTCCGCCAGGCTGGCCGGCTTGCTGGCCGTCGCATAGCGGCGAAATACGCTGCCATCCTTGCGCACCAAAAACTTGGTGAAATTCCATTTGATCGATTGCGTGCCCAATATGCCGGGCGCCGCCTGTTTTAATTGCGCAAAGACGGGATGGGTATGCGGGCCATTCACGTCGACCTTGGCAAACAGGGGAAAGGTGACGCCGAAGTTTTTTTCGCAAAAGGCGCCAATTTCCTCGTTCGAGCCCGGTTCCTGCTGGCGGAATTGATTGCAGGGAAAACCCAGCACGACCAGGCCCTGGTCGTGGAATTCGCGGTACAGCGTTTCGAGCCCCTGGTATTGCGGCGTGAAGCCGCATGCGCTGGCCGTATTGACGATCAGCAATACCTTGCCCTTGTAGCGCGCCAGGTCGATCGGCGTGCCGTCCAGCGCCTCGGCCTGGAAATCGTGGATGCTGGTCATGTCAGAGGAGTCCCAGTTTGGTGGCGCCCGCCTGCGGGGCCGGTTCCGGCGCCGTTGCGCCCTTGAGCTTGATCGTCAGGCGCAGGTCGTTGACGGAGTCCGCATTGCGCAGCGCGTCTTCATAGCTGATGGCGCCCGTCTCGTGCAGGTCGAACAGGGCCTGGTCGAAAGTCTGCATGCCATGCTCGCGCGATTTTTTCATCAATTCCTTGATCTCGTGCACCTGGCCCTTGAAGATCAGGTCGCTCATCAGCGGCGAATTGAGCAGGATTTCCAGCGCCGCCTGGCGCCCGCCGCCATCCTTGTTGGGGATCAGCCGCTGCGAAATCATGCCCTTCAAATTCAGCGACAGGTCCATCAGCAACTGCTGGCGCCGCTCTTCGGGGAAGAAATTGATGATGCGGTCCAGCGCCTGGTTGGCGTTGTTCGCGTGCAAGGTCGCCAGGCACAGATGGCCCGTCTCGGCAAACGCGATGGCGTGGTCCATGGTGTCGCGGTCGCGGATTTCGCCGATCTGTATCACGTCGGGCGCCTGGCGCAGGGTGTTTTTCAGGGCCGTGGCCCAGTCGTCCGTATCGACGCCCACTTCGCGCTGGGTGACGATACAGTTGCCGTGCGGATGGATGAATTCCACGGGGTCTTCGATGGTGATGATGTGGCCGTGGCTGTGGGCGTTGCGGTGGCCCACCATGGCCGCCAGGGTGGTCGACTTGCCGCAGCCCGTGGCGCCCACCATGATGACGAGGCCCCGCTTGCTCATCACGATGTCTTGCAGGATGGCGGGCAAACCCAGCCCAGCGAGGCTGGGGATGGCGGTATTGATCAATCGCAAGACCATGCCTGCCTGGCCCATCTGCACGAAGGCGGATACGCGGAAGCGTCCGAGCCCCTCCGGGCTGATGGCGAAATTGGCTTCGCGGCTGGACTCGAACTCGGCCGCCTGGCGCGCGTTCATGACGGCGCGCACGTAGCCGGCCGCCTGTGCCGCGTCAAGCGCGCCGCCAGCCAGCGGCGTCAGCTTGCCGTCGAGCTTGATGGCGGCGGGAAAGCCGGCCGTGATGAACAGGTCGGAGCCGCCCCGTGCGCGCATCTGCGCCAGCAGCGCGTGCATGGCGCCATAGTGTTCGTGCGTCGTCTGCATGGCTTATCCGGGGAAGTTTTCAGGGGACTTGGCGGCCGAGCGGGCCGTTTCCGCCGAGATCGTGCCGCGCCGCACCAGGTCGGTGAGGCACTGGTCCAGGGTTTGCATGCCCACGTTGCTGCCCGTCTGGATGGCCGAATACATTTGCGCCACTTTCGCTTCGCGGATCAGGTTGCGCACGGCCGGCGTGGCCAGCATGATTTCATGCGCGGCCACGCGGCCCGCGCCGTCTTTGGTTTTCAGCAAGTTTTGCGAAATGACGGCTTGCAAGGATTCGGACAGCATGGCGCGCACCATTTCCTTTTCCTCGGCGGGGAAGACGTCGATGATGCGGTCGATCGACTTCGCCGCCGACGAGGTGTGCAGGGTGCCGAACACCAGGTGGCCCGTCTCGGCCGCCGTCAGCGCCAGGCGGATGGTTTCCAGGTCGCGCAATTCGCCCACCAAAATCACGTCCGGGTCTTCGCGCAGGGCCGAGCGCAGCGCATTGCTGAACGAATGCGTGTGCGAGCCCACTTCGCGCTGGTTGATCAGGCATTTCTTCGGTTTATGCACGAACTCGATCGGGTCTTCGATGGTCAATATATGGTGGTTCAGGCGCTCGTTGACGTGGTTCACCATGGCCGCCAGGGTGGTCGACTTGCCGGAACCCGTCGGGCCCGTCACCAGCACGAGTCCCCGCGGACGCATGGCCAGCTCGCCGAAGATGCGGGGGGCATTGAGTTCTTCCAGCGTCAGCACCTTGGAGGGAATCGTGCGCAGCACGGCCGAGGCACCGCGTTCCTGGTTGTAGGCGTTGACGCGGAAGCGCGCCAGACCGGGAATCTCGAACGAAAAATCGCATTCCAGCGCTTCTTCATACGCCTTGCGCTGGCTGTCGTTCATGATGTCGTAGATCATGCTGTGCACTTCCTTGTGCTCGAGCGGCGCCACGTTCAGGCGGCGCACGTCGCCATTGACCCGTATCATCGGCGGCAGGCCGGAAGACAGGTGCAGGTCGGAAGCCTTGTTGCTGACGGAGAAAGCGAGTAGTTCGGAGATGTCCATTTATAATCCCTGTGCCTGCATTGATGGGCTGGCGCACCGTGCCGCCGCCCCTATACACTAGAAAATGATTATGTCCACAATCGAACAGAACTTGCAAGCCGTGCGCGACAGTATTGCGCAGGCCGCCTTGGAGGCGCAGCGCGCCCCTGGTGACGTGACCCTGCTGGCCGTGTCGAAAACCTTCGGCGCGGACGCCGTGCTGGCAGCCATGCACGCGGGCCAGGCGGCGTTTGGCGAAAATTACCTGCAGGAAGCGCTCGACAAGATTAGCGCCGTCAAGCTTGCGCTGCCGCAAGGCGCACCCGTCTGGCATTTCATCGGCCCCATCCAGAGCAACAAGACGCGCCCCATCGCCGAACATTTTGACTGGGTGCATACGGTGGAACGGGAAAAGATCGCCGCGCGCCTGTCCGAGCAGCGCCCGGCCGGCTTGCCGGACTTGAATATCTGCCTGCAAGTCAATATCAGCGGCGAAGCCAGCAAGAGCGGCGTGACGCCGGCTGACTTGCCGGCGCTGGCGCATGCCGTGGCGCAACTGCCCCGTTTGCGCCTGCGCGGCCTGATGGCCATCCCCGAGCCGGAAACGGATGTCAACCTGCAGCGCGCCGCCTTTGCGCAATTGCGCGCGCTGTACGACCAATTGAAGGCGGACGGCCTCGCGCTCGATACCTTGTCGATGGGCATGTCGGCCGACTTGCGCGCCGCCGTGCTGGAAGGCGCCACCATCGTGCGCGTGGGCAGCGCCATTTTCGGTTCCCGCACTTACTCTTAACTGATTGATAGAAAGCATAGCCATGACGACAGAATTGAATATCGCCTTTGTAGGCGGCGGCAATATGGCTGCGGCCCTGATCGCCGGCCTGGCGGGTAAATTGACCCTGGGCGGCAACATCCACGTGATCGACCCGCATGCGCCCGCGCTGGAAAAATTGCAGGCGCAATTCGGCGTGACGACGGCTTCCGCCGCCGGCGACGCGCTGCGGGGCGTGGACGTGATCGTGCTGGCCGTGAAACCGCAAAGCATGCGCGACGTGGCGGCGCAGTTGCTGCCCTTCCTCGACGGAAACAAGGCGCCATTGATCCTGTCGATCGCGGCCGGTATCCGCGCGGCCGACCTGTCGCGCTGGCTCGGCGATTACCGCGCCATCGTGCGATGCATGCCGAACACGCCGGCCCTGATCGGCATGGGCATCACGGGCATGGTGGCCAGCAGCGGCGTCAGCGATGAGCAAAAGAAGACGGCGGACGCCATCCTGCGCGCCGTCGGCCAGACCGTCTGGCTCGATGATGAAGCAAAGATCGACCCTGTGACGGCCGTGTCCGGCAGCGGTCCCGCCTATGTGTTTTACTTTATCGAAGCGATGCAGCAGGCGGCCGCCGAGCTGGGCTTGACGCCGGAGCAGGGCACGCAGCTGGCCATCGCCACGTTTACGGGCGCGGCGCAGCTGGCGGCGAACTCCAGCGAACCCGTGTCCTTGCTGCGCGAGCGGGTCACGTCGAAGGGCGGCACGACGTATGCGGCGCTCACCAGCATGGAAGAGAGCGGCGTGAAGGCGGCCATCGTCAAGGGCATCAAGGCGGCTGCGCAGCGCGGACGCGAGATGGGAGACGAGCTGGGAAAATAAGTGGTCAAGTAATTACATGACCTTGACGGCGCGGCCGATGTATAAAACCGGCCCCGTCGGCCGGCCCGTGGGCGAGCCCGTTGCCGGTTCCAGGGTGATTTCAAACAGTTGCTCCGGCTGCAGCGGCGGCAGCTTGTCCAATGTCAACTTGAGGCTTTGCCCCGGCTTGACCAGGCCCAGCGAGACGGGCGCACCCCAGTCCTTGCCCTTGGTCCAGAATTGCAGGGCCTTTTGCTGCGGCACGGCCGTCGGCCCCAGCGGGATCAGGCTCAGGTCGCGGTTCTTGCCGCCGCGTCCGCCTGCCTGCACGATCCAGCCCGGCGATTTATCCTGCGGCGCCACCAGCACCACCAGGTAGCCGGGTCCGCTGGGTGTTTGCAGTTGCACGCTGACCAGCACGGCCAGCGCGGCCGTGGCCGCCAAGCCGCCGCCCGCCAGCATTCTCCAGAACGCCAGGCTGTTCCACCACGCTTGCCAGCCGCCCGCCTGCCGCACGGCTGAAGGCGTCAACAGGCTGGCGCTGATGCGCGGCCACAGTTGCGCGGAGGGCGTTTCGGGCGGCGCCAGGGTCGTCAAGGGCAGCAGGCGCCGTTCCCAGGCTTCGACGGCGTCGCGCAAGGCTTCGTCGCGCGGCAAGCGCTGTTCCACGTCCGCCCGTTCGACCAGCTCCAGGGTGCCCAGCACGTATTCGCTGGCCAGCCTGTGCAATTCCTCGTCGCCGTTGATCATCCCATGCACTCCCGCAAGGCGGCCAGGCCCCGCTTGACCCATGCCTTGACGGTGCCCAGCGGCGCTTGCAGGCGCTGCGCGATTTCGCTGTGGGAACAGCCATCGACGTAGGCGTACAGGATGCTGTTGCGCTTCGATTCGTCCAGGTGGCCGAGGCAATCGTGCAGCTTGCCCAGGTTCGCCTGGTCGGCATAGGTCTCGCCCGCATCGTGGCTGTGGCGTTCGTGCAGCAGGTTTTCCACGGTATCCTCGTCGGCCGGTACTTCATGGGCGCGGGCGCGCGCCACGTCCAGCGCCTGGTGCCGCACCACCACATAGATCCAGCCCTTGCCGCTGCCGCGCGTGGCGTCGAAACTGCCGGCGCGGCGCCAGATATTCAGGAAGGCGTCGTGCAGCACGTCTTCGGCCAGGGCCCGCTGGCGCACGATGCGCAGGGCCACGCCCAGCAGGTAGCGGCTTTCCTGCTGGTACAGGCCATGCAATGCCTGCTGCTCGCCCCTGGCGCAGGCGCGCAGGGCGGCATCGTAATCGTAGGTGGCGGCTTGGGCTGGCAAGGTTGGCGCAATCGTCAAGAGTAAACGGTTAGCAAGTTTTCAAGGCCGAGTATAGGCCAGAAACCCGCTTGCCAACCGTTGTTTTCCTGTTTTACAACGCCTAACAAAACCGTAGCGAGCGGAAGGGAGAGGTGGCTAAGAAGCGCAACCGTACTTTAGTACGGTGAGCATCGCAGGCCGCCTATCACGACGCGCAGCAGGTTTTGATAGGTGTGCTCATGCGGCTTTCCAGAAGATGTAGTCGGCTTGATAGGGCACCCATTGCTTGGCGCCGATGCTTTCCATGCCGCAGGGGCTGCTTGGCGCCACGCCGCCGCTGGTGGCCACGCGCTGGATGTAGCTGACGCCCTGCATGGCGCCGCTGCCCGTGGCCGGATTGGCCTTCACCAGCTGGTACGGGATATTGCCCGCGCCGGCCGGCGCCACGGCCACTTGCGTCGCCGTCACTTTCGAGCCGTCCAGGTTGGCCCAGGTGGCCGGTGGACCGACATACGTGCCCACCTGCATGCCGCTGCGGTCGTTCAAGGCCGCGTCCGGTCCCACGAAAACCCATTCATGGCCCGTCATGTCTTTCTTGGCCTTGCATTCGTAGGCGATCTTGCCTACGCCCACGGTCTGCATGGCCACCTGGTGGCCATCGGGCACCTTGACGGCGTTCGGTAATTGTTCCTGCGAATAGCGCGCGCTCATGGGGGCGCAAGCGCTCAGCAGCAGGGCGGCGCCCAGCACAGCGAGGGCGGGAACGGCGTGGCGTGGGGCGGTGAAGGCAAGCATGGCGAACTCCTGGTAGTTGGCTCAACCGGCTGGTTGATACCATTACTACGCATGGGTCTGCCATTTGGATGCAGCCGGGTCAAAATATTTTATGACGGCGTTTCTTTCTTGCTGAAACGCTGCGCCAGCGCCAGCAGGACGGGCATGGCGGTGGTGGCGTGCTTGAGCAGCGCGCCGCTGGCCCGCAGCAGCGGCAGGATGCGGCGCGGACGCACCAATGCCAGGCCCAGCACGGCGCCGCCCACCATCAGGGGAATTTTAAAGCGCGTGGCCAGGGTGTGGCGCAGATTGCCGCCCGTCAGCGGTTCCAGCAACTGGCGCGTCTGCACGCCCAGGGCCAGGCGCTGCAGCGCGCATTCGGCCAGCAGCGCGTCGCGCCGCTGCGCCAGGCTGGCGGCCGTGTGGACGCTGGACAATTTGGTGGGGTGCGTGGTCATGGCCGCTCCGATCCCCGGCGCGCCAGCAATTGCAGCTCGTCCAGGTCTTTGTTCAGTTCGGAAAGTGTAAAAGAAAGCAGTTTCGGCTTGCTGCGGAAACTGGCGCGCACGCCCAGCAGGGTGGCGATGGCGGCGACGATGAAGACGGCGGCCGTGATGGCGATGGCGGCGATGCGGTGCGTATCCCAGAACAGCACGATGACGAGGAACACGATCAAGACGAGGCCGACAAACAGGCACAACAGTGCCAGCATGGCCAGCGCCAGATAGGACAGGAAGCGCAGCGACTCTTCTTCCATTTCCACGGCCGCCAGGGCCAGACGGGTCTGGACGATGGCGGCGAGGGTCGCTGCGACTTGGGCGACATGGTGCAAGATAGCCATATGCTGCCTTTCGCGTCAGGTGACGGCCTGCGCCGTCGGTACCGCGTCGTTACAATCTAGCGGCGCGACGAGGAAAGCAGCAGACCGAACAGCACGCCGACGACGGCGCCCGCGCCCACGGCTTTCCAGGGATTGTCCTGCACGTATTCGTCGGTGGCCTTGGCCGCCTTCTTGGTGCGTTCGAGCAAGTCTTCTTCCAGCTTGATCAAGTCTTTCTTGGCCGTTTCCAGGGTGGCGATGAACTTGTCCTTGACGGCTTTGACATTCTCGCCCGTCTGATCCTTGGCGCCATCGAGCCAGCCTTCCGCTTCATCGATGACGGTCTTCAAGTCGCCGACCAGTTTGTCGCGGGCCTTGTCGGCGTCGGCGAGGATGCTGTCGCTGCTGGATTTTCCGGTATGTATCGAGCTCATGTATTACCTCATGGAAGTGAAACTGCACAGTGAAATACCAGTGTAGGCAGCTGCGGCCAGGCTTGTCTTGCGCCGCCTCAAGGGCTACCGCGGCGCAAGGGTCATTGCTTAACGGAAAGCAAAGTCCAGTACCACGCCCGCAAATACCGCCGCTCCTAGCCAGTTATTATGCCGGAATGCCGCAAAACACGGCATACGCTCGCGTGCGCGGATCAAGGTGTAGTGATAAACGGCGCAGCCGGCCGCCACCAGCAAGCCCGCGACGAACCAGTAACGCAAGCCCAGATACCAGCCGCATGCCAGCCACAGCAGCAGGAAAACGGCATAGCAGGCCATGACGATGGCCACGTCGTAGCGGCCAAAGGTGATGGCCGAGGTCTTGATGCCGATCTTCAAGTCATCGTCGCGGTCGACCATCGCGTATTCCGTATCGTAGGCCACGGCCCAGAAGACATTGCCCAGCAGCAGCAGCCAGGCGACGATGGGCACGGAACCCGTGATGGCGGCAAAGCCCATGGGAATGCCGAAGCCGAAGGCGATGCCGAGATACGCTTGCGGAATCGCAAAGAATCGCTTGAAATAGGGATAGGTGCCGGCGATGATGACGGCGGCCACGGACAGCTGCTTGGTCAGCGCGTTGAGGGGCAGGATCAGGCAAAAGGCCAGCACGGTCAGCACGCCGGCCACGGCCAGCGCTTCCTTACCGCTGATGCGTCCACTGGTGATGGGACGCTCGGCCGTGCGCTTGACGAATTTGTCGATATCCTGGTCGGCGTAGTCATTGATGGCGCAGCCTGCCGAGCGCATCAGGAAAGTGCCGAGGGTAAAGATGAGCAGCAGCCGCCAGTCCGGCACGCCCTGCTGCGCCAGCCACAGCGCGCACAGGGTAGGCCACAGCAGCAATACGGTACCGATAGGCTTGTCCAGCCGTATCAGGCGGAAATACAGCGCCAGCTTGTTCATGGAAGACTCGATCTTGTTGAAGAGAAAGGTCGATTATCGCAAATAGTATGTAAATGTACTATTTTGCGCCTGGGGCGCTAGTCTTCGTCCTCGCACAGCGGCGTAATGCCCGGCAAGTTGCAGCTGGCGATGGCCGCGCACAGGGCGTCGATGGCGGCCTTGCGCGTGAAACTCTTGCGCCACAGCATGACCACGCGGCGCGAGGGCACGGGGGCGGCGAAGGGCCGGTATTCGAGCATGCCGTCGGTGGCGTGCATATTGGCGACGGAGGCGCGCGGCAAGACCGTCAGGCCGATGCCGCTGGCCACCATGTGGCGGATGGTTTCCAGCGAGGAACCCTCAAACGTGCGCTGCATGCCGTTGCCGGGCGAGGAAAAACGCGCCATTTCGGGGCACACTTCCAGCACCTGGTCGCGGAAACAGTGGCCATTGCCCAGCAGCAGCATGGTTTCCGATTTCAAGTCTTGCGCGGCGATTTTCTCGCGCGCCGTCCATGGATGCTGGCGCGGCATGGCGACGACGAACGGTTCGTCATACAGTTCCTGCATGGCCATGCCGTGTTCGGGCAGGGGCAGGGCCATGATGGCCACGTCCAGTTCGCCCTGGCGCAGCAGTTCGAGCAGGCGAACCGTGAAGTTTTCCTGCAAGATCAAGGGCATCTGCGGTACCTGGTCTATCATGGCCTTGACCAGGGGCGGCAGCAGGTAGGGGCCGATCGTGTAGATCACGCCCAGGCGCAGGGGGCCGGCCAGCGGGTCCTTGTTTTGCTTGGCGAGTTCCTTGATGGCGGCCGTCTGTTCCAGCACGCGCTCGGCTTGCGCAATGATCTGCGCGCCCAGGGGCGTGACGGAGATTTCCGCGCCGCCCCGTTCGAACAGGACCACGCCCAATTCGTCTTCGAGTTTCTTGATGGCCACTGACAGGGTGGGCTGGGCAACGAAGCAGGCTTCGGCGGCGTGGCCGAAGTGCTTCGCTCGCGCGACTGCAACGATATATTTCAGTTCAGTCAGTGTCATAGGTTGATTGAAACACAGGAAGTACTTACTTGCAATGAATGAAAGGTGGCGCAAACGTGAAACTGTGGCGCCGATGGCGTATTGTAGCGGATCGCCCCCTATAATGCGGGACCGGGCGTCGAAGGGAGATGGCGATGGAACTGCGGATGCAGGCGCTGGAAGCGGCGATCAATTACTGGCGTGCCAGGCAACCGGCGCGCGGCAACGAATATGCGCTGTCGCCGCCCGTCAGCCGCCTGGCCGGCGTGTATGCGCTGATGATTTACTACCGGCAAGATCGCATCGCCGAAGAGACCCTGGAACCGGCCGTCGTGGCCCTGATCGATGCCTGGCGCCGGGATGCCGGCGGCATCCAAGGCGATAGCCACGCCTGAGTGCGACCATGGCGTGACCCCATTTAACCCAACCAGAGATATCCATGCCTGATTTTGAAAACAAACTGTGCGGCCGCGACGAATTGCGCGCCCGCGCCGCGGCCCTGCCGAAACCGGTGGTAGTGACGAACGGCGTGTTCGACATTTTGCACCGCGGCCACGTGACCTACCTGGCGCAGGCGCGCGCGCTGGGCGCCTCGCTGATCGTTGCCGTGAATACCGATGCCTCGGTGAAACGCCTGGGCAAGGGCGATGACCGTCCCCTGAACAGCTGCGAAGACCGCATGGCCGTGCTGGCCGCGCTGGAAGCGGTGAGCCTGGTCGTGCCGTTCTCGGAAGACAGCGCCCTGGAAGTGGTGCAGGATATCGAACCGGAAATCTATGCCAAGGGCGGCGACTATGACATGGCGGCCATTCCCGAAGGCAAGGCCGTGCTGGCGTATGGCGGCCAGGCCGTGGCCATCGATTTCGAGCATGACCGCTCGACCACCAAGCTGTTGACGAAAGTGCGGACGCAGCAAGGCTGAGGAGGCTCGTCAATGTTTCCATACAGATAAAAAGACGTTACTATGAGAACTGCCAGGGCTGCGACTTCGTTTCGTCAGCCCCAGCACGTTACACCGTCTGAATGCATTGCTAGTCATAGAAAATAAATGGATCATAAAACTTCTGGGGATTGGCCACTGCCTTCCGGCGCCTGGCACGTGGATGACGAGGGCGCGTGGACCATGCAGCGCAGCGCGGACGGTCAGAACGTCTCGCCCTTGGTGAGCCATGCCGATATCGGCAAGCTGATGCATGCGCGGCGCCTGCCCGCAGCCGCCGGTGCGCCCGTGCGCCAGTTTCCGCCTGAATTTGCGTTCGACCCCGCCTCGGGCGCGGCCTTGCAAGTGCCGCCTGCTACCTCCGCCACGCCGCCCTGGGTGCCGCCCTACGGCGCATCTCCCGTCAGCGACGTGCCGCCAACGGGCCCGGCCGGCCTGCGCCAGGCCAGCGCGCCCCTGAAACTGGCGGACCAGCGCGCGCGCGAAGAGCATGCGCAGGCCGATGTCTCGCTGCCCATGCCGCCGCCCGGCGAATACGAATTCTTTTCCGCCCAGTTCGGCACCAGCGCGCCCGCGCTGCTGGCGCTCGACCCGCGCAAGGCCGTCTTGCACGCCTGGCTTCCCGCCTCGAAACGCTGGCTGGCGCTGGACCCCGACTATGGCAGCTTGCTGGCCGAATCGGACCTGGCCCACGGCGCCTGGCGCGCCGAGCTGGTGCCGGAGTTCAACAGCGTGCTGGTCTTGCCGACCAGCCATGGCCTGGCCTGCATCCGTCCCGACGTGCCGTCGCTGACCTATGTGGTCGAGCATGTGGGCGGCGCGCCGTGCGCGGCCGCGCCAGTCTGGTTCCAGAGCCGTCTGTGGGCGCCGCTGCGCGACGACGATGGCCGCCTCCGCTTCGTCAATCTTGATGCGCAACAAAAGCCGGGCAGCGACGTGCTGCTCGACGGCGTGGTTGACCTGGGCACCGTCAGCGCGCCCGTCGCCTACAACCGCATGGCCGTGTGGCCGTGCGCCAACGGCCAGCTGCGCCTGCAATTGCAGCCGGACGGCAACGTGGCCGCCTCGTTTACGCCCTGGCCAGAAGGACTGGTGCCGCATTTCGAATTCGGCAGCCCCTACGTGTCGCGCGACGGCGGCCTGTGGCAGCTGTGCTTCGAGCGCAGCCGTGGCACCTATGTCTACGTGAAACTGGGCGCGCAGTCCGAACGGGCCGACGCGCTGGCGCCGCGCCTGTGCTCGGGCAGCTTCAATTACCGCTTCGCCACCAAGCTGAAAACGGCGCCGTGGGAAGAGCCGGAACATGGCGACGACGGCGGCAAGAACCAGGCCGTCATGCCGCTGCTGGAATCGAGTGTGGGCAACAGCGTCTTCGGCGTGAAGTTTGCCACCAGCGCCGGCCTGTCGAGCGTGCTGCGCTCGAACGATCGCCTGGCGGCCCAGTTGGTGCAGGACGACGAATTGCGCGAAAACGTGTTCCATACCTTTGCCGTCAGCGAACCGTGGCGCGTGCGCCTGTTTGTGCATGAAGGTACGCTGTGGGCTTACCACCCGCTGCTGTCGCGTATCGATGGCTGGGCCTTGCAGGCATGAAAGCGCGCGTCCTGATCGCGGCCGGCGCCGCCTTCCTCGCCTTCGCCAGCGCCAGCGTGCAGGCCGCCGGCATCCAGCAAGCGTTCCTCGTGCAGAATTCGGGCTGGATGGAGCCGTTTTACACGGATGAACACTCGCAGCTGAAAGCCCTGGTGGGCGCCGTGGCGCAGGCTGCCACAAACCCGTCCGATAAAGTGTATACCCTGGCCTTCAGCCAGAGCAGCGGCGCGCACGTGTCGCCGTCGCTGCTGGGACAAGGGCAGGGCGGCGCCGGCGTGGCGGGCCAGCTGGCCAGCCTGGGCCTGGCGCGCAAGGGCGCCGGCGGCGCGCTGGCCGACACGGATTTCCAGGAAGCCGTGACAAAAACCATCACGGGCCCGTTCCAGTCCGCGTCCGGCATCGTGTGGATCTTTACCAATAACAAGAACAGCCCGAACAACGACAGCCAGACGGCCGAGCGCAACCGCGATTTTTACCGCCTGCTGCACCTGGAACCGTCGATCACCAAGACGGTGGTGTTTCCGCTGCGCATGCCCGTGCAGGGCAAGCTGTACAGCGCCAAGGGCTTGATGGTGTATGCGCTCGCGTATGGCCAGCCGGCATCCGAGGCCTTGACCCGCATCCTGGCCGAAGGGCGGCTGTCGCAAGTGCTGACGCGTCCGCCCGCGCGATTGAAACCGGTGGACCAGGATGCCGTGCGCATCGTGCCCCAGTCCGTCAAGAACAGCGCCAACGTACACGCCAGCCTGGGCCGCGACGGGCGCACCATCGTGCTCGACGTCGATGCGGCGAACCTGGTGCCGCAAGTGGTGCTGCAGGCATCCTTGCAAAACATGTTTTTCCCGTACGTGATCGACAGCGCCAGGGTGCACGCCAGCCTGGCCGGGCAGAACGCGCCGCTGCACGTTGCGCCAGATCAAATCCGCCAGCTGCAGCCGGGCGCCAGCCAGTCCGTGCAAGTGCAGTTCGCGCTGCCGATGGCGCAAATTCCGTCGCCGTGGTCGGCGCAGGCGATCGCCGCCATGGGCAAGCAGGTGCTGCTGCCGATGCAGGCGCAGGTGGGCCTGTCGGAACAGCGGCTGGCGCTGGCGTCCAGCTTCGGCAAGGATTTGCAGGAACTGTTCCCTGGCGACCCGATTTCCGGCATGTTTACGCCGCCCGACAGCGTGCGCGCGTCGCAGGCGACGATACCGCTGCTGGTGCGCATCCAGTATCCGCTGCTGCCCGTGCTGGTGATACTGGGCGGCGTGCTGGCGCTCGTGCTGGGCTTGCTGGCGCTGGGCCTGGTCAGCACGCGCGCCACGCGCTACAAGGTGATGGCCGACGGCGTGCAGCGGCAAGTGTTATTAAAGCCATTTAAAAGCGTGCAGATCCGCGACGATGACGGCCGCGACATTGGCGAACTCAAGCGTGGCTTGGGCAAGCCGTCCGTCGTGCGCGTGGCCGAAGGCCATGCCTTGACCCTGGCCTGAACACAGATTCCTTAAAAATTCCTTCCATTTAACAGAGGCATACCATGGCGCAAGACACTCCGAAAGACAATGCAGGTTTCACCTTGCCGGCCCCGGTAACGGCCCCGGCGTCGGCGCCGCCCGCCGCGGCCAGCGCCGCCACCGCAACGACCGAAGCTGCGCCCGCGTTTGACGCTGCCGGCACGACCGATACCTCGTCGCGCGACACCCTGGTCGGCGGCGTGGTGCTGTTGTTGCTGTTCATCGCCTTTTTCTTTGCCAAGAATGCCTATGCGAATGGCCTGGTGGCCAAGCGCGTGCCGCCGAACAAGGCCAACGCCTCGGGCTGGTGGCTGTTCATCTTCCTGGCCAGCCTGGCGACGGGTGTCGTGCTGGCCGCCGTGAATGCGCATAAATTCCTTGCGCCACTGTTCATGGGCCCGCTGGTGCTGGTGGGCCTCGTTGCACTCTTGTTGACCTTTACTTCCAGCCGCCGCTAAGAACACGCCGTTGCACGCATCATCGAAGGAATCACCATGGCAGAGAACCTGAACCAAACCATCACCGGCGGCGCCAGCGAGCGCAAGCAGGACAAGATCATCGAACTGCGCCCGACCCTGTTCATCGGCATCGGCGGCACGGGCATGCAGGTGCTGATGCGCGTGCGTCGGCGCATCCTCAACACCCTGTGGGGCGGCGCGGGCAACCGCACGCGCATCGAGGGCTTGGCGGACTTTCCCATCGCGCAATTCATCCATTTCGACCTCGACAATGGCGCCGTGATCGAAAGCGGCGAGTCGCAGGCGAAGGACTTGCAGTTCGACCAGGTGAAGTTCACGGATGACGACAAGGTGGTCGAATCGTTCGACATGGACAAGTACAGCCGTGATGAGGATTCTCTGGAGAAATATCCGCACATCAAGGAATGGCTGCCCTTGACGCCGCAGCGCATCCGTGAATTGCGTTTCGACATGAGCAGCGGCGCCGGCCAGATCCGCGCCGTGTCGCGCCTGTATTTCTTTGACAAGTACGCGAAGATCCGCGACAAGATCCGCTTGAAACTGAAAGCCCTGAAGGCGGGCCTGTCGCATGAGCGCCAGCTGGCCGAACTGGGTTTGCGCATGGAAACGAACCGTTTCCGCATCGTCATCGTCGGTTCCGTCGCGGGCGGCACGGGTTCCGGTTCCTTCCTCGACATGGGCTTGCTGGCGCGCTGGCTGGCGCGCAGCGAAGTGGGCGCGGCCGACGTGGAGCTGATGCTGTTCTTGCCTACCGGCTACACCAAGGCCAACAAGGACCGGGTCGAGGCCAACGGCTACGCGGCGCTGATGGAGCTGGAATCGGCGATGATGGGCAACAAGGGCTATGTGGGCCGCTGGGATGCGTATGACCGCCCGGAATTGACGCGCGAGCCGTACAGCGAGGTTTACCTGATCGATTCGGGCAATCTTGCCCAGCAGCACACCAAGGATGTCAGCGACGTCTACCACATGGTGGCCGATTCGCTGTTCGAGGATTTTGCCTCGGCCGACTTCGCGCGCGCCAAGCGCTCGATCGCCGTCAACCAGGCGCAGCACAAGAATTCGCTGTACAACGCGCCCGTGCCGCAAGACCGCTTCGGCGACATGCGCCTGTATTTTTCGAAACGCTTTTCCTCGTTCGGCATGGCCGTGCTCGATACGCGCCAGGAAGCGGCGCGCGACGAGCGGGCCCACCGCTGGGCCGGCGCCATGCTGCAAGCGTTCTTTGGCGTGGGCGGCACGGATGCGGGCGCCAACCGGGCCACGGATACGCAACGCGATAATTTCCTCGCCGCTAATATGTTCCTGAAGGGCACGCCGTTCAGCGATTTCCCCGAGTTTTCCGACAAGAGCATCGAACTGAAGCGCTCCAGCGGCGACTTCATCGATTTCCGCGTCGTCGACGAATTGCTGGAAGACCGCCACGGCCACTTGCTGGCCGGCGTGGAAAACCGCGTCAATACGCGCATCAACGATATCCGCACGGGTTTCGACCGCAGCGAATGGCCGGCGCAGGTGCGCGACGCCATGAAGCATCTGGAACGCGACGCCGTGCGCGACCAGGATTCCACGGCCGACACGACGGAAGACCGCATCAGCAAGCGGCGCCGCGAAGTGCTGGAAGACGTCAAGAAAGTCGTGCGCGACCAGCTATATGGCTATCTTGATAATAAAGAATTCGGCGGCCTGGAATACGTGCTGTCGCTGGTGGAACAGATCAAGGACCGCATCGAGGCGCCGGGCAGCGGCTTGACGGCGCAAATCGGCAACAATGCCGAGCGCTACCGTGAAATCAAGGAAGCCGTGCGCTCGCGCGAATACGAGCGCCTGTTGAACAACCTGGAACAGACGCGCAGCACCTTCGGTTTCCTCAGCAATGGCGAAAAGCAGGCGGGCGTGGTGATGGACCATTTACGCACGGAAATGGCGAATGCGCTGAAATTCCATTTGCGCGCCAAGGCGGCAGACGAGTCCGTCCTCCTGCTGGGCGAGCTGTCGCGCTGGCTGGGCAACCGGGTCGGCGTCGATGCGCAAGGCCGCGCCCAGTGGAATGGCCTGGTGGGCGAGCTGCAATCGGGCCGCGAAGGCGTGCTGGCCATGCTGACGGAGTTGAAAACGGCCAATACCATCCTGCAAAAGGACCTGGACAAGGAACACGCGACCCTGATCGTCATTCCCGTCACGGAAAAAGACATCGCGCTGCCGTCGGCGGCCACCTTGCGCCAGTGGGCCGATGAAGCGTTCAAGGACATGGGCGGCTCGAAAGCGCTGTTCCCCATGTTGGGCGAACCGGCGCAACGGGCCTTGATCCTGGCCAAGGTTACGCGCATGGCGGAAAACATGATCGCTACTGCCGGCCTGGCGGAAGGGGCGACGAGCACGCCCGACCCGTTGTTCGAGGCGCTGGAACAGATGGATGTGTCCGAACGCCTGGACCGCTTCCGCAAGCTGCTGGCCTGCTCCATGCCGTGGATCGACGCCAATATGGCGGGCGACTTCACGGTCGTGTCGGACCAGTTCAAGTGCGTGATCGGCGTGGCCAATGCGGCCGCCTTCAAGGCGAAGTTCGGCGCCGAGCTCGAATCGTGCGTGCCGACCCAGGTGGGCATCACGGTGAGCCAGCTGGAAATTGTCGAAACGGGCATCCGCGGGCGCGCCGTCTGCTATTGCGAACTGGCCGGCGTGCCGATGACGGTGCTGCGCGGCCTGGAAGGCTGGCGCACCAGTTACCGCAAGGAAGGCGACAACGACAAGGCGCCGACCCACACGCACATTGATCCAACGCAATTCACGCACCCGATCGCGCCGAACACGGACGAGATGAAGCGCCTGGCGGAAGACTTCGGCGAATTCCTGCAAGCGATCATGCTGGGCGTGCTGACGCGCCACACGGGCCGCGTCGTGCCGCCGGGCCAGTACCAGTTTGCCGTCGAGCCGGGTGACTTGCGCCGCATCGGCAACGAACGGGCCATCCGCCAGAACGGCATGCCCGCTTCGTACGAGAAAAATATCGCCTTGCGCATCGAAGAAAAATTGACGGCGCTTGACGCCGTGCAGACGGCGGCCATGGCGGCGCTGGCAAAATACTACGAGCGGGGCGTGTATGCGCCCAAGCTGGTGGCGCAGGCCGATGGCTCGCAGCTGCCCTACATCGGCTTTGGCAGCGCCATTTCCGCGGAAGTGGGCACGCGCCTGCGCGAGTCGGCGCGCCGCAAGGGCATGGCCAGCGATGAGCTCGACCGCACGGTGCAAGCCTTGCTGGGACGGCTGAAGGAGTGGGCCAACGTCATCGGCGACTCCGATAGCGATGCCTACGACTGGGAAGTGCGCGAACCGGAAGCGGACGGCCAGCCACGCCTGAAGTATGCGATCAAGCCTGAAATGCTGGAAGCGGGGCGCCTGGAGCAATTGCTGCGTCCGGCCGGCGCGGCGGCTGCGCCGGCGGCGGCCGCGTTCGGCATGGCGCCGCCACCACTGGGCGGCATGCCGCCGCCGCTGGTGGAATACCAGTACTTCCTGGGCATCAACGGCCAGCAGCAGGGACCGTTCACGGCCCAGCAGATCGTGCAGTACGTGCAGGCGGGACAAGTGGTGCCAGCCACGACCAAGGTGTGGCGCGCCGGTTTGCCGGCCTGGGCCGACCTGGCCCAGTTCCCCGAACTGGCGCCCTTGTTCCTCGGCGCGCCGCCACCGTTGATGCCGCCGCCCTTGTGAACGCTGGAATGACGTTGGAATGAAGGATTAGTTTTGGATATCTGCAACAAATGCAAGACGGGCCTGTGGACCGTTGTCAGCCATTGCCCGTACTGCGGTCACGCCATGGCGGGCGCTGCCAAGCCAGCCGCGGCCGTGCCGCCGCCGCTGGCCGCCCCCACGCCTATGCCCGCGCCTGCGCCGGTAGCGCCGCCAGTGGCACCCAAGCCGCCGCCCGTGCCGGTGACGCCTGCGCCTGCGCCGAAAGCGCCGCCGAAGCCGGTGCCAGTACCGCCAGCCAAGCCGGTACCGCCGCAAGCGGCGCCGAAGCCCGTGCCCGCGCCTGTGCTTCCACCGGCGCCTGCCCCGGCAACACCGGTGCCGCCGCCACCGCCGCGCAAATGGTTGCGCTGGCTGGGCGCCGCCGCTGTGCTGGCGGCCGTCATCGTCTACATGAATGGCAAGCCGGGCGGCAAGAATGAATCGGCTTGCAACGACGCCATCGACAGCGGCTTGAAGCTGGTGGCAAATGGCAGCCTGGACGGCGCCCGGCAAAAGCTGGCGACGGCCAAGAATGTATGCACGGGCAAGTCCAGCGCCAAGGCGGACGATTTGCAGGCGGCGATCGGCAAGGCCGGCGCCGCATCGGGCAGTTGCCAGCGGGGCGTGCGCGCCATCGAACGCCATATTGATGGCCATCAATTGCAAAGCGCGGCCAGGGGCATCGCCGCGCTCGACGCCGATTGCGCGGGCGCTGCCAGCGTGGATTCCCTGCGCAAGCAGCTGGCGCGCCAGCAGGCGGCTGCCGCGTCCGTGCTGGTGGGCGTGCGCCAGGCGCTGGACGGCAAGGATGCGACGGCGGCCGGCAATGGCATTGCCAGGCTGGAAGCCATCGACCGCGAAGCGGCGGAATTGCCGCAGTTGAGGGCCGAGGTGCAGGCGCTGTCGGCGCCCGCGTCCGTTGTCGCACCGGTCCCGGCACCGGTGGAAACGGCACCGGCCCGCGTCGTGCCCACGGAACCGGCGCCCGCGCGCGCGGTCGAACGAACAGCGGTGGCTGAACGCCGCCCACAGGAAACGGCGCCCGTCGACAGCGGCGCGGCCATGCGCGGCGAGATGGCGCAAGCGTTCTTGCGCGATGCCGAGCGTTCTTTGCTGGAAGGTAAGTTCGATGCGGCCAAGACGTATCTGGAAAGCGCGCGCCGCGTCGATCCGGGCAATGCGCGCATCGACAATCTGTCGCGCCGCATCCGCGAGCGCGAACGGCAAGTGCTGCAGACGGAAACAACGATCAATTAGTCATCTGGAGAGTCACCATGCTGAATCACACCACCTTGCGGACGGCCGCTGCGCTGACCATCGCGGCCATGCTGGCCGGCTGCGCCACGGCGCCGATGAGCCCGAACGGCGTGCGGCAGGACAGTTCCTATCCGCAAGGTGGCGCCCATGCGGCCACGGATGAGGACCCGTGCAGCGTGGGCGCGACGGCCGCTGCGGGCGCGGCCGTGGGTGCATTGCTGGGTGCGCTGGCGGGCGGCAAGAATGGCGCGCTGAAGGGGGCCGCCATCGGCGGCGGCCTGGCGGCGGCCGGTTGCCTGGCCATCAATGTCAATTCGCGCCAGACCAAGACGGCGGCGCAGGCGGACCGCGACTACATCCGTACGCGCGGCGCGCTGCCGCGCGAGCCGCAAGTGGTGTCGTACACGCCGCAGCTGAGCGCGTCGACCGTCAAACGCGGCCAGCCGTTCAAGGTCAATTCCGTGGTGGAGCTGGTCAACGGCAGCGCGCAAAGCGTCAACGACGTGCGCGAAGAACTGGTGGTGCTCGATCCGCAAGGCCAGCCGTTCAAGTCCGGTTCGAAAGCCTTGGCCAGCAGCAACAAGTCGGGCGGGCGCTTTGAAAACTCGTTCGAGCTGACCTTGCCGGCCGGCGTGTCGCAAGGCGTGTACGGCGTCAAGACGAATCTGTACGTGAACGGCAAGCTGGCCGCCACGCGCGACTTGCGCACGCAGCTGGTGATGCTGGACGACAATAGCGACGTAGCGCAGCAATTGGCGCAGCGGTAAAGGAAGATTGCAGGAGTCTCAACATCTCATCCAGTCGTAGCGAGCGGCGATGATTTGTGGCCGGGAAGCGCAGCGCTACTTTAGTAGCGCGAGCATCGCCGGCCGCAAAGCGCGCCGCGCAGTAGACTGGGTGAGGTGTCAGCTACGCGCCACCGGCGTATCCGTGCTGGCGCCACGCTTCATACACGACGACGGCCACCGTATTCGACAGATTCAAGCTGCGGTTATCCGGGCGCATCGGCAGGCGGATACGCTGTTCGGCCGGAAAGCCGTCGCGCAGGGCCGGGTCCAGGCCTTTTGTTTCCGAGCCGAACACGAACACGTCGCCGGGCAGGAAGGCCACGTCGCCGAACGGGCGCGAGCCGCGCGTCGTCATGGCGAACATGCGGGCCGGGTCGGGCTGGGTGTCGGCCAGGAACGCTGCCCAGTTCTTGTGCACCTTCATGTTGGCGTAATCGTGGTAATCGAGGCCGGCGCGCTTCATCTTGGAATCGTCGAGCGGAAAGCCCAGCGGTTCGACCAGGTGCAGCTGCGCGCCCGTGTTCGCGCACAGGCGGATGACGTTGCCCGTATTGGGCGGGATTTCAGGTTCTACCAAAACAACGTGAAACAAAATGCTCTCCTCATATATATAGCGAATCTGATGCGGTTCTAGTGCGGCGGGGTGCGCGCCACGACCAGGATGCTGACCCTGGCCGCCCCTGCGCTCTTGCAGGCGGTGGCCAGCGCGTGGACGGTATGGCCGCTGCTCATCACGTCGTCGACGATGCCCACATGGCATCCTTGCAACAAAGCCCCATGTTCGGGCGCGATGGCAAACGCGTGCGCCAGGTTGGCTTGCCGTTCCTGCGGCGCCACGCCGCTTTGCGCCCGGGTTTCGCGCACGCGCAGCGCCAGGCGCGGCTGTAAAGGTACGTCCAGCAGGCGCGCCAGCGGACGGGCAACTTCCAGCGCCTGGTTAAAACCCCGTTCGGCCAGCCGGGCCGGGCCCAGCGGCACGGGACACAGCAGCTGCGGCGCTTCCCACGCTTGCTGTTGCTGAATGGCAACATACAGCAGTTCTGCCAACAGGGGTGCCAGCGCCAGGCGCGCACCGAATTTCAGCTGCAGCAGCAACTGGTCGACCGGCGCCGCATAATCAAACGCCGTGACGGTGGCGTCATACGCGAGCCGCTGGCGCAAACAGCGTCCGCACAGCAGCGCCGCATCGTCGAGCGGATTGGCGCACTGGCGGCAACGGGGGCGTCCTTGCGTCAGATATTGGGCGCGGCAGGGCGAACACAGCACTTCCGGGCAGCCCATGCCGCACAGCGCGCACTGGGCGGGCAGCACCGTGGCGCCCAGCCACAGGCGCAGCGCTTGCCAGGCGGCGTCAAGGCGGTGCCGGGTGGCGGTCCGCATCGCGATGGCGTCGTTCCATGTACACTGCCGACATTATCTCACCTCACCCGATTCAACATGCCAGTTCCCACCAGTCCGCCCAAAATGAGTGCGCCCATCGATGCGGTGCAAGTACGCGATTTCTTTTCCCGTCCGGCGCGCGTCGCGCCGTCGGACTTCCTGCGCCGCGAAGTGTCGGCACGCATGCACGAGCGCCTGGAGCTGGTGAAAATCACGCCGCACCGTGTGCTCGACGCGGGCTGCGGCCCCGGCGCGGATTTGGCGCAGTTGCAAAAGGATTATCCCGCGGCGCAGATTATCGGTCTCGATGCAGCGCAAGCGATGATGCAGGCGGCGCGCGCGCCCGCGTCGAAACTGGCCAGCCTGAACCAGTTCCTCAGCAAACTCTTGCCGGCCAAGGCGGGCGTGGATTTATTGTGCGGCGACCTGGGCGACCTGCCGCTGGCGCAGGGCAGCATCGACCTCGTGTGGTCCAACCTGGCGCTGCACTGGCATGCCCAGCCCGACCGCGTGTTTGCCGAATGGCGGCGCGCGCTGCGCCTCGACGGCTTGCTGATGTTTTCCTGTTTCGGCCCCGACACCTTCCGCGAAGTGCGCGACGCCTTCGCCGAGGCGGACTTGTACCCGCACGCCTTGCCCTTCGTCGACATGCACGACTTTGGCGACATGCTCGTCGAGACGGGCTTTTCCACGCCCGTGCTGGACATGGAAATCATCACCGTCACCTACGACACGGCGGAAAAACTGCTGGCGGACGTGCGCGCCTTCGGCGGCAACCCGCTGACCACGCGCCGGCGCGGCCTGATGGGCAAGGCGGCCTGGCAGCGCATGCTCGATGCGCTGGAAAAGAGGCGCCGTCCCGACGGCAAGCTGGGCCTGAGTTTCGAGGTGATCTATGGCCACGCCTTCCGTCCCGCACCGCGCGTGACGCGCAATGGCGAAGCCATCATCCGCTTTGATTTACCGCGCAAGCCTAAATAAAAGCATAAAGAAACCGACACTTGGTCGCCATCCGCGCATGGATGTTGCAGCAACCGTTGCAAAGCGCGCGGCGGCCGGGAGAAGGGCGCGCACAAAGCCGATTATTGCTTGATGGATTCAAGTTTACTTGATTATAATCGTTGATTGTTTGTCAGCTTGTTAAGTAGAAAAAACAAGGGCTGCATACAAAATAAAAAAAACAAAGCAAGACTAATTCGAAGTTACTGCATTAGTATAGTAACCATCTTCCACACGAGGCCATTTCAGTGTGGGGAAGAAAAACAGGGTTCCAGCATGGTTGCGCGCCGCCGTTTTTGCTGCCGCAGCCAGCATGGAATTCGCTGGTGCTTGACGCACATGGCCGCATTCCGGCCGTGTTGCTTTCATGGAGGAGCGGCAGCGGTCCAGTACGGAGAAGTCCGCAGCCGTTTAAAATATCATTATTTTTGGGTGGTTGGGGAAAACATGACACATGCAAAGCGACTTCAATCGTTGCTGCTCGGGCTGTCTTTGACAGCGTTTGGCATCGGGCGATGGGCCACGGCGGCACCGGCTGCCAGCACCTATCCCGGCACCGGCGGTCCCGTGCCGTTCGAAATGAATCTGCAACCGCCGGCGACACAGATCGCCCATGAAATCTACGATTTGCACACCCTGATGATGATCATCTGCCTGGTGATCTTCGTGGCCGTGTTCGGCGTCATGTTTTATTCCATCTTCAAGCACCGCAAGTCCCTGGGCCACAAACCGGCCACTTTCCACGAAAGCACCACCGTCGAGATCGCCTGGACCGTCGTGCCTTTCCTGATCGTCATCGGCATGGCCCTGCCTGCCACGCGCACGGTCGTCGGCATGAAGGACACGTCGAACGCCGACATCACCATCAAGGCCACCGGCATGCAGTGGAAATGGGGCTATGACTACCTGAAAGGCGAGGGCGAAGGCATTTCCTTCCTCTCCAACCTGGCCACGCCGCGCTCGCAAGTGGGTGCGCCGGGCGCGCCGCCGACGGAAAAACGGGGCGAAAACTACCTGATCGAAGTCGACAATGAAGTCGTCGTGCCGGTTAACAAGAAGATCCGCGTGGTGCTGACGGCCAACGACGTCATCCACGCCTGGTCCGTGCCCGCCTTTGGCGTCAAGCAAGATGCGATTCCCGGCTTCGTGCGCGACACCTGGTTCAAGGCCGACCATATCGGCACCTTCCGCGGCAATTGCGCCGAGCTGTGCGGCAAGGAACACGCATTCATGCCCATCGTCGTCAAGGTTGTCTCGGCCGACGATTACAAGGCCTGGGTTGATGTAAAACAAAAGGAAATGGCGGCATTGGCTGATGATCCAAGCAAGGTGTGGACCATCGATGAATTGAAGGTCAAGGGCGAGAAAGTGTATGCGGCCAACTGCGTGGTCTGCCACCAGGCGACAGGCAAGGGCGTGCCAGGTGCGTTTGCGCCGCTGGATGGCTCGGCCGTGGTGAACGGTCCGAAAGCGGATCAGATCCATGTGTTGCTGAACGGGCAAAAGAGCGGCAAGTATCCCGCTGAAATGCCAGCATGGAAACAGCTGTCCGACACGGAAATTGCCGCAGTGATCACTTACACGCGCAATACCTGGTCGAACAAGGCCGCAGAGAACATCGTTCAACCAGCCGAAGTCGTGGCTGCACGCAAGTAATTAGGAGCCGCAGATGAGTACTAGCACGAGCACGAGTACCTTGGACCACGCCGGTCACGATCACGACCATGCCCACGACCACCCGACCGGCTACCGCCGCTGGCTGTTTGCCACCAACCACAAGGATATCGGTACCCTGTACCTGTGGTTTTCGTTCATCATGCTGCTGTCGGGCGGCGTGCTGGCCCTGATGATCCGTACGGAACTGTTTCATCCAGGCTTGCAATTTTTCCACCCAGAATTTTTTAATCAACTGACCACCATGCACGGCCTGGTGATGGTGTTTGGCGCCATCATGCCGGCCTTCGTCGGCTATGCCAACTGGATGATCCCGCTGCAAGTGGGCGCATCCGACATGGCGTTTGCCCGCATGAACAACTTCTCGTTCTGGCTGCTGCCACCGGCCGCGCTGCTGCTGGCCACGTCCTTTCTCGTGCCGGGCGGCGCCACCGCCGCCGGCTGGACCCTGTATGCGCCGCTGTCGACGCAGATGGGCCCTGGCATGGACATGGCCATTTTTGCCATGCATCTGATGGGCGCCTCGTCCATCATGGGGTCGATCAACATCATCGTTACCATCCTGAACATGCGCGCCCCTGGCATGACCCTGATGAAAATGCCGATGTTTTGCTGGACCTGGCTGATTACCGCGTATCTGTTGATCGCCGTCATGCCGGTGCTGGCTGGCGCCATTACCATGACCCTGACGGACCGCCATTTCGGCACGTCCTTCTTTAATGCGGCAGGCGGCGGCGACCCCGTCATGTACCAGCACATCTTCTGGTTCTTCGGCCATCCCGAGGTCTACATCATGATCTTGCCGGCTTTCGGCATCGTCTCGCAGATCCTGCCCGCGTTTGCCCGCAAGCCCCTGTTCGGCTACGCCTCGATGGTGTACGCCACGGCCTCGATCGCGATTCTGTCCTTCATCGTCTGGGCGCACCACATGTTTACCACCGGCATGCCGGTTACCAGCCAGCTGTTCTTCATGTACGCGACCATGCTGATCGCCGTGCCGACGGGCGTGAAAGTGTTCAACTGGATCGCCACGATGTGGAAGGGTTCGATGACGTTCGAAACGCCGATGCTGTTCTCGGTGGGCTTCATCTTCGTGTTTACCATGGGCGGCTTCACGGGCCTGATCCTGGCCGTGACGCCGATCGACATCCAGCTGCAGGATACCTATTATGTGGTGGCGCACTTCCACTACGTGCTGGTGGCCGGTTCGCTGTTTGCCCTGTTTGCCGGCTTCTACTACTGGTCGCCGAAATGGACGGGCCACATGTACAACGAGACGCGCGGCAAGATCCACTTCTGGCTGTCGCTGATCACGTTCAACGTGACCTTCTTCCCGATGCACTTCCTGGGCCTGGCCGGCATGCCGCGCCGCTACGCCGACTATCCGGCGCAGTTCACTGACTTCAACATGATCGCCTCGATCGGCGGCTTCGGTTTCGGCCTGATGCAGGTGTACTTCCTGTTCTTCGTCGTCTTGCCGACCATCCGCGGCGGCAAGGCTGCCCCGGCGAAACCATGGGAAGGCGCGGAAGGCCTGGAATGGACCGTGCCGAGCCCGGCGCCTTTCCACACGTTTGAAACGCCGCCGACCGTCAAGTAGTCATCCTCAAGTAATGCCAGTGTCACGGGCCGGCGCCGCTGCCGGCCCCTTTGAATAGAGTGCCTGCCATGACCGAAGTGAAAACTGAGCGCAAGAAACCGAACAACCTGCGTACGGGACTGATACTGGGGGCCCTGGCGGCCTTCTTCTTCCTGTCCGTCTTCGCCAAGCGGCTGTGGCTGTCGTGACGACGCCCCACCAACAGGAAACACGCGGCCTGAACCGCAAGATGCTGGGCAAGCTGCTCGTCATTGCCGTGCTGATGTTTGGCTTTGGCTATGCCCTGATTCCCGTCTACAAGCAGATTTGCGAAGTGATGGGCATCAACGTGCTGACGCAAAAAGATGGCACGGTGGCCTACGACAACAATACGCAGGTCGACACGACGCGCAGCATCACCGTCGAGTTCGATGGCAATGCGCAGGGGCCATGGCGCTTCCGCCCGACCGTGTCGAGCATGCAAGTGCATCCGGGCGAACTGGTGACCGTCATGTATGAAGTGGTCAACACGCAAAACCGCGTCGTCAATGCGCAAGCCATCCCCAGTTATGCGCCGCAGAGCGCCACGCCGCATTTCAAGAAGGTCGAGTGCTTCTGCTTCAAGCAGCAGACCTTGAAACCGAAGGAAGCGCGGCAGATGCCGGTGGTGTTCTTCCTCGATCCGGCTCTGCCGAAAGAGGTCAAGACCATCACCCTGTCGTACACGTTTTTCGAGATTGCCGGTCTGAGCCAGGCTCAGACGCCGGCCGTCCAATAGGAGAGTGCCATGGGCGAATCCGCCAAACCGGAAAAAGCGTCGTTCCTGTATTCGCTGCGGGCCGTCGTGTGGTCATTCACGGGGCTGCGCCGCAAGAGCGATTTCGACACGGATTCGGCCAAGCTCAATCCCGTGCACATCGTCATCGCCGGCTTCCTGGTGGTGGCTTGCCTGATCGGCATCCTGATTTCAATTGTTAAATTCGTCGTTTTATAAATTATAAAAAACCACCCTATAAGTTTTTGAGGAGATGATGATGAGTTCCAACCACGCCGCCGTACCCTATTATTTCGTGCCCGGCCCGTCGCGCTGGCCCATGCTGGGCGGCGCCAGCCTGCTGCTGACCATGATCGGCGCCTCGGCCTGGGTCAACGACGTCTCCTGGGGCCCGTACGTCAACTACCTGGGCATCGCCGGCATCCTGCTGGTGCTGTATTTCTGGTTCGGCGACGCCATCAGCGAATCGGAGCAGGGCCTGTACAGCGAGCGCATCGATCACTCCTTCCGCTGGAGCATGAGCTGGTTCATCTTTTCGGAAGTCATGTTCTTCGCCGCCTTCTTCGGCGCCCTGTTCTATGCGCGCAGCATTTCCATGCCGTGGCTGGCTGACCTCGACCACAAGGTGATCTGGCCCGATTTCGCCGCCCACTGGGGCAATACGGGCCCGGCCGGCACGGTGCAGGAATTCACCACCATGACGCCGTTCTGGATTCCAACCATCAACACGGCCTTGCTGCTGACGTCGGGTGTCACGCTGACCATCTCGCACCATGCGCTGCGCGCCGGCCACCGCGCCATGACGGCCCTGTTCCTGTTCGCCACCATCGTGCTGGGCGCCATCTTCATGGGCTTCCAGGTGTATGAATACATCCACGCTTACAGCGAACTGAATTTGAAATTGACGTCGGGCATCTACGGCGCCACCTTCTTCATGCTGACGGGTTTCCACGGCTTCCACGTGACCCTGGGCGCCATCATGCTGTCCGTCATCCTGTACCGCGTATTGAAAGGCCACTTCACGCCCGAGCACCACTTCGGCTTCGAAGGCGCCGCCTGGTACTGGCATTTTGTCGACGTCGTCTGGCTGGGCCTGTACGTGGTCGTGTATTGGTTATAATGGCGGGGCAGAGCGCGCGTGGTTGTTAGGCGCGCCGGCACCATAAAAAAAGCCGTACCGGGACATCCTGGGTACGGCTTTTTTCTTAGTATGAAGAATTTGCCAATCAGGCAATGTCGGGTGTTAATGAATTCCAGTGGGCTGAATGTAGCCGAGCTTGTGCGCCAGCAGGATCAGCAAAAACAGGGTGATCGACAAGCCCACGCGCAGGGCCAGCGCCTGCACGGTGCGGTTGCTCTTGCCCTTGTCGCGCATGAGGAAGAACAGGGCCGAGCCCAGGCTGCCCAGGATCAGGATGAAGGCAATGGCAACGAGGATTTTCATGGATGGTAGCGCCAAGCTTGAGGAGGTTTCATTGTAATGCGTATCCGCTTCCATTTTAGATGGATTCCATTTGTTGTAATGCTGCTACTGGTGGCGCTGGGCGTATCCCTGGCGCAATGGCAGCAGCGCCGTGGCGATGAGAAGGTCGCCCGCGCCGCCCGCCTGGAAGCGGGCAACCAGGCCGCACCGCTGCCTTTGACGGCCGCGCCCCTGTCGCCGGCCGATGCGCAAGCGATCGAATACCGCAGGGTCACCGTCACGGGCCATTTTCTTCCCGCCTGGACGGTGTACCTGGACAACCGCCCCTACAAGGGGCAAGCGGGCTTCCACGTGCTCACGCCATTTCAAATCGACGGTTCCCGGATGCACGTGCTGGTGGCGCAGGGCTGGCTGCCGCGCAACAATGCCGAGCGCACGCGCATCCCCGACTACGCCACGCCCACGGGCACCGTCACCATTGCCGGCATCGCGCGCCTGAATGCGGGCCATGTGATGGAGCTGGGCACGGCGCCGGCCCTGGCGCCGCACGCCATCGTGCAAAATGCCGATATCGGCCAGCTGGCCCTGGCCAGTGGCCTGGCCTTGCAACCTTTTATCCTTGAACAAACAGTCGACGGAGTGACGGCGCCAGCGTCCAGCCAGCTTCCCGTGCGCGACTGGCCGGCGCCGGACCTGGGCGCCGACAAGCACCGCGGCTATGCATTCCAGTGGTATGCACTGGCACTGATGGCTTTTCTATTTTTTGTCTTTACAGGATTTCGACGTGCAAACAAACAGCCCTGAAGCAACGCAAGACAGCAGCAACAAGCAGGTACAAGGACGGTGGAAACTGCTGGCTGTGGTGGCCGTATGCGCCTTTCCCATCATCGCTTCGTATTTCACGTATTACATCATCAAGCCCACGGGCCGCAACAACTACGGCGCCCTGATCGACCCCCGTCTGTACCCGATACCGGAAGCCCAGCTGCAGGTGGCGGAACTGGACGGCAAGGCCGCGCCGCTGGCCCAGTTCAAGGGCAAGTGGGTGCTGCTGCAAACGGGACCGTCCGATTGCCAGGAAACATGCAAGAAGCAATTGTTTGACATGCAACAACTACGCCTCATGCAGGGCAAGGAGCGCGAACGCCTGGAACGGGTCTGGCTGGTGACGGATGCGCAGCCGCTCGACACCCTCGTGATGCGCGAATTCGACGGCACCAGCATGCTGCGCGTCAATAACGACGCCCTGAAAGCGTGGTTGCCCGTGGAGGCGGGCGGCAAGACGAGCGACCATCTGTATTTGATCGATCCGCTGGGCAATCTGATGATGCGCTTCCCGAAGGACGCGGACCCGAACAAGATCAAGAAAGACATCGCCAAGCTGCTCAAAGCTTCGGCGATCGGTTGAGGGGACCGCATGCCGACGATGCATCTCTCCGCGCTGGCCCAGCTGGGCTTGACTGGTCTGCTGGTGGCGCTGCTGCCGCTGACCATGGTCTGGGTGTCCGCGGACGCCAACAAGTACCGCAAGCTCGTATGGATCGCCGTCTTCCTGACGGTCGACCTGATCATGTTCGGCGGTTTTACGCGCCTGTCCGATTCCGGCCTCGGTTGCCCTGACTGGCCTGGATGTTATGGTTCTGCTAATCCTTTCCTCGCGCACGAGCACATCGTGGCGGCGGAAACCCTGATGCCGACGGGCCCCGTGACGGTCGTGAAAGCGTGGATCGAAATGACGCACCGCTACCTGGCCATGGCCATCGGCGTCTTGATCGTGGCGATGATGGTGCAGGCGTGGCGCCAGTGGAAGAAAAGCAAGCGGCAGGAATTCGCTCCCGCGCTGCCGACGGCGCTGTTCCTGTTCGTCTGCCTGCAGGGCGCGTTCGGCGCGTGGACCGTCACCTTGAAGCTGCAACCGGTGATCGTCACCATCCACTTGCTGCTGGGCATGGGCTTGCTGGCCATGCTGACGTGGCTGGGCGGACGCCAGGACCATGCCGTGGCGCCTATCAAGCGGGCCGATGCGGACGCGTCCGTGCTGCGCCCCGTGCGCGCGCTGGCCGTCATGTCGCTCGTGCTGTTGACGGTGCAGATCGCGCTGGGCGGCTGGGTGAGCACCAACTACGCCACCCTGGCGTGCACGGATTTCCCCCTGTGCGGCGGCAAGGTGATTCCGGAAATGGATTTCGAGCATGGTTTCCATTTGTGGCGCGAACTGGGCAAGACGGCCGCCGGCCATTACTTGCCGTTTTCCGCGCTGACGGCCATCCACTGGGTGCACCGCAATTTCGCCTTCATCGTGCTGGCCGGCATCGGCTATACCGTGTTGCGCGCGTGGAAACTGCCGTCCCTGCGCGGCACGGCCCGCTGGGTGGCGCTGGTGCTGGCCCTGCAGGCGGCCACGGGCCTGGCGACCATCTACCTGAGCTGGCCGCTGTCGATTGCCGTCATGCATAACGGCGGGGCGGCGCTGCTCGTGTTATTGCTGACCATGTTAAACTACAAGGCTAAATTCCAACTCGATGTAGCGCGCAATGTTCAGCGCGCTTGCGCCGCCGCGCCAGTGCCCTCGGCACCAGCCAGTCCTTCCCGTACCGCATAAATGACTACTCAGACCATCAGCCGTAAACCTTCCCCCCGCATCGCCCAGTATTGGGCGCTGACCAAGCCCCGCGTGACGCAGCTGGCCGTGTTTTGCGCCGTCATCGGCATGTTCCTGGCCAGCGAAGAGTTGCCCGACTGGCATGCGGTGGTGTTCGGCACCATCGGCATCTGGCTGCTGGCCGGCGCCGCGTTTGCCGTCAATTGCCTGGCCGAGCGCGAAATCGACGCGCGCATGGCCCGCACGGCGCGCCGCCCCATGGCCATGGGCGACATCACGGTGAAACAGACGGTCGTGTTCGCGCTGGTGATCGGCGGCCTGGGCATGGCGATTCTGTACCACCTCGTCAATCCGCTGACCATGTGGCTGACTTTTGTCACCTTTGTCGGCTATGCCTTGATCTATACCATGGTGCTCAAACCGGCCACGCCGCAAAATATCGTCATCGGCGGCCTGTCCGGCGCCATGCCGCCCGCGCTGGGCTGGGCGGCCGTCGCCAACGACGTGCCGATGCAGGCCTGGCTGCTGGTCCTGATCATTTTCGTCTGGACGCCACCGCACTTCTGGGCGCTGGCCATGTACCGCCGCGACGATTACGCGCGCTCGGGCTTGCCCATGCTGCCCGTCACGCACGGCTTGAAGTTCACGCAGTTCCACGTCTGGCTGTACTCGATCGCGCTGGCCGCCACCACCTTGCTGCCGTATGCCGTGCGCATGAGCGGGCTGATCTACCTGGCTTCTGCCGTGGTGCTCAACGCCGGCTTCCTGTATTACGCGTGGAAGATGTACCGCCACTACACGGACTTGATCGCGCGCAAGGCCTTTACGTTTTCCATCATCTACCTGGCCTTGCTGTTCGCGGCTTTGCTGGTCGACCACTACATTCCCCTCGGAACATGAAAAAAACCCTGACACTGTTGCTGGCGGCCGCACTCGTCGCCATCCTGGCCGGCTGCGGCAAGCCGGCCGCGCCCAAGCTGGCCTTCAAGAACACGGACGTGACGGGCCTCGGCTATGCGCGCGAGTTCGCGCTGACGGACCACACGGGCCACCCGCGCACCCTGGCCGACTACAAGGGCAAGCTGGTGCTGATGTTCTTCGGCTACACGCAGTGTCCCGACGTCTGCCCCACCACCATGGCCGACATGGCCCAGGTGATGCAGGAAATGGGTCCGCAGGCGGAGCAGGTGCAAGTGCTGTTCGTCACCGTCGACCCCGAGCGCGACACGCAGCAATTGCTGGCGCAGTACGTGCCCGCCTTCGACAAGCGTTTCGTCGGCCTGTATGGCGATGCGGCCGCGACGGCCAAGGTGGCCAAGGAATTCAAGGTGTATTACGCCAAGGTCGAGGGCGAGACGGACGAAAGCTACACGGTCGACCACACGGCCGGCACCTATGTCTTCGACCGCGAAGGCAAGATCCGCCTGTTCGTGCGCCACGGCGAAAAGCCGGCCGCCATCGCGCACGATCTTAAACTTCTGCTATCCTGATCTGGTCGCGCCCCCGGGCGCCATCTTCAGGATACGCAGTACATGGATAAACGTTTCGAGCCCCACGCCCGTCTGGCAGCCATCATCTTTTTGTTGATCGGCTGCTTTTTCGTCTTGCGGCCCTTCCTCGCCGCCATGCTGTTTGCCGCCTGCGTGGGCATTTCCAGCTGGCCCCTGTATCTGCTCCTGCTCGAACGCCTGAAAGGCCGGCGCAACTGGGCCGCCGCCATCATGACCCTGTCCCTGATCCTGGTCATCGTGCTGCCGCTGGCCCTCGTCACCTACAACCTGGCCGACAATGTGTCGCGCATCTATGAACAGCTGCGCGCCGCGCTGGAATCGGGCGGCCTGCATCCGCCGGCCTGGCTGGCCAGCATACCCGTGGTGGGCGAAACCATCGATGGCTACGTGCAGCGCCTGCTGGCTGACCGCGAGGAATTATTGAATTTGGGTAAGACCATGCTGGAACCGGCGCGCCACTTCCTCGCTTCCGGCGGCATCCTGCTGGGCACGGGCCTGGCGCAGACCAGCCTGGCCGTGTTCGTCAGCTTCTTCCTCTACCGCGACGGCCAGCAGCTGAGCCGCGCCCTGATGACGGGCGCCGGCCGCATCATCGGCGACAGTGCGCCCGGCGTGGGCCTGACCATCAGCCGCACCGTGCGCGGCGTCATGTACGGCTTGCTGGGCACGGCGCTGGCGCAAGCGCTGGTGGCGGTGGTGGGTTTCCTGATCGCCGGCGTGCCGGCCGTGGCGCTGCTGGGCGTGGCCACCTTCATCTTTTCGCTGATCCCCGTGGGCCCGCCCCTGATCTGGGGCGGCGCCGCCATCTGGCTGTTTACCGACGGGCAGACGGGCTGGGGCATCTTCATGCTGGTGTGGGGCGCGCTGCTGATCAGCGGCGTGGACAACGTGGTCAAACCCATGCTGATCAGCCGCGGCAGCAGCTTGCCCTTCCTGCTGGTGCTGCTGGGCGTGCTGGGCGGTGTGCTGGCCTTCGGCTTCGTCGGCATCTTTATCGGCCCGACCCTGCTGGCGGTACTGTACAGCTTGCTGCAAACGTGGACGGTGGGCGAAACCACCGTGCCGCAGGGTAAGGATACGCTTACCTTGAAAAAAGATTAATCGCGCAAGTCCGCATCGAGGTCGCGTTCCTGTTTCGGGATCACCTTGATGAGCACGATGCGGGGCCCGTTCATCTTCTTGACGACGATGTCGAAGTCGACGAAGGTGATGCGCTGGCCCTGCTTTGGAATATCTCCCAGCTTGACCATGATCAAGCCGCCCACCGATTCCACGTCGTCCAGCCCCAGTTCCTCGTTTTCGATATCGATGCCGAGGATGCGTTCGAGCGAAAAGATGGGCAGGCTGGCCTTGCCGATCAGGGTGCCGTCGCTCTGCTTGAGCCAGTCGTTTTCATTGCGGCGGAATTCATCGCGGATTTCGCCGACCATGGCGCCGAGCAAGTTATCCAGGGTGATGAACCCCAGCGGGCGCTTGCCCTTTTCGCCGATCAGGGCGAAGTGGGGCGCGCCGTCGCGAAAGCGCCGGAACAGTTCCAGCGCCGGCGTGCGCGCGGAAATGACGTCCACGGGACGCAGGAAGGGCGTGAGCGAGGTGATCGGCTTGCCCGCCTGCTGGGCAAAGAACAGGTCCTTCAGGTGCACCACGCCCAGCACGTCGTCTTCATTCGTGTCGAAATACGGGTAGCGGCTGAAGCGGTTGCGCAGCACCGTGTCGAGGTTTTCTTCCAGGGTGTTGGAAGCGTGCAGGGCGATCACTTCATTGATCGGGCGCATCAGGTCCGACACCGTCATTTGTTCGAAATCAAGCGATTGCGCCAGGATGTTGCGCTCGTCGCGCGTAAATTTCTCGCCCGGCTGGCTGGTGCGCAGGATCAGTTTCAGTTCTTCGGACGAATAATGGGCGTCGTGGCCGCCCTTGCCGGACAGGCCCGCCAGGCGCAGCACCCAGTTGGCGCTGGCGTTGAGCAGGTAGATGGCCGGGTACATGGTCCAGTAAAAGCCGTACAGGGGAATCGCGCTCCACAGGCCGACGGCTTCCGGGTTGCGGATGGCCATCGATTTGGGCGCCAGTTCGCCCACGACGATATGCAGGAAGGAAATCACGCTGAAGGCGACGACGAAGGACACGCCGTGGATCAGCTCTTGCGAGGTGACGCCGATGGCGCCGAACAGGGGCTCGAGCAAGCCGGCGAAGGCCGGTTCGCCGACCCAGCCCAGGCCCAGCGACGCGAGGGTGATGCCCAGCTGGCAGGCGGACAGGTAGGCGTCCAGCTGGCCATGCACCTTGGCCAGGATGCGGCCCCGCAGCCCCTGTGTCTTGGCGATGGCGCGGATGCGCGTGCGCCGCAAGGTGACGATGCCAAACTCGGCGGCAACAAAAAAACCGTTCAGCGCGACCAGGAAGAGGGCGAGCAGGACTAGCAAGACATTGTGCATGGGGGCGCTGAAGATGGGCTGTAAAAACGACATCTTAAACGACGAAGGGCGCCATAGCCTAATTTAGCCGCGCTCGCCGCCCGTGCAGGCAGGCGGGCGCGGCAGGTTTTTCACGCTTGTTCAGCCTTTGGCCGCCGTTTGCGGCCCGCCGCGCATGGCAAACACCATGACGGCCGAGACCACCGCCGGGATGGCGACGACGAGGAAAATCGTGCTGTTGGGCCAGTTCAGGCGGATCAGTTCGCCACCGAGCACGGGGCCGATGATGGAGCCGATGCGGCCCACGCCCAGGCTCCAGCCGATGCCCGTCGAACGCAGGGTGGTCGGATAGTAGCTGGCCGCCAGGGCGTTGACGGCCGGCTGGCCGCCCACCACGCAAAAACCGGCGATGAAGATCGTGATGAACAGGAAGGCCAGCGACACATCCGGGCGGCCGATCAGGGCAATGGCGACTGCCGCAACGAGGAAGCAGGGCAGCAGGATGCGGCGGAAGCTGGAGCGGTCGATCAGCTGGCCCATGACGAGGGTGCCGATGGTGCCGCCCACTTGCAGGGCCGTGCCGGCCAGCACGGCGTTGGCCGTCGACAGGCCCGCTTCCTTGGCAATCGTCGGCAGCCAGTTCGACAGGAAATACAAGTTGAGCAAGTTCATGAAGTTGATGACCCACAGCAGGATCGTCATCTTTGCGCGGCCGCCCGTAAACAATTGCAGCACGGGCGCACCCTTGTGCTCTTTCTCGTGCACGAGGTATTGCGTGTCGGCCGTGATGGTGACCGTCGGGTCGATGCGTTTCAGCCACTTGGCGACTTTATCCAGCTTGCGTTTCTTGAGCACCAGGAATTGCATCGATTCCGGCAGCAGGAAGAACATCAGCACGCCAATGGCGAGCGGCACCACGCCGCCCACGTAAAACACGGATTGCCAGCCGAATGCGGGAATCAGCGCGGCGGACAATAAACCGCCCAGCACGGCGCCCAGGGTAAAGCCGCACGAGACCAGCATCATCAGGGTGACTTTCTTGCGCAGGGGGCTGTATTCGCCGGCCAGCGCCATGGCGTTCGGCATCACGGCGCCCAGGCCCAGGCCCGTGATGAAACGGATCAGCTGCAATTGCTCGATGGTGGTGGCCAGCGGCGTGACCAGCATGCACAGCGAAAAGAAGATGGTCGAGCCGATCAGCACGGGGCGGCGGCCGAACTTGTCGGCCGTGATGCTGAAGACGAGCGAGCCGACCAGCATGCCCAGGAGACCCGCGCCGAACACGGGGCCCAGGTTGGCCTTGCTCACATGCCAGTCGGCAATGATGGCGGGCGCCACATAGCCCATGGCCTGTACGTCGAAGCCATCCATGATGACGCACAGCCCGCACAGGATCAGCATGCCGATCTGGAAGGAGCCGATCTTGTTGTTATTGATGAGATCGGGAATATCGATCGTCTTACCTGCCGTGGACATGGTGCCGCTCCTGTTTTTTATGATGATCGCACCCAGCCGGCGAGGGACGGGCGCGTGTTTGTCTCAGGCTTTATTACAATCGCTTTTGATTGATTATTCAAACGTTATTTTCGAATGGATTTATCAGGTTTCCTTGTGAATCTTCGGCTGGCCCTGGATGGCCGCGAGGATGACGTCGAGGGCCGGATGCATGATCTTGCGCTCGTTGGAAATGACGTAAAACTGCTCGCGCAGGGACGAGGCGTCGCCGACCAGCACGGCGCCGAATTGTTCCTCGATATCGGCCGCCAGGCTGGCGGAGGCGAAGAACAGGCCCAGGCCCTTGCGGCCGAACGCGTTGAGCATGGCGTTGTCCTCGAATTCGCCGACCACGTCGGGACGCACGCCTTGCTGCACCATCCATTCGTCGATACGCCCGCGCAAGGCGTTGTTGCGCGCGGGCAGTAAAAAGGGGGCGCCGTGCAGGCTGTGCGGGAAATTGTCGCGGTACTGGGCGGCCAGCGCGGGGATGCCGAACAGCTTCATGGCGCTCTCGCCCCACAGGTGGCTGGACACGCGCAGGCTGGCGCCGGCCGGCACGGCGCGGTCCGTCAACACCAGGTCCAGCTTGTGCAAGGCCAGGTCGGCCAGCAAGGATTCGAATTCATCTTCCAGGCACACCAGCTTGACGGGCTTGTCCAGGCTGCGCGTGGCGTCGAGCATGCGGTACGCCATCAGTTTCGGCAAGGAATCGGAAATGCCCACCGTCAGGCGCATCTTTTCCGCGTCGGTGTCGGCCAGCGCTTCCTGCATCTGCTCGCCCAGCAGGAAAATCTGGTCCGCGTAGCCGAGCGCCAGCCGGCCCACTTCCGTCGGCACCAGGCGCCGCCCCTGCGGCTGCAGCAGCGACTTGCCCAGTTCCTTTTCCAGCAGGGCCAGCTGGGTGCTGATGGTTTGCACGGCCAGTCCCAGCCGTTCAGCCGCGCGCGTCACGCCGCCTTCCTTGGCGACCACCCAAAAGAAGTACAAATGGCGGTAATTGAAACCGGTGGTTTTCATCGCTGCATCCTCTATCTTCTGTTTTTACGAAGTAATACTTCCATTATCTTCTATTTTTAAATGTGTCACACGTCCCTATACTACGTTCCATTGAATTTGGATAAAGGGGAACTATCGATGAAACATTTCAGAGTGTCATTTCTAGTGACATTTATCTGCCTGGGCATTTCCGCCTGGTGGGGTTACACGCACGGCGGCGTGCAGACGATGCTGGCGGCGCTCGGTATCGCGGTGATCCTGGGCGTGATGGAAGTCTCGCTGTCGTTCGACAACGCGGTGGTCAACGCCTCGGTGCTGAAGAACTGGGACAAGTTCTGGCAGGGCTTGTTCCTGGGCGTCGGCATCATCATCGCCGTCTTTGGCATGCGTCTGGTGTTTCCGCTGGTCATCGTGGCGCAAGCGGCCGACCTGGGCTTGATGGAAGTATGGAATCTGGCACTGAGCAATCCTGAACAGTACTCGATGCACCTGACGAATCACCATGCGGAAGTGGCGGCCTTCGGCGGCATCTTCCTGCTGCTGGTGTTCCTGAACTTCCTGCTGGACTCGGAGAAGGAAACGCACTGGCTGGGCCGTATTGAAGAAAAACTGGGCGCGCTGGGCAAGATCTCGTCGATTTCCGTGATGATCGCGCTGGGCACCCTGATGGCCAGCCTGTCGATGATCGAAGAAGGCCAGAAACTGGTGGTGCTGACGGCCGGTCTGTGGGGTATTTTGACCTACGTGGGCGTCGATGTGGTCAGCGGCTTGCTGGAAGGCGATAACGGCGACGGCAACGTGGGCGACATCGTCAAGCGCGGCGGCATTGGCGGCTTCCTGTACCTGGAAGTGCTCGACGCCTCGTTCAGCTTTGACGGCGTGATCGGCGCGTTTGCCATCACCAAGGATGTCGTGATCATCATGCTGGGCCTGGCGATCGGCGCGATGTTCGTGCGTTCGATGACGGTGTTCCTGGTGCGCAAGGGCACGCTCGACGAGTTCGTTTATCTGGAGCACGGCGCGCACTATGCGATCGGTATCCTGGCCGTGATCATGTTGGTCAGCATGAAGTTCCACATTCCCGAGATCTTCACGGGTCTGATCGGCGTGGCCTTCATCCTCGCCTCGCTGTGGTCGTCGATCCGCTACAAGCGCAGGATGGCCCTCGAAGAAGGCCGGACGGAAGCGCTGGAAGCGGTCAAGGCAGTGTAAAGAATGCGCGACAAACGACTACACCCGTTTGTCGGCAAGTTGTAGCAAGCGTCGCCGCCGGCCTGGGGAGTCAGGCCTGTGGAGGACGCCAGGTGTTTGGTCTTACACAACCCACATAGGAGTAATACATCATGGCAATCAGTCTGCAAAAAGGCGGCAACGTCAACCTGAGCAAGGAAGCCCCCGGCATTTCGAAGATGATCATCGGCCTGGGCTGGGATGCCCGCGCCACCGACGGCGCCGCGTTCGACATCGACGGTTCCGTGTTCCTGCTGAAGGCCGACGGCAAGGTTCGCGCCGACGTCGACATGATTTTCTACAACAACCTGAAATCGAGCGACGGCTCCGTCACCCACTCGGGCGACAACACCACGGGCGCCGGCGATGGCGACGATGAAACCGTCGTCGTCGACCTGGCCACGGTGCCGGCCGAGATCGACAAGATCGCCGTCTGCGTCACGATTCACGATGCCGAAGCGCGCAAGCAAAACTTTGGTATGGTATCGAAGGCGTACGTGCGTTGCGTGAATGCCAACGGCAACACGGAAATCGCCCGCTTCGACCTGTCGGAAGACGGTTCGGCGGAAACGGCCATGGTCTTCGGCGAAATCTACCGCAATGGCGGCGATTGGAAATTCAAGGCCATCGGCCAGGGTTACAAGGGCGGTTTAGGTCCATTAGCTGCCTCGTTCGGCGTCGGCGTCTAAGTCGTCAATAGTAAATAGTACAGGCGGTCCGTAGTGCGGGCCGCCGCCATCACCATCATCGTTGAGGAAGGAATAGGTATGCCAGTTTTCAATATTACCGGGGACGTCGACCCGTTCCTGCATGTGTCGCTTGCCAAGGGCGAGAAGATTTATTGCGAGTCCAATGCGATGGTGATGATGGAAACCAATCTTGAGCTGAAAGGCAAGATGACGGGCGGCATAGGCGCCGCGCTGATGCGCACCTTTGCCAACGGGGAATCGTTCTTTCAGCAGCATATCGAGGCCATGCGGGGCGACGGCGATTGTCTGCTGTCGCCCACCTTGCCCGGCGCGATGCGGGTGCTCGAGGTTGGCGCCCAGCAATACATGATCAGCGACGGCGCCTTCGTGGCGGCCACGTCTGGCGTGGAATTGAAGGTGCGCACGCAAAGCCTTGGCAATGCGCTGTTTGCCCAGAGCGGTGGTTTTTTCATCACCGAGACGGCAGGCAGCGGCCAGTTGGCGGTATCCGGTTTTGGCGCGATGTCGATACTCGAAGTGACGCCTGGCAAGGACGTGGTGATCGATAACTCGCACGTCGTGTGCTGGGACAACCGCCTGCAATACGAAATTTCCATGACGACCGGCAGCAGCGGCGGCTTTCTGGGTAACCTGATCAACAGCCAGACCAGCGGCGAGGGCATGGTGCTGAAGTTTTCAGGCACGGGAAAAATCCTCGTGTGCTCGCGCAACCGCGCAGCCTTCCTTGCCTGGACCCAAAGCAAGCCGGCGTAATCAAGCAGTAATCAACTAAACAGGAGCTATGCGTATGTCTGTCAATTTGAGCAAGGGCCAGAAGATTTCTCTGGACAAAGAAGCTGGTACCACCCTGACCCGTATCACCATGGGCCTGGGCTGGGATGCGGCCAAGACCAAGGGTTTCCTCGGTTTCGGTTCGAAGACGGAAGCCGTCGACCTGGACGCTTCGTGCGTCATGTTCGATGACAACAAGAGCACGTCCGACATCGTCTGGTTCCGCCAGCTGAAAAGCAAGGACGGCAGCATCGTCCACACGGGCGACAACCGCACGGGCGCGGGCGATGGCGACGACGAACAGATCAATGTCGATCTGTCGAAAGTGCCGGCGCACGTGAAGAGCCTCGTCTTCACCGTCAACAGCTTTACTGGCCAGAACTTCTCGCAGGTGGAAAACGCCTATTGCCGCATCTTGAATGCCAGCAATAACCAGGAAGTCGCGCGTTTCAACCTGTCTGTGCAAGGTTCCCACACGGCACAGATCATGGCCAAGCTGTACCGCCATAACGGCGAATGGAAGATGCACGCCATCGGAGAAAACGGCAACGGTCGCACGTTTGACGACTTAATGCCCCAGATTTCCGTGCATCTATAAAGGTCTGGCCAAATCTGCTGCGCGCCGCGATTTGCGGCCTGCGATGCTCACTGTGCATTCGCACAGCTGCGCTTCTCGGCCGCAACTCGCATTCGCTCGCGACGATTTTGCCAGACTTTATTAAGGAGCAGTACGCAGCGGGCGGGGGACGGACCGGATACCGGCCCTTGTCCGCTGCTCTATATTGAAGGAGAGTATGTCGTGATGCGATTGCTGATAGCCTTGCTACTTCCGTGTCTCACGTTTTTCATGCTGGGGCGCCCGCTGGCCGGTGCCGCCGCCTTGATCTTGCAGTGCACTGTGATCGGCTGGGCGCCGGCGGCCCTGTGGGCCCTGTACACGGTGAACCAGCATAAGACGGAGCAGGAACTGGAAGGCGCGTTAAGCCGCAGCTACATGCGCAGGCGTAGTCGGTTGATCTAAATCAACCGGGCGCCAGGTATCCTTGCGCTAAAGCCCGCACGAGCAATCGTGCGGGTTTTTTTGTGCGCGCTCATTTCTTGCAGCGGATCGGCACGTTCACGGAATTGCCGTCCGAACTCAGGTTGCGGTATTGTAAATCTTCGCTCTCGATGGCGAAGCGGGGCACGGCGTGGACATAGCGCTGCTTGCAGACGGTGTCGTCATTGATCAGCTGGCCCGCCAGCATGTAGTCGCACAGGGCGAAGCGCGATTCCTCGTCGTCGAGGATCAGCACGCGCGCGGCGCTGTACAGGGCCGATTGCAGCACGTCCGGGCTGCAATTTTCCGGGCCCGTCAGCTTCAGATGGGTTTTCGTCTGCGTGGCCAGCCGTTGCAGCTTGACGAGGGCGGCGCGTTCTTCCTTGCGGGCACTGTCGACGTGCACGTCTTCGCTGGCCAGGCGCAGCGCCAGCGAGGCAATTTGATCGATGGAAATATGCCAGGCAAAGCCTTCCAGCCGCGTGCGGATCTGGCCCGGCAAGGGATCGGCCGCATCGACTTCGCAGCGGTACTGGCCCAGGTGGGGGCGGCACAGCACGGGGATGGCAAAGGCCGAGGTGCGCTTGCTCTTGACGAATTTCTGGCTCAGGTCGCCAAAGTTTTCATGCGTGATGGTATCGAAGCGGGCTTGGCCAAAGCCCATCTTGACGAGGTTTTCCTTGCGCTGGCGCGAAAACAGGGCGTCGACGGCATCGTAGATATTCTTGTTGAAGATGCGGTCCAGCGGCTGGCGCTCGTCCGACATCTTTTCAAACACGGCGCTGGAATTGGGTGCGTTGGCATCGATGGAAATGAGGATGAAGGGCTTGCTGTTCAGGCGCGGCGGCACGACGGCCATGTCGTTGCCGTACAGTTGCGTCAGGGCCACGTCCCACAGGGTTTCCACGCCCAGGTTGTCGGCCGCGCCGCCATCGAACAGGTGCACATAGGACGGCGATTCGCGCGACTCGGAACCGAGTTCCGGCACGAAACTGTTTTTCGGACGGAAACGCTCGAAGGTGACGGAATCGAACACGCCGGGAAAGGCGGCCGAGGTGGCCACGGCCGTGGCCAGGCGGATATCCTGGATCGGCGAATGCAGGGTGCTGTAGAAATACTCGTAGGAAAACACCACGCGCTTGCCGCCATCCGTGGCGTCCGTCGCGTTGGCCAGGAAGATGGGGCCGCCGTGCGGCAAGTCCTGGTAGGTTTTCTTGTCGTACAGCACATCGTCCAGCACGTCGGACAGGAACGAGGTGCGCGTCTTGTTCGTCAACAACATCGTCGTCAGGTTGGCGGGTTTCAAGATGGTCTGGCCAAAGAAATCCGTTTTCAGCTTGCTGCGCAGCAAGGGCCAGTCCGTCTGCTTGCCATGCAGCGCATAGTAGCCGCCCGCGATGGCGCCGCCCGAGACGCCGGAAATGGCCGAGGCGCCGCTGACGAGGCCGAACTGCTCCAGCTGTTCCAGCGAGGCGGCCGAGAAATTGGCTGCGCGGCTGCCTCCGCCGGACAGGGCGATGCCGATGAAGTGGTCGTTGGGCATGGGGTTCTGGATGCGCGCCTTGGGCGCGTCGATGCGCAGGCGCGGGGTTTCCTGCACGGTAAATGTGCGGTTTTCGACGCCGCTGTTGGGGCGCAGGGCGAGTACCGTGCAGCCGCTCAGCAGCGCAACGAGGATAAATGGGGCGAACAAACGTGGATGCATGCGTGATCTGTGCGTAGTCAGGGGTTGGGATACGGACGGAAACGTGTGCGATTCTAGCAAACCCGGCAACAATCAGCTATTCAGCTATTCAGCTGATAAGCGGGCAGGGCAGCGTTGCGGCGCACACGCAGGCATGGCCCGTGCGCCAGCACGCCCAGTGCCAGCGGCCACAAGCCATCGTCATTGATCTGCATCAATGGCGGTGCGTCCGCTGGCAGCAGGACCGCCAGAGCGCTTCTTGATGGCGTAACTTAATGCCGCAGCATCACGCCGATGGCGATGCAGGCCACGATCGCCAGGCTCATGGCGAGGCTGTAGGCGACCATCAGCAGCAGCCAGCGGCAGACGGTGGCGAGTTTGCCGCTTGGATACACGCGCCACATGGCCCAGGGCAGGTAGGCCAGCAGCCAGGCGCCGAGCACGAGGCGGACCAGGTCGACGGGGATGAGGAGCATCAGCGCCATCGTGATGAAGGCGAAGGCATTCGTATGCAAGGCGAACAGGAAATGCTCGCCATAGCGCCGTCCGCTGCCCAGGTAGAGGATTTTCAGGAACAGGGCGAACAGCGGCATCAGGCAAAACATGGCGTACGGCGCGTAATGGAAAAAGCTTTCCACCACGAGTTTTTGTTTCTCGGTCGTGGGCAGTTGCTCAAAGTCTTGCCATTGGCGCGGCAGGGTGGGCGTCTGGCCCAAAATGCTGACCTGCATGGCCGACGTCTGGTTTTCCGGAGCTTGGCGGGGGCCATGGGCACCCACCTGGGCTTGCTGGTCGTGGACGGTGAGGAACACGTCGGGACTGCTGAACTTGAGGATGGCAAAGAACAGGATGCTGAAGGTCAGGTAGACGCGCAGCGGCTCGACGTAGCGCACGCGGCGTCCCGCGAGGTATTCATTGCTGAGTGCGCCAGGGCGGAACAGCAGCAGGGCCAAGGTACGCCAGAGCTTGCCTTCGAGCGCCACATAATGGGCGACAAATTCATGCAGGAATTCGCGCGCGCTGGGCATGTGCACGGCCGTTGTCTGGCCACAGGCGCTGCAGAAGTTGCCTGGCGCATCGGTATGGCAGTTATGGCAGGTGCTGGCGGGATGCGTGCTGGATGACACTGTTTTCAAGATGGACTCTTTCCATGGCCGAAAGGTAAAGATGATCGCTCAAGGGCGCAGCATATGATGAATGAAAACAATGATAAAAGCGCATTTTTTCGCGTTCTAGTTGCTTCCGAGATACAAAATCCTGCGCCGGTCAGGCGCCACGGAAGGCGGCCAGCAGGCGTTGTTCACCGGCCGGCGTGAGGCGCAGGGCGCGGCTGTCGAGTTCGCGCTCGGCCCAGCGCTGGCGCAGGGCCAGCTGCAGCAGGGCCGCCCCCAGCGCACCGCCCAGGTGGGCGCGCCGTTCGCTCCAGTCCAGGCAGGCACAGGCGAAGCGGCGGCGCTGGCGCTGCAATTGCGGCACGTCGATGCCCAGGGCCGCCATGCCAGCCGCGCCCGCTTCCGACAAACGATATTCCCCGCCATCGTCCAGCAGCCAGCCTTGCGTGTGCAGCTGGTCATGCAGGGCGACGGCCACCGTGCCGGCCATGTGGTCGTAGCAGGTGCGCGCATGGCGCAGGCGGTCCGGCGTGGTGGGGGTAAACGGCGTTGCCGCCACGCCGGCCACCACCAGCAGCGCTTCGAGGGCCTGGCCCACCTCCATGCTGGCCAGGCGGTAGTAGCGGTGCTTGCCCTGCGCCAGCATCGACAGCAAGCCATCGTCGCGCAGCCGGCTCAGATGGGCGCTGGCCGTCGAAGCGCCCACCTCGGCCAGCGCCGCCAGTTCCGTGGCCGTGCGCGCATGGCCGTCGAGCAGGCTGCACAGCATGCGCGCGCGGGCCGGTTCGGCGATGGCGCCGGCCAGTTGCGCCAGTCCCATGTCGGCCGTGCGGGCTTGATGCTTGTCATCCATGATTCGTCCGTTAGCGAAGTGTTGTGGTGGAAGGGCCAGCATACTCTGCTCCCTACCTCACTGCAATGGAAGCCGCATGCCGCTCACCGATTCTGTTACCGACCCCGCCGACCCTTTCTCTGCCGTCACCCACGCGGCGCCGTACGATTACTATCGCCGCCTGGCGGACGGCCCGCCGCTGCGATTCGATGCGCAGCTCGACTGCTGGCTGGCGACGGGCGCGGCCGGCGTGCGCGCCGTGCTGGCGCATCCCGCCTGCCGCGTGCGGCCAGCGGACCTGGGCGTGCCGCACAACCTGGCGGGTACGCCGTGCGGCGCGATCTTTGCCGAACTGGTGCGCATGAACGATGGCGAACGGCATGCCGTGCCGAAACAGGTGTTGGCGCGCGCGCTGGGCCAGGTGGATATGGCGCGCTTGCAGTGGCGGGCGCTGCACCTTGCCGGCGACCGCGTGCCCGGCAGCGCCGCGCAGCTGAACGACGCGGTTTTTGAGCTGCCCCTGTTCGCCATGGCGGACTTGCTGGGCTTTGCGCCAGCGCAATGGCCGGCGCTGGCCGCCTGGACGCGCGCTTTTGTCGCCTGCCTGTCGCCGCTGAGCAATGCCGAGCAACTGGCCGGTGCGCACGTGGCGGCCGAGGCCTTGCTGCAAAGTTTTGGCCGTCTGCTGCGCGAGGGCGACGTGAGGCCCGGCAGCATGCTGGCCGCCATCGTGGCCGAGGCGGATGCCTTGGCTTGGCAAGCGTCGGGCGGCGTGCTGGCCAACCTCGTGGGCTTGCTGTCGCAGACGTGCGACGCCACGGCCGGCTTGCTGGGCAATGCCATCGTGGCCTTGCGCACGCAGCCGGATTTGCTGCCGCAACTGCGCGCCGCGCCCGAGCTGTGGCCGGCCATGCTGCGCGAAGTCAGCCTGCGCGATCCCGCCATCCACAACACGCGCCGCTACACGGCGGAAGACGCGGAGTGCAATGGCGTGCGCGTGCCGGCCGGGCAGATGATTCTCGTCGTGCTGGCCAGCGCCGGCCAGGCGGAGTCGGGCTTCGGCCATGGCCGCCACGCCTGCCCGGGCCAGGCCATCGCGCTCGCCATCGCCACGGCTTGCCTGCAGGCGTGGGCCGGGGCATTGGAAAGCTTGCCGCTGGCGTGGCGTTATCTGCCGTCGCTGAACGCCCGGATCCCCATGTTTGTGCAAGGAGCAAACGCATGATCGCCGTGATTTTCGAGGTCTGGCCCAGCGCCGCAGGACGCCAGCAGTACCTGGACCTGGCAGCGTCCCTGCGGCCCCTGCTCGATGAGGTGGACGGTTTCATTTCCATCGAGCGCTTCAGCAGCCTGAGCGAGCCAGGCAAGCTGCTGTCGCTATCGTTCTTTCGCGACGAGGCGGCGCTGGCGCAGTGGCGGCAGCTGGAAGCGCACCGCGCGGCGCAATCGGCCGGCCGGCACGGCGTGTTCGACGATTACCGGCTGCGCATTGCCGCCGTCGTGCGCGATTACGGCATGCTGGAGCGGCAGCAGGCGCCCGCCGACAGCCAGCGGCGCCACGATGCCTAGCCATCAGCGGGGCAACGCTCCCTGGGTGATTTTCACCTTGACCCGGTAGGTGGGCTCGGCCGCATTCAGGGCCGGCGGCGTGGCCGGGTCGACGTCGAGCAGGGTGAACGTCAGGTGGTTGACGGTGACGGAACTGGCGGCGCCGGGCATGGACTCGGACAGGACGATGTCGGTCGTGCCCGCGCTGTTGAGCAAACTGAAACTGTAGCTGACGTAGCCTTTCCACACGCACACGGCGCCCTTGCGGCAGCGGCTGTCGTTGACGCGTTCGAGTTTCAGGGTATCGGTGGCCGTGATGGCCACCTGTTCGCCCGGCGAAAGCACGTGGGTGACGCTGCGCGGCGTGTTTTCCGCGTCGCCGGCGCTGCCGGCCGCGCCGCAGCCGGCCAGCATGGCCAGGCAGGCGAAGAACAGGGGAAGCAGCACGGTGCGGTAAGAGCGGTTCAGAGTAGACATGTTTTTCCTTTCAGGTGGTGCGTCCCCGGCGTGCTTGTTCACGCGTGGGATAAAATGATAGTAACAAAATGATATTTTTCCGGCGCACTATTGGCGTGCTGCCGATGAATTGAGGCGCGAGCCACGCGGCGCGCCGATTACTGCGTAGAATGGCTGTTTTGAAAATCAGGAAACAACCATGAAAAAAACCGACCTGGCCAAAAGCGATGCCAAGAAACTGATGGGAAAGATGAATGTTCCCGGCGCCGGTGCATTCGGTAAGGAAGCGGTGGTCGTCGACCGCCGCGAACAGCGCAAGCGCGACCAGGCCCTGGGCCTGGTGCCATTCGCCGTCAAGCTGAACAGCGATCTGGTCTTGCAATTGCAGACCCTGGCCAAGGAGCGCGGCGCGGATCTGAATGAAGTCGTTGCTGAATTGATCAGCAAGGGCCTGGCTGCAGCTTAACGGGCTGCCATGTTTATCTGTTGATAAACATCAAGTTGTAAAACTAAAAGGCGCCTTGCGGCGCCTTTTACATTGCGGCATTGCTTGCGATTACACGTAGGCCGCCAGCGCGCCCTTCATTTTTTTCAGCGCCGCCACTTCGATCTGGCGGATGCGCTCGGCCGATACGCCGAACTCTTCCGCCAGCGCGTGCAGGGTGGCGCCGGAACCGTCGTCGTTGGCCAGCCAGCGCGCTTCGATGATGCGGCGCGAACGGGCGTCCAGCTTGGACAGGGCCGTTTCCAGGCCTTCCGATTGCAGGCGCGTCACTTGTTCCGCTTCCAGCACCTTGGTCGGCTCGCTTTGCTCCGACGACAGGTAGGCGATCGGCGAAAACTTGTCGTCTTCATCGTCGGTCGGCGATTCCAGCGCAATGTCGCGGCCGCTCAAACGCGTTTCCATCTCGATCACTTCTTCGCGTTTCACGTCGAGCAGCTTGGCCAGCGCATCGATCTGCTTCGGCGTCATCGCATCCAGGCCCGTCTTGTGGCTGCGCAAGTTGAAGAACAGCTTGCGCTGCGCCTTCGTCGTCGCGACCTTGACCAGGCGCCAGTTTTTCAGGATGTACTCATGCATCTCGGCTTTCACCCAATGCATGGCGTACGACACCAGGCGCACGCCCTGGTCCGGATCGAAACGTTTCACGGCTTTCATCAAGCCGATATTACCTTCCTGAATCAGGTCGGCGTGCGGCAAGCCATAGCCCAGGTAGCCGCGGGCAATCGAGACCACCAGGCGCAGGTGCGACAGCACCAGTTCTTGCGCGGCGGCCAGGTCATTTTTTTCGCGCAGGCGTGTCGCCAGCGAAATTTCTTCGTCGTGGGTCAACATGGGCAGGCGGTTCACGGCCGAAATATAGGCGTCGATATTGCCCAGATTGCCAGTGAACCCGAGGCCCAGCGCATTACTTTTGGTCGGAACCAATGCGGACGTTGCGGACATCATAGTCATGTTTTCTCCCTCGTAGTCTTGCTTTGTTCCAGTTGGCCACGTCACGCGACGTGGCAGCTTGTATCGTCGTTTTTGCGTATTCGGTCTTGCACTTTGCAGATCGCGGCACCATCTTGATCTGGCGTCCATGGCGGTTCTGCTGTTGGTATGTCCCTATATTAGCACTCTCTGCTTGAGAGTGCCAATCAGCACATTTAATCGATCTGATAGCCTAAATGCTATGGCGAATGAATGCCTGATAAATATGTCTGAATAGCGATCTGAACAGTGCTGCAGGCCGCTTCACGACAACGTAGCCAGTCTACGGCCTCTGGCTGAAGCGAACCTTAAGAATACTTGCTTAATATCAAGATAACAGCAGTATGGAGAGGGTGCATGGCGGCACCGAAGGCGCCGCCATGGGAAAGAAGGTCAGTTCAGGCGCGCCAGGTGGCGCTGCACGCACAGGAAGGCGCCGATCAGGCCCAGGCCGGCGCTGACGGCCAGCAAGCCGGCCATCGGTAGCGGCGCCAGCGGCACCAGCTGGAATTCGGACGCATACAGGCGGGCAAACTCGGCAATCGCCGTGTTCAGCGGCTGCAAGGCCAGCGCCACGGCGCCCAGCGCCAGCGCGCCGGCGCACAGGCCCAGCAGGGCGCCCGTGTAATAGAAGGGGCGGTGGATGAAGGTGTCCGTCGCGCCGATCAATTTCGAGATGCTGATTTCATCGCGCTGCTGCATCACTTGCAGGCGGATGGTATTGAAGACGACGGCGATCACGGCCACGCCCAGGGTAATGGCCAGCAGCAGCAGCACCAGGCGCAGCACGCCCAGCAGGGCCGCCAGGCGCTTGACCCAGGCCGAATCGACTTGCGCCGACTCCACGCCGGGCAAGTGGCGCAGCTGTTCCGCCACCGCATCGACATCCTGCGCTTCGCTGGCGCTGCTGAAGGCGTCGAGTTTCAGCACATAGCTGTCGGGCAGGGGATTGTCGCCCAGGGTACTCAGCACGTCGGCCAGGCCATTTTTGTTTTTCAGCGAGTCCAGCGCCTGTTCGCGCGGGATGAAGACGATCTTCGCCTTTTGCTCGCCGACAATCTTGCGCATGGCGCCGGCCAGGCCCACGGCTTGCTCGCGCGGCGTGTCGATCTTCAGGAAGACGCTGATTTCCGGGTCGACCGACATCTGTTCCGACATGGGGCGGACATTGTCGAGCATGGTCAAGCCGGCGAACGGCAGCGACAGGGCGATGGCGACGACGAGCACGTTCAATAGGAAGCCGCCCGGCGACTTGCGCAAGTGGATCAGCGCCGAACCGAGGGCGAAGCGATGTTGACGGAACCAGCCTCTCATGCCTGTTCTCCTTCGCCGTCATCTAAGCCTGGGGCGAAATCGGGATCGGGCGGCGCGAACACGGGCGCCTGCGTGGCCTTGTCGATGGCCACCAGCTGGCCGTTTTTCAGGTGGATCACGCGGGCGGCGGCGTCGAGCATCTGTTCGTCATGGCTGGAAATGAGGCAAGTCACGCCCACGGAGTGGAATGCTTTCAGGGCGTCGAGCACCTTGTTGGCGCTGGCGCGGTCCAGGTTGGCCGTCGGTTCGTCGGCCAGGATGATCTGCGGCCGGTTGACGATGGCGCGCGCGATCGATACGCGCTGCTGCTCGCCGCCCGACAGCGACAGGGGACGCGCCATGGCGCGGTCCAGCAGGCCGACTTTATCGAGCGCGGCGCGCGCGCGCTGTTCGGCCGCCGTCTTGTGGGCGCCGACGACGAGCAGCGGCAGCATGACGTTGGCCAGGATGGAGCGGTCGTTGAGCAATTTTTGCTGCTGGAAGATCAGGCCCATGTTGCGGCGCAGGAAGGGCACGCCGGCCGGCTTGATCTTCGCCATGTCCTGGCCATTGACGATCAGCTTGCCCGACGTGGGGCGTTCCATGGCGGCGATCATTTTCAGCAAGGTGGATTTGCCGGCGCCGGACGGGCCCGCTAAAAACACCAGCTCGCCTTTGGCAATATTGAGGGAAATGTCGCTGAGCGCCACGGCGTCGGCGGAGTATTGCTTGGAGACGTGCTGAAATTCAATCATGTATAGGCTTATCCTAGCAGCGCTTCGACAAATTCGGCAGCCACGAAAGGCTGCAAGTCTTCAATTTTCTCACCGATGCCGATGAAATACACGGGCACGGGACGCACGCGGGCGATCGCCGCCAGCACGCCGCCCTTGGCGGTACCGTCCAGCTTGGTAATCACCAGGCCGCTCAGCTGCAGGGCATCGTCGAAGGCCTTCACTTGCGTGAGGGCATTCTGGCCCGTGTTGCCGTCGATCACAAGCAGGGTTTCATGCGGCGCGCCATCCATGCCCTTGCCGATCACGCGCTTGATTTTCTTCAATTCTTCCATCAGGTGCAACTGCGTCGGCAAGCGGCCCGCCGTGTCGACCATGACCACGTCGATGCCGCGCGCCTTCGCCGATTGCACGGAGTCGTAGGCCACGGCGGCCGGATCGCCCGATTCCTGCGAAATCACGGTGACGTTGTTGCGTTCGCCCCAGACCATCAGCTGCTCGCGCGCGGCGGCGCGGAAGGTGTCGCCCGCAGCCAGCAGCACGGACTGGTTATTCGACTGCATGTGCTTGGCCAGCTTGCCGATGGTGGTCGTCTTGCCGGCGCCATTCACGCCGGAAATCATCATCACCAGCGGCTTGTGGCGGCCCAGCTCGAAGCGCTTTTCCAGCGGCGAGAGCAGGTCGATCAGCAGCACTTTCAGGGCGGCCTTCACGGCGGCCGCGTCGAGCAGCTTGTCTTCCTTGACCTTTTTCTTCAATTCCGTGAGCAGGAATTCCGTGGCATCGATGCCGGCGTCCGACATCAGCAGCGCCGCTTCCAGCTCTTCGTACAGGGCGTCGTCGATCTTCGCGCCGACGAACAGCACGGACAGGGTGTTCGAGGTTTTCGACAGGCCGGCCTTCAGGCGCGTCATCCACGATTTTTTCTCGGGTTCGGCTGCTACGATCACGGGCACGAGCTCGGCCGGCGCACCGCTCAGGGGCGTGGCGGCAGGCTGCGGTGCAGGCGGCGTGGCGGCGGGAAGGACGAGGGGCTCGGCTGGTGCAGCCTCGGGAGCGATGGGTTTTTTCTTGAAGAAACTAAACATGGATGTGTGGTGGCGGGTGCTGACCTAAGGCCCGGCGGCGCCGGACACTGTGTTACGGGCTATTCTACCAGAGCGCGCCCGGCCCTTCATGCTTTACTGTTCGATTGGCAACATTGCGCCGCTATCCACGGAGATCGCCGCAGTTGCCGCGCTTTTCCGCCGGTTCAGTGGGTTTGCAGGGCCAGCGCCTGGTGGCGGCGGCGCCAGTCGGCGATGCTTTCGTCGACTTGCCGCAAGTCCAGCACGTGCAAGAAGGGTGGCGGCTGCCTGGTCAGCACGGGACTGCGTCCCCCTGCCCACAATTCCATGCTTAGCGGCAAGCTTGCATGCAGCTGCTGCAGGCTGTCGCGCGTCTGCCGTTGCTTGCTGGCGCTGGAAAACGATAGCGCGACGATGTCGGCCCGCTGCGCGCGGGCGGCCGCGACGATGTCCGTCAGCGGCGTTTCCACACCCAGCGACATGCAATGGGCGCCGGCCGCCGCGCACAGCGCTTCGGCCATCAGCAGCCCCAGGCCATGACGCTCCTGCGGCAAGGTGCTGAGGACGATGCGCGGCGAGCGCATGGACGGGCTGCTTGCTTGCGGCAGGGAAAAGATGGCGTGCCGCATCACCGTTTGCAAGGTTTCGCTATACAGATGCTCTTCGTACACGGCCAGTTCGCCGCAAGCCCACGCGTCGCCCACCATGCCGGTGAGGGGGGCGATGACGTCGATGGTGAACGCTTTCAAGCCCAGCACGGCCAGCGCCTGGCGCAGGGCGTCGCCCAGTTCCGCCATCTGGTGGCTGCGGCACAGGGCCAGGTAGTGTTCGAGCTGGGGCGCCGGCGCGGGCGGCGGCGTGCTGCCGGCGCTGGCCAGCTGCTGCAGTTGCGCGGTGCTGTGCTGCATGATTTTTCCCGGACGAAATCCGAGGTCCAGCAGGCGTTTGACCATGCGCAACTTTTGCACTTGTTCGGCCGGGTAGCTGCGCTCGCCAAAGGCGTCGCGCCGCGGCTGGGGAAAGTCGTAGCGGCGCTCCCACACGCGCAAGGTTTCCTTGGCCAGCCCGGTGTCGCGTTCGACATCGCCGATGCTGAAGGCAGGAGATAGTTGCAGGTCAGTATCCATACCAGTGGGGTTGCTCGCATGCCGAAAAGAACGTTACTGGCATTCTACGCCTTCCGCCGCCCCGTACCAAATAGCTGAATCCGATTGGATATTGCTCGCGTATAAGTTTGTGAACGACAACAGGTGCTCATTGACATAGATCAATATTTGACTGACTATCGATGCAGCTTGTTTTGTCCAGGACAAACATAACACGGGTGCACTCATGAAAATTGCCGTCGTCGGAGCAGGAATCGCAGGATTGTCGTGTGCCTATCGCCTGGCGCAATCGGGCCAGGACGTCACCTTGTACGAGGCGGGCGATTACTTTGGCGGCCACAGCCATACGGTGGATGTCACGCTCGATGGCGTCACGCATGGCGTCGACACGGGTTTTCTCGTGTTTAACCACGCCACCTACCCGCATCTGGTGCAACTGTTTGACGAACTCGGCGTCGAGGCGGCCGACAGCGACATGTCGTTTTCCGTGAAGATGCCGCTGGGCGCTGCGCCCGACGCCCGCGTGCTGGAATGGGCGGGCGCCAATCTGGACACCGTGTTTGCCCAGCGCAGCAATCTGCTGCGCCCCGCCTTCCTGCGCATGTTGCGCGACATTCTGCGCTTCAACCGCCAGGCCAGCGCCCTGGCCACGGCTGCCTTGCCGGCGCCGGCCCTGTCGCTGGGAGAATTCCTCGACCTGCACGGCTACGGCGACGAATTCCGTCACTGGTATCTGTTGCCGATGGCCGCCTGCATCTGGTCGTGTCCGGCGCGCCAGATGCTGGCCTTTCCCTTGGCCACGTTCATCCGTTTCTGCCACAACCATGGCTTGCTGCAAGTGAGCGACCGGCCCCAATGGCGCACGGTGCGGGGCGGCTCGCGCGTGTACGTGGAAAAATTGCTGGCGGGCATACCGCAGCAGCGCCTGGCGTGCCCCGTGCTGGCTGTGCGCCGCCAGGGGCACGGCGGCGCGCGCATGGTCGAGCTGCATACGGCCGCCGGCGTTGAGCATGTCGATCACGTCGTGCTCGCTTGCCACAGCGACCAGTCGCTGGCCCTGCTGGGAGATATCCGCGACGACGAGCGCTCCGTGCTCGAAGCCGTGCGCTACCAGCCGAACCGGGCCGTGCTGCATACGGATGCCTCCTGCCTGCCGCAACGCCGCCGTGCCTGGTCCGCCTGGAATTACCAGGGGCGGCCGGCAGCGGGGGAGGGCGAAGCGCCGCAAGTGTGCGTGCACTATTTGCTGAACCAGTTGCAGCCGCTGCCGTTCACCACGCCCGTCATCGTCTCGCTCAATCCGCTCGACGAGCCCGATCCGGCAAGCATCATCGACGCGTTTTCGTATGCCCACCCCGTGTTCGATGGCGCGGCCATTGCCGCCCAGACGCGCCTGGCCGGCTTCCAGGGCGCGCAGCACACGTGGTTCGCGGGCGCCTGGACGGGCTATGGCTTCCATGAAGACGGCTTGAAGTCGGGCCTGGGCGTGGCGCAAGCCCTGAATGGCCTGGCGTTGGCGGAGCTCGGCCATGCCGCGTGATCCCGCGCAGCCGCTCCGGCCGCAGCCCCAGCTATGCCTGGGACAGGTGCGCCATGCGCGGCTGCGTCCGCGCGCGCATGCTTTTGCTTACGGCATGTTTTACCTGCGCCTGCCCCTGCGCAGCCTGGGCGCGCACGATTTTCCTGCCCGTTTGATTTCGCGCAACGGCGCTAATGTGCTGTCCTTCCGCGACAGCGACCATGGTGATGGCACGACACCTCTGCTGGACTGGATAGACGGCTTGCTGCGCCAGCATGGCGTGGTCGACGCGGGCGGCGAAATCTGGCTGCAAACCATGCCGCGCATGTTCGGCTATGTCTTCAATCCCGTCAGTTTCTGGTTTTGTCACGGGCTTGACGGTGCGCTGCGGGCCGTGCTCTGCGATGTGCGCAATACCTTTGGCGAGCGCCATCTGTACTTGCTCGAGCAGGGCGGTGCCATCGCGTATGGCAGCGAACTGGTCGCCAAGAAAATCTTTCACGTGTCGCCGTTTTGCAAGGTGGAAGGCCAGTACCGCTTCCGTTTCCTGCGCAACAACGACCAGGATGGCGAGCGCCACCTGGCCCGGGTCGATTACGACGACCTCGACGGCCCGCTGCTGCAGACGAGCTTGTCCGGCACGGCGCAGCCGTTGCGCGATGGCGCCATCGCCTGGGCCTTGCTGCGCTATCCCCTGATGACGTTCGGCGTGATGGCGCGCATCCATTGGCAAGCCTTGCGCCTGTGGCTGCGCCGCGTGCCGTTTTTCAGCAAACCCCACCCTCCACAAGAAAAGGTGTCCCGATGAGCTCCGATTCCCTGCCGACCGGCCTGCATGCGCGCAGCAGTTCCACTCCCTTGCATGGGCATGCGCACGTGGACATGCCCGCTGCCGGGCGCATGATCGTGCGCCTGCTGGAAAAATTGCAATACGGCGCGCTGCGCCTGCGCACGCCCGACGGCAGCATCTTGCTGTACGGCGATGGCAGCCATCCCGTCACCCTGGACTTGCACAACTGGCGCCTGTGTGCGGCCGTCCTGCGCTCGGGTGACATCGGCTTTGCGGAAACGTTTATCGCCGGCGACTGGCGCACGGACAATTTGCCGGGCTTGATCGAGTTGATGATACGCAACCGCGCGCACATCGAGTCATTGATCTATGGCAACTGGTGGGGCAACCTCATCTACAAGGTCCGGCATTTGCTCAATCGCAATTCGCGCGCGGGCAGCAAGAAGAATATCCATGCCCATTACGACATCGGCAACGCCTTCTATCAGCTGTGGCTGGACCCGTCGATGACGTACTCTAGCGCGCTGTTCACCGAAGGTGCCAGCCTGGAGCAGGCGCAAGGGGCGAAATACGCGCGCATCGCGGACCAGTTGCAACTGCAGCCGGGCGCACGCGTGCTGGAAATCGGTTGCGGCTGGGGCGGCTTTGCGGAAACGGCGGCGCGCGACTGCGGCGCGCACGTGACGGGTCTGACCTTGTCGACCGAACAGCTCGCCTATGCGCGCCAGCGCCTGCAGGACGCGGGCCTGGCAGGGCAGGCCGACTTGCAGCTGTGCGATTACCGCGACAGCGCAGGCCAGTATGACGCCATCGCCTCGATCGAGATGTTCGAAGCCGTGGGACAAAGCTACTGGCCCGGCTATTTCGCGTGCGTGGCGCGCAACCTGAAGCCGGGCGGACGCGCTTGCATCCAGACCATCGTCATCGCCGACGACTTGTTCGAGCGCTACAGCAAGAGCACGGATTTTATTCAACAGTACATTTTCCCGGGCGGCATGCTGCCCTCGCCGGCCGAATTCCGCCGCGCCGCCGAGGCGCAGGGCTTGCGCGTGGAAGACGCCTTCAGCTTTGGCCTCGATTACGCGGAAACCTTGCGCCAGTGGCGCGCCAGCTTCCTGGCCCAGCGCACGGCGCTGGAAAAGCAGGGTTTCGACGGCCGTTTCCTGCTCACCTGGGAGTTTTACCTCGCGTATTGCGAGGCCGCCTTCCAGGCGCACAACACGGATGTGATGCAATTTACCCTGATCAAGGAGTGATGATGCGCCGCCTGCTTGCCACTGTCGTGCTGTCGTTGACCATGTTTGGCGCCGCGGCCGCGCCGCCGGCCTTTATCGCGGCCGACGTGCCCGAAGCCCGCCTGGCGGGCGAGGGGGAATACACGTGGTTCGGCATGCGTATTTATCGGGCGCAACTTTGGGTGGGCGCGAACGGTTACCAGGGCGCGGCGTCGGCAACGGCGCCCTTCGTGCTGGAATTGCGTTACGCGCGTTCGCTCGACGGCAAGAAGATCGCCGAAGCCAGTTATGAACAGATGCAGAAAATCGGCGCCGGCACGCCGGAGCAGCGCCTGGCGTGGCTGGCCACCATGCAGCGCATCTTTCCTGACGTCAAGGAAGACCAGCGCATCGCGGGCGCCTACCGGGCCGGCATCGCGCCCGGCGTGCGCTTTTATCTCGATGGCAAGGTGCTGGCCGACGTGAACGATGGCGACTTCGCGCGCGCCTTCTTCGCCATCTGGCTGTCGCCGTCGAGCACGGCGCCGAAGCTGCGCGCCGCCTTGCTGCAGAGTGCGGCGCCGCTGCCATGAATACCGGGGCCAGCGCCTTGAGCTTGCCAGCCTTGTTCAGTTATGGCCTGTTCGGCTTGCCGCTGGCCATGGTGGCGCTGCCCGTCTATATATATGTGGCGCCGTTTTATGCGCAGCGCAGCAGCCTTGATCTGGCGCAAATCGGCGCAGTGCTGCTGGCGGCGCGCATTGCCGCCGCCTTCATCGACCCGGCCCTCGGCGCCTGGATGGCGCGAGGCGGGCGCAGCTATGCCGTGCTGGTCGGCGCATCGCTGCCGCTGCTGTTGCTGGGCTTTGGCGCCCTGTTCCATCCGCCGGCCATGCCGCAAGCGGCCACCCTGGCCTGGTTCCTGGCTGCCTTGCTGCTCGTGTACGCCGCCTATGGCCTGGCCGGCATCGCGCATCAGAGCTGGGGCGCGGCCTTGAGCCAGGCGCGCGCGCAGCGGGCGCGGGTGACGGCCGTGCGCGAAGGTTGCGGCTTGCTCGGCGTGATCCTGGCGGCGGGGCTGACGTCCGTGCTTGGCTATGACGGCCTGTCGCTGGCCTTTGCCGGCTGCCTGCTGGCGGCAGGTGCGCTGTTGCTGGCGCGCGCGCCGCGTCCGGTCTTGCGCCAAGGCACGACGGCGCTGGCTGCTGGCGCCTGGCGCCTGCCATTTCGCCAGCGCGCGTTTCGCTGGCTGTTTGCCGTCCTGCTCGTCAATGGCGTGGCTGCCGCCATTCCCGCCACCCTGTTCCTGTTCTTTGCCACCGACTACTTGCGCCTGGGCCCATACGCGGGGCCGTTCCTGATCGTCTACTTTTGCGCGGCGGCCGCCTCCATGCCCGTGTGGGTGGTCCTGGCGCGCCGCTTTGGCGAAGCGCGCGCCTGGGGCGGCGCCATGCTGCTGGCCGCCAGCGTGTTTGTCTGGGCGTATGGCCTCGGCGAGGGCGCCGCCTGGGGTTTTGCCGCCATCTGCCTGCTGTCGGGCCTGGCGTTGGGCGCCGACCTGGCCTTGCCGCCGGCCCTGCTGGCAGGGTTGATCGGCGCGGCCGGCCATGCCGGACGGCACGAAGCGGCGTATTTCGGCTGGTGGAACTGGGGCGTGCAAATGAGCCTGGCGCTGGCGGCCGGCATCGCCTTGCCCCTGCTGGCCTGGCTCGGCTATGTGCCGGGCAGCGGCAGCGGCGGCTTGCCGGCCCTGTCTGCCGCCTACGCCGTGCTGCCCTGTGTTTTGAAACTGCTGGCGGCGCTCATGCTGTGGCGCGCGCCGCTACAACATATATATAGTGACCATCGGGAGAATCGCGCATGCGCTTCATGACTTATTGCAAACGTTGCCTGCCGCTGGCCGCCTTGCTGCTGGCGCTGGCCGCCTGTTCCACGCCGCCCACGCCGGCCACGTACGCGCAGGAATTGCCCATACTGGATCTGCAACAGTATTTCAACGGCACGCTCGATGCCCACGGCATCTTCCAGGACCGCTCCGGCAAGGTGGTCAAGCGTTTCACCGTGGTGATGCGGGCCAGCTGGGTGGGCGAGACGGGAACCCTGGACGAGGATTTCACGTATGCGGATGGCAGCCGGCAACGGCGCGTGTGGACCTTGCGCAAGACGGCGCCCGGGCGCTTCATCGGCACGGCGCCCGACGTGATCGGTGAAGCCGTCGGTGAAGTGGCGGGCAATGCGCTGCGCTGGCAATACGTGCTGGCGCTGCCCGTCGATGGCACGGTCTACCACGTCGACTTCGAGGACTGGATGTTCTTGATGGATGACAAGGTCATGCTCAACCGCGCCGCCATGAGCAAGTTCGGCTTCAGCCTGGGCGCCGTCACCTTATCGTTCAGCAAGCGTCCACAGGCGGCCCCATGAATCGCAAGATCAGCAATTGGGCCGGCAAGCGCGTGTGGATCATCGGCGCGTCCAGCGGCATCGGCGCCGCGTGCGCCACCTTGCTGCTGGAGCAGGGCGCGTGCGTGGCCTTGTCGGCCCGCCACCGCGCCAGCCTGGAACAGCTGTGCGAGGGACAGCCGCTGGCACAGGCCTTGCCGCTCGATATCACGCAGCATGCGCAAGTGCGGGCCGTCTGCATGCAATTGCAGCAGCAGTGGACGCATATCGACCTGATACTGGTGGTCGCTGGCGGCTATCAGGCCATGCGCGCCGATAGCTTCGACCTCGAGGCGGCCCAGGGCTTGCTGGCCCTGAACGTAGGTGGCGTCTTCAATTGCCTGGAGCCAGCCTTGCCGTGGCTGTTGCGCCAGGGCAGCGGCGGCATCGGCATCGTCGGCTCGGTGGCCGGCTATGGCGGCTTGCCCAAGGCGCTCGCGTATGGCGCCAGCAAGGCGGCGCTGATCAACCTGACGGAGTCGCTGTATTTGGATTTGCATCCGCGTGGGATTGATGTGTATCAAATCAACCCTGGTTTTGTCGCCACGCCTTTGACGGCGAACAATGATTTCACCATGCCGGCCCTGATGACGGCGCAGGACGCGGCCGCCGCCATGCTTGACGGAATCGAACGGGGGCAATTCCACATCCACTTTCCGAAACGCTTTACCAATACCATGCGCATGGCGCGGCTGTTGCCGTACCGCGCCTATTTTTGGCTGATCCGCAAGGTGACGGGCCTATGAGCGCAACCATGGAAGGTGCGCTGGCGCGCCTGGTGGCGTTTTACGAGCACCTGAGCCTGGAGAGCCTGGCCCAGCTGGGTGCCGTGTACGCGCCAGACGCCCATTTCAAGGACCCGTTCAACGAGGTGGAGGGCCATGCCGCCATCCTGGCTATCTTCGAGCACATGTTCGTGCAAGTCGATGCCCCGCGGTTTGTCGTGCTGGAAAGCCTGGGGCAGGGGGACCAAGCGTTCCTGACGTGGGAGTTTCGCTTTCGCATGAAACGCCTGGTATCTGGCGAACAATGTATTCGTGGAGCAACACATGTACGTTTCGACGGGCTGGGGCGGGTGGTATTGCACCGCGATTATTGGGATGCGGCGGAAGAATTGTATGAAAAACTGCCGGTGCTGGGCCCTTTCATGCGCATGCTCCGGCGCGCAAGCCGGCGCTAAGCATGTTTCTTGATGCTTTTAAGCAAAAAAAGCGAAAAAGAAAAAGTAAATTGTGTGGAATTGGGCTGGCGAAAACTTGATTTCGGTCAATGTGTCGTTTTTATGACACAAATATGTCAAAATATTGAGAAGGCAACATTGTAAGAAATTGTTTCAACTGATGCGAAATTTACAAGCAAGAGTCGTCCTCATCCGTTCCAAGCGGGCACCCGGCGCGGGTACCGGAAAACATGGAAAACATTTCTATGTGAGCAATTTAAATTACCGGAAAGTCAGTAATTGTATTGATACTCTGCCTATTTTCCCGACGCGCGCGCCGACATCGAAAATCGCGCCTACGCCCCTGAATAATGCGGCAACGCACCAAAACAGGGCGTCATATTTCCCGTTTGCGGGCATCCGGCAGCAAACATTGGCGATGCCGTGTATGCTTCGTCCCGTTTATCCATTATCGCCTGACAAATTGTGCGCTTTGTCGCGTAAATCATGCAGGGCAAATGGCGGGTAAAGCATGTTGACGTTTTAATCATGCGCCTGATACTGTTGCACTAATACAACGGGTGTCGACAAGGCATGCGTTATGATGGAATGGTCAATCAGGCCAATGCATTGGTTGGCAAGGGGCACTGGCTCTGTCGCGTAGTACGGTTGGCGATGACCGGGATGCCTGAAAACGCACTCGGCCTGGTACCGGAAGTAACATGTTGGAACTTGATGGAATGTGAAACGGTCGTTATAGTGCCGCTTCCGGTGCCCTTTGAGCACCGAACCGGCGCATGAAAATACGGTCGCTCTGCAGCCTTCAAGCTTATCGGTGCAATAGCGTGCCGATACCGATATGAATTGTTCCCCTGACCGGAACAGCAATGTGGCAGGTGGAGACCTTGCCCTCACTCATAAAAAGCGCTCTGTTAGAGCGCAGCTCGAGATGCATAGGCTGTATTACTTTTTGCTTCAAAATTAAAGGAAATCGCAATGAAAAAAACTCTGATCACCCTGGCAGTTCTGGCAGCAGCCACCGGCGTAGCCCAAGCTCAATCGAGCGTTGTTATCTACGGTACCGTTGACGCTGGTTTCGTCAGCGAGCGCGGCGGCAAAGCTGGCTCCGTAAATAAACTGGACAGCGGCGTTGCTTCGGCTTCCCGTCTGGGCTTCAAAGGCACCGAAGATCTGGGCAGCGGCCTGTCGGCTCTGTTCGTTCTGGAAGCTGGTTTCGGCGTGGACAACGGCGCGCAAGGTAAAGACGAAGGCCTGTTCGGTCGTCAATCTTACGTTGGTCTGAGCAGCAAAACGAGCGGTACCCTGACCCTGGGTCGTCAATACACCCCTTGGTACAACACCCTGTCGAAAGTTGCTGATCCATTCGCAGTGGGCTACGCTGGTTCCGCCAAGAACCTGTTCCCAGCGAACACCCGCACCAGCAACACCGTGCTGTACACCTCGCCAAACTTCAACGGCTTTGACGCTGACGTGGCTTACACCTTCGGCGAAAAAGCTGAGTCGAACAAGTATGGCCGTCAAATCGGCGCGTCGGCTGGCTACTCGAACGGTCCTTTGAACGCACGTCTGGCTTACAACAACACCAGCAACGACGACATCGGCGTTCAAGCCGCTAGCGCACGTAACTGGTTGGCTGCAGCTAACTACGACTTCGCAGTTGTTAAAGCTTACGTCGCATACGGCGCAAACAAAGGCCTGAAGAGCGCCCAGTTGAATAACAAAGGTGTTGATGCTAACGGCAACAACTACTACAACTACGCTCCAGCTGCTGCTAGCACCGACAGCAACAACATCCTGGTCGGCGCAACCGTACCTGTTGGCCCAGCTGGCACCGTGATGGCTTCGTTCATCCGCACGAACGACAAAACCGCTGCTAACGCTGATGCTGATCAATGGGCAGTGGGCTACTCGTACGCTCTGTCGAAGCGCACCAGCACCTACGCTTCGTACGCCAAGATCAAGAACAAAAACAACGCTACCTACACTGTTGGTAACAACAGCAACGTTGGTTCGGGCGACAAAGCCTTCAACGTTGGCGTTCGTCACTCGTTCTAATATTCGCGCAAGCGAAGCTTAGTACCGCTGTCAGCATCCCTTCGGGGATGCTGATAAGCAAGGAAACGCGTCTCCAGGCTAGTCCTGGCGGCGCGTTTTTGCATTGGCGGCGCCAGTTATAATGGCGCCGTTACTCAAGTAAAGGAATGCCATGTATTCATCCACTTCGCCGCGCCTGGCTGTCTTGTTGGCCGCGCTGCTGTTCGCTGGCGCCACAGGCGCCTCTGTCGCTGCCGTCAAGGGCAAGAAGCCGGCCGGACTGGAGCGCTATGGCGTGGCCGTCTATTCCGACCTGTGCCTGCAAAAGGATAGCGGCGAAATCGGCGGCCAGCGCGTGACCCTGCATCGCTTCGCCGAGGCCGATTCCGTCATCTATGAATTCACGGCAGGCGCCCTGAGCTGGCCCATCGTGGCCAACGACGTCAACCTGGACGCCGCCACGGGCGCCTTCGACTTCACCATCGCCGGCGCCGACAGCGAAGAGCGCACCATCGTCGGCAAGTTTTCCAAGGACGGGCAGACCCTGACCCTGGAAGGCGATTACTGCGGCGGCAACGTGCGCATGCCCATGAAGCTGAGCCGCGTGCGCGATTTCGGCCGTCCTTTGAAAAACTGCACGCCATGCCCGCCGATGCCGCAGGCGCCCGCCGAGGCAGTGCCTGCCGAGGAAAGCGCGCCAGCGCCCGCTGCCTGAGCGATTGCCGCTGTGAAAAAGAAAAAGGTCCGGTATCGACCGGGCCTTTGTTATTTTCAGCGCTGCAAGGGGCTTACTGGGCCGCTTGCGCTTTTTCCGCATTCGCCCGGATGGTGGCCAGGGTCGCGTTCGGCGTGATCAGGTTGCCGTCGTAGCGCAGCTCGATCAAGGCCGGCAAGTTGTTGGCCTTGGCGTGTGCCAGCGCCCGCCGCAGGGCAGGAGCGAACTCTTCTGTCGTAGCCACCACTTCGCCATGCGCGCCATACGCTTGCGCCAGCGCCGCAAAATCCGGGTTGTGCAGGGTCGTGCCCGACACACGGCCCGGGTAATCGCGTTCCTGGTGCATGCGGATGGTGCCGAACATCTGGTTATTGAAGACGATGATGACCACGCCCGCCTGGTATTGCACGGCGGTGGCCAATTCCTGGCCATTCATCATGTATTCGCCGTCGCCGGCGAAGGTGATCACGGTGCGCTCGGGGTGCACGATCTTCGCCGCTACGCCCGACGGCACGCCGTAGCCCATGGCGCCGTTGGTCGGCGCCAGCTGCGTGCGCATGCCGCCGTAGCGGTAAAAGCGGTGCGCCCACGAGGCGTAATTGCCGGCACCGTTCGTCAGGATGGTGTCAGCGGGGGCCTGCGCCATGATCTCTTGCGTCACTTGCCACAGGTCCAGCGGCGCCTGGCCATCCTGGAAGATGGGCGGGCGCTCCTGGTAGGCGGCCAGCTCGGCCTTCGCTTCGGCCGGCGTATGTTTCCATGCGGCAGCATCGACGGGCGCCATGGCGGCCAGCATGGCGCACACTTGCGGCATGCCGCTGTTGATCATCAGTTCGGCCTGGTAAACGCTGCCCAGCTCCTCGGCATCCGTATGGATGTGCACCAGGCGCTGGCGCGGCACGGGCGAGTCGAACAGGGTGTAGCCGCCCGTCGTCATTTCGCCCAGGCGCGGGCCGATGGCGATGACCAAGTCGGCATTTTTCACGCGCGCGGCCAGTTTCGGGTTGATGCCGATGCCGACGTCGCCGATGTAGTTCGGGTGGGCATTGTCGAGCAAGTCCTGGAAACGGAAGGCGCAGGCGACGGGCAGGTGATTGCTTTCCGCGAACTGTTGCAGGTCGGCGCACGCTTGCTGCGTCCAGGTGGTGCCGCCCAGCAAGGCCAGCGGCTGTTTCGCGGTGGCCAGCATGCTGCGCAGCTGCTGCAGCTGGGCGTCCGATGGCGCTGCCTGCACCGGCTGGTAGGCGCGCGTGTCGGCCACTGTGGCCAGCGAAATGAGCATGTCTTCCGGCAAGGCCAGCACGACGGGGCCGGGACGCCCGCTGGTGGCCACCTGGAAGGCGCGCGCCAGGTATTCGGGGATGCGCTCGGCGCGGTCGATCTGCGCCACCCACTTGGCCATCTGGCCGTACATGCGGCGGTAGTCGATTTCCTGGAACGCTTCGCGGTCGACGAAATCATTGCCCACCTGGCCGATGAACAGGATCATTGGCGTGGAATCCTGGTAGGCCGTGTGCACGCCGATCGAGGCGTTGGTGGCGCCCGGTCCGCGCGTGACGAAGCAGATGCCCGGCTTGCCCGTCAGCTTGCCATAGGCTTCGGCCATGAAGGCAGCGCCGCCTTCCTGGCGGTTGATGATGAAGCGGATGCCCGAGTCGTGCAGGGCGTCGAGCACGTCGAGGTAGCTTTCGCCAGGCACGCCAAAGGCGGTGTCGACACCGTGGATCTGCAGGGCATCGACCAGGATCTGGCCGCCGGTACGGGATTGTTGCGTCATGTTCGGCTCTTTATATTCTAGTGGGTGGCAAAGAAATGGGGCAAGCGGTGCGCATGCGCTTGCATGCAAGCAGCTTGCCTCATTCTATGTGAGCCGATTTGGCCCGGCTTTTGAAATGGCGACACCGAATTACACAATCCCCCAGGGTGACGACGAGGGCGCCCGGCGGGCGGCGCCGCGCCTGTACCGGCCTTTTTGCAGAAACATGCTGCGGCGCGGTACAATGGCGGGTGAAGCAGGCCAGACAGTCGCTGGCCGGCGCAGCAATGCGCTGGCGGGAGGAAGGTCCGGACTCCATAGAGCGGGGTGACGGTTAACGGCCGTCCGTCGAAAGCCGCAAGGTATAAGGCGAGGAATAGGGCCACAGAGACGAGCGTATTAAGTTACGGTGAAACGCGGTAACCTCCACCTGGTGCAATTTCAAATAGGCACGCGATGATGCTGCTCGCGGAGCGTGCGGGTAGAAAGCTTGAGCGCCCGAGTAATCTGGCGCCTAGAGGAATGACTGTCATAGCGCCGACCTGCAAGGGAAGGCGCCGTAACAAAATCCGGCCTACCGGCCTGCTTCACTTGAATTCCGGCTCCCTGGCCTGCCAGGGAGCACCTCGGCAGCGGCTGCTTTTCCTGCTGCGCGCCACGCAAAAGCCCCCGCAACGGGGCTTTTTTTGTTTCTAAAAGTATAGCACTTAAGGTAAAGTTGTATATACAACTAAAAGTGAATAATTGGTTAAAGTTTCTTATCTACAATTAATTGCTGCATTGCAAAAATAGTTTTCCTGCGTCAGGCCAACCCCTGAAAACAGGGCCGATACGCGCCGTGGACGATTATTTTTTGCTTTAAACCAAGTCTTACGTTGCGGCTGATTGCTGTTGTGTCTGGATGACGAAATTATTGTCATGCGTCAACTAACTGTAAAAAATTCAATTTTTCGATTTCGTTTTTTTCGATGTTTACGGTAGGAAAACACATGTGTGCAGATGAGGTAGCACATTCACTATCTTTCATAAGTATCTAATTTATCGATATATTTTTATTTGAGACTCCTTCAACGATATGCGCTAAGTCCTTAATTTCATTAATAAAATTCCTGTTTTGCCAATCGGAAACCGCTTGACCACTATCTTTGCTTCCTCTAAAGTGGGCAACTGTGTGAAAAAGTGTGTTTTTGTGGGAAATTTTCCCTTTTCATCATGATGCGCAAGCGTCGCAACCCAAGCTCAAAAAAGGTCTTCCGTGTTTCAAGGCGCGTCCGCAATCAATCTCGATGCCAAAGGCAGGATGTCTATCCCTGCCAAGCACCGTGACGCGCTGGCGATTCAATGCGAAGGCCGCTTGACCCTGACCAAACACCCCGATGGCTGCCTGCTGTTTTTCCCCCGTCCCGTGTGGGAAAGCCACCGCCAGCAAATCGCCGCCTGGCCCATGTCGGCGCGCGCCTGGCAGCGCATCTTCCTCGGCAACGCCGTCGACGTCGAGCTGGACTCGGCCGGCCGCGTGCTGATCTCGCCTGAATTGCGCAACGCCGTCGGGCTGGCGCGCGAAGTCATGATGATCGGCATGGGCAGCCACTTTGAAATATGGGATGCCGCCAAGTTGGCCGACAAAGAACAGCAGGCGATCGATGCCGGCACCCCCGATGTACTTTCCAATTTTTCTTTCTAAGGCTCCGTAATGACACAACTCACGGTGCCGGAATTTCAGCATCGCACGGTGCTGCTCGATGAAGCGGTCGATGCGCTCGACCTGTCGGGCGACCGCGCGCACGGCGTTTACGTCGACGGCACGTTTGGCCGCGGCGGCCATAGCCGCCTGATTTTGTCGCGCCTGGCCTCCGACGCGCGCCTGATCGGCTTCGACAAGGACTTGCAGGCGATCGCCACGGCCGAGCAGATCGGCGACCCCCGCTTCGAAATCGTCCACGACAGCTTTGCCACCATGACGGCCAGCCTGGCCGAACGCGGCGTGCAGCAGGTGGACGGCATCCTGCTCGACCTGGGCATCTCGTCGCCGCAGGTCGACGACGCGGCGCGCGGTTTCAGCTTCCGCAACGACGGACCGCTGGATATGCGCATGGATACCACGCGCGGCATCTCCGCGGCCGAATGGCTGGCGGTGGAAACCGAGCAGAATTTAGAGAAAGTGATACGCGATTATGGGGAAGAACGGTTTGCTTTTCAGATTGCAAAGGCGATTGTTGCTGGCCGGGCAGTCCAGCCAATTTCAAGCACACGACAGCTTGCCGGCATCGTGGCAGGCGCCGTCAAGACCCGCGAGAAGGGTAAGGACCCCGCTACCCGCACCTTTCAGGCCATACGCATTTTCATTAACAAGGAGCTCGAGGATCTCGAGATCGGCCTGAACCAGGCGTATGCCTGCCTGGCGCCCGGCGCGCGCATGGCCGTGATCAGTTTCCATTCGCTGGAAGACCGCATGGTCAAGCGCTTCTTCGCCTCGAAGGCGAACGTGGAGCAGCCTGACCGCCGCCTGCCGATCCGCGCGGTGGACTTGCCGCAGCCGGAAATGAAGCTGATTTCGAAGATGAAGCCGTCCGACGCCGAGATCGAGGGCAACCCCCGTTCGCGTTCGGCCGTGATGCGCGTGGCGCAGCGCCTGCCGCTGGCCGCCCCTGCAAACGGCGGCGCCCGATGACTGGCAAGCTGTGTGTCGTGCTGTCGGCCCTGCTGGTGTGCTGCGGCCTGTCGCTGGTGAACGCGCAATACCAGTCGCGCCACCTGTTGATCGACCTGGAGCGCGCGCAAGCGCTGTCGCGCCAGCTCGACATCGACTGGGCGCAGCTGCAGCTGGACCAGTCCACTTTGGGCAAGCATGAACGCATCGAATCGATCGCGCGGCGCGACCTGAGCATGACGCCGCTGACGGCGGCGCGTACGCAATACCTGACGGAGGGCGAATAATGAAGTTGGGCGGTAACAGCAACGGCCGGGTGGCGGCATCGAAAGGCGTGCCATTCTCGAAGAACCCCGTACTGGCGGTGCGCCTGCCCGTCTGGCGTTCGCGCGTCGTGCTGTTCCTGCTGTTCTTCGCTTTCGCCGGCCTGGGCGCGCGCGCGCTGTGGCTGCAGGGCGTCTCGACGCAGTTCCTGCAAAAGCAGGGCAAGGCGCGCTATGAGCGCACGCTGGAATTGCCGGCCACGCGCGGCAAGATCACCGACCGCAATGGCCAGGTGCTCGCCTCGTCCGTCCCCGTGAAAGCCATCTGGGCCATTCCCGACGACGTGCTGCAGGCGTCGCCCGAGAAAATCAATGCGCTGGCCGGCCTGCTGGAAATGAACGTCAACGAATTGCGCAAGAAGCTCGATTCGGACCGCAGCTTCGTTTACCTGAAACGCCAGGTCGAGATGGACGTGGCCGACAAGATTTCCAAGCTGGGCATCGACGGCATCGACGAGCGCAAGGAATACAAGCGCTTTTATCCACAGGGCGAAGTGATGACCCACGTGGTGGGTTTTACCAACGTGGAAGACGTGGGCCAGGAAAGCATGGAGCTGGCGCAGCAGAAGACCCTCGTCGGCACCACCGGCAGCCGCCGCGTGATCAAGGACCGCCTGGGCCACATCGTCGAAGACATCGGCTTCATCCACGAACCGCACGATGGCAAGGACCTGACCCTGTCCGTCGACAGCAAGATCCAGTACATCGCCTTCACGCAGTTGAAGGAAGCGGTGGAAAAATTCAATGCCAAGGCCGGCGGCGCCGTGGTGCTCGACGTGCACACGGGCGAAGTGCTGGCCCTGGCCAATTACCCCAGCTACGACCCGAACGACCGCCGCAAGCTCACGGGCCAGCAGCTGCGCAACCGCGTCATGACCGATACTTTTGAACCCGGTTCGACCCTGAAGCCGATCACGGTCTCGCTGGCGCTCGACACGGGCCGCGTCAAGCCGGGCACCCTGATCGACACGGGGCCGGGCCGCTACACCATCGCCGACCGCACGATCACCGACACCAAGCCGCATGGCGTGATCAATGTCTCCGAAATCATCGAAATGTCGTCGAACATCGGCACCTCGAAGATCGCGCTGGGCATGCCGTCGCAGGAAATGTGGGAAATGTTTACCAAGGTGGGCTTTGGCCAGCAGCCGAAATGGGGTTTCCCTGGCGCCGTGGCCGGCCGCGTGCGTCCCTATAAATCGTGGCGCCCTGTGGAACAGGCGACCATGAGCTACGGTAACGGCATTTCCGTCTCGCTGATCCAGCTGGCGCGCTCTTATATGATGTTCGCGCGCGACGGCGACACGATTCCCCTGTCGTTCCAGAAGGTCAATGAACTGCCCGTGGGCCAGCAAGTGATCAAACCGAAGACGGCTGCCGAAATGCGCGCCATGCTCGAACTTGTGGTCTCCGGCGCGCACGGCTCGGCCAAGCGCGCCCAGGTCGCCGGCTACCGCGTGGGCGGCAAGACGGGTACCGCCTATAAAGTGGAAAACGGCCGCTATGCGATGCCGCGCAAATATATCGGCTCGTTCGTGGGCATGGTGCCGATGTCGGCACCGCGCTTCATCATTGCCGTGATGATCGATGAACCGACCGGCCCTGCCCACTATGGTGGCCAGGTTGCCGCTCCCGCTTTCGCGGCGATTGCGACCAACGCGCTGCGCGCGATGAACGTACCGCCCGATTCCTCCGTTACCGAAATCGTGGTCCCGGCCAATGCCGGCCCGGAGGCCATGTGAAGTCACTCATGACCATACAAGACATCAGTTTGTGGATCAAAACGGCTGCCCCGTCCGGGCAGCTGACGTCCGATTCGCGCCGTGTGCAGCGCGGCGACGTGTTTTTCGCCTACGCGGACGCCACGCATTTTATCGAAGCTGCCATCGAGCAGGGCGCCGCCGCCATCGTGCATGACGCCGTTGAATGGAACGCCGCATGGAGCGTGCCGCACCTGCTGGTCAGCGACCTGAAACGCGTGGCCGGCCCCGTGGCGCATGCTGTTTACGACATGCCCGACAGCGCCATGTTCAGCGCCGGCGTGACGGGCACGAATGGCAAGACCTCGTGCGCGCTGTGGCTGGCGCAAGCGCTGGCGCGCCTCGGTGAAACCTCTTCTGTCATCGGCACCCTGGGCGTAGGCCTGTGCAAGCCGCGCGGCGCCATCGAATTCGACGTGACCGGCTACACCACGCCGGACGCCGTGCTGCTGGCGCGCAAACTCGCCGCCATGCGCGACGCCGGCGCCAAGGCCGTCGCCATCGAAGTGTCGTCGATCGGCCTGGACCAGGAACGCGCGGCCGGCATGCATTTCGATGTCGCCATGTTTACCAATTTGACGCGCGACCACCTCGACTACCATGGCGACATGGCGGCCTACGAGGCGGCCAAGGTCAAGCTGTTCGACTGGCCCGGGCTGAAAACGGCCGTCATCAACCTGGACGATCCCATGGGCTTGCGCCTGGTCCGCCATGTGGACGGCAAGCTGGCAGGCGAGTATCCGGTTATCGGCTATACCCTGCAGGATGCGGCCGCCTTGCCCGATTTGCCGCGTGTGCTGATGCTGCGCGCCAGCCAGTTCCGCAGCCGTAATGCCGGCACCGACTTCCACCTGGAATGCGCGCTGGGCGTTGCGCTGATCAAGACGCAGCTGGTGGGCCACTTCAATATCAGCAACGCGCTGGCCGTGCTGGGCGCCTTGCTGGCGCATGGTACCGGCTTGCGCGCCGCCATCGACGGCATCGAATCCCTGCAGCCGGCCCCGGGCCGCATGCAGCAGGTGGGCGGCCAGGAAGCGCCGATGGTCGTCATCGATTACGCGCATACGCCTGACGCGCTGGAAAAAACCCTGGCTGCCTTGCGCCAGGTGGCGCAGGAGCGGGGCGGCCAGCTGTGGTGCGTGTTCGGCTGCGGCGGCGACCGCGATCCGGGCAAGCGTCCGCAGATGGGCGCCATCGCGCAGCTGGCGGACCACGTGCTGGTCACCAGCGACAATCCGCGCAGCGAAGACCCGCATGCCATCATCGCGCAGATCGTCGCCGGCATGCGTGCCGACGGTCCGCAGCCGCAAGCCATCGAAGACCGCGCCGGGGCCATTTTGTCGGCCATCAAGCACGCGGCCAAGCCGGATGTGATCCTGTTGGCGGGCAAGGGCCATGAGCCGTACCAGGAAATCAAGGGCAAGAAACTGCCGTTCTCCGATGCCGACCATGCGCAGCTGGCCTTGTCCGCGCGCCTGACGATGATGAGGACGAACTGATGGATAGCCTGATGCACGCAAGCCTGGCTGAATTGATGCCGTCGCTGGACGGTGCACAGCTGACGGGCGACACCGTTTTTGACGGTGTGTCCACCGACAGCCGCAGCGCCCAAGCCGGTTCGCTGTTCGTGGCCCTGCGCGGCGAGAGTTTCGACGCCCACGATTTCCTCGACCAGGTGGCCGCGCGCGGCGTCGCCGCCGTGGTGGTCGAGCGTCTGCCGGCGGGCTGGGACAGTAGCAAGGTGCCGGCCATCGTGGTCGCCGATACCCTGGCCGCGCTGGGCCGCATCGCCAACCACTGGCGCTGCCGTTTCAATTTGCCCGTCATCGGCGTCACCGGCAGCAATGGCAAGACCACCGTCAAGGAGATGATTTCATTCATCCTGGCGGCAGCCTTTGGTGAAGAGGCGCGCCTGGCCACGCGCGGCAACCTGAATAACGAGATCGGCGTGCCTCTGACCCTGTTCCGCCTGAGCGAACAGCATAAGGCAGCCGTCATCGAGATGGGCATGAACCACCCGGGCGAGATTGCCCGCCTGGCGGCGATTGCCGCGCCGACCCTGGCGATGGTCAACAATGCGCAGCGCGAGCACCAGGAATTCATGCACACGGTGGTAGCGGTGGCGCGCGAGAATGGCGCCGCGTTGGCAGCCCTGGCGCATGACGGCGTGGCCGTCTTCCCGCATGGCGATGAGTTCACGCCCGTGTGGCGCGAACTGGCCGGCGCGCGCGCCATCATCACGTTTGGCCTGTCGAAAGAGGCGGATGTCAGCTGCACGCACCGCGCGTCCGAGGATTTTGGCAGCGACCTGTTCGTCAGCGTGCGCGCACAGGACGGCGGCTTGCGCCAGTTCTTCGTGGACTTGCAGGCGGCGGGCGAACACAATGTGCGCAATGCGCTGGCGGCGGTGGCATGCGCTATCGGCGCCGGCATCGCGCCAGAACATATCAAGCAGGGCCTGGAGGCGTTTTCTCCCGTGAACGGCCGGCTGCAGAAAAAACGCGCCGCCAATGGCGCCACCATCATCGACGACACGTATAACGCCAATCCGGATTCGGCGCGCGCGGCCATCGATGTGCTGGCGCAGGCCGCGGCACCGCGCATCCTGGTGCTGGGCGAGATGGGCGAAGTCGGCACGCAGGGGCAGCAGTTCCACGAAGAGATCGGCGCCTACGCCGCCGCCAAAGGCATCGAACACGTGCTGGCGACGGGCGGTCTGGCGCGCCATCTGGTCAATCCGGCGCAGGCAGCCGCGAGCCAGGAATCAGGCACGGTCGTGGAGTATTTCGAACAGTTCGACGGTTTGCTGGCGGCGCTCGATGCGCATTTGTCCGGCCGTTCGGATGCAACAGTATTAATCAAGGGCTCCCGTTTCATGAAGATGGAACGGGCCGTGCAGCATTTGATTGGTTCAAACAACAATAACAAGGAAGCTCACTAATCATGCTGCTCTGGCTCGCTCATTATTTCCAGGACGACATTGGCCCATTGCGGGTCTTTAACTTCATCACGTTCCGCGCCGTCTTCGCCACCCTGACGGCGATTTTGATCGGCCTGTGCGCCGGTCCTGCCGTGATCCGCATGCTCACGCGCATGAAGGTTGGCCAGGCCGTGCGTACGGATGGCCCGCAAACGCATCTGAAAAAACACGGCACCCCCACCATGGGCGGTGTGCTGATCCTTATCGCCATCGGCATTTCCACCTTGCTGTGGGCCGACCTGTCGAACCGTTTCATCTGGCCCGTGCTGATCGTCACCTTGGGCTTTGGCGCCGTCGGCTGGGCCGACGACTACCGCAAGGTGGTGCACCAGGACCCGGAAGGCATGCGCTCGCGCGAAAAATACTTCTGGCAGTCGCTGATCGGCATCGCCGCCGCGTTTTACCTGGCGTTTTCCGTCTCCATCTCCGAGCCCAATGCCGGCCAGGTGTGGAATCTGATCTACGCCTGGGTGCAGTCGGGCTTCGCCATGGACTTGCCGCCGAAGGCCGATCTGATCGTCCCGTTCTTCAAGACCATTAGCTATCCGCTGGGGGTGTGGGGCTTCATCGCGCTGACGTATTGCGTCATTGTCGGTACCAGCAACGCCGTCAATTTCACCGATGGCCTTGACGGCCTGGCCATCATGCCGACTGTGATGGTGGGCACGGCCCTGGGCCTGTTCGCCTACCTGACCGGTAATGCCACGTATGCGCGCTACCTGTTCATCCCGCACATTCCGGGCGCCGGCGAACTGGTGATCTTCTGCGGCGCGCTGGCCGGTTCCGGCCTGGCCTTCCTTTGGTATAACACCCACCCCGCGAAAGTATTCATGGGCGACGTGGGCGCGCTGGCACTGGGCGGCGCACTGGGTACCATCGCCGTCATCGTGCGCCAGGAAATCGTCCTGTTCATCATGGGCGGCATCTTCGTGGTTGAAACGCTGTCCGTGATCATCCAGGTCGTCTGGTTCAAGTACACCAAGAAGCGCTTTGGCGTTGGCCGTCGCGTCTTCCTGATGGCGCCATTGCATCACCATTTTGAACAAAAAGGCTGGAAGGAGACGCAGGTTGTCGTGCGTTTCTGGATCATCACCATGATGCTGGTGCTGCTCGGCCTGACCACCTTGAAGCTGCGCTGATGATGTACGACGCTAAAACCGCACTGGTACTGGGCCTCGGGGAGTCAGGCCTGGCCATGGCCCTGTGGCTGGCCCGTAGCGGTGCGACCGTGCGCGTGGCCGACACAAGAGAAAGCCCGGAGCGCTTGGCCGCGTTGCAGGCCGCCGTGCCGCAGGCGCAGTTCATCGCCGGCGCCTTCACGGCCGACTTGCTTGACGGCGTGGACTTTGTCACCGTCAGCCCAGGCCTCGCGCCGGGCTGCGAACTGGCGCAGATTGCGCCGGCAGCTACTGAGAAAAACATCCCCGTGTGGGGCGAAATCGAACTGTTCGCGCAGGCGCTGGCCGCCTTGAAGGCAGAACGCGGCTATGCTCCGAAAGTCATCGCCATCACGGGAACGAATGGCAAGACGACCGTCACCAGCCTCGTAGGCTTGTTGTGCGAACGCGCCGGCCTTGCCACGCGCGTGGCCGGCAATATCAGCCCGGCCGCGCTGGACGTGCTGCGCGAAGTGCTCGATGCCGAGCCTGCGCCGCAGCCGGTGGATGCGGAGGCTGAAGTGGCGGAACCCGTCGCCAGCACCTTGCCGCAAGCGTGGATCCTGGAACTGTCCAGCTTCCAGCTGCACACGACATTCAGCCTGCAGGCCGATGCGGCCACGGTCTTGAATCTGTCGCAGGACCATCTGGACTGGCATGGCGACATGGCCGCCTACGCCGCAGACAAGGCGCGCATCTTCGGCGACCAGACCGTGCGCATATTGAACCGCGACGATGCGGCCGTGATGCACATGGCCGACCCGTTGGTCGAGACCATCACCTTCGGCACGGGCGAACCGGCGGAAGTCGACAGCTTTGGCCTGGTCAATGAACGTGGCATCTTCTGGCTGGCGCAAGCTGTGCCCAGCGAAGAAGTCATCGAGAAAAAACGCAGGAAGAACGATCCCGCGCCGGAACCGGTGCCGACGATGGCGAAAAAGCTGATGCCGGCCGATGCGCTGAAAATCCGCGGCCAGCACAATGCCTCGAATGCGCTGGCGGCGCTGGCCCTGTGTCGCGCCATCGGCCTGCCATTCGCGCCGCTGCTGCATGGTTTGCGCGAATACCAGGGCGAGCCGCACCGCGTGGAGCTGATCACGGCAGTGGGCGAGGTGGAATACTACGACGACAGCAAGGGCACGAATGTGGGCGCGACCGTGGCGGCCCTGTTCGGCCTGGGCAAGGCGTTTGGCGGCGCGGAACAGCGCCTGGTGCTGATCGCCGGCGGCGACGGCAAGGGGCAGGATTTCTCGCCGCTGGCCGAACCCGTATCGCGCTACGTGCGCGCCGTGGTGCTGATCGGACGCGATGCACCGGCCTTGCGCGCGGCCCTCGAGCCGGCTGGCGTGGACATCGTCGACTGCGCCACCTTGCCGGAAGCCGTCAAGCGCGCCAGCAGCCTGGCGCTGGCTGGCGATGCCGTGCTGCTGTCGCCCGCGTGCGCCAGCCTGGACATGTTCAAGAACTATGCGCACCGCGCGCAGGTGTTTGTCGACGCCGTGCGCGACATCGCCCTGGAAAACGGACAGGATATCTGATGGCTTTCCAACTGCCCTTCAGCTTTGGTTCCGGCTCGGCTGCCAAGCCGCTGGATAGCCGCGCGCGGCAATCGAAGATGATGGACTATGACAAGCCGCTGGTATGGGTCGTCCTGCTGCTCATGTTGCTGGGCATGGTGATGGTGTATTCGGCGTCGATCTCGCTGTCGGATGCGCGCAAGTTTGCCGCCTATACGAACAATTATTTTGTCGTGCGCCAGGCGCTGTTCATCGGCGTGTCGATCGTCGTCGGCGCGCTGGTGTTCCGTATCCCCGTCGCGACCTGGCAAAAGATGGCGCCGTGGCTGTTCATCGGCACCCTGGTGCTGCTGGTGATGGTGCTGATACCTGGCCTGGGCGTGTCGGTCAACGGCGGCCGCCGTTGGCTGAACCTGCCGGGCCTGCGGCCGCAGCCGTCCGAGCTGATGAAGGTGGTGATGGTGCTGTACGCGGCCGATTACACGGTGCGCAAGCAGGAATACATGCACAAGCTGACCAAGGGCTTCATGCCGATGGCGCTGGCCGTCAGCTTCGTCGGCCTGCTGCTGCTGATGGAGCCCGATCTGGGCGCTTTCGGCGTGATCGTCTGCATCGCCATGGGCATTTTGTTTTTGGGCGGCGTCAACGCCATCTGGTTCGGCGGTATCGGCGCCATGCTGACGGCGATCTTCGTCACCATCATCGCCCTGTCAAAATTCCGCCGCGAGCGGTTTTTTGCGTATCTCGACCCGTGGCAGGAAGACAATGCCCTGAACAAGGCTTACCAGTTGACACACTCGCTGATCGCCTTCGGGCGCGGCGAACTGTTTGGCGTGGGATTGGGCGGCAGCGTGGAAAAACTGCATTACCTGCCCGAAGCCCACACGGACTTTTTGCTGGCCGTGATCGGCGAGGAGCTGGGCCTGGTGGGCGTGCTGGTCGTGATCGGCATGTTTTACTGGATTATCAAGCGGGCGTTCGACATCGGCCGCCAGGCGATCGCCATCGACCAAACCTTCGCGGGACTGACGGCGAAAGGCATCGCCATCTGGATCGGCGTGCAGACCTTCATCAACATGGGCGTTAACCTGGGCCTGCTGCCGACCAAGGGCCTGACCTTGCCCTTGATGAGTTATGGCGGCACGGGCGTACTGATTAACTGTATCGGCCTGGCGATTTTGCTGCGCATCGATTACGAAAACCGGATCCTCATGCGGGGAGGCCGGCTATGAACAACGCGACGAACTTGAAAACGACGAAAAGACTGATGATCATGGCGGCCGGTACCGGCGGCCATATTTTCCCTGGCCTGGCGATTGCGCAGACGATGCGCGCGCGCGGCTGGGAAGTGAGCTGGCTGGGCACGACCCACGGCATGGAGCAGGAGCTGGTGCCGAAGAGCGGCATTCCCATGGATGCCATCGCATTTTCCGGCATGCGCGGCAAGGGCCTGGCGCACACCATTCAAGGCGGCTTCAAGATGCTGGCCAGCTTCTTTGCCATCCGCCGTTTCATCGCCAGCCGCAAGCCGGATGTGGTGATGGGCATGGGCGGCTACGTCACCGTGCCGGGCGGCCTGATGGCGCGCCTGAAAGGCGTGCCGCTGGTGCTGGTCAATGCCGACGCGGCGCTGCTGTTGTCGAACAAGACCCTGGTGCCGCTGGCGCAGCAAGTGTGCTTCGGCTTTCCTGCTGATTTCGGCAGCGCTGCCGGCAAGGCCGTCGTGACGGGCAATCCCGTGCGCGCGGAAATCCTCGCCATGGCGCCGCCGGCCGCGCGTTTCGCGGGCCGCAGCGGCCCGCTGCGCATCCTGGTAGTGGGCGGCAGCCTGGGCGCGAAAGCGCTGAACGACAGCCTGCCTGCCGCGCTGGCGCTGATGCCGGAAGGCGAGCGTCCGCTGGTCACGCACCAGTCGGGCAAGAAGAATATCGACGCCCTGCATGCCGCGTATGCGCAGGCGGGCGTGCAAGCCAATGTGGTCGATTTCATCGACGACATGGCCAAGGCGTATACCGAGGCCGACCTGGTGATTTGCCGCGCTGGCGCCATCACCCTGTCGGAATTGACGGCGGCCGGCGTGGCCAGCGTGCTCGTGCCGCTGGTGGCGTCGACCACCAGCCACCAGCGCGACAACGCGCAATGGATGGCAAAACAAGGCGCGGCGATTCATCTGCCGCAAACGGAAATGAGTGCCGCGTCGCTGAGCGCGCTGCTGGCGTCGCTGAGCCGCGACACTTGCCAGCAGATGGCGCAGGCGGCATTGGCAGCAGGCAAGCGCGACGCCAATGAGGCGATCGCACACGTATTGGAAAAACTGGCATGAGGTTAGCTCTGTGAAGCATAAAGTAAACAATATCCACTTTGTCGGTATTGGCGGCAGCGGCATGAGCGGCATCGCCGAAGTGCTGGTCAACCTGGGCTACAAGGTGTCGGGCTCCGACCTGGGCAGCAATGCGGCGACGCAGCGCCTGGCGAGCCTGGGCGCGACCGTCATGCTCGGTCACGCGGCAGAAAATATCGGCGACGCCGATGCGGTGGTGACGTCGGGCGCCGTCCCGCAAGACAATCCGGAAGTGGCGGCTGCGCGTGCGCGCAAGATTCCGCTGGTGCCGCGCGCCGTGATGCTCGGTGAATTGATGCGCTTGAAACGCGGTATCGCGATCGCGGGCACGCATGGCAAGACGACGACGACCAGCCTGGTCGCTTCCGTGCTGGCGCAGGGCGGTCTCGATCCGACCTTCGTCATCGGCGGCCGCCTGACCAGTGCCGGCGCGAACGCCAAGCTGGGTTCGGGCGACTACCTGGTGGCAGAAGCCGATGAATCGGACGCCTCGTTCCTGAACCTGACGCCGATGATCGAAGTGATCACGAATATCGACGCCGATCACATGGACACCTACGAGCACGATTTCGAAAAGCTCAAGCAAGCCTTCGTGCAGTTCACGCACCGCTTGCCGTTCTATGGCCGCGCCATGCTGTGCATCGATGATCCGCACGTGCGTGCCATCATCCCGTCCGTCACCAAGCCCGTCACCACCTATGGTTTCGCGGAAGACGCGCAAGTGCGCGCCATCAACGCGCGCGCCGTGGGCCTGGAAATGCATTTCACCGTGCTGCAGGAAGGCTATCCGGACCTGGACGTAGTGCTGAACCAGCCTGGCATGCACAATGTGCAGAATGCCTGCTCGGCGATTGCCATCGCGCGCGAAATCGGCATCGCCGACAGCGCCACGCAGCAGGGCCTGGCCGAGTTTTCCGGCGTGGGCCGGCGCTTCACGCGTTACGGCGACGTGGCGCTGCCGAACGGCGGTACTTTTGCGCTGGTTGACGATTTCGGCCACCATCCGGTGGAAACGGAAGTGACCCTGGCCGCCGCGCGCGCCGCCTATCCCGGCCGCCGCCTGGTGCTGGCGTTCCAGCCGCACCGCTACAGCCGTACGCGTGACCTGTTCGAGGATTTCGTGAAGGTGCTGGGCGCACCCGACGTGCTGCTGCTGTCCGAAGTGTATGCGGCCGGCGAAGCGCCTATCGTCGCCGCCGACGGCCGTGCCCTGGCGCATGCGCTGCGCGCGCGCGGCAAAATCGAACCGATCTTCGTCGAGTCCATGACGGACATGGCCGACACCATCATGAGCGTGGCGCGCGACGGCGACGTCGTGCTGACCATGGGAGCCGGCTCGATCAGCGGCATCCCGAATCAACTGACAACGTATCAATCTCACACTGTAAAGGCCTGACGTGAACCAAGCTTCAGCTATCGACGTTAAACAATTGGGCAAGGTCGGCGTCCTGTTCGGCGGCCGTTCGGCCGAGCGCGAAGTGTCGCTGATGTCCGGCGCGGGCGTGCTGGCAGCCCTGAAAAGCCATGGCGTGGATGCGCATGGCTTCGATACGGGCGAACGCAGCCTGGCCGAATTGGCCGCTGAGCAATTTGACCGCGTCTTCATCGCGCTGCACGGCCGCTTCGGCGAAGACGGCAGTCTGCAGGGCGCGCTGGAACAACTGGGCATTCCATACACGGGCAGCGGCGTGATGGCCTGCTCGGTGGGCATGGACAAGGTCTACACCAAGATGATCTGGTTGATGCACCAGCTGCCGACGCCAAAGTACGCGGTACTGGACGACAGTTCCGACCTGGCCAAGGTCGCCGCGGAATTGGGCTTGCCGCTGATCGTCAAGCCGCCGCATGAAGGCTCGAGCATCGGCATCACGACCGTCAACGAAGCGTCGGCCTTCCAGGCCGCCTACGACATCGCCGCCGGCCTCGATGATTCGGTGCTGGCCGAGGAGTTCATCAAGGGCCGCGAGTTTACCGTTGCGATCCTGGGCAAGGGCGCCACGGCGCGCGCGTTGCCGCCGATTGAAATCGTCGCGCCGCAAGGCAATTACGATTACCAGAACAAGTACTTCACGGACGACACGCAGTATTTCTGCCCGCCGCAGCTCGATGGCGCGATCATCGCAGAGATGGAGCGCATCGCCCTGGCCGCCTACCGCGCCCTGGGCTGCGAAGGCTGGGGACGGGTCGATGTCCTGATGCGCACGGCAGACAGCGCGTTGTTCCTGCTGGAAGTAAATACCTCGCCCGGCATGACGGGGCACTCGCTCGTGCCGATGGCGGCGCGCGCGGAAGGCACCAGCTATGAAGACCTGTGTCTGGAAATCGTCGCCGGCGCCAGCCTGAAAATGCACAAGGGACAGCGCTGATATGTGGCATGACGCTAAAAGCCTCAATACGACTGCCAACGGCTTGCTGGCCGCGGTTCTGGTCGTGTGCGTGGCCGCCGGCGTCTGGTGGGTGTCGCAGCGTCCCATGTTCGACCTGCGCACGATCAAGGTGGAAAGCGCGGACGACAAGGGCCTGCGCCACGTGAATTACCTGACCCTGCGCAGCGGCACGCTGGGCCGCATCAAGGGCAATTTCTTCACGACCAACCTGGAAAGCGTGCGCGGCGTGTTCGAATCGGTGCCCTGGGTGCGCCGTGCCAGCGTACGGCGCGAGTGGCCGAACCAGCTGATCGTGGCGCTGGAAGAACATGAGGCGCTGGGTACCTGGGGCGAGGACGGGCGCCTGCTGTCGGTCAAGGGCGACGTGTTTACGGCGAATGTGGCCGAGGCCGAAGACGACCATGAATTACCGGCCTTCGCCGGCCCCGATGGCAGCGAAAAGGAAGTGCTGGCGACCTACGTGCAGCTGGCAAAGTGGTTTGCGCCGTTGAAGATGGTGCCGGAAACCCTGTCGCTGTCGAGCCGCTATGCGTGGACCGTAAAACTGGATAACGGCATGAGCGTGGCGCTGGGGCGCGAACAGAATCATACGACCCTGAAGGCGCGGGTCGACCGGCTGGTGGGCATTTACCCGCAGCTGGCGAGCCGGCTGGAAAATATCGACACGATCGATATGCGTTACCAGAATGGCCTGGCGCTCAGTTCAGCCGGCCTGGTGATACCGGCCGAAGGCAAGGATGGCAGGCCGGCAGGGGCAATCAAGAAGAAAAATGGCAGTCCGATTAAAAAACCGACTTAACCGAATAATCAATTAATCAATTAATAGCCCAAAAAACTAGGCGAAAGAAATGACAAAAGACGCGAAAAACCTGATCGTCGGCCTCGACATCGGCACCTCGAAAGTGGTGGCGGTGGTAGCCGAAGTGATGTCCGACGGGCGCCACGAAGTGATCGGGCTGGGCCAGCACGAATCGAAGGGCCTGAAAAAGGGCGTGGTGGTCAATATCGAGGCCACGGTGGAGTCCATCCAGCGCGCGCTGGAAGAGGCCGAGCTGATGGCCGACTGCAAGATCCGCAATGTGTATGCGGGCATTGCAGGCAGCCATATCCGCAGCTTCAATTCCAGCGGCATGGTGGCCATCAAGGACAAGGAAGTGACGGCGACCGACGTGGCGCGCGTCATCGAGACGGCAAAAGCGGTTAACATTCCGACCGATCAGCAATTGCTGCACACGGTGCCGCAGGAGTTCATCGTCGACAGCCAGGAAGATGTGCGCGAGCCTATCGGCATGAGCGGCATCCGCCTGGAGGTGAAGGTGCATATCGTCACTGGCGCCGTGTCGGCGGTGCAGAACATCGTCAAGTGCGTGCGCCGCTGCGGCCTGGAAGTGTCGGACCTGATCCTGCAGCCGATGGCGTCCGCCGATGCGGTGCTCACGCCCGATGAGAAGGAACTGGGCGTGGTGCTGATCGACATCGGCGGCGGCACGACCGATGTGGCGGTATTTTCCGATGGCGCGATCCGCCATACGGCAGTCATTCCCATCGCCGGCGACCAGATCACCAACGACATCGCCATGGCCTTGCGCACCCCGACCGCGGAAGCGGAAGAAATCAAGATCCGCTATGGCGTGGCCAAGCAGGTCCTGGCCGATCCCGGCGAATCGCTGGAAGTGCCTGGCCTGGGCGACCGCGGCCCGCGCAACCTGTCGCGCCAGGCGCTGGCGGCAGTGATCGAGCCACGCGTCGAAGAGTTGTTCGCGATGGTGCACCAGGTGGTGCGCGAATCCGGTTACGAAGGTGTGCTGTCGTCGGGCATCGTGCTCACGGGCGGCACCTCCATCATGCCCGGCATGGTGGAAATGGCGGAAGACATTTTCCTGAAACCGGCGCGCCTTGGCACGCCCGAGTATCGGGGCCAGCTGGCCGACGTGGTGCGCAGCCCGCGCTATGCCACGGTATTGGGCCTGCTGCTGGAAGCGAAGAAGCAATACCTGCGCGGCCACATCGTGACGCGTCAGGACGGCTCGGTGAAGGCAGTCTGGCAGCGCATGAAGGAATGGTTTTTAGGGAATTTTTAAGGGCTTGATTTACGCCCGGCAGGTCAGGTTTTTTGGCAGCATCGCAGGTACACACACATAACTTTATTTTATATTTAACCGCAGTTTTCAATCTCCAGTTCTCCTACCAATATGAGGCCTGGCGCTTGGAAACCGCATCTGATAGGAGCACATCATGGAGTTCGATATGGTCGATAACACAGCTTTAGGTACCGTCATCAAGGTCGTCGGCGTCGGCGGTGCGGGTGGCAATGCAGTCCAACACATGATCAACAAAGGCATGTCGGGTGTGGAGTTCATTGCCGCCAACACCGACGCACAGGCCCTGTCGACATCGAAGGCCCACAACATCATTCAGATCGGCGATACCGGTCTGGGCGCCGGCATGAAGCCTGCCGTCGGCCGCCAGCTGGCGGAAGAATCGCGCACGCGCATCGCCGATTCGCTGCGCGGCGCGCACATGGTCTTCATCGCTGCCGGCATGGGCGGCGGTACGGGCACGGGCGCCGCTCCTATCGTGGCTGAAGTGGCCAAGGAACTGGGCGCGCTGACTGTGGCCGTGGTTTCCAAGCCATTCTCGTATGAAGGCCAGAAGTGCATGGACATCGCCGACGAAGGCCTGGAGCAGCTGTCTCTGCACGTCGATTCGCTGATCATCATCCTCAACGAAAAACTGGAAGAGATCTACGAAGACGAAAGCATGCTGGAATGGATGCAGCATGCCGATGATGTGCTCAACAACGCGGTGGCCGGCATTGCCGAGATCATCAACGTGCCGGGCCACATCAACGTCGACTTCAACGACGTGAAAACCATCATGGGCGAGCAGGGCAAGGCCATGATGGGCACGGCGACGGCTTCCGGCGTCGACCGCGCACGCATCGCCGCGGAACAGGCTGTCGCTTCGCCGCTGCTGGACGGCATCGACCTGTCCGGCGCGCGCGGCGTGCTGGTCAACGTCACGGCCAGCCGTGGCTTGAAAGGTAAAGAGATCAAGGAAGTCATGGCCGCCGTGCGCGCGTTTGCCGCACCGGATGCGTCGATCGCGCAAGGTATCGCCTACGACGACGCCATGGGCGACGACATCCGCGTTACCGTGGTGGCCACGGGCCTGGGCCGCGCGAAGAAAAACATCCAGCTGGTACCGCAGCAAGTGCTGCGCACCGGTACCCACAACAGCCCGTTGACTCCATCGGCTGCCATGGGTAGCGCGCAAGCGGCGACGACGACGGTTGGCGTGGCTACGCCGGCTGCCGGTTTCGACGGCATGAAAGCGCCGGCAGTATGGCGCCGCGAATCGGCTTCCGAGCAGGTGCGCGCGATGGAAAAGAATGGCATGGAGACGTACGATATTCCAGCCTTCCTGCGCAAACAAGCCGACTAATCACAGTGAAAAAAGCCCATGGCGGCGTTGCATAGCCTTGCCGTACAGTCGTACTGTCTTCGGCCATGCGCCTTGCCCTGCGCATTTTTCATGTGATTAGGTGACCGGAGGTGATCTGATGTCAGCAAACATGACGGCGGCCTGAGGGTCGCCGTTTTTTTTGCCGGTTTTTTGACTTTTGCCTTTGCCTTTCCTGCCACTTTCTGCACAAATACGGCAAGTCAGGCATACTATCGCGCAGTGTCGGCAGCATGCCGGCAGAACCAGATCACGGGCGCTGTCCGCTCCATGGAACGGGCGGCGCCTTCAACCGACAGTACACAAGGAGTCAACATGACCATCAAGATCGGCGACACCCTGCCAGAAGGCACCCTGGCCGAATTCATCGAAAGCGAAACCGAAGGCTGCGCACTGGGCCCGAACACGTTCAACGTGCAAGACCTGGTCAAGGGCAAGAAGATCGCCATCTTCGGCCTGCCAGGCGCCTACACCCCGACCTGCTCCGCACAGCACGTGCCGGGCTACGTCAAGCACGCCGCCGACCTGAAAGCCAAGGGCGTCGATGAAATCTGGTGCATCTCCGTCAACGACGCGTTCGTGATGGGCGCCTGGGGCCGCGACCAGAAAGCTACCGGCATCGTGCGCATGATGGCTGACGGCAATGCCGCCTACAGCAAGGCCCTGGGCCTGGACGCTGATTTTTCCAAGCACGGCATGGGCACGCGCTCGCAGCGCTACTCGCTGCTGGTCGACAATGGCGTCGTGACGCAATTGAACATCGAGCAAGGCGGCAAGTTTGAAGTGTCGAATGCGGAAACGCTGCTGGGCCAACTGGCTTAAGTCCCTGAGAAAAAGTCCATGGCGGCGTTGCACTGCCTTGGCGTACTACTCGTACTGCCTGCGGCAATGCGCCTTGCCCTGAACATTTTTCAGGGACTTGTCTTTTTTGACGTAAAAACGGCGCCATCGGCGCCGTTTTTTTATTGTACCGACGGCTTGCTCGCCTCGAACATGGCCGCATCGATGCTGAACGAATAATCGTCCTGCAGTGCGAAATACCGGCGCGCTTCCTCGGGCGCGCCATCGAACAGGTTGCGGATGGCCGCCACTCTTTCGCTTGGCGTGCGCATGCGGGCCACCCACTCGTCGAACTGCATGGTCAGTTTCCACACGCTGCGCAAGCTGTGCGTAAAACCTGCGTTGTCAAACTTGGCGCCCCATTCGCAGCTGCGGTAGTCGCGTACGTGGGACGCGTCGCGCAGCATTTCCACCGCCTGCAAGGTGCTGTCGTACAGGGCCGTCTTGGGCGCGACGATGTCGACCACTAATAAGGTGCCGTTCGGGCGCAGCACGCGCCACGCTTCTGCCAGGGCTCCCGCCACGTCGTTCCAGTGGTGCGCGGAAAAGCGCGTGACGACCATGTCGAAGCTGGCGTCGGCAAACGGCAGGCGGGCCACGTCGCCCTGTTGCGTGCTGATATTGTGCAAGCCGCGCTGCACCTTGGCGCAGTCGACCACGTCGAGCATGGGCTGCGCCAGGTCATAGGCGACCACCGATTGCGCCACGGGGGCGACGGCGAAGCTGGCGTGGCCGGCGCCGCAGCCCAGGTCCAGGACGGTGGGCTTGCCATGGCGGCGCGCGCATTCCTGCATCAGCACCAGGTCGGCGCCTTGCGCGTGTACGGCGCTGCTCAGGTAGGCATTGGCCGTCTTGCCAAACTGTTCGGTAACGACATCGTGCTGCTGCATGGTTTTCTCCTGTGGATGGCTGAGTTCCTGCAGAATAGGGATAAAATTATCCTGTAACAAGACCATAACTTATACTGGTATATCTACTACCATGCTTCCCCTTCATGTCGAACAAACTTGCTGAATTCATCCGCGCCCGGCGCGAAACCGTCACCCCCGCCATGGCCGGCTTGCCCGGCGGCGGACGGCGGCGCACGCCTGGCTTGCGGCGCGAAGAGCTGGCACAGCTGTGCGATGTCAGTCCCACCTGGCTGACGTGGCTGGAGCAGGGGCGGCCCGTGTCGGCATCGGCCAGGATGCTGGCGCGCCTGGCGCAGGTGCTGCAGCTGAGCGCGGCCGAGCGCGCCTACCTGTTCGAGGTGGCAGACAAGCATGACCCCAGCCATGGCGCAGGCGAGGGCGGGGGACCTGCCGCCGCCGAGTTGGCCGCCATCGTCGCCGCCATCGACGCGCCCGCGTATATCCTGGACCGCGCATGGAATGCCGTGGCGTGGAACGGGGCGGCGTCCACGCTGTTTACGGGCTGGCTGCACGGCGACGGGGACGCGGACGCGCCGAACCAGTTGCGCTTCATGTTCCTGGAACCTGGTGCGCGCGATCTGGTCGTCGGCTGGCCCGAGCGGGCGCAGCGCCTGGTGGCGGAGTTTCGCGCCGATATCGGCCGGCAGGCGGATCAGGCGCCGCTGGCTGGCCTGATCGCCGAACTGGCCGATGCCAGCCTTGAATTTCGCCAGTGGTGGGGCGCGCAGCAGGTGCAGGGCCGTGATGGCGGCTTGCGCCAGTTCCGGCATGCGCAACAGGGCCTGCTTGCGTTCAATCAAGTGACCCTGCACCTGGCGCGCCAGCACGACTTGAAACTGGTGATGCTGTTGCCTGTGTCATAAGGTAAAACGGCCGCGCTTGTTATAATCGGGCTGACCGCCTGGCCCTGCCTGTCCAGACCATGCTGTCCTGGCTCCGGCCGTCGCCATGATGACGGTCCCGCTCTTTCGCCAGGAGTCTGTCCTGATACCCCGCAATCCCAACCTGCGCAGCATCTATGTGATGCTGGTCGCCGTCGCCATGTTTTCCCTGATGGACACAGCCATGAAGCTGTTGTCCGCTCATTACCCGCCGATGCAGGTGACGGCCTTGCGCGCCCTGTCGTCGTTGCCGCTCGTCTGCCTGTACCTGCTGTACCGCGGCGCCTTCAAGAATGTGCTGAAGGTGCGCTGGCCGCTGCACCTGTTGCGCGGCGTCTTGGGCGTGTTGATGATCACCCTGTTTGCCTACGGCCTGAAGCGCATGTCGCTGGCCGAGACGTATGCGCTGTTTTTCGTCGCCCCCTTGCTGATTACCGTCCTGTCGGTTTTTATCCTGAAGGAAAAAGTGGACTTCGCGCGCTGGTGCGCCATCGCCGTGGGTTTGCTGGGCGTGCTGGTGGCGCTGCGCCCCGACGGATCGGGATTCTTTTCGGTGGCCGGGCTGGCCGTGCTGGGCTCGGCCGCCTGTTACGCCATTTCCGCCGTCACGGGCCGCATCCTCAGCCGCACGGACGCCAGCGAAAGCATGGTCTTTTGGCTGATGGTGATGATGGCCCTCGGCGGCGTGGCCTTGTCGGCGCACGAGTGGGTGAGCATCCGCCGCGAAGACTGGTGGCTGCTGGCGGGCTTGTCGCTGAGCGGCTTCCTGGGGCAGTTGGCGATTACGGAAGCGTTTCGTCATGGCAAGGCGTCCAGCGTGGCGCCGTTCGAATACTCGGCCCTGGCCTGGGGCATGGCCCTGGACTGGATGCTGTGGCGCGCCTTGCCCGACGAATACACCCTGATCGGTGCGGCCATCATCATCGGCAGCGGCATTTACCTCGTGCGCAGGGAGGCTGTCCATGCCGAGAGCGAGCATCCATGAGTAGCGGTTGTGGTATTTCTGGCGTGGGCCATGCCGCGCCGCAACGAAAATCCGGCAAATAGATATAATCGACAGATGTTAAAACAACGCACCATCAAACAACAGGTCCGCACCATCGGTGTCGGTTTGCATTCTGGCACCAAGGTCGAGCTGACTCTGCGTCCTGCCGCGATCGACACGGGCATCGTGTTTCGCCGCATCGACCTCGATCCCATCGTCGAGTTCCCCGCCAGCGCCATGGCCGTGGGCGATACGCGCATGGCTTCCGTGCTGATCAAGGATGGCGCCAGGGTTTCTACAGTGGAACACCTGATGTCGGCTGCGGCCGGCCTGGGCGTCGACAATATGTATATCGACGTGAATGCGGAAGAAATCCCCATCATGGACGGTTCCGCCTCGTCCTTCGTCTACCTGCTGCAGCAGGCTGGCGTGGAAGAGCAGCAAGCGCCAAAGAAATTTATCAAGGTCATCAAGCCTGTGGAAGTGCGTCACGGCAAGGGTGACGCGGAGAAATGGGCGCGCTTGTCGCCGTATGACGGCTTCAAGCTCGATTTCTTTATCGAATTCAATCACCCGGCCGTCGATGGCACGATGCAGCGCGCCTCCGTCGATTTCGGCGACGTGTCGTATGTGCACGACGTGGCGCGTGCGCGCACGTTTGGCTTCATGCAGGACGTGGAAAGCTTGCGCGGCATGGGTCTGGCCCGTGGCGGTTCGCTGGAAAACGCCATCGTGATGGACGAATACCGCATCCTCAACGCCGATGGCTTGCGCTATGAAGACGAGTTCGTGCGCCACAAGATCCTCGACGCGATTGGCGACCTGTACCTGGTGGGCCACCCCTTGCTCGCGTATTACACGGCGCACAAGTCGGGCCACGCGCTGAACAACCAGCTGCTGCTGGCGCTGCTGGAACAGCCGGAATCGTATGAAATCGTTTCCTTCGATACAAATGAGGCGGCGCCGCAATCGTACCTGCGTCAAATGGAGCGCGAGTGGTCGTTGACCTGAGTTAATCCTTCGGTTCGCGGTGGTGGCGCACCATATTGCGTAGCGCCGCGATCAACTGCTCGTTTTGCTTCGACGCTGGCAGGGCCGTGCTCAGCTCTTCCAGGGCCGACATGGCTTTTTCCGGCAAGACCAGCGCCCGCGTATGCACGATGGGCGCGATGCTCTTGATGACTTGCACTTTCAGCTTGATGCCTGAAATCTGCCAGCCTTTTCTTTCCAGCTCCCCTTGTAACTTTGGTAATTGCTGCTTGAGCTTGGCCGCCAGCGCCGCGTTCGGCGTGGCCAACACCAACTGGCCGCTCTCGAACTGCAGGATGTCGCAATGCTCGAACATGGCCGGCAAGGCCTTGGCGCAATCTTTTTGCAGGGCGGCCAGGCGCGTGACGGTGGGCATCAGGGAGGCCATCGTCGCGTTGCCGCGCAGAAAATCGGTTGCGCCCGTGACGGCCGGGCCGGAGCGGGCAAAGCCGTAACCGCGGCGCGGTGCCGGAGAATAAGTGGGAGTTCGCATGGCCGAAACATAGCACACTAGCCCGCGCATGACGAGTGCGGCGGCGGGTGCGGTGCAGGCGGGCGGACCGTATTGCCTTACAGTATGGAAAATGTCCGCAATTTCTGCTATTTGTTTGTCATTAAGCTATTGTTATATGGCGCATTACCCCAACCATGTCGGGAACGCATGATAAAATCATCGTCTTTTGCCATAGTCGAACTCCGTGCGGTGACGCGATTACTACCGCGTTGTTCCCTACCGAGCTTTTTTTAACGGCGTTATTTCAAGAATTCAAGCATGTCATTACTGACCCAGATTTTCGGTAGCCGCAACCAGCGGCTGCTCAAGCAATACCAAAAAACGGTACGCGAGATCAATGCGCTCGAGCCGGCCATCGAAAAGCTGTCGGATGCCGAGCTGCAAGCGAAGACGCCTGCCTTCAAGGAACGCATCGCCGCCGGCGAATCGCTCGATGCCTTGCTGCCGGAAGCCTTTGCCGTCTGCCGCGAGGCCAGCAAGCGCGTCCTGCGCATGCGCCATTTCGATGTGCAGATGATCGGCGGCATGGTCTTGCATTTTGGCAAGATCGCGGAGATGGGCACGGGCGAGGGCAAGACCCTGATGGCAACCTTGCCAGCCTACCTGAATGCCTTGTCGGGCAAGGGCGTGCATATCGTCACCGTCAATGATTACCTGGCGCAGCGCGATGCCGAGACCATGGGCCGCCTGTACGCATGGCTGGGCCTGTCGACTGGCGTGAACATGTCGCAGATGGAGCACAGCGCCAAGCAGCAGGCGTACAATTCCGACATCACGTATGGCACGAACAATGAATTCGGTTTCGACTTCCTGCGCGACAACATGGTCTACGAAGCGCGCGAGCGCGTGCAGCGCAGCCTGAACTTCGGCATCGTCGATGAAGTCGACTCGATCCTGATCGATGAAGCGCGTACGCCGCTGATCATTTCGGGCCAGGCCGAGAACCATACGGACCTGTATCACAAGATCAATGAAGTGCCTGCGCGCCTGACTTTGCAGATCGGCGAAGAAACGCCGGATGGCAAGGGCAAGGTTGAAGTGCCGGGCGACTACACCAAGGATGAAAAAGCGCACCAGGTGCTGCTGACGGAAGCCGGCCACGAAAAGGCCGAAGGCATCCTGATGGAGATGGGCCTGCTGCCGGAAGGCGCCTCGCTGTACGACTCGGCCAACATCACCCTCGTGCATCACCTGTATGCGGCCCTGCGCGCGCATGCGCTGTACTTCAAGGATCAGCACTATGTGGTGCAGAACAATGAAGTGGTGATCGTCGATGAATTCACGGGCCGCCTGATGACGGGCCGCCGCTGGTCCGATGGCTTGCACCAGGCCGTCGAAGCGAAAGAGGGCGTCAAGATCCAGAACGAGAACCAGACCCTGGCCTCGATCACCTTCCAGAACTACTTCCGCATGTACGCCAAGCTGGCCGGCATGACGGGTACGGCCGATACGGAAGCGTACGAATTCCAGGAAATCTACGGCCTGGAAACGGTCGTGATTCCGCAAAACCGTCCGCTGCAGCGCAAGGACCGCCAGGATCAGGTCTATAAATCGTCGGCGGAAAAGTACAACGCGATGTTGAACGACATCCGCGACTGCTACGAGCGCGGCCAGCCCGTGCTGGTGGGTACGACCTCGATCGAGAACTCGGAACTGTTGTCGGGCATCCTGACCAAGGCCGGTTTGCCGCACAACGTGCTGAACGCGAAACAGCATGCGCGCGAAGCGGAAATCATCGCCCAGGCAGGCCGTCCGAAAGCCATCACCATCGCCACCAACATGGCCGGTCGCGGTACGGACATCGTGTTGGGCGGTAACGTCGAGAACCAGATCAAGTTCATCGAAGCCAATCCTGAGCTGAGCGACGCCGACAAGGCAGCCCAGTCGCAGACCTTGCGCGATGAATGGCAATCCCTGCACGACCACGTGGTCAATGCGGGCGGCTTGCACATCATCGGCACCGAACGCCACGAATCGCGCCGCGTCGACAATCAGCTGCGTGGCCGTGCCGGCCGCCAGGGTGATCCGGGTTCGTCACGCTTCTACCTGTCGCTCGACGACGCGCTGCTGCGCATCTTCGCCGGCGACCGCGTGCGCGCTGTGATGGACCGTCTGAAAATGCCGGAAGGCGAACCGATCGAGGCAGGCATCGTCTCGCGTTCGATCGAATCGGCCCAGCGCAAGGTTGAAGCGCGCAACTTCGATATCCGCAAGCAATTGCTGGAATACGATGACGTCGCCAACGACCAGCGCAAGGTCATCTATCAGCAGCGTAACGAGCTGCTGGAAACGACCGATATTTCCGACATGATCGCTTCCTTGCGTCATGGCGTGTTCACCGACCTGGTGCACGAGTACGTGCCGCATGAATCGGTGGAAGAGCAGTGGGATATCAAGGGCCTGGAAAATACCCTGGCGAGCGAATGGCAGCTCGACTTGCCGCTGCATGAAATGCTGGAAGCCGATTCGACCCTGACGGACGAAGAGATCCTGGAAAAAGTGCTGGCCGCGGCCGATGCCGTGTACCAGTCGAAGATCGATATCGTCGGCAAGGAATCGTTCGGCGGCTTCGAACGCAATGTCATGCTGCAAAGCGTGGACAGCCACTGGCGTGAACACCTGGCGGCGCTCGATCACCTGCGCCAGGGTATTCACCTGCGCGGTTATGCGCAGAAGAATCCGAAACAGGAATACAAGCGCGAAGCGTTTGAACTGTTTGGCCAGATGCTCGACATGATCAAGAACGACGTCACGAAACACGTGATGACGGTGCGTATCCAGTCGCGCGAAGAAGTCGATGCGGCCGAACAGGCGATGCAGCAGTCGCACGTGGAAAACGTGCACTACCAGCACGCCGAATTCGACCCGAACGCGGCGCCGGAAGAACTGCTGGCTCCTTCGGCCGGCGGCAACATGGACAACGTCGACGACATGAGCGTGAGCATGGGCGTCAAAGTGGGCCGTAACGACCCATGCCCTTGCGGCAGCGGCAAGAAGTACAAGGCTTGCCACGGCAAGCTGGCGTAAAGCCCGCTGCATGGCCTGAACAAGAACGGAGACCGCGGTCTCCGTTTTTTTATGCCCGGCATGCCTTGCCCGGCCCCGGCTCAGGGAAAGGCCCAGTATTGCGGCGCCTGCGAGGGAATGCCCTTCAAGCCGCCGCGATTTTTTGCCCGTTGCCCCGTCTTGATCATGGTGGCGATATCGGTCAGCAAGACGCGGTTGCTGGCGAAGTAATCGTGCCCCATGAAGTTCATGATGACGGCCGAGGCATCGACGAGCTCCATGCCGGGAATGCCGACGACGGGACCGCGGATGTCGCCTATCCTGTCCCAGTCGGCAAAGTTGTAGGAAGCGCGGATCGCCTTGTCGTTCGCGGACGCGTACAGGGTGGCGGAGAGCTTGAGGCTGGCAAAGCGGGGGGCGATCTGGTCGCGGAAGACATCGGCATTGATGTCCGGCGCCGCCAGCACCACCTGCTTGAACAGGGGCAGCAGGTCGGGGCGCTTTTCCAGCAGGTTGGCCAGGGCCACGGTCATCGGACGGTTGCCCATGCTGTGGGCGATGAGGTAGATATCGGTGGCCGAGGAGTGCTCCGCGAAATCGGCCAGGAACGCCTGCAGGTGCGCCTGCGTCCATTCGGCGGAATTCTGGTCGTATTCGTAGCCGGCCATCGAGCCTTTCGATGGCCAGCTGTAGAACACGGGCAGGGCGCCGATATCGAGGTCGACGGCCATCTGCGCCGTGCGCCGGGCGGCGTCGTCAAAGGAATTGCTGTAGCCATGGATATAGATGAAGGCGGCGCGGCGTTCCGGTGCGGCTTGAATGCTTGCCTTGACGGTGGCGAGGAAATCCGCGCGCGACAGGCGCGTGGTTCCCTTGATCAGCACATATTTTTGCGCATCGTCGCCGGACAGGATGGCGTACCAGGGCGGCAGCGGCAGTTCGCCCGGCGCTCTTTTGTCCGGGATGCTGACGAGGACGCTGCCGTAGCTCAGGTGGGGCGCGGCGCGGTTGGGCTGCCAGCCATAGCTGCGGCTGCTGGCCTGGTATTGCCTGTCGGTGGCGTAGTACACGGTGACGTGCACGGCGCCGGCCGGCGGTGGATCGTTGCCAGGCTTGGCCATGCCGCTGCTGCCCGTGAGCATGCCGCTGCTGCCGGCCAGGTTGCCCAGATTGCCGACCAGGCCGCCGATGCCTGACCATGAGCTGCTCCATGGGAAGGTTGGCGGTGGCCGTCCCACCCCGGTCGCGGGTGGAAATTCTGCCGCTGGCGGCGTTTCAGCGGCCGGCGGCGCTGTGGATGCCAGATCGGTGGCGTGGCCGATGGCATGATCGGCCGGTTCGCCTGGCAGCGTACAGGCCGTCAAAGAGGCCAGCAGGCAAAACAGGCAGCATAAACACCATAGACGCAACGGGCATGACGAGCCTGAATCGCTGCGATGCATGCGGTAGGATTTTCCATGCGCCATGACATCCCCTCCCCGGGCGCTTGTGCGAGACGCGTGATCGTCTGTTCCTATACCTTAGCGCCGCCAGGCGGCGGCGTTCTGATAAATCGCAAGCTTGGTCATGTTGCCGACCCGCTTCGCGACTGCCCTGGCCGGCGCGACTATTCCCTTGCCGCATGTTCACCGGCGCCGCGAAGGCGCTACAATAGCGCTTCCCTTTTCCCTCGCAGAAGAAATCACCATGGCCGTCAATTCCCCCAAGCCCGTCGCCGCCGACTTGAAAGCCGTCGCCGGCATTGAAATCGGTGTTGCCGAAGCCGGCATCAAGAAACCCAACCGCAAGGATTTGCTGGTATTGAAACTGGCGCCGACGGCCACCGTGGCCGGCGTGTTCACCTTGAACCGCTTCTGCGCCGCGCCCGTGCAAATCTCGAAGGCCAACCTGGCCGCCGTGACGGCCGGCGCCGCGCCGATCCGCGCGCTGCTGGTCAATACGGGCAACGCGAATGCGGGCACGGGCGAATCGGGCCTGGCTGACGCGCAGGCCAGCTGCGCCGCGCTGGCCGAGCTGCTGGGCTGCACGCCGCAGCAAATCCTGCCGTTTTCCACCGGCGTGATCCTCGAACCCTTGCCCGTGCAGCGCCTGGTCGCCGGCTTGCCGCAAGCCGTCGCCGCACTGACGCCGGACAACTGGTTCTCGGCCGCCGAAGCCATCATGACCACCGACACGCAGCCGAAAGCCGGCTCGCGCACCGTCGCCATCGGCGGCCACACGGTGACCCTGACGGGCATCAGCAAGGGCGCCGGCATGATCAAGCCGAACATGGCCACGATGCTGGGTTTCCTCGCGTTTGACGCCACCGTGGCGCAACCGGTGCTCGACCAATTGGTGAAGCAGGCGGCCGATAAATCGTTCAACTGCATCACCATCGACGGCGACACGTCCACCAATGACTCGTTCATGCTGGTAGCCACGGGCGCGGGCAGCCTGGTCATCGATTCCATCGACTCGCCGCACTATGCTGAACTGGCGGCTGCCGTGACCGAACTGTCTACTTTTCTCGCGCAAGCCATCGTGCGCGACGGCGAAGGCGCGACGAAATTCATGACCGTGACCGTGGAAGACGGCCGCAACGTGGAAGAGTGCCGCAAGATCGCCTATTCCATCGCCCATTCGCCGCTGGTAAAGACGGCGTTCTTTGCCTCCGACCCGAACCTGGGCCGCATCCTGGCCGCCATCGGCTACGCGGGCGTGGACGACCTTGATGTGGGTCAATTGAACCTGTATCTGGACGACGTGTGGGTGGCCAAGAACGGCGGCCGCAACCCGGACTACCAGGAACAGGATGGCCAGCGCGTGATGCAGCAAAGCGAAATCACCATCCGCGTGAAACTGGCGCGCGGCGATGCCACGGCTACCCTGTGGACGTGCGATTTGTCGCATGACTACGTGTCGATCAACGCCGACTACCGCTCATGACCGGCCTCGATCAATTCCTGATCCGCGCCGAACGGGTACTGGCGCGCCTCGAGTCGATCTTGCCGCCGGCCTTGCCGGCGACGGACTGGAGCAGCTTTGCCTTCCGCTGGCGCCGGCGCCAGGGCGCGGCCAGCCATCTGCAGGCCGTGGCGCACGTGTCGTCCATCGCCTTGGATGACTTGCACAATATCGGCACGCAAAAGGCGCAGATCGAGCAAAATACGCGCCAGTTCGTCAGCGGACGTCCCGCCAACAACGTGTTGCTGACGGGCGCGCGCGGCACGGGCAAGTCGTCGCTGATCAAGGCATGCCTGAACCAGTTCGCCGATCAAGGCCTGCGCCTGATCGAAGTGGACAAGGCGGATCTTGCCGACTTGCCCGACATCGTCGACCTGGTGGCGGCGCGCCCCGAGCGCTTCATCATCTTTTGCGACGACCTGTCGTTCGAAGAGGGCGAGAGCGGCTACAAGGCGCTGAAAGTGGCGCTCGACGGCAGCATCGCCGCGCAATCGGACAATGTGCTGATCTACGCCACGTCGAACCGCCGTCACCTGATGCCGGAACGCATGTCGGACAACAGCAGCTACAAGACGGATGACGACGGCGATTTGCATCCGGGCGAGACGGTGGAAGAGAAAATCTCGCTGTCCGAGCGCTTCGGCCTGTGGCTGTCGTTCTACCCGTTCAAGCAGGATGACTACCTCGATATCGCAGCGCACTGGCTCGCTTCGTTCGGCTGCACGCCGGAACAGATCGCGCAGGCGCGCGGCGACGCCCTGCGCTGGGCCTTGCAGCGCGGTTCCCGTTCGGGCCGGGTGGCATGGCAATTCGCGCGCGACTATGCTGGGAAACTACCTGCGGGAAAGTTGCCGCAATGAGTGATATGAAAGTGACACCGGTGGATGTCGCCGTCGGCATCCTGATGAAGCCGAATGGCGACGTGTTGCTGGGCCAGCGCCCGGCCGGCAAGCCGTATGACGGCTATTGGGAGTTTCCTGGCGGCAAAGTCGAGCCGGGCGAAGCCATTTTTGACGCCTTGAAGCGCGAGTTTGTCGAGGAACTGGGTTTATATATCGACAGTGCCGAGGCCTGGTGCGGCGTCGAATACGTGTATCCGCACGCCCACGTGCGCCTGCATTTCTATATCAGCCGCGAGTGGCGGGGCGAGCCGCAAAGCCTGGAAGGGCAGGCGTTCGCCTGGCAGGGCACGGTCGGCGTGGAACCCTTGCTGCCGGCCACCATTCCCTTGCTGGAATGGCTGGACGAGGTACGCCGGGAATCGCTGGCGCTTGCCTGATTGACACTTGTGCCAGCGGGCAGCACCATGCTGCGTGCTGGCGCAAGCTTTCCTGTGACTTTCCTTGTATCGCGCGCGCTTTGCGCTACAGTGCTTTCATCTAGCATTGGGAGTTGCGCATGCCGCTGACACTGACCTTTACCGATACCGATGAATTGCTGATTGCCGCCCTGCACAAGCGTGCGCGCGCGCATGGCCGCAGCATCGAAGACGAGCACCGCGACATTCTGCGCAGCGCCTTGCGGCCGCTGCCGAAGCGTCCGCTCGACGATATTTTGCGCGGCATGCCCGACGTGGGGCTTGATGCGGATTTCGAGCGCCGCACCTGACGTGCGATGTCCGCCTACCTGGTCGACACGGATGTGATCGTTGCGGCGCGCAAGGGCAGCGCGGCGCCGGAGGGCGTGCGCGCATTTTTCGAACGGGTGGCGCCGGAAATGCGCTATGTACCGGTACAGGTGATCGCGCAATTGCGCGCAGGCATACAGCGCAGCTGGCGGCGCGAAGCGGCGCTGGAAGCACTGGCGCTGGAAGGCTGGCTGGAAGCCGTGCTGGCAGACTATGCGCCGCGGCTGCTGGAATTCGACCTCGATTGCGCCCTCGTGTGCGCCCGCCTGCATGCTCGCGGCCACGCGCATGGCGTCGATGGGCAGATTGCGGCGATGGGCATCGCCTATGGCTTGACGGTGGTCAGCGGCAGGCTGGACAGTTTCTCGGCGCAGGGGCTGCGCCTGGAAAATCCGTTTCGCTGAGAATTATTGCGGCTTGTTGTCTTCGTCCGCCAATGGATCTTCAAACGGATCGGCGGCGGGGATCGTGTATTTTTCTTCGGCCCAGGCACCCAGGTCGATCTGCTTGCAGCGTTCCGAGCAGAAGGGGCGGAATTTGTTGGCTTCAGTCCATTCGACTTTGGCGGCACAGGTAGGGCAGTTAACGACGGTCATGATGGGGCAAATAAGTAACAGTTAAAAATTACAGAGCGTGAGCTCGAATGGTACATCTTCTTCCAGCGGTTTGGGCTTCAAGTCGCCGCCCTGGGTGGTGAAGCGTACCCACAGCATATATTTGTTGGCGGAAATTTCCGGGATGGCGCCACTGCTTTCATCCAGGCTCAGGCGCAGCATCTGGTATACCTTGCCTTGCAGCATTTGCTGGTAGCTGCCGCCATTGGCGATCAGTTTAACGGGTCCGCCGGAATCGCGCAGCAGGCGCAATACCAGGGCCAGCGCGTCGAACAGCGGTGCGAGCGGGGCGAACCAGGCGTGGATGTCGGTCAGGCGCTGTTCCGAGCTGCGTTTCTGCCAGGCAAAGTAGGACGGCAAGTCGAATTCGCAGGCGCCGCCCGGGATGATGGTGCGGCCGCGGATGCTCATCAGCCATTCATTGTCGCGGATATTCTGGCCCGTCTTGCCTTGCGCCGCCACCAGGGCGCCGCTGACACTGTCGAGTTCACCGAGGATGGCGTCCAGGGTTTCCGGTTCCACATTCGGATTGCTGCGGTATCCGAGCAGGCTTTGGCGCTGGCGCTCGAGTTCCTGCAGCAGGTCGGACTTCAGGTCGGCGCGGCCAGCCACTTCGAGCATATCGAAAATAGTTGCCAAGGCAACATGGTGCTGCATTGCATGCTCTTGCTGGATGAAGAACTTGAATTTGTCGTACAGGTCTTCCAGCCGCAACAAGGTACGTATGCGTTCGTTGAAAGGGTATTCGTAGACAATCAAAATAATTCCCTTAAGTAAGGACCTGCAAACAATCCCGTGATTTTGAACCAAGCGTCGACAAATTACAAACGTTGCGGCCCGATTCCGGCCATTCTTTTTGAAAATGCCAGATATAAATCGTGCAACTGGGCAATCTGCGGCGCCAGGGCGGCCAAATCGCCATTATTGTCGATCACATCGTCCGCCGCCGCCAGGCGCATGGTGCGCGTGGCCTGCGTGGCCATGATGGCTTTGACTTGTTCTTCCGATAAGCCATTGCGCGCCATCACGCGCGACACTTGCAGGCTTTCCAGGCAATCGATGACGAGCACCCGGTTGACGCGTTCCACCCATCCGCCGGACTCGACGAGCAGGGGGACGGCAAAGATCACGTAGCTGCCCGTCGCTTCGGCGGCGGCCGCCAGGGTCGCCTGGCGGATGCGCGGGTGCAGGATGGCTTCCAGTTTTGCCTTGGCGGCGGCGTCGGCGAATACGAGGTTGCGCATTTTTGAGCGGTCGAGGGCGCCGCGCGCATCGGCGTAGTCGGGGCCGAATTCCGCCACCAGGGCCGGCATGGCCGCGCCATTGGGCGCCGTCAGGCTGTGCGCGATCTGGTCCGTGTCGACGATGGAGGCGCCCAGCGCGGCGAACTGGTCGGCCACGGTGCTCTTGCCGCAACCGATGCCGCCGGTGAGACCCACGCTGAAATACGGTGCGTTATGTAGTTGCATGTGTTTTTCCATAGGGGCAGTGTTGCGTGGGTCAGCTGGTCAGGCCCAGCGTGAGGCGCGACAGGGGCGTGCCGTACAGCAGCGCGATCAGGCCTGCCGCCGCCAGGTAGGGGCCGAACGGAATCGGTTTGTCGCGCCCCCGCTTGGCAAACACGATCAGGCCGATGCCGACCACGGCGCCGACCAGCGACGACAACAAGATGATCGTCGGCAGCATGGTCCAGCCCAGCCACGCACCGAGCGCCGCCAGCAATTTGAAGTCACCATAGCCCATTCCCTCCTTGCCTGTCGCCAGCTTGAAGGCCCAGTACACGGCCCACAAAGCCAGGTAGCCGGCGGCAGCGCCGATGACGGCGTCCTGCAGGGGTACGAAAGTGCCATTGATATTGATCAGCAAGCCCGCCCACAGCAGGGGGAAGGTGAGGTCGTCCGGCAGCATTTGCGTATCGGCGTCGATGAAGGTCATGGCGATCAGCAGCCAGGCAAACACGAGCGTTGCCAGGCCCGTCCAGCCGCTGCCGAAGTGCCAGACCAGGAGGGCCGACAGCGCGCCCGTCAGCAGCTCGACCAGCGGATAGCGCACGGAGATGGGCGCCTTGCAGGCGCTGCATTTGCCGCGCAGCAGCAGATAACTGACGACGGGAATGTTTTCCATGGCCGTGATGCGGTGGCCGCAAGCGGTGCAGTTCGAGTGCGGCAGCATCAGGTTGTAGCGGTCCGTGTGCGGCAAGGGCAAGCCGCTTTCTTCCGCCACATAATTATCGGATTCGCGCTGCATCATTTTCGGCACGCGGTGGATCACCACATTCAGGAAGCTGCCGACGATCAGGCCGAACAGGGCGGCAACGAGGGCGACGGGCAGATTGCCGGGCGCGGCGAACAGCAGGGTATCTTGCAGCATGGTGAACTTGTCTGAGGTGATGAATGTTGCCGTGCAAACATTGCCTGGCACTGCCGCAGTGTAAAACATCCGCCGGCACATGGGGACGTTTTAGGCGGGTGAATGGTCAAATCACGGCCCCCAGCTTGAAAATCGGCAAATACAGGGCGATCACGAGGGAACCGACGAGCACGCCAAGCACCACCATCAGCGCCGGTTCCAGCAGCGTGGAAAGGGTGGCCACGGTGGCGTCGATATCGGCCTCGATGATGTCGGCCGCGCGCGACAGCATGGCGTCGAGCGCGCCGGACTCCTCGCCGATCAGGGTCAGCTGCGTCAGCAAGGGAGGGAACACGCCGCTGTGTTCCATGGCCAGCGCCAGGCTGCCGCCGGCGCGGATTTCGCGTTCGATGCGCGTCGTCGCTTCCTGGTACAGCGCGTGGTCGGAGGCGGCGCCCACCAGGCCGAGCGAGTCGAGCAGCGGTACGCCGGCGGCGAACATGGCGGCCAAGGTGCGCGTCCAGCGGGCGATCGCCGCCTTGCGCAAGAGGGGACCGAACACGGGCAGGCGCAGCGCCCGCAGTTGCGTGTTGCGCCGCCACGCTGGAGAACGGCGCCAGGCCAGGTGCAGCAGCACGCAAGCGAGCACGAGTACCGCCAGCAAGGCCAGCCAGTAGCGGACAACAAAGGCGGACACGCCCATGACGAGCAGGGTGGGCAGCGGCAAGGGCGCGCCGAAGCTGTCGAAGACCTGGCGGAAAGCGGGCACGACCACGCTCATGATGATGGCCGTGACGACGAAGGCGACGAGTACGATGGCCAGCGGATACATCAGCGCGCCGCGCACCTTCCGCCGCAGGGCGATGGCCTTTTCCTGATGCGTGGCCAGGCGCGCCAGCAAGTCTTGCACGATGCCGGCCTGTTCGCCTGCCGCCAGCAGGTTGCAATACAGTTCGTCAAACAGCAGCGGGAACTGGCGGAACGCCTGCTGCAGGCTGCTGCCCGCTTCGATGTCGTGGCGCAAGTCGCGCATCAGCGCCGTGATGGCGGGCTTGGCATGGCCCTTGCCGGCGATGTCGAAGGCGTGCAGCAGCGGCACGCCAGCCGCCATCATGGTCGACAGCTGGCGCGTAAACAGCGCGATATCCTTGCGCGTGATGGCCTTGCCCGGTGCGCTGCGCGCAGCCTGCACCCGGGTGGCCAGGATGCCCTGGCTTCTCAATGTGGCTTTGGCAGCGCAGACGTCGGCGGCGCGCAAGACGCCGTCGACCGGCTTGCCTTGGCGGTCCGTGCCCTTCCACGCAAAGCGCCGCTCGGCCGCCATGTGCACCTCCTGTCATCACGATAGCAGCGTCAGGAAAAAGTACCAGCGGCGCTGGCGGCAAGCTTGATGTGGCTCAGCCTTTCGTGGTTTGCACTTCCGTCTGCACAGCGGCCTGGGCCTTGACGTCGGCCGCATCCTCCTCGTCGCTGTCCGTGCCCTTGCTGATGCTTTCGCCATCGTCGCGGCGCAAGGTCCAGAAGGTCAGCGAGGACAGCACCGTCAGGGCGGCCAAGGTGAGGAAGGCGTGATGCAGGGCCGTGCTGAGCATGGCGCGGTCCGACTGCGGCATGTCGCCCAGGTACCAGCCCGTGATCAGCGAACCGAAGGCGAGGCCAAAGCTCATCGACAGTTGCTGCATCGAGCTGGCGATCGTACTGGCCATGCTCGAATCGTTCTTGTCGACGTCGGCATACGCGATGGTATTCATGCTGGAAAACTGCAGCGAATTGAAAAAACCCATGCACAGGCTGATGGCGACGATGACGTACAGGGACGTGCCCGCGCTCACCTGCGAAAACATGGCGATGGTCACGCCGATCAGCACGGTGTTGACGATCAGTACCTGGCGATAGCCGAAGCGGGCCAGCACGCGCGCGGAAATGAATTTCATGCCCATGGCGGCAGCGGCCGACGGCATCATCAGCAAGCCCGATTGCCAGGCGGGCAAGCCCAGGCCCAGCTGGTACAGCAGCGGCAGCAGGAAGGGCAGGCCACCCACGCCCAGGCGCGTGACGAAGCCGCCCACCACGGAAACGCGGAAGGTGCGGATCTTGAACAGGGTCAGGCGCAGCAGCGGATGCAGCACTTCGCTTGAATGCCAGACATACGCGGCCAGCAGGCTGATGGAGATGAACAGCAGCACGGCAAACGAGGTGCCGTCGATGCGGTGTTCGCCGAAAATTTCCAGCAGCCATGACAGCAGCGCGATACCCGTGCCGAACAACACGAGGCCGATCAAGTCCAGCGGACGGGGCTTGTCGCCGTAGTAATCGGGCATGTAGCGGTGCGCCAGATACAGCGCGACCAGGCCGACAGGCACGTTGACGAAGAAAATCTCGCGCCACGACAGCCAGTGCACGATCAGCCCGCCGACCGTGGGCCCCAGCAGGGGACCGATCAGGGCGGGGATGATGACGAAATTCATGGCCGCCAGCAGTTGCGACTTGGGAAAGGTGCGGATGATGGTGAGCCTGCCCACCGGCATCATCATGGCTGCGCCCACCCCTTGCAGCAGGCGCGCGGCCACCAGCATGGGCGCATTCACGGACAGGCCGCACAGGATGGAGGCGAGGGTAAAGATGGCGACGGCGGCGGAAAACACGCGCCGCGTGCCGAAGCGGTCGGCCATCCAGCCGCTGATGGGAATGCACACGGCCAGGCTCAGGATGTAGCTGGTGACGACGGCTTTCAGGCTCAGCGGCGTCACATTCAGGCTGGCGGCCATGGCGGGGATGGCGGTGTTGACGATGGTGGAGTCGAGTTGCTCCATGAACAGAGCGGTGGCAACCACCCAGGGAAGGTAGCTTTTAATGGGGGAACTGGTCATGGATGCGAGCCTGAAGAGGAGAAACGGAGCCGACAGTACGATGAATTGTCACATAAATGGCGCCGGCGTGCCGCCCGCGCCTTCCCTTTTGGCAACGTGCCGGGGGCGTAGTCCATGGAACATTTGTTCTATGGCAATAGATTGCGGACAAGGCTAGCATGTGTTTTCTGGCTGCTCCTACCTCTTTTCCCTGAAAGTCACTCCACATGAAAAATGCACTTACGTTCCTTGTCCTGGGCGCGGCCCTGTCCGCATGCGGTGGCGGCAGCGATGGCGGCAGGCCAGCGACGCCGGTGACACCGCCGGCCGTCGTGACGCCTCCCGTCGTTCCCGCCGACAGTGTGACGGTGGCGTCAGTTGCCGTGGCCAGGGAGGCTGGCTTGAGCGTCATTGCCGGCGCCAGCGCCGATGAAAGCGTGTATGACGTGGCTGCCGATATCGGCGACACCTGGCGCATCACGTTCGACAGCGTCAAGAAAACCTATGCCATCCGCGTGCTGTCGACGCAGTTCGGCTTGAGCGACCGCAGCGGCACGTTTACCGCGTCCACCACCGGCAATCTCACCACTTACACGGCAACGGATTTCAGCGTCGCCGTCGATGCGCGCACGCGTCTTCTTTCTGGCAACATCAAATTGGGTAGTGTGGTCTCGACCGTCAGCGGCACCGGCTATGCGGTGGGTGACGTGGCCAAGCTGGCCGGCAACTATATCTTCCTGGGCGGCATGCGCAATGCCTCGAACGGAGGTGACCGTTTCAATCCGAAAGGCAGTCTCAAGATCGCTGCCGACGGGGCGGCCCAACTGTGCAATGGCGGCGTGTTCAATGCGCAAGGCGTGTGCTCGCCAGTATCGCCGCTGCTGGAAGCGGAAAACGCCAGCCTGACCCTGGTCAAGGATGCGAAGAACGGCTTGCTCGTCGCCCGCCAGGGCAGCCAGGACTTCGGCATCGTGCACGTGCATGCGGGGGACCGGGGGCTGGCGCTGTTCATCGACCGCTACAGCCGCAACCAGGAAAACGTCCTGCGCGTGGGCACCATCGTGGCGGCCAGACAGCAGAAAATCGGCACGGAAATCAATGGCAGCTACGCCTGTGCGGCGCAGGGTGGCACGACGGGTAAGATCGACATCGCCAGCAATGCGGCGACCATCACCAATAACGGCACGGGCAAGGTGCACGCGGAAAACGTGACCCTGAACAAGCTGGGCTTGGGTGCGCAGGCCGTCGATGTCGACGGCATCGCCGTGTTCAAGGACCCCGCCGACGTGCCGGCCGACTATTCGATGTTCATGCCCGTGTCATCAAGCATGGCCGTCGAATTTTCGACCGACCGCTCGTACATGGGCATGTGCCTGAAAAAATAATCGTTAGCGTTTGATGCGATCCAGGGCCGCCAGCAGCGGGATGGCCGCATCGGCGATGCGCTCCAGGCTGGCCTCGCGCAGGGCGGCGGTATCCACCGTGTGGCCGGAGTCCAGCCCCGCCCAGCGCAGCAGCGCCGCACACGCGGCGGGCGTGTCGAACATGCCGTGCAAATAGCTGCCGAGGATTTGCCCGTCGCCCGATACCGCCCCTTCCGGACGGCCGTCGATGACAAAAGCCGGCTGCGCCAGCGCCGCGCCATGCGAAATGCCCATGTGGATTTCATAGCCTGCCACGGGCGCATCGGCCGCGCCGGCAAACGCGCAGTGGCCGCGCACCTGTTCCAGCCGCTTGTCGCGCGTCAGCTCCGTCGCCATGTCGAACATACCCAGTCCCGCCGACTCTCCCGCCGCGCCTTCCACGCCCAGCGGATCGCGTACGGACTGCCCCAGCATCTGGAAGCCGCCGCAGATTCCGAGCACCTTGCCGCCATAGCGCAGGTGTTTTGCCAGGTAGGCGGGCCAGCCTTGCTGCTGCAGCCACGCCAGGTCGCCGCGCGTGTTCTTGCTGCCGGGGAGGATCACCAGGTCGGCCGCTGGAATCGGCTGTCCCTGTTTGATGAATTGCAGGTCGATATCGGGATGGGCGCGCAGCGCGTCGACATCCGTGTGGTTGCTGATGCGCGGCAGTTGCGGCACCACCACCTTGAAGGCGCCGCGTTCGGCCTGCATCGCTTCGACGGCGTCCTCCGCGTCGAGGAAGAGGCCTTGCAGGTAGGGCAGCACGGCCAGCACGGGTTTGCCCGTCTGCTGTTCCAGCCACTCGATGCCCGGTTGTAGCAGCGAGATATCGCCGCGGAAGCGGTTGATGACGAAGCCAAGGATGCGCGCCCGTTCGCTGTCGGACAAACAGGCCAGGGTGCCGATGATGTGCGCGAAGACGCCGCCACGGTCGATGTCGGCCACCAGGATCACGGGACAGTCGACGGCTTCCGCAAACCCCATGTTGGCGATGTCGCGCGCGCGCAAATTGACTTCGGCGGGGCTGCCCGCGCCTTCGACGACGACGGCGTCGTACTGCTGGCGCAAGCGCGCGTACGATTCCAGCACGGCGCCCATGGCGATGGTTTTATATTGCTGGTAGTCGCGCGCATCCATCTCGGCGCGCGCTTTGCCGTGGATGATCACTTGCGCGCCCGTGTTCGACGAAGGCTTCAGCAGCACCGGATTCATGTCCGTGTGCGGCGCGATGCCGCAGGCCAGCGCCTGCAAGGCTTGCGCGCGGCCGATCTCGCCGCCGTCGCCCGTCACCGCGCTATTCAAGGCCATGTTTTGCGGCTTGAACGGCGCTACCGTCACGCCACGGCGTTTCAACAGGCGGCACAGGGCCGCGACGACGGTGCTCTTGCCCGCGTCCGACGTCGTGCCTTGCACCATCAGGGCGGGGAAGGGTGTCTTCATGCCTGCCGCTCTTTCTGATTCTCCTGCCACTGCGCGATGATGTCGCTGATCTGGCGCAAGCCTTGCGTGATGGCGGCCGGACCGGGCGAAAGAATGTCGGGCGACTTGATCTCGAACAGCATGTCATTGCGTACGGCGGGAATCGCATCCCAGCCCGGACGTGCCGTCAGCTGCGCCGGCTGGAACTTCTTGCCGCACCAGGTGGCAATGATGATGTCGGGCGCGCGCCGCACCACCTCTTGCGGATCGGCGATGATGCGCTCTTTCGCGCCCGGCTGCGCGGACAATTCCGGGAAGGCGTCGGCGCCGCCGGCGATGCCGATCAATTCCGCCGCCCAGCCGATGCCGCTCATCAGCGGATCGTTCCACTCTTCAAAGTAAATCACGGGCTTGCGCGTCCAGGCTGCGGCGCGGGCCCGGGCGGCTGCGATGTCGACGCGCAGGCTGGCGATCAGTTCACGTCCCGCTTCCTCGCGCTGCACCAGTGCGGCCAGCACGCCGATCATGCGCAGGATGCCTTCCACCGTGCGCTGGTTGAACTGGTGTACCTCGACGCCAGCCTTGACGAGGTCGCGGCAGATATCGGCCTGCATGTCACAAAAACCGATCACGAGATCGGGCTGGACGGCCAGGATGCGCTCCAGGCTGGAAGAGGAAAAACCGCTGATCTTGGTCTTTTCCTCGCGCGCGCGGGGCGGACGCACGGTAAAGCCGGAAATGCCCGCGATGACGTCTTCGGCGCCCAGCGCATACAGCGTCTCCACGGCTTCCGTCGACAGGCAGGCGATGCGCTGGTAGTGACTCGCTGCGTGACTCATGGCGCGGCCTTGGCTGCGGGCGTGTTGCGGCGCTGGCGGGCCACTTCCAGTTGTTCGCACATGGCGGCCGTGCCCTCGATCATGCGCGGGCCGGCGCGGTTCAGCAGGTCGCCGTTCAGGCGGAACAGGTTATTCTTGCGCACGGCCGTCATCGACGGGAAGGCGCGCCACATGGCCAGGCCGCCTTCGCTGCGCGGATCGCTTTTTTCGCTGGTGCCGAAGATGACTTCCGGGTCTTCCTGCAGCACGCCTTCCGGCGTGACGACGGGCGCCACCACCTTCATCGCGGCAAAGACATTTTGCGCGCCGCACACGCGCATGGAATCGCTGATGATGCTCGCGCCGCTCAAGGTATATAAGGGTTTGTCCCACACCTGGTAAAACACGCGCACGGGCTGGCGCTGCGCGTATTGCGCCGTCAGGCTGGCCAGTTTAGCGCGCAGCTGGGCCGCCGCCGGTTTGGCGGTTTTTTCCGTGCCCATCAGCTGCCCCAGGCGTTCCATGCTGTCGGGGATGTCGGCCAGCTTGCGCGGTTCGCTGTGATAGATGGGCACCTTCAACTGGCGCAGCATGGCGATCTGGCGCTCGGCGCTGCCATGCATCCACACGACGATCAGGTCCGGCTTCAGGGCGATGATGCGTTCCATGTCGTACTGGCGGTTGTCGCCCACTTGCGTGATCTTCTTTGCAGCTTCCGGGTAGTCGCTGTAGCTGACGACACCGGCGATCCTGTCGCCGCCACCGGCCGCGAACAGCAGTTCCGTCACATGCGGCGCCAGCGCCAGAATGCGCCGCGCCGGTTTTTCCACGGTGACGGCATTGCCGTCGTCGTCGCGCACGGTGATGGCGGCCTGCGCCTGCAGCGAGACCAGTCCGGCCAGCAGCAGTGCTGTTTTCAAGTGGTTCATATGTGTTTCCATGTGGTGAGGGCCTGCTGCAGGCGCAGCCAGGCGTGTTCGTCGGGGGGCAGGCCCAGGCGGATGCCGTGGGCGGCGTGGCGGAACAGGCGCACCCAGATGCCCGATTCCGCCATGTGGCGCCAGAACGCTTCGGCGCGCTCTTCCGGCCACCACTGGAACAGCGCCGTGCCGCTGCTGGCGATGCCGTGCGCTGCCAATAGCTGGCGCAGGCGCTTGCCTTCGCCGCGCAGGCGCTCGCGCATCGCGTCCTGCCAATGCGTGTCGGCGAGGGCGGCCAGCGCCACGTGCTGCGCCGGGCCGCTGACGGTCCATGGGCCCAGCAGGTCGGCCAGCTGTGCCAGCAAGGCTGGATGGGCGGCGACAAAGCCCAGGCGCAGTCCCGCCAGACCAAAGAATTTGCCGGCGGAGCGCAGCACGATGAGTCCCGGCCGGGCAGAGTGGGAGCCCAGGCTGGCGCACGATTCCGTGTCGCCAAACGCTTCATCGACCACCAGCCAGCCGCCGCGCGCGGCCAGTTTGTCCGCCCACTCCAGCAGCAGCTCGGGCGCGATGCGCTCGCCCGTGGGATTGTTGGGATTGCAGACGACCAGCACGTCGCAGCGGTCGACCGCATCGGCCAGCTGCGCATACGGCACTTGCCGCAACTGGTGGCCGTGCTGGCCCCAGTGGTGCGCATGTTCCGCATACGACGGCGCGGCCACCACCACGCGCGACGGCGCGCGCAGCCGGGGCAGGGCTTGGATGGCAGCCTGCGTGCCGGCCACGGGCAGCATGGCTGGCGCGTCGTAATACGCGCAGGCGGCAGCGGCCAGCGCGGGATCGGCTTCCGGCAGCCGGTGCCAGGCATTGGCGTTCGGTGCTGGCGCTGCATACCAGTGCGGGTTGATGCCGGTCGACAGGTCGATCCAGTCTTCCAACGGCCTGCCGTATTCGCGCGCTGCGTCGCGCAGGTTGCCGCCATGTTCAAGCAAGGTATTTTCCTTTCAGGTAGAACAGGCTTGCCAGCAGCGCCATCCAGATCAGCCACAGCACGGCCGTTTCAGCCACCAGGCGCCAGGCGCGGTCGATATCGCGCGCTTCGGCGGGACGGCCACTGCCCAAAGGCGGGCGGCGTTCCAGTTCGCCGTCGTAGATGGCGTCGCCGCCGAGGGCCAGGCCCAAGGCGCCGGCGCCGCTGGCCATCACGGGGCCCGCATTCGGGCTGCCCCAGTTGGGTGCCTGGCTGCGCCAGCACTGCCACGCGCGCTGCTTGTCCGCCATGGTCTTGCCCAGCAAGACGTACGACAGGGCCGTCAGGCGCGCCGGCAGATAATTCAACAGGTCGTCGATGCGCGCGGCGCAGCAGCCGAACCAGTCGTAGCGTGCGTTGCGGTAGCCCCACATGGCGTCCAGCGTATTGGCCAGCCTGAAGAGCACGGCGCCGGGGCCGCCCGCCACGGCAAACCAGAACAGGGTGCCGAAGACGGCGTCGTTGCCGTTTTCCAGCAGGGATTCGGTGCTGGCCGTGGCCAGGCTGGCCGCGTCGGCATTGGCCGTGTCGCGGCTGACAATGCGCGCCGTCAGCAGGCGCGCGTTGTCCAGGTCATCGATGGCCAGGGCGTCGGCGATGGGCTGATTGTGGTCGCGCAGGCTGCGCAGGCCCAGACATAGGTACAGCAGGAAAACGTGGAGGGCGGCGCCCACCAGGCCGCACAGCCAGTAGGCGGCATAGCTGATGGGGAGCACGGCCAGCGACCACGCCAGCACGCCGCGCAGGAAGCGCCCACGGCCCCGGTTCAGCAGGCGCTCCAGCGCGCTGGCGAGGCGGCCAAAGCCCACCAGCGGATGCCAGCGGCGCGTCTCGCCCAGCAGCAGGTCGAGCAGCACGCCGGCCGCCATCAAGGCGGCCAGCATGGGCAGCGACAAGCCGCTCAGCATGGGCCGCCTTTCAGGTACAGCGGCAGGCCGGCGGCCACAAAGACAGCCTTGTCGCACACGGCCGCCACGGCCTGATTCAAACGGCCCGCTTCATCGGTGAAGCAGCGCGAGATGGCGCCGTAGGGCACGATGCCCATGCCCACTTCGTTCGACACGAGAACGAGGTCGCAGCCGGTGTCTTCGATTTCGGCCAGCGCATACAGCAGGTGCGCGCGCTCGCTGTGGAACAGCTCGGGCAGGGCGATGTCGCCTACGTCCGGATAGGTCTCGCCGCTGGAAAACATCAGGTTGGTCAGCCACAGGGTCAGGCAGTCGACCAGCAGCAGCCGGCCTGGCAGTGCTTCCCGCAGGATGGCGTCGCCCAGGCGCAGTGGTTCTTCCAGGGTTACCCACTCGGCCGGGCGTTGCGCTCGGTGGTGCCTGACGCGCGTGGCCATTTCAGCATCGCCCGCCTGCGCGGTGGCGATGTAGATCACTTCCTTGCCGGACTCGCGGGCCAGCGTTTCCGCATGGGCGCTCTTGCCGGAACGGGCGCCGCCGAAGACCAGGGTGCGCGTCATGGCGCTGTTACCACTCGGTGCCGATTTGCGCGCCGATGCCGGCCGCATAGGCATGCTTGACGACGGCCATTTCCGTGACGGTGTCGGCGATGGCGATCAATTCGTCCGGCGCGCCACGGCCCGTGATGACCACGTGCTGCATGGCCGGGCGTTCCAGCAGGTCGGCGATGACCTTGTGCACGTCGAGGTAGTTGTATTTGAGGGCGATATTGAGTTCGTCGAACAGCACCAGGCCGTAGCTGGGGTCGGCCAGGAAGGTCTTCGCCTGTTCCCACGCCAGTTCGGCCTTTTCGATGTCGCGCTCGCGGTTTTGCGTTTCCCAGGTATAGCCTTCGCCCATCGCATGAAAACTGATTTCATCGGGGAAGCGGCGCAGGAATTTTTCTTCGCCCGTCGACATGGCGCCCTTGATGAACTGCACCACGCCCACTTTCATGCCGTGACCCATGGCGCGGATGGCCATGCCGAAGCCGCTCGAACTCTTGCCCTTGCCATTGCCCGTGTTGACGATGATGATGCCGATTTCCTTGTCGGCCTTGGCGATGGCCGCGTCGATGATGGCTTTTTTGCGTTCCATGCGCACGCGGTGGCGTTCGTTGATGGCCGCGGTGTCCGCGTCGATGTTTTTGTTGTCGCTCATGTCAGTCCTCTTTCGGTATGAATATCTTGCGTTTGCCGTGATCGATGATCTCGATCGGGTGGCCCAGGTAGTCGCCCAGGATGGATGCCCGCATTACCTCGGCCACCGGACCGGCCAGCCAGCCGCCGTCGCCCATCAGCAGTAGCGCATGGGTCGAGACGCGGTGCGCCAGGTTCAGGTCATGCCCCACCATCACCACGGTTTTATTCTGTTCGCGGCACAGCTTTGACAGCAGGCCCATGACGCTGACCTGGTGCGCCAGGTCCAGCGCATTGGCCGGTTCGTCCAGCAGCAGCAAGGGGGTATCCTGCGCCAGCATGGCGGCGATGGCCACGCGCTGGCGTTCGCCGCCGGACAGGCTGCGCACGTCGCGCTCGGCCAGGTGCTCCACTTCCATCGATGCCAGCGCCGCCAAGGCGATGCGCTGGTCGTCGCTGCCTTCCCAGTAATGGTTGTCGTGATACGGGTGGCGCGCAGACAGCACGGTTTCGATGACGCGGTACGAGAACGCATCGTGCCGCGCCTGCGCCAGGAAGGCCCGTTCGCGTGCCAGTTCGTCGAGCGGCCAGTCGACCAGGGCGCGGCCCTGTATCGTCACGTGGCCCGCATCCGGTTCGCGCAAGCCGGCCAGGGTGCGCAGCAAGGTGCTCTTGCCCGCGCCATTGCGTCCGATCACGCTCCAGCATTCGCCATCCTTGATGTGCCAGATGAGGTTTTCCACGAGGGAGCGCGTGCCTGCCTTCAGGCCGAGTTGGTAGGTACGTATCATGTGCGTCGCAACCGGTGCAGCTGGTACAGGAAGACGGGCGCGCCTATCATGGCCGTGACCACGCCGACGGGCAGCTGTAACGGTGCCAGTACGGTGCGCGCAAGCGTGTCGGCCAGTACGAGGAAGGTGCCGCCGGCCAGCGCGGCAGCCGGTATCAACAGGCGATGGTCGGGGCCGCAGGCAAAGCGCAGCGCGTGCGGCACGATCAGGCCGACAAAGCCCACGCTGCCGGCGCTGGTGACGGCGCTGGCCGTGAGCAGGCCGGAACAGAAGAACAGTCCCTTGCGCAGGGGGCCTACGCGCACGCCCAGGGTGCTGGCCGCTTCCGCGTGCAGCGCCATGACGTTCAGCGAGCGCGCGCAGCGCAGTGCGAAGACCAGGGCGCCCGCCAGGACCAGCCAGGGCATCAGCCGCGCGGGAGCGCCGGACAGGTCGCCGATCATCCAGAACACCATGCTGCGCAAGCGGCTTTCCGGGGCGATGGACAGCATCAGGGTGACGATGGCCATGCAGGCCGAAGCCAGGATCACGCCCGTCAGCAGCAAGAGCGAGGCGCCGCCTTCGGCCGCCGTGCCGCCGCGCAGGTCGCGGCGCGCAAAAAAGTACAGCAGCATGGACACGCCGACGGCGCCGGCAAAGGCAGCCGCGTCGACGACCCACAGCGCGCACATGAACAGCAGCGCGGCCAGCGCGCCAACGGAAGCGCCGGCGGAAATGCCCAGCACGTAAGGATCGGCCAGGGGATTGCGCAGCAGCGCCTGCATCATCAGGCCGGCCAGCGACAGCGCCGCGCCGGTGACAAAGGCGGTCAGCGCGCGGCCCAGGCGCAGGTCGAGCAAGGTGGCGGCGAGGGTATCGGTCTTGCCCTGCACGACATGGAACAGGGCGGAAGGCAGGTCGGCGAGCGGGATCGCGATCGAACCGATCATGCCGGAGAAAATCAGGCTGGCAACCGCGCACACGATCAGCACCGTGAGGATCACGGTGGCGCGGTGGCGCATGTTGCGGAAAAATGGGTGCATGTACTGCCTTAGGTGAAACGGGAGCGGTGCAAGTGGCTGCGGACTTCCTCAGATGCGTTGGTAGGGCGTATACGAAAAATGGCCCGCATGCGATTGCGCGTACGGGCCATTGTAATCAACTCCTGGCCGCTTTAGAAATCGTAGCGTGCCGAGAGTTTCATCTGGCGGCCATTGCTAGGATAGATGCCACCTTTGCAGCTGTAGGCGTTCGTGAAGTACTGCTTGTCGGTCAGGTTCAAGGCATTGACCGCCACTTCCCAGGCGCCGAACTTGCGTGCATAACGGGCGTCAAAGGTGGTGAACGACGGGATCTTGGCAGCGCAGGTATTGGCAAAATCGCTGCCATAGCGCTGGCTGTCGACCCATTGCGCGCCGATGTCCGCGCTCTGGCCATCTTTTGGCACCCACGACAGACGGGCCGACAGGGTGTTCTTCGGGATCAGCGTCAGTTCCTTGCCGGAATTGACGCCTTCGGTGAAGGTTGCCTTTACGTGCTGGTAGTGGCCGCTGACGCGCCAGTCAGCGGCGATATTCGCGCTGGCATCGAGTTCAATACCCTGGTGCTTGGTTGGATCCAGGTTGGTGTTGGCACCCCAGCCCGATTCGCCTGCCGTCGGATCGTAATAGATTTCGTTGGTCAGCTTGTGGCGGAAGATGCGCGCATCGAGCTTGACGATACTGTTGTCGTAGGTCGCGCCCAGCTCCAGGTCGTGCGAAGTTTGGCCTTGCAGAGGCTTGTTTGCAACGGGGGTGGAGTTATTCTCATCGGCGTTCGCCACGCGATAGCTTTGGCCAGCCTTGGCGTACAGATTCACCTGCGGTACGACATCGAAGCTGCCCTGTACGTCCCAGGCATTGAAGTTCTGCTTGATGTTGTAGGCTGTCGTGGGGTATCCGATAGGGTCGTTGAAGTCCTTGTCGAAGGTTTCGTGGCGTACGCCTGCGGCGATACGGAAATTTTTCGGACCCGCGAACTTCAACTCATCGCGCACGTAGAATGCCTGAGATTTTTGATTCGCCTTGGCCAGTGAATAAGAACTGTCGATGTCGGAATCCCATTTGATGAAGTCGACACCTGCAACGATCTCATTGAGCATGCCGTCAAACAGGCCCAAGTGACGCAGGCGTGGCGAAAACTGGTTTTGTTTAGTCTTGGCTTGCCTTGGGCTTCCGAAGTTCGTCTTGGCCGTCTTTTCGCTGCGAGACAATTCCGCTGCCAGATCCACTGCTCCCAGGCGGCCTTCGGCGAACGCGGTGTAGCGGTCGCTGTCGATCGAACCGAAATCTTTTGGCGTCTTTGTCTGGCGTGGATTGGCTTCAAACTGGGCCATTGTGAGGCTGCCCGGGAAACGAATATCCTGGCGCGTGCTGTCGATACGCAGGCCGGCGCGAACATCCTTGCCGCTCCATTGTGCGCCGCCGCTGAAGGTATTTTGTTTGTATTCGTTGTTATCGCGGTAGTTGTCCGTTTCCAGTCGGCCGATGGCGGCGTTCAGCGCCACGTTGTCCCAGGATTGAACAACGGAACCGCGCACTTCGCGCTGGCCCAGTTGGCCTGCTTCGGCGAAGATCGTACCGCGGCCAGCCTGTTTGCCAGGACGTTTTGTGACGATGTTGATCACGCCGCCCGTGGCGCCGTCGCCGTACAGGACGCTGCTGCCGCCGCGTGTGATTTCGATGCGTTCGACGCTATCGATGGGGATGGTTGTCAGCAGGGGATCAGCCAATTCATTTTCCGACAGGCGCACGCCGTCGAGGACCACGACCATGTTCTGGCTGGCGGTGGCGCCAAAACCGCGCAGGTCCAGGGTAAAGTTATCAGGATTGCCTAGCAGGCCTTGACGGCCGTAGACGCCGCCGATCTTGCGGATGGCCTGGTTTACGTCCGTGACGCCCGCGCGGCGGATTTCATCGGCCGTGATGACGGTGGCGCCGATCGGTTGCAATGCCGGGTCGCTGTTGAAGCGGGAGCCCGTGACGACGATCTGGTCCAGCGTTTTGCCAGCGCTTTGCGCGAAGGCAGGAGCGGCGGCGATGAAGCACAGGGAGATGGCGGAAACCAGGGCGCGCGGCGCCATTGCCGGCGCGCGGCGGTGTAATACGGGAGCAGTCATGATATCGTTTTCTTCGGAAAAAGCACCCGGCTCGCGTCCCCGCAAGCCAGATTCAACGGAAGGCGCGGCGCCCGGCAAGGCCCGCACTTCCACCTGTCCTGGCCGGTATCCGGGCTGGCAAGTACGGCTATCTCACCTTCCCATGCTCGATGATTGCAAGCACAGTGGTTGTCAGAGATAGCTTGTCGTCCGCTTCCGGCAGGGAGGGGCGACACTTGCTTACCGTTGCGGGGGCAGCACACGCTCGCCGCAATCGCGGCATCGTGTTTCCCGTTTAACTGCGCTCATGGACATGAACGCGGGCACCAAAACCCCGCCATTATACGTGCAGCAGGCATGGACTGACATGGTCGGCTGGACAATTCAATATCAGAAATCGACGACGACCGTCGCACCGTAGGCGATTTTATGGGCGGAATGGGCGGCCAGCAGGGCTGTTCCCTCCAATGGCAGCCGGGCTTGCAGTGCCGACAGCAGGCGGATGGTGCCCGCATGGCAGATGATGACGACCGTTTCGTGTTGTTCGCGCAACAGATCGCCTAGAAACGCGTCGACGCGGGCGGCCATCGCCAGCACGTTCTCGCCCCCGCCGGGGCGGTACCAGGCCAGGTCGGCTGCCCAGGCATCGATTTCCGCGCGCGCAATCGCGTGCCAGGGTTGCATTTCCCACGCGCCGAAATCCATCTCCGCCAGCCGCGCATCGAAGCACAGTGCGCTGGAAGGCAAGTCCTGCGCCAAGGCCGCCGCCAGGCCGGCGCAGCGGCGCAGCGGACTGGCATACAGCGGTACATGCGGCGGCAAGGTTACCTGCAAGCTGGCGCGCACCGTGGCCATTTCATGCGGTGCCACCGCCACGTCGCTGCGGCCATAGCAGGTACCGCTGGTCACCTGCGGCGCGGGGTGGCGGACGAGGATCAGGCGCATGCTTGTTCAGTAGAAGCGCAGTGGAGGCTGAAAGCTGGACAGGATGGCCAGATAGACCGCCACTTCCGCCACCTGCTGCACGGCGCCCAGGCAGTCGCCCGTGTAGCCTTGCAGGCGGCGCTGGCATTTGCGGCCCAGCCAGAAAGCGGCAGCTGCCGCCACCACGACGGCAAAGACCAGCGTGGCCCAGTCGAATATCCCCAGAGCGCCGCAGGCGATGACGGGCAGCAGGCCGCAGACGGTGGCGATGATGAATTCACCCGTGCGCATTTCCTGCGCCATGGGCTTGGACTTGCCTTCGTCGCGTGCATAGTCCATGAACCGGATCAGCGAGACGGCGGCCAGGCGGGACAAAGGATGGGCGATGCACAGTGTCGCCACGACGATGTGTGGCGGCAACGAGGCCAGCGCCGTGCACTTGATGGCCAGCAGGCAGATGATGCCGATGGCGCCATACGCGCCAATGCGCGAGTCCTTCATGATTTCCAGCACACGCTCGCGCGTCAAGCCACCGCCAAAGCCGTCGCACATGTCGGCGAAACCATCTTCATGGAAGGCGCCCGTCAGGTAAATGCTGGCAGCGACGGCTAGCAGCACGGCCACCGCAGAAGGCAGCAGCCAGCTGGCCAGCAGATACACGGCGCCACTGATGGCGGCCACCACCAGACCCACCAGGGGAAAGTAGCGCGAGGCGTGCTGCAGCCAGGCCGGCTCGAATCCCACCCAGCGTGGGATCGGCAGGCGCGTGAAGAACTGCAGCGCGATGAAGAACAGACGGCACTGGTGGATTGCGGCGGAAACGGGATTGGCCATGGTCTTAGTCTGGCGTGGACTTTTCGCTGACCTGTGCCGAGGCGAAGGTCGCCATCTCGCGCATGAAGTTGACGGCCGCGTGCAGCAGCGGCAAGGCCAGCGCGGAACCCGTGCCTTCGCCGAGGCGCAAATCGAGGTGCAGCAGCGGACGCGCGCCAAGGCTGGCCAGCAGCTGGCGGTGACCGTTTTCATCAGAGCAGTGCGAAAACACGCAGTAATCGAGGATGGCTGGCTGCAGGCGCGCCGCCACCAGCAGTGCGCTGCTGACGATGAAGCCATCGATCAGCAGAATCATGCGCCGTTCGGCCGCTTTCAGCATGGCGCCGGCCATCATGGCGATTTCGAAGCCGCCGAAGGTGGCCAGCACGTCGAGCGGCTCATCGACTGCCGCATGATGGGCGACGGCCGCTTCGATCACCTGCTGTTTATGTCGTACGCCCTCTTTCGACAGGCCCGTGCCAGCGCCGACGCAATCGGCAACGGGCGTGCCGGTCAGCTTGTGCATCAATGCTGCCGCGGCCGTGGTGTTGCCGATGCCCATTTCGCCAAAGCCCAGCACATTGCCGCCCAGGCTGGCGACCAGGTCCATTCCCGCCTGCATGGCGGCCAGACACTGCTCCCGGCTCATGGCGGGCTCTTTGGCAAAGTTGCGGGTGCCGGGACCTTGTTTGCGGTCAAGCAAGCCGTCGCGCGGGCCGAAATCGTGGTTTACGCCCGCGTCTACTATATATAAGGTGGAATCGTTCTGGCGGGCAAAGACATTGATGGCGGCGCCATTGCCCAGGAAGTTTTCCACCATCTGCCAGGTCACGCTTTGTGGATAGGCAGAAATGCCTTCGGCAACGACGCCATGGTCGGCCGCGAAAACGATGATGGCGGGCTGGTGCAGCGCCAGTTGCGTACTTTGCTGGATCAGGCCGATTTGACGGGCCAGGGTTTCCAGCATGCCGAGGCTGCCCAATGGCTTGGTCTTGCTGTTGATGGCATGTTCAAGTGCGCTGGACAGGGCGGAATTGGCGGTAGGGCTGATGTGTGGGATAGGCATGGGAATCTATGTGGATGAGGCAGGGTATGGTCGGCGCTACGATATCACACAGCAATATTTACCCAACTGCAAAATAGCGCTTGCGGGGTGCGCAGGGCACGGCTATAATTCG
>NZ_JAMQGR010000009.1:0-224185 GCF_023703445.1 Janthinobacterium kumbetense
GGGTCCGGGCGCCGGACGCTCCGTGGCGGACATCGAAAGCGCCCATCCGAGCACGGCCATCACCATCGAACGCGTGAAACGCAATGGCCAGATCATCGACGTCAGCCCGGACCTGGTGCTGGCGGCCGACGATATCGTGCTGCTGGTGGGCCGGCGCGAAGCCATGCTCAGCGTGTCTTCCCAGCTGGGCAAGGAATTGCTGGCCGTCGAAGGCATGGAACTGGTGATGCAGCGCCGCGACATGGTGCTGACCAACAAGGCTTACCACAACAAGACGGTGGGCGAAATCCGCAGCGCCACGGCGCCGGGCGTGCGCCACGGCATCTTTGTCGTGCAACTGAGCCGCATGGGCAAGATTCTGCCCATGCAAGCGGAAACCGTCGTGCAGACGGGCGATGTGGTGACCATCTACGGCGCCGAGCAGGACGTCAAGCGCGTGGCGGCCGAAGTGGGCTACATGATCGTGCCGAGCGCCAAGACGGACTTCGTCTACATGGGCACCGGCCTCGTCGTCGGTTTGCTCGTGGGCTTGCTGGTGGCGCGCATCGGCTCGATTCCGCTGACGCTGGGCAGCGGCGGCGGCGTGCTGCTGTCGGGCCTGGTATTCGGCTGGTTCCGCGCCAAGCGCCAGACGTTTGGCTACATGCCCAGCGGCGCCGTGCAAATCCTGAAAGACCTGGGCCTGGCCGGCTTCGTTGCCGTCGTCGGCCTCACGTCCGGCCTGCAAGCCGTGCAAACCGTGCGCGAACACGGCCTGACCCTGTTTGGCGTGGGCGTGGTGGTGACCATCCTGCCGATGATCTTGACCATGCTGATCGGCCGCTACATCTTGCGTTATGACAACGTGGCCATCTTTGCGGGCGCCTTGTCCGGCTCGCGCAGCGCCAATCCCGCGTTCGGCGAAGTGCTGAACGCGGCGCAAAACTCGATTCCCACCGTACCGTTTGCCATTACGTATGCCCTGGCCAACGTTTTCCTGACCTTGCTGGGGCCGCTGATTGTGGCCTTCGTCTGAGTCGGGCGTATTTGCAGGACCTAAGCCGCCTGTGCGGGGCTTTTCCCATATTGTCAGTTGATAAGGAGTCGTTGAAATGGATTTCAGTAACCCAAGCAAACTCGCGCTGTTGAGCCCCTTCGAATTGAAGGATGCGCTGATCCAGACGGCCAAGCAAAGCAACCGTCTGATGCTCAATGCGGGCCGCGGCAACCCGAATTTCCTGGCCACCACGCCGCGCCACGGCTTCTTCCAGTTCGGCCAGTTCGCCATGACGGAAGCGGAACGTTCCTATGTGTACATGGATGACGTGGGCGGCTTCCCCACGCGCGACGGCATCGAGGCGCGCTTCGAAATCTTCGTGCGCAAGCATGAAGGCAACCCCGGCGTGCATTTCATCGAGGCAGCCATGTCGTATGTGCGCGACCAGCTGGGTCTGGACGCGGGCGACTTCATCTACGAGATGTGCGAAGCCATTCTCGGCTGCAACTATCCCGTGCCGGACCGCATGCTGCGCCTGTCCGAGAAAATCGTCGGCCAGTATATCCACCGCGAAATGATCGGTGACCATCCCTTCGTCGGCAACTTCGACATGTACGCCGTCGAAGGGGGCACGGCGGCCATGACGTATCTGTTCGCCAGCCTGAAATCGAACCACATCATCCAGGAAGGCGACACGATTGCCCTGGGCATGCCGATCTTCACGCCGTACATCGAGATTCCCCAGCTCAATGATTACAAGCTGAACACCGTGCATATTGATGCGCCTCAATCGAACAATTGGCAATTCACAAAGAAAGAGCTGGACAAGCTGCTGAACCCGAAAGTCAAGGCCTTCTTCCTCGTCAACCCCAGCAATCCACCGTCCGTCAAGATCGACGATGACACACTGGAATACATCGCCAAGATCATCAAGAAGCGCCCGGACCTGATCATCCTGACCGATGACGTGTACGGCACGTTTGCCGACAACTTCGTCTCGCTGTTCGCCATGTGTCCGTACAACACCATCCTCGTGTATTCGTTCTCGAAATACTTCGGCGCGACGGGCTGGCGCATGGGCGTGGTGGCCACGCATGAGAAAAATGTACTCGACGACAAGATTTCCAAGTTGCCGGAAACCATCAAGAAGCAGCTCGATGCGCGCTATCACTCCATCACGACGGAGCCGCGCGAGCTGAAATTCATCGACCGCCTGGTAGCCGACAGCCGCACGGTGGCGCTGAACCATACGGCCGGCCTGTCCACGCCCGTGCAGGCGCAGATGACCTTGTTCTCCCTGTTCTCGCTGATGGATGAAGAGCAAAAGTACAAGCAGTCGATGAAACGCATCGTGCTGCGCCGCAAGGAAGCGCTGTACCGCGAACTGGGCTTGCCGATGGTGCACGACGCCAATTCCGTGCGCTACTACCACCTGCTGGACATGGAATCGCTGGCCGCGCAGATGCATGGCGTGGAGTTTTCGCAGTGGCTGCTGAAAAAGCTCAAGCCGAACGAAGCGCTGTTCCGCCTGGCCGAGGAAACGGGCGTCATCCTGTTGCCGGGCCGCGGCTTCGGCACCACGCACCCGTCCGGCCGCGTGTCGCTGGCCAACCTGAACGAATACGACTACGCCAACATTGGCCGCGCCATCCGCAACATGGCGTCCGAGTTCTTTGCCGTGTTTGAAAAGGAAAAAGAGAAGGGTAGTAAGAAGGCGAAGAAGTAATTCGCCGGGTAGCTGCTTGAGCTCAACGGGCGCCCCGCAAGAGGCGCCCGTTTTTGCGTATCCGCCGCAGTAGGCAATAGTGCAGGCTGGAATAGACATCCGTAGATATAATTGCTATTGTGAAAGTATAAACATGGCAACCCCGTGCTTTCCCCTCATTCATTGACTGGACGCTACATGGGCAGATTGCAAGGACACTTATCATTATTGCTGGCGGGCGCGCTGGGCGCGGCCATGCCCGCCCTGGCGCAGTTGCCGGCCGGCGCGCCGCTGACATTCAACGAAGCGCTGCAGCAGGCGGCCCAGGCTTCGGGCGCCGTGCAGGGCGCCGCGCTCGACGTGCACGCCAAAACCCTCAAGGCGGAGGCGCTGTCGAATATCGATGGTCCTTCCGTGGACTTGACGGCGTTTCGCGGCCGTTTGTCGACGGATTTGAGTATCGACACGAGCGGCTTGTCCGGCGTGGTGGGCGGCATCGAATCCGTGCTGCCGCCCATTCCCGGCTTGCCCACGCCGCATATTCCCAACTCCCTCAACCGCGAAGTGGTGACGGACCTGACCTCGTTCGGCTTGCTGGGCATGTGGCCCATCTACACGGGCGGGCGCCTGGACGCCGTCAAGGGGCTCGCATCGAGCCTGACCCTGGCCGCGCAGGCGGAGCGCACGGAAGCGGAAGAGCAACTGGCCACCCTGGTGGCGCAGCGCTATTTCCAGTTGCTGCTGGCAAAAAGAGTGGTGGCCGTGCGGGCCGAAGTGACGGCCGGCGTGACGCAGCACCAGCGCGACGCGGCCAAGCTGGAAAAGGGCGGCCTGATTTCGCGCGCGGAACGCCTGCGCGCCGACGTGGCCCTGGACAGCGCCCGCAGCGACGAAGCGCAGGCGCGCAGCGACGAGGAAATCGCCCAGGTGGCGCTCGATCGTTTGCTCGCCGTCAATACGCAAGTGCGCCCCAGCACGCCGCTGTTCGTCAACAGCTTGCCGGTTGGCACCTTGCAATCGTTCATCAGCACGGGCATGCGCGAAAATGCGAACTGGAAAAAGATCGACAGCAAGCGCGTGCAGGCCGAGCAAGCCTTGAAGCTGCATGGCAAGGAATACGCACCTACCGTGTTTGCCATCGGTAACTACAATTTGAACCGTGGCAATGAAAAGCTCGTGCGCTCGAACTGGGCCGTCGGCCTGGTCGTGTCCGTACCGCTCGTGCACCGCATCAATACGGGCAAGATGATCGCCGCCGCCAAGCTGGACCAGGAGCGGGTGGAAGTGGTGGCGCGCCAGGCCGAGCGCGACATTCCCACCCTGATCGAAAAGAATTGGCGCGCGCTGGAAAACGCCCGTATCCAGTATCTGTCCACGGCCTCGTCGGTGGAGCTGGCGCGCGAAAATATTCGCCTGCAAACCGTGGCTTTCCAGCAAGGGCAAGTGACGTCGCTGGAAGTGGTCGACGCGCGCCTGAACCTGGCAAAGGTGGAAACCCAGCGCGCGCAGACGGCCTATAACTATGTGATGGGGCTGGCGCAATTGCTGGAAGCGACGGGCGAGACGCAGCGCCTGGGCAGCCTGGCGGCCGCGGCCGATATCCAATTACCTGTGGACAAATAATAATGAGCACCTCCAAAAAACCCTTGGCCATAGTCGCCGCCGTCATTGTCCTGGCCTTCGTGGGCTGGGGCTTGTACCAGGCCTTCCAGCCGCAGCGCCTGCCCTTGCAGGGACAGATGGATGCGCAGGAAGTCAATGTCTCGTCGAAAGTGCCGGGCCGGGTGGGCGAGCTGTACGTCAAGCTGGGCCAAACGGTGCCGAAAGGTGAACTGCTATTCCAGCTGACGAGCCCGGAAGTGGATGCGAAGATCGCGCAAGCGACGGCCGCCACGCAAGCGGCCGAAGCCGTGGCGCACAAGGCGCAAGCGGGAGCGCGGCCGGAAGAAATTGCCGCTGCGAAAGCGAACTGGGAGCGGGCGCAAACGGGGGCCACCATCGCCAAGACCACGTATACCCGCGTCAACAATATGTTCGAGCAAGGCGTGATTGCCCAGCAGAAACGTGACGAGGCGCAAGCGCAATGGCGCGCCGCCGACCAGCTGGCCCAAGCGGCTCGCGCCCAGTTTGACATGGCGCAAAAGGGCGCCCGTCCCGAAGACAAGACGGCTGCCGCCGCCCAGGCGCGCCAGGTGGGCGCCGTGCTGACGGAAGCGCAGATCGCGCTGGCCGAGACGAAGATTGCCGCGCCGGTGGCGGGCCAGGTCAGCAAGATCCAGATCCAGCCGGGCGAATTGGCGCCGCAAGGTTTCCCCGTGATTACCCTGGTGAACCTCGATGACGCCTGGGCCGTGCTGCAAGTGCGTGAAGACGAGATGGCGGCGTTTTCCATGGGCAGCACGCACACGGCGAACGTGCCGGCCTTGAAACAGCAACTGAGCTTCAAGGTCAGTTCGGTTGCCGTGCTGCCGGACTTCGCCACGTGGCGCGCGGCCCGTCCGGGCGGCACGGATCTGCGCACGTTTGAAATCCGTTTGCGTCCCGCCATCAAGGTCGAAGGCTTGCGTCCGGGCATGTCGGTCGTGTTCCCACCGCTCTGATAGCCGATGAGCGAGATTGACAAAGAGCAGCCGGCGGCGCTGGCACGCGAGTGGCAGCGGCTGCGCGGCGACTTCTGGGACTTCGGCATGCTCAGCTGGATTCCTGTCGTGCTGTGCGGCATGCTGTGGCTGGTGTTTTCCGCCGGCATCGCGCGCGACTTGCCCATCGTCGTCATCGATAACGACAATTCCACCCTGTCGCGCCAGCTCACGCGCTGGCTCGACGCTTCTCCCGGCATCCAGGTGGCGGCGAAAGTGGCGTCCAGCGACGAAGCCCTGCATCGCTTGCGCGAACGCACGGCGTTCGGCTATCTGCTGATCCCGAACGATTTCGAGCAGAAACTGCTGGGCGGCCGGCAAGCCACCGTGCAATGGCTGTACAACGCGCAGTTTTCCTCGCACGCGGGCGCCTTGCTGCGCGACGTGCGCACGGTCAGCACGACCTTGTCTGCCGGCATCGAGATGACGGCGCGGGTCAAGAAAGGCATGTCGGGCGTGCAGGCGGCGGCCCAGTTTGAACCGATACGCACGACCTTGAACAGTTTATATAACGAAAACATCAGCTATGAAGCATTTTTAACGTTGGCGCTGATGCCGGCCATGCTGCAGATTTTCATCGTCGTCGCCGTCGTCACGAGTATCGGACGCGAGTTGCGCGACGGCACGGTGCCGCAATGGCTGGCCTCGGCCCATGGCAGCTGGTTGCGCGCCGTGCTTGCCAAGCTGCTGTTCCCCCTCGTCGCCTACTGCGCGCTGGCGCTGCTGTACTTGCTGTTCTTCAGCCTGGCGCGGGATTGGGCCGTGGCGGGCAGCTTGCCGGTATTGCTGCTGAGCATGCTGTTGCTGGTGCTCGCGTATTGCGGCCTGGCCACCTTGCTGATCGCCGCCACCCTGTCCCTGCGTTTGGCGCTGTCGGGCGCGGCCTTCATCACGGCGCCCGCGTTCGCGTTTGCGGGCCAGGCCTTTCCCTTGATGGCCATGCCGGCGCCAGCGCGCGCCTGGGCGGAAGCCTTGCCGCTCACGCATTATCTGCAATTGCAAACGAAATACTGGCTGGCCGGCGCGCCATGGCGCTATGGCGTGCAGGAAATGCTGATTCTGGCCGGCATCGCCATCGGCTGCGGCGCCGTGGGCGTGTTCCTGTTGGCGCGCCGCGCGAATGCGCCTGCCGCCTGGGGACGCACATGATCTGGCCGGCCTTTGTCGCCACCTGGCGCGCCATGCTGACGGACAAGGGCGCGCTGACCTTGCTGTTCATCGGCGGCATCATCTATTCCTTCTTCTATCCGCTGCCGTATTCGACGGAAATCATCCAGCGCGTGCCCGTGGCGGTCGTCGACCAGGACCGCAGCGCCATGTCGCGCCAGTTGACGCGCTTTGCCATGGCCCACCCGTCGCTGCACGTGGTCGCCGTCACGCCGGACTTGCCCGTCGCACAGGATTTATTATGGCGCGACCAGGTCATGGGCGTATTGATCATTCCCCATGGTTTGCAGACGGACGTGCTGGCCGGCCGCGCCGCCCACGCGCAAGTGGCGGGCAATGGCTTGTATTTGATGTTGAACAAGGTGGCCCTGAACGGGCTGGCCGAAGTGGTGGGCACGGTGTCGGCCGGTATCGAGCTCAAGCGTTTGGGCGCGGGCACGCCGTCCACCATCCAGGCCAACCAGCAGCGCTCGCCCATTGCCTTCGACGCCGTGCCCCTGTTTAACGTCAAGGAAGGCTATGGCGCCTATGTCGTGCCGGGCGTGGCTACTCTCATTGTGCAGCAGACTTTGCTGATCGGCATGACCATGCTGTTCGGCACCTGGTACCAGCGCAAGGCATTTCCTGTGGCGGGCAGGCGCACGGCCGGCGGTTATGCGGGCATGCTGCTGGCGTTTGCCTGCGTCGCGTTTTTGAACTGCTGCTATTTCTTCGGCTTTGTCTTCTGGTTCCAGGATTACCCACGTGGCGGTAACTTTGGCGGCATGCTCTTGCTGCTGGTGCTGTTCTCGCTGTGTGAGGCGGCCTTCGGCATGCTGCTGGGCATGCTGTTCCGCACGCGCGAGCGGGGCACGCAGCTGATGATCGCCACCTCGATGCCCGTGCTGTTCCTCGCGGGCCTGACCTGGCCCGTGTCGTCCATGCCCGTCGTGCTGCAATGGCTGCGCTGGCTGCTGCCATCGACGGCCGGCATCCAGGGCTTTGTTGCGCTCAATCAAATGGGTGCCTCGCTGTATGAAATCCGCCATGAAGTGGCGGGCTTGCTGGCCTTGCTGGTCGCTTGCGTGGCGTTGGGCTGGTGGCGCTGGCGCGGGATGGAGGAGACTGTTGTCGATTTGAACAAGGCGTAACTGGGCCGATATGCAATAATTTCGTTTCCACATTAAATAACAACGCCTGACAAAAACCGTAGCGAGCGGAAGGGAGTTGCGGCCGAGAAGCGCAACTGTGCGAATGTACAGTGAGCATCGCAGGCCGTAAATACCGACGCGCAGTAGGTTTTGACAGGCGTTAGCCAATCATGTCAGCTTTTAATCTGTTCCAGCGCCTGTCCCAGGCCCCCACCAAACCCAAGGCGGCGCCCGCCGCGCGGCAGTTCGACGTGGCGGACCTGTACCAGGGACCCATCGCGCTGGGAGCGGAAGGCGAGGCGCAAGCGCGGCCGTTCGATGAAAAGCTGCGCCAGGCATACTTTTGGATCGTCAACCACGCCATCATCAGCCCCCATTACGACATCGAATACAACGATGGCCCGTCGCAGACGTATGCCGTGGGCGACAGCCGCCGCACCCTGAATTTGCCGTCGGCGCAAAGCTACTCCAGCTTCATTTTGCTGCCCCTGCTGACGTTCGCCACGCGCCGCAAATGCCTGTTCGTCGGCGGGCCGGGGCGGGGCAAGACGGCCAGCGCCCTGCTGATGGGCGTGCTGGCCGGTTCCACCGTCAAGGAAGTCAAGCGCGCCATGCAGCATGGCCACCCGCAGATGACGGTAGCCGACTTGCTGGGCAATCCGCTGCCGGCGGACTTGGTCAATGCGCAAAGCATGGACGAGATCCGCATCGCCTGGCGCGCCTGGCTGGGCATGCGCGTGAAAATCGTCGATGAATACAACCGCATCCCCACGCGCACGCAAAGCGCGCTGCTCACCGTCATGGGCGACAATTACGCGGAAGTGCTGAACCATATTTACGAATGTCCGGAAGCGGCCTGGTATCTGACGGCCAACGATGACCAGGGCGGCGGTACCTACCAGGTGATCGAAGCGCTGCGCGACCGGATCGACGTGACGGTGCAGGCGCTGGCCTTCAACCCCCGCTTCCTGAATGAACTGCTGCTGCGCGTGGAAGAAAACGTGCGGCCAGAAGAACTGGTGCCGCCCGATATCATCTTTACGGAAGCGGAGGTGGATCAAATTGGCGAATCCATCCGCCAGGTGGGCGTGCCCGAAGCCGTGCGCCGTCGCCTGGAATTCTTCGCCAGCCAGTTCGAGCTGTTCGAGACGGCCGGTGGCCAGTTCGAATACATGACCAAGGATACGGCCCGCCTGGCCGGCGCCGACCGGGGCGCCGCGCAGGCGGCCGACAATGGGCGCGACCGCCTGAAGGACCTCGGCTGCCAGACCCTCAACGGGATCTCCGTGCGCACCCTGATGGCGCTCTTGATCTACGCCAAGGCCATGGCTTATTTCCGCGGCAATGGCGAGGTGGAGCTGGAAGACTTGCGCCAGGTGCTGCCATTCGTCCTGCATAACAAGCTGCAGCCGGACCCGGATGCGCCATTTTTCGCGCTGCCGGAAAACGCCGCCTACCGCAGCGACAGGCTGGGCTGGCTGCGCCGTCTGTTCGATCTGTCGAACGATGAATTCAACCGCCTTGACCTGGACCGCGACGACCCTGTCGGCGTGCTGTCTGCCGAATTCGACCTGGGCCTCGATGGCGTCAGCGAGCGCGAGACCCTGGCGCGCCTGAACCGCATCGAAAAGCTGATCGGCGAGCGTACCAAAGGAAGAAAACTGTACGGCCCCCTATATGACGACCTGCTGAAGCTCAAATACCTGCATCAGCGCTATACGAATTACCGCAGCTGGCTGCGTTCGCAATGAATGACGCACTGAATATCGACCATTGCCGCGGGTTTCTCGACGCGCTGGCCATGTTGAACAGCGAGGCCAGCGACCTGTGCGCAAGCTATGAGCTGCAGCGCCTGCCCGGTGCGCCGGACCTGCGCACGGCGCTGGGCTTGCGCGTGGAGGACTATGCCTTGAACGTGAGCGGCGCGGCGCGCGACTTGCCGGCGCCCTTGTGGCAGATCACGGTGGCGCCGTGCGGGCGCGCGCACCTGGAGCACGTGTGCCAGCGCTGGTTCTTCTCGTCGGACCACATGCGGACGGCGCCGCCGGACCGTTTCCGCGCCTGCCTCGTCAACGCCTTCCTCGACGCGCTGGACATGTCGCTGGCCGCATTCACTATGCATATCGTGAAGATGACGCCGCCGCCTGGTGTCTGGTATGCGATCCACTGGGACGAGATCGCGTTTGAATCAGGGGATGAACGCTATCTGCTGCATTTTTCGCATAGCGATTGAGGAGGAACAATGATTTCTCCTGCCTTCGCAACTATCCTTGCCAGCGGCCGCGCCCAGTTCAACGGCCGCGCGGCGGAAGCGCGCCGGCGCTTTCCCGCGCTCGACATGGCCGCCTTCGGCGCCTTTTTGCACGATGGCGTCGATCCGCTGGTGGCGGCCGTGGCCGCCGCAGCACCCGAGCGCGTGGGCGGCGTCACCTTGGCCGCCTACGACATGGCCCTGGAGCTGGTGGGCCATGGCCTGGCCGGTCCGGCCGCGAAAAATCCCTTCCTGAATAGCGTGTGGCGCGGGCTGGCGCCATCGTTTGCACCGCTACTGGCGAAGGCCCCCGTCGACGTGCTGGGCATGCTGAGCAACGCCGCCATCCATATTTCCTCCGTGGCGGGAGCGCGGCCCGCGCAATGGCAGGCCGGGATGGCTGCCGTGGCGCCGCAAGTCGGCAGCGTCGCACAGCTGCGCGCCGTGGGCCAGGTGCTGGCCTGGCGCGCCGGCGTCGCGCATTTCCGCCAGGGCGCGCTGGCCGCCGCCGACACCTTGCCGCATGCGCTGGCGCTGGCCGCCTTTGGCGAACCGGGCGCGCAATGGCCGCAGGTGCATGCGCAGCTCATGGCTAATCCGTGGCGCGGCAATGCCGAAGGCAGGGAGTTCGGCGCCTTCACGGGCCTGGGTGGCGACTTCGCCACGCCGCCGCAAGTGCGCGCCACGCTTGACGGGTTTGTCGTGCGCAGCGCCGAGCGCCATTATTTGCTGGTGGCCGATGCCTATGGCGCCGTGCTGCACAGCGCCACGGCGCAGGAGTTTGAGTTGGCGCAAACCGGCGTGCCGGCGTCCGTGCGCCTCGAGGGGGCGACCGTGCATATCGGCGCGCGCAGCATCGCGCTCGACCTGCCGGCCGGCGACATCGCCATCGCCGCGAATGCGCATACGCTGGCCATCACGTCACCGTGGACGCACGCCATCCGCCTGCTGCCGCTCGCATGAAGAACGATGCCGACCTGATCGACCGCTGGCGCGCCGCCTGGCCCGAGGCCCTGGCCGTGTGGAGCAAGTTTACGCGCCTGCGCGACCCCAGCCTGTGCGCCAGCCGCGTCGAGGCCAGCAGGCAGGGCTTGTCCGGCAGCTTCGCCATGATCCGGCTGCTCGACCAGAGCGTGGTGGTGGACTTGCCGCTGGTGACGGAGCTGGGGCTGGACGACTATGCGCTGGAAATCCTCGCCCATGAAATCGGCCACCATATCCTCGCGCCGGGCAGCGCCAGCGACCAGTTCCGCCTGCTGGCGCGCATGCGCCGAGCCTTGCCGACGCTGGAACAGCACGCGCCCATGGTGGCCAACCTGTACACGGACCTGTTCATCAACGATCGCCTGCAGCGCCAGGCGAACTTGCGCATGGCGGACATCTACCGCAAGTTGCAACAGGGGAAAGCGCCAGCACCGGACGGCAAGGGCAGCGGCGGCGTATGGACCCTGTACATGCGTATCTATGAAAACCTGTGGCAGTTGGAAAAGGGCGAGCTGGGCGGCGGCCAGGCTGACGAGCGCCTGGACACGGATGCCTGGCTGGGGGCGCGCCTCATTCGCGTGTATGCGAACGACTGGATGCTGGCGGCGGGCCGCTTCGCCACCTTGCTGCTGCCCTACCTGGTGGAAGATACGGATGCCCTGGGTGACATTGACCCCAGCCGCTATCTGCAGGACACGCGCGACGCGGCACGCGGCTGCCAGACGTATGGCGCGCAGCAGATCGAGGATGACGAAGAGGACGGCGCCATCCACCCCGTGCACGACAAGCGCATTTCGGGCCTCGATGGCGAGGAACCGCAAGCCGAGGCGCCGCCCGGGAACGGCGGCGGCCAGCTGCGCGAACCGTTCGAACTGGGCGACATTCTGAAGGCCTCGGGCGTGGACTTGAGCGACCATGAAATCGCCATCCGCTACTACCGCGAGCGGGCCTTGCCGCATCTGGTGGCATTTCCCAGCCGCCCGGCGCCCGAATCGCCGGAGCCGCAGATGGAAGGGCTGGAGCCATGGGAAATTGGCGACCCGCTGGAAGACATCGACTGGCTGCAGTCGGTGATGCAGTCGCCGCGCCCCGTCCCGGGCGTGACCACCGTGCGCCGCGTGTATGGCCGCGAACCGGCGCGCGCCACCGACGCCGTGCCCGTCGACCTGGACATGTACGTGGACAGTTCCGGCTCCATGCCGAACCCGCAGGCGCATACCTCGTTCCTGACCCTGGCCGGCGCCGTCATCGCCTTGTCCGCCCTGCGCGCGGGCGCGAAAGTGCAGGTGACCCTGTGGAGCGGCAAGAACGAAGTGATGCTAACGCCAGGTTTCGTGCGCGATGAAGACATGATCCTCGGCGTGCTGACGGAATTTTTTGGCGGCGGCACCTGTTTCCCCATCCACCGCCTGCGCCAGACCTATGCGGCCAGGCGCGAACGGCCCGCGCACATCCTGATGATTTCCGACGACGGTATCACCACCATGTTCGACAAGGATGAACTGGGCAACAGCGGCTGGGATATCTCGGCGAAAGCGCTGGCGCAGGGCGGCGCGGGCGGCACCATGGCCTTGAACCTGGCGCGCGACTGGGAGGGGGCGGCCAGCCACCAGTGGCTGCAGCAGACCTATGACGATTTGAAACGCGCGCGCCGCGAGCAGGGCTGGGATATCCACGCCGTCGAGCGCTACGAGGACTTGCTGGACTTTGCGCGGGCGTTCAGCCGGCGCCACTATATACAATCATGACATGCAGATTCCCGGACCCCACCTCGAAAGATTAACCCACCGCCTGGCCGACACGCCCGTCGAATTCCTCGCCGAGCCCCGTATCGCCGGCGTTGCCAATGCGCAGGCAGTGGCGGTTGCCGCACTGGTCAACGACTTTTTGCTGCTGCATGGCGCGCGCGCGCCGGCCGCGTCCCTGCAGGGGTTCATCGGCGCGCAAGTGAAGGCGGACCGCAACCGGCTGGCGCTGGCCATGATCCTGTGCTGGCTGCTGGCCGACGAGTGGTTCATCGGCCAGCAGTTGCCGCAGCACGATTTGTTGCAGGTGCTGGGCGAGGCGGCGCGCGAACTGGCCGCCGCCACGCCGGCCCACCAGTTCACGCAAGACCCCGAGCGGCGCGAGGAACTGGCGCGCATCGTGCTGGCGCGCCTGGGTTTTCGGCCCCGCGACGAAAGCGTGGCGCAGGCCACGGACCGCCTGTCCGCCATCAGCGGCACGGAGCGGCGCCGCCTGCTTGAAGCGAGCCGCCTGGCCGAACAGCGCGCGCGGGAAATCCGCGAGGCGCTGGCGAAGAAGGCGGCCGAGGAATCGGCCGACAAGTGGTCGCGCGAATGAGCGTGGACGTCAATCTGCCGGCTGGCGCCTGGGAAGCGGACCGCGACTACTGTCCCACCCTGACGCCGGCGGGCGCGCGGATGCTGGACAAACTGCGCAGCCATCCCGCGGCGCCTCGCTACCGCAACCGCAGCGGCAACAAGCTGCTGGCCGCGGAAGTGGCGGCCTTGCGCGCCTACGAGCAGGAAGTCATGCAGGCGGATATCGGCTGGAGCGCCGATGCGCCGCCGCCCTGGCTGGCGGATTTTCTCAGAACGGCCTACGCCACGGTGCCGCATTACCGCGCCTGCGGCTCGCCGCCCGCGCGCCTGGCGGACGTGGCGCCCATCAGCCGCGCCGAACTGGCGCACGACATCGCCGCCTTCGTGCCCGACGATGCGGACCTGGCGCGCATGATCAATTTCCAGACGACGGGTACCACGGGCCACCCGCTGCTGATCGCTTCGCACCCGCTGGTGGCGGGGCGCTACCTGGCCTTCCACAAGCGCGCGCTGCGCCGCTTCGGCGTGACCCTGCGCCATGGCGCGGGGCAGGTGGGCGTGATGCTGCTGGGGCACCAGCGCCGCTGCTTCACCTATGTCTCCGTCACGCCCACGATGAACGAATCCGGCCTGGCGAAGATCAACCTGCACCCGGACGACTGGCGCGCCCCGGATGACCGCGCGCGTTACCTCGATGCCATGGCGCCCGAGCTGATTGCGGGCGACCCCATCTCGTTTGCCGAGTTGCTGACCCTGTCCATGACGCACAAGCCGGCCGCGCTGCTGTCCGTGTCGATGATGCTGTTGCCCGGCATGCGCGCGCGCCTCGAAGCGGCGTTCGGCTGCCCCGTGCTCGACATCTATTCGCTCAACGAAGTGGGGCCCGTGGCCGTCTACGATGAACAGGCGGGCGGCCACGTGCTGCTGCAGCACCGGCTGTACGTGGAAATCCTCGATAGCGCGGGCCAGCCCGTGCCGGATGGCGCGCGCGGCGAAATCACCGTGACGGGCGGCTTCAATTTTTGCCTGCCGCTGGTTCGCTACCGCACGGGTGATTACGCCTCGCTGGCGCATGGCCCGCACGGTCCCGTGCTGGTGGGCCTGGCCGGCCGCAGCCCCCTGCGCTACAGGACGATGACGGGCGAGTGGATCAATAATATCGACATCACGCATGCCTTGAAACCGCTGGCCATCGCCCTGTTCGGCGTGCACCAGCATGGCGACGGCGCCATCGCGCTGCGCCTGGCGCCGAACGCCATGCCGCAGGCTGACCGGGCGCGCGCCTTGCTTGCGCCTTTTTTCGGCGCCATCACGGTCGAGACCCTGCTGGCGGAAGACAAGATCATTCAATACACCTCGGATTTGCAGGAAGCAGTGGCATGAACCTTTATAAACGCGGCCTCGTGGTCGGCAAATTTTGCCCGCTGCACCAGGGTCACGAACTGTTGATCAAGCGCGCGCAAGACGCCTGCGAAGAACTGCTGGTGGTCAGCTACACCAGGCCCGAATTTCCCGGCTATGAGCCGGCGCGCCGGGAACGGTGGCTGCGCGCGCAATTTCCGCAGGCGCACATCGTGGTGCTGGACGATGCGCGCCTGGCGGCCCTGTGCGCCGCGCGCGGCGTGCCTGCCCGCCATCTGCCGCACAACGACGACGATGGCGAGCTGCATCGCCACTTCATGGGCTGGCTGTGCTGGACGGTGCTGGCGCTGCCCGTCGATGCCGTGTTCACCAGCGAAGACTATGGCTCCGGCTTTGCTCAGGTGCTGGAACGGCATTATGCCGGCGGGCCGGTGGCGCACGTGAGCGTGGACCAGGCGAGGACCCTGGTACCCGTGTCCGGCACCAGGGTGCGGCAAGATCCGCATGCGCACAGCGCCTTCCTGTCGCCGATTGTGCGCGCCGATTTTGTCACGCGCGTGTGCGTGCTCGGCGGCGAATCGAGCGGAAAAACGACCTTGGCGCAGGCGCTGGCGGCGCATTTCGAGACAGCCTGGGTGGCTGAGTATGGCCGCGAACTGTGGGAAAGCCAGGATGGCATATTGAACTATGACGATTTGTTGAAAATCGGCCGGGAACAGCTGCGGCGCGAAGCGCAGGCGCTATTGGCCGCGCGGCGCTGGCTGTTTTGCGACACCTCGCCCATGACGACGTATTTCTACTGCGTCGAGATGTTCGGCAAGGCCGAGCCGGAACTGGCGCAACTGGCCGAGCACGGCTACGACCTGGTGCTGCTGTGCGCCCCTGATTTTCCCTTCATCCAGGACGGCACGCGCCGCGACGAGGATTTCCGCGCGCGCCAGCATGCGTGGTATCAGGCCGAACTGGCGCGGCGGGGGATCGCCTTTGTCGATGTGTCAGGTTCGGTGGACGAGAGGGTCAGGCAGGTGGCGCAAGTGCTGGCGGCGCGAATGCCGTGCTGACCGCCGCCAGTATCTCGTCCGAAAACGCGGCATCGTCGACGGCGCGCGCCAGCGCCACGGCGCCCACCATGGCCGACAGCATGACGATGGCTTCCTGCCGGGGGTTGCGTTTTTTCTGCCACGGAAAATGCGTGGTCAGCTTGCCGATGATGGATTTCAGGTGGAAGGTGAAGGCGGGCAGCACTGCCGGCTGCTTGCGCGCGTCGCCGGCCAGCGCCGCCAGCAAGCACCCGTTGCCCGGCGCATCGCGGTGGGCCGCACTCACATAATCGCGCACATACTGGCGCATGGCTTCCGGACTGATGGTTGCCGCATCGAGCGCCGCGCGCGAGTGCTCCGAGCCGTGCAGGGTACTTTCCGCCATCAGCGCTTCCTTCGAGGCAAAGTGGTTGTAGAAGGGGCCATGCGTGAGTCCTGTCGCCTTCATGATCTGTCCCACGCTGACGCCGTCAAAGCCCTGTTCACGGAACAGCCGCGCCGCTTCCTGCAGGATGCGCTGGTGTTTTTCTGCCGTTTCGGACGCTGGGTATCGCATGGTGTTCTCCCGATCATTAAATAATTTCTGTTGACATCATACATTACGTGCGTCATGCTTGCGTCGCTAAGCATGATGACCGTCATGTTTAGCGTCGGATCAAACATGATGGATATCATGTTTGATCCGTCCTGCTGAAAGCCATTCATTCGAATTTACCAATTGCAAAGGAACTATCATGAGTACAGTCAATACACCGGGCACGGCCCTCGTCACCGGCGCGTCGTCGGGCCTGGGCGCCGTATATGCGGACCGCCTGGCCAGCCGCGGCTTCGATCTGATCCTGGTGGCGCGCCGGGTCGAACGCCTGGACGTGCTGGCCAGGTCGCTGGCGGAAAAGTATGGCGTGTCCGTGCGTGTCATGGCGGCGGACTTGTCCGCACCGGCCGACCTGCAGCGCGTGGCCGATGAACTGGCCAGCAATCCGGCCATCACCATGCTGGTCAATAATGCGGGCGCGTCGACCCTGGCGCCCGTCGTCGATACGCCGAAAGCGGGCATCGCCACCATGGACAAGGTCAACGTGACGGCCGTGGCGGAGCTGAGCTACGCCGTGCTGCCGCAGTTCAAGCAGCGCAACAGCGGCACCATCATCAATATCGGCTCCGTGCTGTCCTTCCACATCTTGCCCGTCAGCACGATCTACAGCGCCACCAAGGGCTATGTGATGAATTTCACGCGCGGCTTGCAGCAGGAGCTGGCCGGCACGGGCATCGTGGTGCAGCTGGTGCTGCCCGCATCGACGGCGACGGAAATCTGGGAATTGAGCGGCGTGCCGCTGGCGCAGCTGGACCAGGCCACCATCATGCGCGCCGAAGACTGTGTCGATGCGGCGCTGGCGGGCCTGGACCAGGGCGAACTGGTGACCTTGCCTTCCGTCGAAGACCAGGCCTTGTGGGAGCAGTTTGACTCTGCACGCCTGGCCCTGTTCGCAGGCGCGATGCGCGGCAAGCCGGCATCGCGCTATGGTATCGCGGGCTGATACACGCGAAAGAGGAAGCTACAGCGGCCGTACGGGGATGCAGATGTCGCAAGAGAATTCGCCGGTGGCCGGGTCCAGCGCCGTGGCCGCGGAAAAGCGCTCGAAGCACGGGCGCTCATCCCACTGCAGGCCGCTGGCCGGCAGCCATTCGCGCGTCATGCGCGTCCACGTTTCGGCAATGGCGCTGGACGGCCCCTTGAATTGCGCCACCGCATAGCGCCCGCCCGGCAGGGTGGTGATGCTGGCCCGGCCGCCCGACTGGAATGCATCGGGCACGGCGACGCAGGCGTCGTAGCGGCATTTGTCCGGCGGCGTGATGCTGGGATCGTCATGGCCGATGCCGTAGCACGTCGCGTCGTCCAGGCCGTGCGATTGCATCCATGGCGCGACAGTGTCGCGCCAGAAGGCGCCGATGGCGGGGCCGTAAGGGCCGATATGGCGTTGGCACGCCACGGTGGCGGGCGGCAGGTCGAGGATGGTGACTTGCATGGGACTCTCTCTATGAAGTGGATTGGAGTGCCCATGGTGCTGGAAATTCGGCCCGTTTTCCTGACCGGGATTGCGCATGGCCTGATCCGGATTGCTATCTTGCCGGCGCAGGCGCATGGCTGCGAGCATGGCAGCGTTTTTTGCGGCGATGCCGGCGCGCCAGGCCGTCGGCGTGCAGCCGAACTTCAGCTTGAAGGCGCGCGCAAACGCTTCGCCGGAGCCGAAGCCTGTCGCCAGCGCGATGTCCAGTATCGTTTCGCCGGGGCGGCAGGCCAGCCGCAGGGCGGCCGTTTCCAGGCGCCGGCGGCGTGCATAGTCGCCCAGCGTCTCGCCCATCCAGGCGGCGAACACGCGGTGAAAGTGGAAGCGTGAAAAATGCGCGACGTCGGCCAGCTGCGCCAGCTCCAGCGGCGTGTCGAGGTGGCGGTCGATATGGTCAAGCACGGCATTCATGCGCCGCGCGTATTCGGCGCGGAAATGGCCGGATGCCGGCTGCTCAGGGGGAGTAGGAGGGGAAGACATGCCGCCGATTATGGCATGAAGTCCCCTCCGGCCGGCGTGGAAAAGAGGCTTACGCCGCGTTCAATGCCTGCTCCAGGTCTTCGCGCAAGTCGTCGATATGCTCGATGCCCACGGACAGGCGCAGCATGTCTTCGGACACGCCCGCCTTGGCCAGTTCTTCGGGATTGAGCTGGCGATGCGTGGTGGAGGCCGGGTGGGTGGCCAGCGACTTGGCGTCGCCGATGTTGACCAGGCGCGTGAACAGCTGCAGGGCGTCGAGCACGCGGGCGCCGGCCGCGCGCGGGTCTTCGCCTGCAGCCAGCTTCAGGCCGAAGGACAGGATGCCCGAGGCGCGGCCGTGCATGTATTTTTTCACCAGCGCGTGGTCCGGGTGGTCTTCCAGGCCCGCGTAATTGACCCACGCGACTTTCGGATGGTTTTTCAAGTGTTTGGCCAGGGCCAGCGTGTTGTCGCAGATGCGGTCCATGCGCAGGGCCAGGGTCTCGATGCCCTGGATCAGCTGGAAGGCGCTCAAGGGCGAGATGGCCGCGCCCATGTTGCGCAGCGGGACGACGCGCGCGCGGCCGATGAAGGCGGCGGGGCCGAACGCTTCCGTGTAGACGACGCCGTGATACGACACGTCCGGTTCGTTCAGGCGCTTGAAGCGCTCCTTGTGTTCGGCCCATGGGAATTTGCCGCTGTCGACGATGGCGCCGCCGACGGTGGTGCCGTGGCCGCCCAGGTATTTGGTCAGCGAATGGACGACGATGTCGGCGCCATGCTCGATGGGGCGGAACAGGTAGGGGCTGGGCACCGTGTTATCGACGATCAGCGGGATGCCGTGCGCGTGCGCGATCTCGGCCAGCTTGGCCACGTCCGTCACATTGCCCAGCGGGTTGCCGATCGATTCGCAGAAGATGGCCTTGGTGCGCGCGTCGATCAGCGCGGCGAAGGTCTCGGGCTGGCGCGCGTCGGCGAAGCGCACTTCGATGCCGATTTGCGGCAGGGTGTGGGCAAACAGGTTGTAGGTGCCGCCATACAGCTGGCTGGCGGAGATGAAATTGTCGCCCGCTTCGGCGATGGTCTGGATCGCGTAGGTGATGGCCGCCATGCCCGACGCCACGGCCAGCGCGGCCACGCCGCCTTCCAGCGCCGCGACCCGCTTTTCCAGCACGTCCTGCGTGGGGTTCATGATGCGCGTGTAGATATTCCCGGCGACTTTCAGGTCGAACAGGTCTGCGCCATGCTGGGCATTGTCGAAGGCGTAGGCCACCGTCTGGTAGATGGGGACGGCGGCAGCCTTGGTGGTCGGGTCGGGGGTGTAGCCGGCGTGCACGGCCAGGGTTTCGATTCTCATGTGGTCTCCGGTTCGAATGGTCTGCAATGGTGAAATCCGCAGCCATTGTGCCATGCGCCCGTTACCAAGTTATCACGCTTGATAGAATTTTAAGTCATAAGCTAGTGCTGTCTTGATATAAGTCATTCAGCTCTGCCTTGCCGATAAACCGTTCATGCGTGCCATGCTGGGCGCAGGCAAACGCGCCGCCGATGGCGCCGCGGCGCATGGCTTCGTCCAGGCCTGCGTCGTCCAGCCAGGCCTGCAGGAAGGCGGCGACGAAGGAGTCGCCGGCGCCATTCGTGTCCACCACGGGCAAATTCATGCCTGCCGTCGGAGTATGGCGCACGGTTTCGCCGCTCCGTTCCAGCAGATAGGCGCCATCCGCCCCGGCCATGGCGATGACGGCCTGCGCGCGCCCTTCAGCCACGATGGCGCGCATGACATCGTCGCGCCGTTCGCCCAGCGCCGCCGTGCTGAGGAAGACCAGGTCGGCGCGCAGGGCGAATGTCTTGTGGTGCGGGTTGACGCCATCCCAGTCGTGCAGGTCGGTCGACACGGTGGTGCCGCACGCTTGCGCATCGTCGAACAGCTCGGCCACCCAGCCCATGATGGAAAAGTGCGCGTGGCGGGCCGGCCCCAGGTAGGGCAGATAGAAGGCGGCCGGCATGCGCACGTCTTCCGGGTGGCGGCCGTCGTACAGCGACATCCTGCGCCCTTGCGGGTCGACCAGGTTGACGCTGCGCCGCGTGCCCGACGGTTCGACGATGTGCGAGAAATCGAGCCTGGCCTCCTTGTAGCGCTGCAGGATGGCCGCGCCTTGCGCATCGTCGCCGATGAAGTCGATGAACTTGCAGCGCAAGCCCAGCGCGTGGCAGCCGAGCGCCACGCCATTGCCCGTGTGCGCCACGTAGTCGCGGATGGGCGGCACGTGCACGGAATCGGCCACGGGCAATTGCAGGGAAGGGACGCGCACGATGGTGTCGATGCCGGCGCCGCCGACCACCAGGATGTCATAGGTACTCATGGTGCTGCCTTTTCTAACAGGACGGTGCCGGCCGCGTTCACGGCGACGGCGCCATTTTTAACCAAACAGGTGTGATTCGTATACGCGTCGCGCAGCACGGCGCCTTCGGCGAACACGCCGTGGACTTTCAAGGTGATGGCGCCTTGCGCTTCGGGCACGGCGATGACGGCGTCGCCATCCATCGCGCGGGCGAACGCGTACGGCTTGTCGTCGATGAAGCGGTGTTCGCCGCGCGCCAGCGCAGGGTGGCGCAGGCGGAACTGGCCCAGCTTGCGCGCATGCGCGAGGGTGGCCGCATCGAGCGACGACCAGTTCATGTCGGAGCGTGTGGCCTGCTGTTCGTCGCCGATGGGCGCGGCGCCAGGCTGGCGCGCGCTTTCATCGCCATAGAACAGCTGCACGCCGCCCGGCGCCAGCAGCAGGGCCGACAGGCCATGTTTCAGCCGGTCGCGCGGGAACAGGCTGGTGTCGTGCGAGGAGATGTACGACAGGATGTCGTAGCGGGGTGCATTGCCGAGGCGCTCGCCCAGCAAGCCCGCATACTGGCGGTACACGCCATCGATGCTTTTCCAGTCTCCGCCCGCGCGATTCTGGAAATCGAAATTGATCATCGAGTCGAAGCCCGCGTCATGCCAGCTGCTGCGCTCGGGGCCATGGCCCCACGCTTCGCCCGTCATCCAGAACGGTGCGTCGTCGATCTTCTGCTGCGGGTGGCGGGTTTTCCAATCCTTGAGGGCATCGGTGGCCGCCGCGCGCAGGGCCAGCCAGCTGGCCGGCTCCACGTGCTTGACGGTGTCGGCCCTGAAACCGTCGACGCCGAATTCGCGCACCCAGTCGGCCAGCCAGTGGACAAGGTAAGTGCGGACAGTCGCATCGGGCAGGGCCACGGCGCGCGTATCGCTTTTACGCTGCAGGATGGGCGGCAAGCCCACGGCCTTGCTGCTTTCCGTGCGGAAGTCGGGCAGATACGCCAGTTGCATGGTGAAATCGTCCTTGCCGCCGTCGGGATAGCCTGGCAGGCCCGCGCGTACCCAGTCCGGACCCCACCATTGTGCGAAATCAAAGTTGTTGTAGTCGATGTAGCTATGATAGTCGCGCAGGGTGGCTTTTTCATGGCCCGGCCACAGCACGGGTACTTTATATTCGGACAGGGTGCGCAAGTCCGCGTAACCGGGGTGGTTCAGCACCACGTCGAACAGCACGCGGATGCCTTGCGCGTGGGCAATATCGATCATCTCGCGCAATTCCTCGCGCGTGCCCATGTTGGCGTCCATGGTGGTGTAGTCGAGCGCCCAGTAGCCGTGGTAGGCGTAATGCTGGAATTGCTGCTTGCCGCCCACCACCCAGCCGTGGATCTGCTCGTACGGCGCCGTGATCCACAGGGCGTTGACGCCCAGTTCCTTGAAGTAGCCAGCTTTGAGCTGCTGCGTGAGGCCGGCGATGTCGCCGCCGTGAAAGCTGCCGACATCGCCGCCTTGCGGGTCGGCGGCGCGGCCATAACTGTGGTCGTTGCCGGGATTGCCGTTGGCGAAACGGTCCGTCACGGCGAAGTAGACGATGGGGTTGTCAGCGAAGCTGAAGCTCCCTGCCTGCGCCGAAGCGCTGAGTAACAGGGCGGCCAGCGCAGTCAGGGAGCGTCGCATGGTCAGCCTTTCACGCCGCCAGCCGTCAGGCCGGAGATCATCCATTTTTGTGCCAGCAGGAACACGGCCGTGATGGGCAAGCCGGACAAAATGGCGGCCGCGGCGAAGTCGCCCCACAGGTATTTTTGTTCGTACAGGAACAGTTTCGAGCCGACGGCCAGGGTCAGGTTGTTCTGTTCATGCAGCAGCACGGAAGCGATCGGGTATTCGATGATGGCGCCGATGAACGACAGCAGGAACACCACCATCAGGATGGGCACCGTCATCGGCAGCAGCACAAAGACAAACGCTTGCCATTGCGTGGCGCCGTCGACCTTGGCCGCTTCCTCGATTTCGATGGGGATGGTTTGATAGTAGCCCTTGATGGTCCAGATATGCAGGGCGATGCCGCCCGTATAGGCCAGCACCAGGCTGCCGTGGTGGTCGATGCCCAGCCACGGCACGTAGCTGCCCAGCACATCGAAGATGGCGTAGATGGCTACCAGGGCCAGCACGGCGGGGAACATCTGCAGCAGCATCAGCGCGGACAGGGTTTGCGACTTGAAGCGGAACTGCATGCGCGCGAATGCGTACGCGCAGGTGGTCGACAGCAGCACGGTGACGGTGGCGCTCATGCTGGCCACCTTGATGGAATTCCATAGCCACAGCAGCACGGGGAAGTCCGGCTCGACCAGGGCGCCGTTGGGCGCCTGGTAAGACATGCCCAGCGCCAGGCGCCAGTGCTCGAAGCTGATCTCGGGCGGAATCAAACTGCCCGAGGCGAAATTGCCAGGGCGTAATGAGATCGACAAGATCATCAGGAAGGGAAACATCACCAGCGCGATCAGCGCGATCACGGCGACGTGGGCCGCCAGGATGCGCCAGCGGTTGGAACGGTCGACAACGATAGCCATGGTCGGTCCTTTATGCTTTGTTCATGCGCGTCAGGCGCATGTTGACCAGCGAAATCGCGGCCACGAGGAAGAAGATCAGGGTCGAGATGGCGGCGGCCAGGCCAAAGTTCTGGCCGGAATCCTCGAACGCGATGCGGTAGGTGTAGGACACGAGCAAGTCCGTCGTGCCGGCCGGTAACGTCGTGTCGAGGAAATCGGGACGTCCGCCCGTCAGCAAGCTGATCAGCACGAAATTATTGAAATTGAAACCCAGGCTGGCCACCATCAGCGGCGTCAGCGGTTTGATGATCAGGGGTAACGTTATTTTGAAGAAGTTCGTCAGCGGTCCTGCGCCGGCCAGGGCCGACGCTTCGTACAGGTCCGACGGGATCGCCTTGATCAAGCCCATGCACACCACCATCATGTAGGGGTAGCCGAGCCAGGTGTTGACGATCAAAATCATGGCCTTGGCCAGGGTGGTGTCGGAGAACCAGGCGGGCTTGATGCCGAACAAGGCGTCGAGCACGAGGTTGATTTCGCCGAAGTTATTGTTAAACAAACCTTTGAAGACCAGGATGGAAATGAAGCCAGGCACGGCGTACGGCAGGAACAGCAGGGTGCGATACAGGCCGCGGAAGCGCAGCGCATCCCAGTTCAGCAGTACGGCCAGCACCATGCCCAGGCCCGTCGTGGTGGCCACGCTGATCAGGGCGAAAACGATGGTCCACACGAAAATGCGCAGGAAAGGGCCGCGGAATGCTTCGTCGGAGAAGATTTTCACGAAATTGGCGAAACCGACGTTGACCTTGAAGCCCGGTTCCAGCTTCGTGCCGTCCGGCATTTCATAAAAGCCCGTCTTGAAGTTCGGTGTCACGAGTTCGCCCGTGGCGATTTTCTTGAGCGTTTTGTCCGGCAACTGCTTGTACACGTGCGCAACGGGGCCGAATTCGCGCAAGCCCACCATGCGCAGCTCGATCCTGTTCGGCAAGATCAAGGTGAGCAACTTCAGATCCTTTTGCAGGGCGATGATGTCCTTGATGGGCAGCGGCGGGGCCAGCACGGGCGCCTGCACGGGGTCGAGCGGCGTCACTTCTACGTTCAGGGGCACGGCGCGCTTGAGGGCCAGCGGCTGCGTCAGCAGCACTTCGCCCGTGTCCGGGCTTTCCAGGCGCAAGCGGTATTCCTTGTTGTCGGCGTGCACGGTCATCGCATAGCCGGCGCTTTCCACGCGCTGCGTCTCGTCCAGCAGGTATTGCGTGGCGCGCTCATAGGTGAGCAGGTTGCGCGAACTGAAATTGGTAAAGCCGATCGACACCGTGTACACCATCGGCAGCAGCACGAAGACGATGACCGCCGTAATGCCGGGAAACAGATAGCGGTAGGCATAGGCGCGCGGCGACGTGAAGACAAACGTCGTCAGGGTCAGCAAGCCGAGGAAAACGGCGGCCAGCATGGTCTGGCCGGAAATGTACAACATGAAGAGCAGATACAGACCCAGCGCCATGCTGATGGTCAATACCGTAGGGCCGATAAACTTGCGCACGATGGATACCTGTGAAGATGGATGCTGTTTGCGTCGAACTTGTACGCAATGGAGAGCTGGGGTCAGACCCGGCGGGTCTGACCCCGGATTTCTGCTGATGGCCGAAAATTAAATTTCGCCTAACCAGCGTTTATCAATTCGCCGTCGTAATCCGCTTCGCCGCCGCATCCAGGCCATCCTTGGTCGTCTGGCGGCCTTGCGTGATGTTTTCCAGCGCCGATTGCATCGACGACCAGAAGCGGCCCATTTCCGGGTTGTTTGGCATCGGGCGACCCGCTTGCGCGCTTTCCATCGTCGCCTGGATGTTCGGATTGGCTTTCAGTTCCGCGAACAGCACCTTGTTGGCTGGCGTGCCCAGCGGGACGTCGGCGTTGATGGTTTTCAGGCCATTGATCTGCAGCATCTGGTTTTCCAGGAATTCCGTGGCCAGGTCCTTGTTCGGGCTGGCTTTCGAAATCATCGCGCCCAGCACGCCCACGAATGGGGTGGCCGTCTTGCCGGCGACGGTAGGGATCGTTGCCACGCCGAAATTGATCTTCGACTTGCGCGCATTGTCCCACGACCATGGGCCGTTGATCATCATGGCGATCTTGCCCTGGTTGAAACCGGCTTCCATCTCGGCATAGCCCGCGCCCTTCGGCATGGCGCCGCTGTTGATCAGGGTCATCAGCGCATTCACGCCAGCTTGCGAACCGGCATTGTTCACGCCCGTTTTCGCCGCATCGTAGCGGCCGTCGGACTTGACTTCAAACGGGAAGCCGCCGCCCGCGCCCAGCAAAGGCCACGTGAAATAGGTATTCGTGTAATCCCACAGGATGGCTTTCTTGCCTTGCGCGGACAATTTCTTGTCCAGCGCGGCGATTTCCTCGAAGGTTTTCGGCGGGGTCGGCACCAGGTCCTTGTTGTAGACGAGGGCGACGGCTTCGATGGAGATCGGGTAGCCCCAGGTCTTGCCGCCCACGGTGAAGGCGTTCCAGGCCAGCGGCAGGATAGCGGCGCGCGCTTCCTTGCTTGGCGTCAATGGTTGCAGCAAGCCGGCGTCGATCCAAGTGCCGATGCGGTCATGCGGCCAGATCCAGATGTCCGGGCCCTTGCCGGCGGCCGCTGCCTGCTGGAATTTGTTTGGCGCATCTTCCGGGTGCTCGACGACGACCTTGATGCCCGTTTTCTTGGTGAATTCCTCGCCGACCTTGGCCAGGCCCTTGTAGCCCTTGTCGCCATTGATCCAGATCAAGAGGGTGCCTGCTTCGGCCGCGTTCGCCATGCTGACGGCGGCCAGGTTGCCGATGCCGGCCAGGGCGGCGGCGATCAGGGTGGTTTTGATGAAGCTGCGTTTCGGGTGCGTGAAGGACATGTCAATCTCCAGTATCTTTTTTTATGCTAAGTTTATGTTGAATATCAAGGCTGAAACGATGCAACCAGGCCAGGCGGCGCCTGTAGCGCCTGGCCCTTAAATCCGGAATCAGGTACGCGTCTGGCCATGCTCGTCGAACACATGGACGCGGGCGGGCGCCACCTGCAGCGCCACGGATTGGCCAATGGCCCAGTCCGTTTCCGCATCGGCGCGCACCACCAGCGGCTCGTCGCCGCCCGGTACCTGCACATACAGATAGCTGATGTCGCCCAGTTTTTCCACCGCTTGCACGGTTGCCGTGAGGGCGGCGGTGGCGCCGGGTGCGCACGCCTGCACGTGTTCTGGACGCGCGCCGACGGTGACGGGGGTGCCGCTGGCCAGCGGCTGCGTCAACACGGCTTGCAGCATGCCGCCCGCGTTGGTGGCGATGGTGGCCACGCCGTCCGCATAGCTGTGGATCTTGCCTTTGAGGAAATTCATGCGGGGCGAACCGAGGAAGCCGGCCACGAACAGGTTGGCGGGGTGGTGGTACAGCTCCAGCGGGGCGCCCACTTGCTCGATGCGGCCCGCGTTGAGCACGACGATGCGGTCGGCCAGGGTCATCGCCTCGACCTGGTCATGCGTGACGTAAATCATGGTCGAGCGCAATTCGCGGTGCAGATTCGCCAGTTCGATGCGCATCTGCACGCGCAGCGAGGCGTCCAGGTTGGACAGCGGTTCGTCGAACAGGAAGACGTCGGGCTTGCGCACGATGGCGCGGCCGATGGCCACGCGCTGGCGCTGGCCGCCCGACAAGTCTTTTGGTTTGCGTTCCAGCAAAGGTTCGATGCGCAGGATTTGCGCGGCGCGCTGTACGGCGTCGGCGATCTGCACCTTGTTCATGCCGGCCAGTTTCAGGCCGAAGGCCATGTTTTGCGCCACGCTCATGTGCGGGTACAGGGCGTAGCTCTGGAATACCATGGCGATGCCGCGCTTGGCGGGCGGCACGTCGTTCATGCGGGTCTTGCCAATATACAAGTCGCCGCCGCTGATTTCTTCCAGGCCGCAGATGCTGCGCAGCAAGGTGGATTTTCCGCAACCCGACGGGCCCACGAAGACCATGAATTCGCCGTCGGCGATCTCCAGGTCGATGCCGTGCAGGGTTTGCACGTCGCCATATGCCTTCTTCAGGCCTGTTAACTTCAGTCCAGCCATGTCTGTCGTCCTCATTCTCACTGAATGTGCCTGGCCAAATCTACTGCGCGTCGAACTTGCGGCTGGCGATGCTCACTGTGCATTCGCACAGCTGCGCTTCTCAGCCACAACTTTCATCCGCTCGCTACGATTTTGCCAAGCACTGATACTCTGTTGTTCGGCCCCGCTGATGCGCGGGGCTCGTTATTGTAATTGGCGGCATGGCCGCCAAAGCCTGCGATTTACGCCAGGGTGCCGAACCAGCCGCCATGCGCAGGCAAGCTGATCTGTTGGCCATCTTTGTTTCCTGGCAAGCCGTGACCGGCCAGGTCGGCCGCGGGCGCCGCATCAGGCCAGGCAAACGTGACGGCTTGCGTGCCCAGGTTGAAGGCGGCCAGCACGGGCGCTTGGCCTGGCAAGTCGCGGCGCAGGGCCAGCACGGGTTCCGGCGCATCGAAGAAGACGATGTCGCCGCGCAACAATTGCGGCAGGGTGCGGCGCCAGGCGAGGATGTTTTGCGCAAACTGCAGTGGTGAAGCGGCATCGTTTTCTTCGACATCAACGGCGCGCGCCAGGTGTTCAGGCGGCACGGGCAACCAAGGTTTTGCCGTGCTGAAACCGCCGTGCGGCGCGTCGGCCACCCAAGGCATCGGCGTGCGGCAGCCGTCGCGGCCCTTGAACTGGGGCCAGAACGGGATGCCGTACGGGTCTTGCAGCGCTTCGAAAGGAATATCCGCTTCCGTCAGGGCCAGCTCGTCGCCCTGGTACAGGCACGGCGTGCCTTTCAGCGCCGCCTGCACGGCCAGCACCACCTTGGCCAGCGATGGCGACGGGTTTTCGCCGCCCCAGCGCGTCATGACGCGCACGCTGTCGTGGTTGCCCACGGACCAGGACGCCCAGCCGTCGGCCACTTGCGCCTCGAACTCTTCCACTTGCGTGCGGATGTGCGCGGCCGAAAACTCGGCCGTCAGCAAATTGAAGCTGTAGGCCATGTGCAGCTTGTCGGCGCCCGTGTAGGCAGCCATGGTGGCCAGCGCATTATCGTCGCCCACTTCTCCGATGGAAATGGCTTGATATTCGTCAAGTACGGCGCGCACGCGCTGCAAATAAGCGATGTTTTCCGGCTGCGTCTTGTCGTACACGTGCGCCTGCATGCCGTACGGGTTGATGGCCGACACGCTGCTCGCATCGCGCTGGGCGGCGGGCGGATTGTCGCGCAGCAATTGGTCGTGATACGGGAAGTTGCAGGAATCGAAGCGGAAGCCATCGACGCCGCGCTCGAGCCAGAAACGCAGGTTGTCCAGCTGCGCCTGCTGCACGGCCGGATTGTGGAAATTCAGGTCGGGCTGGCTGGCGAGGAAATCGTGCAGGTAATACTGGCCGCGGCGCGGCTCCCATTGCCAGGCGGAACCGCCGAACACGGATAGCCAGTTATTCGGCGCCGTGCCATCCGGTTTCTGGTCGGCCCACACATACCAGTCGGCCTTGGCATTGTCGCGGCTGGAGCGGCTTTCCACGAACCACGGGTGGTTGTCGGACGAGTGCGACAGCACCTGGTCGATCATCACTTTCAAGCCCAGTTCATGGGCGCGCGCCACCAGGCGGTCGAAATCGGCCAGGGTGCCAAACATGGGGTCGACGTCGCAGAAGTCGGCCACGTCGTAGCCGAAGTCTTTCATCGGCGACGTGAAAAAGGGGGAAATCCACACGATGTCGGCGCCCAGGGCGGCGATGTAATCGAGCTTGGAAGTAATGCCAGGCAAGTCGCCGATGCCGTCGCCATTGCTGTCGAGGAAGCTGCGTGGATAAACCTGGTAGATGACGGCGCTGCGCCACCAGTCGGCGGGCAGGTGGGCGAGATTGTTCTGGATGGTCGGCATGAATGATTTCTTAAAAGTTGCCTGTAGCCTTGGCTATCAGGGCGGCGCTGCTGGTTGGTAGGCGAACGTCTTATTTTAAAATTCAAAGCGCTTTGGGTATGAAATGAGTATAGTTCAAAGCGCTTTGAAAAGTAAAGCGATACACGTGTCAGACATACGATTTTTTTATGAGGGTGATTCAGGAAGGCGAGGCGGGAGCGCCGGCCAGGCGGCCGGCGGCATGGGGGCAGCGGAAAACGTCTAGTGCGGCACGGGGCCGGCGGACTCGCCCGGCAACAGTTCGCACGGCCACAGTTCCTGCAAGTCGGTGACGGGCGTGCCATCCATCAGGGCCAGCAGCATGTGGATCATCTTCGCGCCGGCGCCGCGCGGGTCGGGCTGGACGACGGTGGTGACGTTGTGGCCGGCCAGGGAATCTTCCATCACGCCCCAGACGATCAGGGACATGTCGCGGCCGATGGCGATGCCCGCGTCGAGCAGGGCGCGCACGGCGCCCACGCCCGACATGTGGTTGTCGACGATGACGGCCGTGGGGCGGGGCGAGCGGGCCAGCAGGCGCTGCATGGCCTGGTAGCCGGCGCGGCGGTCGTGCGCGTTGTCGACCAAGTTGTCCGGGTCGACGGCGAGGCCGCCCGCCTGCATGGCGTGCTGGAAACTCTCGACGCGCTGGCGCACGAAGTTCAGGTCCGGCGTGGCGCTGATCAGGCCGATGCGCTGGTGGCCCAGCTGCGCCAGGCGCTCGACGGCCAGGCGCATGCCGGCCTCGTTGTCGTAATCGAACCACGCGTGCGGCTGGTTCAGCTGCGTGCGGCCATGCGCGACGAACGGCATGCCCTGCTGCGCCAGGTAGGCGATGCGCTCGTCGAACGGTTTGGTGCGGCCGACAACGAGGCCATCGATGCGGCGGCCCTTGACCATGCGTTCATAGGTGTGGAATTCGTTGGTGGCCGAGGCAGGCGCGATCATCATATCCATCTGCTGCGCTTCCAGCGCTTCCGACATGCCGCCCACGATGTCGATGAACATGGGGTCGGCCAGGTCGTTCGGCATCAGCGGGTAGATGATGCCGACGATATTCGTGCGTCCCACGGCCAGGCTGCGCGCCATGGGATTGGGACGGTAGCCGGCCGCCTGCGCGGCGGCCAGCACCCGCTCGCGCGTGCGTTCGCTCACTTCCGGATAGCCATTCAAGGCGCGGCTGACGGTGGTTTCGGATATTCCTAGCGTTTTGGCGAGATTTTTGAGGTTCATGGATGCTGCGGTTGGGGTCTATCCAGGGTGGGTCGGGAACGGTGCCGTGCGATGACGGGTAGTTTATCTGATAAATGCCGGATTGATCAGGGTCATGACAAGCGGCGGCGCCCAAAAAAATACGCGGGCAAACCCAGGGGCGCCCGCGCTAAAAGAGGATACTGCTGAATCACTACATTGAAGCTGCCGGCCATCGCGTGCAGCGGCGAAATGGTGGGTCCGGGTACTGCTTGCCCCTGGATGAGCGGGCGGTGTTGCTGCCACCGGCAAGCGTCCGGGGACGCTTGCCAACGTTCTAGCGGCCTGCGATTACCACCAGGATTCCACTTGGAAACCGACGGAGCTGCCGTTGGTCTTGCCACCGAACACGCCGGTCGACGACAGCGCCGATTCCGCGGCGGCGGCCGACTGGGCTGCCTTGTTCCATTTGGCGTAGGTGTAGAAAGCGCGCAGCACGGGGCGCGACCAGAAGCTGTTGCCGGCCGACAGTTGCGGCGCGAAGGTCAGCTTGGTCAGGTTGCGGCTTTCGCCGCCTTCCGGCTTGACGATGTCGTGGCCCAGTTCCACCGCCAGGCTGTAGTTGTCCGTGAAGTGGTAGACGGGACGCGCGCCGATCGACGTCCACTTGCTGCTCACGCCTGCCGATTCCTTGTCTTCGTAGACGAAGGTGCCCATGCCCGACCAGGCGCCTTTGGGCTGGATCATGATCTGTTCCGTCAGGCGCACGACCTTGTCATCCTTGTTGGCGCCCAGGCTGAAGCCGCCCGTGTTGGCGGCGCTGCCCTTGCCGTACTGCAATGCCACCTTGTTGAAGCCGCCGAGCAGATTGCCTTGCGTATGCATGATGGTCAGCAAGTGGCCGCTGGCGATGGGGGCCGCGCCTTGCGCATTGCGTTTCTGGTTGAATTGCAGGCCCAGGGTCAGTTCGCCATCCGGGTTGACCTTGATGCCGGAGAAGCGCAGGTCGTGGGACAGGCCCATGCGCTTGCTGTCGCCGTCATCGGCCGTGCGCACGATGGCGTAGGCCAGCTTGGCGGCGCCCAGGTCGATGTTTTCCAGGCCGGCGCCAGGGCCGCTGTTGTTCCAGAAGTAGTAATCGGTGATGTGCACGTCCTGGCGGTCGTAGTAGCGCTTGCCGACCCAGGCGCGCGCTTCGGCGAAGGCGCCTGTGCCGATCTTGTCGGCGACGACGTTCATTTCGCGCCACGACGGGTCCGATTGCTCCCAGTCCTGGTTCTGGTTGACGGAGAACGCCACCAGGGTATTGATGCGGAAGGTGGTGCCGTTGGCTGCCTTGAAGGCTTCGCCGCCGAATTTCAGCTCGCCGTAGGTTTCGCACTCATTGCCCAGACGATACTTGGACGAGGCGCCGGCCAGGCCGAAACACGCTTCCTTGCCGCCTTCGCTGCTGGTGCCGAAGCCCGAGCGGATGTAGCCGCCGAAATCGATCGGCAGGGCAGCCTGGGCGGCCGAAGCGCTCAAGGCCAACGCCACGGCGGCAGGCAAAGTTTTCAAGAAATGTTTGTTCATTGCGTCTCCAGTGTTTTTATAAGTGTGGGATCGGTGCGCATAACTTCGCACAACCAAAGCGCTTTAGTTATGTTTCAAAGCGCTTTGAGTATAGTTCAAAGCGCTTTGATGAGTAAACTAGTTTTATCTTTGAAAACTTTTGAGGTGTTGCGGAGAAGCATCAAATGCGGGCGGCGGCGCGTGGGCGCCGCCGGGTATGGCGGGGAGGAGGATGGCTGTCGCGGGAAAGCCGGGCCGCTTAGTTTGGCGTCTTGCAGGCGGGCAGGGCGGCCGTGTCCCGCGCGATGTCGGCTGCATTCGCCGGATGGCGCAGGAAGGTGAGGATCAGCAGGGCCGACGCCGTGGTGATGCTGGCCAGCACATACAGCAAGTGGCGGAAGGCGGCGCCATAGGCTTGCGCCAGTTCGGCGGCGCCGGCCTGCGGCAACAACGCGCCCGCATGGCGCAGCTCGCCCAGCGCCAGGAAGGGCGCCGCCTGCTCCGCGCCGATGCCGGCAAGGCCGGCGCCGCCCAGCGCCGCCATGGTGAAGGTGCCCAGCAGCGCGCTGACGATGGCCAGCGCCAGGCCTTCACCCGCCACGCGCGTCGTATTGAAGATGCCGGCCGCCATGCCGGCCCGTTCGACGGGCACGACGCTGATGGCCAGGCCATCCATCAAGCCCCAGGGCAGGCTGATGCCGCAGCCGATCAGCAGTAGCGGCCCCAGCAAGGTGGCGGGCGACTGGCCCGGCGCGCAGGTGGAGAGCCACAGCAAGCCGCCCGCCGCCAGCAGCAGGCCGCTGGCGCAGATGTGCGCGGCGGCGAGGCGCTGCGCCGCCATGCCGGCCAGGATCGGCAGCACCAGCATGGGCGCCGACAGGGCAATCATCATGCGTCCCGCCTCCAGCGCGCTGTAGCCTTCGATGCCGATGAAGCGGGCCGGCAGCAGCACCAGCAGTACGACGAAGGAAAACGCGGGCGCGGCCGCCAGTAGTTGCACGCCGGCAAAGGCGGGCAGGCGGAACAGGGATAAATCCAGCATGGGCCGCGCCGCGCGCCGTTCCACGCGGATGAAGATAGCCAGCAGCAAGGCCGCGGCACTGAACAAACCCAGGCTGGCGGCGCTGTCCCAGCCACTGTCGGGCGCCTGCAGCAAGCCATACGTAAACAGGGACAATGCGCCGGTAAACGTCAGGGCGCCGGGCCAGTCGACGCCTTGCGCCTGCGGGTCGCGCGATTCGCGCATGGCGCGCGCGGCGGCCAGCAGGGCGGCCAGGCCGGCCGCGGCCGTGGCGACAAAAATGGCGCGCCAGCCCGTGTGTGTGATCAAGGTGCCGGCCAGGAAGGGACCGAAGGCGAGGCCCACGCCGAAGGCCGTGCCGATCAGGCTGAAGGCGCGCGCGCGGGCGGAACCGTCGAATTCCTGCGCCAGGGCCGCCAGTCCGCTCGACAGGGCCATGGCGCAGCCCAGGCCCTGCACGGCGCGCAGCACGTCGAGCCACAGGATGCCGGGCGCGGCCGAGAGCGCCAGGGCGGCGGCGGAAAACACGCCCATGCCCAGCACGAACACGCGCTTGCGGCCATAGCGGTCGGCCAGCGCGCCGGCCACCATCAGGCAGCCGCCAAAGCTGAGCATGAAGGCATTCGTGATCCACGCCAGCGCGAGCGGCGTGCCGTGCAGGTCGGCAGCGATGGCGGGGATGGCGATGGCCGGCCCCGTAAAACTGAGCGGCATGCATAGCGCGGCCAGGCAGACGGCCGCCAGCACGAAGGCGCGCCGGGCCGGGGAGGCCGGCTTCATACGTTGATTCGTATCCATGGGAATGATTCCAGAAAGAGGGAATCCGATGATAATATGGACGTAATCAATGAAAAAGTGGTTGAAAATCCACTCATAACGGACAAATATTCCCCAATCAACATGGCGAGATGACATGGATAATCTGAACGGCATTGCCGCCTTCGTGCGCGCGGCGGAAACGTCCAGTTATGTGGCGGCCGGGCGGCTGCTCGGGGTGTCGGCCTCGGCCGTGGGCAAGAGCGTGGCGCGGCTGGAAGAAAAGCTGGGCGTGCGCCTGCTCAACCGCAGCACGCGGCGCATCAGCCTGAGCAACGAGGGGGCGCTGTTTTACGAGCGCTGCCAGCGCATCCTGGCCGACCTCGGTGATGCCGAGGCGGAACTGTCGCACCTGGCCGAGGCGCCGCGCGGCAAGCTCAAGGTCAGCCTGCCCGTGATCGGCTACCGCATCATCCTGCCCCTGCTGGCCGACTTTACGCGCCGGTATCCGGAAATCGAGCTCGACCTCGATTTCAACGACCGCCTCGTCGACGTGGTGGCCGAAGGCGTCGACGTGGCCGTGCGCAGCGGCACCTTGACGGATTCGCGGCTGATGGCGCGCGAGCTGGGGCCGTTTGCCTTCGCCATCGTCGGCTCGCCCGCGTATTTCGCCCGCCATGGCGTGCCGGCCACGCCGCGCGCGCTGGAAGGGCACGCTTGCGTGCGCTATAAATTCCCCACCACGGGAAAACTGCAGGAATGGGCGCTGCAGCGGGCCGGGGGCGACAGCGGCGGCGAGTTGCGCTTGCCGACGGCCTTGACCTGCAACAATATCGAAGCCTTGATCGGCGCCGCCACGCAGGGCGTGGGCCTCGCTTACCTGCCTGACTTTATCGTGCGCGACGCCATCGCGCGCGGCGAATTGCAAGCCGTGCTGGCCGACTACCTGCTGCACTCAAGCAAGTTCTGGGTGCTGTGGCCATCGAGCCGCCACCTGTCGCCCAAAATTCGCGTCTTTGTTGACCATTTGTGTACCCACCTGCATTTTTCCGCGCCCCCTGCCGACCCTGCATCCTTCCCGTGATGCCCCTGGCCGCCGCACCGGCGGCTGGTTGGGGAATATTCCTACCCCAAAGAGATTATTCCTAACAGCGCGGAATTTATATTTGCTGCGCCGCATCAGGCAATGCCGCACGGCATCAACTTATACCCTTCCTGAATACCGGTCATTCGTTATGGAAATTGCCATAAGGAATTTATTTATGTTAATTTCATATCTGTTTCTGCAACATTGCATCGGCTGGTCGCTTGCGGGAACATGTGCAGGATTAGGCGCCATAAGCGTGTAGTAACCAACAATTAAGGGATGGTAACCCCGTTCCGTTCAGGGAGTGTGCATGAAGACAGTCACTACGACACCGCCGGATCTGGCGCCAGCCGCGCCAGCGAAACCGGCCCGTAAAACGGGTCTGCTGCTTGGTGGCGGCGCACCAAATTCCACCTTGATCGCCGGCGCCCTGGCCGCTTTCCTCGACGAAGGCATCGAATTCGACGTCATTTCCGCCTCGGGCGCCGGTGTGTTGATGGGCTTGCTTTACACGACGCCGCACGAGGCGACGCCGCGCCAGGCCTTGCAAAGCTGGGCCGACACGGGCGTGGCCGACAGCATCTACAAGATGATCCCGATCAACTACAAGGTGTTCCAGAAGCCGGGCATGCACGCGAGCACTTTCCGCGACGCCTTCCAGCCGCCGGCCAACAATCCTTTTTTTCAGGCGTTCCAGCAAACGTTTGCGGGCGTGCCCACGGCCTGGTCGGACTGGGGCAAGCTGATGGTGTCGTCGCTGTCGCCGTCGGACCTGTCGGCGAAAAGCCTGGGCCTGTGCGCGCACTTGCCCTTCCTGGAAAAGGCCGTGGATTTCTCGGGCGTGGCCCGCATGCGCCCCGATTTCTACATCAATGCCTACAACCTCAGCGAACATCGCATGCAAATCTGGGGCAAGCACGAAATCGAACCCATCCACGTGCGCGCCGCGTTGTCGTTCCCCTTCCTGTATGCGCCCACGACCATCGCGGGCGACGATTACATCGAAGGCGCGGCGCTCGACACGCTCAATTTCGACCCGTTTATCGAAGGCAAGGGCGAGCACCATGACGCCGACACCCTGGTCATCCTCGATATCCTCGGTGACGAGCGCTTGCTGCGCAAGCCGCGCAACCTGTACGACGCCTGGGTGCGCTCCATCATCACGCCGCTGGTGAAAATTTCCAAGAGCGAGCTGCGCCTGTTTGAGCTCGAGCACAACACGGACGCGCGCACGGGCCAGCCCAAGCGGCGCTTGCTCAAGCTCGACCTGATGGGCGGCATCCCGGAACAGCACTGGCCCGATACCCTGGACTGGTCCAGTTCGAACATGCAATTGCTGTTCGACGTGGGCCACAAGGCGGGCCTGGCGTTTTGCCGCCAGCATGGCGACTTGCTGCGCCGCACGCCGGACGCTGCCCCGCTGGCGGCCTAGCCACCGATCCCCGGCCACCTGATCGGCAGCTATTTATCCTGCCTGGCCTTGCCAGGCCACTCTTTTTACTGTGAAACACCATGAATATCACCAAGCAATTAATTCTGACTCTCACCATCGCCTTGCTGGCCCTGCTATTGCTGGGCGCCGGCGGCGCCATCCAGCTGCAGCGCGCCCAGGAGCGTTTTGACACGGTGCAAAACCGCATCATTCCCAGCATCCAGGGCTTGAATGCGGCCAAGGGTTTCCTGGCCGATTCGCGTCTGGCCGGCTACCGCCTGTCCGTGTTCTCGAATTTGGCCGACAAGACGGCGCTGGACAAGGCCGTGGCCGATGCCAACACGAATTTCGACAAGGTCATCACCACCTACCGCGCCGAGCGCCTGTACGACGCGACGGACAGCAAGATGCTCGATGCCGACCAGGCCGCCATGGAAGCCTACCGCCGCGCGCTCGTGCCATTCTTTGCCGCCGCCTACGCAGGCGACATGGATGGCGTGCGTGCCACCTTGCTGGCCGGCACGCCGCTGGCCATCACTGCCGCGGCCGCCAAGAAAAGCATGGATGACCATATCGCCTACAACAACAAGCTGGTCGATGATGTGAAGGCGGAAAGCCTGGCAGCCTACGATACGGCGTTCAACACCATGCTGGCCGTGCTGGGCGTGGCCGTGCTGCTGACGGGCGCGCTGGCCTGGCATATCTACCGCACCATCAGCGGCGGCCTGGGCGATATCGAACACACGCTGGAGCGTGTCAGCGCTTCGCTGGACCTGTCCGCCGCCATGCCCGTCGAGCGCATGGATGAAGTGGGCCGCACGGCCACCGCCTTCAACAAATTCCTCGAGCGCATCGTCGGTGTGATCGCCACCGTGCGTACGTCGGCCGATACGGTCAGCGTGGCGGCCGCGCAGATTTCCGCCGGCAACGCGGACTTGTCCGTGCGCACGGAGCAGCAGGCGTCTTCCCTGGAAGAAACTGCATCCAGCCTGGAAGAGCTGACCTCGGCCGTGCGCCAGAATACGGACAATGCACGCCAGGCGAACTCGCTGGCCGTGTCCGCTTCGGACGTGGCCCGCAAGGGTGGCGCCGTGGTGGCGCAAGTGGTGGGCACGATGGGCTCGATCAACGAATCGGCGAAGAAGATCGCCGACATTATCGGCGTGATCGACGGCATTGCCTTCCAAACCAACATTTTGGCGTTGAATGCGGCCGTCGAAGCGGCCCGCGCGGGCGAACAAGGCCGCGGCTTCGCCGTGGTGGCCACGGAAGTGCGCAACCTGGCGCAGCGCTCGGCGGCTGCCGCCAAGGAAATCAAGGGCTTGATCGAGGATTCCGTCGACAAGGTCAACACGGGCAGCGCGCTGGTCGACCAGGCGGGTGCGACGATGGAAGAAATCGTCGCCAGCATCCGCCGCGTTACGGACATCATGGGCGACATCGCCAACGCCAGCCACGAGCAAAGCGCCGGCATCGAGCAAGTGAACCAGGCCATCTCGCAAATGGACCAGGTCACCCAGCAGAACGCAGCCCTGGTGGAAGAGGCGGCAGCGGCCGCATCCTCGCTGCAAGACCGCGCCGTCGAGCTGGTCGACGTGGTGGCCGTGTTCCGCCTGCGTGGCGACGCCCAGGCAAAACCGTTGAAAGTGGCAGGCGGCTTGCCGGCCCCGGCTTCCGCCTCAGCCAGCCGGCGCCTGGCGCTGCCAGGCCGCAGCGCCCGCGCTTAAGCTTGGAAATTACCCCGGTACGCCGGGGTTTTTCTTTGGTGACGGTGCTGTTCCATGGGGGAATGTTGATGTTGGGATGGCAAGGGCAGGGCGCCGCCTGGTTCCGCGGCAGTCTGGGGGCATGCTTGCCTTGTACGCGCGTGAGTCCGCAGTCCAAAGCGGACATAGCAGTCGAAGCGCGTTAAGACGGGAGTAAGCCATCAAGCTGGCCCCGTGTCATAACTTGCCTGAAGCAGGAGTGCGTTTGCGCTCTGGCAAGTTGAATCCCGTTTTATAAAACGCATCCTTGAATTCTACGCATCCATTACAGGGCCTAACGGTTTCTAATGCCGATATGCGCTGTTCAGTCAGTTGCATCAAACATAGGTCCATCGAAAAATGGTAAGCACTTCCACCATGCATCGCCTTGTTTTGGAACTTGCACTCCGCGTCGCGGAAAACAAGCCATGCACGTTGCGCGCTTTGCAGTCCTTGTGGCTTGGCAAGCGCGTACATCAATGTCTTGTAGATGACGTTTAAACGCGTGTCGGATTCTTTTAGTTCTCGACTCATGCAGAAAGTATTTTCAAGATTATTACTTTCTTCGCAATGCTCCTGCTTTATCGATGCCATATCGCTTTGTTGTTCGGAGGCATTGGTCAAGGACGACAGCGAAAGGCACAAGAAAATAAGGCCCAACATGGACAACCGGCTTAAAACAGCAATTCCCACGAGCACTCGCTCCTTCTGATAATTGATCGTATTGAGGTCCGCTCCTGGCCTGACCCGGTTGTTAATCAAAGATAATTCGCTGTCCCACTTCGAATTCATTCTCGTGGCAGTAAAACAGGATAAGCGGCGTGTCCTTCGAATAAACCATTGCGTCGTCACGTGAAGGGACAAAAATATCCGACCAATTCTCGACCAGGAACACACTGCTGCACAAGAAACATTCGTCTTCTCCAAACACGACGATGAGCTGCTGGTTTCCTAGCACACGGGCACGTAACCACTTGCTTGCGATGGCCGCATCCTCTCCGGATGCGAGCCGCTCGATCGAATCAACGGTGTTAACGTTCAGGCCGAGATGCGTCCTCGAGTCGTGAAGGCCTGCTATCTCATAGGCGCGGCGGGCATCCTCGGCATTCAGCCAGGCGATATCCGCTGAGTGATGCTGTAGTTCCTGAACCCGCCAATGTGCTGTGTTCATCATTTCTCAAAGTTTCATATGCTCGTGGTTATGGCGAGCAGCGCGGTCGAATCCGGTGCATCGCTTGATCCTGGCGCCAAACAAGGCTGTCATCATGGCCCGGCTTTATCTGCGACCAGTATAACCAGAATCTAATTCTATTGGCATGATAAAAAAACAGTGTATCCTTCAATCCCAGCAGATATATTTTTTGTCGAGGCAAAGAAAAAGCTGCGGCATTTGTTCCTGCTGGCGGAGTATCTTTGAATTGGCGCAATGGCATGGCGATATTGCGTGATGAATGCTATGCCGCAGGCCAATATGCAGACACCGCGCGGCGCCGGATAGCAGACCCAGTTACTTTTACACAATGATAGGGAGATTCCCAATTGATGCAAATCAAAGAAAGCATCCACATTGCAGTCCCGCCCAAGGTCGTCGACCAGATTTGGAGCGAGGTCGACCGATGGCACCTGTGGGATCCGGACACAAAGCAAGCCCGGCTTAATGGGCCGTTCGCGGTGGGGACGCATGGCAGGATCGTTCCCAGCAAGGGCATGGGCATTCCGCTGCTGGTCACGGAGCGCACTGCCGGCCGCTCGTTCACCGTTGAGGGCCACATCCCCCTGTTCCGCATCCACTTCGAACACACGGTTGCCGCCGTCAATGGCGGATCGGAAGTCGTTCACCGCGTGTGGTTTACGGGAGCGCTTGCCTTTCTGTTCGGACCAGGCGTTGCCAGGCAAGTCAGGGACGGGCTTCCCAGGACGATGCTTTCGCTGAAGGCCTATGCCGAGAAGCGCAACGAAACACTACATGATGGCGAGGCGGGCAGGGCGGACGCGACTACAGCCTGATAGATAGTTTCCCCTCGTCAATTCCTTGCAAAGCACTGCAGCAAATTAACGTGCCGTTCCCGTCATGATGGAATACAATTCTTGCGTGGCAGCCAGCTTGCCTGGCAAGGCCGGGCACGGCACCACGCTTTGACCTCGGAAAGATGTTGGCTTATGACTCTGCAGTTCCCCCAGCGAACGGCGCCTTGCGCGCCATCCACGCTCCGCCTTTCACGCAAGCCCCTCGTTTCCCTGTTCGTCCTGACGTTTTCATGCCTGCTGCTCACGGCGCCCGTCATGGCGGCCACGCCAGCCAGCGGCAGCGTCATGCTGGAAGAACTGACCAGCACGGAGTTGCGCAGCCGTATCGACCATGGCGCCACCACCGTGCTGGTGCCGATTGGCGGCGTCGAGCAGAGCGGGCCGTACATCGCGCTGGGCAAGCACAATGTGCGCGCCGGGCTGCTGGCGCGGCAGATTGCGGAAAAGCTGGGCAATACCATCGTCGCGCCCGTCGTTTCCTACGTGCCGGAAGGCAGTATTTCGCCGCCGGCCGGCCATATGCGCTTTGCCGGCACGATCTCGATACCGCCGGCCGCCTTCGAAGCCGTGCTGGAAGGGGCGGCCGCCAGCCTGCGCCAGCATGGTTTCCGTGACATCATTTTTCTCGGCGACCATGGCGGCTATCAAAAGAACGAGCAGAACGTGGCGAATAAGCTCAACCGCGCCTGGGGCAAGGCTTCCGCCGGCAAGGAAGCGCGCGCTTACGCCTTGCTCGATTACTATGACATCACGCAATCGGCCTATATTGCCGAACTGCAGAAGCGCGGCCACAGCAGCGCCGAGATCGGCCTGCATGCCGGTTTGGCGGACGCGGCGCTGATGCTGGCGACGGACCCGTCGCTGGTGCGCAGCGAGGCCATGGCCCACGGACCCAAGCCTGGCGTGGCGGACGGCGTGCGCGGCGACGCGACCCGTGCCACGGCTGAACTGGGTCAGATCGGCATCAAGCTGCAGGTGGACACCTCGGTGGCCGCCATCAGGCAACTGCTGCAACGACCTAAATAATTCCGCTGGAAGTGCTGAACTTCCGGCTTTTGCAACGAAACGACGCGAAATCACATGAAAAAATCTCAACGACGCACCATCGTCACCTTGTCCGCCCTGGCTGCCGCACTGGCCGGCCTGGGCGTGGCCAGCCAGGTCATCGGCGCCAGTACGCCGGCCCCGGCCGCTGCAGCACCGGCCGCAACCTATTCGCCGCTGCCGGGCATGCCGCCGCTGGTGGACCCGAAAAACGTGTATGGCAGCATCGCCAGCAGCAATATGAGTCCCGTCGTCAAGGATCACTTGCGCCGGGTGTACGTGCCCAACCTGCGCTCGAACGACGTGTATGTGATCGACCAGGACAGCCTGAAAGTGGTCGACAAGTTCAAGGTCGGCAGCGGCCCGCAGCACGTGGTGCCGTCGTGGGACTTGCGCACCCTGTGGGTGGCGAACAATGCCGAGCGCACGGACAAGGGCAGCTTGACGCCGATCGATCCCTTGACGGGCAAGCCGGGCAAGGAAGTGCCCGTCGATGATCCCTACAATATGTATTACACGCCGGACGGCAAGTCGGCCATCGTCGTGGCCGAAGCGCGCCACCGCCTCGATTTCCGCGATCCGAAGACCATGGCCGTGCAGTATTCGATCGACACGCCCCAGTGCGGCGGCATCAACCATGCCGATTTTTCCAATGACGGCCGCTACGCCATGTTCACCTGCGAATTCGACGGCACCATCGCCAAGATCGACCTGGTGGGCCGCAAGGTCGACGGCTATTTGAAATTGCAGATGCCGGCCAAGCGCTTTGCCGAGTCCGGCCCCGTGGGCGGTCCGGCGAATGAAATCTGCAGCGTCAAGAAGGGCATGCCGCAAGACATACGCATCTCGCCGGACGGCAAGAAATTCTTTATCGCCGACATGGACGCGGACGGCGTGCACATCGTCGATGGCGCCACCCTGAAGGAAATCGGCTTCATCCAGACGGGCGTGGGCGCGCACGGCCTGTACCCCAGCCGCGACGGCAAGAAATTATACGTGGCCAACCGCGGCACGCACCGCATCCACGGCAAGCCGAAGGGCAAGGGCAGCGTCAGCGTGATCGACTTCGCCACGGAAAAAGTCGTGTCGAACTGGCCGATTCCCGGCGGCGGCAGCCCCGACATGGGCAATGTGAGTGCCGATGGTAAATATCTGTGGCTGTCCGGCCGTTTCGACGACGTGGTGTACCGCATCGATACGAACAGTGGCGACGTTTCCAAAGTGAAAGTCGGCCAGGAGCCGCACGGCCTGACCGTGTGGCCGCAGCCGGGCCGCTATTCGCTGGGCCATACGGGCAACCTGCGCTAGGCGAGGCGCGTGGCGCTCCCTGGAACCGCAGTGCCGGGTCTGCAGTTATGCTTGCCTAAAAGGCAATGTTGGCGCATACTGTATTCCCCATTCCACTACCTTCAGGGAGCACCAACATGATTCTTGATCACATCGGTTTGAATGTCAGCGATGCACAGGCCAGCAAGGCCTTCTTTTCGGCCGCCTTGGCGCCCCTGGGCGTGTCGGTGGTGATGGAAGTGCAGGGCTGGGTCGGCCTGGGCAAGGATGGCAAGCCCGATTTCTGGTTCGGCGTGGGTGGCGCGCCGCATGCCGGCATGCATCTCGCCTTCGCGGCGGACAACCGCGCCCAGGTGGATGCTTTTTACCAGGCCGCACTGGCAGCGGGCGGCAAGGATAACGGCGCCCCCGGTATCCGCGAAATCTATCACCCGAATTACTACGGCGCCTTCGTGCTGGGCCCGGACGGTCACAATGTCGAAGCCGTCTGCCACCATCCCGAGCCTTGACGCCGGTCATTACCTGAAGAGAGCAGCATGAAGCACAGCGCCACCCTGTTTGCCGACGATGCCGGCCGCTATGCCTATGTGAAAGCGGGCTTTTCCTGGCCGGCCCTGTTGCTGGGCTCGTTCTGGGCCGTCGCCAAGCGCCGCTGGTGGCTGTTGCTGCTCATGCTGGCCATGGATGCCTGCCTGTGGTTTGGCAGCCATCTGGCCACCGAACTGCGCATCGGCCCGATGATGCTGCTGATGGCCGCCGCGGAGCTCAGTTACCTGCTGGCGCGTGGCTGGTATGGCAACCGCTGGCTGGAAGCGTCGCTGCGCAGCCGTGGCTACAAGCCCGTCGTGCCGGGCTGAGCCTGCCTGGCACAGATTTCCCATCACGTCACTGACGTTTGCCAAGAGCAAGCCGTCCAGCCAAAACTTTCTGCGCAGCCTAGCGCACCTTTGATCCAGATCATCCCTCAACTGCGGTGCTCACGTAGCCTTGGGACTCGCGTTGCAAAGCATCGTCCCACCAATCGGATATGTTTTTTCGCGTTTCGTGGCGTAGCCCGGCCGTCTGCTTCACCGTTCGACAGCCGGTGGTGTCGCCATCTGTTTATGTCCACCCAACCGCTATCTAATGAGGAACTCCATGTATCCATATTCCCGTAGTGTTACCCCCGCCGCCAAAAACCACCTGGAAGCGCAACTGGCTTTTTTCAATGGACTGTCGAAGTCGCTGTTCCAGTCGGTGCAGCACTTCAGCGACCTGAACATGCAACTGGCGCAAGGCTTGCTGGAAGAAACCGCAGTCACCAGCCAGAACCTGCTGACGGCCGAGCGCGCTGAAGATGTGTTCCAGGTGGCTGCCGCGGCGGGCCAGCCAGCCGCCGAGCAACTGCGCAAGTACCAGCAACAGGTGTCGCGCCTGGCAGCCGATACGCAGGTCGAACTGGCCAACGTGGCAGAGCGTCATGTGAATGAAACGAGCCGTACTGCCAAGGCGCTGGCCGAAGAAGTGGCCCGCACGGCGTCGGAAGAAACGGAGAAAAACGTGCGCAAGCAGCAGGAAGCCATGCAGCGCATCGCTGAACCGTTCCAGGCCTATCAGCAAAACGGCGCCAGCCGCGACCAGCAACGGGGCGCGCAAAGCCGTGACGGCCAAAGCCTGCAAAGCGGCAGCCACCAGGGCAGCCAGCAGTCGGCCGGCAGCGAAGGCTCGGCCAGCGGCAGCGTATCGCAAGCGGGTTCCGCACAAAGCAAGAGCAGCAGCGCCAGCCGTAAAGAGTAAGCACGAGGCTGCTTGCGGCTGAGCCGCTTCGCGAGGGCCGAGCCTTGAGCTGCGGCCAGCCGGCACGCAGCATCGTGCCTCCTGGTTTGGACAGAGCGCCCGCCCTTCACGGGGCGGGCGTTTTGTCGTATGCGTGCAGTTCAGAGGCCGGCGTGGCCGCGCCAGGTGAGCGGGTGGGCACGGTGATGCTTGCCGGCACGGCTGTCTTCGGCGAGACGGCGGACAAGACCGCGTTACCGTTCCCGCTCCCGCTGTTGGCGTCGATGAAGGCGCTGACGGCGTCCAGGGTGGGCGCCAGCCTGCGCAAGGGCGCGGCCAGCGTGGCGACCAGGGTGGCGTGACCCACGCGGTCGAAATACGTTTCCGTTACGGGCCGGGGCAGCGCACGCAAGGCCTTGGCCAGGCCGCCCGTGTTGCGTTGCGGATCGACCAGTTTATCCTGTCCGGGCAGGGGGGCGATCAGCAGGGCGGGCGGGGCTGCGGCCGTCACGTGGTGGATGGGCTGCGACGCGGCGGGCGTGTCCGGGTAAAAGAAAACGGGCCGGGTGGTGGTGTTTTCGATCGGCAAGAAATCATAGGGGCCGGCCAGGCCTATCCAGCCCCGCAAGTCGTGCGGGTGCATGCCGTGGCGCGCCAGCAGGCTGGCGTCGAGCGCCACCATCGCCGCATTGTAGGCGCCGGCGCTATGGCCCATGACGAACAGGCGCGTCGGGTCGCCGCCGTGGCGGCTCGATTCCATCGCGGCCCAGGCCACGGCGCGGGCCGCATCCTGCAGGATTTCGGGATAGTGCACGTCCGGATACAGCCGGTAGTCGGCGATCACGGCCAGATAGCCGCGCGCCGCCAGCGCATGGCCCACGAAGGCATAGTCGGCGCGCTCGCCCGTCGTCCAGTTGCCGCCATAAAAGAACAGCACCACGGGCACGGGCCCCGTGCGGGTTTTGGGGGCGTAGACATCGAGCTTTTGCCGTGGCAGGGGGCCGTAAGCCAGGCCGCGTGTCACGTGCGAGGCGCTGCCGGACGAGAAGGCATTGATGGCCATCAAGGGTGAGCAGGCAGCCAGGCCGGCAGCCAGCGGGATGGCCGCCAGCAAACCGAGCAGGGTGGTGCGCAGGATCGTCATGCCAGCTCCTGATGGTGAGGGGTGATGCTTGCAGTGTAGGCCAGGCAGGGCAGGGCGCACACGGGGAAGTTGCTGTATAGCATAGATAAATGTGGCATGCGTCAATCAATCCTGCAACAGCCATTTGCGCGCCGTGGCGATGACGGCGTCCGACAGGGTGCGCGTGAGCGGGGTCTGGATATCCCAGGCATGCCAGGTCAGGGGCACGTCGAGCGCCTGCCCGGCCGCCACGTCGACCAGCCTGCCGGCGGCCAGCGCCGTTTCCGCCTGCAGCAGGGGCACCATGCCGTAAGCATAGCCCGCTTCGATGAAGCGCACGAAGTCGCGCGCCGAACCGAGCACGTGGTGCGGATAGCGGCCCGTGTAGCCGAGGCGGTGCTGCAGGTAGCGCTCGTGCAGCGCATCCTTGCTGCCGAACGTGATGGCGGGCGCCTGGCTGACGGCTTCCACCGTAAATCCATGGGGAAACCATTGCTGCGCGAACGCGGGCGAGGCCACGCACAGGTAGCGCATGCCGCCCAGCGGCGTGGCCGTGGTGCCCGCCACCAGGTCGTTGGCGCTGGTGACGCAGGCAAATACGCGCCCTTCGCGCAACTGGCTCAGGGTGTGGTCCTGGTCGTCGAGGCGGATATCGAGCAGGCAGGACGGCGGCGACAGCAGCGGCCCCAGCGCTTCCGGGATCCAGGTGGCGGCGCTGTCGGCGTTGACGGCGATGGCCAGTTCCGGCAAATGCGTGGTGGGGCCGGGCTGGGCGTCGAGCGCCGCTTCGAGCAGCTTGACTTGCCGGTAATGGGCGATCAGGCGCTGGCCCGCTTCCGTGGGCAGGGGCGGGTGGCTGCGGATGATCAATAAAGTGCCTTCCAGGTTTTCCAGGGTGCGGATGCGCTGCGACACGGCCGGCTGGCTGATCGCCAGCGCCTGCGCGGCCTTTTCAAAGCTGCCCAGGCCGATCACGGCGTCGAGGGCGGCCAATCCACGGTAATCGACGACGCGCATAAGTTTCTCTTATATATGGTTAGAATCATTCATTATACTTATATTTACTTTTTCTTTACACTGTTGAAATAGGGTAACAACTCCACTCTCCCGCGCGGTCCTGCTGGTACCGCTACACCCTCCACCTACCTTTGATGACTTTGCCGTTGCCGGCAGAGCGTGGGCGGCCGTGCGCGTGATGGAAAGCAATAAAGGAATCGATATGGACAGCGCAATCTTCTTGAAAGGCATGGGGCTCGGGGCGAGCCTGATCGTTGCCATCGGCACGCAAAACGCCTTCTTGCTGAAACAGGGCTTGAAGCGTCATTACGTGCTCACCTGCATCCTGGTCTGCCTGGTGTGCGATGCGATCTTGATCACGGCCGGCGTGGCCGGCATGGGCACCTTCATTGCAGACAACCCCAATTTCTTGCTGTGGGCCAAGGCCGGCGGCGCCACCTTCCTGATCGCATATGGCTTGCGTGCCGCCAAGTCCGCCTGGCGCCCAACGGCTCTGACGGTGTCGGCTGCCAAGTCGCCGGAAGGCTACTGGGCCGTGATCGGCGCGGCGCTGGCGTTCAGCCTGCTGAACCCGCACGCTTTCCTCGACACGGTCATCCTGCTCGGTTCGATCGGCGGCCAGCATGAAGGCGTGGGACGCTTCTACTTCGCCGGCGGCGCCATCATGGCTTCGGCCCTGTGGTTCTTCCTGCTGGGCTTTGGCGCCCGCTACCTGGCGCCCGTGTTTGCCAAGCCCATGGCCTGGCGCGTGCTCGACGGCATCATTGCGCTCGTCATGTGGGCCATCGCCGCTTCGCTGTTTCTGTAATCAGCGGGTCAGGAAGGCCAGCACGCGGCTGGCCAGCTTGCCATACGGCGGCCACAGCAGTTTCAACGCACTGTAGCGGGCCTGGTAAAACACGGGCCGCAGCTTGCTGAAGGTGTGAAAGCCTTCGACGCCGTGGTAGTGGCCCATGCCGGACTCGCCCACGCCGCCGAACGGCAGGTCGTGCTGGCCTACGTGGTACAGGGCGTCGTTGACGGACACGCCGCCCGACATCACGCGGTCGATCAGCAGCTGCACCGTGTCTGTTTTGTTGCTGAACGGATAGATTGCCAGCGGCCGTGGTCCCGCATTGATGCTGTCGATCACGGTGTCCAGCCTGGCATAGCCGCGCAGCGGCAGGATGGGGCCGAAGATTTCCCGCGTCAGCAGCAGGCTGTCTTCGGGGGCGTCGAGCACGATGTGCGGCGCGATCTTGCGCGTGGCGCGGTCGTAGGCGGGCCCCGGCAACAGCGAAATCACTTGCGCGCCCCGTGCGCGTGCTTCGTCGAGCGCCTGCAGCAGGCGTTCAAAGGCGGCCTCGTCGATGATGGAGGTGTAGTCGGGCGTGTCCAGCCGCGGGTAGCGCGTGGGCACGATGGCGCGTGCGTGTTCAACGAAGGCAGGAATGCTGGCCTCGGGCAGCCAGGCGTGGTCGACGCACGTGCAGATTTGCCCCGCGTTCAGGAACTTGACGAACAGGATGCGCTCGGCTGCCGTGCGCACGTCGAAATCGGCGCAGACGATGGCCGGCGCCTTGCCGCCCAGTTCCAGCGTGACGGGGCACAGATTGCGCGCGGCGGCCGCCATGACGGCGCGGCCCGTCTGGCCGGAACCCGTAAACAGCAGGTGGTCGAACGGCAGTTGCGAAAATTCCATACCCACGCCGCCCGTTTCGTCAAAGAACTGCAGCTTTTCCGGCGGAAAGTAGGCGGGCATGGTGTCGATCAGCAGCCGCGCCAGGTGGCGCGAGTTTTCGCTCATCTTGACCATGGCGCGGTTGCCGGCGGCGAAGATGTAGGTCAAGGGTACCAGGCTCAGGTTCACGGGAAAATTCCACGGCACGATGACGCCCACCACGCCCAGCGGCTGCGGCATCACGCGGTTGCGGGCGCCAGGAAAGCTGCGCCAGTCCACGCCGCGGCGCTGCGGCCGCATCCATTTCTTCAAGTGTTTTAATACATGGGCGATGCCATCGATGGCGGGGAAGATTTCCGCCAGCAAGGTTTCGTGACGGGAACGGTTGCCGTAGTCGGCGCTGATCGCCGCGCACAGCGCTTCCTTGTGGTCGCGGATGAAGCGCTGCAAGGTGTGCAGGTCGCGTTTGCGCTCGGCCAGGGTCGGCACGGGGTGGGCCAGGCAGGCGGCGCGTTGCAAGCGCAGGGCGGCAGTCAGTTCGGTGCTCAATTGCATGTTTTCTGCGACATCAGGCATTGTTTTCCTTGGCCGGCCCGGCAATGTGCGCGCCGTTTCATCACACGTTTCAGCACACTATAGTGGACTCTGTGGACAAGTGCCGCCAGCGTGCCGACGGCGCTGCACGATACGCCGTAAAATGTCCGGCAACTGTACGCTACTCTTTCCAGGAACGCCATGACCTCGACCACGCCAGACTCCCTGCACATCGTGTGCCCCCATTGCGACGCCGTCAACCGCTTGCCGGCGGCGCGCCTGATCGAACAGCCCACGTGCGGCAAGTGCCAGAAGGATTTGTTTACGGGCCAGCCCGTGGACCTGGCCAGCGCCCGCTTCCTCAAGCATATCGAACGCAGCGACATTCCCGTGCTGGTCGACTTCTGGGCGCCGTGGTGCGGTCCGTGCCGCAGCATGGCGCCATTCTATGTGCAAGCCGCCAAGACCCTGGAACCCGCATTTCGCGTCGTCAAGGTGAATACGGAAGCGTCGCCGGACCTGGGCAGCCGTTTCAATATCCGCAGCATTCCCACCCTGGCCCTGTTCCGCAGAGGCGTGGAAGTGGCGCGCCAGCCGGGCGCCATCGATGCGCAAGCCATCATCGCCTGGGCGAGGGACAAGGCGCGTCTCTAAGCGCATGGGAAAACCATTGAGGTTTTCCATTTGACATTTAATATGGTGCCATATTATATTGCGCCATATGATAAAACTCGAACAGAAATACACGGCCTTGCTGGGCGACGTGCAGCGTCGCGCCAGCGGTCTCGACATGGCGCAGTCCACGGCGCGCTTGCGCCTGTGCTTTGAAGTGCTGGGCCTGGCCTCCGCCATCGATGGCGATTGCGCCGCGCGCCTGGGCCGGCATGGCTTGTCGGAAGGAAAATTTGTGCTGTTGTCCCTGCTGCGCGACGTGCCAGGCGGACTGTCGCCGCACGAACTGGCCGAGCAGGCCGGCGTGACGCGCGGCACCATCACGGGCTTGCTCGACGGCCTGGAACGCGATGGTTTCCTGGCGCGCCACGCGGACCAGGTCGACCGGCGCAAGCTGCTGGTGCGCCTGAGCGCCCAGGGAGACCTGGCCGCCGCGACCCTGGTCGATGAACACGCGCAATGGATCGCCAGCCTGTTTGCCGATTTCACGCCGGAAGAAATGCAGCTATTAAGTGCGCTGCTGGAAAAAGCCTGGCGCAAGACGGATAGAGGTGAAATGCAGGGTGCGCCATGAGCCGCGGCGTCGCCGACATCGCTCCCGCGCGCCTGGCCCTGCTGAACGGTGGAAGCGTGGCGAGCGCCACCCTGACGGAAGGGCTGGCCATCGATTTCAGCGTGTTGCTGGCTGCGGCCGTGCCTGCTATCGGCGCTGCCCGCCTGGATCAACTGCGCGCGCACGCCGCAGCCGGCATCACCAAACGCATGGCGCTGGCGGCGCAAATGCTGCTGGAAGCCAACGCCGACCTGGCGCTGCTGCAAGCACATGCTTCCGACACGGTGCGGGGCTGGGTCTGCTTTGCCATCGCCGCCCAGGCTGGCCTGACCTTGCCGCAACGGCTGGCGGCCATGCGGCCGCTGGCCGACGATGGGCACTTCGGCGTGCGCGAATGGGCCTGGCTGGCGCTGCGGCCCCATCTGGCGGAGAGCCTTGACGAGGCCATTGCCTTGCTGGCGCCGTGGACGGCTGACCCGTCGGAAAGAGTACGCCGTTTCGCTTGCGAAGCGCTGCGTCCGCGCGGCGTGTGGTGCACGCATATTGCCCGGTTGAAAGAACAGCCGCAGCTGGCCTTGCCCGTGTTGCACGCCTTGCGTGCCGATCCGGCAGTCTACGTGCAGGATTCCGTGGCCAACTGGCTCAACGATGCGGCCAAGAGCCAGCCGGATTGGGTGCGCAGCCTGTGCGCGCAATGGCTGCAGGACAGTGCCAATGCCGCCACCCAACGCATCTGCAAGCGCGCCCAACGCTCGCTTGCTTAACTTTTTGGAGGAAAACATGCATTACCTGTTAGAACTGTATAGTCCGAAACCCGCCTGGCTCGCCCTCGACGCCGCCGCGCGCCAGGCGTATTTCGGCACGGTGGGCGCCGGCATGGCAGCCTTGTCCGGCACGGGCGCGGAAGCGCTGGCCATGGGCGCCATCGATGGCGGCAAGCTGCATGGGGCTGCCCAGCAATTTTATGCCGTCTGGCGCTTCCCGGATGAGGCGGCACTGGACGCTTTGCTGGCCGGCATCGCCGCCACGGGCTGGCATGATTACTTCGACACCATCAATGCGGCGGGACCGGCCGTAGATTTTCCTGCCCACCTGGCGCAACTGGCCGGGGTCTAAGCGTCCGCCGTTTTCCTTGCTGCTGCGGTAAAGTTGGTATTTTCATCCGACCATTGACGTTGATGCCAATCAAACTGCTCTCCATCCTGATGCTTGCCCTGGCGCCCATGCTGGCCTCGGCCATTCCTGCCACCCCGCAAGCCCTCGTCGCCGCCGCCCGCAAGCAGGTGGGCGTGACCCTGCAGTACGATCCGCGCTATGAACGCCTTGCCTATCCGGGCGGCGACGTGCCGCTGGAACGGGGCGTGTGCACGGACGTGGTGGTACGCGCCTACCGCCAGCTGGGGCAGGATTTGCAGGTGCTGGTGCACGAAGACATGCGCAAGGCGTGGCAGGTGTACCAGCAGCAGGGGCGCTGGCAGATGAAGGGGCCGGACCGCAATATCGACCACCGGCGCGTGCCGAACCTGGGCACCTACTTTGCCCGTCACGGCACCAGCTTACCGCCAAGCAAGGAAGCGAACGCTTACCGCGCGGGCGACATCGTCACCTGGCGCCTGCCGCGCAACCTCACGCACATCGGCATCGTCAGCGACAAGCAGTCGTGGGGCGGCGTGCCGCTCATCATCCACAACATCGGCGAGGGCGCGCGCGAGGAAAATATCCTATTCAGCTATCCCATCACGGGACACTATCGTTGGCAACCGCGCTGAGGGGCAGGGGAGCGATTTCTTGCAGGATCGCCAGCACCTGGGCCAGCGCCGTGTCGATATCGAGCTTGTCGATGGCGCCATAACCGAGGAACAGGCCTGCGTGGCGTGCCTCGCCGTGATAAAAGCCCGATAACGCATACAGGCTGATGTCGGCCAGGCGCGCGCGGCGCAGCAATTCGGCGATATCGAGCGGCGCCTGGGCCAGGGCCGCCACGTGGAAGCCGGCGCTGGCGGGCACCAGGCGGAACCACGGCGACAGCGGGCCGTTGAACCAGTGCTGCAGCCGTTCGCGCCGCCCCGCATAGATATCGTGGCAGCGGCGGATATGACGCAGCAGATGGCCGTCGCTGATGAACTTGGCCAGCGCATGCTGGCCCAGGCTGGCCGTGTGGCAATCGCTCAGGTATTTCACCGTTTCCACGGCGGCCACGATAGCTTGCGGCAGCACAACATAGCCGAGCCGCAATTCTGGCAGCATGATCTTGGAAAAGCTGCCCACATGCGCGACGACGCCGTAGCGGTCCATGCTTTGCAGGGAATCTTCGGGCCGGCCTTCGTAACGGAAGGCGCTGTCGTAGTCGTCCTCGATGATGATGGCGCCCAGCTGCTGCGCCCGCTCCAGCAAGGCATGGCGGCGCGCCATGCTCATCGGCATGCCCAGCGGAAATTGATGCGCGGGCGTGACATAGATCAGCCGCGTGCCGTCCGGGATTTGCCCGACGATGAGGCCATCCTCGTCCACGTCGATGCCCACCACGCGGGCGCCCTGGCTGGCGAACACGGCGCGCGCCACCGGGTAGCCGGGTTCTTCCACGGCAACCGTGTCGCCTGCTTCCAGCAAGGTCAGTGCCAGCAGGTGCAAGGCTTGCTGCGCGCCGCTGGTGACGAGCACTTGTTCCTCGGTGCAATGGATGCCGCGGCTGAAAGCGGCATGGCCGGCGATCGCCGCGCGCAAGGCCGGCAAGCCGGCGACAGGGCCATAGCGGCCGCGCGCCTGGCCACCCTGGCGCAGCGCGTGCAGCATGCAGGCGCGCCATTCATCCTGCGGGAAGTGCGCGGGCGTGGCGCGCCCGCCGATGAAGGCGTAGCGCGCCGGTTCTTCCTGGCTGGCGCGGCGCAGGGGCGTGGGCGTCGCTTCCCAGCGGGCGATGCGCTGCGCGCTGGCCAGGGGCGTGCTGGCGTGGCGGCGCTGCGGCGACGCGTGCGGCGTCTGCACGAAGCTGCCTACGCCCACTTTGCCGACCAGCAGCTTTTCATAACCGAGCTTGTCATACACGTCGGACACCGTCTTGCGCGACAGGCCCAGCTGGCTGGCCAGCAGGCGCGAGGGGGGCAATTGCTGTCCATCCGTCAGCCGGCCAGAGCGGATGGCCTCGCTGAGCTGGCGGTACAGCTGGCCGCCCAGGTCGCGCGTGCCGTCGATCAGGATATGTAATTCCATGGAGTATCTGCTGGTGGTCTGCTGTTTTTCGGGGGGATTGGCCTGCCGCGCGCTGTTCCTGGGCTACTACAATGGTGCATCTCCACTCCCTCAAGGAATGCATCATGACACAGCAACGACTCGATTTTACACAAGCTTCGCCGGACGCCGTCAAGGCCATGTACGCGCTGGAAGCGGCGATCGCCAGGCTGGGCGTGGAACACTCGCTGCTCGAGCTGATCCGCCTGTGCGCCTCGCAAATCAATGGCTGCGCCTTTTGCGTGGACATGCACACGAGCGACGCGCGCAAGGCGGGCGAAACGGAGCGCCGCCTGTATGCCGTGTCCGTCTGGCGCGAAACGCCGTTCTTCACGCCGCGCGAGCGGGCCGTGCTGGCCTGGACGGAAGCGCTGACCCTGCTGCCGCAAAGCCAGGCGCCCGATGACGTGTATGCGGCGCTGGCGGAACAATTGACGCCGGCGGAAATGGTCAACGTGACCCTGGCCATCGGCTCCATCAATACCTGGAACCGCCTGGCCGTGGGTTTCCGCAAGATGCCCGTATAAATCCTGTGTTCGTTCGCGAACAGACGCCTGGCTGATCCCTGCGTAGTCTGGCAAGACAACTTGTCAGCGAGGGAACGGCCATGGAAGTCAATATCAGCGAAGCAATTGAAAAGACACCGGAACAGCTGGAAGAGGCGCGCCGCGAATTCATCGCGGAACTGTGGCGGCGCTTTGAAACCTTGCAGGAATGGGCCGTCAGCCACTGGCCCGACCAGGAACACCCGCTCAGTTCCGCCGACTTCGTCGAGGCGCGCAAGGAAATCTTGAGCCTGCGTTCGCCGGCCGGTTCCCTGAACCAGCCGGTGCAGCAAAATGAAGCGGAACCGGAGCAGGGCGGCGCGCAGTATGTGGATGTGACGCCCGCCCCCTGGCCTTGAGGAGCGCCTGAGAAAACGTCCATGACTGCGTTGCCGCGCCTGGCCGTACTGGCGTACTGCCTGCGGCACGGCGCCTTGTCCTGAACGTTTTTCAGGTGCCCCCGTCCTGAAAAATCCGCTGTAAAAGCTACTGCTTGACCACTTCCGCTTTCTTGCCCTGCGCAAACACCCAGCACAGCAAACTCACCAGCAACCCCGCCATCACGCCATACGACAGGTTCAGGGCGCTGTCGAACAGCAGCGGCGCCACCAGGCCCGAGACCAGCGCGAACAGCAGCATCTGGATGAACGACTGCATCGACGACGCCAGGCCGCTGTTGTTGGGGAAGTGGTTCAGGGCCATCAGGGTCATCGGCGGCATGGCGATCGACAGGGCGAACGAGTAGAAGAACAATGGCAGCACGGCCCACGGCACTTCGGCGGCAAAGAAGTAGTTGTAGCCGATGTTGACCAGCGCGGCGATGAGCATCAGGATGAAGCCGGTCCAGATCATCTGGCGCTGGCTGTAGCGGTGCGCGATCTTCGCCGACAGGGCCGAACCGAACACCATGCCGCTAATTAAGGGAATGAACAGCCAGGCGAATGCCGTTTCCGGCAGGTGCAGGATGTTGATGATGAAATAGGCGGCCGAACCGATGTACAGGGCGAAGCCGCCAAAGGCCGCGCCGATGGCCGTCGACAGCAGCAGGAACTGGCGGTGGCACAGCACTTTCCAGTAATTGACGGCGATGTCGCCCAGGTGGAAGGCGTGACGCTGTTCCTTCGGCAAGCTTTCCGGCAGCGCGCGCCAGACGACGACGAACATCAGCACGCCGAAGGCCGTCAGGAACCAGAAGATCCAGCGCCAGCCCAGGCCCACCTGCAGCCAGCCGCCCAGCACGGGGGCGATGGCCGGCGCCAGCGCGAACACCATCATGATGTGCGAGAGGATTTTCTGCGCGGCGGCGCCCGAATAGCGGTCTTGCACGATGGCGCGGCCGATGACGGAGCCGGCGCCCGCCGACAGGCCCTGCAGCACGCGCCAGGCCAGCAGCCAGCCCAGCGACGGCGCCAGCGCGGCACCCACGGAAGCGATCACATACAGCACCAGCGAGACGAGAATGACGGGACGGCGGCCGAACGAGTCGGACAGGGTGCCGTAAAACAGCATCATGAAGGCGAACGTGAACAGGAAAAAGCTCAGGGTTTGCTGCACCAGCAGGGGGCTGGCATTGAAATCATGCGCGATGGCGGGGAAAGACGGCAGATAGGTGTCAATTGCAAGCGGTCCGACCATCGCCAGGCCCGCCAAAATCCATGTTAATAATTTAGTCATGTTGAACAGTGTTTTTGTTAGTCCGTCATTTTACGCTAGTGACCGGAATCAGGTTTGGCGCCGGCCTTTTTGCCATCCATATGTGTTTTTCGTATATGGAATCTTGAAATTCTTCGTTTGCATCGCTTGCCGCCGCCGCTAAGCTGGGGCGACCCGGCTTGTTTGCCGTTTTCTGGAAGTGATACGCCATGCACAGTATTTATCCCGCGGCGCCCGCCGACGACACGGCCCAGTGGAACCTGGGGCCCGTGATCCAGGCCTTGCGCAGCTCGCGCGAAGACAAGCACAAAATCCGCCATAACGGCAGGGTGCGCGAACTGCCGTCGCGCGAAGCCCTTACCACCATCGTCAACGGCCTGTCGGCAGCCTTGTTCCCCACGCATTACGGGCGGCCCAACCTGACGGACGAAAGCATCGATTATTTTGTCGGCGACACCCTCAACACCACCCTGAACCGCCTCAGCGAGCAGGTGCGGCGCGGCTTGCTCTTTTCCGTGCCGGCCGGCGATGAAGGCGATGGCGCCAGCGACGATGCGGCCCTGGCGCAGCAGGCGCGCGACATCACGCGCGCCTTCGCCGCCAGCCTGCCCGATATCCGCGCGCTGCTGGTGTCGGACGTGCAGGCCGCCTACGCGGGCGACCCGGCCGCCACCTCGGTGGCCGAGATCATGCTGTGCTATCCGGGCACCATCGCCATCCTGTACCACCGCCTGGCGCACCGGCTGCATGCGCTCGGTGCGCCCTTCCTGGCGCGCCTGATCGCCGACATCGCGCACACGCTGACGGGCATCGATATCCACCCTGGCGCGCACATCGGCGCCTCCTTCTTCATCGACCACGGCACGGGCGTGGTGATCGGCGAGACGGCCATCATCGGCCAGCGCGTGCGCCTGTACCAGGCAGTCACCCTGGGCGCCAAGCGTTTTCCAGCCGATGCCAGCGGTGCGCTGATCAAGGGCACGCCGCGCCACCCCATCGTCGAGGACGACGTGGTGATTTACGCGGGCGCGACCGTATTGGGGCGCATCACCATCGGCGCGGGATCGACCATCGGGGGGAATGTGTGGCTGACACAGAGCGTGCCGCCAGAAAGCAATGTATCGCAGGCGCAGATGCGCAACGATTGAATAGTGGCCGAGAAAACGTCCATGGCGGCGCTGCGCCTTGCCCTGAACGTTTTTCGGGCACTCTTCGCGCCAGGAGAGGGTTCCTGGCTTTGTGATGACCTTACTTCACCGTCAGCGCTTCATAGCGCGCCACGGGCACGCCATCCTTCAGCAGCAGCAATTCCTGGTCGGCGTAGCGGTAGCCATTGACTTCGCCCAGGGTGGTCAGCAGCAGGCGTTCCAGGTCCATGTCCTGCGGCTGGCACATCATCATGGTGCCGGCCAGCTGTCCAAAGTTCAGGGTGCTGACGCCATCGCTGGTGTAGCCGCCCATCATCTGGTTGCAGCCGCTGTTGCCGCTGGCGCGGCCTTCAGCCAGCAGCAGGGTCACTTCGCGCTGCTCGGGCGCCTTGCGCACCACTTGCTTGCCCTTCAATTCCTTCAGCTTCCACTGCGTGCCCGTCAGCTTGGGCACCGGCTTGGCGGGCGAGGTGGCGCCTGGCGCGGCGGCGGCAGCGTCGCTGCGCACCGGTGTTTGCGCGCAGCCGGCGGTGATGGCGACGATGGCGGCGAGGGGAATCAGGCTGGCGAGTTTGAACATGGCGGTTCCTTCTTTAAATGAATGGCGCCAGCGTAGCAGATCGGCGCTGCGTCAGCGTGCACGGTTGACAAGCTCATTGGCAAGTTCACTGCTGCTTTTCCTGTTCCAGCCGGGAGTCGAGCACGGTGCGCGCCGCCGCCACATAGGCGCGGCAGGCTTGCGGGTCGACAAAGGCGTCGCTGCCGGCCGTGGCGCTCGCCTCCAGCCGCTCCCACAACTGTGAAGCCTCCGGATGCGCGGAAATGAGCACGTCGCAAGGCAGTTTTTCCAGGGTCTCGAAGCTGCGGCGCAAGTCCGCCACCGCGTTCGGATACTCGCTGCTGGCGCTGAACTTGAAGCCGGGACGCGAGACGGCGTTGAGGCTGTCCGCGTAGACCATGTTCAGGCAGCGGGGGCCGTCGCACGATTGCCACGTCCAGCTCAAGCCTCCGGGCGTGTGGCCAGGCGTGGCGTGCGCCGTCAGGTTGACGGGACCGACATTGAACTGGCCGCCGTCGCGCGCCAGGCGCATGTCCTTGACGGGCGGGTATTTGGGCAGCGCGTGGTATTGCGGGTCGTCCGGCCCCACTTCGCCCGACGCCAGGTCCAGCGCCGCCGACGGGCTGGCGGCCACCAGCGCATTGCTGCGTCGCTGCAGTTCGGCCAGGCCGCCCGCATGGTCGATATGGCCGTGCGAATTGAGGATCAGCTTGACGTCCTCGATGCGAAAACCCAGCGTGCCGATATTGGCGATGATCTTGGGCGCCGATTCCGGCAAGCCGCCGTCGATCAGCACGTGGCCCTGCGGCGACGTCACCAGCACGGAACTGAGGCCTTTGACGCCCACATAATAGGTATTGCCGAAGATGCGGAACGGCGCCTGGTCCGCATTCCAGGTGGCGCAGATGTCGCAGCCAGGCGTCGGCGGCGTGACTGGCGCCTGCGCCAATGCCAGGGAGCCATGGCCTGCCAGCAGCGCCAGTGCCAGCGCGCGCGTAAGAGTGGGGGGCATTGCGATCCTTATCCGTGGTGCCAGGGTGGCATATGCTGACATGGAACGGGGCTGGACGCAAACCCTAAGGGGCGGCGGACGGCGCGCCGGCGGTATCCTGCTGGTAGACCAGTTCGATCAGGGTATCGTCCGCATAGCGGGTGTCGCCGATGGGCGACAGGAAGGAGCGGCCTTCCTTTTCCACCTTCAGGGCGATGCGGCGCTCGCCATCGAGCAGGGTGGCGCTGGCGATGGCCTGGTCGCTGCGGGTGCCCAACTTGAGCTGCTCGGCGGAGCACCAGTCGGTGGTGCGCAGCAGGGTGCCGACCAGGGTGCGTACCCAGAACGGTATCTCTTTCTTGGCGATGGCAATCGTCACCTGGCATTGCAGGCGCAGGTCGCCCAGGCGGCGCATGCCGGCCGGCACGCCGTCGCTGTGAATGGATGGCTGCCAGCGGTAATTGCCCTTTTTCTTGTTGGTGACCAGGTCCGCGTCCTCGCTGTCGGCCTGCGCGCTGCGCGGCAGCGTGAAACTGCCGTCGGCGGCCAGGGGCAGCGCAATCGACGTTTCGTTGCCGGCGATGCGCAAGGCCAGGTCCTGCATGGCGTCCGCCGGCGCGCGGCTGCCCGCGACCAGTTTGAAGCGCACTTCGCGCGCCCCGGGCGCCAGCGCATGGTATTCATCGAAGGCATCGAGGCCGGCCGCCATCACGCGGTACGATTTCAATTCCGGATTGCGGATGCTGTTGATGTGGATGGACTGGCCGGTCTCCGCCGGCACCGCGGCTGGCGCGTCAGCCTGCGTGCCGGCGTGCGCCGCGAGGTGGCCGAGGGCCAGGATGGCGAGGATGGGAAGGGAAGGAAGGTGCACGTCGCCGCCTGTATGTTTTCAACATAGCAAGCTAACATGAATGACAAGACTTGTCACTGGCGCCGCCGCGCAAGCCTCAGATCGCGTGCGCGGCGTGTAGTTCGCCGAGGATGGCCTCTTTTAATTGCGCCTGCGCCGCTGGTGCGCGCAGGCGGGGCCGGGGCGCGGCCACGTCGTATTGGGCGCGTGGCGGTCCGGCGCGCGTGTCGAGCATGACGATGCGGTCGCTCAGGTACAGCGCTTCATCGATATCGTGCGTCACCAGCAGCACGCTCAGGCCATGGCGCGCGGTGACGGCGGCCAGCAAGTCTTGCAGCTTCATGCGCGTAAAAGCATCGACGGCGGAAAATGGTTCGTCCAGCAGCAGGATGCGGGGCTGGCCAAACAGGCCGCGGGCAATCGCCGCGCGTTGCGCCTGGCCGCCCGACAGCTGCTTGGGCAGGCTGTCCGCATGGCCCTGCAAGCCTACTTCCTCCAGCAATTGCGCGACCCTGGGATCGTCTTCGCCTTTGGGACCGAGGCCGAAGGCGATGTTTTGCGCCACTGTCAGCCAGGGAAACAGGCGCGGTTCCTGGAAGATCAGGCCGATGTCAGCATGCACTCCCGCCAGCAGCTTGCCGTCGAGGCGCACGGTGCCGCGAAAGTCCGTATCGAGACCGGCCACGATGGACAGCAGGCTGCTCTTGCCGCAGCCGCTGGCGCCGATCAGGCTGACGATCTCGCCCTGGCGCAGCTGCAATTGCAGGTTATGCAGCACGCGCCGCAGGCCATAGGCTTTGTCATGGATGGCAATGTCGAGCAGGGCAGTCATGCGTGGGGGCTTTCGTCAGGAAGTGGCATAGCTGTCGCGCCAGGCGAGCAAGCGGGTTTCCAGGCGCTGCATCAGGCTGTCGCTGGCCTTGCCCAGCACGGCCAGCAGCACGATGGCCGCGAGCACGATGTCGGCGCGGCTTGTTTCGCGCCCGTCGCTGAGCAGGTAGCCGAGGCCCTGGCTGGCGGCGATCAGTTCTGCCGCCACCATGAACATCCAGGCCAGGCTCAAACCGTTGCGCAAACCCGTGAAAATGGCCGGCAGCGCGGCCGGCAGCAGCACGCGCCGCGCCAGCGCGGGGCGGCTCAAACGGTATAAACGGGCCGCGTCGATCAGCTTGCGGTCCACGTCGCGGATGCCCGACGCCACGCCCATGTACACGGGGAAGAAGGCGCCGATGCCGATCAGGACCAGTTTAGGCGCTTCATCGATGCCTAGCCACAGCAGCAGCAAGGGCACCCAGGCCAGCGAGGGAATGGCGCGCAGGGCCTGGAACGTGGGATCGAGCAGCGCCTCCGCAGTGCGGTTCAAGCCCACCGCCGCACCGAGCACGATGGCCAGCAGTGCGCCGCCCGCAAAGCCGATGGCCACGCGCGCGGTGCTGGCCAGCGCATGGCCGGCCAGGCCCTGGTGCGCCAGTTCGGCGATGGTGGCGCCGATGTCGCTGGGCGCAGGCAGCAGGTTGGCGGGGATGGCGCCCGTGCGCACGCCCAGTTCCGCCGCCAGCAGCGCCAGTACGGGCAGCAGCAGGCCCAGCGCCGCGCGTGGCAAGGGCGGGCGAAAGAGTTTGGGCCGGACGCCCGTGTCGTGGGCCGGTGCCGGCGCGGCGAGCGTGTCTCTGGCCATGAGCGCCTACGCCTTGTTGATGAAGGGGGCGGCGAAGCGCGTGTCGACCAGGTCCGCGATGGCGCGGTTCACGTCGGCGCCGGGTTTGACCAGCGCTTCCTCGGCGAGGATGGGCGCGGCCACCAGCAGGGCTTTCACATGTTCGCTCGACGGCTGCGGATTGCTGAAGTCACTGCGCAGTTTCACCTGCAGCAGCGCCACCGGCAGGCTGACCTTGGCTTCTTCCGACAGGATTTTCGCTGCCTCTGCCGGATTTGCGCGTATCCAGGCGCGCGCCCGCTCGTAGGCCTGTATCACCTTGCCCACTTCGGCGGGGCGGCTGGCCAGGAAGTCCTCGCGCACGTTCAGGAAGCCGTAGGTGTTGAAGGCCACGTTGCGGTAGATCAGGCGCGACCCCGCTTCCAGTTCGCTGGCGGCCATGTGGGGATCGAGCCCGGCCCAGGCATCGACCTTGCCCTGCTCCAGCGCCGCGCGGCCATCGGCATGCTGCAGGCTGACGTGTTCGATGTCGCCGCGCTTGAGGCCCGCCGTCTTCAATGCGCGCAGCAAGAACAGATACGGGTCGGTGCCCTTGGTGGCGGCCACCTTCTTGCCCTTCAAGTCGGCGAGACTGCGGATGGGGCTATCCTTGCGCACCACCAGCGCCGTCCATTCGGGACGCGAAAAAATATACGGCGCGCGGATAGGGTTGCCATTGGCGCGCGCCAGCAGGGCGGCCAGGCCCGCGCTCGAACCGATGTCGATGCTGTTGGCGTTCAGGTATTCGAGTGCGCGGTTGCTGCCCGCGCTGAGCACCCACTTGATGCTGGTGCCGTCCGGCTTGAACGCGTCTTCCAGCCAGCCGAAGCGGCGCAGCACCAGGCTGGTGGGCGAATAATAGGCGTAGTCGAGGCGCAGCTCCTTCAGGGGCGCTTGCGTGGCTGCGCGGGCGAGGCCGGGCAAGGCGGCGATGGTGGCGCCGCTGGCGGCCAGTTGCAAGATGGTTCTGCGTTTCATGGTGTCCTTGAGTGGGAAATCTGATGCGTCAGGCCGCTGCCAGGGCGGCGTCGGCGGGGGCGATGCTGACCTGGCGGCCCGCGTGATCGGCGGGCAGGCGCGGGCCCTGGCCGAAGACCTTGTGGCGCAAGCTGCCTTCCTCGTAATGGGTGCGGTAGCGGCCGCGCCGCTGCAGTTCCGGCACGATGTATTGCACCACGTCGGCCATGCTGTCGTGGGCCACGGCGAAGGCCAGATTGAAACCGTCGATGCCCGTTTCATCGAGCCAGCTTTCCAGCTGGTCTGCCACCTGGCGCGCGTCGCCGACCATGACTGGGCCGCGTCCGCCCAGGCCGATGTATTCGGCCGCTTCGCGCACCGTCCAGCGGCGGTCCGGGTCGGCCTGGCTGAACGAGGCCAGCGCCGAGCGGCCGGCCGGTGAATCGATGTACTCGATGGTGGCGTCAAGCGGGTAGCGGCTGAAATCGACGCCCGTCCAGCCGGACAGCAGCACGAGGGCCGCCTCGATATTCACGTGGCGCAGGTAATCGGCATGCTTGGCGCGCGCTTCTTCTTCCGTGGCGCCCGTGATGACCAGCGCTTGCGCGTAGATCAGCAATGCGTCGCCATCGCGCCCGCTTTGCCGCACGGCGGCGCGCAAGTCATCGGCATAACGCTTGACGACTGTCTTGCTGGGGCCACTGACAAAGGTAGCTTCCGCATGGCGCGCCGCGAAGCGCGTGCCGCGCGGCGAGGTGCCCGCCTGGTACAGCAGCGGCGTGCGCTGCGGCGACGGCTCGCACAAATGGATGCCGGGCACCTGGTAGTGGCGCCCGGCATGGTTGATCGGATGCACGCGGGCCGGATCGGCATAGATGCCGCGCGCCTTGTCGTTGACGACGGCGTCGTCGTCCCAGCTTTTTTCCCACAGTTTGTAGACGACGTCCAGGTATTCGTCGGCCAGGTCGTAGCGTTCGTCGTGGCCCAGCTGCTGGCTCAAGCCCAGGTTGCGCGCCGCGCTATCGAGATAGCCGGTGACGATATTCCAGCCGATGCGCCCTTTCGTCAGGTGATCGAGGGTGGAGATGCGGCGCGCGAACGTGTACGGGTGCTCGTAGGTGAGGGCGCAGGTGACGCCGAAACCCAGGTGCGTGGTGGCCTGCGCCATGATGGGCACGAGCGCCAGCGGGTCGTTCAGCGGCACCTGCACGCCGTGTTCCAGGGCCGCATCGAGGCTGCCCCGGTACACGTCATACACGCCCAGCACGTCGGCGAGGAAAACTGCGTCGAACAGGCCCGCTTCCAGCAGTTGCGCCAGTTCGGTCCAGTGTTCGGGATCGGTATAGCGGTGGCTGCGGTCGCGCGCATGCGTCCACAGCCCTGGCGACTGGTGGCCGACGGTATTCATCTGGAACGCGTTGAAGCGTATCGACTTGGCCATGGCTTATTTGGCCGCCGTCTGCAAGGCTTGCTGGTAATCGGGTTTCGAGTAGCCGGCAAAGTGCTTGTTCGTGATGTCGAGGAATTCGCGCGAACGGTAGGCGGCCGCCAGGTCTTTCGCGAACTGCTTGTCCTTGTCCGCTGTGCGGATGGCCACCAGGTTGATGTAGTTGGGCGAGATTTTCTCGGCCACCAGCGCATCCGTCAGCTTCAGCCCTGACGCCAGCGCGTAATTGCCGTTGATGAAGGAGTAGTCGGTGTCGCCCAGCGAGCGTGGCAGTTGCGCCGCTTCCAGCGGCAGCAGCTTGATTTTCTTCGTGTTGACGGCGATATCCTTTTCCGATGCGCGCACGGGGTCGAAGCTGGCGCGCAGCTTGATCCACCCCAGCTGGTCGAGCAGCACCAGCGCGCGCGCCTGGTTGGTCGGATCGTTCGGCAAGCCCACCGTCGTGCCCTCCTTCACGTCGTCCAGGGTCTTGTGCTTCTTGCTGTAGATGGCGATCGGCGCCGTGGGGATCGTGATCAGGTCCGTCAGGGCCAGCTTGTGCTCCAGCGCGAATTTCTTCAGGTAGACGATGTGCTGGAAGACGTTGGCGTCCAGCGAACCCTCGGCCAGCGCGAAGTTCGGCTGGATGTAGTCGTTGAATTCCACCAGCTTGACCTTGTAGCCCTGCTTTTCCAGGATAGGCTTGATGCCCAGCTTGATCTGGTCCGCGTACGGCCCGGCGCTGGTGCCGATGGTGATGTCCTTCGGGTCCTTGGCGTGGACGAAGCTGCTGGCCAGTGCCAGGGTCAGGGCGGTGAGGAGGATGCTGCGGCGGGCGATGGTCATGTTAACTCCTGCTTAGTGAAGAACTGGGGTCAGACCCGCCGGGTCTGACCCCGGAAGTCCGCTAAATTGCCTGCGGCGTAAATGTATCGATTCGCCCAGGCCGTGGTTTTACGAGTAAGCCGTCGGTTCGGGCACGGTGCCGGTCAAGGCAAAGCGTCCCAGGTCGCGCAGCTTGTAGTCGATGGGGTCGTGCAGGGTATGCACGCGCACGTTGCGCCAGTAGCGGTCGAAGCCGTATTGGGCCGAGGTGGAGCGGGCGCCCGTCAGTTCGAACATCTGGCTGCTGATCTCCAGTCCCGCCTTGTGCGCCAGGCACTTGGCTTCGGCCACGGCGACGGCCAGCAAGCCCCGTTCGCGCGCCGTTACCAGCGCGCCCTTGCGGAATACTTTTTCCAGTTCCTGCGCCGCCGCGTCGGCCAGCACTTGCGCGGGGCGCAGCAAGAGCCACAGCTGGCCATAGCGGTGCTGTACCAGAGGATCTTCCGTTGCCTTGGCCACGCCCGAGGTAAACCAGGCTTTCGCCTGTTCGTCCGTGTAGCGGCGCGCCGCCTCGAATGCGCCTTCGGCGATGCCAAGGTACAGGTTGGCCATGATCAGCTGCGCGATCTGCGAGCGCACGGTGGCTTGCGGCGTGGCGGCCTGCGCGGGCGCCTGCAGCACCAGTTCGCGCGGCAGGGCCACCGCCTGGAAATGCACATTGCCGCTGTCCGTCTGGCGTTGGCCGAAGGCGTCCCAATCCGCCTGCACGGTCACGCCATCCTGGCGCGTGGGCAGGGCGGCGATCAGCGCCGTCTGTGTGGGCGCGTGCCAGGCCGAGACGGTCAGCCAGTCGGAACCGACCGAACCGGAAGAAAAGCTCTTGATGCCGTCGAGGGTGAAACCGTCGTCGCTGTCGGCCGCGGTGACCCGTTTGTCGAGGGGATTCAAGGCATTGCCCCAGAACAGGCGCTCGTCGACGGTCAAGGTGAGCAGGCGGCGCTGTTGCTGCGCGCTGCCATACAGCTGCAGGCCGGCCAGCTGCAGATGGTGGAAGCCGAAGACATGCGCCAGCGCGCTGTCGGCCCGCGCCAGGATGCGGATCACCTGGTACACGAGGGGCCAGGACGCGCCTTGGCCGCCGAATTCCACGGGAATCGACAAAGTCAGCAGGCCCGAATCGCGCAGCCATTCGCGTTCCTGCGCCGCGTGCCCGCCGGCCTGGTCGCGGGCATTGGCCGTTTCGGCCAGGCGCGCGGCCAGCTTTGTTGCGATGCGGATGGCGTCCTGCAGGGGTTCCGGCACAGGCGGCTGGGGACGGGCGGCATGGAGAAAAACGCTAGACATGAGTGACATTCCAGAAAGACGATGACGCCGATATTGCACCGCCAGGCGTGCGCCGTACACGAAGAAAACCGCGCATGGATATGCGAAAAAAGCCGCGCGGAAGCCGGCGCCTCCGCTTGCGGGGCGTCAGGCCCGGATAGTCGAAAAACGCATATCGAAGCGCGAAAGCATTCGTTTTGCCGGACTGCTGATGGCGATAGGCTGCAAGCATCCGAGCAACTCCAATCCGACAACCTACAGGGACGGGCATCACATGAGCATCTTGTTATTGGGCGGTAGCCCGCAACTCCCATCGAGTTCCAGCCGTCTGCTGCTGCATATCGGCGAACAGCTGGCGCTGCAGGGCCACAGCTACGCCAAGCTGCATGTGCGCGATTTGCCGGCGCGCGCCTTGCTGCTGGCCGACTACGACGATGCGGCGATTGCCCGCGCCGTGCGCGCCGTGGCCGACGCCGACGCCATCGTGATCGCCACACCCATCTACAAGGCCTCGTATACAGGGTTGCTGAAAGCCTTCCTCGACCTGCTGCCGCAAGATGGCCTGGCCGGCAAGCTGGTGCTGCCGCTGGCCACGGGCGGCGGCCATGCCCACACCCTGGCGCTCGACTACGCGTTACGCCCCGTGCTGCATGCGCTGGGCGCCAAGCAAGTCTTCACCAGCATCTACGCGAATGCGCAGCAACTGGCGTGGCACGAGGAACGGGGCCTGAGCCTGGATGCGCCGATTGCCGAACGCGTGCAGGCGGGCATCGAGGAACTCTCCACCGGCCTGTTCGTGCTGCAGGGGCAGCGCCCGCCCGCGCCCGCCGATATTTCTGTCCCCGTGCGTTCGCTGCAAGACCAGCCTTACGCGCCGCAGTATCAAGCCGCCTGATTATTCACCGACCAAGGAACTGCCATGACACACCGCCACGCACAACGACTTTCGCGCCGTACCACCCTGGGTTTGCTGTTTTCTGCCGTCGCCGGCGTGATGGCGGCCGGCATGCCGGTCGCGGCGCAGGCGCAAGCTAAGGGCGAGGTGCGCATCGGCTACCAGAAATACGGCACATTGACCTTGCTCAAGGGGCGCGGCACCCTGGAAAAACGCCTGGCCGAGCAGGGCGTGGGCGTGAAGTGGACGGAGTTCCCGGCCGGTCCCGTGCTGCTGGAAGGCCTGAACGTGGGCAGCATCGACTTCGGCACGGTGGGCGAGGCGCCGCCGATCTTTGCCCAGGCGGCCGGCGCCAACCTGGTGTACGTCGGTAATGAGCCGGCGTCGCCCGCCAGCGAAGCCATCGTCGTGCCCAAGGGTTCCGGCCTGCGCACGCTGGCCGACTTGAAGGGCAAGAAAGTCGCCCTGAACAAGGGCTCGAACGTGCATTACCTGTTACTCAAAGCGCTGGAAAAGGCCGGCGTTGCCTACGCCGACATCCATCCCGTGTTCCTGCCGCCGGCCGATGCGCGCGCCGCCTTCGAGCGGGGCAGCGTGGACGCCTGGGCCATCTGGGACCCGTTCCTGGCGGCCGCCGAAAAGCAGCTGGGTGCCCGCGTGCTGGCCGATGGCAAGGGTCTGGTGGCGAACTACCAGTTCTATCTCGCCTCGCGCACGTATGCCGAGAAAAACCCGGAAATCCTGCGCATCGTGCTCGATGAAGTGGCCAAGGTCGATGACTGGGGCCGCAACAACCCGGAAGAAGTGGCGACGATCCTGTCGGCGCAGACGGGGCTGGGCAAGGATGTCGTGGCGCTGGCCGCCTCGCGCTATGCGTATGGCGTCAAACCGGTGTCGGTCGACGTCATCGCGTCGCAGCAAAGGGTGGCCGATGCGTTTTCCAGCCTGAAACTGATCCCGAAACCGATCGTCGTCAAGGACGCGCTGCTGCCGGCGCGCCAGCTGGCCACCAGCAACAAATAATCAAGGAATACACACCATGTCACTGAATGTCTTCTGGTTCATCCCTACCCACGGCGATAGCCGCTACCTGGGCACGTCACAGGGCGCGCGCCCCGTCGATGCCGATTATCTGCGCCAGGTGGCCGTGGCCGCCGACACGCTCGGCTACGACGGCGTGCTGCTGCCCACGGGCCGCTCCTGCGAAGATGCGTGGGTGGTGGCTTCGTCCTTGATCAGCGTGACGCAAAAGCTCAAATTCCTCGTGGCCATCCGTCCCGGCCTGTCCACATCCGGCCTGGCCGTGCGCATGGCGTCCACCTTCGACCGCCTGTCGAACGGGCGCCTGCTGATCAACGTCGTCACGGGTGGCGACCAGGGCGAGCTGGAAGCGGACGGTCTGTTTGCCGACCACGCCAAGCGCTATGAAATCTCTGACGAATTCATCAAGGTGTGGCGCGCTACCCTGGCGGGCGAGGGCGGCGCGGCCGGCTACGATTTCGAGGGCAAGCATATCCAGGTGAAGGGCGCGAAAACCTTGTATCCGCCCGTGCAGAAACCGTATCCGCCGCTGTACTTCGGCGGCTCGTCGGAGCCCGCGCATGAACTGGCGGCCGAGCAGATGGACGTGTACCTGACGTGGGGCGAGCCGCCCGCCGCGGTTGCCGAGAAAATCGCGGACATCCGCGCGCGCGCCGCGAAAAAAGGCCGCACGGTGCGCTTCGGCATCCGCCTGCACGTGATCGTGCGCGAAACCAACGAGGCGGCCTGGCGCGCGGCCGATGAACTGATCAGCCACCTGGACGACGACATCATCGCCAAGGCGCAGGCGGCGTTCGGCAAGATGGATTCCGTGGGCCAGCAACGGATGGCGGCCCTGCATGGCGGGCGGCGCGACAAGCTCGAAGTGTCGCCGAATCTGTGGGCCGGCGTGGGCCTGGTGCGCGGCGGCGCGGGCACGGCCTTGGTGGGCGATGGCCCGACGGTGGTGGCGCGCATGCAGGAATACGCGGACCTGGGCATCGACACCTTCATTTTCTCCGGCTACCCGCACCTGGAAGAGTCGTACCGCTTCGCCGAACTGGTATTCCCGTTGCTGGGCAAGGGCAAGGCTGTGGGTGAGCAGTCACTGACGGGACCGTTCGGCGAAGTCATGGCCAGCAATATCGTGCCGGCCGCGCCGCAGAAAAAGGCGGCCTGAGATGGCGACGGCCACCGTCAAAGGTCTGCCCGGCACGCCGTGGCGCAATGCGCTGGCGCCGTGGGCCTTGCCCGTGGCGCTGCTGCTGGCCTGGCAACTGGCGGCGCAGTGGGGCTGGCTGTCGAGCCGCATCTTGCCCGAGCCGTGGGCCGTGGCGAAAGCCTTCTGGCACCTGGCCGTGTCGGGCGAATTGTGGCTGCACCTGAAAACGAGCTTGTGGCGCGCCACGGTCGGTTTTACCGTCGGCGCGGGACTGGGCTTGCTGCTGGGACTCTTGACGGGCAGCTTCCGCCACGCGGAAACCCTGCTCGACACGACCCTGCAAATGGTGCGCAACATCCCGGCCCTGGCCCTGATCCCGCTGGTGATCCTGTGGTTCGGCATCGACGAGACGGCGAAACTGTTCCTGCTGGCCGTCGGCGTCTTCTTTCCCGTCTACCTGAACACCTTCCACGGCCTCCGCTCGGCGGACCAGGGGCTGATCGAAATGGCGAAAAGCTATGGTCTGTCGGGCTGGCCCCTGTACCGCGACGTGATCCTGCCGGCCGCCATGCCGTCGATCCTGGTCGGCGTGCGTTTTTCGCTCGGTCTCGTGTGGGTGCTGCTGATCGTCGCCGAAACCATCTCGGCGCAGGCCGGCATCGGCTACATGACCATGAATGCCCGCGAATTCCTGCAAACGGACGTGGTGCTGGTGGGGATTTTGCTGTACGCCTTGCTGGGCAAGCTGGCCGATTTGTTCTCGCGCCGGCTGGAACGCCACTGCCTGCGCTGGAATCCCGCCTACCGATAGTGACGAAATGAGGAAAGAAAATACCATGCTGCTCGCCCCCATCCAGATCGAAACGGATTTCCTGTCGCACTTCGTGCAGTACGATCCGGCCAGCGCGCCGCCGCAGGCCAAGGCCGCCCCGCAGGCCCCTCTGGCGCGCCGCGGCGTGCCGCTGGCCTTGACGCAATTGAGCAAAGCCTATGGCGAACGTCCGGTCCTGAAAAACGTCGACCTGCAGCTGGAAGCGGGCGAATTTGTCGCCATCGTGGGACGCAGCGGCTGCGGCAAGAGCACCTTGCTGCGCTCGATCGCGGGCCTGGAAAGCGTCGACGAGGGCAGCATCGCCATCGGCAGCGGCGTGGGCGCGCCCGATATCCGCATCATGTTCCAGGAATCGCGGCTGCTGCCGTGGAAGACGGTGCTCGACAACGTGGCCCTGGGCTTGCCCCGTTCCGTCGGCGCGGCGGCCGCCTCGTTGTGGACGGTGGGCCTGGCCGAGCGGGCGGACGATTGGCCGTCAGCGCTGTCGGGCGGGCAGAAACAGCGCGTGGCGCTGGCCCGCGCCCTCGTGCACGAGCCGCAACTGCTGCTGCTCGACGAGCCGCTTGGCGCGCTCGACGCCCTCACGCGCATCGAGATGCAGCAGCTGATCGAGTCGCTGTGGCTGGCGCGCGGCTTTACGGCCGTGCTGGTGACGCACGACGTGGCCGAGGCCGTGGCCCTGGCCGACCGGGTGCTGCTGATCGAGGATGGGCAGGTCACCATGGACGTGCCGGTGGACTTGCCGCGCCCGCGCCAGCGCGGCCATGCGGCGTTCGCCGCGCTGGAGCAGGCTATCTTGTCGCGCGTGCTGCAACCGCAGGGTCAGATAACTGCGCCAGCACGATGAATCCGTCAGCATCGACCGTCGCGACGATGGCTTCATAATTGTCGATGGCCGGGTGGCGGGTGGCCAGCGGGTGCGCATGCGTGGCGGTGACGACGATGACCTTTGCGCCAGCCGCTTCGCCCGCCTCGATGCCGACGGAGGCATCCTCGAACACCAGGCAATCGGAGGGCGCCACGCCCAGTTTTTCCGCCGCCAGCAAATAGCAATCGGGCCGGGGTTTGCCCGCCTTGACGTCTTCCGCCGTCACCATGATGGCCGGTATCGGCATGCCGGCCGCCTTCAGGCGGGCCGTGGCCAGCGCGCGCGGCGCCGACGTGACGATGGCCCATTGCGCGGGCGGCAGCGATTGCAAAAAGCGCAGCGCGCCCGCGATTTCAATAATTCCTTCCACATCGATGATTTCGGCATCCGTGATGCCCTGCGATTCGCGCTGCGCGTCGACGCCGGGCAAGCGCAGTTTGGCGATGGTGTCGACCGAGCGCGCGCCGTGGATGGTGGGCAGGAAGGCTGCCACGTCGAGGCCCTGACGCTGCGCCCAGGTGCCCCAGATGCGTTCGGCGGCGGCGATGGAATTGATGACGGTGCCGTCCATGTCGAACAGAAAAGCCCGGTAGCGGCCGGCGGCCGATGGTGTCGGGGATGAAGACGGCGAGGGCAGTGCGGACATGGCTTCCTTCCGGATGATGGGCTGGAAGCCATTGTAACGGCAGTCGATTTTTATTTCACAGGTAGACCGATTCAAACCTGGCCACGGGTGCGCCATCCTTGAGCAGGATCAGGTACTCGCCTTCGAAACGGTAACCCGTCACGCTGTTCAAGTTGGCCAGCACGGCGCTTTCCAGCTGCATCAGGGGCGGCGGGCAGGCCATGCGCGTGCCGGCCAGCTGCGTGAAGCGCAGGGCCGTGCCGGCCAGCGTGTAGCCGCCCATAACCTGGTTGCAGCCCGTGAAACCATGGACCTTGCCATCGTCGGTGAGGGTGATGCGCACTTCGCGCTCCTGCTGCGGCGCCATCGTCACCGGGGCGCCATCGAGTTCCGTCAGCTTCCAGTAGGTATTCGTCAGGCTGTAGCTGGGCGTCAGGCCGGTGTCCGGCTTGGCGCTGTCGGGCGTGGCGGCGCAGCCGCCGGTCATGGCGATGGCTGCGGCGAGGGACAGGTATGTGAGGCGATGCAGCATGGGGCGCTCCAGTATCAAGGTGTATAGCCGCAAGATTAGCAGTTTTCCCGTATCTGCTGGCGTACCGCAGCGGCGAATGTTTTCATTTTGCCAGTACTGGCATTACACTCATGCTTTCTGCTGTTTCAACCTTGATCGGGAGCCGGGCCGATGCTGCAAGCGCAAGCGCTGGATAATCGACTGGTCGCCACCAGTGCCGACGACGTGCTGGTCGACCGCATCGTGCCGGGCGCGCCGCTGGTGATCGCCTTTGGCTTTGTTTCGTGGACGACGCGTCCCGCCTTCGATTTTTACGGGCGCCTGCGCAAGCTGGAGCAGGCCAGCGGACAGCACCTGAACAAGATCCTCGTGCGCGATTCGGGCAACGCCTGGTACCACCGCCGCATCGCGGGCCTGGGTAATCATGTGGATGAAACGGCGCAAGCCCTGCGCGAGCTGGTGCGCCGCATCGCACCGAGTCAAGTCTCCACCCTTGGCCAGTCCATGGGCGCGTACGCGGCCGTCATGTATGGCTTGCTGCTCGAGGCGCAGCAGATCGTCGCCTTCGGATCCTTGTCTTTTCTGGACGTGCAGCAGGCGCGCCTGTACCACGAGCTGCGCTGGCTGCCCGTGATGGAGTCGCTGGCGCAAGACCCGCCACCGTCTGGCTACTATGACCTGGCCGCCCTGTGCCGCGCCAGGGCGACGGCCGATACGCAGCTGCACCTGGTGTTCGGCACGCGGCCTGACGTGGCCCGGCCCGACGTCGCCAATGCGGGCGCCATTGCCAGCGAATCGGTGAACCTCGACGCCATGCACGCGCAGCGCCTGGCCGCATTCGGCCGCTGCACCCTGCACCCGTATCCCCAGTCGGGCCATGCGGTGGTGCAGCACCTGATCGACACGAAGCGCATCAACGGTTTGCTGGCCAGCTGCATACTCGGTCTCACGCTGGAAGAAGAACCCATGCCGGAGATCGGCGCTGCCTGGCATGACTGGGTGGCGGAAAACCTGCGTTTGGGCTGCGCCGGCGAGCAGCTGGTGGCGGTGCTGCAGCAGCATGGGTTTTCGCTGGCCAGCAGCATGGCCGCCGTGGATGCGGCCCGCGCCAAGGCCCTATGACGCCGCAGTTCGAACTCGACACCCTGAAAATCCGCATCGCCGCGCCTGAACTGGCGGCGCTCGACTTGCGCGTGCGGGTGCAGCGCGCGCTGCGCCAGCTGATACTCGACGGCGTGCTGGCGCCCGGCCTGCGCCTGCCGGCCACGCGCGCGCTGGCGCAGTCGCTGGGCGTGTCGCGCGAGACGGTGGAAATGGCGTATGCGCAGCTGCGCCTCGATGGTTATGTGCGGCGGCAGGCGGGATCGGGCAGTTTTGTCTCGCCGACGATAGGCGCGAGCTTGCTGGGCAAGCCTGCGACTGCGTTGCCGCCCTTGTCCGCGCTGCCGGTGGCCCTCAGCGCGCGTGGCGCGCAGATTTTCGCCAGCGGCGGCGTGGCCGACCAGCAGAGCGTGAAGGCCTTCGCCACGGGCTTGCCGGAAACGCGGGCCTTTCCGCTCGACGTGTGGGAGCGCTTGCGGCGCCAGGCCGCCGGCGAACACAGTGCCGGCGTGCTGCTGCACGGCGACCCGCAAGGGGCCGGGCCTTTGCGCCAGGCCATCGCCGACTATGTGAACCTGGAGCGGGGCGCGCGGGCCACGGCGGACCAGGTGCTGGTGCTGAGCAGCACGCGCCAGGCCCTGTACCTGTGCGCGCAAGTGCTGGCCGACGCGCACGGTCCCATCCTGATGGAAGACCCCGGCTATTTCGGCGCGCGCAAGGCGTTTGAGATGGCGCAATTGCGGGTCGTGCCCGTGCCTGTCGATGCGCATGGCTTGTCCATCGAGCACCTGCGGGCGGACCGCAGCGGAGCCAACACGATTTACGTCACGCCCTCGCATCAATATCCGACGGGCGCCACCCTGGCGCTCGAGCGCCGCCTGGCCCTGACTGCCTGGGCCGCCGAGCGCCAGGGCTGGATCGTCGAGGACGATTACGACAGCCAGTTTCATTACGCGGGCTTGCCGACGGCTTGCGTGCAGGGGCTGGACACGCAGCAGCGCACGATCTACCTGGGCACCTTTGCCAAATCGCTGTATCCGGGGCTGCGCCTCGGCTACATGGTGCTGCCGCCCACGCTGGTCAAGCCGATGACGTATGCGCGCAGCATCCTCGACGGGCATACGCCGCAGCTGGACCAGCTGACACTGGCCCGTTTCATCGCCGATGGCCATTTCGCGGCCCATGTGCGCGCCATGCGCAAGGTCTACGCCGTGCGCCGCGATGCGATGGCGCAGGCCGTGCAGCGGCATTTGCCGCACGTGGTCGCGGCGCAGCTGCCGCCGGGCGGCTTGCAGATGCCGTGTCTGCTGCACGGGGGCAGGGACGAGCTGGAAACGATACGCCTGGCGGCACAGGCGGGCATCGTGCTGCCGGGCCTGAGCCGGCTGTACGCGAGGCCGCCGGAGCGGGGCGGCTGGCTGCTGGGCTTTGCCGCGCTCACGCCGCACGAGATCGACAGCGGCATCGTCCGCCTGGCCCGCGCGCTGGGGTGAGCGCTCAAGTGGTCTGTTGTGCATGCGTAAAGTGGCCTGCCTGAGCAGTCCATACGGCCGTTAAGATGCCCCTTTTGAACCTCAGGCAAGGGCACACGCATGCAGACCAGTTCCACATCATCGGCGTCGATCGACAACACGACACGGGCGCGCTGGCGCGACCTGGCGTCCCCCACCATGGCGGCCTTCATCTCCGTCCTCGTCAACTATGGCGGCACCTTCGTGCTGGTATTCCAGGCGGCCCAGCTGGCCCAGCTGAGCGCAGCGCAGACGGCGTCCTGGGTCTGGTCGCTGAGCATCGGCGTGGGCGTGACGGGCATCTGGCTCAGCTACCGCTACCGCGCACCCATCATCACGGCCTGGTCCACGCCCGGCGTGGCCTTCCTGGCCACCGTCATGCCGCATACGCCATATGCCGAGGTGATCGGCGCCTATATCGTGTCTGCCATCGCCTTCATCTTGCTGGGCATGTCCGGCGCCTTCGAGCGCCTGGTGCGCCTGATACCGGGCGGCATCGCCGCCGGCTTGCTGGCCGGAATCCTGCTGCAATTCGGCGTGAACGCGTTCGGCGGCGCCAGCGCCGATCCGCTGCTGGTGGCGGTATTGCTGCTGTCGTACGCCGTGCTGCGCCGTTTCACGGCGCGCTTTGCCGTGGTGGGCATCATGCTGACCGGCCTGGCCCTGCTGCTGGCGCAGGGGCGCATCGATACGCAAGGCATAGCACTGGCCCTGGCCGCGCCCGTGTTCGAGATGCCGCGCTTTTCCGTGGCGTCGCTGCTGGGCGTGGCGCTGCCCCTGTTCCTGATCACCCTGACGGGGCAATACATGCCCGGCATGCTGGTGTTGCGCAATGACGGTTACCAGGTCAGCGCCAATCCCATTTTGACGGTGACGGGCCTCGGATCGCTGCTCATGGCGCCATTCGGCGCGCACGCCTTCAACGTGGCCGCCATCACGGCCGCCATCTGCACGGGCAAGGATGCGCATGCGGACCCGTCGAAGCGTTATGTCGCGGGCCTGGCGTGCGGCGTGCTGTACATTCTGGTGGGCATCTTCGGCGTCACCCTGGCCAGCCTGTTCATGGTCTTGCCGCGCCCCTTCATCACGGCGCTGGCGGGCCTGGCCTTGCTGGGCGCCATCGGCAACAGCCTGGCGCAGGCGATGGCGGACGTGCGCATGCGCGAAACGGCGCTGATCACCTTCCTGGCCACGGCCGCGAACGTGACCCTGCTGGGCGTGGGCGGTGCCCTGTGGGGACTGGCGGCCGGGCTGGCGGCGCATGGGCTGATGCATGGCTGGCGCAAGGCGGCATGACGGCGGCATTGCCGGACAGCTTGCCCATGTTGCCGGCCGCCGCATACAATTGCTGCGCCCGTGCCCGTTGGCACTATCGAACGATTGAACGATTGAACGATGCCCGAGATCACTTCCCTGGCGCAGTATCTGCTGGCGATCACGCCCGCCTTCCTCGTCTGCGCCGCCTTGCTGCTGGCCGTTCCCCGGACGGTGCCGCTGCTGCGCGTGCTCGTGCACATGCTGTTTTTCGTGCTGGCGCGCGACGCGATGACGGCGCACGGCTATTGGCAAGTGGCGGCGGGCGGCTTGCGTTTCACGGCGCCGCCGCCGGTCTTGCTGGCGCTGGGGGCCATGTCGCTGGGCCTGGTGGCGAGTACTTGCTGGCTGGAAAGCGAGGCGCGCCGCCAGATCCGCTGGCTGGGCATGCGGCCGGTCCTGTCCGTGTTGCTGGGCGTGGCAGGCGCGTGCGTGATCATTGCCCTGGCGACGGGCTTGAAAGCCCTGTCCGGCTTGCCGTCCCTGGCACCCGTCGCGCCATCCGCGCTGCCCTTGCTGCTGGGCTTTGCGCTGGCGGCCAACTGTTATGAGGAATTGCTGTTTCGCGGCTTGCTGCAGCAGCAATTGCGCGCCTGGCTGCCGGCCTGGCGCGCGGCGCTGGTGTCTGGCCTGCTGTTTGGCCTGTGCCACGCTTTTCTCGCCACCACCGTCACGCAGGTGGGCGCGCCCATCCTTGTGTTCACCGTGATCGAAGGCGTGGTGGCGGGGCTGGTATATTGCCGTGCCGGCTTGCTGGGCGCATCCCTCGCGCATGGGCTGGCGATTTTTGCGCTGGCCGCCGGCTGGGTGTGAAACCTGTTGTTTAATGTTAAAGAAACGAGAAGACAATGCCTGTAAGCTCTTACCTGAATACCCGTCCCGTGCTGGGCGAGCGCGTCTACCTGCATGACACGGCGCAAGTGATTGGCGACGTGCAGATCGGCGACGACTGTTCCATCTGGTGCAACAGCGTGCTGCGCGGCGATGTCAACCGCATCGTCATCGGCGAAGGCAGCAATATCCAGGACTTTTCCATGGGCCACGTGTCGCACAGGAATGCGGCCAAGCCCGACGGTTCACCGTTGACCATCGGCAAGTACGTCACCATCGGCCATTCCGTGATCTTGCACGGCTGCACCATCGGCGACGCGTGCCTGATCGGCATGGGCAGCATCGTCATGGATGACGTGGTGGTGGAAAAACACGTGATGCTGGGTGCGGGCAGCCTGGTGTCGCCGGGCAAGGTGCTGGAAAGCGGCCATTTGTACGTGGGCCGTCCCGCCGCCAAGGTGCGCGCACTGACCGAGGCCGAGATCGCCTACCTGCGCTATTCGGCCGAGCACTACGTGCGCGTGAAGAACAATTACCTGGCGGGCGAGCCGGGCTGATGCGTCAAGCTGGCGCCGTGGCCAGCGCATTGATGCGCGCCGCCATGGCGCGCGCGTCAGGCACGCCCAGTACCAGGCGCGCCCACTTTTCGCCCTGCAATTCGATGACCAGCGGCTGCGTGCCGCGCGTCATGAAGACAAACTGGCGGTCGCCCCCCTTGTGGTAGGTGCCCGCCGAAATGACGCCAGGCAGGTTGGTGCCCGGGGCGCGCAAGCCCAGGGCCGTGCCGCGAAAGCCGTCATCGTCGGTGGCGCCCCGCACATGCTGCAGGGGAATACGCAGGTTGCCGTGAAAGGAGGCCAGCTTTTCCCACAGGGCCAGGCTGATGGTCAGTGCATCGTCGTTCAATTCGAGGACAGGCATGGTGTCTCCTTTGGTGGTTGATCCAGATGGCTTAACAGGCGTTCGCCCAGCAGGCGGGCCGTCCCGGCGCCCGTGTCCTGCACGGCGGTGCGGCACAGCGCCGTGATGGCGGCGTCGGAGGGCGCCAGTTCCTTCAAGGCGATGATCAGCAAGTCGACCGCTTCTTCCCGCGCCGGCCAGCCAGGCTGCAGCGCCTGCGCCAGCACGCGCTCGAACAGATGGCGCTTGGAGCCGAATGCCTTGTACAGGCTGCCGCGCAGCAAACCGGTCGCCTTGACCAGGTCATCGATCGATGCGGCGTTGTAGCCCAGGCTGCCAAAGACGGCGGCAGCCTGGCTGATGACGGTCGTTTCGTCGAAGTTGCGCGGTCTGGCCATGGTACGTAAGCAATGCGTGCGGCGGGGCGGGATGTCCCGTATCTGCTTACACTATAGGCATTGGTGAACGATTGGTCAATAACTATCAGTGGGCAACCGTTGGCGCAGTTCCGGCCGCGGCGCCAGGTCATGCGGCAGGCGCAGGCCGGAGACGAGGCCCAGGCGCCGCAACAGCAGCAGCATCCACCAGCCCGGGTCCCATTCGCCCGGCAGCAGGCCCAGCCTGGCTGAACCCGGATACGCGTGATGGTTGTTGTGCCAGCATTCGCCCATGGTCAGCAGCGAGGTCAGGCGGATATTCCGACCTTGCACGGCGGCGCCGTCGACATGAAAGTGCATTTGCCCATGGTTGTGGGCGAAGTAGCCGATCAGCCAGTGGCCCAGCACACCGGCGCTGACCCGCGCGCAGACGCCCCAGCAGACGTAGCCCCAGCCGCCCCAGGCGTAGAACAGCATGGCCCACGGCAGTTGCTGCAGCATCCAGGTTTTTTCCAGGAAACGATAAAAGCGGTCGTGCGCGATGCGCGGCTCGATGGCGATGCGCGGCGGGTGGGTGAGGTCCAGGCGGCAGTGGAGTTGCCACCAGGCATCGCGCCAGAAGCCGGCGCCGTGGCGCAGATACGGGTGGCAATCGGGCAAGCGCTGCGCATAGTCGCGCAGTTCGTGCTGGCGCAGCAGGCCCAGCGGGCCGCTCAGGCCCACCAGCACGCCCAGGTAGACGAGTACATATTCCAGCCATTGCGGGCATGCGAAGCTGTCGTGGATCAGTTTGCGGTGGCTGCCCAGCGAGTGGCCGAACAGCAGGACGATGGCCGTACTGACGATAAACAGCGCCACGCCCGTCCAGCTGAAGAAGAACAGGGCGCCAGTCACGGCGCCGGCCAGCATGGCCGTCAGCCACAGCGATGGCAGCGGTGCGTAGCGCACCACGCCGTCCAGCACTTCGCCAGCGTGGCTGGCGCGGACGCGGTGACTGTCCAGGCTGGCCGTTGGCATCAGCCCTTGGGGGCCGACGACGGTTGCGTGTACTTGTCGAAGTTGGTGATGTAATCGTTGAAGTTGTCGGTCAGCATGCGCTTGTACTGTTCCGTGAAGAAGGCCACGGCGCCTTCCTTCTCTGCCTGCATCTTGGCCACGTCGTTGCTCTTGCTGGCGACGAGGAAGGCGTTGAAGCGGGCTGCCGCGTACAGCAGCGAGGTGGCCACTTCATTGCCGCCGCTGTGCATGCATTGCTCATTGGCCAGGGCGATGACCTGGTCGGCGCGTTCCCAGAATTCCGGGCCCGGTGCTGGTTTTGTCGTTGGTGTGCTCATAGAAATCCCTCATGAAAGTGCGCGCCAGTCTACACAGGGGGCCGCGGGCTGTCCAGCCGCACGGCTGCCAGTCAGGGCGTTTGCAGGATCCGTTCGAGCAGCGCGGCCAGAGGCTGGCGGATATCGAGCACGATGCCGGCCTCGTCCGCCTGCAGCGGTTGCAGGGTGGCAAGCTGGCTGTCGAGCAGGCTGGCGGGCATGAAGTGGCCCGGGCGCTGCAAGCGGCTTTCCAGCACGGCGCGCGGGCCGTCCAGGTGGACAAAGCGCAGGGCCGGATCGCCTGCGCGCAGCACGTCGCGGTAGGTGCGCTTCAGGGCCGAGCAAGAGACGACGAGGCCGCTGCCTTGCGCGCGCGCCGCAGCGATGCGTTCGCGCAGGGCGGCCAGCCAGCCGGCCCGGTCGGCATCGTCGAGCGGGATGCCAGCCGCCATCTTCGCCACGTTTTGCGGGGAATGCACGTCGTCGCCTTCCACGTAGGGCACGTGCAGGGCGTCGGCCAGCAGGCTGCCGACGGCGCTCTTGCCGCAGCCGGACACGCCCATCACGACCCAGCGCACGGCGGGCACGTCCAGGTTCAAGGTCAAGGCGCCGAGACGATGACGGTGACGCGGCGGTTTTCCGCCTTGCCCGTCTTGCTGGCGTTCGAGGCGACCGGTTTGCTCATGCCCAGGCCCTTGACGGTGATGTTGTCGCGCGGAATGCCCGATGCACTCATGGCGTCGGCCACCACGTTGGCGCGCGCCAGCGACAGCTTGTTGTTGTACGCTTCCGTGCCTTCGTTATCCGTATGGCCTTCCACGCGCATGTGGGTAATGCCCACTTTCAGCAGGGCGGCGCTGATTTTCTGGATGGCGTTGCGGCTCGGTGCCGTCAGCTTGGCGGCGTCGAACTCAAACAGCAGCTTGTCCGTAAAGCTCAGTTCCCAGCCTTCGTCGGTCTGGTTGAAGCCTTGCTCCTTCAAGGTGGCGACTTGCTCGGCGTTGAACAGCGGTTTGATTTCTGGCGTGCTCTGGCAGGCGGCCAGCAGGCCCAGCATGAACAGACCGAGGACGCCGCGGCGTAATTGTGTGTAGAGAAATTGCATGGTGTTGCTCCTTGGTTCAGGGATGAATATGGGGTTGCGGCAGGCGCGCCACCTGGCGCGTGCCGCGCTGCGCCTGCTTGGCGCGGTACATGGCTTCATCCGCCGCGCCCACCAGCGAGACGGCGTCGATGGCGTGGTCGGGGAAGACGGCTACGCCGATGGTCAGCGAGCTGACGATACTGTTGCCAGTGGGCAATTCAATGGCTTGCGCCATGGCGGCGATGATGTTGTCGGCGATGTGCATGGCGTCGCTGCTGTTGCGCAGCGGCTTGAGCAGGATGGCGAATTCGTCGCCGCCCAGGCGCGCCACCAGGTCGCCCTCGCGCAATTGCTGCTTGATGCGCGCGGCGATCGTCACCAGCACCCGGTCGCCCGAGGCATGGCCGAAGGTATCGTTGATGTATTTGAAGCGGTCGCTGTCGAGGAACAGCACGGCCACCTTGCCATTGCCGACCCGCGCTTCGAGGATGGCGCGTTCCAGCTCCGCTTCCATGAAGGCGCGGTTCGACAGGCCCGTCAGGCTGTCATGGTTGGCGCGGTGCGACAGCGAGGCGTTTTCCTTTTGCAGATGGCTCTGCCATGCTTCCAGTTCGTCGAGCAGGGCGTTGAAGTCGTCATTGATCTGGTTCAACTCGGCAATATTGGCTGGCGGCACGCGCAATTCGAACGAGCGGTCGCGCCGCACGCGGTGGGCCGTTTCCGCCAGGTGGCGCAGGGGCGACGTGATTTCCGTTTCCATGCGGCGCGACAGGCGCACGGCGACGGCCAGGCTGAGCACCAGGCAGGCGAGCAGGCAGGCCAGGCCGCTGAGCAGGAAGGGCAGCAGGCTGCGGCTGTGCGGCACCAGAGTGATGTTGCCGATGGCCTGGTCATTGCGCGTGATGGGGAAAGTCAGCGAATCGGGCAGCATCCAGCCCGTCAGCGCGCGTTCGATGTAGTAGCGCGTGCCATGTTGCCCCCGTTCCCAGCGGGCCAGCACCTTGCCGGCCGTGTCGCTCACTTGCGCCTGGTCAATATCTTCATTGACGCCGATCAAGGCCAGCGCTTCCCTGGCGGCCTGGGAATCGCCAAAGACGACGGCCCCTTCCACCGTGTAGCTCATCGAGCGGGCCACCAGGCGCAGGTTCTGGTCCGAATACACGCGCAGGGCCAGCAGCGCCACGGCCGTCAGGGTCAGGCCGGCCGCCAGCACGGCGATCAGCGACACGCTCAGGTGGGCGCGCCGCAGCACGCTGTCGAGCGTAGGGCGGGGCGTGCGGGCAGGCTTGGTGCTCATGCGGGCGCTCATGGCGGCGGTCCCTTGCGACGTGCAATTTGCAAGGCGTTCGGATGCACGCGCAGGCCGCTGCGGGCGATGGCGTCGAGGTTGACGTCAAAGCCGATCTGCGCCTCGTTCAGGCGCAGGCAGAACATGGTGCCTACGGTGCACGACGTGCCGGGTTCGGCGACCGATAAAATCGGCTTGCCGATGAGCTGCGCCAGCAAGTGCTCGCGCTCTCCCTCGGGCAAGCTGCCCAGGTAGACGACGTCGCATTCGCTGGCCGCGCTTGCCAGCGCCGGGATTTTCACGCGGATGCGCTGGCCCAGGCTGGAGGCGGGCGTGTCGACGATGGCCGCGCCATAGCGGGGTGCACCGACCATGCAGACGCGCACTTCCTGGCGCGCCACGGGCCAGCGCACATAGCTGACGATGCCAAACAGGACCTGGGCCACCTCGGCGGGACGCCTGGCGTCGGCCGCCGCGCCCGCTTGCGCCCACGCCGCAGACGGCGCCAGCGCGGTGCCGGCGAGCAGCGAAGCCAGCAGCACGACAGCAAACAGGGCTGGCGGCGCGGAGCGCTGCCGGTGGCGGGGGGAGGAGGGCACGGCGTCGGTGTCTTTATTCGGGTCGGGTGGCTACTTATACTGTTACTCAGCAACACAGACTCTACGGAAGTCCCGGTTGAAAGTAAATCACGGCGCTACGCCATACAACCTTGCATTATAAACACGAATGTGAAAACTTGCATTCTTTGCCATGAGAATTACTTGTCAACACTGCCGTGGCACGCCAGAGTGTTGCTATTCTTCCAGTGTCGCTTCCAGCAAGTCGATTTCGCGCAGCAGGCGCAAATGGATGGTGTCGTCCAGTTCGCCAGAAATGCGGCGGCGGAACAGTTCATCGCGCTCCGCATTCAGCGCTTCCAGGCGCAGCGCGCGCTCGGCCTTGGCCAGTTCCTGCAAGCGCATCGCCTCGTCGTTGCTGCTTTCGCCATACGCGAGGCGGCGCCGGTAGGCTTCGATCAGGCGGTTGGCCGCTTCCGTGACGACTTGCTGCTTGTCATTCTTGTCGATGCCTTCGCACACTTTTTCCAGCCGCGCGATGGCCGCTTCGGCGGCTGCGGCGCGGGCATTGCGCTCTTCCGTCGAACGGCGCGCGGGCGGCGCGAACACCAGGCCCTTGGTCAGCAGGGGCAGGGTGACGCTGGCCAGCAGCAGCGACAGCAGGATCACGCCCATGGCCAGGAAGATGACGAGGTCGCGCGCCGGGAAACGATTGCCATCGGGCAAGAACAGGGGCAGGGTCAGGATGCCGGCCAGGGTCAGCGCGCCGCGCACGCCCGCGAACGACGCCACCAGCAGCAGGCGCAGGCTGGGGCGCGCCAGCAGCGCCGCATCCTTCGGTTCGCCCGCGATTTTCTTGTGGTGCTTGAACAGGGTCAGTTTCATGGAAATGAAGACCCAGAGGAAACGCATGAAGGTCAGCCCCACCGTGATGGCGATGACGAACAGGGGCAGCTTCCAGGCGCTGCCGGCGCCGATTTCGGCGGAGGCGGCCGGCAAGCCGGCCACGGTGGCGGGCAGCTGCGCGCCCAGCATGACGAAGATCACGCCGTTCAAGACCAGTTGCACGGTATCCCACACGGCCTTGCGCTGGGTGCGCGTGGCGGCCAGCGGACGGCCGATCAGGTCGGCGTAATGCATGGACACGCCCGCCGTGGCGGCGGCCAGGATGCCGGAACCGTGGATTTGCTCGGCGCCCAGGTAGGCGGCGAACGGAATCAGTATGCTGATGAGGATTTGCAGGCCCGGCTCTTCGCCCACCTTGCTCACCAGCCATTTATTCGCCAGGCCCACGCCCCACGAGATGGCCAGGCCGATGACGATGCCGCCGCCCGCTTCCTGCAGGAAACTCAGCGAGGCGGCGCCGATGGAAAAGCCGCCCGTCATCATGGCGCCCACGGCAAACGTGAAGCAGACGAGGCCCGAAGCGTCGTTCAGCAGCGATTCGCCTTCGAGGATGTGCATCAGGCGCGGCGGGATCGGGTTGCCGGCGGCGATCGCCGAGACGGCCACGGGATCCGTCGGCGACAGGATGGCGCCCAGCGCGAAGGCGACGGCCAGCGGCACGCTGGGGATGAGCCAGTCGATGAAAAAGCCCATGCCCAGCACGGTAAACAGTACCAGGCCGATGGCCAGCATCAGGATCGAGCGCGCGTCGGAAAAGAAGGCGCCCTTGGGGATGCGCCAGCCGTCGAGAAACAGCAGCGGCGGGATGAAGAGCAGGAAGAAAATGTCGGGATCGAGCGGCACTTGCACGCCAAACAAGGCCAAACCCGTGCCGCCGGCGATCTGGATCAGGGGCAGCGGCAGCCTGACCCAGCGCGAGCGGGCGAGAAAGCCGCACAGGACGACGGTCAGGACGAGGATGAGGATGATGGTAACGGTATGCATGAAGGAGCGGCGGCGTGCTGAAACGCTGATTATAAGGCGCAGCCCGCCTGCGGCGTTGCCTGCGTGTCATTGCGTACATACAACAAGTCACAATCGCGGTAAGATTGTCACTGTGGCCCTGTTGCCGCCGCCGTTGGCCGGCGGCCCGTGCGCCTTGCTTACACCCTGGCCTTTACTTTTCACTGGTTCCTGTTTTGCTCAAGAAAATCTTCACCGGCCTGCTGTTGTCGCTGGCATTGCTCATCGTGGCGGCCCTGGCCGCGTATCTGTATTACTGGCGCCCCGCGCTGGCGCCCATCGATCCGCCTGCCGCCACGGCATTTTCCCCGCAAGTGGTGGAGCGGGGCCGCATCCTGGCGGGCATGGGCAATTGCGCCGCCTGCCATACGGCCAGGGACGGCGCCGATTACGCGGGCGGCCACGGCCTGGCCACGCCGTTCGGCACGATCTACGCGACGAATATCACGCCCGACCGGCAAACGGGCATCGGCCGCTGGTCGCTGGCCGCCTTCCAGCGGGCCATGCGCGAAGGCGTGGGCCGCGATGGCGCCCATTTGTACCCCGTTTTTCCGTACACCCATTTCAACCTCGTCTCGGAGGCTGACCTGACGGCCTTGTACGCGTATTTCATGACGCGCCCGCCCGTGTATGCGATGGCGCCCGCCAACAGCGTGCCGTTTCCCCTGAACCTGCGCCCCTTGCAGGCAGGCTGGAAACTGCTGTTTTTCAAGCCAGCGCCTTTCCAGCTTGATCCTGCGCAAGGACTGGACTGGAACCGGGGCCGCTACCTGGCCGAAGGCCTGGCCCATTGCGCCGCCTGCCACACGCCGCGCAATGCGCTGGGCGCCGAGCTGGCCGGTTCGCCCTATCTGGGCGCGGCCATCGACCACTGGTATGCGCCGGCCTTGACCAGCGCCAACACGGCCCCCTTGCCATGGACGCAGGACGAGCTGTACGCCTTCCTGCGCACGGGCGCGACGGCCCTGCACGGCGTGGCGGCAGGGCCCATGTCGGCCGTCGTGCACGAAGGCATGGGCGCCTCGCCCGATAGCGATATCCGCGCGCTGTCCGTATATTTTGCCGGCGTGGCCGGCGCTGAACAACACCAGGTCGATACGGATGCCGTGGTCAAGGCCGGCATCGCCCGCTCGCAGAGGGTCAGCCTGGTCGACAACGACCGTGGCGCCAGCCTGTACGTGGCCGCCTGCGCGTCGTGCCACTCGAACAGCGATGGCCGGCCCGTGGCTCTGCGCCCGGAACTGAGCCTGAACAGCGCCGTCAGCGCGCCCGATCCCGCCAACCTGATCCAGGTGATATTGCACGGCATCAGCAAGGATGCGGCCATGCCCGGCGTGCTGATGCCCGGCTTTGCCGCCTCGCTGACGGACAATGACGTGGCCCAGCTGGCCGCCTATCTGCGCCGCAGCCGCAGCCACCAGCCGGCCTGGACGAACCTGGAAGCGGCCGTGGCGCGCACGCGCGCCGGCAAGTAATTCTTGAAAGTTTCTTATGTATAACATTACCGTGAATGGCCAGCCCTTCGGCACCGAGACCGACGCCGAGACGCCCCTGCTGTGGGTGCTGCGCGATGAAGTCAACTTGAAGGGCACGAAGTTTGGCTGCGGCATCGGCATGTGCGGCGCCTGCACCGTGCACGTGGATGGCCGCGCCATGCGTTCGTGCATTACGCCGATTGCCGCCGTGGCCGGCTGCGCCATCACCACCATCGAAGGCCTCTCGCCCGATGGCACGCATCCTTTGCAGCGGGCGTGGCTGGCCACGCAGGCGCCCCAGTGCGGCTATTGCCAGTCGGGCCAGATCATGCAGGCGGCCACCTTGTTGAAAGATTATCCGCAACCGACGGATGCGAATATCGATGCCGTCATGAGCGGCAACCTGTGTCGCTGCATGGCGTATGTGCGTATCCGCAAGGCCATCAAGCTGGCGGCCGGCATGCAGGAGGCGCCTGGTGTTTAAGTTGCCGAAAGAAAATTCTGCTGCCCGTCCCAGCTCGCTGGGCCGGCGCGGTTTCCTGATCGCCGCCGCCGGCACGGGGTTTACTTTGGCCTTCCTGCGCGCCGACAGTTCCTTGGCCGACAGCAAGGTGGCACGCGTGCCGCCCGCCAAGCCGGCCGCGCCCGTGTTCGACCCCAGTATCTGGTTCCAGATCGGCCGCGATGGCATGATCACCGTCAATATCGCCAAGGCGGAAATGGGCCAGCATATCGGTACGGCCCTGGCGCGCATCGTTGCCGAGGAACTGGAAGCGGACTGGAGCAAGGTACGCCTGCATTATGTGGACACGGACCCGAAATGGGGCTTGATGGTGACGGGCGGCAGCTGGTCCGTCTGGCAGAATTTCGACCCGCTCAGCCGTGCTGGCGCGGCCGGGCGCCTGGCGCTGGTCGAGGAGGGCGCGCGCCTGCTGCGCGTGCCCGTGTCCGCCTGCCACGCCAGGCTGGGCGTCGTGCACGGCCGGGGACGGTCGATCAGCTATGGCGACATCGTGCGCCGTGGCAAGCTGGCGCGCCAGTACACGCCGGAACAATTGAAAGCCATCGTGCTGAAAACGCCGCAGCAGCGCAGCCTGATCGGCCAGCACGTGCAGGCGCTGGACATTCCCGCGAAAATCAATGGCGCGGCCGTGTACGGCATCGATGCGCAGGTCGAGGGCATGCTGTATGCGCGCCCGAAGATTCCGCCCACGCGCTACGGCGCGAAAGTGGTGTCCATCGATGATGCGGCCGCGAAAAAGGTCAAGGGCTACCTGCGTTCGTTCGCCTTGCAAGATCCCAGCGGCACGGTGCCCGGCTGGGTCATGGTGGTGGCCGAAACGTATGCGGCCGCCGTGCGCGCGGCCGACCTGGTGCAAGTGAAATGGCGGGCCGGCGCGGCGGCCCACGTGGCGGAGCAGGATATCCTCAATTACGCCACCAAGCAGCTGGCCGATGCCAGCCTGGGCGCGCGCGTGGTCGATGACGATGGCGTGGAGCAAGCGTTCAAGGATGCCAGCCTGCAACTGGAGCGCCGCTACACGACCAGCACCGTGCTGCATTTCCAGCTGGAACCCGTGAATGCCCTGGCGCAGGAAATCGACGGCGTCTGGCACATTCATGCAGGCAACCAGTGGCAATCGTTGATCCTGCCCGTGCTGGCGCAGGCGCTGAAGGTGCCGGAGAGCAAGGTCATGCTGCACACCTATCTGCTGGGCGGCGGTTTCGGGCGGCGTCTGAATGGCGATTATTGCGTGCCGGCCGCGCTGGCGGCGCAAGCCGTGGGGCGCCCCGTCAAGATGATCTGCACGCGGGCCGACGATGCCCGCTTCGATTCGCCCCGTTCGCCGTCCGTGCAGCATGTGCGCATGGCGTTCGACGACGCGGGCAAGGTGTCGGCGATGGTGCACGAGGCCAGCGCGGGCTGGCCCACGCAAGCCATGATTCCCGCCTTCCTGGCCAAGGATAAGCAGGGCCATCCGTATGACCCGTTCGCCATCGCCGGCGCCGACCACTGGTATGCGGTGGGCGCGCAGCGCGTGCGGGCCGTGTCGAACGACCTGGCCAACAGCAGTTTCCGCCCCGGCTGGCTGCGCTCCGTGGGCCCCGGCTGGACGAATTGGGCTGTGGAAAGTTTCATGGACGAGGCGGCGCAGGCGGCCAAGGTCGATCCGCTGGCGTTCCGCCTGTCCTTGCTGCAGGCGTCGGGCCGCAATGGGGGCAGTGCGCCGAACGCCGTCGGCGGCGCTGCGCGCCTGGCCCACGTGCTGCAGCGCGTGGCGGACAAGGCGGGCTGGGGCAAGGCCATGCCGCCCGACACGGGCCTGGGCATCGCCGCCACGTTCGGCCAGGAACGCGACATGCCCACCTGGACGGCGTGCGTCGCCCGGGTCAAGGTGGACCGCAGCACTTGCATGGTGAAAGTCGAAAAATTGTTCATGGTGATCGATGCGGGCAGCATCGTCGACCCCGATGGCGCGCTGGCGCAGGCGGAAGGGGGCGCCCTGTGGGGCGTGAGCATGGCCTTGCATGAAGGCACGGCTTTCCTGAACGGCGAAGTGAAGGATACCAACCTGAATACCTACACGCCCCTGCGCATGGCCGATGTGCCCGAGCTCGACATCGAATTCGTTGCCAGCACGCATACGGCGACGGGCATGGGCGAACCGCCCACGACGGCCGTGGCGCCGGCCATCGGCAACGCCATCTTCGCCGCCGTGGCGTCGCGCGTGCGGCATTTGCCGATCCGCCCGGAAGCCGTGCTGAAGGGGCTGGACCGGCACGGCGCCGTATAGTCCTGCCTTGCCGGTGACGATGCGCGAACGGCTGCGCAGGAATGGCCGCGGGCTGCTACACTGAAGTTAGCCGCCCGGGGCACGCAGGCTGTCCCCGGCCCGGCAAGATCAGCGTAAAATCAGCGTACAGCTTGACTTCAGCTTTAGCTTGATCCCAGCTCGATTGCGGAGGCAACCATGCAAGAACAATTTGTCAGCATTACGGCCGATGAACTTCAAATGGATGGCGTGCTTGAAATGCCCGAACGGCCGGTGGGCATCGTCCTGTTTGCCCACGGCGCAGGCGCCGACAGCGACTACCTGGGCGCTTCCAGTCACGCCACTTCCCAGGATTTTTTGCGAGCGGGCATCGCCACCCTGCGCTTCGACCAAGGCGGCGTCGAGCCTGGCGGCGGCAGCAATGGCCACGCGTATTTCGTGCGCAGCGATATCGTGCTGCTGGCGCGCCAGCTGGAAAAAGCCCTGGGCTGGCTGCAGCTCGACCCGTCCACGCGGCGCTTGCCCTGCGGCCTGTATGGCTATGGCACCAGCGCGGCCGTCGTGATGCAGCTGGCGGCCTGGCGCAGCGCGGAAATCGCCGCGCTGGCTGTGTGCGATGGCCAGGTGGAAATGGCCGGCAAGGCGGCGCTGGAAAACGTGCGCGTGCCGTCCCTGCTGATCGTGGGCGGGCGCGACCCCGACGTGGCTGGCCTGAACCGCATGGCGTTCGCCACCTTGCGCTGCGACAAACAACTGGAACAGATCGCCGCCCCTGGCGGCCCCGACACGCGCCACCAGGCCGCCTTGCTGGCGACGGACTGGTACACGCGCCATTTCAACGGGCATACCAGCACGGCGCAGTAGCGCAGCAGATCAGGCGGCGCGCAAGTTCTTCGCATGGAAGCGCACGTGCTCTTCCATGAAGCTGGCGATGAAGTAATAGCCATGGTCGTAGCCGGCATGGCGGCGCAGCTGCAGGGGCTGGCCAGCGTCGCGGCATGCCGCTTCGAAGACGTCGGGGAACAGTTGCTCGGGAAGGAACTTGTCGGCCAGGCCCTGGTCGATCAAGATGCCTTCGGGGAACAGTGGCGGCTGGCCCTGCAGGCCGTGCATCAGCGCGCTGGCGTCGTATTGCTGCCAGCTGGCCTCGTCGCTGCCCAGGTAGCCCGTGAACGCTTTCTTGCCCCACGGACATTGGCTCGGTGCGGCGATGGGGGCGAAGGCGGAAACGGAGCGGAACAGGTCCGGGTTGCGCAAGGCCAGCACCAGCGCGCCGTGGCCGCCCATCGAGTGGCCGAAAATGCCCGTGCGTTGCGCATCGATGGCCAGTTCCTGCTCCAGCAAGGCGCGCAATTCCAGGATGTAGCTGTACATGCGGTAGTGGCTGCTCCACGGCGCCTCGGTGGCGTCCACGTAAAAGCCGGCGCCCACGCCGAAATCCCAGGATTCGCTCTCGCCCGCGACGTTCGCGCCACGGGGGCTGGTGTCGGGGGTGATCAGGATCAAGCCTTCTTCCGCGGCCACGCGCTGCGCGCCGCCTTTGATCATGAACGTTTCTTCCGTGCAAGTCAGACCCGCCAGGTAAAACAGGGCGGGGCGTTTGGTGGCGGCCACGCTGCCTGGCGCCGTATCGGGAATGAAGGCCGAGAAGCGCATGGGCAAGCCGATGGCTTGCGCGTCGTGGCGATAAAAGCGTTGTACTCCGCCAAAACAGGCGTGTTCACTCAACAGTTCCAGCATGAATTCTCCTCGTTAATCTCACAGTATAGCCAGAGTGGGGGAGCGCTGTCATGGGCGGGCGCCGGAGGCGCGTCACCACTTGCAGCCGCTGTCGCCCGTCGCGCCTTTCAGCAGGAAGGGCAGCTTGGCCAGGCCGGTGAATTCCACATTGCCCAGCCGCGGCTTGTAATCGTTGTCGCACCTGGGCCGCGCGGCGCTGGCGATGGCTTGCGCCGTCTTGTTGCTGGTTGTCAATGCTGGCCCGGCAAGGGATGGCCCCTCCTGGCGCGCCGCTTCCCTGGCCTGGCGTTTCAAGGCGTCAAGATCGAGCGCAGCGGGCGGCGGCAATGCTGCGGCGTCGGCAGCGGGCGCGGGCATTGCTGCTGGCGCTGGCGCTGGCGTGATGGCCACGATATGCCGGGGACGCGCCTGGCTTTTTGAGACGGCTGGCGGCAGGGGGCGCGCAGGCCGCGCTACGGGGGCCAAAAACAGCATTTGCGTGCTGCGCTGCGGCAGCAAAGGGGGGGCCGGCAGCTTGTTTGAACGCAGTACTTGCCACAGCAGCACATGCAGCAGCACGGCGATGCCGGCACCGGCCAGCATGCGTGCCGATCCGCGTGGCAGCGGCAGGGACCGCATCAATCCAGCATGGCCGCGAGGAGCGGCAGGGTATCTTGCGCCGGCGCTTCCGTCTTGAAGGCCAGCAAATGGTCGGCGCGCGTCTTGCCCAGGTTGATGGCGGCCACGGGCTTGCCCGTTTCGGCCGCCATGCGGCACAGGCGAAAGCTGGAATACACCATGACGGACGAGCCCACCACCAGCAGGGCGCCAGCTTCCATCATTTTGCGCTCGGCTTCAGCCGCGCAGGCGGCGGGTACGCCATCGCCGAAAAACACCACGTCCGGCTGCAGGGTACCGCCGCAGCGGGGACAGACGGGCAGGTGGAAGGTGGCCAGCTGCGATGGCTCCAGCAAGGCGTCGCCGTCAGGCGCCGGCGTGGCCGTGGCACCCAGCAACTGCGGATTGTCGTGTTCGAGCTGATCCTGGATCAGGCGGCGCGTGTGGCGGGTATGGCAATCGAGGCAGACCACGCCATGTATGCTGCCGTGCAACTCCGTGACTGCCGGACTGCCCGCTTGCTGATGCAGGCCATCCACGTTTTGCGTGACCAGGCCGCCTATTCTCTGGCGCCGGGCCAGTTGCGCGATGGCCAGGTGGCCGGGATTCGGCGTAGCGCGCGCCAGGGTTGGCCAGCCCACCATGCTGCGCGCCCAGTAGCGGCGGCGCACGGCTTCCTGGCGGCGAAAATCGGGGCCTTGCACGGGCGCATTGCCACGCCGCACGCCTTGCGTGTCGCGGTAATCGGGTATGCCGGACGCCGTGCTGATGCCGGCGCCCGTCAGCAGCAGCACGTCGGGATGGCGCCGCAGGAACTGCGCCAGTTGCTCGAGGGCAAGATCGTCGCTGGCGGACCGCAGGCTGGCTGAGGAAAAATTTTGCATGATGCGCCATGCTAACCGAAAAGCATGGCGCCGTTGCAGGAGGGATGTTTATTCCAGCTTCATGCCGAAGCGCTGCAGCCGCGGCTGCCAATGCTCCTGGATATTGGCCGACACGAGGATGCGCTCGGCCTTGCCGATCAGCAACGCGCGCGGCACGAAGCCGAAGTAGCGCGAATCGGCGCTGTTGTCGCGGTTATCGCCCAGCATGAGAAAATGGTCGGCCGGCACCGTCACGGGGCCAAAGCTGCGCGCCGCGCCCGCGATTTGCGGCAAGACCTGGATGCTGTGCTGTTCGGTCTGGTTGCGTTCGCGGATGCGTTGCGCCGTCAGCTGGCCCACGTGGGCGATGGTTTCAGGGGCCGTGTCGAGCGCCGTGTACTGGGCGGGCTGGCCATTGATGACCAGCTGCTCATCGCGCATTTCCACCGTGTCGCCGGGCAGGGCGACGATGCGCTTGATCAGGCGCGTGCCGTCTTTCGGCGAGGAAAAGGTAACGATGTCGCCCCGCTGCGGTTCGCCCAGGCGCTGCAGCACGATATCGGTGAGCGGCACTTTCAGGTTGAAGGCGAGGCGATTGACGAAGACCACGTCGCCTTCGAGCAGGTTGGGGCGCATCGACGCCGACGGGATGGGATTCCAGTCCGCCACGGCCGTGCGGAACACGCCGAACAGCAGGAGGAACATCAAAAAACCTTTGTTGGCGCGCATCCATGTGCTCATGTCGGCTCTTTCGCTGGGCAGTGCCCGTGAGGGTGAAGGGAAGCGCCATTGCTGCTGGCGCCATATCACGATGCACGGCAAGGCTGAAGCCAGTCTTAAATCAACGCAGGCGCGGCCGATGGCGTGACCATTGTTGCGTGCACGCATCACTACGCCGGTTTCAGGGATGCCGGCACGGCGCATGCGCGTCGTCGTCGCCGTTGCGCCGGCGCTTGCCGTGCATCTCGTCCCACAGCTCGCCGAGCGCCACCAGCAAGCCGCCAGCCACGAAGGGGATCGCCACCAGCCAGGGAATACTGTCGAGCCAGGGACCCAGCAGGATGGCCGAGGCCACGGCGATGACGATGGCGCTGCACCAGAAGCGGCGCGGATGCCGGAGCGTGAACAGGTAGTGAAGGTCGTTCATAAATCCTCCTTGGTGAGCAGGCGGAACAGCCGGGCGGCCAGAATGCTGCTGCTGACGGCGATGACGATGCAGCCATCCAGGAAAAACAGCACCTTGCCCACCAGGTGCATGCCCTGCACGAGGTAGACGGGCAATTCCTGCGCTTCCGCCCACTGCGTCATGCGTGCCAGCACGATGGCGGCGGCAAAGATGACGACGGCCAATGCCAGCACCAGCAGCACATGTTCGAACAGGCGTAGCCGCACTTTCATGTTGGACTTTGCAAGATAGATAAGATTCCCGAACCTTGACGTTATCAGTCCATTATCACGGTGCCTTGCGCTGCCACAAAGTCGCGGCCGATAGCCTGAAAACGGCCTTGAGCCCGCAAAATACGGCTATTTGAACGCCTTGATGACGGCGTCCAGCTTGACCTTCAGCGACTTGTCGTGCGCGTGGATGGGCGGCACTGCGCGCTGCACGCTCAGCAACTGGTAGACGGCCGTCTGCGCCGCGCGCACCGAGTATTCCACGGTGAAGACGACATCGTCGGCGATTTCCACGAACTGGCTGACGAAGGCCAGGTTGACGGAGTTGGCCGGCACGGGCAGGGGACGGTCGCTCTTTGCGCGGGGCATGAACATGCTGGTGATGTACGGCATGCGGCAGGGAATGCAGTTCGCCGTGGCCATGAGCTCGAGGTCGAAGTTCAGGTGGCCGCACAGCTCGCGCAGGATATCTTCGCCGCTGCAGTCGGACATGGGCTTGGCGACGAAGTTGCCGATGCGGTCAGGGTGCAGCGCATAGCCCCAGAATACTTGCACGCCCGCGGGCTGGCCGGCGAAATGGGGCTGGTGCGCCAGCACGATGGACATGAGCCAGTTGCTGTCCTTGAATGTGACGAGGCCGCCCGTGCCCGCGCTGTTGCCCGTGAAGCGCTCCATCCTGTCAAAGAAGGCGCTGTCCTTCAAGGTGACCGTGTACGAGGCCCAGTAGGATTCGGGGATGCTGCTGTTGAAGGCGGCGGGACGGCCCAGTTGCGGGCGTCCCTCGGCCAGCTTTTCCCACAGGCGCCAGCCATGGCTGTCGTGCTTCGTGCGCCTGGCGGGCGCGCGGTGCATGCTGCCATAGCTGGACGCATCCGTCATCGATGCATTCTGGAAAAACACCAGGTCGCCCGCGGAGACGGGGACCACGTCGGCCAAGCCGCGGCGCTGGCAGGCAATGGCGGTGGCGCTCAGGCGGCCATCGGATTCTTGCACCTCGATATCGGTCACCGTGCAATCCATGATGAGGTTCACGCCTTGCGCCTGCAGCCAGGCGACCAGCGGGCGCACCAGCGAATCGTACTGGTTGTAGACGGTGCGCTTGACGCCGGCCAGGGTTTCGATGCGCGAAAACTCCAGCATGAAGCGGTGCAGGTAGCGCTTGAACTCGACGGCGCTGTGCCAGGGCTGGAAGGCGAACGTGGTGGCCCACATGGTCCAGAACCGGGTGTCGAAGAATGCGGGCGAGAGCCAGTCCGTGATGGAGCTGCTGCCCAGCGTGTCTTCGTCCGCTTCCGTCAGCTTCAGCAGTTCCAGCCTGTCCTGCATGGAAAAGCCCATGCTGCTGACGTCGACCTTGAAACGGTTGCGGTCGACCAGGCGCGCGCGCGAGTGGGGAAGGTGCAGGTCGTTGAAGGCGATGGTTTCGTCGTAGACGCTCTGGCCCGCATGCTCGAGCGAGGGGATACTCTTGAACAAGTCCCAGGTGCACTCGTAATTGTCGGTGGTCAGCATGCGCCCGCCGCGCAGGGTATAGCCATCTTCGGCATTGCCGCCGCCGTCGAGGCTGCCCCCGGTCACGGGCGACGCTTCGAAAATGGTGATGTTGCTGCCTTGCATGCCGCCGTCGCGTATCATGAAGGCGGCCGCGGCCAGCGAGCCGATGCCGCCGCCGACGAGGTAGGCTTTCTTGTCTGTATTGCGCATGTTGTTCCCTGAGTGTGAGTGCATCCGCGTGCGCGAAAGGCTGGCAAGCGACATGGCCGACGCTGCGCCATATTTGCCTATTTTACAACATCAGGTGAGGATCGCCTGCTTTATGGAGCAGTTGCTCGGTTTTTTCAGGCGCCCGCGTGTTCCTTGCGCCGTTCAAAGTACAGCAAGTCCGACCAGGCATCCTGGAAGCGCATGGCTTTTTCCGAACGGCCATACTGGTGAAAGCCGTTGCGCTGCATGACGGCGACCGAGCCCAGGTTTTGCGGCCGCGCCGTCGCTTCCACGCGCCACAGGTCCAGCGTGCCGAAAGCCTCTTCCAGCAGCAGGGCCACCACGCGCGTGGCGTAGCCGCGTCCGCCGAACCGTTCGCCGATGCGGTAGCCGAGCGTCGCCTTGTTGAAATAGGGGCGCGTGACGGCCGTCAAGTTGACCCGGCCGATGATTTGCCCATCCAGTTTGGCCAGATACTGGTAGGCGAGATCCTGCTGGCGTTCGCGCTGCGCCTGCTCGATGGCGGCGGCGATGGCTTCCTGGTGGTAATAGGATGGCGCGCGCGCCGTGACCCAGCTTTCAAAGTACGCGCGGTTTTCCAGTTCGAAGGCCAGCAAGGCGGGAAGGTCGGCGCTGGAGGGGGCGAACAACTGAAGGCGGTCGAGGTCTGGCATGGGATCGTGTGGGAATGCGATGCGCCATTATAATCAGCTCGCGCATCTCGCCGCACATGCATGAATTCATGAAGGAGCAGCATGCTGTCCCATATCTGTCTCGGCACCAACGACTTTCCCCGCGCTTACGCGTTCTACACTGCCCTGCTGGGAGAGCTGGGCTTGATCGAAAAATTCCATGACCGGGACAAGCCCTGGGCGGGCTGGATGGCGCAGGATGCGCCGCGGCCCTTGTTCGTGCTGACGGCGCCGCACGACGGCTTGCCGGCGGCTCCCGGCAATGGCCAGATGACGGCCTTGCTGGCGGCCAGCCGCGCGCAGGTGGACCGCTGCCACCGGGCCGCGCTGGCGCTGGGCGCCGTGTGCGAAGGGCCACCCGGCCTGCGGCCCCATTACCACGCCCATTACTATGGCGCCTACTTCCGCGACCTCGATGGTAACAAGCTGTGCGTGTGCTGCCACGCCGGGGAATAATTCCGGCCGCTAGTAAACCATCAGATGAAGCTTCTACATTCGTCAAACAAAAGCATACTTCGTCCTCAAATACATTTCCTCATTAGAAAAGTTAGACTTGGTTTGGTCATCAAACTACAGCTAATTTGCATTTGAAAAATTATTGTTTGGGATGATGAATTTTAAAAATAAGAAGATTTTGCATCTGCGATAAGCAGCCTCTGGAATCCGAGTTTCTTATCCATTGGTTTTTTGAGGCCGAGAATATTGTTGCGGTTAATTGATGCATTTAAAAAGCAAGAATTGTTCGGAAGCGGAATTTACCTGGCACTGGCTCGTTATATAATTCAAGGATATTCGGTTGTGCGAAGTCAGTGTTGTGGTGACGCCAATCAATTTTATTATTGACGACTAATAAAAGGTGAGGAGGAACCGTATGGCACGTATTAATCTCAACGTACCGTTTTCTGAGAAAGACGAAGCCAAGCAACTTGGAGCTCGATGGGATGCTACCCTGAAGGTTTGGTTTGTGCCTGACGGTGTGGACTTCAGTGCTTTTGGTCGTTGGCTGCCGACGGTACCGGACGTTAATATTCGATCACAGCGTTATGGTATCGCTCAAACAGAGACAGTTTGCTGGAAGTGCGACGAGTTGACGCGAGTATATGGATTTGTTTTGCCACCAGGGCATCAGACGGTAGAACAGGACGAGGACGGTGTCGATGAATGGTATGAGCACGATAGTTCGGCGATGGCTCTTTACGTTACTGATCTTCCACCTACCGTTATCGCTCGTCTTAAACTGATAACACGTCACTATTACGTGGACTTCAGCAAAACTACCAACAGCTCATATTGGATGAACCACTGTGAAAACTGCGGTATGAAACAAGGCGATTTCGCGATATATTGTGAGCCTGGGGGCGCTTTCTTTCCGATGGACGAGTATGCCACTTCAAAGATTTCACTTCAATCTGTGCATGAGCCATTTTGCTGTAATGGAGATGCCGCGTATGGCGGACTATTCGAAGACAACTGACGATTCGTGGCTGGTATCCGCGCCAAAGTAGGTCATATTTCGCTGCAACCCAACAGTGAAGTTTCCCGCGACAATGGTATCGAGGATTGCATACGTAGCATTGTTCAAGACTTGTAGTGGGTATTCCGATCAACAACTTGCTGCTCTAGCACTATCGTTAGCTGCGATTTCTCTTATTTCAATTGCATCTAAGAAGTTTTCTCATGTTTGCATTCAGCGTGGCCCCCACACGTCGTCTTCCGTCCAGCCCAGTTCCGCAAAATCCTGCGCTCGCTCGCCCGCTTCGCCGGCGCAATAGAATTCGTCGAGCTGGGGCGGCGCGATGCGCGTGCCGGCCAGCATGGCGTGCACTTGCCCCCGGTGGTGGATCTGGTGCTGGAACAAGTGCGCGAGCATGCGCTGGCGCGTGTCGACTTGCGGCGTGTCGCGCAGGATCGTCACGGGCCGCGCCAGGTCGGCATCGCACAGGCTGCGGCAGTGGGCGATCAGGCGCGCGTCGGATGTATGCTGGGCCGCCTGCAGCGTGGTGCAGTCGGTAAATGGCTCGTCCTGTTCAAAGAAGGCATAGCAGTCGGCATGCGGCGCCTCGCCGCGCAGCTCGCGCTCCAGCGCGTCGAGATAAAACCAGTCGCATGTGAGGATGTGGTTCAGGGTGAACTGGATGGTGGGGAAAAAACTGACGCGCGTCGCCTGGAATTCGGCCAGATTTAGCTCGCCGCAGGCTTTCAGCAGGCGGTGGTTGCTCCAGGCGTTGTTGTACGCCTGGGTGGTGACGTAGCGGGCCAGCATGTTGCTCATGATTTACCTTGCAAGGAGGGGAAACTGCGAGAGCGCCACTGTAGCACTTTGCGGCAGGTGGACCAAGGCGGCCACGCCCGCCGCACCGGCACGGCTGTCATCAAGTAAAATCGCGCAGCGGATGTCGCGATAGTGATGCATATAGGGCTGGAAAAGCAATGGGTTGGATAGGAAAATTACTGAACGGCGGCGAAAAAAGCAAGCTTGCGCCAGTCACGGCAGCGGCGGCGCCCGAGATGACACGGCAGCCAGCCACCATCGCCGAAATCGATGCCATCTACTACCGCTGGCTGGCGGCCGCCGGTTCGGCGCAGGCGACAGCGCAGGCCGAACAGCAGATTCTGGACGAATTGACGCGCCTGGCCAGTGAACCGATCGCCGGCGCCGCGCTGGTGCCGCGCATTCCCGCCATCATTCCGCAGTTGATGCGTACCTTGCAAAATGAAAACATGAGCGCGGCCGAGCTGTCGCGCCAGCTGGCCCAGGACGTGCCGCTGGTCGCCGAGGTCTACCGCGAAGCGAACCGGCCCCGCTACCATTCGCGCTACAACGCCAGCCCGTCGATCAACAATATGGAAGGCGCCATCATGCTGCTCGGGCAAAACGGCATGCGCATGCTGCTCGCCCGCGTCGCCTTCCGCCCCATCGTCAGCATGCAGAGTGGCGGGTTGACCATACGCACGGCGCCGCTGATCTGGCGCCAGTCCGAGAAATGTGCGCTGGCGGCCAACCTGGTCGCGCCCGCAATGCAGGCCAACGCCTTCGACGCCTATCTGGCGGGGCTGATGGCCAATGTGGGCCTGGTGGTGGCGTTCCGCCTGATCGACCAGATGCACGCGCCCGATGCCTTCCCGCAATCGGACGCCTTCATTGCCCAGGTGTTTGCGCAAGCGCGCATCTTGTCGGTACGGATCGCCGAATTATGGGAGTTTCCCGAGTCCGTGACCCGCGCGATCGGGCAGGCCGGCGCCGATGACCACGCCGATCCGCAGGCGCAAGCGCTGGCGCTGGGCGACCGCTTGAGCAAGCTGCGCATGCTGGTCGATACTGGCCGCTTTCCTGCCGATGATCCCTTCGTGATGACGGGACTGAGCAAGGCCGAGCTGCAGGTGTTTGACAAGCTGGCCGACGACGAGGACGAGGACGACGAGTGATGGCCGCAGGCCGGTCGAACTGCGCCCCGGCCCGGTAACAGAGTCTTGCGGCCAGGGCCGCGATTGCGTGGTAATCTGGCAACTAAATGAGTGGCCAATGTACCACTCCATCCTGTCGTATGCCCATGCTGCCGAGGAGGTTCCTTGCTTCCATTTCGCCGTTCCATGCTTGCCGCCGCGTGTTTGGTAACAGCGGCGCAGCCCTGCGCCGCCGCGCCGGACACACTGCCCGTCAAACCGGCCTTTACACCGTCCGCCTGTGCAGTGCAGGTGCTGCCGGGCGAAAAGATAGAGTGCGGCATGCTGACCGTACCCGAACATCGGGGCAAGGCCGACAGCCGCGCCATCGCCTTGCCGGTCATGATTTTCCGTAGAGGCGCGGCCACGCCCGCCGCCGATCCCGTCGTGTATCTCCCGGGCGGGCCGGGCTTGAGCAGCATCGACGGGCGCAGCAGCGGCAAAGGCAATCCCTTCCTGCTGGAACGCGACCAGATATTGCTGGAAGGACGCGGCAACAAGCATGCGCAGCCTTCGCTCGCCTGTCCTGAGCTGAACGCGCTGCGGGCGGCGGAGGCCACGCCGGCCGCGCAGACCGAGGCCGTTGCACGCTGCCGTGCCGGGCTGGTGGCGGCCGGCATCGACCTCGATGGCTACACCTCGGCGGAATCGGCGGACGACCTCGACGATCTGCGCCGCCTGCTCGGCATCGCGCAGTGGAACCTGATCGGCTACTCCTACGGCACCCGCCTGGCGCAGACGGTGCTGGCGCGCCATCCCGAGGGCGTGCGCAGCGTGGTGCTCGATTCCGTGCTGCCTGTTGACATCAACTATGACGAAATGGCCGCCGCGCCGCTGCGGCGCGCCATCGACTTGGTCCTCGACGGTTGCGCGACGGAGCCTGCGTGCGACGTGCGCTATCCGGACCTGCGCGGACGCTTGGACGCGCTGCTTGCGCGCGCGGACCGCGACGGCATCGCGGCGCCCGGGCGCGTGCTGCGCCGGCGCGACATCGTCAATGCCCTGGCCGAGGGCTTGCAGCAGCCCGCGCTGATCCCCGCCTTGCCTCGCCTGATCAGCGAAGCGGGGCAGGGCCGTCCGCAAGGCTTGCTGCCATTGCTGCGCAGCGCTCCTTCCAGCTTCAACTGGGGACTGCGCCTGTCGATCTGGTGCGGCGAGGAGATGCCGTTCGAGCAGTCCGGCCGCATGGCCGCGCAGGTGGCGCCGGCTCTGGGGCTGGGCGGCGTGGATAACCGCACGGCGACGCCCGGGATGTGCGGCGCCTGGCGCGTTGCAGCGGCTGCGGCGCAGGCAAACGATGCCGTGAAAAGCGACGTGCCGGTCCTGATCCTGGCCGGCGAATTCGATCCCGTGACGCCGCCAGCCTGGGGCCGGCGCCTGCTGCGCAGCATGCCCAACGCGCGCTTCGTGCAGATACCGGGCCAGGCGCATGGCGCCATGTTCAACCGCTGCGGCGGACAGCTGACACTGGCATTCCTGCGTGACCCGCGCGCACCCTTGAACCTCGATTGCGTGGCGAAGATGCCAGGGCTGGTGTTTGCCGCCGATTAGCGCGCAAAGTACAGCGCATGCAGGTGATCGAGGTCGACCTCGGCAGCAGCCTGCGACAGCGCCACTTTGCCGCTTTGCATCAGGTAGACGTGATCGGCCACGCCGACGGCGCGCGCCGTGTTCTGCTCGACGAGGATGATGGTGCGCTTGCCGTCGTTCAGGCGCGCGAGGATGTCGAACAGTTCGTTGACTACCAGTGGCGCCAGGCCCAGCGACGGTTCGTCGATGATCAGCAGCGATGGATCCGACATCAAGCCCCGCGCCATGGCCAGCATCTGCGCCTCGCCGCCGGACAGGGACCCTGCCAGCTGCCTGCGGCGCTCGTGCAGGCGCGGGAACATGGCGTAGGCTTCCGCCAGGCGCGCGGGCATGTGGCTGCGGTGCTCCTTCGGAAAGGCGCCCATGATCAGGTTTTCTTCCACGCTCATGTCGCGGAACGTCATGCGCCCCTCGGGGATCATCGTGACCCTCGCGTCGCTCATCTTCCACGTCGGCGTGCCGTTGATGGGCGTGCCATCGAGCGCGATGCTGCCTGCACCCACGGGCAGCAAGCCCATGATGGCGCGCAGCAGGGTGGTCTTGCCGGCCCCGTTCGGGCCGATGATGGTGGTCAGCTTGCCCTTCTGGATGGACAGCGACACATCCCACAGCACATTGATGGCGCCATAGCCGGCGCGCAGATTCTCTATGTTAAGCATGCGCGGCTCCCGTGTAGCTTTCGATGACGGCCGGGTTGCGGAAGACCGCATCGGGCGTGCCGTCGGCGATCAGCTGGCCGAAATTGAGCACGGCCACGCGCTGGCACAGATTGCTGATGGTTTCGATATCGTGCTCGATCATGACGATGCCCACGCCAAAGGCGGCATGCAAATCCTTCAGCATGCCCATGAAACGGCGCTTGCCATTCGTTTCCAGTCCCGCCAGCACTTCGTCGAGCAGCAGCAGTTTCGGGTTCGTCGCCAGCGCCTTGGCCACTTCCAGCGCCTTCAATTCCGTCAGCGCCAGTTCGCTGGCCGCGTCGCGCTGCGCCTTGTCCGCGAGGCTCGTGAAATCGAGGATTTCATCGATCTTGCGCATATCCACCTTGCCGGTGCCGAAACGCTGCGCCACGACGAGGTTTTCGCGCACCGTCAATTCATGCATGGGCTGCGGGATCTGGAAGGTGCGGCCCAGCCCCAGGCGCGCGCGCTGATACATGGGCGTGGCCATGATGTCGAGCCCTTCGAAGCGGATGCCGCCGCTGGTGGGGCGCACCAGGCCGGAAATGGCGTTGAACAGGGTGGTCTTGCCGGCGCCGTTCGCGCCCACCAGGCCGATCACATCGTGGCTGCCCACCTTCAGGGTGACGGAATCGACGGCTGTCAGGCCGCCGAAGCGCACGGACACATTATCGAGTTCAAGCATGTGCTTTTTCCTTCGCTTTGACGAGTTTGCGCAGCAGCGGCAGCAAGCCGTTCGGACTGAAGACGATCATCGCCACCAGCAGCACGCCCAGCACCAGCTGGTGGCCCGTGGGGATCAGCGACTTGAAAATCAGCTGGTCGACCAGGTAGACCACCACGGCGCCCAGCACGGGGCCGAGTATCGTACGGTAGCCGCCGAAGATGGCCGCCACGATCGGCAAGGTCACCCACAGGCTGTTGAAGGCGTAATCCGGTTCCAGGAAATTGATGTAGTGGGCGTTGAAGGCGCCGAACAGGCCCGCCATGAAGGCCGACACGAGCAGCATGGCGCCTTTCAGCAGGGTGCTGTTGACGCCGACGACGCGCGTGGCGTCTTCGCTGTCGTGCATGGCGCGCAGGGCGATGCCGTAGTGGCTGGCGCGGATGCGGCTGTAGGCAAACGCGCACGCCACCACCAAGGTTAGCACCACCAGGTAGGCGCCTGTCTTGCTGGCCAGGTCGAAGCCGAAGACGGTAGGCAAGGCCGGGATATTGTTGATGCCGCCGGCGCCGCCCGTGACGGAACTCCATTCCGTGGCCAGGATGCGGAAGATGTGGGCGTAGGCGAGGATGGCCAGCGCAAAATACGGACCGCGCAGGCGCAGCACGGGCAGCATGATGACGGCGGCGATGGCCGCGCCCGCGCCGCCCAGCAGCATGGCGGCAAACACGGGCAAGCCCAGTTTTACGGTGGCCAGCGCGGAGACATACGCGCCTACGCCGAAGAAGGCTGCGTGGCCGAAGCTGACCATGCCGCCCAAGTTGCCCAGCAGGGCCCAGGACATGGCCACGCCGCCGATGATCAGGGCCGCCACCACCATGCTCATCACATACTGGTTGGCGCCCAGGGCCAGCGGCACGACGATATACGCGGCCAGCAGCAGGGCCGCCGTGGAAATCAGTGTCGAGCGCTTCATCCGCGCCTCCGTTGTGCGCCGAACAAGCCGTTCGGCATGATGAACAGCACCAGCAGGAACAGCACCATGCCGGACAATTCCTGCAGCGCGGAGCTGGCGAGGGTGACGGTCAGCGCCTCGGCCACGCCCAGCAGCACGGCGGCCAGCAGCACGCCGGGGATGGAACCGATGCCGGCCAATACCGTGATGATGAAGGCTTTCACCGTCAGCGCGCCGCCGTAGGCCGGCTGGATCACGCCATAGCTGAACAAGGCGACGCCGGCGAAGGCGGCCAGGATACCGGCGACCAGGAAGGACACCAGTTCCGTGCGGCCCGGGTCGATGCCCATCAGCTTGGCCGCGTCGCGGTTGCTGGAGACGGCGCGCACGGCGCGGCCATACCAGCTGGTGGACAGCCAGCGCCACAGCGCCGCCATCAGCACCAGGCTGACGCCAAAGAAAATCACTTCGCTGCGCATGCTGAAAAACGGGCCGATTTCAAACCCTTCCTGCAGCCAGCTGGACGACGTCGAGCGGATGTCGGCCTTCCACACGAGCAGGATGAAATTGGTGAGGATGACGCCGATGCCGTAGGTAAGGATCAGCGAATTGATTTCGCGGTCCTTTTTGATGCGGCTGACGATCAGGTAGACGCCCACGGACGTCAGGCTGACGATCACCAGTGCGATGGGAATGGCGAACATGGGACCGAGTCCCAGGCCCGATTCGACGCTGTAGGCGATGTAGGCGGCCAGCAGCACCAGTTCGCCGTGCGCCAGGTTGATCACTTTCATGGTGCCGAAGACCAGCGCCAGTCCCAGTGCGATCAGGGCGTAGGAGCCGCCCTGCAGCAAGCCCGAATACAGGGCTTGCAAGATTAATTCTGTCATGTCGTCATCCCGTCAGGCAGCCGACGAGCATCGCGAGGATGCGCCAGGGCTGCCGTTCATCGGTGCGCGCCCGGGCGGACGCGCGCGTGCGCAGCGGGAGGCTGCCTACCAGGGCAGGGCTGGATAGGCCAGCTTGCCCGTGGCGTGGTCCTTCGGCCAGACGATCACCACTTTCTTGTCCTGGTGCTGCGCCATGCGGTGCACGAAGTTCTGGTTGTCGCCGTTGGCGGCGAACTGCACCCGGCCGATCAGGGTTTCGCGGTCCGTCTTGCGCATTTCCTCGGCCACGCCGCCTTTCTTGATGGTGCCCTTGTCGGCCGCGCGCGCGATGGCTTCGAACAGCAGCATCGACTGCACATAGCCGAACTGGCCCAGGTAGTCCGGTTCCTTCTTGTACAGCTGCTTGTAGGCGTCGCTGAACGCCTTGCCGTCGGCCGTCTTGAATTCGGTAGGGAAGGGCAGCAGGGCCGTGCCGAAGACGTTCGGCATCAGGTCGGGGAAGTCGGCCGCCATTTTTGGCGTGGCCAGCGACCACACGCCCACCATGGCCTTGATCTTCGGCTTCAGCACGCGGGCGGCGCGGATGATGCCCACGTAGTCGTTTTCATAGCCGACCATGGCCACCACTTCCGATTTGTCCTGCAGCTTGATCTTGTTGATGATGGGCTTGAAGTCCGTAATCGCCGGGTCGAACGAGTGCGTCGTCACTTTCACGCCCTTGGCTGCCAGGGCTTTTTCCACGTCCTTCGCCAGGCCCGTGGTGGCGTCCTTGGTCGAGTACACGATGGAGACGGACTTGGCGCCCACGTCTTGCAGCAGTCCCAGCATGGCTTTTTCGTAGCCGGCCGTGTTATTGATGCGGAAAAAATTCTTGCGCCCGCTGGACACCAGGCTGTCGTCCACGCCGCCCGAGGTGATGTAGACGAGGCCCAGTTTGTTCGCCGTGTCCGAGGCGGGCGATATATTGTTCGAGCCATAGCCGCCCGTGATGGCCACCACGCCCTGGCTGGCCAGCTTTTCCACGGCGGCGATGGCCTTGGCGGGTGCCGATTCGTCGTCGACGGTGATGATCTTGATGGTGTGCTTGCCGTTGGTCTTGTTGAAGACTTCGGCCGCGACCATGATGCCTTCCTGCATGCCGGCGCCGACGCGCGCCAGGTTGCCCGTCAGCGGGATTTCCGCGCCGACCAGGAATTCGTCGGCGCTGGCCTGCGTCATCCAGGCGCTGGCAACCAGTGCTGCCATGGCGATGCGTGTGTAGGTGCGTTTCATCGTGTCTCCTCCGGTGATGTGGCTTGGTTTTATTGTCGGTTCTGGTAATACATGGTCAACTTATCGTGCATTCTGCGCCATTTGCCGCAGCTGCCCCTTTAAAATCTTGCCCGTGGCGGCGGCCGGCAGCGCGTCCATGACGATGATGGCGGACGGGCATTTGTACGGCGACAGGGTCTGCGCCAGCCAGGCCTGCAATTGTGCCACGCTGGCGGGCTGGCGCGGGTCCAGCTCCACGTAGGCGATGACGTCCTCGTTGCCATCGGCCACGGTGCGTCCCACCACGGCCGACTGCACCACGGACGGGTGGGCGTTCAGCGCCGTTTCCACTTCCAGCGGATACACATTGAAGCCGGAGCGGATGATCAGTTCCTTGGTGCGTCCCACGATGAACAGGGCGCCGTCGGGATCCTGGCGCGCCATGTCGCCCGTATTGAGCCAGCCGCCGTCGCGCATGGTGGCTGCCGTCATGGCCGGTTCGCGGTAATAGCCGGCCATGACGTTCGGCCCGCGTATCCACAGTTCGCCCGCTTCGCCCGGCGCCACGTCCGTGCCCGCCACGTCCACCACGCGCACTTCCACGCCGGGAATCGGCGTGCCGACGGAGCTGTCGTGGCGCGGCGCGTCGAGCCGCGTCTGGCTGATGGTGGGCGCGCTTTCCGTCATGCCGTAGCCATTATGCAGCGCGGTGCCCAGCAGCTTTTCCACCTCGTGCTTGAGCGACGGCGCCAGCGGCGAGCCGCCCGCATACGCAAAGCGCAGCCGGGTGGGCAGCGGCGTCCCGGCGCCGCCCAGCGTTTGCAGCAGTTTCGCGTACATGGCGGGCACGCCCTGCACGATGGTCAGCCCGTCGTCCTTCAGGGCCGAGAGCAGGCCGTCGACGGAAAAGCGCGGCACCAGGTACAGCGCGGCGCCCGCATACAGGGTGCCCAGGGCAACGGAGGCCAGGCCATACACGTGCGAAATGGGCAGCACGCCGTAGGCGCGGTCGCTGCGCGTCAATCCCCGCAAGGTGCTGGAGACGGCGGCGATGAACAGCAGGTTGCGGTGCGTGAGCATCACGCCTTTCGACTGGCCCGTGGTGCCCGTCGTGTAGATCAGCGCGGCCACCTGTTCGTTGCCGGGCACGCAGGCTTCCGCGATGGCGGCGTCGTTCAATGCGCCCGCCAGCAGCTCGCCCATGCCGTCAACGGTGACGGCGCCGGCCGCGCCCCGACGTGCCGCGTGCGCGGCCGCTTCCGGCGAGGCGCCGGCCAGGAACAGCAGCCGCCGCGCGCCGGAATGCTCGGCGATGGTGTCGATCTCGCGTGCCGACAGGCGTGCATTGACGTTGACGATCCACGCGTCGATGCTGGCCGCCGCGAAGATCAGCGCCACCTGCAGCGCGCCGTTTTCGCCCACCACCATCAGGCGGTCGCCGGCGCGCACCTGCAAATCGCGCAGCAGCTGCGCGGCGCTCTCGACACTGTGCTGCAGCTGCGCATAGGTCCAGCTGCGGCCACCTTCATGCAGCGCGGGCGCGTCCGGCGCGCGCGCCGCCCAGTGTGCCGGGATGGCCGACAGGCGCGCCGGCAAGCCGGCCAGCAGGGCTGGAATGTCCATCGCGGCCTCCTTCACTTTTGTGCTGCCTTGATCATGTTGCGGGCGATGACGATCTGCTGGATCTGCGTCGTGCCTTCGTAGATGCGGAACAGGCGCACGTCGCGGTAGAAGCGCTCGGCCGCGTATTCGCTGATGTAGCCGGCGCCGCCGTGGATCTGCACGGAGCGGTCGGCCACGCGGCCGCACATTTCGGAAGCGAACAGCTTGCAGCACGACGCTTCCGTCGAAATGTCTTCCTTGTTGTCGCGCCGGCGCGCGGCGTCGAGCACCATGCTGCGCGCCGCGTAGATCTCGGCCTTGCTGTCGGCCAGCATGGCCTGGATCAGCTGGAATTCGGCGATGGGCTGGCCGAACTGCTGGCGTTCCATCGCATACGCGAGGGCGTCGGCCAGCATGCGCTCGGCCGCGCCCACGCAGACGGCGGCGATGTGCAGCCGGCCCTTGTCGAGCACCTTCATGGCCGTCTTGAAGCCTACGCCTTCCTTGCCGCCGATGAGGTTTGCGCCAGGGACGCGGCAGTTCTCGAAAATCACGTCGCAGGTATGCGCGCCTTGCTGGCCCATCTTCTTGTCGATCTTGCCCAGCGAGAGGCCGGGCGTGTCCTTTTCCACGATGAAGGCGGAGATGGCCGAGGCGCCTCGCTTGACGGGGTCCGTGCGCGCCATCACGGTAAAAATGCTCGCTTCGGGTGCGTTGGTGATGTAGCGCTTGCTGCCGTTGAGGATATAGAAGTCGCCGTCGCGCACGGCCGTCGTGCGCAGCGACGCGGCGTCGGAGCCGGAGCCCGCTTCCGTCAGCGCGAACGAGCCGATGATTTCGCCGGCCGCCAGCTTGGGCAGATAGTATTGTTTTTGTGCTTCCGTGCCGTCGATGACGATGCCCTGCGAGCCGATGCCGTTGTTCGTGCCGATCAGCGAGCGGAAGGCGGGCGAGGTGCGGGCGATTTCAAACGCCACGCGCACTTCTTCTTCCATGCTCAGTTCCAGGCCGCCGTAGGCTTCCGGGATCGACAGGCCGAACAGGCCCAGTTCGCGCATCTGCGCCACGATGGCGGGCGGGATGGTGTCCGTTTCGGCCACCAGCGCCTCGTTCGGCACCAGCACTTCGCGCACGAAACGGGCGATGCTGTCGAGCAGGATGTTCAGGGTTTCTTCGTCGCGTATCATCAGGGTCCTCGGAGCTGTCATTGTGAGGGGGCGCGCATTCTAACCGCGTCCCAGGTTTTTTTCTACCGTCTTGATGAGGGCGACCAGGCGCGGTCCCAGGTCACCTTCGAGTTTTTCGCGCGACAGCAGGAAGGCGGGGCCGCCGCAATTGAAGGCCATCACCTGTTCGCCATCGGCACCCAGCATGGGCACGCCCACCGCGTGCACGTCGTTCTGCCACTCGCCGGCCGAGATGCAAAAGCCCCGGTCCTGGTAATCCTTGAAGCCTTGCTCGATGCCGGCCTTGATGCGCGGCCAGCGTTCCGTCTCGTGCACGCGCGCATGGTCCATCAGGTAGTCGCGTTCGGCCTGCGGCAGGATGCACAGCAGGGCCTTGCCCATGGCCGTCGTCATCAATGGGATGCGCGAACCGACGTCGAGGCGCAGGGTGACGTTGGCGCTGCTGCGGCACGTTTCCACGTACACCATGCTGAGGCGGTCGCGCGTGCCCAGCGAGACGGACGCCTGCGCATGTTCGGCCAGTTCTTCCATCAGGGGGCGCGCCATCTTGCGCACGTCGAGGTTCGACAGCATGCGGTAGCCGAGGGCCAGCACGCCGGCGCCCAGCTGGTACTTGCCCAGGCTGTCCGAATAATTGAGGTAGCCCAGCTTGGTGAGGGTATAGGTGAGGCGCGAAATCGTCGGTTTCGGGATGCCCGTGCGCTTGGCCATGTCCGCGTTCGACAGGAATACTTCGCCAGGGCGGAAGCAGCGCAGCACTTCCAGGCCCCGCGCCAGCGCGTTGACGAACTGGCGGTCCTTGCCTTCGTCGTCATCGCTGAAGACGATGAGTTCCGGATCTGCTGCGGTCTGAATATTTGTCATATTTGCATTCATTTTCAGGCTCCCTGGAAATCAGTTTGCCTAGCCGGCTCCCGCATGTCAACCGTTTTGTGAAACATTCGTTCGCACAGCGAAATGCTGCAGTGCATGAAACAATGCATGAAATTTGCCTCGAAAATTGACTTGGGCAGGGGTTTCCCGCCTTGTCGCTTGAGCATCGCTATATACGTCTGTATATTGCGCTGTTGGGTGACGGCCGCCGCAGGGATGGCCGCTTTTTTGAGTATCGCTATATAAGACGATATATAACGAGAGTGGAAAGATCTAGACGATGTTGAAACAGGTAATGGCAGGCGCCGTGATGCTGGCGCTGGCGCAGATGGCGCAGGCGCAGCAAACAGGGAGCAGGGATGACGCGGAGGCGGCGGCGCCGTTCGTGCTGGGCACGGTGACGGTGATCGGCCAGCGCGAGCAGGCAGGCCAGGCGGAACAGCAGGTGGGCGCGCAAGTGAGCCGCGCCGAGATGCGCCGCTTTAACCGCGACAACGTGGGCGACGCCCTCAATTTGCTGTCGGGCGTATCGCTGTCGACCAACTCGCGCAACGAAAAGACCGTCGCCATCCGGGGCTTCGATGCGCGCCAGGTGCCGCTGTATATCGACGGCATTCCCGTCTACGTGCCGTATGACGGCTACGTCGATTTCAACCGCTTCACGACCAGCGACCTGGCCGCCATCCAGGTGGCCAAGGGTTTCAGCTCCGTGGCCTATGGCGCCAATACCCTGGGCGGCGCCATTAACCTGGTGTCACGCAAACCCGTGGCGCGCCTGGAAGGCGACACTTCCGTCGGTTTCGGCTCGGGCAGCGAGCGCCAGGTGTCGGCCAACGTGGGCAGCAACCAGGGCCTGTGGTATCTGCAGGCGGGCGTGTCGTACATCGACAGCGACGGTTTCCCCCTGTCGTCGGATTTCCGCCCGACCGCGACGGAAGACGGCGGCATGCGCAACAACTCGTATCGCAAGGACCATAAACTGTCGTTCAAGGTGGGCTACACGCCCGATGGCGCGCAGGCAGGCGATGAATACGTGCTCAGCTACTACAAGCAGCATGGCGAAAAAGGCCAGCCGCCATCGGTCAATCCCGTCGGCGCGCGCTACTGGCAATGGCCGTACTGGAACAAGGAAAGCGTGTATTTCGTCTCGCAGACGCGCCTGGGCGAGGCCGAGCGCCTGAAACTGCGGCTGTACCACGACAGCTACGACAATGAAATCACGTCCTATACGAACGGCAGCTACACGACCCTGAAAACCAGCGGCCAGGGCAGCGTCAGCGGCGGGCGCAGCATCTACAACGACCGCACGAATGGCGGCGCGGTGGAACTCGAATCGTTCCGCCTGGCCGCGCACAGCCTGCGTTTCGTGGCCAGCTACAAGGCCGACGAACACCAGGAACTCGATGCCAAGGGCGTGCGCACCACCTGGTACAAGGATGCCCTGTGGACCCTGGGCGCGGAAGACAGCATCGCCCTGAACGGGGCGACGGAACTGTCGCTGGGCGTCTCGCGCAACGCGCTGCGCCCGGACACCGTCTACAGCGCCGGCAATGCCTATACCCTGCCCGACAATCAATCGGCCACCGACCTGCAGGCGGGCCTGTTCCGCAAGGTCGGCGCCGGTGCGCGCGTGTACGCCACCGTGGCGCGCAAGTCGCGCCTGCCGACCCTGAAGGACCGCTACTCGCAGCGCCTGGGTACGTATATCGAAAACCCGGCCCTGCGCGCGGAAGAGGCGATCAATTATGAGCTGGGGTATCAAGGAAACTTGCAGGGCGTGGCGCTGGAAGCGGCGCTGTTCTACAGCGACGTGAAGGACAAGATCCAGAGCGTGGCGAACGTCTCGGGCGTGCGCGCGCAGATGCAGAACGCGGGCAGGGCGCACATCAGCGGCGTGGAGCTGGGCTTGCGCGGCAGCGCCGGCGCCTGGCTGGACTTCGGCGGCAACTATACCTACACGGACATGAAGAACGTCAGCGACCGCGCCATCCGCCTGACGGACGTGCCGCGCCACAAGCTGACGGCGCACGCCGTGCTGCATGCGGCGCGCCAGGTCGACGTGGTGGCCATCGCCGAATCGAACAGCGGACGCTGGGTGTCGAACACCCTGGAACTCGGCGGCTTTACGACCGTGAACCTGAAGGCTGTGTACCGTCCCTTGCCGGCCTTGAGCCTGGAAGCGGGCGTGGCGAACCTGGGCGACCGCAATTACGCGCTGTCCGACGGTTTTCCCAGCGCGGGACGCACCTGGCTGGCCAATGCGCAGTACCAGTTCTGATTGTTTGACTGTTCAATGAAAGGACACAGCATGTTCAAGAAAATAGCCGCCGGTTTCGCCTCGGCCGCGCTGCTGGCCGCGGCACCCGCGTGGTCTGCCGCGCCTGCGCCGGCGCGCGACAACATGAGCCACGCGCTGGCCGTGACGGGCGTGGTGGAAACGCCGTTGACGCTGAAAGTGGCCGACCTGCGCCAGCTGCCGCCGGCCAACGGCGGCGAAATCGCCGTCACGCGCCATAACGGCGAGAAGGCCGAAACCATCACCAGCTATCGCGGCGTGCGCCTGCGCGACATTCTCGACAAGGCGGTGCTCGATGCGCCGGGTCACAACGACGTCAAGAAGCTCGCCATCATCGCCACGGCCACCGACGGCTATGCCGTGGTGTTTTCCTGGGGCGAGCTGTATAACGCGCCGGCCGGCGAGGGCGTGATCGTCTACTACGAAAAAAACGGCAAGGCGCTCGACGACAACGATGGCGAGATCGCCCTCATTTCGGCAAAGGACATCCGCACGGGTCCGCGCCACGTGAAGTGGCTGAACGGTATCGAAGTGCGCAAGCTGGTGGAATGACGCGCAGCTGATGAAAAAAACGCGCCGTGGAGCCATCCCCGGCGCGTTTTTTTATGCTGCCAGCGCTTGCCGCATGGCCTTGCCCGCCACGTCGAACAGGCCGCGCGCCGCTGGCGTCAGGCCCAGCATGTGCATCGACGCGTGGATCATGCCGTCGAGCTGCACGCATTGCGCCGCCACGCCGTCGTCGCGCAAATACCGCGCATAGGCTTCGCCTTCGTCGTGCAGCGGGTCGTATTCGCATACCAGCACGGTCGCCGGCGGCAAGTCCTTGAGCGACGTTGACCGCAGGGGCGCCGCGTAGGGCTGCGCGCCGTCAGCCGGCTCGTTCAGGTAGGCCGACCAGCAAAAGCGCATGGCTTCCCGCGTCAGCGAATGGCCTTCCGCATAGCGCTGGTAGGACGGCGTGTCGAAGGCGAAATCGAGCGCCGGGTACAGCAGCAGCTGGTGCGCCAGCGCGGGACCGGCCTGGTCGCGCGCCATCAGGGCCGCTGCCGCCGCCAGGTTGCCGCCCGCGCTGTCGCCGCCCACGGCCAGCCGGTTCACGTCGATGCCCAGCGCCGCCCCATGCTGGGCGACCCAGCACAGCGCCGAGTAAAAATCGTTCAGCGGCACGGGGAACTTGTGCTCGGGCGCCAGCCGGTAGTCGACGGAAAAGATCACGCAGCCGGTGGCGTTGGCTAGCGCACGGCATGGATTGTCGTACAGGTCCAGCGAGCACAGGCACCAGCCGCCCCCATGCGCAAAGACGATGGCCGGCAGGGGCTTGCCTGTGTCCGCGCCGGCGGGCACGTAGGCGCGCACGGTCAGCGCATGCTCGCCAGGCAGCACGTAGTCCCTGATCGAGGCGACGTCTTCCAGCGGCCCGTGCAACTGGCGCAGCCCCGTTTCCGTGGCGGCGCGCAGGTCCGCCAGCGAGGCGGGCGGCGGCGCATCGTTTGCCAGCGCCAGGAAGGCCGCTACTTGCGGATCGAGGCTCATGCGGCGTCTCCGGCCAGGAACGGCAGCAGGTGGGCGATGAACGCTTCCGGCTGTTCTTCCATGATGAAGTGGCCGCATTCGGCGACGATGGCGCCTTTCAGGATGTCCGCCTTGCCCTGCATGGTCAGCAGGGGCGCGTCATTCGTCGCATGGTCGGCGCCGATGGCCAGCACGGGCATGGCCAGGCTCTTTTTCGCCCGCTCCAGGTTTTGCCGGATGGTTTCCGGAATGGCGCGGTAGTAGGCGAAGCCCGCGCGCAGGGCGCCCGGCGTGGCATAGGCGTCCGCATACACGTCGACGGCCACCTTGTCGCGGCGGTACGACCAGCGGTCCAGGATGAAGCGGATGTATTCGCGCTCCTTGCCGGCCGTGAGCATCTCGGGCAAATCGAGCACCTGGTTGAACATGAAGTGCCACAGGAAGATGTTGTCGGACGGCGCGACAAAAATCGGCGGCGCTGGCGCCAGGCCCGGTATCACGGCTTCCGTCAGCGCCAGTTTCGTCACTGCCTGCGGGAAGTCGCTGGCCAGCGCATAGCCGACCCACATGCCGATGTCGTGGCCCACCACGTCGTACTGCGCATGGCCCAGGGCCAGCATGGCGCGGTGCAGGGTGGCGGCAACGGCGCCCGTGTCGTAGCCGCCGGCCGGACGTTCCGAGTGGCCGCTGCCGGGCGGATCGATGGCGATCGCCTGGTAGCCGTTGGCGGCCAGCGCCGCCATCACGTGGCGCCAGGCGTACCAGGTTTGCGGCCAGCCGGGGATCAGCAGCACGGGTTTGCCTTCGCCGGCGATGACGCAATGCAGGCGCTGGCCGTCGATGCGCACGTAGTCGTGGGTGTAGCTGTCTTCATTCTGATGCATGGCAAGTCCTTGTATTGATTCGATTGCGTTGATTCAGTTGATTAGTTGTGCGTGATGCCGAGCAGGGTATTGATCTGCTGCGCGCTGACGGGGGCGCCGGCGAAATCGTCGAAGATCTTGTCGGTCACGGGAATGATGTGGGCGTTGATGAACGCCACGCCTTCGCGCGCACCCACCTCCTGGTCCTTCAGGCAGCATTCCCATTCCAGCGTGGCCCAGCCCGCGTAGTCGTTTTGCGCCATCTTCGAGAAGATGGCCTTGAAGTCGACCTGGCCGTCGCCCAGCGAACGGAAGCGTCCGGCGCGGTTTTCCCACGACTGGTAGCCGCCGTAGATGCCTTGCCGTCCCGTCGGATTGAATTCCGCATCCTTCACATGGAACATGCGGATATGGTCCTTGTAGATGTCGATGAATTCCAGGTAGTTCAGCTGCTGCAGCACGAAGTGGCTCGGATCGAACAGCATCTTGCAGCGCGGGTGGCGGCCCACGCGCTCGTAGAACATCTCGAAGCTGATGCCGTCATGCAGGTCTTCGCTCGGGTGGATTTCGTAGCACAGGTTGATGCCCTGTTCTTCGCACACGTCGAGGATGGGCAGCCAGCGGCGCGCCAGTTCGTCGAAGGCCGCCTCGATCAGGCCGGGCGGGCGCTGCGGGAACGGGAACAGGTAGGGCCAGGCGAACGAGCCGGAGAACGTGCCCATGTCGGTCAGGCCCAGGCGCTTCGAGGCCATGGCCGCCAGTTTCACTTGCTCGATGGCCCACTCGGTGCGCGCCGCCGGCTGGCCGTGCAGGTGTGCCGGCGCAAAGCTGTCGCACAGCGCGTCGTAGGCCGGGTGCACGGCGACCAGCTGGCCGAGGATGTGCGTCGTCAGTTCGCTGATGACGAGGCCATGGCTGGCCAGCATGGCGACGAGGTCGTCGCAGTATTGCTGGCTGTGGGCCGCTTGCGCCACGTCGAACAGGCGTGCATCCCAGGCGGGGATCTGCAGGGCCTTGAAGCCCATGCCGGCCGCCCACTCGGCGATGGCGGGCAGGGTGTTGAAGGGCGCCGTATCGGCGGCGAATTGTGCCAGGTGCAGGCTTGGTCCTTGGATGGTTTTCATATCGGCTCCTATTGTTTGTCGATCGACAAAGAATAGGCGAAATTTTCTGCGCGGTCAAGGCCGTGATGCAAAATAAATGCGGAATCGGTATGGCTTGCAAGCGTTATACTGGCCGCCAGTTTGCAAGCAGAGGATGAAAATGGCAGGAAGACCGAGGGAATTTGACCGCGCGCTGGCGCTGGCAAAAGCGCGCGACGCGTTCTGGACGCGCGGCTATGAAGGCGTATCGATGGCCGACCTGGTGGCGGCGCTGGGCATCGCCTCGGCGCGCATCTATGCGGCGTTCGGCTCGAAGGAGCAGCTGTTCCGCGAAGCCGTGGAACTGTATGAAACGGGCGAGGGCGCGTTTGCCGTGCATGCGCTGGCGGCCAGCCTGAATGTGCGCGACGCCGTGGCGCGCATGCTGGAAGAAGCCGTGCTGCTATATACGCGCAGCGGCCAGCCGCAGGGCTGCATGGTGGTCACGGCCGCCACGAATACGAGCGCGGACAACGCGGGCATCGCCGACTGGCTGGCGCAGCACCGCCGCGCACGCACGCAGGCCGTCATCGAGCGCCTGCGCGCGGCGCAGTTGGCGGGAGAATTGAAAGAGGAAGCGGACGTGCAGGCGCTGGGCGACTATTATGCGGCGCTGCTGCATGGCTTGTCGGTGCAGGCGCGCGACGGCATTCCCGCCGAACGGCTGCTGGCGCTGATTCAACCGGCGATGGCGCCCTTGGCGCTGGAAATGAAAAATTAGACTATCTTGCCGATAGTCGCCGTGGATGTTTGCTGCTTCAAGTCTTGACGTCGATCAGGCTGCCCAGGGCCTGGTCGGCCGCCTTGACGACATTCGCCGACAAATTAAAACCGGCCTTGTAGACGAGGTTATCCGTCAGTTCTGACGCCAGGCCGACGCCGTTCGGCCGGCTTTCGGCCGCCTTGGCCGCATTCGCATTGGCGCCGCTGACGCTTTCGCCGGCGGCCAGCTTGCGTCCTTCGACGGAGAGGGTGACGCCCGTGCCGGCCGGGCTGGACTCCTGGAACTCGGCTTGTTGCGGCTGGAAGCCGGGCGTATTCGCATTGGCGATGTTATTGGCGGCCACATCCAGCGCGCGCTGGTTGGCGGTCAGCCCCGAGGTACCGGTGGTGAGGGCGGATATGGACATGGCAACTCCTTCAGAAGGCTCCTAGTTTACTCCCATGCAGGCGCTATGTGGTTGGTGCAAGGCAACATTTTTCCGCGCCGTCGATGACTGCAAAAAAAGTTACCCATCCATAATGTTTTAATATTGTCCTGCGCCCTTTCACTGCCTAGACTGGCTGGGAAATCTCGCATGGAGCCTGCCATTTCTCCCCTCGTACGCCGCCTTTGCCTGGCTTTACTGCTCAGCTGGCCTTGCCTGACCCTGCAAGCTCAGCCTGCTTCTGCCTCATTGCCGCTCGATGCGCGCTTGAACGAGCAAATCATCATGGTGCCGGCCGGCGACGGCTTGCGCGAGACATTGGAGACGACGGTGTTCCGTCCCGCCGGCCCCGGCCCGTTTCCCCTGTTGCTGATGAATCACGGCAAGCAGGCCGGGCCGGCGAAACTGCAGGCGCGCGAGCGCTTCATTTATATGGCCGCCGAATTCGTGCGCCGCGGCTATGTGGTGATGTTGCCCATGCGCGCCGGGTTTGCGCGCTCCACGGGCGCCTACCGCGATTTCGGCTGCGACATGCTGGGCAACGCCCAGGGCCAGGCGCGCGACGTGCTGGCCGCGCTCGCGTATGCGCGGCGCCAGAGCTGGGTCGACCCGGAACGCATCGTCGTCGCGGGCCAGTCGTACGGCGGCATGGCGGCGCTGGCGCTGGCCACCCGGGTGTTGCCTGGCGTGCGGGGCGTGCTCAATTTTTCCGGCGGCCTGCGCGTCGACATGCCCGGCTGCGACTGGCAAGGGGCGCTGGCCAAGTCCTTTGCCACCCTGGGCGCCTACAACCACATCCCCAGCCTGTGGCTGTATGGCGCGAACGACTCGTATTTTTCGCCGGCGCTGGCGCGGCGGCTGTTCAATTCCTTTACCGGTTCGGGCGGCCGGGCGCAATTGCTCGCCTATGGCCCGTTCAAGCGCGACGCGCACCTGACCCTGGGCAGCCGCGACGGCGTGGCCGTGTGGTTGCCCGCCACCGAGCGCTTCCTGCAGAAAATCGGCATGCCGGTGCGCCAGGTCTACCGCGTGGCCGATGCGCCGTCGCCGCCCGCCACGCATTTCGCGCTGCAGGACGATATCGCCGCCGTGCCCTACCTGGAAGAGCAGGGGCGCGCCGCCTACCGCGTCTTCCTGGAGAAAGCCGCGCCGCGCGCCTTTGCCCTGTCGGCCAGCGGCGCCTGGGGCTGGGCCGAGGAGGGCGAAAGTCCCGATGTGCGCGCACTGGCCTCGTGCCAGCGGCGCAGCAGCCTGCCGTGCCAGCTGTATTCGGTCGATGAAAGCGTCGTTTGGCCGCTCGCCGGCGCCAGCGCAAGCGCCGCCGGCGGCGCGCAATAGGCCGCCGCGCACGATAGTTGTCGCCGAAACGGGGGATGGGCGAATATACTAGGCGAAAAGGGAGGCGTTGCGCTTCCCGTCCGCCCTTATCATCAGCGAGAATTCACCCTTATGGCGTCATCCCCAGAAAACCTCAGCATGGCCGTGTTTTGCGACTTCGAGAACGTCGCGCTCGGCGTGCGAGATGCAAATTACGAAAAATTCGATATCAAGCCCATCCTGGAACGCTTGCTGCTCAAGGGCAGTATTGTTGTCAAGAAGGCATATTGCGACTGGGACCGTTATAAAAGTTTCAAGGGCACCATGCATGAAGCGAACTTCGAACTGATCGAAATTCCCCACGTGCGCCAGTCGGGCAAGAATTCGGCCGACATCCGCCTGGTGGTCGATGCGCTGGACCTGTGCTACACCAAGGCCCACGTCAACACCTTCGTCATCATCAGCGGCGATTCCGACTTTTCGCCGCTCGTGTCGAAACTGCGCGAAAACGCCAAGCAGGTGATCGGCGTGGGCGTCAAGCAGTCGACGTCCGACCTGCTGGTGGCCAACTGCGACGAATTCATTTTCTACGATGACCTGGTGCGCGAAAGCCGCCGCACGGCCGCCAAGCGCGACGCGCGCGACACGCCTGCCGCCAAGCGCTCGCCGGACGAGGAAGTGCGCCGCAAGGAAAAATACGAGTCGCGCAAGACGGAAGCGATCGAAATGGCTGTCGAGACTTTCGACGCGCTGGTGTCCGAGCGCGGCGACAGCGGCAAGATCTGGGCCTCGATGCTGAAGGAAGCGATCAAGCGCCGCAAGCCGGACTTCAGCGAGTCCTATTACGGTTTCCGCACCTTCGGCAACCTGCTGGAAGAGGCGCAGACGCGCGGCTTGCTGGAATTTGGCCGCGATGAAAAATCGGGCGCCTATGTCTACCGCAGCAGCGGCCTGGTGGCCGTGCCGGCCGCCGCGAACGCGGATACAGCCAATGAGGTCAGCGGCGAGACCGGCGTGGCGGCGGAAGAGGGCAATCACCGCGAAGGCGGCAGCCGCCGCGATTCGCGCCGCAATGGCCGTGGCGGCCGCAAGCAGAACGAGCAACGCCGCGGCGAGTCCGCGCCACAGGCCTTCGTGCCGGTGGCTGACGCCGAAGCCGTCATCGTCGAGCAGTATGCGCCGGCGCCGCAGCCGGAAGTGCAGCATGAAGTGGCCGAAGCCGCCGCCGAAGCGGTGGCCGAGGTGGTTGCAGAAGAGGGCAACGCCAAGCGCGGTTCGCGCCGCAATGGCCGCGGTGGCCGCAAGAATGGCGATGACGCCCGCGAAGCGCGCGCCGAAGTCGTCGCCGTCGAGGTGGCGCCGGTGGCGGAAGCCGTGCCTGCGCCTGCGCCTGAGCCGGTAGCCGAAGTGCCGGTGGAAGCCGCCGCCGAAGCCAAGCCAAAGGCCAAGCCGCGCACGCCGGCCCGCAAGGCGGCTGCGGCGAAGAAACCGGCCAAGAAGGCGGCCGAAGCTGTGGTGGAAGCTGCGCCTGTCGTTGAAGCGGCGCCGGTGGAAGTGGCTGCCGTGGCGGAAGACAAGCCGGCCAAGGCGCCGCGCAAGACGCCGGCGCGCCGTCCTGCGCGCAAGAAGGCGGAAGCTGCCTGATAGCCTGAGCGGCAACAAGCGGGGCGGCAATCGCATGCGCCCCCGCTTTCCGGTCCCTGCCTTGCGCAAACCGCGCACCCCGATCTCCCCAAGCGTGTACGATGAGCCTGTTTTTAACGCGGCGGGCGGTCAAGCATGTACCACGGTGAACGGTTCAACAGCATTTCCCATACGGTGGGCGCCGCGCTGGCGGCCATCGGCGGCGTCATCCTGATCGTCGCGGCGGCCCGCACGGGCGATCCCTGGAAAATCGTCAGCTGCAGCGTGTATGCGGCCATGCTGCTCACGCTCTACCTCACTTCCACCCTGTACCACAGCGTGCGCGGCAAGGCCAAGGCCATGCTGCAGCGGCTCGACCACTGCGCCATCTACCTGCTCATCGCGGGCACCTACACGCCCTTCATGCTGGTGACCCTGCGCGGGCCGTGGGGCTGGTCGCTGTTCGGCGTCGTCTGGGGCCTGGCCTTGCTTGGCATCGTGCAGGAATACGTGTACGCGAAAGGCGCGCGCATCCTGTCGCTGGTGATTTACGTGGCCATGGGCTGGCTGATCGTCATCGGCATCAAGCCGCTGCTGGCGGCGCTCGAGTGGAACGGCTTCCTGTGGCTGGTGGCAGGCGGGCTGTGCTACACGGGCGGCATCGCTTTCTATGCCACCGACCACAAGCTGCGCCATGGCCACGGCATCTGGCACCTGTTCGTGCTGGCCGGCAGTAGCTGTCATTTTATCGCCATTTTGTTCTACGTTGCCTGACGTTATCCCTTGCCATCACTGTTGCCATGATTCCATTATAATGGCGCGATATGTGAAAATAGCGCAACAATGCGGCAATAATAAGGCAACAATGGATATCAATTCGGACGACCTGAAAATCTTCGTCACCGTCATCGACAGCGGCACCCTGAGCGCGGCCGCTGTGCACCTGGGACAAACCACTTCGGGTGTCAGCCGCGCCCTGTCGCGCCTGGAAGACAAGCTGGCCACGTCGCTGCTGACGCGCACCACGCGCCGCATGGAGCTGACGGAAGAGGGGCAGCTGTTCCTGGACAAGGCGCGCGCCATCCTCGCGTCGATGGAAGACGTGGAAGAGTCGATCCGCATCCGCCGCCAGAAGCCGGCCGGGCGGCTGTCCGTTGATGCCGCCTCGCCCTTCATGCTCCATTGCGTGGTGCCCCACGTGGCGGAATTTCGCGCCATGTACCCGGACATCCGCCTGGAGCTGACCAGCAACGACCAGATCGCCGACCTGCTCGAGCACCGCACCGATATCGCCATCCGCATTGGCGCCCTGGTCGATTCGACCCTGCATGCGCGCCCGCTCAGCGCCAGTCCGCTGCACGTGCTGGCCACGCCCGCCTACCTGGCGCGCCACGGCACCCCGGCTACGCCGGAAGCGCTGTCCGGCCATGCGCTGCTGGGTTTTGCGCAATATGAGCTGGGGAATAACTGGCCGCTGCGCCACGAAGCGGGCAACAGCCTGCAGATCGTGCCGGCGCTGGCCGCGTCCAGCGGCGAAACCCTGCGCCAGCTGGCGTTGCACGACCAGGGCATCGTCTGCCTGTCCGACTTCATGACGAAGGACGACATCGCGGCCGGCCGGCTGGTGCGGGTGCTGCAGCCGTTTTACACGGGCTACCGCCAGCAGATCCACGCCGTCTACTACCGCAACACGCAGCTGGCGCAGCGCATCAGCTGCTTCCTCGAATTCCTGCAACAGAAACTGTAAGGCCCGGACATGAGCGCACATGGCATGCAGTGCCCCACCTGCGACGAATATGGCGACCTGGTGCACGCCACGGTCCGCCAGACGGGCCAGCAAGTGATCGTCTGCACGGAATGCGATTTCGTGTGGCCGCATCCGGAGCAGGACATTGATCCGGCGCATGCCACGGATGTGGCTTCCCTGCTGGCGCAATCCGGCCTGGACGACGACTGGGACGAGCTCGAACTCGGGGCAAGGGTGCCGCCGTCGCCTACAGCATGACGTGCGATTCTTCCGCCCGCAGCAGGGCTTCCACTTCATGGGCGGGCAGCGGCCGGCTGAAATAATAGCCCTGCGCCTCGTCGCAGCCATGGCGGCGCAGGTAATCGAGCTGCTCCGCCGTTTCCACGCCTTCGGCCACCACGCGCAGCTTCAAATTGTGCGCCAGGGCGATGATGGAGACGACGATGGCTGCGTCGTCCGCGTCGCGCGCCACGTCGCCGACGAAACTGCGGTCGATCTTCAGCACGTCGATGGGGAAGGTGCGCAGGTAGGCGAAGCTGGAATAGCCGGTGCCGAAGTCGTCGATCGACAGCTGCACCCCCAGCGCCTTCATGTCGTGCAGCTGGCTGACGGCCAGCGCCACGTCGTGCATGAACAGGCTCTCCGTCAGTTCCAGTTCCAGGCAGGCGGGCGGCAAGCCCGTTTCCAGCAGCACGTCGGCGATCGACGCGACCAGGTTCGGCTCGTTGAACTGGCGCGCCGACAGGTTCACGGCCAGGCGCAAGGTGTCCAGCCCCGCCGCATGCCAGCGCTTCACCTGCGCGCACGCTTCGCGCATGACCCAGGCGCCGATCGGCACGATCAGGCCCGTATCCTCCGCCAGCGCGATGAAGCGCTGCGGCGCCACCATGCCCAGGTCCGGATGCTGCCAGCGCAGCAGCGCTTCCACGCCGACGATGCGCCCGCTGGCCAGGTCCACCTGCGGCTGGTAATGCAGCACGAACTGCTCGCGTTCCAGGGCGTTGCGCAGCGCCGTCTCGATACGCAGGCGCTCCAGGGTGGCCTGGTTCATGGCCGTCGTGTAGAACTTGATGTTGTTGCGGCCCTGTTTCTTGGCGCAGTACATGGCGATGTCGGCCTGCTCGATCAGGTTCTGCGTCTCGCCATTCAGGGTCACGTCGCCGGGCGCGTCGTAGCGCGACATGTCGTAGACGGCCACGCCGATGCTGCAGGTGACGAAGAATTCCTTGCCATCCAATAGCACAGGCTGCGCCACGGCATCCATCACGCGCTGCACGATGGCGCCGCTGAGCACTTCGTCGGCCTGCTCGCACAGGATGGCGACGAATTCATCGCCGGACAGGCGCGCCACCGTGTCGCTTTCGCGCAGACTGGACTGCAAGCGCGTGGCGATGGTTTTCAGCAGCAGGTCGCCCGCCTTGTGACCGAGGCTGTCGTTGACGAACTTGAACCGGTCCAGGTCGATCAACAGCACCCATAATGCGCGGTTCTTGCGGCGCGACAGGGCCATCGCTTGCGCCAGGCGGTCGCGCAGCAGGGCGCGGTTGGGCAAGCCTGTCAGCACGTCGTGGTGGGCGATGTGCTGGATTTGCTGCTCGGCCAGCTTGCGTTCCGTGATTTCGGACCCCGTGCCCCGGTAGCCGCGAAAGTCGCCCAGCTCGTTGAACAGCGGCTCGCCATTGATGCTGAACCAGCGCAGCTGGCCATCGCGGTCGTGCATCGCATATTCGAGGTTGGAAAAGGGCAGGTGGGCTTCCAGGTTGGCGATATGCTGCTTGCCCCAGCGCGAATTGCGCATTTCCGGGTTGTTGTCCCAGCGCGTCATGCCGATGAAGCGTTCCAGCGGCATGTTCGACTTGTCCGTGAAACCGCTGGTGATGTGGGTGAAGCAGAAGTTGGCGTCCTGTTCCCAGTACCAGTCCGAAGACAGGGCCAGCAGACGGCGGAAGCGCTTTTCGCTTTCCTGCAAGGCGCGCTCCGTGCGCTGGCGCGCCCGCACGTCGGCGCTGAGCAGCTCATTGCTGCGTTTCAGGTCGGCCGTGCGCTGCTCCACCAGCAATTGCACGCGGCGCGAGCGCTGCGTCAGCGATTGCACGAAGGCGGCCGTCAGTACGCTGAACAGCAAACCCGTGATCAGGGTGAACAGGGAGCCCAGATGGTCGGCCAGGAAGGGGCGCGGATGGGCCACCACGCGCACATGCCAGGGCCGGCCGGCGGAAACGAAGGCCCGGTCGTAATGGCTGTGGTAGGCAAAGTGCAGCCAGCGGGGCAGCGATTCCCAGGCGCCGCCCGGTTCGTCGGCAGGCGCCTGGCCATGCCGGAAGATCAATTGGTGCGGGTCGGCGCCGGCGTCCGCGTAGACGCTGAGTTCAAGCTGCGAGTCGCCCAGCAGGTCGGCGCCGGCGAGGATTTTCTGCACCAGTTCCCCGGCGCGCACGATGACGGCCGTATCGCCGATCAGCGCCGCGCGCCGCTGCTGTATCGTTTGCAGGGGCACGCCGTGGCGGTACACGGGGCGCACGATGACGAAGCCCCGTTGCGGCCCTTGCGCCAGGGCCAGCAGGCCGGTGGCGGTGGTCTGGCCGCTGACGATCGCCTGTTCCAGCGCGCGCGCCAGCACGCCGCTCGGGCTGACGTTCAGGCCGAAGGCGGGGCGGTTGCCCTGCAGGGGTTCGAGGTAGTCGACCACCAGGTAGCTGGCGCGCGTCGTCGCTGGCACGACGACGCCGTCGCGCATTTCCGTCATGGTGTAGTCGGGCACGATGCGCCGCAGTTCCGTCTCGAAGGCGGCGCGCTGCGCATGCGGCACGATGCGGTGGAAATTGAAGGCCTGGATGAACGGATGGCGCTGCAGCAGCGGCGTGGTGAAGTCGTGGAACTGTTCCCGGGTGACGGGCACGACGGCGGCAAACAGCTGGTTTGTTGTCGTCAGCACCTCGACCGCGTCGTCGAGCCCCTGCTCGATGGCGGCCACCCTGGCGCCGGCGCGCTGCTGCAGGCTCAGGCCCATCTTGTCGTATTCGAGCTGGCTGATGGCGGCAAACAGCACGGCCGTCACGCTGACGCCGCAGGCAAATGTCAGCGCGGCCGCGGCGGAAATCGACAATGGCAGGCGGCCACGCAGCATGGTTTTTCCTATCTCACTTCATGGACACTTGGGTTCGGCGGCGCCTGCCGGCCCCACGCAGGCGGTAGTTTGTCATAAACCACATCCATCATGCGGATTTTGCACCAAATTACTGCTAATAAGCAACAATATCTATGACCGGGGAAGACGACTTTCAGTCGCTGCCCGCGCCTGACTGGCGGCGCAAGCGCCACAACTGCCATGCCGGCAGCCAGCGGTTCAGGAACGCCAGGCCGCATACCCGGCGCCAGCGCACCAGGCGCACCACGCGCACGGCGCGGCCGTCGGCGCCTTGCCCGGGCCTGGCGGCGAAGATGATGCGGTTATTGCCGGCGATGCCGTCGAAGTGGCACACGGCGCCGCGGAAGGTGAGCATCAGGCGCGCCAGCATGGCGGGGTAGTGTTCGTCATAACTGAACAGGTTGGCCACCAGCACGCCGCCGGGCAGCAGGGCGCGCAGGCAGTCCGCATAGAAGCGCGCGCTGCCCAGTGCCGGCGGCAAGCCCGTTTCGTCATAGCCGTCGAGCAGCAGCACGTCGGCGCAGCCCGGATGCTGGCGGATATAGCTGACGGCGTCCGTCTCGATGATGCGCAGGCGAGCGTCGTCGGGCGGCAGCATGAATTGCTCGCGCAGGGCAATCACGTCGGCGCGCAGTTCCAGCACCGTGATGCGGGTGTCGGGCAGGTGCCGGTGGCAGAATTTCAGCAGCGAACCGCCGCCCAGTCCCACCATCAGGATGTGGCGGGGACGGGGCACGAACAGGGTAAAGCACATCATGGCGCGCGCATAGCGCAGCAGCAGATGGTCGGGGCGCGACAGCAGCATTTCGCTCTGGATCATGCCGGGCTGGAATTCCAGGCGGCGCCGGTCGCCACAGGTATGCACCTGCGGGGCAAGCGGGGTGGTGCTTCTGTTTTCCGGCATGGGACGACTTCGCTGAGTGGACTGGGGGAGATGCTTTGTTGCATTCAGAGAAATCTGATAAGCTCCCGTGAGCATACCCGATTAATCCGCGCCGAGCATGCGTATATCGGCGCGCGGCGGCACGGCCGCGCAGTCGGGCACCATGGAGACAAGCATGTTTTTGGATCACCCCATCATTACGGCGACGAACAGTTTTACGGAGCCCGACCGCATCGAGCGCTTGACGCGCGTGTACGGCTACGCGGCGGCGCTGGCCGACCAGGCCGCCAACGTCGGCTTCATTGAAAAAGTGGCGCAAATCCACGACCACAAGGGCACCCTCATCGTCTTCTGGCACGAGGCGCCCAGCGAGGTGGAAAAACAGTATTTCGTGCAGGCGTGGGCCAGCAAGATCGGCGACGGCAGCACCAATGTCGAACACGAAATCTGACCTGGCCCGCCGCGCCTGCGCGGCAACGGCGTAGCCCATGGATATCAAGACCCTGGTACTGGCCTTGGCGCTCGGCAACCTGAGCCTGTGCGCGGCCCTGTTCTTTTTCGAGTATGAGCGCAAGAAGTCGCTCAGCATGTCCACCTGGGCGGTGGCCAAGCAGTGCCAGGCCGTGGCCTGGTGCCTGCTGTATTTCCGCGGCGTGCTGCCCGATTTTCTCTCCATCTTGCTGGGCAACAGCCTGCTGTTTGCTGGCATGGCGCTCGATGCGGGCGCACTGTGGCAGGCGGCCGGGCGCAGCGGCTGGCGCCGCACCGTGCTGCCGGCGCTGGGGCTGTCGGTGACGTTGTTCGCCGCCTGCTATCTGTTCGACGTGGCGCCGCTGCTGCGCAGCGCCGGTGGTTCGCTGATCGTGGCCGGCTTTTTCCTCGCCGGCGTGGCGGCCTTGTGCCTGAAATGGCGCGAGGCAAGCATGCTGCGCCGCTTCCTCGTCGTCAGCATGGGTATTTTGTCGCTGCTGATCGCCGCGCGCGGCGTGCTGGCCGCCGCCGTGCCCGGTTTCGATGCGGAATTGATGCAGCTGGCCGGCTTCGGCGCCCTGTACTTGATGATGCTGACGAACGCTTTCGGCTATCTGCTGCTGTCGCGTGAAAAGCTGGGCGGCGAATTGGCGCGCCTGGAAGTGCTCGACGCGGCCACGGGCGTGCCGAACCGGCGCGGCTTTTACCAGGCGCTGGCGCCGTGGATGGCGCTGGCGCGCCGGCCTGGCTTGCCGACGGCGCTGGTGGTGCTCAATATCGACCACTTTAAAAGAGTCAATGACAGCTACGGTCATCCGGTTGGCGACGCGGTGCTGAAAACCATCGTCGACACCTGCCGCCAGCAGCTGCGCGACAGCGACCTGATGGGCCGCCTGGGCGGCGCCGAATTCGCCATCCAGCTGCCGCGCACGACCCTGGCCGATGCGCTGATGGTGGCCGAGCGCATCCGCGCCGCCGTCGAAGTGCTGCCCGTCAAGACGGAGCGCGCCGTGCTGCAACTGACGGCCAGCCTGGGCGTGACCACCATCCGTGCCGAAGACAGCACCGTCAGCCTGTTCAAGCGGGCCGACGAGGCGTTGCAGGCGGCCAAGCAGGCGGGCCGCAACAGGGTCGTCGAGGCGCAAGGCGCCAGTACGCTGGACGTGTAAGCCCGCTTACTTCTTGCGCGAGCCGAGCCAGCTGGGTTCCTTGCCGCATTCCTTGGGCAAGAACAAGGCATCGAGGCCGGGATCGCAGCGATGGTCAGGCGCCTTCATCGGTTCGACGGTCAGCCATTCGCTCTTGGGCAGGATCTTTTCTTCGCGTGGTTCCACGGGCGGCGCGGGCGGCAGGCTGTCTTGCCACCTTGGCTCTGCGGCGGGCGCGGGCGCGGTGGCCCAGTTCGCGTCGACCTGCGCTGGCGGTGTGTCCGCGTGTGCGGCGGCGCTCAGCAAGCTGCCCGCGAGGATGAACGCACGCATGGCGGCGCTGTTTACGGAAATCATGGTCTGTCCTTGGTCGGTGCCGCGAGGGCGGGCCTTGCATTATGATGCCAGCCGGAAGCAAAAACACAAGAAAATTGCAACGGCATGTTACCAAAGGGACTATAGTTACTGGTAGCAAGCAGGTGCATCACAGCAAGGCGCTCGAACGGTGAGCAAGGCGCGGGTCGCCGCTGCCCGAACGTGTGCATTCCCTAACTTTCATTTAAGCTAAGCAAGTTATGCTATCGAGCGCACGCCAGGCTGCCCTGTGCCGTCCGCACCGCAGTTCCTCTTTCTTACTCTTGCCAGGCCCATAATGAAAATGCTCAAATCCCTGCCTGTATGGCCGCTTGCCGCCCCCGTTGCCGGCTGGCTGTTCCTGTTCGGTTCCACCTTCAATGTCGGCGGCGCCTACCAGATCCTGCTGGTGGCTGGCCTGATCGGCAGCGTGCTGGCCGCCGTGTACCACGCGGAAGTGGTGGCGCACCGCATCGGCGAGCCGTATGGCACCCTGGTGCTGGCGTTGGCCGTGACCCTGATCGAGGTGGCGCTGATCGTTTCGCTGATGCTGGCCGGCGGACCGGAAACGACGGGCCTGGCGCGCGATACCGTGTTTGCCGCCATCATGATCATCCTGAACGGCATCGTCGGCATCTGCCTGTTGCTGGGCGCCGGGCGCCACCGCGAGCAGAGCTTCGGCCTGCTGGGCGTGAGCGCTTCGCTGGCCACCCTGGCGGCCATCGCCGTTCTGACCCTGGTGCTGCCGAACTACACCTCGAGCGCCGCCGGCCCCTTCTACAATTCCAGCCAGCTGATCTTCATCGCCGTCATTTCCCTGGTCCTGTACGGCACCTTCGTGCTGGTGCAGACGGTGCGCCACCGCGATTACTTCCTGCCCAAGGAAGCCGTCGGAGATGAAGAGGTGCATGCGGCGCCGCCCACGCCCACCGTCGCCTGGGTCAGCGCCGGCGCGCTGCTGGTGTGCCTGGGCGCCGTGGTGTTGCTGGCCAAGTCGCTGGCGCCCGCGCTGGAGACGGCGATTGCCGCCATGGGCGCGCCGAAAACCCTGGTCGGCATCGTCATCGCCGCCATCGTGCTGCTGCCCGAAGGCCTGGCCGCCGTACGTGCGGCGCGCGCGAATCGCCTGCAAACGAGCTTGAACCTGGCGCTCGGCTCCGCGCTGGCCAGCATCGGCCTGACTATTCCGGCTGTGGTGGTGGTGTCGCTGGCCACGGGCCTGACGATTACCCTGGGTCTCGATATCAAGTCGACGGTGCTGCTGCTGCTGTCGCTGATGGTGGCCACCCTGTCGCTGGGCACGGGCCGCACCACGGTCATGCAGGGTACGGTGCACCTGGTGATTTTCGCCGTTTATTTATTTACCACCATCGTGCCGTAAGCGCCACGGCTGGCCGCCGTTTTGTCACAATCCTGTCACGCCGCTGTCATACGATGAGGGTAGTGTGGTAGGATTTTTAAATCGTTTAAATGATTTATATAGTTTAGTAACTGATTTTGCCAACTTTTTCAGTCGGCACAGTAATGACAAGACAAGAGGCCAGTATGTATGCAGCGGTGGACCTGGGGTCCAACAGTTTTCGTTTACACGTCGGCAAGCATGATGGCGACACGATCCGCGTGGTCAAGAGCGTGCGCGACCCGATACGCCTGGCTGCCGGCCTGGATGCCAATGGCGACCTGACCGAGGCGGCCATGCAGGGCGCGCTGGCCTGCCTGCAGCGCTTTCGCGCCATTCTCGCCGGCTTCGAACTCGATGCCGTGCGCGTGGTGGCCACGTCGGCCATGCGCGTGGCGCGCAACGGCGCCGTCTTCCTGCCGCTGGCCGAACAAGCCATCGGCCATCCGATCGAGATCATTTCGGGCGAGGAAGAAGGGCGCTTGATCTACATGGGTGTGGCCAATGCGCTGGCCATTCCCGGCGAACGCCGGCTGGTGATGGATATCGGCGGCGGCTCGACCGAACTGATACTGGGGCGCGGCAACGATATCGAGCGCGTCGAGTCCTTCAGCCTGGGCACCGTCAAGCAAAGCCTGTCGTTCTTCATCGGCGGGCGCATCGATGCGCCGTCGTTCGAGGCGGCCATCCTGTCGGCGCGCAGCCATTTCGAGGATGCCGCGCCGCCGTACCGCCCGCAGCACTGGAAGACGGCCTACGGCTCTTCCGGCACCATCCGCACCATCGCCGACATCATCGCCCGCAACAAGCTGGGCGACGGCCTGCTCACGAGCGCCAGCCTCGACGCACTGGCGCGCCGCTTCATCGAACTCGGTCACACCAGCCGCATCGACATGCCCGGCTTGCGCCCCGACCGCGCCAGCACCATCGTCGGCGGCCTGGCCATCTTGATCGGCCTGTTCCGCGAACTGGCGATTCCCGTCATGACGCCGATCGAGGCGGGTCTGCGCATGGGCGTGATGTGGGATTTGTACCTGCGCTCGACCAAGCGCGACCGCCGCGAACAGTCGGTGCAGGGCTGCATGGAGAAATTCCATATCGACCAGCAGCGCGCCGGCCGGGTTGCCGAGCAGGCGCTGGCCATGTATGCGCAGCTCAAGCCCACGTCCGACGCCCTGGTGAAATCCCTGCGCTGGAGCAGCCTGCTGCACGAAGTGGGACTGGCCGTGTCGCAGACGGGCTACCACAAGCACGCTTCCTACATCGTGGAGAACGCGGATTTGCCCGGTTTTACCACGCGCGAACAGAAGACCATGAGCCGGCTGATCCTGGCGCAGAAGGGCAACTTGCGCAAGATCGGCGAAGTGCTGTCCGACCCCGATTTTGCCAAGGCCGTGCTGGCGCTGCGCCTGTCGATCCTGCTCATGCATGCGCGCATCGAAGCCGATTTCAGCGAACTGCGCCTGCGCATGAAGAACCGCATCGAACTCGATATCAAGCGCGGCTGGGTGGCGCACCATCCCACCGTGTCGTTCTGGATCGAGAAGGAGCAGGAATTCTGGGATGAGGTCGGGGTCGATTTCACCATCCGCGCCAGCGCCTAGAAGGTCATGCCTTGCGCATGACTTGATGTGCAGCAAGCAAGATTTCAAAAAACAGTATATATTGTTTATATTAATTACTAGATTGGAAAATCCATGACCAAAACCGTCCCAGCGAAAAAAGCCGACAGCGCGCCCGTATCGATGTTCCCTACCAGCGCTTCGATCAATGCGGCAGCGGCCAAGGCCGCCCCGGCTGCCAAGCCCGCCGCTAAACCAGCCGCCAAGCCTGTGGCAAAAGCCGCCGTCAAGCCGGCAGTCGCCAAGCCGGCGGCAGCCAAACCAGCGGCGGCCAAGGCGCCAGCCGCCAAGCCGGCAGCGAAGGCCGCCGTTGCCAAGCCTGCGGCCAAAGCCGTCGTCAAAGCCGCCGTCAAACCGGCAGCCAAGCCAGCCGTGAAAGCTGTCGCCAAGCCGGCGGCCAAGCCTGCAGTGAAAACCGTCGCCAAGCCGGCCGCGAAAGCCGCCGTCAAACCGGTAGCCAAGGCGGCCGCCAAGCCTGCGCCAGCGAAAAAGGCGCCGGTTGCCAAGGTCGCCGCCGTCAAGGAAAAAGCCCGCAAGCCGAAACTGGTGCGCGACAGCTTCACCATGCCGGAAGCGGAATACGAAGTCCTGGGCCAGGTCAAGAAAGCCTGCTTGAAGGCCGGTTTCGAGATCAAGAAAAGCGAATTGCTGCGCATCGGCGTGGCGCTGATCAGCCAGATCGACCTGGCGACCCTGCAAAACGTGCTGGCTGGCCTGCCGCAGCTGAAAACGGGCCGCCCGAAGAAGGATTGATGGCGCGGGCAGGGGCCGCCCCTGCCTGTCCATTCTGGTTTACCATGGGGCCTGTGATAGTTCCCCCATGGTTACCATGTCAGAAGATACAGATATCGAACGCGCCGGCTTCGTCGAGCGCGCCATCGTCCGCCACCAGGCGGGCGTCTCTACCCCAGCCATCGACCACGTCGCCGAGGAAGTCCCCGTCGCGCTGGTCTTCAATGGCATTTCCCACGTCGTCATGATGGCCACCCCGCGCGACCTGGAAGCGTTTGCCTACGGCTTCGCGCTGACGGAAGGCGTGGTCGCTTCCGCCGGCGCCATCTTCGATTGCGAAGTGTTCCTGCGTCCCGACTCCGCCGAAGTGGCTTTGAGCATCGCCCAGGAGGATTTCGTGCGCCTGAAGGACCGGCGGCGCCAGTTGACGGGCCGCACGGGCTGCGGCGTGTGCGGCATCGACAGCATCGAGATGCTGGACTTGCAGCCGCAGGCGCTGCCGCCGGCCCTGATCCATGTCGACCTGCCGGCCGCCCTGGCGCGTGCCTCCGCCGGCTTGCGCGCGCACCAGGCGCTGATGCGCGAAACGGGCGGCGTGCATGCGGCCGCGTGGTGCACGCCCGATGGCGATATCGTGCACGTCTTCGAGGATGTCGGCCGCCACAATGGCCTGGATAAACTGATCGGCCATTTGGCACTGAGCGGGGCGGACATGCGGCGCGGCTTCGTCTTCCTGTCCAGCCGCGGCAGCTACGAGCTGGCGCGCAAGGCGGCGCGCATGCAGATACCGTTGCTGGCGACGATTTCCGCCCCCAGCTCGCTGGCCATTTCCATCGCCACGCAGGCGGGCATGAAGCTGGTGGGTTTCTGCCGCCAGGATGCGTACGTCGATTACACGCCCGGCATCACCTTGTAGCTTCCACTGCGCTCCAGCAAAACTGGCACGGACTTCGACGTGGGCGTGCCGGCGCCGTCCGCCGTGCTGGCCAGCGGCACCAGCGCATTCGTTTCCGGGTAGTACGCGCCCAGGCAGCCGCGCGGGATGTCGTAGGCGACGAGACGGAAGCCGTCGGCGCGGCGCGCCACGCCATCGTCCCAGGCGCCGATCAGGTCCACCAGTTCGCCATCGGCAAAGCCCAGCATGGCGATATCTTCCTCGTTGGCGAAGACCACCTTGCGCGTGCCGTACACGCCGCGGTAGCGGTCATCCATGCCGTAGATGGTGGTGTTGTACTGGTCGTGCGAGCGGGTGCTCATCAAGACCATCAGGCGCTCGCCATGGCGCTGTTTCGCGCGGTGCAGCGGCGTATCGAGGTCCAGCGGGGCGACGAGGAAGCTGGCCTTGCCGCTGGCTGTCTTCCACACGCGCTCGCGCGACGCCACCGTCAGGTGAAAGCCGCCCGGCTGCGCCACCCTGGCGTTGTAGTCGTAAAAATCGTCGAACACCTTTTCGATATCGTCGCGGATGCGCGCATAGTCGGCCGCATAGGCGCGCCAGTCCACCAGACTGCTCCCCACCGTCGCTTCGGCCATGCCGGCCACGATGGCCACTTCCGAGCGCAGCTGCGGTGAAGCGGGCGCATTGCGGCCGTACGAGATATGCACCATGCTCATCGAGTCTTCCACCGTCACGCCCTGCGCCACGCCGCCCTGCAAGTCGATTTCCGTGCGTCCCAAGGTGGGCAGCAGCAAGGCTTCCTTGCCGATGACCAGGTGGCTGCGATTGAGCTTGGTGGCCACCTGGACCGTCAGCGCGCACTGGCGCAGGGCGGCAAAGGTCAGCGGCGTGTCCGGCGTGGCGGCGGCGAAATTGCCGCCCAGCGCGATGAATACCTTGACGTCGCCGCGCTGCATGGCTTCGATGGTGGCCACCACGTCGTGGCCATGCGCGCGCGGCGGCTCGAATCCATACACCTGGCCCAGGCGGTCGAGGAAGGCCTTGGCCGGCTTTTCCTCGATGCCCACCGTGCGGTCGCCCTGCACGTTCGAGTGGCCGCGCACGGGGCACAGGCCGGCGCCCGGTTTGCCGATCTGCCCGCGCAACATCATCAGGTTCGACAGCATGCGGATGGCCGTCACGCTGTGCTTGTGCTGCGTCAAGCCCATGCCCCAGGTGGCGATGATGCGCTGGCCCTTGACGAAGATGTCCGTCAATGCCTCGATCTGCGCGCGCGCCACGCCCGATTCCCGCTCCAGCAGTTCCCAGCTTTCTGCGCGCAGGTCGTCGCAAAACGCCTCGAAGCCGCTGCAGTGTTCCAGGATGAAGGCGTGGTCGATGACGGCGGGCGCGCCCGCCGCCAGCGCCGCATCGTCATGCTCGACGACGCGCTTGGCGACGGCCTTGATCAGGGCGAAGTCGCCGCCCAGGGTCGGCTGCACGAACAGGCCGGCCAGGCGCGTGCTGCCCAGGGTCGCCATTTCCAGCGCGCTTTGCGGGTCCATGAAGCGCTGCAAGCCCCGCTCGCGCAGGGGATTGATGGAAACGATGCTGCCGCCGCGGCGCGCGCAGTCGCGTAATTCACCCAGCATGCGCGGGTGGTTGGTGGCGGGATTCTGGCCGAAGATGAGAATGGTGTCGGCCAGTTCGAAGTCGGCCAGGGTCACCGTGCCCTTGCCGATGCCCACGGTGGCCGGCAAGCCGCGGCTGGTGGCCTCGTGGCACATGTTGGAGCAGTCGGGGAAGTTGTTGGTGCCGTACAGGCGCGCCATCAGCTGGTACAGGAAGGCCGCTTCGTTGCTGGCGCGGCCCGACGTATAGAACGCGGCCTGGTTCGGGTCGGCCAGGGCGCGCAGGTGGCGGCCCACGAGGGCGCAGGCGTCATCCCAGGAGATCGGCACGTAGCGGTCGCTGGCGGCGTCGTACACCATCGGCTCCGTCAGGCGGCCATGCTGTTCTAGCGCGTAGTCCGACTGTGCCAGCAGCTGCGTGACGGTATGGCTGGCGAACAGTTCAGGTCCGGCGCGGCGGCTGGTCGCCTCGGCGGCGACGGCCTTGGCGCCGTTTTCGCAAAAGGCAAACGTGGAAGCGTGGTCGCGGTCGGGCCAGGCGCAGCCGGGGCAATCGAAGCCGTCCGGCTGGTTTTGCGCCAGCAGCGCCTTCAGATTGCCGGGCGCGACGCGCTCCTGGCGCAGGCTGATGGCCACGTGTTTCAAGGCGTCCCAGCCGGCGGCCGGCCTGGTGTAGGGCGTGATGTGCGGTGCGTCCTGGTCTTTCATGGGCTCTTTCGGCTGGGCGAGTGTGGTAATTATGCACGATCCCCGGATGACATTGACTTGCGTCATGGAAATGACATTCGGCTGTCATTTTCCTGACATATTAGACAAGTACGCTGGAGTCGTCTTGATCACAGGGGATGAAACCATGCAGAACATAGTCGCATCAAACGAAGCCAAGGCCCGGCCGGTCCAACTGGTGCTGAGCCAGGCCACGACCGCTGCGGAATTGCGCGAAGTCCAACGTTTGCGTTACAAGGTGTTTATCGAGACCATGGGCTTGACGTCGCTGGCCAACGCCGATGGTCTCGACAGCGACGAATTCGACGCGCACTGCGATCATCTGATCGTGCGCGACGCCGATACCCTGAAAGTGGTGGGCACCTACCGCGTGCTGAGCGCGGCCAAGGCGGCCAAGATCGGCCGCCTGTATTCGGAAAACGAGTTCGACCTGAGCCGCCTGAAGAACCTGCGCGGACGCATGGTCGAAGCGGGCCGCGCCTGCATTCACCCGAAATACCGGGGCGGCAGCGTGATCATGCTGCTGTGGTCCGGCCTGGCCGAGTACATGCGCCGCGAGCGCTGCGACTACCTGGTCGGCTGCGCCAGCATCAGCCTGGCCGATGGCGGCCATAACGCCGTCGCCGTGTACCAGGCGCTGGCCGAAAAGCACATGGCCCCAAGCGAATACCGCGTCACGCCGCACCTGCCTTTCCCCATCCACCAGGTGGAAGCGGCGCACAAGCCGCAGGTGCCGCCGCTGATCAAGGGCTATCTGCGTTCGGGCGCCTGGATTTGCGGCGAACCGGCGTGGGACCCTGATTTCGAAAGCGCCGACATGTTCATGATGATGCCGCTGGCGAATCTGGATGAGCGCTATGCGCGCCATTATGGCGTGGTGCCTGGCTAAGAGCGGGAAGTGAGGACTGCAGCTGGCTGGCCAGCGCCTGCACGGCGCTGCGCAAGCCGGTCTCCGCGGCGTCGGGCGGCAGCAGTTCGAGCAGGAAGCGCAGCGGCGCCGTGATCGCCTCGGGTTCGCCGATGCTGCCGTGGCGCCGCACGGCGTCGTGGTACAGGGCCAGGAATGCGGTGCGCGCGGCCGCGTCGAAAGGCTGGCCGTCCGGCGCCTGCCACAGGGCCGCCAGCAGGGCGGCGCGCACGGGGGCGCCGGCGTCGATGGCGCGGTGTTCGTCCGCGTGGCGCTGGCGCGCATAGGCGATGGCGTCGTGCAGCAGGTCGCCCAGCTGCGGATCGAGCGCGCGCCAGGGGCCGCTGTCGCCATGGGCTTTCAACAGCAGGGCGCCCGCCAGCACCTGGAAAATCAGGTCGCAGTCGGCCACGCCGCTGCGCCGCCGCGCTTCTTCCAGCGCGGCCAGGCAGGCATCCGTCATGGCGCGCAGGGCCGGCGCGCCGGAGCTTCCAGCGCGGCAGGCCAGGCGCGCCTGCAAGGCCCAGTAGCGGCCCAGCAGGGCCAGGCGCTGCGCCGTGGGCGCCAGCGCCACCAGTAGGTCGATATGTTGTTTTCCATCCTGTAGCAACTGCCGTCCCTGCGCCAGATCGGGCACGGCCGGCACCTCGATGCCGGCGCCCGCATCGAGGCCGCACAGGGCCGCGCCCTGGCGTATTTCCAGTTCCGCCCAGTGCGCCAGCGCGCGCAAGCCCACCTTGCCGTCGGCCGCGCTGTGCGCCGCCCGGTAGTGTTCGATGGCGCGCAGGGTGTTCTCCAGGCCACCGAGGCCGGCCCGCGTGGCGGCCATGTTTTCGCGGATGTCGGCGCAGCCGAAGAAGCGGGCGCGCACGGCTTCCTCGATGCTGCCCAGCTTTTCCTCGATGGCCGCGCGGCGCGCCGCATCGGCGCCCGCCAGGCGCGCGTGCAGGGTTTCCAGGTCGGCCAGCAGGTGGCCGTGGTAGTGGTAGTCGGGCGCTTGCCAGGGCCGGCTCTGCGTGTTCGGGAAGCGGTAGCGGTCGTCGCCATACGCCTGGTAGGCGCCCCAGGTGTTTGAGGCCGGGAACTGCAGGTACGCCGCCTCGCGCGCCAGGCGCACGGCGTCGCCGAAATATTCGCCGCTCAGCATGGCGTGATAAAAGCTGTGCGCGAAGATGCTGGCCGCCTGGTCGTCGATGCGCCAGCCGGCCGCGATCACCGCCTGCGAACCCATTTCAATGAAGGCCGTGGCCAGGCTGGCGGCCAGTTTCGACCACGGCGCGATGGCGTCCGGGCGCATGTCGCCCAGGTGGCAGCAATTGATGAAGACGAATTGCGGCACGCGCTTCAATTTACCCACCTGCGCCGCCGTCAGCCGCGTCTTCGGCCCCAGCACCAGGCCCGTATGGGCGATGCCGGGGCCGGCCACTTCGCCGTGGCCGGCCAGGTGGATGGCGAAATAGCGCTCGTCGAACAGATGCACCAGCACGCGCTGCGCCTGCGGGCGCAGCAGCTCGCGCACCTGGTAGCCGTACGCGCCGAACATGCGCGCCACGTCCTGCGCCTCGGCCTGCGCGGCGGGCAGCTCGGGCAGGCCGGAATCGGTGTCGCCGATCACCAGCACGCTGTTGCTGGGCGGGCTGACGGCCGATGGCTGCTCGCGCAGGCTGGCCAGCTGGCGAACCATGCCGATGCGCGTCGACAGGGGGCTTTCCTCGCTGCCCGCCTCGTCGCGCATCAGCTCCCACGGATAGATGGCGGCGCTCTGGTCGACGGCCAGGATCAGGCCGCGCATCTCGGGGATGGCCGCCTTCAGGCCATTGGGCAGCATCAGTTCGTACAGCGCGCGCGACAGGCCCGGCTGGTCGGTGGTGTTGTCGGTGGCGTCCATGATCAGGCCATCGACGGCTTGCCGCTGGTTCGGCTCTTCGTCGACGCTGTTGTGGGCGCGGTCCGTCAGCACGGTGAAGCGCAGGGCGCCGGACAGGTCGGCGGCGACGATCTGCACGCGGCGCCAGCCATTGTCGCCGCTCAGGCTGGGCAAGATGCGCCGGTAGCCGCCGGGGCTGTGGCGGATGCGCTGCTCGAAAGTGAAGCTGCCCTGGTAGCGCGCCTCGGCCATGATCTGCTCGATGGCCATGGCGGCCGCGATGGCGCGCGCCTCCGACTGTTCGTAGATGGCGATATGGCCGATGCGGCAAGCCATGCCCGCGTCTTCCAGGCGCCGGTTGGCGCTGCGCGCGCCGTCGAGCAGGGCCCGAGCGCACAGGGCGATGCTCAAGCCGCCATAGCCGGAGCCGGACAGCAGGCTGGCCACGCGCAGGCCGTGCTCGCCCATCGGCGGCGCGGCCGCATGGCCGGCGGCGCGCACCTGCAGGCAGACGCACGCGTATTCGAGCAAGCCGCCGGCAAAGGCGCGCGCCAGTTCGCCCGGCGTCAGCTCGCCCAGCGCGCCCAGTCCGATGACGATGGCGCCGCCGGGCCGGCGCGCCGCATCGGGCTGCAGCACCACCAGGGCGGAGTCGGGGCGCTGCGGAAAGCGTCCCAGCGCGTGGATTTCCTGCAGCTTGCCCGCCAGCAGGCGGTCGAGAAAACTCATGCTGCCGCGCAGCGATTCGGCGGCGTAGCAGCCGCTCATGACGGGCGCGTCGGCCGAGGCCATGCTGCCGTGGATGATGGATAGGCTCAGCTGCGGCGCGCGGCGCTCCGGCGCGATGGCGGGGCCGGCGGCGCCGAGGGCGGCGTCGAGCAGTTCCTGCGGCTGCGGGTACAGCGGCGTGGCGTCGGGGGCGTACGGATGGAAGCGGGGCGGGGCGCCGCCAGGCGCGTGCGGCGGGTGCCGCGGCAGGCCCGTGCCTTGGCCGCTGTCGAGCAGTTGCGCGATGGCCGGGTAGTACTCCTTTTGCAGCAGCAGGTCGCCGTGCGCCACCGGCAGGTAGCAGGCCGCCACGCCGTCCGGCACCGCGCCTTGCCAGGCCGTGCGGCCATCGCCGTCCGGCGACCAGGCTGTCTCGATGCCGCCGTCGCGCAGGCGCAGGGCCACCGGCGTGTCGGCGCAGCCGGCCAGGTAGCTGCAATGGCGGGCGTCGGGCGGGGCCGCTTCAAGCAGGGCCACGGTGGCGCGCGCCGCGGCCAGCGCCTGGGCCTCGGGCGCCTGCCAGCCGCCGGGCAGGCCCGCCTGCGCGTCGCCGGCGGCCAGCTGCGCCCAGGCGCCGGCGTCGAAATAATCGATGCCGCCCGCCTGCGGCCACGGCAGCATGTCCAGCACGCCGGGAAAGGCGCGCACGAAGCCGAGAAACTGGCGCCGCGTGTGCTTCCAGCCTATCCAGCACGCCAGCATCTGCACCAGCCGGTCGCGCCCCAGCAGCACTTGCACCATCGCCTGCGTGCCGCGGTTGGCCGTGCCCACCTGCAGCAGGCGGCTGCCGGGCAGGGCGCCGAAGCGCTGCCAGCGGTCTTTCAGGGCCAGGCGCGCCACCAGCCCGCCCATGCCGTGGGCAACGATGCGCAGCGGCTGGCCGCGCTGTTCGGCGTCGCGCATGGCCTCGTCGAGCACGGGCAGGAAGGCGTTGCCGGAGTGCTGCAGCGACAAGCGCCAGTCATAGGCAAAGGGCCGCACTTCCTGGCTTTGCGCGAGAAAGCGGGCAAACGGTTCATAGCAGGATTCGACCCAGCCGGCGCTGACGATGTGCGGCTGGCCCACGGCCAGGCGTTCGATGCGCCCTTCGACCAGGTTGACGGGGTCGAACCAGATGCGGTTGCTGCACACTTGCAGGTGGCTGCCCATGATGTCGGGCAGCAGCAGCACGATGGGCGCGTGCGCGCGCCGCTTCGGCACTTCGCCGCCGCGCGCCAGGGGGCCGTGCTCGATGCCGGGCAGCGGCAGGTAGGCGGTCTCGTCGCCGGTGAGCGCCTGCACGGCGGCCAGGCCGGACGGCGCGCGCTCGAAATAGTTGAGGTGGTGCGCGTGCGGCCCGCGCAGCAGCAGTTGCCGCACGGGCGTGCTGCGCGTGGCGCCGCCGGCCATCGAGGCGCAATTGACCACCAGGTCGTTCTGCCCGCCATATAGCTGGTCGTCGAGGCAGTCGCCCAGCCAGCCCAGCAGGCCATCGCCGCTGCACGCGCCGGCCAGCACATGCAGCGGGCTGGCCACGCGCACGTCGGGCGCATTGAGCAGCGCCACCAGGGGCGAGTCGGGCATCATCGCTTCCAGGCCCGGCAGGATGCGCGCGTCGCAGCGCTGCTGCACCACGGCCAGCAGGAAGGCCATGGCGCCATCGGGCAGGCCGCCGTGGAGCAGCAGGTTGAACATTGCGCTGGCCCAGCGGTCGAGGCGGCCCGACATCAAGGTGGTGCCGCGCGCCGGGCAAGCCACGCGCACGAAGCGGGCGATGCGGATGGCGCGCGTCTTCAGTTCCATGCTCAAGTCGCGCAGGCGCGCCGCATCCCCGTCGTAGCCGCCGCGTCCGCCCAGCCGCGCCTGCGCCGTGAAGTGGTCGATATCGTGGCTGTTGAACGCTTCGCCGCCCACCGTGTTCTCGCTCAGCCGCTCGAGGCCGTCGCCTGCCAGGTCGACGGCGCCGCGGCTGTCGATGCGCTGCGCCCGCGCCAGCAATTCGCCCACCAGGCCGCCGCGCGAATGGCTCAGCAGGTGCAGCACGGCGCCGTGCGGCAACTGGCGCACGAGGGCCAGCGCGTTCTCGATGGGGCTGTCGCTGAGGCTGCGATGCTCATAGCCATAGATGCGGTTGCCGTATTGCGCCGCCAGTTGCGGCGCCAGGCCATTGCGCCACAGGCCGGCAAAGCTGCGCTGGGTCGACGAAGCCGTGCCGTGCAACAGCAGCAGCAGCGGTTCCGGCCCGGCGGGCAGGCTGGCGACGGCCGTCATGCTGCCCGCCTCGATGCCGCAGCGGTACAGGCCCAGGCGTTGTTCCAGCTGGCGGTCCTGGAAGGCGCCCGCCGCCGCCAGCGCCGTCATGGCGGCGCCGCCGCAGCGGTACACGCGCACGGCCCGCAGCATCCAGGCGCCCAGGCCGTCGCGGCTGGCGCCCGGCGGCGGGTGCGCCGCCTGCGGGCGCAAGGCCAGTCCCACTTCGATGCTGGCGGGCGCGCCGTCGCGCGCCAGCGTGGCCGGCCCCAGGTAGCGTGGCAGATCCAGGCTGCCGGCGAGCAGCGAACTGCCGTCGCACAGCAGCAGTTGCACGACGTCGTCCGGGCCGATATCGAGGGCGATGCGGCAACTGCCGATGCCGCGCGCGCCGGACAGCACGTGGGTCTGGCTATGCCAGCCGGGCGCGGCGGGGCAATCGCCGGCGCTGGCGAGGGGATCGCGCGTGAGCGTCAGGCGCAGCACGGGCGGCGCAAGGGGATCGCTGGACATGCGGTTGGGATCGCTGGTTAAAAGCTGACCTTGATGCCTGCGCGGACCATGCGTGTTGTGTCAGATCAAGTTTGAGTGGAAATGCAGGGGAGAAGCGGGGAGGGCGCTGGAAGGCAGAGAAACGGTCAGCATGGTTTGGGCTGGGTCTCTTCGCTATCGTGTCCGGATGCGGTGCGGTGAACGAACTACGCGAATTGTATGGCAAAAGTTCATGGCGCCGGGAACCTGGGTGCCTGGCATGGCATTACAACAGCGGGTAACTCAATGGACTGGCGTGGCGGACAGTTCCTTCAGTTCGCGGATGGTGATGTCCGATTTTTCATGCATGCGCAATAAAATCGTTGCACCGACCGACAGTTTGCCGTGACGAATCTTGCTGATGATGGGAGGCTGTACTTCCAGTACACGGCACAGTTCCGCATCATTTTTCAGGTTCATCTTCTCGATCAGGGTGTCGAGCAGCTTGTTGGGCACAAAACTCGATGGTTCGAGCGCACGCGCCCGGTTCATCGCTTCAATCATTTCCAGCTTCTTTTGCCGAACGTTCATTTACTCCTCCTTCAGGTTATGCAAGGGACGAGACCACTTTGGGTGGTCCCGGCTATAGTTCGTCATCGCAGTACGGCTGTCTGGGTGACGTAGTACAACATTCGCGTTAAAACATTGATAACCAGGCAAGTGTTTTCAATAATACTACGATAACAAAACTTGTGACAGATGGTCAGTTAAATTAACTGATTGTTTGATCAATTTGGTTGACGATTGTTGTATTTTGTAGTCCGCTTTTGGTCAATATCATGGTTCTGTCCGCCATTTCGGCGGCGGCCAGCGAATGCGTGACCATGATCGCGCAACTGCCGTTGGCCTTGATTTCGGCGCGCAGCAATTGCAGGATGCTGTGCGCCGTGTCCGGGTCGAGGTTGCCGGTAGGCTCGTCGGCCAGCACCAGCGCCGGCTTGTGCACGAGCGCGCGGGCAATGGCCACGCGCTGCATTTCGCCGCCGGACAATTGCTGCGGAAAGTCGCCGCCGCGTCCGCCCAGGCCGACCGCCTCGAGCATGCTGGCGGCACGCTCCTGGGGCAGTCCGTTGAGCAGCAGCGGCAGGGCCACGTTTTGCAGCAGGGTCAGGTGCGGCAAGACGTGGAAAGCCTGGAAAATAAAGCCCATGCGGGCGCGACGCAGCCGGGTGGCGGCGGCGTCATCGAGGCTGGACATGGCAATGCCGTCCACCAGGATAGGGTGCGCTTCGGCACCCGCGTCGGGCGTATCGAGGCCGGCGATCAGGTTCAGCAAGGTCGACTTGCCCACGCCCGAGTCGCCCATGATGGCGATGAATTCTCCCGCCTTGAAACGGCAGGAAATATTGGCCAGCACGGGACGGGCATTGGCATAGGACTTCGACAGATGGCGCAATTCGAGCATGGTGTTAACGGCTATCGTAAAGGGAGGCACGCGGGGGAGAGGGGGGCCTGGGAACTGCAAAGGGGCGCGGATTGTTTGGCCGGCAATGTGTAGTATACGACAGGCTTATGCTTTTTGCTTGGCAATACCACTTTTGCGTGCACGCCGCCGATATGGACCCTAAGTTACCTGCCGCACGGCTGGCTTGCGCGGATTCCGTTATGATGGAAAAAAGTCATCGGCAAGGCGCCCGCCAAGCACTACGGCAGGGGCGGCGCGCCCGGTGGCCGACCGTGCAAGCCTTTCGTGAAACTAGTGAACCTAACATTGACGACGCCAGCCCATGACCATGCCACTTGCGCAACAGCAGTCCGATTTCCGCCCCGCCAGCCACGCCGCCGCGGCCAGCGCCACTCCTGCCACGATAGCCGAGATCAGCAGCGGCCTGCTGGCGCGCCAGGCCTGGACCTCGCCCAAGTACCTGTACGACGCGCTCGGTTCGAAACTGTTCGAAGCCATCTGCGCCTTGCCCGAGTACTATCCGACGCGCACGGAAGCGGCCATCTTCGCCCGCCACGGCGCCGAGATCGCGCATGCCGTGGGGCCGGGCAGCACCCTGATCGACCTGGGCGCCGGCAATTGCGCCAAGGCCGCCAGCCTGTTCCCGCTGCTGCATCCGGCACAGTACGTGGCCGTGGATATTTCCTACGATTTCCTCAGTGAATCGCTGAGCCGGCTGCAGCAGCGCTTTCCGCACATCGAGATGACGGGCCTGGGCCTGGATTTTTCCAGCCGCCTGGACTTGCCCGACAGCGTGCGCGAGGCGCGGCGATTGTTCTTCTATCCCGGCTCGTCGATCGGCAATTTTGCTCCAGAGCAAGCGACCGCCTTCCTGCGCCGCCTGCGCGCGAATGCGGATGGCGATGGCGGCCTGCTGATCGGTGTCGACCTGATCAAGGACGACGCCATCCTCGACGCCGCCTATGACGATGCGCTGGGCGTCACGGCCGCCTTCAATCTGAACATGCTGCGCCACGTGAACGGGCTGATCGGCGCCGATTTCGACGTGCGCGCGTGGCAGCACCACGGCTTTTTCAATGCCGACGAGCGCCGCGTCGAAATGCACCTGGAAGCGCGCAGCGAACAAGTTGTCCATTGGAAAGGTGGCCAGCGGCGCTTCGCGAAAGGCGAGCGCATCCATACGGAAGACAGCTACAAATACACGCGCGCCACTTTCGTCGGCTTGCTGGAGCAGGCAGGATTTTCCACCGTGCAAGTCTGGACGGACCCGCAGCAGTGGTTTGCCGTCATTTACGCACGCGTGATTCGCGACTAAAAGGCGACGATGCTGATCGATCATTACCATCAAGTGCGCCAGCATTCTCTGCGGCTGGCCGAACCCCTGTCCGACGAGGATTGCGGCGCGCAATCGATGCCGGACGCCAGTCCCGTGAAATGGCACCTCGCGCATACCACCTGGTTTTTCGAAACGTTTATCCTGGAAAGCATGGAAGCGGCGTTCGCGCCTTTCCATCCGGCCTTCCGCGTGCTGTTCAATTCGTATTACAACGGCGTGGGCGAGAAGCACCCGCGCGCCCAGCGGGGCTTGCTGACGCGCCCCGGCATGGATGTCGTGCGCGCCTACCGGGCCAATGTCGATGCGCGCATCGCGCGCCTGCTGGCGGGCGAACTGGCGCGCGACGAGCGCGAACGGCTGACCATGCTGCTGGCGCTGGGGCTCGAGCACGAGCAGCAGCATCAGGAGTTGCTGTTGACGGATGTCAAGCATCTGCTGGCGCAGAGCGCCCTGTTTCCCGCTTACCTGGAGCGCGGGGACAGTGGGCTTGCGCCAGCGCAAGAACACGCGCAGCCCACTGCCTGGCTCGCCTTCGACGGTGGCCTGGCGCAGATCGGTCATGCGGGAGACGGTTTTTGCTTCGACAATGAATTGCCGCGCCATCCGCAATACGTGGCACCCTTTGAACTGGCCAGCGCGCTGGTGACGAATGGCGACTATCTCGCCTTCATCGAGGCGGGCGGCTACCGCACGGCGCACCTGTGGCTGGCTGAAGGCTGGGACTGGGTGCGCAGCGGGCAGTTGCAATGCCCGCTGTACTGGCAGCGCGATGACGCCGGCCGCTGGCAGGAATTCACCTTGTTCGGCTTGCGGCCGCTCGATCTCCAGGCGCCGGCCACGCATGTATCGCTGTTCGAGGCGGACGCCTATGCGCACTGGGCTGGCGCGCGCCTGCCGACGGAAGCGGAGTGGGAAGTGGCGGCGCAAGGCGTCGCCGTGGAAACGGGCCGGCTGCATCCGGCCGCCGGTGCGCCGGGCGCAGGCTTGCGGCAAATGTTCGGCCACTGCTGGCAGTGGACCAGCAGCAGCTACGCGCCGTATCCGGGCTACCGCACGGCGCCCGGGGCGCTCGGCGAATACAACGGCAAGTTCATGCTGAATCAATACGTGTTGCGCGGCTCGTCGTGCGCCACGCCGGCCGGCCATGCGCGCGCCAGCTACCGCAATTTCTTCCCGGCCAGTGCGCGCTGGCAATTTTCCGGCATCCGCCTGGCGCGCCAGGTGGAATAAGCGGCTTAGTGCAGGCGCGGAACGGACGGGGCAGGGCGGCCTGGTGCCTGGCCTCCAGCGCTCTGTTCCAGCTTGAACTGGCTGACGAGGGTTTCCAGGTCGCCCGCCTGTTCATGCATGGCCGCTGCCGCAGCAGCCGCTTCCTCGACGAGGGCCGCGTTTTGCTGCGTCGTCTGATCCATCTGCATGATGGCGGCATTGATTTGCTCGATGCCTTCGCTTTGCTCGTGGTTGGCGACGCTGATTTCACCGACGATGGCGCTGACCCGGCCCACGCTGGCCACCACTTCATCCATCGTCGCGCCCGCCTGGCTGACCAGCTGTGCGCCCTGGTCGACCCGGCTGACGGAGTCGGCAATGAGTTCCTTGATTTCCTTGGCGGCCGCCGCCGAGCGCTGCGCCAGGTTGCGCACTTCGGAAGCCACGACGGCGAAGCCCCGTCCCTGTTCGCCGGCCCGTGCCGCCTCGACGGCCGCGTTCAGGGCCAGGATATTCGTCTGGAAGGCGATGCCGTCGATGACGGCGATGATGTCGACGATCTTGCGCGACGAGGCATTGATGGCGTCCATGGTGCCGATCACTTCCGCCATGGCCGAACCGCCGCGTTGCGCGATGGCCGATGCCGAGCGGGCCAGGCTGTCGGCCTGGCGCGCATTGTCGCTGTTGCTGCGCACGGTACCCGTCATCTCGATCATCGACGAGGCCGTCTCTTCCAGCGCGCTCGCCTGCGCTTCCGTGCGGGCCGACAGGTCGGCATTGCCGCTGGCAATCTGGCTCGACGCCACGGCGATCGTGCCCGTGCCGCCGCGCACCTGGCCCACCAGGGTGGCCAGGTTGGTGTTCATGTCGCGCAGCGCCTGCAGCAGCTGGCCCGCTTCATCCTTGCCGTCGGCCACGATTTTACTGCTCAGGTCGCCTCCGGCCACGGCTTGCGCCACACGCAAGGCATACGCGATCGGCGTGGTGATCGAGCGCGTGACCCACCAGGCAAAGAGCACGCCCAGCAGCAGGGCGGCCGTGCCCAGGCTGGCCATCAGCACATTGGCGGCGGAAATATTCTGCTTGATTTGCTGGCCGCCATGCACGACCACGCCGCGCTGGATTTCATTCAGGCGGTTGACCGTCTTTTGCAACTGGTTCAGGGCGGGCAGGGTATCGTCGCGCACGTGCACGGCCGCTTCCGCGCGCTGTCCCGCCACCAGCAGCTTGTCGGCCTGGCTGAACGACACGACATAGGCCTTGCGCTGCTGCTTCAGGGTGGCCAGCAGTTCCTTGCCTTCAGGCAGCACGATCAGGCGGTCGAGCACGACCAGCGCATCGGTGATGGTGGCCTTGTTGGCGTCGATTTCGCTGTGGATGGCGTTGGCGCGGGCCGGATCTTCATGGATGAACAGTTCCAGCACCAGTGCCGCGTTCGAACGCGTGGTACTGCGGATGGTGGCGATGGCGTCGGCCTTGGCCCAGTCTTTCTCGATGATGGCTTCGCTGAGCGCACCGATCTTATCCAGGCGCAGCAGGCCCGTGCCCACCAGCACTGCCATCAGCAGCAGCACCACGCCAAAACCGGCACCCAGGCGCACGCCTATCTTCATATCCGTTAATTTCATACTGATTCCCTCGGTAGCTAATGATCTGTCTCCGGTGGTCTTGTTATGAAACAATTATACGGCGGGTGATACCTGATTTGCACTACTAATTGCCCTATAGAAATGAAAAAGCGGCACGGCGATCAAGCCGTACCGCTTTTTCTCCCTCTGGAGCGCGCCGAAATTGCTTAGGCGGCGCTGGCAGCCACGTCGGCCGCTGTTGTTTTTTCGGCTTCCGTTTGCCCGATGCGGCGGTTCACGGCGGACAGCACGGCCTTGAACGAGGCGGTGACGATATTGCTGTCGATGGCGGCGCCGAACAGGGTTGGGCCGTTGTCGAGGCGCAATTCCACGTAGCAAGCCGCTTGCGCATTGGCGCCGGAGCCGATCGAATGCTCATGGTAATCCATCAGCTTGATGTCCAAGCCCAGCGCATTGACGAAGGCGTCGATGGGACCGTTGCCGCCGCCTTGCAGGGCCAGCGGCGTCTGGCGGTGCGACAGGCTGATGTCGATCTGCACGGATTCGTCGCTGCTCGTGTCTTCCACCATGCGGTGCGAAGCGTAGGCGTACGGCGCCGTCTGCTCCAGGTATTCGCGCTGGAAGATGTCGTGGATATCCTGCGCGGCGATTTCGCGGCCCGTGGCGTCGGCCACGGCTTGCACGGCGCGCGAGAATTCGATCTGCAGGCGGCGCGGCAAGACCAGGCCGTATTCCTGTTCCAGCAAGTACGCCATGCCGCCCTTGCCGGACTGGCTGTTGACGCGGATCACGGCGTCATAGCTGCGGCCCAGGTCGGCCGGATCGATCGGCAGGTACGGCACTTCCCAGATGGCGCCGGCTTCTTGCTTGGCGAAACCTTTCTTGATCGCATCCTGGTGCGAACCGGAGAAGGCCGTGAAGACCAGGTCGCCCGCATACGGGTGGCGCGGGTGGACGGGCAACTGGTTGCACTCTTCCACGCACTTGCGCACGGTATCGATGTCGGAGAAATCCAGGCCCGGATGCACGCCTTGCGTGTACAGATTCATCGCCAGGGTGACCAGGTCGACGTTGCCGGTGCGCTCGCCATTGCCGAACAAACAGCCTTCCACGCGGTCGGCGCCCGCCATCACGGCCAGCTCGGCCGACGCGACGGCCGTGCCGCGGTCGTTATGCGGGTGCACGCTGATGATGATGGAATCGCGGCGCGCCAGCTTGCGGGACATCCATTCGATCTGGTCCGCATACACGTTGGGCGTGCTGCATTCCACGGTCGATGGCAGGTTGATGATCATCTTGTTGGCCGGCGTCGGCTTCCAGATGGCGCTGACGGCGTCGCAGATATGCTTGGAGAAATCGAGTTCCGTGGTGGAAAACGATTCCGGCGTGTATTCAAAACCCCATTCCGTTTCCGGATGCTGCGCCACCAATTGCTTCACGAGCGTGGTGCCGGTGGTGGCGATATTCGTGATTTCTTCGCGCGACATGCCGAACACGACCTTGCGGAACACGGGCGCCACGGAGTTGTACAGGTGGACGATGGCGCGCTTGGCGCCAACGACGGATTCCACCGTGCGGCGGATCAGCTCTTCGCGCGACTGGGTCAGCACGATGATGGTGACGTCGTCCGGGATGCGGCCTTCATCGACGAGCTTGCGCACGAAATCGAAATCCGTCTGCGATGCCGATGGGAAACCCACTTCGATTTCCTTCAAGCCGATGGCGATCAGCATGTCGAAGAACCGCAGCTTCTTTTCCGCGCTCATCGGCTCGATCAACGACTGGTTGCCGTCGCGCAAGTCGGTGCTCATCCAGATAGGCGGTTTGCTGATGATCTGGTTCGGCCATTGACGGTCGGTCAATTTGACGGGAGGAAAGGCGCGGTATTTGGAAGCTGGGTTTTGCAACATCATGATCGGGTACTCCTGAAGATAGGGGGAAATCAATGGTTGTGGCGCAAGCTTGCCGGGCGGCCACGCAACACTAGGCCAGGCAAGCGATCGGTAGCGATAGCAGTGCAGCGACGATGCCAGCGGGGGCGGTCGCAGTGGGGATTACGTGTACGAATGGGGATGGTGCAAACATCATCAAACCTTCCAGGGTTTTTGAAACACGCCGGCGTGTGGCCAGGCGAAGCAATGCGGCAAACTTATGCGCGTGCTAGTAGTAGTCGCGATAGCGACAGCAGGGAAGGGGAGGAATGTTTGAAGGAGGACATGCACTTAATGTACGGGAAATTGGGCGGGGCTGTCAAGCGTTTCCGTTCTACACGTAATGCACGTGCGCCGCCCCGTCCGGCGCATCTTGCGCCATGCGCGCCAGGATGCGCTGCAGGATGGCCGCTTCGTCGGGCAGGCGCGCGGCGAAGGCTGGCCAGCCGCGCAGCTCCAGTTGTTGCGGCATGTCTACCAGGCCCGTGATGGCATCGTGGAAAGCATCCCAGTTCATGCCATAGAAGGAAGGAAAACCCAGTGCGGCGGCCAGCGCCGCGTGCAGCTGGCGCGGCGAGTTGATATCGCTCAAGTCGATTGACACAAGGGTTGGTCTCTTCACACTATTCCCTTGAGTAAGTTCTGCAGGTTTGCACGCATGCCGGCGACCACCGTTTCGTGCCGTTCCAGGATAGCGGACGCATCCTGGAATGGCGCCGGGTCCAGATACAGGCGCGGCAAGTCGGCCACGGCCACGCCGCGCGGGCCGCCGCGCAGGATGTCGTCCGCATGCTGCTGGATCGAGTTGACGGCCGCCTGGATGCGCGGCGTCGCCGAGGCGGCCAGGCAGGCGGCCAGCGCGGCGTCGAGGTCGGCGCGCGCGGGCGCCTGCGGCAGCACGGGGGCGGCGATCTGTTCCAGCGGCGACATATTGACGGCCGGCTTGCGGTAGGCGAGCAAGGTGTCGAGCGCCATCAGCCGGTGCGGGCCGCCGCGCCGCAGCCAGTCCAGGATGCGCGGCCACGGCGTGCCCAGCAGCGCCGCCGCCACGCCCCATTGTCCCGCCACGGGCGAGCCCACATTGGCGTCGATCCAGGCGAGGGCGTCCGGATTGCCCGTGTAGGCCAGCAAGGTGGCGTTCGACGAGCGCAGCGCGGGCGCCTGCGTGGCGAGGATGGCGGTCAGCCAGGCGAGGGCGCCGTCGGGCGGCTGCTGTGATAGCTGTTGGGCAAACGGGTCGCTCAGGGCGCGGTTGTCGGAAAATTGATATGCGTCGGACATGTTCTGTGATTCGGCGAGTGAGAAGAGTTTATAGGTTGACTGCCTGCCAGGCCAGGGGCAGGGTTGAGCAAGCAGGGTTGAGCAATACACAGGACGCTGCGACGCCGGAGGGTTGGCGGCTACTGCGCCGATTTTTGGCAGCGCGCGGAAAAGTGCATGGTGGCGCTGTTTTCAAACGGGGAATTGATCTCGCCCTTTACTTCCTTCAATTTGCCGCTAAAGCGCATGGTCAGAGGGCCGCTGGCCGGTCCCGCGTCATACGTGCACGCCAGGTTGTCGCCGCTTTGCCGGCAGTCGTAGAAGTTGCTCGCCTTGCCGCGCTCGTCAACCATGAGGGTGCCTTGCGCCCCGTGCTGGTCGGGGGCGTCAAAGCTGAGCGCTATCGTGTGCTCCCCCGGATCCATGGGCATCTGCAAGTTCCCCGTGCAGGTAAAGCCCGCCATTTTCTCCGCGATGTTATTGGCGCCCTGCGTCGCCGCGACGGCGTTGGCGCCTGCCGCACCCAGCAGGGCGGCAACGAGCAGGCATGGATGGGCGATGAGGCGTAACAGGTCTGTTTTCATAAGCCGATCAATATAGGTTGGCTTGCGGCGCCAGGCTGGTGCGCGCAATTGATTATATTAAAAACAACATTAATGATGCGGTAAGCCAGGCGCCAGTCTAGCAGCCGCAGTGGCGCGCACGATTCAGAATCTTGTTATTTATTAACATTTAAGGCGGCCTTCAGTGCGGGCGGCCCCGCTTGCGCTACAATCGGCTCTCCTTTGTTGCCACTGCCGCGCGCGGTTCTCATTCTCCACCATGTTCCCTAAACGCCTGACCCTGCTTGCCCTGGCCGCCTTTGCGCTGGCCGGCTGCGAAACTACCGCCCCGAAACCCGTCCAGGTATTGACGCCACCCGAGCCCATCGTCGTCACGCCGCGCAAGATCAAGATCGGCCTGGCCCTGGGCGGCGGCGCGGCGCGCGGGTTCGCGCACATCGGCGTGATCAAGGCGCTCGAATCGCAGGGCATCAACGCGGACATCGTCACGGGCACCAGCGCGGGCAGCGTGGTGGGCGCCATGTATGCGGCGGGCAATTCCGGCTTCGCCCTGCAAAAGATGGCGTTCGACATGGACGAGGCGGCCATTTCCGACTGGGCCTTGCCCCTGTTCGGCAAGTCGTCCGGCGTGCTGAAGGGTGAAGCGCTGCAAAGCTATGTCAACAAGGCCGTGGGCGGCGTGCCGCTGGAAAAACTGAAAATTCCGTTTGGCGTGGTGGCGACCGACCTGAAAAATGGCCAGCCGATCCTGTTCCAGCGCGGCAACACCGGCATGGCCGTGCGCGCCTCGTCGGCCGTGCCGGGCGTGTTCCAGCCCGTGACGATCGCGGGCCACACCTATGTCGATGGCGGCCTCGTCGCTCCCGTGCCCGTGCGCTTTGCGCGCGACATGGGCGCCGATTTCATCATTGCCGTGAATATCTCGTCGCAAACGGATACGCAAAAGGCCATCAGCTCGATGGAAGTGCTGATGCAGACCTTCGCCATCATGGGCCAGCGCATCAACCAGTTCGAATTGAAGGATGCGGACGTGGTGATCCAGCCCAGCCTGGGCACCATGAAGGGCAACGATTTCAACAGCCGCAACCAGGCGATCCTGGCGGGCGAGCAGGCGACCTTTGCCGTGATGGCGCAGCTCAAGCAAAAGCTGAAAGCCAAGCGCGAGCAGTAAGTCGTTATTCTGGCCCCGCATTTCGTATACAATTTTGATTCAACATAACAAGGATGCACCATGCAATCGAAACCGATTTTGACCCTGGACGACGTAAAGAAAATCGCTGCCGCCGCCGAAGCGGAAGCGGTCAAGAATAACTGGGCGGTCACGATCGCCATCGTCGACGACGGCGGCCACCTGCTGTGGCTGCAGCGCATGGATGGCGTGGCGCCCATCTCGTCGCACATCGCCCCATCGAAAGCCAAGACGGCCGCGCTGGGCCGCCGCGAATCGCGCATCTATGAAGAGATGATCAACGGCGGCCGCGTCTCGTTCCTGAGCGCACCGGAAATCGACGGCTTGCTGGAAGGCGGCGTGCCCATCGTGTTCGACGGCCACTACGTGGGCGCCGTCGGCGTCTCGGGCGTCAAGTCCGCCGAGGACGCGCAAATCGCGAAAGCGGGCATTGCCGCCCTGACGGCCTAAGTAGTAGCCGCAATTGCAGAATGAGCCGCCCCGCGCAAGCCGGGCGGCTTTTTTCATGGGGCGGGGGATTTATGCTGCTGCGCAAAAAAATGCCGCCGATTCCGAGTTTTCTTCCTTGTGGAAAAGCTTCCTTTTGGTTATAATTCAAAGGTTTAGCCAATCACACATATACCGTAGCGACTACCCATCCCCTCATTCAAAATGACCGTTGAAACACCCTGAGTGCATCTGGCTCGGGTATCTAGGCGGTCGGTCTGACGTGGCGCAGCTACGGTAACTTTATCAGGAGTTGCCCTTGCCGCCATTTTTTTCTGGCCCTGCCGTTCCAGCCATATTAGCGCTTGCTGATGGAACGATCTTTAAAGGTTTTTCGATCGGTGCCGCCGGTCATACCACGGGCGAGGTTGTTTTCAACACCTCGATGACCGGGTATCAGGAAATCCTTACCGACCCAAGCTATTGCCGCCAGATGGTCACCCTGACCTATCCGCATATCGGCAATACGGGCGTCAATCCGGAAGACGTCGAATCTTCCAAGGTTCACGCCGCTGGCCTCATCATCCGCGATCTGCCATTGCTGGCATCCAGTTTCCGTTCCACCCTCTCCCTGTCCGATTACCTGAAAGCTGAAAATATCGTCGCCATCGCCGGCATCGATACTCGCAAGCTCACGCGCATCCTGCGTGAAAAAGGTGCGCAGGGCGGCGCCATCCTCGTCGGTACGCAAGGCAACGAGCCATCCGCCGCGCAAGCGCTGGAACTGGCCCGTTCCTTCCCCGGCCTGGCCGGCATGGACCTGGCCAAGGTCGTGTCCAGCAAGGACGCCTACGAGTACCGCGAAACGGAATGGACCTTGGGCGAAGGCTACGGCCAGCTGGCCGACGCGGACGCGAAATACCACGTGGTCGCCTTCGACTACGGCGTCAAGCGCAATATCCTGCGCATGCTGACGGCGCGCGGCTGCAAAGTCACCGTGCTGCCCGCGCAAGCGACGGCTGCCGACGCCCTGGCGCTCAATCCGGACGGCATCTTCCTGTCGAACGGCCCCGGCGACCCGGAACCGTGCGACTACGCCATCGCGGCGACCAAGGAATTGATTGAGAAGGGCATCCCGACCTTCGGCATCTGCCTCGGCCACCAGATCATGGCGATCGCTTCCGGCGCGAAAACGCTGAAGATGAAGTTCGGCCACCACGGCGCCAACCACCCGGTGCAAGACCTGGAAACGAAACAGGTCTTGATCACCTCGCAAAACCACGGTTTCGCAGTCGACGCGGCAACCTTGCCCGCGAACTGCCGCGTGACCCATGAATCGCTGTTCGACGGCTCCCTGCAGGGCTTTGCCCGCACGGACAAGCCGGCCTTCTGCTTCCAGGGCCACCCTGAAGCGTCGCCGGGCCCGATGGATGTTGCTTACCTGTTTGACCGCTTCATCAACTTGATGGCTGCGGAGGAGAAAAAGAAAAATGCCTAAACGTTTAGATATCAAAAGTATTCTGATTATTGGCGCTGGCCCGATCGTGATCGGCCAGGCCTGCGAATTCGATTATTCCGGCGCGCAAGCGTGCAAGGCCCTGCGCGAAGAGGGCTACAAAGTCATCCTGGTCAACAGCAATCCTGCGACCATCATGACGGATCCGGAAATGGCCGACGTGACCTATATCGAACCGATCACCTGGTCGGTCGTTGAACGCATCATCGCCAAGGAGCGTCCAGACGCCATCCTGCCGACGATGGGCGGCCAGACGGCGCTGAACTGCGCGCTGGACCTGTTCAACAATGGCGTGCTGGCAAAATATAACGTCGAGCTGATCGGCGCATCGCCGGAAGCCATCGACAAGGCGGAAGACCGTTCCAAGTTCAAGGACGCGATGACCAAGATCGGCCTCGGTTCGGCCCGTTCCGGCGTGGCGCACTCGATGGAAGAATCGTGGGCCGTGCAGCGCACGCTGGGCTTCCCGACCATCATCCGTCCATCGTTCACCATGGGCGGTTCCGGCGGCGGCATCGCCTACAACGAAGAAGAATTCGAAACCATCTGCAAGCGCGGCCTGGAAGCATCGCCGACGAAAGAGCTGCTGATCGAAGAATCTTTGCTGGGCTGGAAAGAGTACGAGATGGAAGTGGTGCGCGACAAGGCGGACAACTGCATCATCATTTGCTCGATCGAAAACCTCGACCCGATGGGCGTGCACACGGGCGACTCCATCACGGTGGCGCCAGCGCAAACGCTGACGGACAAGGAATACCAGATCATGCGCAATGCCTCCCTGGCAGTGCTGCGCGAGATCGGCGTCGACACCGGTGGCTCGAACGTGCAATTCTCGATCAACCCCGTCGATGGCCGCATGATCGTCATCGAGATGAACCCGCGCGTATCGCGTTCGTCGGCCCTGGCATCGAAAGCGACTGGTTTCCCGATCGCAAAAATCGCCGCCAAGCTGGCCGTCGGCTTCACCCTGGACGAGCTGCGCAATGAAATCACGGGCGGCGCCACGCCGGCATCGTTCGAGCCGTCGATCGATTACGTCGTCACGAAGATTCCCCGTTTTACGTTCGAGAAGTTCCCGACCGCCGACCACCACCTGACGACGCAGATGAAATCCGTCGGCGAAGTGATGGCCATCGGCCGTACCTTCCAGGAATCGTTCCAGAAAGCCTTGCGCGGCCTGGAAGTGGGCGTGGATGGCATGAACGAAAAGACCAAGGACCGCGAAAAGATCGAAGAAGAACTGGGCGAGCCTGGTCCTGAGCGCATCTGGTACGTGGGCGACGCGTTTGCCCAGGGTTTCACCCTGGAAGAAGTGCACCAACTCACCAAGATCGACCCATGGTTCCTGATCCAGATCAAGGAAATCGTCGACCTGGAACTGTGGCTGGACACGCAGAAGCTGGAAAACCTGGACAAGAACACCCTGTACAAGTTGAAACAGAAGGGCTTCTCGGACCGCCGCCTGGGCTTCCTGCTGCAGACGACCGACACGGCCGTGCGCCAGCAGCGCCATGCGCTCAACATCCGTCCCGTCTACAAGCGCGTCGATACCTGCGCGGCGGAATTCTCGACCGACACGGCGTACATGTATTCCACGTACGACGAAGAGTGCGAATCGAATCCGACCGACAAGAAAAAGATCATGGTGCTGGGCGGTGGCCCGAACCGTATCGGCCAGGGTATCGAATTTGACTATTGCTGCGTCCACGCGGCCCTCGCCATGCGCGAAGACGGCTACGAAACCATCATGGTCAATTGCAACCCAGAAACGGTTTCAACCGACTACGATACCTCGGACCGCCTGTACTTCGAATCCTTGACCTTGGAAGACGTGCTGGAAATCGTCGCCATCGAAAAACCGGTTGGCGTGATCGTGCAGTACGGCGGCCAGACGCCATTGAAACTGGCGCTGGACCTGGAAGCCAATGGCGTGCCTATCATCGGCACGTCGCCCGACATGATCGATGCGGCCGAAGACCGCGAGCGTTTCCAGCAAATGCTGCACAAGCTGGAACTGCGCCAGCCGCCTAACCGCACCGCGCGCACGGAAGCCGACGCCCTGGCGCTGGCGCAGGAAATCGGCTACCCGCTGGTCGTGCGTCCTTCGTACGTGCTGGGCGGCCGCGCCATGGAAATCGTCCACGAGCAACGCGACCTCGAGCGCTACATGCGCGAAGCCGTCAAGGTCTCGCACGATTCGCCGGTGCTGCTGGACCGCTTCCTGAACGACGCCATCGAGTGCGACGTCGATTGCATCTCCGACGGCGAAACGACGTTCATCGGCGGCGTGATGGAACACATCGAACAGGCTGGCGTCCACTCGGGCGACTCGGCTTGCTCGCTGCCACCATATTCGCTGGCGCCGGAAACCATTGAAGAACTGAAACGCCAGACGGCGCTGATGGCCAAGGGCTTGAACGTGGTCGGCCTGATGAACGTGCAGTTCGCGATCCAGAAGCAAGAGATCGACGGCGAAATGAAAGACGTCGTCTTCGTGCTGGAAGTCAATCCACGCGCTTCGCGCACCGTGCCTTTCGTCTCGAAAGCCACGGGCCTGCAACTGGCGAAGATCGCCGCGCGCTGCATGGTGGGCCAGTCGCTGGCATCGCAAGGCATCACGCAGGAAGTCGTGCCGCCGTATTTCAGCGTCAAGGAAGCCGTGTTCCCGTTCGTCAAGTTCCCTGGCGTGGACACCATCCTGGGCCCTGAAATGAAATCGACGGGCGAAGTCATGGGCGTGGGCCTGACGTTCGGCGAAGCGTTTGTGAAATCGCAACTGGGCGCCGGCGTGAACCTGCCAAAATCGGGCAAGGTCTTCATCAGCGTGAAAGCGTCGGACAAGCCGCGCGCCGTGCAAGTGGCGCGTGACCTGGTCGAGTCCGGCTTCACCGTGGTCGCCACCAAGGGTACCGCCGCCGTGATCGCTGCTGCCGGCATCGCCGTCACGCCAGTGAACAAGGTGATCGAAGGCCGTCCGCACGTGGTCGACATGATCAAGAACCATGAAATCGTGCTGGTGATCAACACCGTGGAAGAAAAACGCAGCGCCATCGTCGATTCGCGGGCCATCCGCACGTCGGCCCTGGCGTCGCGCGTGACGACCTACACCACCATCGCCGGCGCGGAAGCGGCCGTCGAAGGCATCCGCCACCTGGATGAGCTGCGTGTGTACGATTTGCAAGGTCTGCACAAGACCTTGAACTAAGTGCGTTTGCAGTGGCCGCCGTTAGGCGGTACACTGCATGCTTATCAACCACAGAGTTCCGTGCAGAGCAGCGCGCGGCCTCTGTGGTTTTCACTTGGTAAGTCCGTTAACCGTGGCAAAACACGGACAGCGGCGCCGATAACTAGCAGATAGTAGAGATAACATGACCTCAGTCCCATTGACCAAATACGGCGCAGAACTCTTGAAGGAAGAGCTGCATCATTTGAAGACCAAGGAACGCCGCATCGTCATCGATGCGATCGCCGAAGCGCGTTCGCACGGAGATTTGTCGGAAAACGCCGAGTACGATGCCGCCAAGGAACGCCAGGCCTTCGTCGAAGGCCGCATCGCCGAGCTCGAAGGCAAGCTGGGTGCAGCGCAAATCATCGACCCGACCGCGCTCGACGCGGAAGGCCGCGTGGTGTTTGCCTCGACCGTGAACCTGGAAGACCTGGAATCGGGCCAGAAAGTCACGTATCAGATCGTCGGCCTCGATGAAGCCGACTTGAAAATGAACAAGGTTTCCGTGACGTCCCCGATCGCCCGCGCGCTGATCGGCAAGTACGCCGGCGACGTGGTGGAAGTGCAGGCGCCGTCCGGCCCGCGCGAATACGAAATCCTGGAAGTGCTGTACATCTGATGCTGACGCGCGTGCGCCTCCTCGTTGCCACCCTGTGGGCCGGCAGCCTGTGGACCATCGGCTTCATCGTGGCGCCCACCCTGTTCGGCACCCTCAGTGACCGCGTGCTGGCGGGCAATATCGCCGGCAGCATGTTCCGCGCCGAGGCCTGGCTGTCCATCGCCTGTGCGCTGGTGCTGCTGGCCCTGTTGCAATGGGGCGCGGGCGCGCTGGAACTGAAGCGCCGGCGCTTGCTGGCCGCATTGGTACTATCGATGCTGGTGTGCGCGCTGCTCAGCCATTTCGGCATTTCGCCCCTGATGGCCGAAATCAAGGCGCAAGCGCCGTCGGGCCTCATGGACGAGGCCATGCGCAGCCGCTTCGGCATGCTGCATGGCGTGTCGACCCTGATCTTTGCTGTGCAGAGCCTGCTGGCGGGCGTGCTGATCTGGAAACAGCAGTAATCTTGAATCAGCAGCAATAAAAAAGCGGAGCAGGGAATATCCCGTGCTCCGCTTCTTGTTTCAAGCCCGGCCGCCTTGCGGTGGCCGGGTGAACAGGCTTACTTGCTGCCCAGTGCGCTTTTCTTGGCGCTTTTCTGACGTGGCTTGGCACGCTTGATGGAACCGCCTTCGGTAACGCGCTCATTGCCCTTGATCATGACTTTCGTCACGCTCGGGCGCTTGGTGCCGCTGGCGCTGGCCTTGACGATGGTCACTTCGCGCATGCCTTTGCCGGCGCTGACCTTCTCCTTAACCACTTCTTTTTTCGGACGGTAGATTACCAGCAGTTTGCCAATATGTTGTACCGGGGCGGCGCCGAGATTGCCGCAAATCGTATCGTACATTCCGACGCGGGCTTCGCGGTCGTCGCCGAACACGCGGACTTTAATCAGACCGTGCGAATCCAGGCCAAGGTCGATCTCTTTGAGGACAGCAGGTGTCAAGCCCGCTTCGCCAATAATGACGATAGGCTTCAGCGCGTGTGCTTCGGCGCGCAGTGCGCTGCGCTCTACGGGTGTAAGTTTTAGCATAATAATATTTAGTAATTCCCTTAAAAGCAGTATTCTACGCGAATGGCAAAGAAGAAATTAAACAAAAACTGGTTGCACGACCACATAAATGATCCTTATGTGAAGTTGGCGCAAAAAGAGGGCTACCGCGCCCGGGCAGCATACAAGCTGAAAGAAATCGATGAAGACGAGAAACTGATCAAACCTGGCCAGGTGATCGTCGACCTGGGTTGCACTCCTGGCAGCTGGGCCCAGTACACGCGGCGCAAGCTGGCTGGCAAGGACGGCGGCGGGGTCAATGGTACCCTGATTGGCCTGGACATGCTGGAAATGGAGCCGATTGCCGATTTCCACTTCATCCAGGGCGACTTCCGCGAAGCGCGCGTGCTGCGCCAGCTGGAAGTGGTGTTGCAGGGCCGCAAGGTCGACCTGGTCCTGTCGGACATGGCGCCCAACCTGTCGGGCATCGCCACGGCGGATGCCGCGCGCATGGAACACTTGATCGACCTGGCCATCGAATTCTCGCAATTGCACCTGAAGCCGTCTGGCGTGCTGCTGGTGAAATGCTTCAAGGACATGGGTTTCAGTCAGATCGTGGAGAAATTCCGCGCCGAATTCAAGGTCGTCGTGCAGAAAAAGCCCAAGGCCAGCCGCGATAAATCGTCGGAAATCTTCCTGATGGGCCGTGGAATCAAGAATCCGCTGAAAAATGCCGTGGAAGAAGATGATTCCGCCCTTGATATTTAAGAGGGAATCCGCACATGGGAACGAGAAGTGCAGTAGCGTCTGATGGCATAAAAGCCTAAATTGTTTATACTGCATTTTTTTGCGTGAACGCGATTTTTTCGCGCGCACGGATCGGCGGGCTTTGGCACGGCCCGCTTATTGCGAGTAAAATCGTGTTTCTAGCTATAGGTAAAGAGATGCGCACTGCATCCAAGGAGTCTTCGTGAATAACATGTTTTCCAAATCTGCCATCTGGGTAGTCGTATTGCTGCTGTTGTTCATGCTGTTCAAGCAATTCGACAGTCATGGCGCCACAGGCGGCAGCAAGGCCATCGCTTATTCCGATTTGCTGGATGAAGTCAAAGCCAAGCGCGTCAAGGATGTCGTGATCGAAGGTTCGTCGATCACCGCCAAGCTGATGGACGACACTAAGGTGCGTACCACCGCCACCAGCCTCGACAAGGGCTTGATCGGCGACTTGCGCGATAATGGCGTGCATTTCGATGTGCGTCCGCCCGAGGAAGCGTCTTTCCTGCAAACTATTTTTGTTTCCTGGTTCCCCATGCTGCTGTTGATCGGCGTCTGGGTCTTCTTCATGCGTCAGATGCAAGGCGGCGGCAAGGGCGGGGCATTCTCGTTCGGCAAGTCGAAGGCGCGCATGATGGATGAAGCCAGCAACACCGTCACCTTCGCCGATGTCGCCGGTTGCGACGAAGCGAAAGAAGAAGTCAACGAAGTGGTCGACTTCCTCAAGGATCCGAGCAAATTCCAGAAACTGGGCGGCCGCATTCCCCGCGGCGTGCTGATGGTCGGTCCTCCGGGCACGGGTAAAACCCTGCTGGCGCGCGCCATCGCCGGCGAAGCCAAGGTGCCGTTCTTCTCAATTTCCGGTTCCGACTTCGTGGAAATGTTCGTCGGCGTCGGCGCCAGCCGCGTGCGCGACATGTTCGAAAACGCGAAAAAGCATTCGCCATGCATCATCTTCATCGACGAGATCGACGCTGTCGGCCGTCACCGCGGCGCCGGCATGGGCGGCGGCAATGACGAGCGCGAACAGACCCTGAACCAGTTGCTGGTCGAGATGGACGGTTTTGAAGCGAACTCCGGCGTGATCGTCGTGGCCGCCACCAACCGCGCCGACGTGCTCGACAAAGCGCTGCTGCGTCCGGGGCGTTTCGACCGCCAGGTGTCCGTCGGCTTGCCCGATATCCGCGGCCGCGAGCAGATCTTGAACGTGCACATGCGCAAAGTGCCTATCGGTACCGACGTGAAAGCCGATATCCTGGCCCGCGGCACCCCCGGTTTCTCGGGCGCGGACCTGGCCAACCTGGTCAACGAGGCAGCCCTGTTCGCCGCGCGCCGCAGCAAGCGCCTGGTGGAAATGGCGGACTTCGAAGATGCGAAAGACAAGATCTACATGGGTCCCGAGCGTAAATCGATGATCATCCGCGAGGAAGAGCGTCGCAATACGGCTTACCATGAGTCCGGTCACGCCGTCGTCGCCAAGCTGCTGCCGAAGGCCGATCCCGTGCACAAGGTAACGATCATGCCGCGCGGCTGGGCCCTGGGCCTGACGTGGCAGTTGCCGGAACACGACAATCTGTCCGCCTACAAGGACAAGATGCTGGAAGAAATTTCCATCCTGTTCGGTGGCCGTATCGCCGAAGAGATTTTCGTGGGACAAATGTCCACGGGTGCGTCGAACGACTTTTCGCGTGCCACCAAGCTGGCCCGTTCCATGGTGACCCGCTTCGGCATGTCCGACAGCATGGGCGTGATGGTCTACGAAGACAGCGAAAACGAAGGTTTCTTCGGTGGCGCCACGAAGACGATCTCGGAAGCGACGCAGCAAAAGGTCGATGCTGAAATCCGCAACATTCTCGACAAGCAATATGCTTTGGCGCGCACCTTGCTGGAAGGCAACCGCGACAAGGTCGAAATGATGACCAAAGCCTTGCTGGAATGGGAAACCATTGATGCAGAGCAAATCAATGACATCATGGCCGGCCTGGAGCCGCGTCCACCGAAAGTCATCCCGCCACGCCGCAATGCGGGCGACAGCGGCACGGGCGGCATCTCGCCTAACGTGACGGCGCCAGCCTGATAGCGACCACTGCCTGATTAGTGGCATGCAAGAGAAGGGTAAGGAGCAATCCTTGCCCTTTTTCGTTGCCGCAGCAGTTTTTTCCTGACGACTACAAAGATTCACATGCGACACTATTTGCAATTCGGCCGTTTCGGCTTCAACCTGCAGGGCACGCAGGCGCTGGTGATGGGCATCCTGAACATCACGCCCGACTCGTTTTCCGATGCGGGCCAGTACCAGCACCTGGAATTTGCCATTTCCCGCGCCGAGCAGATGATCATGGACGGTGTCGACATCATCGACATCGGCGGCGAATCGAGCCGTCCCGGCGCGCCGCCGCTGCCGCTGCAAGATGAGTTGCAGCGCGTCATGCCGGTGCTGTACGCCTTGCGCGACTGCGGCAAGCCCCTGTCCGTCGACACCTACAAGCCGGAAGTGATGCGCGAAGCCATCCTGGCGGGCGCAGACATGATCAACGATATCAACGGTTTCCGCGCGCCGGGCGCCATCGACGCCGTGCGGGACAGCGATTGCGCGTTGTGCATCATGCACATGCAAAACGTGCCGGAAACTATGCAAGCCCAGCCGCAGTACGAAGACGTGGTGCGCGAAGTCATCGACTTCCTGCGCGAGCGCATCGACACGATGACGGCGGCCGGCATCGCCCGCGAGCGCCTGTGCGTCGATCCTGGCTTTGGCTTCGGCAAGACGGTGGAGCAGAACTACGCCTTATTGCGCGCCACGCGCCAGTTGCGCAGCGAACTGGGCCTGCCTGTGCTGGCCGGGCTGTCGCGCAAGTCGATGATCGGCGCCGTCACGGGGCGTCCCGTCGAGCAGCGCCTGGCCGGCAGTGTCGCCGGTGCACTTGCTGCGGTAGCGCAAGGTGCGGAAATTATCCGTGTGCATGATGTAGCTGAAACCGTCGATGCACTGAAGGTCTGGCGCATGGCACACTGAGCCTGTAAGATTTATCATAAACAACAAAAAGAGAAATACTATGACGCGTAAATATTTTGGCACGGATGGCATCCGCGGCCTGGTGGGCACGGCTCCGATCACCCCCGACTTCGTCATGCGCCTCGGCTATGCTGCCGGCAAGGTGCTGGCCAAGTCGCAAGGCGGCAAGACGCGACCGACGGTGCTGATCGGCAAGGACACGCGCATTTCCGGCTACATGCTGGAAGCGGCGCTGGAAGCGGGCCTGTCGGCCGCCGGCGTGGATGTGATGCTGGCCGGCCCCATGCCGACCCCGGCAATCGCCTACCTGACGCGGGCGCTGCGCCTGTCGGCCGGCGTCGTCATTTCCGCTTCGCACAACCCGTACCACGACAATGGCATCAAGTTCTTTTCCGGCCAGGGCACCAAGCTGCCCGACAGCGTGGAACTGGAAATCGAGGCGGCACTCGACGAGCCCATGGCTTGCGTGCCGTCGGACAAGCTGGGCCGCGCCAAGCGCCTGGACGATGCCCAGGGCCGCTACATCGAATTTTGCAAGGGCACCTTCCCGAACGAGCTGGACTTGCGCGGCCTGAAGATCGTCGTCGATTGCGCGCATGGCGCCGCCTACCATATCGCGCCGCACGTGTTCCATGAGCTGGGCGCGGAAGTCATCGCCATCGGCAACAAGCCGGACGGTTTCAACATCAATGCTGGCTTCGGCGCCACGGCAACCAAGGCCATGGCCGAAGCCGTCGTCGAGCACGGCGCCGACCTGGGCATCGCCCTCGATGGCGACGCCGACCGCCTGATCATGTGCGATGCCACGGGCCGCCTGTATAACGGCGACGAGTTGTTGTACGTCATGGTCAAGGACCGCCTGGCGACAGGCCCCGTGGCCGGCGCCGTCGGTACCCTGATGACGAATATGGCGCTGGAAGTGTTGTTCAAGCAGCAGGGCATCGGCTTTGCGCGCGCCAAGGTGGGCGACCGCTACGTGCTGGAAGTCATGAAGGAAAAGGGCTGGATACTGGGTGGCGAAGGTTCCGGCCATCTGCTGTGCCTGGACAAGCACACGACGGGCGACGGCATCGTTTCCGCGCTGCAAGTATTGTCCGCCCTCAAGCGCAGCGGCCAGAGCCTGCAGCAATGCCTGGCCGAACTGGTGCTGTTCCCGCAAACCCTGATCAACCTGCGCGTGGCGCCCGGTTTCGACTGGCAAAAAAATGCCGCCATGGTGGCCGAGAAAGAACTGGTCGAGGCCGAGCTGGGCGACACGGGCCGCGTGCTGATCCGCGCTTCCGGCACCGAGCCGCTGATCCGCGTGATGGTCGAGGCGAAAGATAAGGAAAAGGCCGAGTCGATGGCGCGCCGCATTGCGGATAAAGTGGCTGTGTAAAGGCAGGCGCCGATAGTTATTTCCATCTAATTCGTCTATGGCAATTGACGAAATTGGGTGGGGGCGTTATTATCTTGTCTTCGGAGTGTGGCGCAGCCCGGTAGCGCACCTGGTTTGGGACCAGGGGGTCCAAGGTTCGAATCCTTGTACTCCGACCAAAGTCATAAGCGGGCTGTCAGAAATGACAGCCCGTTTTCTATTCCGCGCTGGCATTTCATTGCTGGCGCGCATGGATTAAAATACTGCACCTCTCCGCCCATCGTTCAACGGATAGGACAACGGTCTTCTAAACCGTGAATGGGGGTTCGATTCCCTCTGGGCGGACCAGTTTCATACTGGCCACGATCATGCGGCGCCAAGCTGCCGCAACGCTACGCACCCCATCTTTCCCCCACATCCGGTTTTCGCGCAGCTGTTCAGGGCTGCGCGCCCAGCACTAAGCTCAGCAAATACAGCAGCGGCGCCGCGCACAGCAGCGCGGAACACAGCGACAGCACTTTCTTGCTGGCCAGGCGTGCCAGGCGCAGCCGTTCGCGCACGGGCAAGTGCTGGCGCAGCGCATGGCGCGCGCGCGGCTGGAATGGGGATTCATGCATGTGGGCTCCCTCGCAACGATGACTGAAGATGCCGGTCAGCATAGCGGGAGGGGCATAAAGACGGTGTAAAGAGTGAGCGGCGCGGCGCAAGCGCGCTGTAAACATGGGTGCGCCGGCGCCGTGTTGCGGGTCTTGCCCGATGCTCTTATTTTGCCTGGCGGCGGCGCGCCAGGACGCCGAGCAGGCCCAGGCCGGCGAGCAGCATGGCATAGGTTTCCGGTTCAGGGATGGCGGAAACGTAGGCGCGGTAATTGCTCAGGTCCTTGGGCAAGCCTTCCACCGTGAAGGTCGTGCCGGCTGCGACGGGCGCTGCCCAGTGGAAGACCAGTTCGCCCTGGCCGAAATGGATGGCCAGGTAATCATAGTCCGCCGCACTCGTGAAGGAATTCACCCCGCCGCTGGCGCCTGCCGTGGTGCCCGCGGTGCAGCCTGAGGTGGCATTGTCGCAAAACGAGACGGCCGCACCCAGGCTGGTGCCGAAAACGCCGTTGATATAGCCCTGGATGTCGGTGGGACTCTGCGGCACGAGATTGTCGTCATAGTATTTCACCATGAGGGCAGGTGACGGCGAGTAAGTGACGGTGCTGCCTTCGATGCTGAAACCGCTGGCCGGTCCCACATCGACCCATGTGGCAGCCTGTGCCACACCCATGCAGGCCGTCAGGGCGGCCAGCATGGATGCCCGTATGGCAATGCTTGTTATGCTTTTCATGAAAATCCCCTTTTATTTTATTGCAGACATTTCACTGCTTCAGGGTGCGCGCCATCCGGTCAGGGAGGTCGACTTGTCGCCCGGTCGCCTTTGCGTGAGTACGCATATGCAAGCTTAGTCTTGATGTAAATTAATACAATTTAAATAATGCTATTGGCATGCTTGACAACATCGCATACGGCTATGTATGGCTGTGCTGGCGAATGCCTGCACGGCGAGCGGAAATGGCGTGACAAGGCATGCCAGCTTGTGCTAGCAATGCCTTGATTAGGGGGAGGGGAGGCGGGTTTCAGTCGCTGTTATTGCTGACGCCGAACAGGCGATCCTTGGCGTTGAGCAATTTTTGTACTTTGGCGCCCATTTTCATCAGCTGCGCCATCGATTCGGGCGACAGGCGCTGCAAGTCGTCGAACCAGGTGTTGGCCAGGTCGACCAGTTCATACATTTCGCGCATGCGCTCCTGCGCATACTGGTCGACGGGTTCCGTGGCCGGCGCCAGCAGCGATTCGCGCAGCACCGTCAAGGTGGGCGCCACCTCGCGGCGGCGGCGCTCGGCGGCCACCACGCGGAAGATTTGCCACACATCGCCCAGCGAGGAAAAATACTCGCGCCGGTCGCCGGGGATGCGCGACTGGCGGATCAAGCCCCAGCCCTGCAATTCCTTCAAGCCGATGCTCACGTTCGAGCGTGAAAAACTCAGGTGTTCCGCGATTTCATCCGCGTGTAAAGGATGCTCTGCGACAAACAACAAGGCGTACACTTGCCCCACTGTCCGGTTAAAGCCCCAGCGGCTGCCCATCTCGCCGAAATGGCTGACGAAGGTCAGGATCAGCGGCGTCATTTGGATATGTTGAGTTTTCATAATTATCTGAATTTTTTCACGCCACACCCGCAGGGTCAATTGATATATGTCATGTTTCGCAGTATTATACAAAATATCGAATTTACAGAAAATTCTGAAAACTCAAAAAGTATAGATATGCCTACCACGCCGCTGTCCTTGCCCCGCTTTATCCTTCCCCGTGCCGCCAGCCTGGCGCAGGGCGGCGCCGCCTTGCTGTGGCTGCCACAAGCGGCCTTGCTGGCCTGGGCCGTGCAAGCCATGCTGGCCGGCGCACCGTGGCGCGCGGCCCTGTTGCCGGCCGCCGGCGTGCTGCTGCTGGGCGTGCTGCGCGCCGGCGGCGAAGCGTGGGGCGCGCGGCGCATGTATGCGGCGGCGCGCGACCACCTGTCCACCTTGCGCGCGCAAGTGGCGCAAGCGCTGGCGCACCGTTCGCCGCTGGACCGCCAGCGCGCCCAGTCGGGGCAGGCGGCCAGCGTCATCGCCGAACAGGCCGAAGCCATCGTGCCCTACCTGGTGCGCTACAAGCCCGCGCGCTGGAAAGTCATGCTCGTGCCGCTCGTGATCCTCGCCGTGGTGACGCCCCTGTCGTGGATCGCCGCCCTGATCCTGCTCATCGCCGCGCCCCTGATTCCCGTCTTCATGGCCCTCGTGGGCATGGGCGCGCAAGCGGCCAGCCGCGCGCAGATGGTGGAAATGGGCAGCATGAACGCGTTTCTGCTGGACCGCCTGCGCGGCCTGGCTACCCTGCGCGCGCTCGACGCCGTCGATGCCACGGCCGAACGCCTGGATGCCTCGTCGCAATCCGTGCGCCGGCGCACGATGGTGGTGCTGCGTATCGCCTTCCTGTCGTCCGCCGTGCTGGAACTGTTTTCCGCGCTCGGTGTCGCCATGGTGGCCGCGTTTATCGGTTTCTCCTTGCTGGGCAGCATCAATTTCGGCACCTGGGGCCGCGAACTGAGCCTGGGGCAGGGCTTGTTCATCCTGCTGCTGGCGCCCGCGTTTTTCGAACCCTTGCGCGAACTGGCCGCCGTCTGGCATGACAAGGCGGCCGGCGAAGCGGGCCTGGCCGGCCTGCACGACCTGGCGGGGGAGGGCGTGCCCCTGCCCGGCGCCGGCGTGGCAGCCGCTGCCGTCTCCGCCGCCGCCATGGCCGTGGCGCCGCCGCCCGCTATCGAAATCCATCAACTGCGCTTTGCCCATCCCGGCGAGGCGCCCGTCTTCGACGGCTTCGACCTGACCGTGCGCGCCGGCGAACATGTCGCCCTGCTGGGCGCCAGCGGCGCCGGCAAGACCACCTTGCTGTCCTTGCTGGCCGGCTTGCTGCCCGCCAGCGGCGGCGAGATCCGCATCGGCGGCGTGCGCCTGAACGACGGCACCGTGAATACCTTGCGCCAACGCATGGCGTGGATGGGCCAGCGTCCCCACGTGTTTGCCGCCTCCGTCAGCCAGAACGTGACCCTGGGCCGCGTGGGCGCGCATGCCGCGCAAGTGACGCAGGCGCTGCACCTGGCCGACCTGGCTGCCGTGGCGCAGGCGCAGCCGGCCGTCATGCTCAGCGATGGCGGGCAGGGCTTGTCCGGCGGCGAAGCCGTGCGCCTGGCCTTGGCCCGCGTGGCCCTGCATCCGCACGCGGACTTGCTGCTGGTCGATGAACCGACGGCCCACCTGGACAGCGAAACGGCGGAGCGCGTGACGGACACCTTGCTGGAATTGGCGAAAGGCAAGACGATGATCGTCGCCACGCACGACCCCGTGCTGGCCGGGCGCCTGCAGCGCACGGTGCAGGTCGATGCCCGGGCGCAGGCACAGGAGTTGCGCGCATGAACACCACATTGATCTCGAATCCCGTCCTGCGGCAATTGCTGCTGGCCCAACCAGGCAAGCTGATCGGGGGCGCCTTGCTGGCGGCCCTGACGGCGGTGTCCGGCATGGCCTTATTGGGCTTGTCCGGCTGGTTCATCACGGCCACCTCGATTGCCGGCCTGCACGCCTCGACGGCCATCCTGTTCGACGTGTTCGGCCCGTCGGCCGGCATCCGCCTGCTGGCCATCGGCCGCACGGGTTCGCGCTATGCGGAGCGCCTCGTCACGCACGACGCCACGTTCGCCGCGCTGGCCAGCATCCGCGTGCAACTGTTTCGCGGCTGGTCGCGCCCGGAAGCGGCCAGCCGGCTGCTGCGCCAGCCTGCCAAGCTGCTGTTCCGCCTGACGGCCGATATCGATGCGCTCGAATCGCTGTACCTGCGCCTGCTGGTGCCCGCCTTCACGGCCCTGTGCGCGGCCTTGCTGGCGGGCGTGGCGCTGGGCGTGATGCAGTGGCAGCTGGGCCTGGGACTGGCCGCGTGGCTGCTGGCCGCCGGCGGCGGCATCAGCTGGAGCGTGGCGCGCCGCGCCCGCCGCCCGGCCATCCTGCGCTCGCGCGCCATCGAAAAACTGCGTTCCGGCGCCATCGACCTGGTGGCCGGCCAGACGGACCTGGTGATGGCGGGCCGCATCGACGCCCAGTGCGCGGCGCTGGCGCGGATCGACCGCTCGCTGGCGCAAGCCGATTTCGCCCTGCTGCGCCTGGAAACGGCGGCGGGCGCCGCATATGGCGTGGCCGGCAGCGCGACCCTGGCCGGGGTGCTGCTGGCCGTCGCCGCGCTGGTGCAGCAGCAGGCGCTGAGCGTGCCGGCCGCGGCGCTGGCCCTGCTGATCGCCCTGACGGCCGTGGAACCGTTTGCGGGATTGCGCCGCGGCGCGCTGGAAGCGGGGCGCATGCTGCTGGCGATGCGCCGCCTGGCGCCGCGCCTGGAGCAGCAGGATGTCGCCACGCTGCCCCTGGATGCCGCACCGGGCTTGCGCCTGGAACGCGTCAGCGCCGCGCATGCGGGCAGCCATGTGGCCATCCTGCATGACGTATCGCTGCACATCGCCGCCGGCGAGCGCGTGGCCTTGATCGGCCCCAGCGGCGCGGGCAAGTCCACCTTGCTGGCCCTGGCCGCGCGCGAGCTGGTGCCATTGTCGGGCAAGGTGAGCGCGCCGCGCGCCTGCCTGTTCACGCAGAAGACGGAATTGTTCCAGGACAGCTTGCGCGACAACCTGCGCCTGGCCGACCCCGCCGCCAGCGATGCGCAGCTGTGGGCGGCGCTGCAGGCGGCCGGCCTGGACGACGAGGTGCGCGCCCTGGCGGGCGGCCTCGACACCATGCTGGGCGAGGGCGGCCTGGGCTTGTCGGGCGGCCAGGCGCGGCGTTTGGCGCTGGCGCGGCTGTTTCTGCACGAATCGACCTTGTGGCTGCTCGACGAAGCGACGGAAGCGCTGAATGCGGGGACGGCAAGCGACGTCCTGCAGCGTTTGCGCGCGCGCTGCGAAGGGCGCAGCTTGCTGATCGCAACCCACTTGCGGCGCGAAGCGGCGCTGGCGGACCGGCTGCTGCGCATCCGCGACGGCCGCATCGTCGAAGAGCTGCGGCGCGGCACGGATGGCTTCGAAGCGGCCCTGGCGGGTTTGCGGGGGGATTGACAAGAACGGAGACAGGCGGTGCCGCACGCCAGCCCGAAGGCGGCGGAACCAATCGAATCGCATCAGATAGATACCAAGTTTACAATTACAGTAGGGAAACACCAAGGAAATCATATGGACTTCGATATTGTCGCTTTATCCAGACTGCAGTTTGCGCTGACAGCCCTGTACCACTTTATATTCGTTCCGCTGACGATAGGCCTGTCAGTGATCCTCGCCATCATGGAGACGGTTTACGTGATGACGAACCGCCCCATCTGGCGCGACATGACCAAGTTCTGGGGTGTCTTGTTCGGCATCAACTTCGCCATGGGCGTGGCGACGGGCATCGTCATGGAATTCCAGTTCGGCATGAACTGGAGCTACTACAGCCATTATGTGGGCGACATTTTCGGCGCACCGCTGGCCATCGAGGGCTTGATGGCCTTCTTCCTGGAAGCGACCTTCGTCGGCCTGTTCTTCTTCGGCTGGGACAAGCTGTCGAAGCGTGGCCACCTGGTCACGACCTGGCTGGTGGCCATCGGTTCGAACTTCTCGGCCCTGTGGATCCTGATCGCCAACGGCTGGATGCAAAATCCCGTCGGCGCGGCCTTCAATCCGCAAACCATGCGCATGGAAGTGACGGATTTCGGCGCCGTGCTGACGAATCCCGTGGCACAGGCGAAATTCGTGCACACGGTGTCGGCCGGCTATACGGCCGCAGCCGTGTTCGTGCTGGGTATTTCCGCCTGGTATCTGCTGAAGGGCCGCCACGTGCAGCTGGCCAAGCGCTCGATGACGGTCGCCGCGTCGTTCGGCCTGGCCGCCTCGCTGTCGGTGGTGGTACTGGGCGATGAAAGCGGCTACCTGTCGTCGGAACACCAAAAGATGAAGCTGGCCGCGATCGAGGCCATGTGGACCACGGAGCCGGCCCCGGCCGCCTTCACGGCCTTCGGCTTCCCCGACGCGAAAGCGCGCGAGACGCATTACGCCGTGCACATTCCGATGGTGATGGGCTTGATCGGCACGCGCTCGCTGACGACGGAAATCCCCGGCATCGAGCAATTGGTCGACCGCGGCGAACTGCTGATCAAGGATGGCATCAAGGCGTATGACGCGCTGCAAACCATCCGCAGCGTGGCGCCGGGCAGCCCCGTGCCGCAGGACGCGAAGGACATGTTCGAGTCGAAAGGCCAGTCCATGGGCTATGCCTTGCTGCTGAAACGCTATGTCGACGACCCGCGCCAGGCCACGCCCGAGCAAATTCGCAAGGCCGCGCTCGATACCGTGCCGCCCGTGGCGCCCCTGTTCTGGTCCTTCCGCGTGATGGTGGGCCTGGGCATGTTCTTTATCTTGCTGACCGGCACGTTCTTCCTGCTGTCGACGCGCCGCACCCTGGACAAGCACCGCTGGCTGCTGAAGCTGGCCGTGTTCGCCATCCCGCTGCCGTGGGTGGCCATTGAAGCGGGCTGGATCGTGGCCGAAGTGGGCCGCCAGCCGTGGGTCATCGAAGGCGTGCTGCCGACGGCCGTGGCCGTCTCGAATCTGGGCGCTTCGACCCTCCTGATCACGATTGCCGGCTTTGCCGCCATCTACACGGTGCTGTTGATGATTGAAATGAAGCTCATGCTCAAGGCCATCCGCAAGGGGCCGGAAGAGAAGGCGCCGGCCCCCGTGCCAGCCCCCGCTGCCATTCAGACTCAACGCGCCTAAGGAGGGCCAGACCATGATTTTGCATGAAATGATTTCTTACGAAACACTGCGCCTGATCTGGTGGCTGCTGATCGGCATCTTGCTGGTGGGCTTTGCCATCACGGACGGCTTCGACCTGGGCACGGGTATCCTGCTGCCTTTCGTCGGCAAGACGGACCTCGAGCGCAGGGTCGTCATCAACAGTATCGGTCCCGTGTGGGAAGGCAACCAGGTGTGGCTGATCCTCGGCGGCGGCGCCATCTTTGCCGCCTGGCCGCAGCTGTACGCCGTGTCATTCTCGGGCTTTTACCTGGCCATGTTCGTCATCCTCGTGGCGCTGATCGTGCGCCCCGTGGCCTTCAAGTTCCGCAGCAAGCGCGAAGACCCGCGCTGGCGCGCCCGCTGGGATGCGGCCCTGTTCGTGGGCGGCTTCGTGCCGGCCCTGATTTGCGGCGTGGCCATCGGCAACGTGCTGCAGGGCGTGCCGTTCCGTTTCTCGCCAGACATGCACATCTTCTATGACGGCAGCTTCTTTGCGCTGCTCAACCCGTTCGCGCTGCTGTGCGGCCTTGTCTCGGTGGCCATGCTGGTGATGCACGGCGCCACCTGGCTGCAGCTGAAAACGGACGGCCCGGTTGCCGAACGGGCGCGCCGCTACGGCAGCGTGGCGGCGCTTGCCACCGTCGTGCTGTATGCGCTGGCCGGCGTGGCCCTGTGGCTGTGGGTCGATGGCTACCGCATCAGCAGCACGGTGGTGGTCGACGGTCCGTCGAACCCGATGCTGAAAACGGCGGAAGTGCACGTGGGCGCCTGGTTCCTCAACTTTGCCGCCCATCCCTGGACCTGGATCGCCCCTGCGCTGGGCCTGCTTTGCCCGCTGCTGGCCTTTGCCTTCCAGCGCGCGCGCCGCGAAGTGCCCGCCTTGCTGGCCAGCGCGGCCGGCATCGCCGGCATCATCCTCGGCGTGGGCGCGGCCATGTTCCCGTTCATCCTGCCATCGTCGATCGACCCGCGCGCCAGCCTGACGGTGTGGGATTCCTCGTCCAGCCACATGACCCTGTTCATCATGCTGGTCGTCACGGCCGTCTTCATTCCCCTCATCGTGGCGTACACGACGTGGGTGTATAAAGTGCTGTGGGGCAAGGTTGATGCAAAAGCAATCAAGGATGACAGCGGTCACGCCTACTAAGAATCAACGAAAGGATATAACTATGTGGTATTTCGCCTGGATACTGGGTCTTCCGCTGGCGGCGACCTTCGCCGTGCTCAATGCGATGTGGTATGAAGTCGCCGATGGCGACACGACGCCCGAGCAGTACCGCGACACGTCCGATTAGGAAGGTGTCGGCTTGACTGGCCCCGCCCCGTGCGCATGCACCGGGCGGGGCTTTTGTTTTGGATCAAAGCAGGATGAATTCGCCGCGGATGCGCAGCTTCATGCCGCGCGGCGCGTCGGCGCCCGCCGCCACGGCCCAGGCCGTGATCCATTGCGCGCAGCGTTCGCGCTCGGCCGCATCGTGCAAGCGTTGCAGGCGCGCATCGGCCCGGTCGATGCGCTGGGCCAGGTACAGGCGCTGGTCCAGGGGATCCGTCTTTTTGCTGTAGTGCTGCATGGCGTTTCCTTTCCGCGTAGTAACTTCGTTCGGTCGTGGCATAGCCATCTACGCGGGGGCGGGGCGTCCGGATTCAGTTCAGGCAAAAAAAAGCCACCGCAACGGTGGCTGGCAAGGCGTGCCGTCAGGACGGCGTCTTGCCGGCTGGTTTTGGCGTGGCAATGGCGATCGGGTCGCTGGCCGGGAAGCTTTCCTTCAGCGCTTCATCGAGCGCTTCCTCGGCATGGCTTTCGCTGGCCGGCGTGGGCGAATCGCGTTCCGGTGGCGGGGCAGGTGCGGTGGCGGCGTTGGTGCTCGAATGCATGGTGATCCCCTCGCGGTGGTGCGCCAGGCGGCCGGAATGGGCATGGCGCGTGCTGATGCTTCCAGCCTAGCACATCGCGCAGCGTCCCGCTGCGCCTGCCGAAGGGGATGAGGACGAGGTCTGCTACACTGCGCTCCACTTTTATCGATGGAACCGCCATGACTGCCATATCCCTGCCATACCGCGCCACCGCCCTTGACGCCTGTGCCTGGCTGGCTGAACAGACGGGCACGCCGTGGACCCTGGCGCGCTTGCTGGAGCAGGGCGGCTTGCCCTACGTCTGGCTCGATTACAGCGAGGCATGGGCCGAGCTGTTCCATGACGGCGTGACGCGCTATGCGGCGCCCGTCGTGTTTATCGGGGACAAGCAGCACCTGGCCTCGGGCGCGGACGACGTGTGGCTGCGTTTTACGCGCGACTCGGGCAATATCGCCATCGAACTGAAGGCGCCGGGATTGCGCGCGCCGCTGGACGGCTTGCACTTCCAGGAGCGCGATCTGTTGCGTTTGCTCAAGGAGTTGCAGCATCCGCAGCCGGATGTCGCAGAGGCGGACAAGGGCCCCGTGGTCTTGCCCAGCGCCTTGAAGGGCCTGGCCCGCGAGCAGATTCTGCTGGCCTTTGCCGGCGTGGGCAAGGTCGACCTGGACAAGGGGCTGGCCAGCGGCGTGGGCATCTTCGGCGACGATGGCGCGCGCGTGCGCAAGAATTCGCGCGGCGGCAAGAACAGCCATCTGTGGCATCCGGTGACGTTGGCGTTCGGCTTGCACGACGTGCACCGCGTGCCGATGGCGCACCTGAAGAAGGCGTTCGCCACGCAACCGTTGCTGCGCGAATGGAAGGCGGACTGGCTGGAATCGCTGCGCCTGCTGGGCGAGTAAGCAGCTGTCTGCCGCGCGTCGTTCATCGCGCCTTGCGCTCGCCACGCGGCATCCTGTTCGACGGCATCAGGCTGTCAGCGTTTATTCGCTTTCCTCGATCCTGCCGCCGCATTGCGTATAGCAGCTTCGGTAATCCGCCTCGCATTGCCACGTTGCAGAGTTGTTTGATGCGCAATATTGGCGTTTCTTCGAGCACAGTTCCCGGTCCGCATCTGTTTTCGCCACGGCCAGGCAGAGGGAAACGGTACTGACGTTGCGCATCTCGCAAGCTTGCGCCTGGGCCGCGGCAACTTGTTCCTTGCCGGCAATGCATATTTGCCGATTGGTCCCGCAACTCGTCACGCATTGACGCCCCGCATCGGAGTCCGGGGGAATAAAGCGATAGCTCGTGCAGCCCGCCAAGGTGATGGCGAAACAAATCGCGGCGGCAAGGCGGAACAGGAAGGAATTGTGGAATTGCAAGGTACGCATGGTCGAAAAGGGCTTTCCCGTGTAAATGAATTGGCTTGAATATCGTGAATATTGATATTCTGACAGGCGATCATTTCAAGAACAACGGGCTGCAATAATTGTTACATCTTGGCTTGCAGTGGTTTTACAGTTCGATGGGCGCCACCTCGGTGCCGATATCGGGCGCCGCGTAATGCATGCTGAAATACACGAAGGCGCCGATATTGAGGGCGACCGTGATCCAGAACAGGATGCGGAACGAGCGCTTGCTGGACTTGTGGCGCAGCCATTGCTGGGCCAGCACGGCGCCCGGCCAGCCGCACAGCAGCCCCAGCAGCAGCAAGGTGCGTTCCGAGGTGCGCCAGCGGCCCCCTTTGGCGGCCGATTTGTCGATCGCATAGGCAACGAAACAGCTCAGGCTCAGCACGCCATACACGAGGGCGACCAGGGCGGGGATGTGGAAAAAGAACGTGGCCAGCAAATACAGGACGACAAAAAACAGGATGACAAGGTAGGGCATAGGATGTGTTTGCTTGAACGGAGGGCGTGAGTATCCCACAAGGGGAGCGATGCCGCGCCTAAAACAAGCAGCCTTGCGCCGTATCGATGGGTACGGCGCGGCGGCGGGCGTGGCCCGTTTTCAGCGCTTCGCGGTCGCTGGACAGGGCGATGCCTTCCAGCGCCAGCAGGGTTTCCTTGGCATGCAGGCCGCCCGCAAAGCCCGTCAACTCGCCCGTGGCGCCGATGACCCTGTGGCAGGGGGCGATGATGGAAATGGGATTCTTGCCGTTGGCGGCGCCCACGGCGCGCACGGCGGCGGGACGGCCGATCTGGCGCGCGATCTCGCCATAGCTGCGCGTCTGGCCGTACGGTATCGTCAGCAGTGCGCGCCACACTTCCTGCTGGAAGGCGGTGCCGGCGAAATCGAGCGGCACGTCAAAACGCTGGCGCGTGCCGGCGAAATATTCCGCCAGCTGGCGCGCTGTTTCCTGCAGCACGGCGCAACCGTCATCGACGCGCATCGCGCCCAGGCGCACGCGGTTGGGCTTGTCGTTTTCCCACAGGATGGCGGCCAGGGCCGTTCCGCGCGCCACCAGCGTCAGCTCGCCCACGGGCGAGGGCACCACGATGCAATCGTATTCCATGTTGGTTCCTTGATCAGAGAGCGCCAGTGTAGCAGGATGGCGGCAGGCCGCGTATCGCGTGTAGGATAGTGCTTTTCGGCAAGGAGCACTGGCTGTGACAGACATTTCCACCTATGACGCTATCCGCGCGATCGCCGTGCGGCTGGTGCGTGAACGCTATCCCACGGCCGTGGCGGCCATCATCGGCGGTTCGTTCGCCACGGGCCGGCAGACGCCCACTTCCGACATCGACTTGCTGCTGCTGTTCGACCACGTCGATTGCGCCTGGCGCGACACCCTCGTGGCCGAAGGGCGCACGGTGGAACTGTTCGCGCACGACATGGCCACGTTCACGTATTTTTGCAAGGAAATTGATGCGCCGGGCGGCAAGGTGCCGCTGGTGATGATGGTGATGGAAGGGGGGAACATCCTTGCGCCCGGAGCGCAGCACGCGCAGCTGCTGGCGCTGGCGCAAGCCATCGCCGCAGCCGGGCCGCCCTTGCTCGACGTGGAAAGCCTGCAGCGGCGCCGCTACGCCATCACCACCGCGCTGGAAGACCTGGTCGACAGCGCGCACCCGGGCGAGGCGCTGGCCGTGGCTTGCCAGCTGTACGAAGCGCTGGCCGACTTGCACTTGCGCGCGGCGGGCGTATGGAGCGGCGGCGGCAAGCATCTGTTCCGCCGCCTGCAGGCGTTCGACGCCGCCGTCGCCGGGCAGCTGGACGGCGCGCTGCGCCTGGTCGCCAGCGACTTGCCGGCCGGCCAGCATGCGTTCGGGCAGGTGGCCGCCGCCGTGCTGGCGCCCGTGGGCGGTCCCTTGCTCGAAGGCTTCACTTTGCCCGCGCCCGCGCACTGGCGCAGCGCGCCGGCAGCCTGAGGCACTGCACCCTGCTTAAAACGCCGTGCGCACGGCCAGGCTGACGTTGCGCGGTTCGCCCCAGAACACGCCATCGAAGAAGCCCACGTTGCGGTAGTACTTTTTGTCGAGCAAGTTATTCACGTTCAGCTGCACGCTGGCATGGCGGTTGATGGCATAGCTGGCCATGGCGTTGACCAGCGCATAACCGGCTTGCGGGATGTTCGTCATCTCGCTTGACGGCGGACGGCCGTACCACGATTCGCTGTAGGTGGCGCTTTGCGCCGTCAGGCTGGCGCCCGCTTTCAGCCCTGCCAGGCGGCCGTCGAAACGGTAGCTGGTGGCCAGGCGCAGCAAATGGCGCGGCTGGGTGGTGGCGGCGCGGCGGCCATCGGCCTCGGCCGCGTGCAGATAGGTATAGCCGCCGCTCGCTTCCCAGGCGGGTGTTAACTGGCCGGAAACGTCGAATTCGAGGCCCTTGGCCGTCACGCCGGCGCCGTTGGCCACCATGGCCTGGCTGCCGTCGGGCAGCAAAAAGCCGGGCGGCACGGAACGGTCGAGTTCCGCCAGATTCTTTTTCTTCGTGTGGAACAGGGCGGCCGACGCGTTCAGCTTGCCTTCATAGAATTCCCCCTTGACGCCCAGTTCCGCATTGTCGCCCGTTTCCGGCGCCAGGAACTGGTTGTTGCGGTCCTTGCTCGTTTGCGGGTTGAACAGCTGCGTGAAGCTGGCGTAGGCGGAATATTGCTTGTTGATATCGAACACGGCGCCCACGTACGGCGTGACTTCATTGCGCGTTTCCACAAAGTCGCTGCTGCCCGTGTACACGCCTTGCGTGTTGTAGCTGCGCGTGTCCGTGCGATAGGTGCTGCTGCGCGCGCCGATGATCACGTGCAGCGGGTCGGCCAGGCTCAAACGCGTGGCCACATAGCCGCCCGCCAGGCGCGTCACGCTTTCCGTGTGCGAGCCATCCGGGGTGAACACGGGGCGGGGGACGTTGCCCGTCCAGCTGCGGTAATCTGGGATGAATTTCGAGTAATCGATTTTTTCCTTGCCGCCGATGGAGCGATCCTGGCTGTTGTCGCCATTCCAGCCGATGATGGCCGTGTGCTTGCGTCCCAGCAAGGTAAACGGCCCGCTGGCGTAGACGTCGAAATTGTCGCTGTAATTTTTGCCCGCGCCCCAGGCGCCCGTCCACAGTTCCATGCCTTTGCCCGTGGCGGGATCGGGATAACCTTTGCCCGCATACAGAACGGTGGTGCGGTTCGTGCTTTCCGTGCGCGCATAGCCGAGGTGCAGATTCCAGTTGCCCGGCAGGCGCTGGTCCACCGAGGTAAACACCGTGTGCTGTTTTTTGGCCCAGGTGCTCCATGGCGCCGTCCAGCTGGTGTTGCGCGGCAAATTGGCCAGGCTGCCGTCCGCGTTCCAGTAGGGCACGGCGCCCCAGGTGGCGCCCGTGGGCTGGTTGTCCTGGAAGTCGACGCCGGCCGTGAGCAGGGTGCCGGGACGCAGGTCCGCCTCGACGATGAGCATGCCGACCGTCTTGCGTTCGTGATACATGTCCAGGTAGGAATCGCGTTTTTGCCACGCCAGGGCCGTGCGCGCACGCACGCTGCCCTGCGGGTTCAGCGGCGTGGACAGGTCGGCCTCGACGCGCTGGTCATCCCAGCGGCCCATGATGAGGCCGGCGCTGGCCTGGAATTCCTTCGTCGGCCGCTTGCGTATCATGTTGATGGTGGCCGACGGGTCGCCCTTGCCGCCCATCAGGCCGGTGGCGCCGCGCACGACCTCGATGCGGTCGTACAAAATCGTGTCTTGCAATGGCGCATTGCCGCCGCGCGCCATGCCGTCGATCTGGATATTGTTGATGCCGAAGCCGCGCGCATAAAAGGTCGTGCGCTCCGTGTCATTCTGGCCAACCTGGATGCCCGTCGTCTGCGCCAGCGCCTGGTCCAGCCGCACGGCGCCCAGGTCGTCGAGCAACTGGCGCGTGATGACGCTGACCGATTGCGGCGTTTCGCGCAGGGACAGGTCCATGCGCGTGGCGCTGCGCGCTTCGCCTGTCGTGTACGACTGCGTGCCTTCCGTACTGGCCATCGACTGGCCCAGCACGGTGACGGCCGGCATGGTGACGTCGGCCGCAGCGGCGTCGGCGGCCTGGGCCGGCAAGACGGTGCCGGCGGCTAGGCTCAGCAGGGCGACGTGTAACAGGCGGGGGAGGGGGCGCAAGGCGGGCTGGCGCGAAGGAGGGAAGACTGTCGTCGATTGCATCATTTTCCTGGCATATTGTAGTTGTGTGTTTTCCTATCTCGTCTGGCGAGGTGCGCAGTAGCTGGGGGATGGCGTGACGCTGGCCCGTGGTCTGGCTTGGATAGCAGTTCCACCGCAAGGCCCGGCGCGTGCGGGCAGTGGAAAAGAAGGGCGCGCGATTCCCTTCACTTATGTGAATAAGAATCATTATCAATATAAGTGGTATTTGTTAAATAATCAAGCGTGCGCACCAAAAGAGTGCGGGCAGGAGTGGAGGGAGACCCGGAGCGGCGCATGGGCTGGCCTTCTGCGATAATGCAGGCGCTGATAAAATATTTTCCTCATTGAAAGAAATGCATGCGTACATGGATCGCTTGTGCCGGATGGTTGTGTGTCGTGTCGCTGGGCCAGGCCCAGGAGCACGCGCCGCCGGCTATCCCCGCGCCGCTGCAGAGCGCCAGCGTGCCGCCCGCCGCCGTCGCGCCACCGCCGCTCGTGCCGGCACTCCCTGCGCCAGCCACGCCCGTGGCGCCAACCGCGTCGGCGGGCGCGGAGGAAACCTTGCCATCGCAAACGGTGACGGTCACCGCCAGCAGCGACGCCAAGGCGCCGCGCGTGCGCTTCACGGCTTACCGCGACAGTTATCTGACGGCCAGGAAAGTGTGGCAAGTGTCGAGCGGCAGCGTGGTCATGGCCCTGCGCCTGATTCCTGCCAAGCTGAGCGCCACCATCGACGACGTGCGCGTGGCCTTGCAAGGCAATGGCGCTCCCATGCCGATCAAGGTGTCCGACGGCGGCGTGTTCGTCGTGCCGCTCAACGAAGACATCGCCGCGCAGGACGGTACTTTCCTGGTGAATAAGAGCAGGGGCGAGTTGACGGCGAATATCGTGCTCCAGCCGTCCGTGGCGCGCGATGCCTGGAACGTCAAGCGCGTGGGGCAGGTCTTGCAGGACGCCCGGCGCGCCGTGCGGGCCATCACGCCGTGGTACAAGCGGCCGTTCGCCAGCGACGTGCAATCGCTGGCGTTTTGCGCTGCCGAGCGGGGCAGCGCGCTGCAACTGGTCGAAGGCGAGCAGCTGATCGCCACCCTGCCCATGAACGAGGCCGCCGTCAACGACATCAACCAGCCCGTGTTTTGCAAGATTTTCGATGGCGAAGACAAATACCCGGGACACTACCGCGTCGTCTTGCCCGAGCAAGCCACGGTGCTGCTGCTGTAGAAGCTAGCTAGGCTGGCGCTGCACCATTTCCAGCGCCGCCGCCAGGGCCAGGTCCATCGTGGCCTGGTGAAAGATCAGCCATTGCGGCAACAGCGACAGCGCGTGGCGCCCATGTTCCAGGTCGCCTTCATCGACGGCGGCCCAGGCATGGTGCAGGCCGCTGAGCACGCGCGCATGCTGTTCGCGGTGGTTGGCCAGCGAGGGAAAGGCGATCTGCTCCATCAAATCCTCTTCCTCGCGGAAATCGCGTTCGACGGCCGCGATCAGCTCGCGAAACGCCATGCTGAAATGCTGGTCGCCCAACTGCTGCAGCCGCGCCAGTTCCTGAAACAGCGCCTCATGCGCCTCGTCGATGACGGGAACGCCCAGCGCCATCTCATCCTTCCAATCCGATTTACCCATGCTGATGCTCCAGGTTAAGTCCGTCACGGTGCGAAGCGGACTGTTCCAGTTTGGGCGCAGCAAAGGTGGAAATCCATGATCTGGATCAAAAGTACGGCGAAGAGGGGGAGCAAATCAAGGCAAAAATAAATGGGAGGAGAGAACAAATCCCCACCCGCAAAACAAAGCGGTTTTAACGATGCAATCCACTACCGAGCGCCGCTGAAAAACGCCGCTGGCAAGGCGCCGCGCCGAAGGCAGTACGAATGTACGACGAGGCACGGCAACGCAGTCAGCGACGTTTTCTCAGCCGCGCGTCTTATTGCTTAGGCCAGTGGGCCCACATGCCTTGCGCATCAACATTCGGCACCTGCAACTGCTGCCCGGCGGACGTCTGCATCGCGTCGCGCAGCACGAGGGGTACGAGCAGCAAGGCCGACAGGGCAAGGCAAGCCAGCACTTTGAGCGTCAACATGGTCGTCTCCCGGTGTCCCGGCGGCGGCGCGGGGATGCGGCGCCTGCCGGTCACTTCCTTATGTACTACCATGCTTGCAGTTTAGTTCATCTGATTGAAACTTCAATTTATTGCTGTGATGCACCGCACCAGTTCGCCCATTGCCAGGAGCTTATTTCGCCTTGCGGCTGCGCCGCGGCTTGCCTGTCGGGGGCAGGAAGGAATCGAACCACACTTGCGTCACGCCGGTATTTTTCGCCGCTTCGCGCTTGACGGCGGCCGTCGCATGGCCGCGCGCCGTGTTGGCGATGCGGTTGGCGGCGCTCAGGTACATGCTCATCCAGGGGTTTTTCATGGGAAGCCTCGCAGACAGTGGGTGGGGCGGCGCGAGTTTGTCGCCCGGCCGCCATGCCCCCACTGTAGTCCGATGGCTGGCGCCGACCGTGCGCCGGCCCACATAGCCGGGTGGCGCCGGCGATGGCTTGAGCCAGGTCAATACACGTCGCGGCGGTAGCGTCCGGCCGCCTGCAGGGCGTCGAGTCCCTCCTGGCCCAGCATTTCTTGCAGTACAGCATCGATTCCTGCCGCCATGCCTTGCAGGCTGCCGCACACGTAGACGATGGCCCCCTGCGCCAGCCAGTCGCGCAGCGTCCCGGCGTTGGCGCGCAGGCGGTCTTGCACGTATTCACGCTTGCCGGCATCGGCGCCATCGCGCGAAAAGACGCGGTCCAGGCGCGCCAGGTGGCCAGCGTCCAGCCAGCCTTGCAACTCTGCGCCGCAGACGCTGTCAAAAGCTTGCTGGCGCTCGCCGAACAGCAGCCAGTTGCGGGCCAGTCCCGCCCGCTGGCGCGCGCGCAAGTGCGAGCGCAGGCCGGCCAGGCCGGAACCGTTGCCGATATAAATGCAGGGCACGTCGACCAGGGTGGGGGCGAAGGCCGGATTGGCTTGCAGGCGCAGGCGGATGGCGGCGTCCAGCGGGGCGAAGCGCGTCAGCCAGCCGGAGCCGAGGCCATGGCCTTGATTTTCCTCGCCCGCATGGCGTTCCTGGCGCACCAGCAACTGCAGTTCGCCATCGGACGGCAGCGAGGCGATCGAGTAGCTGCGCGGCGCGTGATGAGCATTGCTGGCATCGCCATCGCTGCCGTCTGCATTGCAGGGAATGATTTCCGCCAGCGCGCCCGCTTCCCAGCTGGCGCCGGCCGGGCCCGTCAAGGTGATTTCATGCAGTTCGCCGCCCTGGCTGCCCGGGTTGAGCAGCACGCGGCGCGCCAGGCGCCACTCGGCATATGACGCTTCTTCCTGCACGCCGATGGCGTCGATGGCGCTGCCGCTGCAGCGGGCCAGCGCTGTGGACCAGTCGGCCAGGGCGGCGGGGTCGTGCTTGTCCACTTCGATCAGGGGGAACAGGGGCGTGGCGCCCAGTGCCTGCAATTGTTGCGCCAGCGCATGGCCGAAGCCGCAGAAGGCGCTGTAATGGCGGTCGCCCAGGGCCAGCATGCCGAATTCCAGGCCCGCCAGCGGCGTGCCGGAGGTGGCTTGCAGCAGGCGCGCGAAGCGGCGCGTGCCGTCCGGCGCCTCGCCTTCGCCAAAGGTGCTGGCGACGATCAGGGCTCGTTCGTACTGGCGCAATTGTGCGGGATCGAACCGGTCCAGCGATTGCACGTCGACGGCCACGCCCGCCTGCTGCAGGGCGCGCGCGCTTTCCAGCGCCAGGCGCTCGGCCTGGCCCGACTGGCTGGCGTAGGCCACCAAGGTGGGCAAGCCCGTGTTCGCCTGGCCTGGCGCGCCGGCGCCCAGCATGGCGCGCTGCGCCTGCACGGCGCGTTTCGCCTTGCGGCGGCCCAGGTACAGCATCCAGCCCGTGATGGCGAACAGGGGCAGGCCCAGGCTGGCCAGGGTGACGATGATGCGGCCCGGCAAACCAAAATACGTGCCCATGTGCAACGGATAAATGATGTTGACGAGGCGCGCGCCCAGCGCTTGCTGGCTGTACGGTTCGTTTTCCGTCACCGCGCCGTCGGCCGTTGCAATGCTCATGCGGCTGCGCGCCCGCTCGTGCGGCGCGTCGCTGGCCAGCCACGTGAATTGCACGGCTTCGCCGGCGCGTGTCGGCAGGCGCACGCTGGCCAGGGTCCAGCCGGGGGCATGCTGCTGGAAGCTGCTCCAGGCCGGGCCGAGGTCGACGGCCGGTGCTTCTTTCTTTTCCCCGGCCGGTCCCTTTTTCGCCGGCGCCTGCGCCACGCGGGGCGGCTTGCCGGCCCAGGCGTCGATATTGTCGCGCACCACGTCATAGCTCCAGTAAATGCCCGTTAGGGTCAGCGCCACGTACACCACCAGGCACCAGGTGCCGGCCACGGCGTGCAGGTTCCACAGGAAGGAGCGGCCTTTTAATGCAGGGTCGAAGGTCAGCCAGGTGCGCCAGTCCAGCGGACGGCGGGGCCAGCGCAGATACAGGCCGGACACGGCAAGTCCCAGCAGGCACAGGGCCAGCGCGCCCGCCACTTGCCGGCCCGGATCGCGCGGCAGCAGCAGCCAGCGGTGCAGCGATTCCGTCCACTCGAAAAAGCCCGCGCCCGTCAGCGCCGGCTGGGTGGCACCCGTGTAGGGGTGGGCATAAATCGACTCGCCGCGCCGCTGGCCGTTCTTCGGCGCGAAGAAGACGCGTGGCGCCGCGCCCGCCTCGGCATACATGGTGATGGAGGCGACGCGCTGGCCGTGTTCGGCAGCGGCAATGTTGCTCAACTGGCCAGGCGTCAGCGGCGCGCGGCTTTCCACAGTGACATGGCGCACGCCGGGATTCATGACATCGAGCAATTCATCCTTGAACGCCAGGGTGGCGCCGCTCAGGCCGATGATCACCAGCACTGTGCCGGCCGTGATGCCGATAAACCAGTGCAATTGAAACCACACCTGTTTCCAGCTCCAGTGCCAGCGCCGTTGCGGCGGGTTGGCGGCAGGCAGGCGTTGCTGTTGGCGGGTCTCCGGCGCCTCGTCGGCGCTGGCGCGCAACTGGGGTTGTGGAAGGGAGGAGGTCGTCATGGCGGCTTTCGATGGCGCCGCCATGCAGAGGCGTCAGGCATGGCGGGGAAGAAGGAAGGCTGACATTTTAACGCAAACGAGAATCATTCGCAAATGATGGAGCATTGGCACTGTTGCGCAAAATGCCCGCGGCAGGCCGGGATGATGCTTTTGATAATTTACATCGTCGTGAAATTGTGTGAAAATGAAAATCATTCTCATTCGTGATGCAGTGCTGACCCACTTGACCGGCAAGTATGGCAGCCCCTTTGTTTGTTTGCCCGTGTCCACCATTTCTCCCTCCCTCGATACCTTTAGCGACCTGTACGCCAGCCACCATGGCTGGCTGTATAACTGGCTGTGGCGCAAGCTCGGTTGCCGCGACGGTGCGGCCGACCTGGCGCAGGACACCTTCGTGCGCATGCTGGCGACGCAATCGGCGGACAGCCTGCGCGAGCCGCGCGCCTACCTGAGCACGGTGGCCAATGGCTTGCTGGTCAACCACTGGCGCCGCCTGACCCTGGAACGCACGTTCCTGGCGGCCCTGGCTAGCCATCCCGAAATGACGGCGCCGTCGCCGGAAGAGCGGGCCCTCGTGGTCGAAGCCCTGTGCCGCATCGACGCCATGCTCGATACCCTGTCGCCGCGCGCGCGCCAGGCTTTCCTGCTGGCGCAGCTCGACGGCCTGACGTATGCGCAGATCGCCGGCCAGCTGGACGTATCCGAACGCATGGTGAAAAAATACATGGCACAAGCCATGCTGCAATGCATGCTGTGCATGGATGATGTCGCCTAAGCCAGGCGCCGCCATGCCGCCGGCCGACTACGCCATCCTGCAGGAAGCGGCCGAATGGTTCGCCGTGCTGCGCGGGGACGATGCCGGTCCTGCCGACCAGCAAGCCTGGGAGCGCTGGCATGCCAGCTCGCCCGCCCACCGCGCCGCCTGGCGCAGGGTGGAAGCCGTCAGCGCCGAATTTCGCCAGGTGCCGGCGGAACCGGCGCGCCAGGCGCTCGACGCCGCAGGCCCGCGCCAGAGCGACGCCGCGCGCCGCAGCCTGGTCAAGGGCTTGCTGGCGCTGTGCCTGACGGCCGGCACGGGTGGCGCCGCGCTGCTGCGGCGCGATACGCGCAGCTGGGTTGCCAGCCTGCATGCGGGCGAAAAAACGCCGGTCGGCACCATCCGCCAGCTGGCGCTGGCCGACGGTTCGCAACTGTGGCTGAACACGGCAACTGCCCTCGACATCGATTACAGCGACACGCTGCGCCGCATCGCCCTGCATGGCGGCGAAATCTATCTCGCCACGTCCCGCGACAGCCGCCAGCCGGCGCGCCCGCTCGTGGTCGACACCGTGCACGGCCGCCTGCGCGCGCTGGGCACGCGTTTCAGCGTGCAGCCGCAGGGCGATGCCACCTTGCTGGCCGTCTACGAGGGCAGCGTCGAGGTGGCGCCCCGCGATGGCGGCGTGCCGCGCATCGTGCCGGCCGGCCGGCAAGTGCGCTTCGGCGACGGTCTCATCGGCGAGCCATACGCCGCCGACCCGAACGGGGCCGCCTGGATCGAGTACCGCCTGCAGCCGGAACAGATGCGGCTCGATGATTTCCTCGCGCAACTGTCGCGCTACCGGCGCGGCCACCTGGGCTGCGCGCCCGAAGTGGCCCACCTGCGCCTGGTGGGCAGCTACCCGCTGGCCGATACGGACCGCATCCTGGCGGCGCTGGAAGCGACCTTGCCCGTGAGAATACATCGCCTGCATGACTGGTGGGTGACGGTGGAAGCCCAGCTGCCGCAGTCAAAATAGTAAATGAGAATATTTCTCAAAAAGTGGTTCCCTTTTTGAAAAGTTGTTTGGCAAGGTAGAAGTAAGCTGCTCAACATCAATAAGGAATGCCGTGCCGCCGTACCCTGTCTCCCTGCCGTTTGCCCGCCGTCTGCTGCCGCTGTCCCTGGCCGCGGCGTTGCTGGCCGTGCCTGTCATGCATGCGATGGCAGCGGCGGCGGAAGAGACCGTGCACAGCTTCCGCATCGCCGCCGCGCCCCTGGGCCAGGCCCTGCGCCAGTTCGCGGGCCAGGCGGGAATCTTGCTGTCGGCCGAAGGCGGCTTGACGCAGGGCAAACGCAGCGCCGGCTTGAACGCCACCGTGGCCACGGGCCAGGGCTTGCAGCAATTGCTGGCAGGCACGGGCCTCGTGGCCGTGCAGTTGCCGGACGGAAGTTACATCGTGCGCCTGGCGCCCACGCCCCTGAGCGCCGACCTGGACGGGGAGGGCGCCGGCTTGCAAGTGCTGGCGCCCGTCACCGTGCAGGGCAGCGGCGACGATGGCTACCGCCGTACCAGTTCTTCCGCCGCCAGCCGCAACGACACGGCCCTGCATGACACGCCGCAGGCCGTCAGCGTGGTGAGCCGTGAATTGATACGCGACCAGGACATGCGCACCCTGGCCGACGCCATGCGCTACATGCCGGGCGTGGGCACGGCCGCAGGCGAGGGCAACCGCGATACGGCCGTGCTGCGCGGCAACAGCTCGACCTCGGATTTCTATCTGGACGGCATGCGCGACGACGTGCAGTACTACCGCGATTTCTACAATATCGAAGCGGTCGAGGCCATCAAGGGGCCGAACGCCCTGGTCTTCGGCCATGGCGGTGGCGGTGGCGTGATCAACCGGGCCACCAAGCAGCCGCAGTGGGTCGATGACGGCGAAGCAACGCTGAGCCTGGGCGCCTGGCGCAACGGGCGCGCCGCCATCGATCTGCAACAGGTCGTGAAAGGCGACGTGGCCGTGCGCGTCAACGCCATGGCGGAAAACAGCGGCTCGTTTCGCCAGGGCGTGAAGGTGCGCCGCAGCGCCGTCAACCCCGTCGTGGCCTGGCGTTTGTCGCCGCGCACCACCGTGCAAGCCAGCTATGAACATTTTCGCGACGACCGCGTGACGGACCGAGGCGTGCCGTCGTACCGGGGCCGGCCGTTCGACACGGACCCGTCCACGTTTTTCGGCATCGCCGGCAGCAGCCCGTCGTGGGCTTACATCGACGCGCTGGGCGTGACCATCGAGCATGCGTTCGCCGGCGGTGCGGTCTTGCGCAACCGCACGCGCCTGGCCGATTACGACAAGCTGTACCAGAATGCCTTTCCCGGCCCCGTCAGCGCGGATGGGGCCAGCGTGACGGTGCTGGCGTACAACAGCGCCACCTTGCGGCGCAACCTGTTCAACCAGACGGACGTGGAGTGGACGGTCAGCAGCGGCGCCGTGCGGCACCGCCTGACGGCGGGCGGGGAACTGGGTCGCCAGACGACGGACAATCTGCGCAACACCGGCTATTTCACGACCCTGGGCGAGGGCGTCACGCACATCAGCCTGCCCACTTCGCACCCCGTGACGGACTTGCCCGTGACCTTCCGTCCCAGCGCCACGGATGCCGACAACCACGGCGTGGCCGACACGGCCGCCCTGTACCTGCAGGACCAGGTCCGCTTCAGCCCGCAATGGCAGGCGATTGCCGGCCTGCGCTACGAGCGCTTCGCCGTCGATTTCGTCAACCGCCGCAATGGCGCGCGCATCGCCCGCACGGATGCGCCGTGGTCGCCGCGCGCGGCCCTGATCTATCAGCCCGTGCCGGCGCTGTCGCTGTATGCCAGCGTCAGCCAATCGTTCTTGCCGCGCGCGGGCGAACAGCTGGCGTCATTGACGCCCAGCAACGCCGTGTTTGAACCTGAACGTTTTCGCAATGTGGAAGCGGGCGTGAAATGGGAAGCCACCGCGGACCTGTCGGCCAGCGCGGCCTTGTACCGTTTGACGCGCAGCAAGGTCGCCGTCACCGACCCGAATGACGCCACGCGGGCCATGCTGGTCGATGGCCAGCGCAGCGAGGGGCTGGAACTGGAGGTCAAGGGCAAGGTCCAACCCGGGTGGAGCATCGCTGGCGGCTATGCCTGGCAGCGGGCCGTGCTGACGGCCACGCAATCGGCCACGGCATTCGAGGGGGCCACGGTGGCCCATGTGCCCCGGCACAGCCTGTCGCTGTGGAACCGCTACGATTTTTCGCCTGTCTGGGGCGCGGCGCTGGGCATCATTGCCCGCAGCGCCGTGTATGCGTCCGTGTCGAATACGGTGGCGCTGCCGGGATTTGCCCGCGTCGATGGCGCCGTCTACTTCAAGCCGCAAGGAAATTTTCAGCTGCAGCTGAATGTGGAAAACCTGTTCAACAGAAAATATTTTGCCTCCGCCCACAGCAACGACAACATCGCGCCCGGCTCGCCCCGGGCGTTGCGCATGACGGCGCTGTGGCGGTTCTAGTTTTGTCGTACCCAAGCAATCAACGAGCCAGCCAGGCGCCACGGCGCAGTAGCCAGCCATAATTTAATCCATCCGATAGAGTGAAAGATAGCGATGACATTGAAAGACCAAGCGGGCGCCGCCAAGCCGACAGCCCTCATCCGCAGCCGCAAGCACCACACCACTTCCGCGCCACGCATGCATGGCACGGCCCTGGCCGCGTTTGCCACCCTGGCCATGCCGCTGGCGCTGCACGCGCAAACGGTGGACAAGCCGCAGCAGTTGCAGGAAGTCAAGGTCGTGGGCACGGCTGACCGCCTGATCCAGGCGCCCGTCAAATCGGCCAACGACAAGCTGACGGCGCCGCTGCTGGACACGCCGAAATCCGTCACCGTGATTCCTGCCGAAATCATTTCGCAAACGGGCGCCGTCTCGCTGACGGATGCGCTGCGCACCGTGCCGGGCATCACCATCGGCGCCGGCGAAGGCGGCAACCCTGTGGGCGACAACCTGTTCATCCGCGGCTACAACGCGCAAACGGATACGTATATCGACGGCATCCGCGACACGGGTTCGCAATCGCGTGAAATCTTTGCGCTGGAACAAATCGAAGTCGTCAAGGGCCCGAACTCGGCCTACGGTGGACGTTCGTCCGCGGGCGGCGGCGTCAACCTGATCAGCAAGACGCCGAAAGTCGACAATTTCACCAACGCCACCGTGGGCCTGGGCAGCGCCAAGTACCGCCGCGCCACGGCCGACGTGAACCGCGTCATCAGCGACGACGTGGCCGTGCGCCTGAACGTGATGGCGCATGACGCCCACGTTGCCGGCCGCGACTACATCAATGGCGACCGCTGGGGCATCGCGCCATCGATCACCTTCGGCCTGAAATCGGCCACGCAGGCGACGCTCAGCTACTACCACATGCAGTCGAGCGAATTGCCGGACACCGGCTTGCCGTTCAACAACCCGTTCTCGTCGGGCGCGAATGTATCGAAAAACGGCAACGGCACCCCCGTCAACGTGCCGCGCGACACCTTCTATGGCTTGGTCAACCGCGATTTCCGCGACACGCAAAGCGATATCGGCACCATCGACGTGCGCCACGACTTCGGCAACAAGTTGATTTTGCGCAACGTAACCCGTTACGGCAAGACCAGCAACGACTACGTGTGGACCCAGCCCGACGATTCCAAGGGCAACACCATGTTGTACGGCACCGTCTGGCGCCGCGCCAACACGCGCACGACCGATACGGACGCGCTGGCCAATGCGACCAGCCTGGGCGGCGAATTCCTGGCCGGCGGCGTGAAGCACACCTACACGGTGGGCCTGGAAATCGGCCGCGAGGAAACGGATCGCAGCTCCTATATGTTCAGCCCGGGGACGAACAACCCGCTGGAAAAAGTCGGTTCCAACTGCCCGACCTATGGCGCGGCCACCCTGTACAACTGTGCACCGTTGCTCAACCCGAACGCCAACGACCCATGGGTCTACACGCGCACGGTGTCGCCGGCACGCACGAATATCGTCACCAACACGCGTTCCGTGTACGGTTTCGACACCATCGAGTTCACGCCGCAATGGCTGCTCAACGTGGGCATCCGCTGGGATGACTACAAGAGTTCGCTGAACACGCCGCAATACACGCTCGACGGCAAGACCACCGCCGCCACCAGCGCCAAGGTGCACGCCACCTTCGCCAGCTACCAGGCGGGCCTGGTGTACAAGCCATCGACCAACAGCAGCGTGTATGTTTCCTACGGCACCTCGTCCACGCCACCGGGCAATGACGGCGGCGACGGCATCGACGGCTTGACGGTCGCCATCCAGAACCTGAAGCCGCAGGAGAGCAAGAGCTTCGAGCTGGGCACGAAATGGGAAGTGCTGCCGGGTGGCCGCCTGTCCGTGAGCGGCGCCTATTTCCAGAGCGACATGAGCAATGCGCGCGTGACGGCACCGGACGGCAGCACGCAAAACGTGGGCGACAAGCAAGTCAAGGGTATCGAGCTGGGCGTGAGCGGCAATATCACCAAGGAATGGTCGGTGTTCGGCGGCTACACGCACCTGAACGCCATCGTGGAAAACAATGGCTACGTCAATACGGGCACGACGGCGGTACCCGTGTATGCACCGTCGCCATACAACGGCAACCAGTTCCCGACGACGCCGAAAAACAGCGCCTCGTTGTGGACGTCCTACCTGGTCACGCCCGCCATCACGGTGGGCGGCGGCGTGAACTACGTCGACAAGGTCTATGCGAACGTGGCCAACAACAAGTTTGCCCCGGCCTACACGCGCTTCGACGCCATGGCCAGCTATGTGGTCAACCGCAACGTGACCCTGCAGCTGAACATCCAGAACCTGACGAACAAGCTGTACTTCGACAAGGTTTCCTCGCCGCATTACGCTGGCGTGGCACCGGGCCGCTCGGCAACCCTGACGGCCAACATGAAGTTCTGATGGTTGCCGGTTTGAGGTAGCGCAAGGCGCCGTTCCAGTAGTCGGGAACGGCGCTTTTTTTCATTTCCCGGTTCCCTTTTGCGCTTCTCGCTTGGCAATGTCAGTAGAGCAGAACGCACAAGCGGAGAATCCCATGCAAGACATTCAATACCAGGGCGATGGCCGCGTGTTCGAGCGCTTGCGCGCCGTGCGCCTGCGCCCGACCAGCGCGCGCATCTGCATCTTGCAAGTGCTGGCCGGCACGCAGCGGCAAGCGATGAATGCGGAAAGCATTTATCAGCAACTGCTGCACATCGGCATTGCCGTCAGCCTGGGCACGATTTACCGCGTGCTCAAGGAAATGGAACTGGCCGGCTTGCTGCTGCGCGAGCGCGAAGCTAGCGCCAGCGGCAACAAGGCGCGCTACTTGATCAAGCCCGACCAGGTGGAAACGGACAGTTGCTACCTCGTGTGCCGCGTGTGCGAACGCAGCGTGCTGGTGCAGGATGCGCCGCTGGTGGAGCAGCTGCGCCAGGCGGCGCTGGCGCACGGCATGGACATCGGCGCCAACGTGATTTCCGTACAGATGCGCTGCAGCCAGTGCGCCGGGGAAGCGCAAGCGGGGCGGGGCAAGCCCTTGCGGGCCGCCTGACGGCGCCGCCTTTTGATGCGGCGCAACATTGCTGCAAGGCCATCCGCCGCCTCGCCGCGCGCATTAGGCGCTACAATAGGGAATCTCTTTATTCTCCCTGACTCGTCTTCTGCTGCCATGACCACTTCCACACCGAATCTCGTCGTCACCCCATCCGCCCACCCCCTGTCCGACGCCGAACGCGCCGCGCGCATGGTCAATCCCGCCTTCGGCCGCATCTTCACCGACCACATGGTGGTGATTCCTTACCGCGACGGCAAATGGCAGCAGGGCGAACTGAAGGCTTACGGCCCATTGATGCTGGATCCGTCCGCGTCGTCGCTGCACTACGGCCAGGCCATCTTCGAAGGCTATAAGGCGTTCGCGCAGCCCGATGGCAGCATCAAGACTTTCCGTCCAGAACAAAACGCGGAACGCTTCAACCGCAGCGCCGCGCGCCTGGCCATGCCGGCCATCCCTGTCGAGCTGTTCCTGGAAGCGGGCGATGCGCTGATTGCGCAAGACCGCAACTGGGTGCCGAAGAACACGGGCGAGAGCCTGTACATGCGTCCGCTGATGATCGCCACCGATCCTTACTTGGGCGTGCGTCCTTCGGAAGAATACCTGTTCGTGCTGTTCGCCTCGCCGGCCGGCGCCTACTTCCCGAAAGGCGTGAAACCCGTCACCGTGTGGATCAGCGAAGACTTCGTGCGCGCCGCGCCGGGCGGCACGGGTGAAGCCAAGTGCGCGGGCAACTACGCGGCCAGCCTGATGGCCCAGTCGCAAGCGCAAGAGAAGGGCTGCGACCAGGTCGTCTGGCTGGACGCCGTGCACCGCGAATTCATCGAAGAAATGGGCGGCATGAACTTGTTCTTTGTCTACAAGGATGGCGAGAAAGTCACCGTCGTGACGCCGGAATTGACGGGCACCTTGCTGCCAGGCATCACCCGCCGCAGCCTGCTGGAAATGGCGAAAGACCTCGGCTATGCGACGGAAGAGCGTAAATTGTCCGTCCAGCAATGGCGCGACGATATCGCCTCGGGCCGCATGACCGAAGTGTTCGCCTGCGGCACGGCCGCCGTCATCACCCCGGTGGGCGTGGCCAAGGCCAATGGCTTTGAAATGACCATCAACAACAATGAAAACGGCGCCGTTACGTTGGCCCTGCGCGAAGCGCTGCTGGGCTTGCAGCATGGCACGGCACCGGACACGCATGGCTGGATGCACAAGGTTTGCTGATCAACTTGTTTGATTGATACCGCGCCGGCACTCAGTTGCCGGCGTTTTTATATCTTGAAGGAAACTCGATGAAAATCCGCTCTGTCTTGCCCGCGCTGGCCGCCGTGTTCATCAGCCTGTCTGCCAGCGCCGTCCACGCGGCCGACGCCAGCTGCGCCATTCCCCGCAACGTCAGCTACTACGATTACGACGTCAAGCCGTCGGACGAGAAAAACACGTGCTACAAGCAAAGCACCAACGTGCCCACCGATTACTTCATGCTGGCGCTGTCGTGGTCGCCAGGCTTTTGCGACAGCCAGCGCCGCCGTGGCGCCGTGTCGAAAAAGGCTGCCTTCCAGTGCGCCGATAGCAACCACTTCGGCTGGATCGTGCATGGCCTGTGGGCGCAGTCGAACAACCCGGCCAGCTGCGAAGACATTTCCGTGACGCCGCCGCGCAAGACGGAACTGCATCCGCGTTACTGCAAGGGCAATTTGCCGAAGCTGGCGCCGTCCGAGATCCTGCCCTACATGTGCATGCAGCCGGGCGAAGCCTTGCTGCAGGGTGAATGGGAAAAGCATGGCGCGTGCGATTTCGATACGGCCAAGCAGTATTTCGAGAAGGAACGCGAACTGTTCCAGGCATTGAAGTTGCCGGACTCCAGCATGCCCAAGAATGAGTTGTTCCAGTGGATGAAGCAGCATAATCCGCAATTGAAGGGTCGCTGGCTCGGCTATGAAAAGCACTCTGGCGAGTTGCGCATCTGCTATTCGAAAGATTTCAAGGTCATCGATTGCCAGAAGTAAGCTGGCCTGTCCTGCAGATTTCTTACATACATGTTAGTGTATTGGCCGGATCAGCAAGATGAACAGGTAGTGTATGCAGCAGTCTATGCGGCAGCAAACGCAAGCCGTGATGGTGGGCGAGGACGGCTTGCCGCCCGGCGCCCGTGTATGGGCCATGCTGGCGCTGGCCATCGGCGTGGGCATGGCTTCGCTCGATACGGCGATCGCCAACACGGCCTTGCCGGCCATCGCCGGCGAGCTGCACACGACGCCGGCCGCTTCCGTCTGGATCGTCAACGTGTATCAGCTGGCCATGGTGGCGACCCTGCTGCCGTTTTCCGCGCTGGGTGAAATCGCCGGCTACCGGCGCGTGTTTATCTCCGGCATGTTCCTGTTTACCCTGGCCTCGCTCGCGTGCGCGCTGGCCTGGTCCTTGCCGTCGCTGGTGGTGGCGCGCCTGTTCCAGGGCGTCGGCGCCAGCGCCATGATGAGCGTCAATACGGCGCTGCTGCGCGCCCTGTACCCTAAACACTTGCTGGGCCGCGCGTTCGGCAACAACGCGTTGGTGGTGGCCGTCGCGTTCGCCATCGGGCCCACAGCCGCCTCCTTGATCCTGGCGACGGCGTCGTGGCCATGGCTGTTCGCCATCAACGTGCCGCTGGGCGTGGCCGGCTTTTTCCTCGCCAGCCGCATGCTGCCGGCGACCAAACTTTCCGGGCATACCCTCGATGCGCGCACGGCCCTGTACAACGTGGGCGCCTTCGGCTTGCTGATCCTGTTGTTTGGCGACGCGGCCCACCACGCGGCGCTGTCGACCTTGCTGCCGGAACTGGTGGCGGTGGTGGTGTTCTTTATTTTGTTGCTGCGCCGCCAGGCGGGGCACGCGGCGCCGATGCTGCCGATCGACCTGTTCCGCCGTCCCCTGTTCTTGCTGTCGTCGCTGACGGCCATCTGCACGTTTGCCGCGCAGGGGCTGGCCTTCGTCTCGCTGCCGTTTTATTTTGAAGTCACCCTGGGCCGTTCACCCGTCGAGACGGGCTTTTTGATGACGCCGTGGGCCGTGCTGGTGGCCGTGATGGCGCCCGTCGCCGGCCGCCTCAGCGACCGCTATTCACCGGGCGTGCTGGGCGGCATCGGCTTGGCGGCGCTGGCCGGCGGCTTGCTGACCCTCGTGTGGATACCTGCCCACCCCAGCGTGTTCGACATCGGCTGGCGCATGGCCCTGTGCGGCATCGGTTTCGGTTTCTTCCAGGCGCCCAATCTGAAAGCCATCATGGGCAGCGCGCCGCCCGAGCGGGCCGGCGGCGCCAGCGGCGTGGTGGCCACGTCGCGCCTGATCGGGCAAGCGACGGGCGCGGCATTGGTCGCGTATTGCTTCACGGTTTCTGCCAGCCGGGGCACGACGTATGCGCTGTGCCTGGCGGCAGGCTTCGCCGCCGTGGCCAGCATCGCCAGCTTCTCGCGCCTGGTGGTGGCGCAGCCGGCGTGGCTGACAGGCAAGGGCGGCTAAGCCTAGACGTCGATGGCCTTGTCCGACTGCATGCGCTTGCGCAATTCGAACTTCTGGATCTTGCCCGTCGACGTGCGGGGCAGGGGGCCGAAGTAGATCGCTTTCGGCACCTTGAAACCGGCCAGGTTGTTCTTGCAGAAGGCGATCAATTCCGCTTCCGTCACCGTGCCGCCCTCGCGCAGTTCGACGAAGGCGCACGGCGTCTCGCCCCATTTCTCGTCCGGCTGGGCGATGACGGCGGCGGCCAGCACTTGCGGGTGGTGGTACAGCGCGTCTTCCACTTCCACGCTGGAAATGTTTTCTCCGCCGGAAATGATGATGTCCTTGCTGCGGTCCTTCAGCTTGATGTAGCCGTCCGGATACATGACGCCCAGGTCGCCCGTATGGAACCAGCCGCCCGCAAACGCTTCCTGCGTCGCCTTTTCATTCTTTAAATACCCCTTCATGCAGATGTTGCCGCGGAACATGATCTCGCCGATCTGTTCGCCGTCGGCCGCCACGTGCTGCATGGTTTCCGGGTCGATCACGGCCACGGCGCTTTGCAAGTGGTAGCGCACGCCCTGGCGCGATTTGAGTACGGCGCGTTCTTCCTGCGACAGGGCCGCCCACTCGTCCTGCTCGGCGCAGATGGCGGCCGGGCCGTACACTTCCGTCAAGCCATACGAGTGGATCAAGTCGAAACCCATGGCTTCGATCTTCGCCACCATGGCCGCCGGCGGCGGCGCGCCAGCCACCATGCCGCGCACGGTCCAGGCTATGCCGTCGCGCCAGTTGGCGGGCGCGTTGGCCAGCGCCGCGTGCACGATGGGTGCGGCGCAATAGTGGGTGATGCGCAATTCGCGCATCAGGTCGAACACGAGTTTCGGCTCGAACTTGCGCAGGCACACGTTGACGCCGGCGCGCGCGGCCACCGTCCACGGGAAGCACCAGCCGTTGCAGTGGAACATCGGTAACGTCCATAAATACACGGCATGCTTGGGCATGTCCCACTCTAATATGTTCGACAGGGCGTTCAGGGCCGCGCCCCGGTGGTGGTAGACGACGCCTTTCGGGTCGCCCGTGGTGCCGGACGTGTAGTTCAGGGCGATGGCGTCCCACTCGTCGGCGGGCGGCTGCCAGTCGTAATCGGGGTCGCCGCTGGCCAGCAAGCTTTCGTAGTCGAGGTCGGAAAAGGCGTCCACTTCCGGTCCCAGCACGTCGTTGACCTGGATCACGCGCAAGCCGGGAATCTGCGCCGCCATCTGGCGCGCCAGCTCGGCGAATTCCGTGTCGGCCAGCAAGACTTTCGCCTGACCGTGGCGCAGCATGAAGGTCAGCGAGGCCAGGTCGAGGCGGATGTTCAGGGCGTTGAGGACGGCGCCGGCCATCGGGACGCCGAAGCTCGCTTCCACCATGGCAGGCGTGTTCGGCAACATCACGGCGACCGTGTCGCCCGTGCCCACGCCCAGTTTGATGAGACCGGATGCCAGGCGGCGCGTGCGCGCATACGTTTCACGCCACGTCTGGCGCACGGCGCCATGTGCAATTGCCAGGCGATTGCCATATACTGCCGCTGCCCTGGCGATATAGTCGAGCGGGGTGAGGGCGGCGTAGTTGGCGCTGTTTTTGCCGAGGCCGGTATTGAAATCAGGTGTCATGCTTGTCTCCTGTTAAATAAAATTCTATAGCTCCCTGTTTCGGGATTGATACCGGTTAGCATAGCACCGGTGCTGGAAAATCACTGTCATCTTAGTGACAACTGAAGGGTGGAATGGATAGCAATGATAGTGTAGGCCTTGCCGTGCCAGAACTCGACAGCCATGACTGGTTCACGGCCCTCGACGCGCGGCATCAGACCCTGTTGCGCGCCGACAGCGTGCTGCGGCATTACGAGGCGGGCGCCTTCATCACGCGGCGCGGCGAACCGTCGGCGCACTGGATCGGCGTGCACACGGGCTTGATCAAGCTGGCCGTCTACAATGCCGATGGGCGCGGCGCCACGTTTTCCGGCGTGCCGGCCGGCGGCTGGTGCGGCGAGGGCAGCGTGCTCAAGCGCGAACTGCGCCGCTACGACGTGGTGGCCGTGCGCGCATCGAGCATCCTCCTCGTGCCGGTGGACCTGTTTCACCTGTTGCTGGCCGAGAGCCTCTCCTTCAATGCCTTCGTCATCCGCCAGTTGAACGAGCGCATGGGCCAATTCATCGCCACCATCCAGAACCAGCGCCTGCTGGCCGTCGACGCGCAAGTGGCGCAAGCCATCGCGCAACTGTTCCACCCCATGTTATACCCGCGCACGTCCAGCGTGCTTGAGCTGTCGCAGGAAGAAATCGGCTTGCTGACGGGCATTTCGCGCCAGCGCGTGAACCAGGCGCTGGGCCATCTGGCAGAATTGAACCTGATCAGCATCGCCTACCAATCCATCCGCGTCGTCGACCTCGACGGCTTGCGCCGCTACGGCGTGGCGTCGCTGTGATGACAGACCCGGCGCGCGATGTGTGGCATGCTGGCGGCTCGTTCACCACCTTGACCTGACGCATGGCCCTCGTTTCCGATCATCCCTTGCACTTGCTGGGCTTGCGCTTTCCGCTCCGGCTGCGCGTTACCGTGCGCCAGGGTTTTGTGACTTTGCACAATGAAATCGCCACCAAGAAACTGGCCAGCGGCGACAGTTTCGTCGTGCCCGCCTTCTTGCGCTTCGCCTGCGACGTGATGCCGGGGCGGGGCAAGCCGGCCGTGTTCACCCTGGCGCTGGAAGGCGACGAGGCGGAGGGCGGCCACGGCGGCGGCAAGCGCTGGAGCCAGGCGCTGGCGCAGCACATCTTTGATACGCCGCAAGGCAAGTGGACGGCGGCCCGCCTGGCGGCCCTGTGGCAAGTGACGCCGCACAAGGCCAGGGCGCGCCTGTTTGCCGAGGGCGAGGCACTGCTCAGTCTGGTGCGCGAACAGCGCCTGGCGCACGCGCTGCACACGGCGGCGCAGGCGGATGCCGACGACGGGCACGGCGGGCGCGACCTGGCGCAAGTGGCGGCCGGTTCCGGCTTTGCCTCGATCCCCGCGTTTTGCGACGCCTGCGTGGACGTGGCGGGCGTGCGTCCCAGCCTGTTCCTGCGCGGCCAGGCGCCCGGATAGCCAGACTCCGTTATAATCGGGGCCATGGGATCATTATTGAAGCGCAAACAGTGGCATATGTGGTTCGCCTGCCTGGCGATACTGCTCAATGCGCTGTCGCCATCCCTGTCGTATGCGTTTGCCTCGCTGCACGCCAACGCGAACAATGCCGCCGTCGAGATCTGCTCGGCCAGCGGCGCCGTCTACACGCAAGCGGACCTGGCGCCGGCCGCCAAGTCCACCACCGATTCCGTGCTGCACCACATCGAACATTGCCCGTTCTGCATGAGCCATGCGGGCAGCGTGGGCTTGCCGCCGCCGTCGTCATCGACGCTGCCCGTCATCACGGGCCACGACCTGTATCCGCCCCTGTTTTACCAGGCGCCGCGGGCCCCGTTCGCGTGGCTGGCCGCCAGCCCGCGCGGCCCCCCTGCGTCTGCCTGAACGCAGCCGTCACGCTTTCCACGTCTTAACTGTATCCACTACGCCCATCGGGCCAGAATGCCATGAAACGTCGTCTTTTCCTTCTCGCCGGCACGGCGGGATTGCTCACGCTTGCCGCTTGCGAACAAGCGCCCAAACCCCATTACAACGGTCTCGACTTGACGGGAGGCGATTACAAGCCCGACTTCAAATTGAGCGGCCCCGACGGCAAGGTCTACACCCTGGCCGACTTCAAGGGCAAGTATGTGATGGTCTTCTTTGGCTTCACGCAATGTCCGGACGTCTGCCCGACAGCGTTGTCGCGCGCGCTGGAAATCCGCCAGAAGCTGGGCGCCGATGCCGACAAGCTGCAAGTGATCTTCATCAGCATCGACCCCGAGCGCGATACGCCCGAGTTGCTGGGCGAATACATGCGCGCCTTTGACCCCAGCTTCCTCGGCTTGCGCACGGACCCGCAGGCGACGGCGCAGACGGCCTTCAATTACAAGGTCTTCTACCGCCGCGTGCCCAGCGGCAGCTCGTACACGATGGATCACACGGCCATCAGCTATGTGCTCGATAACGAGGGGCGCATGCGCCTGGGCTTGAAGCACCAGTTGACGGGCGACGAGTGCGTGCAGGACATCAAGACCTTGATGAAATCGAAATACACCTTGTAACTATCACGAAAGGAATAATCATGACCCATGTCAAAACCCTGCTGGCCGCGGCCCTGACCGTGCTGTCCTTCTCCGCCATTGCCCAGACTTCCGTGCAAATCACCGACCCGTGGGTGCGCGCCACCGTGCCGCAGCAAAAAGCCACGGGCGCCTTCATGCAGATCACGGCGCCGAAAGCCATGCGCCTGCTGGAAGTGCGCTCGCCCGTGGCGGGCGTGGCGGAAATCCACGAAATGAGCATGACGGACAATATGATGCGCATGCGCCAGGTCAAGGAAATCGCCTTGCCAGCCGGCAAAGCCGTCGAACTGAAGCCGGGCGGCTACCACGTCATGCTGCTGGAACTCAAGGGACAGGTGAAGGCGGGCGACAAGATTCCGCTGACCCTCGTCGTCGAAGGCGAGGACAAGCGCCGCGAAACGATCGAAGTCAATGCCGTGGCCCGTCCGCTGGGCGCCGCCTCGGCACCGATGCCGGCGATGAAACACTAAGCCTGCCGCCAGGCCCTTGAAAAGCCCGGTCCGCCGGGCTTTTTTGCGCCCATTTGAAAGTTAAACGGCTGTTTGATATAATTCCATCCAATATTAAACAGCTGTTTAAACGATGGGAATGGCATGACGGAAGAAAAGAGAAGCGAGCAGGAAACGGAACCGGCCCGCGCGCGCATCCTGCAAGTGGCGGTCCAGCTGTTTGCCGACGAAGGTTACCGGCTCGCGTCCGTGCGCCGGATTTGCGAAGCGGCCCACGTCAACGTGGCGATGGTCAATTATTACTTTCATGGCAAGGAAGAGCTGTACCTGGCCGCCTTCGACCATGCGCGCGCGCTGGCGCGTGCCTCGGCCGCTGCGGCGCCGGAAGCCAGCCCGGCGGCGGCCGTGGCGCCCGTGGAACAGTTGCGCCTGGCGATACAATCGATGGTATTCGACATGCTGCGTCCGGGACCGGCTTCGCTGTTCAGCCGCCTGGTGGCGCGCGAACTGATCGAGCCGACGGCCGCCATCCACATGCTGGCAGACCGCGATGTGCGCGCGCACCATGCGCTGTTTACGGGCTTGATCCGTGGCGTGGTGGGGCCAGCCATGCCGGCGGACGTGGTGCAGAAATGCGTGTTCAGCGTGATCGGCCAGGCCGTGTTCTACGCCCGTTCGCGCATCGTGCATGAATTGGTGGCGCCGGAAATCACCTATGACGAGGCGGGCACCGCCAGCATTGCGCAGCATGTCGCCGCGTTTTCGCTGGCCGCCCTCGATGGCTTGCGCCGCCAGCATGCCGCGCAGGCGGCCGCATGAAGGCGCGCAACCTGACCCTGGTGCTGGCGGGGCTGGCCATGCTGGGCCCGTTCGCCACGGATACCTTCCTGCCGTCGTTTCCCGCGATCGGCACGCATTTCGACGTCAGCAGCGTGCTGGTGCAGCAGACCCTGAGCGTCTACCTGGCCGCCTATGCCTTCATGACCTTGTTCTACGGCACCTTGTCCGACTCCTTCGGCCGCCGTCCCGTGATCCTCGCTTCGCTGCTGATCTTTGCCGTGGGTTCCATCGGCGCCGCCTTCGCGCCCAGCTTTGGCTGGCTGTTGTTCTTCCGCGGCATGCAGGGCGCTTCGGCGGGGGCGGGCAGGGTGATCGGACAAGCCATCGTGCGCGACAGTTTGTCGGGCGCGGCCGCGCAAAAGATGCTGGCCAATATCATGATGGTGTTCGGCATCGCGCCCGCCATCGCCCCCATCATCGGCGGCTGGCTGCACGTGGCCTACGGCTGGCAATCGACGTTCGTGTTCACGTTTTCCGTCACCGTGCTGCTGGCGCTCGCCTGCCTGAAAGGCTTGCCGGAAAGTTTAGCCGTCGAGCAACGCCAATCCTTCCACCCAGGCAACATCGCGCGCAATTACTGGCTGGCCTTGCGCCACCGGGCATTCCTGCTGCGTTCGCTGGCCGTGGCCTTCGCGTTTGGCGGCTTCGCCCTGTACATCGCGTCCGCGCCGCATTTCATCCTGGAATTGCTGCGTTTGCCGGAAACGGCGTTCGGCTGGATGTTCATCCCCATGGTGGCGGGCCTGGTGGGCGGCTCGGCGCTGTCGGGCAAACTGGCCCATGCGGTGAAAAGCACCGTGCTGGTGCGCTGGGGCTTGCTGGCCATGGCCGCCACGGGCGCGCTCAATATTGCATATAACCACTGGTTCGCGGCCAGCATCCCGTTCGCCGTCGTGCCCGTGATGCTGTACGCGTTCGGCATGTCGCTGGCCTTGCCGGGCATGACCATGTCGACGCTCGACATCTTCCCGCAGATGCGGGGCCTGGCCGCCTCGTTGCAAAACTTCGTGCAAATGCTGGTGTTTGCGCTGGTGTCCGGTTTTGTCGCACCGCTGCTGTTCGACAGCGCATTGGAATTGGCCCTGGGACAGGCTTCGGCCGTGGCGCTGGCCGCGTTTTTCTGGTGGCTGGGCACGCGCCAGGACGCGGCGCAGGGCGCGATGGGAGTTGCCAAAACAGCATGAGCGGAGTTTGAAAAGGATGGCATGCTTTCTGCTTTGTTACACTGTGACAATCAGACCCACGCGGGTCTAAGCAGTTTTGCAACTTTACCTTTGGCTATCATGCACTTGATTAACTCCAGTTTGAACCACGCCTTGCGCGTGCCGCTGGCCGCGGAAATCCACTCGCGGCCATTCTTGCAGCTCGACGCCCCCGAGCTGATCACCCATCTGGCCGTATATAAAGATGACAGCGCGGCGCCCGGTGCGTCGAATATGGCGGCCCAGCACGCCACCCTGGCGGCCCTGTGCACGCATTTCGGCGTCACGCCGCCCGCCGCCGAAGCCAAGTATTTTTACTACGATTTCGGCCGCTTCCGCCTGAAATGGGAATGCCACACGGAATTTGCCACGTTCACCTTCGCCGAGCATCCTGGTACCGCCGTGCCCCTGGAGCAGGCGTTCGAGCGCATGCCGCTGGCGCAATTGCCGCAGCAATGGCTGGCGGGCTTGAAGGGCAAGCTGATGGTGGCGGCGCACGTGGTGCTGGAGCAAGCGACCGAGCCGGCCGAGATCTTCATGCAAGGCTTGTCGCGCGTGTTCGAAGGCAATACCCTGGCCGGCAGCAAGGTATTGCAGGGCGGCGAATTGTGGACGGATTTCACCATCCAGTCCGACGGCTTCAGCCGTTTCGTCATCCGCGACGCAGGCATGCGCTCGCAGCAGTCGGGCCGCTTGGTGCAGCGCGTGCTGGAAATCGAAACCTACCGCATGATGGCCTTGTTGGGCCTGCCTTACGCCATGCAGGCGGCACCATCCTTGAATGCCATCGAGAATGAACTGGCGACCCTGGCGGCCGCCATGGTGGACACGGACGATGCGCCGGGCCTGGTCAAGGCCGACGAAGGCGTGGCCGAACAAGCCTTGCTCGACCGCATCACGCGCCTGGCCGCCCGCATTGAAAAGCTGTCGCTCGACAATAGCTACCGCTTTTCCGCTTCGAAAGCCTACATGGGCCTCGTCAAGGCCCGCATCGACGAGTTGCGCGAAGTACGCATCGAAGGCATCCCCACGGTCGAGGAATTCATGGACCGCCGTTTGACGCCCGCCATGAATACGTGCGCAGCGATGGCCAGCCGCCAGGAAGCGATGGCGCAGCGCATCGCCAACACGAATGACTTGCTGCGCACGCGCGTGGGCATCGTGCAGGAGTTGCAGAACCGGCAAATCCTGCAATCGATGAACGCCCGCGCCGCGCAGCAGCTGCGCCTGCAGCAAGCGGTGGAAGGCTTGTCCGTTGCCGCCATTTCGTATTACGTGATCGGCCTGTTCAGCTACACGGGCAAGGCGGCCAAGGTGCTGGGCTTGCCCGTGAATCCGGAAATCCTCGTCGGCGCGCTGGTGCCGTTCGTGGCGGCCGCCGTGTGGCTGGGGCTGCGCCGCATGCACCACAAGCTGCACGTGGACTGAACAGGACGACACCGCGCTGTCATTTTTGCTATCTTTCAACATTCGACCGTCAGGTGTTTTGAAAAGGAAGTTGCGTGCTAGCGAATGTTGGAGATGTTTACAGTGTGTTTTCGTCCGAGCTGCAGCAGTATGTGGCTTGTCAGGTCACCCGCATCAAGGATGCATCCTCGTCCAGGCCGGTAGCTGCCGTGCTGGAGCTGGACTGGACCGGTGACGCCTTGCCCGATGCGGCGGCCGTGCAAGCCATGCGGCCGCTGCTGTGCGATTATTTCTTCTGGAACAAACGCCACGATCACTGCTATGCCACGGCGAACGTGCCGCCTGGCTATACGCTCGTTGGCAATATCGCGCCGCTGGTGGATGTGGAAGTGAACAGCTACCGCAGCGCCTGGTACGTGGGCGACAGCGTGCTGCGCCAGCGCAACTGGGAGCGCATCGATCCGCTGCGGCGCCAGCAGTTCAAGGCCGCGTCGGACAAGCGTGAAGTGACCTTGGGCGGCCAGGTCTTCCGGCAAGACGCGACGAAAATCAATGACAGCGTCTTGCAGGCGCTGGGCGACGTGTCCGAGCTGGAACAACTGCCTTGCCTGATGTCGATCGAGACTGGCAACGGCACGCAAGCCTTGATGGAGTTTATCCAGGGCAATCCCTTCATCAATGAGCTGGACTGGCAATCATCGACGGTGCATGCGCTCGATTTCAGCGGCAGCGGCCTGGAACGCCTGATCCTGCAGCCCGATGGCGCCACCAGCCTCGTCTTGAACGAAGGCTTGAACCTTCTCGCGCTGGGCAGCGCGCCATCGCCGGCGCTGCGCATCGAAGATGGCGCCGATGGCCGCCACCTGACACTGCAGTGCAAGCACGCGCTGCCGCCGTTCCACGGCCTCGGCCAGCTGGGCGGCCTGTCGCTGATCGGCATGAAGGAAGTTGATCTGGCGCAAGTGGCGCGGCGTTTTCCCCATCTGACCTCCTTGCGCATCTGGGGCAAACCGGGAATGGCATCGCAGATGGCCAGCCTTGCGCAGCTGAGCCAGCTGCGGACGTTCACCGCCTATGACTTGTTCGGATTCACGGCGGGGGAGTTTCCATCGGCCGCGCAATTGCCGCAGCTGTCGGCCTTGTGGCTGACCAGCTTGCCCGCCGATGTCGCCAAGGCCATCAAGGCCGGCTACAAGAAAGCGGCGGCGCAGGGACTGGACTTATCGGTCACCAAGGCGCGCAAGCCGGAATGGCTGGCTGAAAACCTGCTCAACCCGTTCCGCGACTGGGATGGCCGCGAGCAAATTCCCCCTGCGTATGCGAAAAAGGCTGCGCTGGCCTACAAGAACATGCTGGCCGTGACGCGCAGCATCGATGCGGCCATGGCGGCGACGGCGGCCGCCGCCGCGCTGGAAGCGATGGTCGCCGCCTATGTGGAGGCATTCAACAAGATCGACCGGCGCGCAAGCATCATCGAGACGGTCGAGCGCGAGGAAATCTACACGGTGCTGGCGGAGCTGCTGGCCCAGCTGCGGCAGCAATTGCAGCAAGCGGGCGGGCAGGGGGCTGCACTCGTCGACGAGGCGGCCTTGCTGGAGCTGTTCGACCGCTTGCGCGAATTCTAGGCTTGCTGGCAATCTAGAAAAAAAGTTCTAGACAGAGCGTTCTAGATTGGGTATTCTAGCGTCATGCTAAAAAATACCTCCACTCCCCATCCCACGGCCGCCGAACTGGACCTGCTGCGCATCCTGTGGCAGCGCGGTCCGTCCGACGCCCGCGCCGTGTATGACGCCCTGGCCGCGGAGCGTGCCGACGCCAGTTACGCCACCGTGCTGCGCCAGTTGCAATTGATGCATGGCAAGGGCTTGCTGAGCCGCGACGAAAGCCAGCGGCCGCAGCTGTATGCCGCCGTCGAAGCGCAGGAAAAGCTGCAGACCAGCCTGCTCAAGGACTTGATCGGCAAGGTGTTTTCCGGTTCCGGCAAGGCGCTCGTACTGACGGCGCTGCGCGAGCACGTGAGCGACGCGGAACGCCTGGAAATTGAAAAAATTCTGAGCAGCAAGGATGGCAAGGCGCCATGAACGTGGACATGCACCTCGGCATCGATGTGGGCAACCTTGTCCCCGCGCTGGGCTGGGTCTTGCTGTATTTCGTCTGGCAGGGCTTGATCGTCGGCGCCGTATCTGCCGTAGTGCTCCGGCTGCTGCGCCACGCCAGCGCGCGCTGGCGCTATGCCGTCTGCGCGCTGGCGTTGCTGTTGTGCCTGTGCATTCCCTTTGTGCACCTGCTGTCTCTGCTGTCGGGCGTCTCGCCGGCCCGGCTGCCGGTGGATGCGCCGCCCGCCTGGCGCGCCGCGCTGCAAGCCTGGATGCCGGCCCTGGTGCTGGCCTGGAGCGCGGGCGTTGGCCTGATGAGCTTGCGCCTGTGCCTGGGCCTGGCCTGGGTCGGCAAGTTGCGCCGCCAGGCAGTGGCCGCGCCAGCCATCTGGCAGGCCCGCCTCGATGCGCTGGCGCAGCGCATGGGCTTGCGCCGCAGCTGCCAGGTGCCGCTGAAGCTGCATGCGGGCCTGGCCAGTCCCGTCACCGTGGGCTTCTGGCGCCCCGTCATCCTGCTGCCGGCCGCCTTGCTGAGCGGCATGCCCGTCGCCTTGCTGGAAGCGCTGCTGGCGCATGAACTGGCCCACGTGCGGCGCTGGGATTACCTGGTCAATCTGTTGCAAAGCGTGGCCGAGGCACTGCTGTTTTTTCACCCCGTCGTCTGGTGGCTGTCGGCGCGCATGCGGGCCGAACGGGAGCAGGTGGCAGACGCCCTGGCGGCGCAAGCGCTGCAAGACCCGCAGCAGCTGGCCACGGCGCTGCATGCGCTGTCCCTGCACGCTGCCGTGCCGCAACATTCCGGCTTGCTGATGTCGGCACGTGGCGGGGCCTTGCTGACGCGCATAGAACGCCTGATGGCGCCCGGTCCCGACACGGCCGGCTGGAAACTGGCCGTGCCCGCCTTGTTGCTGGCTTGCGCCACCTTGCTGCTGCAGGTGCAGGGCAAGCCCGCCGTCAACGGGGCGACCCTGGCCGAGGCCGCCTCCGGCATGCTGGCCTTGCCCGTCAGCGCGAAACACATGCTGGTGTTCGATGACGCCAGCGGCAAGGTGCTGATGGCGAAAGATGCGGACACCGTCGTGCCCATCGCCTCGATCACCAAGCTGATGACGGCCATGGTGGTGCTCGATGCGGGCCTCGACCCGGAGGAACAGCTGCGCATCGTGCGCGCCGATGGCGATACCTCGATGCAGCGCCACAGCCTGCTGGCCGAGGGCGTGGCCGTGTCGCGCGGCGCGCTGTTGCAACTGGCGCTGCTGCCATCCGAAAACCGCGCCGCCGCCGCGCTGGCGCGCACTTATCCCGGTGGCAGCGCGGCGTTTCATCAAGCCTTGCAAGCGAAGATCCGCCAGCTGGGTTTGACGCGCACCACCCTGACGGATCCGGTCGGCAGTTCGCCCGCGAATACGTCCACGGCCAGCGAAGTGGCGAAGATCGTCGCGGCGGCCGCGCGCTATCCGGACATCGCGCGCATCACCAGCCACCCGCAGGCGAGCGTGGCCGTCAATGGCAGGACGCGCACCTTGCACAACACGAATCCGCTGGTGGGCGGCAAGGGCTGGGACATTTTGCTGTCCAAGACGGGCAGCAGCAATGCGGCGGGCAGCTGCCTGACGATGCGCATGCGCAGCGGCGGCAAGCACGTCACCGTGGTGCTGCTGGACGCCGCCGGCGCGCAGCGGCGCTCGCTCGACGCCGGACACATCCGCGACACCCTGGCCGACAGGACCGGCCGCATGCATTGATACCCCCCCCGGGCGCGCCAGTGCGGGCGCCCTTCTTTTTGACACTCTGGAGATGAAGATGACACTATTGGCGAAGTTGATGCTGGCTACGGTTGCGACCATGGCGGCTGGCGCGGTGCAGGCGAAGACGCCCGCACCGGTGCAGGATAAACCTGTTAATTGTGATAGTTGCAAGGAATGGAACGCGCCCGTCAAGCCGTTCAATGTCTTTGGCAATACCTGGTACGTGGGCACGGCCGGCCTGTCCGCCGTGCTGGTGACGAGTCCGCAGGGCCATATCCTGCTCGACGGCGCGCTGCCGCAATCGGCGCCCCTGATCATCGCGAATATCCAGGCGCTGGGCTTTCGCATCGAGGATGTGAAAGTCATCCTCAATTCGCATGCCCATTGGGACCATGCGGGCGGCATTGCCGCGTTGCAAAGGGCCAGCGGCGCCACCGTGATGGCCAGCGCCTCGGGCGCCCTTGGCCTGCAAAGCGGCACGAACGGCAAGGACGATCCGCAGTACCAGGCCAATCCCGTCGTGCACGTCGCCAAGGTGCGCAAGGTCAGCCTGGTGGGCGAGGGTGATACCGTCAAGGTCGGACCGTTGACCTTGACGGCCCACATGACGCCGGGCCATACGCCAGGCGGCACGACGTGGACGTGGACCTCGTGCGAAGGCGACCGCTGCCTGGACGTCGTGTATGCGGATAGCCTGAACCCGTATGCGAGCGGCGATTTCCGCTATACGGGCAAGGGCGCGGGCAAGGGTGGCACGCCTGACATCTCAGCCTCGTTCGAAGCGAGCATCGCCAAGGTGGCGGCCTTGCCATGCGACATCATCATCCCCGTGCATCCGGGCACGACGGACGTGCTGGGCAAGGCCGCCAGACGCAGCGGTACGGACAATCCCCTGATCGACGCCAGCGCCTGCCGCGCCTATGCGGCCGAAGCGGGCGGCTTGCTGGCCAAGCGCCTGGCGAAGGAACGGGGCGAGGTGCTGCCTCTTGACGCGAAGGGTGCGGCGCACGCGCACTAAGCCGTTTTACTGTGCCGCCTGCTGTTTTTGCAGGCGTTTCAGGAACACCGTCATTTCCTTGACGGCTTGCAAGTCGCCTTGCTGTTGGGCCACCGTCATACCGGTGGTCCAGGCGGCTTGCGCGTCATCCAGCCGGCCCAGCTGGTGCAAGGCCTTGCCCAGCAGCTTCCAGGCGGCGGAATAGCCCGGTTGCTGCGCGGTGGCTTGCGCCAAATGCAGGGCCGCTTGCTGCGCGTCATGCTCTTTCAGGTAAGCATCTCCCAGGCCAAAGCGCAGCAGCGCGTTGTCGCGCCCCTGCGCCAGCAGTTTTTCCAGTTTTTCACGCATGCCCGGCCTCATTAATATGCAAGTTTATCCTTGCATATTAACGCTTCCACCTGCCAGTAACAAGCCGGCGTTCAGCCGGCCATATCCACCACCAGCTTGCCGCGCGCTGCCAGACACCGTTACGCCGACGTGAACGGTCGTCACGCCCACGGCCAAGGTGCCAGTGTCCGTGGAGTTCTTGGCGCAGATTTTCCATGAAATCTTTAATGAGAATTGATTATCAATTATAATGCAAGCCTATTGCATTGAATTGCCCATTGTCAGGAATCCCATGTCCGTGTTTTACCGCCGCCCCGTGGCGCTTTTGCTTGCCGCCGCCTCTCCCCTGGTGCTGGCGGCTGACCCTGCCGCCGACAAGCCCGCTGGGCAGGATGTCGTCACCGTCAAGGCCGAGCGCCAGCACTACCGCAGCCTGTCGGCCACGGGCGCCACCAAGACGGATGCCTTGCTGATGGACTTGCCGCAAAGCGTGCGCGTGCTGACCGGCGACTTGCTGCGCGACGCGGGCGTGACGACCCTGGCTGGCGCGCTGGACCTGGCCAGCGGCATTGCGAAGCAAAGCCCGCTGGGCGGCCTGTGGGACAGTTATGCCATGCGCGGCTTCACGGGCGACCCGAATTTCGGTTCCGACTACATGGTCAACGGTTTCAGTTCCAGCCGCGGCTACAACGGCATGCGCGACGGCGGTAATACGCAGGCGGTGGAAGTGTTGAAAGGCCCCGCTTCGGCCCTGTACGGCCGGGGCGAGCCGGGCGGCACGGTGAACATCACGACGAAAAAGCCGAAGTTCACGCCCGAATATGGCGTGGATTTTTCACTGGGCAGTTTCCAGACGCGCCGCGCCGCCGCCGACTTGACGGGGCCGTTGAGCGGCACTATCGCCTACCGCCTCAACGCGGCGCATGAAGAGGGGCACAGCTTCCGCGATACCTTGAAGGTCGAACGCAGCCTGTTTTCGCCTTCCTTCCTCTGGCTGCTGGGCGAACACACGACCGTGTCGTATGAAATCGAAGCGGTGCGGCAGCGCGCGCCGTTCGACCGGGGCGTGGTGGCCGTGCATGGCCAGCTGGGACTTGTCCCCGTCTCGCGCTTCCTGGGCGAACCGGGCGACGGTCCCATGACCGTCAAGTCGCTGGGGCAGCAGCTGTTCCTCCACCACGCGCTGTCCGACGACTGGACGGTGCAGGCGGGCGTTTCTTACCGCGACAGCGAACTGACCGGCTATTCGACCGAGGCGAACAAGCTGCTGGCCGATGGCCGCACCCTGAACCGCCAGCGCCGCCACCGCGATTTTTCGGCCACCGACGCGTCGGCCCGCGTCGAGTTGCTGGGCAAGTTCAGGACGGGGGGCCTGGCGCACGAAGTGCTGGCCGGTGTCGACGCCTATCATTTCGACGACCACCGGGTGCAGCTGCGGCGCAATCCCTCGGCAGCAAATGCCTATGCCATCGATATCTTCCATCCCGCGTATGGCGGCAAGGCCGATCCGCTGGCTCTGTCCATCGATACGCAGGAAGGGCAACGGGCGCGCGGCCTGTATGCGCAGGATCAACTGGACCTGGGTGCCCAATGGAAGGCGCTGGTCGGCGTGCGCCACGATAGCTACACGCAGGATGTGAGGAATAATCGCTTGAACGTGAGCAACCGCCAGTCGCTGTCGGCCACCAGCCCCCGCGCGGGCCTCGTCTACCAGCCATCGAAGGCATGGTCGCTGTATGCGAGCGCGGCGAAGGGCTTCCGGCCCAACAGCGGCATCAGCATCGCCAACCAGGCTTTCCCGGCCGAGCGCAGCCGCTCGTATGAGCTGGGCGCGAAGCTGGAAACGGGCAAGCTGACGGGCACCGTGGCCGTGTACGACATCCGCAAGCGCAATGTACTGACGACGAATCCCGCCAACACGGACTTCGCCATCGCGGCGGGCGAGGTGCGCAGCCGTGGCCTGGAGCTCGACGTGTCGGGCGAAGTGGCGCGCGGCTTGCGCGTCTCGGGCGCCTATGCTTATACGGACGCCACCGTCACGCGCGGCGACAATACGATCGTGACGGGCAGCCGCTTCGCCAACGTGCCGCGCCACAGCGCCAATGTCCTTGCCACGCAGCAGTTCGCGCTGGGTACGGGCACGGCCAGCGTGGGCGGCGGCGTGCAGTACGTGGGCGAGCGCCTGGGCGACGTCGCCGTCAGCAGCAGTTTTACCCTGCCGGCCTACACGACGGCCAAATTGCTGGCCTCGTATTCGCCGAACGCCAAACTGCGCCTGGCCTTGAACGTGGAAAACCTGTTCAACCGCAGCTACTATGCGAGTTCCTATAGTCAGCTGTGGGTGGCGCCGGGGGCCGAACGCACGCTGACCCTGAACGCGTATTACCGTTTTTAAGCTATCGCCATGACCTTGACTTCTACTGCTACCTTGCGCGCCCGCATCGCCGTCATCGACGTATTGCGCGGCCTCGTCATGCTGATCATGCTGTTCGACCATGTGCGCGAAACGGTCTTCCTGCACCACCAGGTGAGCGACCCGATGGATGCGGCCAGCGTCGATCCGGCCCTGTTCTTTACCCGCCTGGCGGCCCACGTGTGCGCACCCATGTTCGTCTTCCTGACGGGTCTGTCCGCCTGGCTGTACGCGCATCCGGCGGCCGGGCCCCGCAGCGCCAGCGGTTTTCTGTTCAAGCGGGGCTTGCTGCTGGTGCTGCTGGAACTGGTCTTCGTCAACTTCGCCTGGAGCGGGGCGTTTCCGCCGGCCGTGCTGTATTTGCAGGTGATCTGGGTCATCGGCCTGGCCATGATGGCGCTGGCCGTGCTGCACCGGCTGCCATTGAAAGTGCTGGCGCTGCTGGGCGTGGCGATCATCGCGGGACAGCATCTGTTGACCGGCTTGCGCGCGGAAGAGGGCAGCTTTGCCTATTACGCGCTGACGGTGCTGCTGCAACGGGGTTACCTAGTGGCGGACGGCGCCATGAAGATCAAGGTCAGCTATCCGCTGCTGCCATGGATAGGCGTGATCGTGCTCGGCTATGCGGCCGGCCCCCTGTATGCGCGCGGCCGCTCTGTCGAAGGACGGCGCCGCCTGTTGCTGGCGCTGGGCGGCGGCAGTTTGCTGCTGCTGGCCGTGCTGCGCGGTTTGAATATGTATGGCGAAACCTTGCCGTGGGTGGCGGGCGACACGGCCTTGCGCACGGTCATGAGCGTACTGAACTTCACCAAGTATCCGCCGTCGCTGGATTTCCTGCTGTTCACTCTGGGCCTGGGCTTGCTGGGCCTGGCCTGGCTGGAAAGCGTCGACAACTGGTTCACGCGGGCGTGCGCCACCTTTGGCGGCGCGCCCATGTTTTACTATCTGCTGCATTTATACCTGCTGCTGGCCATCGGCCTCGCCTTGACGGTCGTGCTGGGCGCCAACCACGGTGCCCGGTATGGCGTCGAGCATGTCTGGCAAGTGTGGCTGATCGCGCTGGCCCTGATGCCCGTGCTGTACTTTCCCTGCCGCGCGTTCGCCAACTACAAGCGCACTTCGCAACGGGCGTGGGTGCGCTATTTCTGAAGCATGCCTACTTGCAGTACAGCCTGTCGATGCTGTGGCTGGACGCCAGGTAATGCCGTGTCTGCCACGAAATCGCCACGCGGTAGGCGCACGGCGGATCGAGCGCCACGTTGACGGGGAAGCCGCCATTGTTGCCCGATAAATGCGGTCCGCCCGCGCCGCCGCGGAACAGATAGTTGCTCGGTGGCGGCGGTGGGGTAAAGCTGGCGGCCGGCAGCGGTGGCGGCGGATGCTGGATGCCGTTGTTGTTGGAAATCGTGATATTGAAAAAGCGCAAATGCGGATGGTCGATCGTGTACAGGATATGCACGAGGCCGCCCGCGATGGGGTTGCAGGCATTGCTGCGCAGCTCTTCCAGATCCAGCGCCACGATGACGGGCGAATTGTCGAAGACGATGGAGTCGAGTCCGTCCGTGGCCACCTGCGCCAGGCTGATGCCGTCGCGCACCTCGAAGCCCAGGCGGTAGCGGCGTATCGGTTCGCTTTCGGCCGCCGTCAGGCTGCGGCCCGCGTCGAGGATGGGCAAGCCGCCCGGCAACTTGGCCGGATGCAGGCTGGTGATGGCCGGCGTGTTCACCGTCAGTAGATCAAACGTGCGCAGGAAGATATTGGGCGCCACGTTGACGATGGCCGTCGTGCCATCGCGCATGTCCACCGTGACGGGCTTGCCATCCACCCGTATCCAGCCGCCCGCTTGCAGATCGCCCGCATTGATGATGACGGGCGCCGAATCGGCGAGGCCCAGTCCATTCGTATAAAACACATAACCGACATGCGTGCCCAGCACTTGCGTCAACGGCGCCAGGCTGGCCGGCGCCACCGTGGGCAGCGCCGTGGGATCGTCCGTGCCGCCGGGCCAGGACCATTCGCCGGTCAGGAAGCGGTATTCGAGCGGGTTGGCGGGGATGGCGCTGTTGCGCAGCGGACAATTACCCTTCAGGGTGACGCCGCCGGCGAAGACATACGAGGCGCCCGCGCCGCCTGCATAGCCTTGCGGGGAAAAGCCCGCCAGCGAGGGAAACGGGTGGATGTCGAAGATTTCCACCTGTTGCCAGTGCGGCACGCCTTCCACGTCGGGCGGCAAGACTTCTTTCGAGCACAATTCCACGCAGAAACAGTGGCCCACGTTTTCCCGGCCCGGCTGGCGCCCGTTGGCCTGCGTTTCCGACAGGATGGTCACGCTGCCCAGCTGCGCCGTGAAATACACGTCGGGTCCGCTGGCGAACTCCACGTTGATGAAGGGCGAGAAGGGCGTCAAGGTGAAGTCGGACGCCAGGTAATCGATGCGGAAGCGTCCGCCGGCATCGGTGATCGCCTGGCCCAGCGCGTCGTCCTGCAGCCAGTCGGCGTCGAACGCCCGCACGGTGGCGCCGGCGATCGGCGCATGCGGCGCATCGCAGGTGCGCAGCCGGCCGCAGATGGTCCAGGCGCCGAAGCGGGCGCGCACCAGGCACCAGAAGCGTTGCGGCAGGCAATAGTCCCAGACGGCGAGGAAATCATTGTCGGCCTGGCGCCAGCGTGGCTGGAGCGTGGTGATGGAAAACTGCAGCGGCACGGGGTCTTTCGGCCCCGGTTTCAGATGCGGCACGGTAGGGCACAGGATGTCGACTTCGACGGCCTCGCCCTGGTAATCGCCTGCCAGGGTAAAACTGTAGTTGCCATCGTCGTCCGTGCGCGTTTCGGCCAGCAGGAAGGGGGCCTTGGCCTGCACTTCGTCATCGGTGAGGATGGCGAAGGTTTCCTTGGCGCTGGCCACGGCCAGGGCCGTGACGTTTTGCGACGCGCGCGGCCGGTACAGGCGCACGATGACGTGGGATAAGGCTTCAGGACACTCGGCGCAGATCAAGCCGCACAGCTTGCCTCGCAGGATATAGGCCATGATGGTTCCCTTGCTGAGATGGACGGTGCGCCGCTCGCAATGGCGGCGCTGTTACCAAGCTAGCAAATGGGCCGCCGAAGGGCTTGATCTGGCTTAAACCTCGCGTATTATTTAATCAGCGCCAATACTTCGCGGAAACGCGGATGCTTGCAATCGCGCAACCATTCGAAGGCCAGCATCTCGACCGTCACCAGATGAGCGCCCAGCTTGCCCAGGCGGGCCAGCGCCGCGTCGCGGCTGGCGGCCTGGCGCGAACCGACGGCGTCGATGGCGATGCTCACGTCATAGCCGCGTTCCAGCAGGCCGATGGCCGTCTGCAGCATGCACACATGGGCTTCGCAACCGGTGACGACGATCTGTCTGCGCCCGGCGGGTAGCATGTCCTGCAAGCCATCAAAACAGGCGCCGAAATGCGTCTTGTGCAAGGTCCGTTCGCACAGGGCGGCGATCTCTTCCACGTTCGGTCCCAGCCCCTGGCGGTTCTGTTCCGTGCCCAGCACGGGCACGTCGAGCAGGCGGGCGATCTTCGCCAGGCGCAGGTTCTGTGCCAGCACCAGGCCGGCATCGTGGATGGCCGGCATCAAGCGGCCTTGCAGGTCGACAATGACCAAAACGGCCTGGTTTGCATCCATCAGCATGGCGTTCTCCCTTATTCATTTGTGGCGACAGTGTAGCGCGCAGTCAGCTTGGCCAGCTGGGCGTGGCCGTTTCGCCCATCAGGTAGGCGTGATTGAGGTCGATGGCTGTGCGCAGGTAGTTCCACAGGGCACTGACCCGGGCGATATTGCGCCGCTCGCTCGGCGAGATCATCCAGAAGGCGCGCAGCAGGTCGATCTCGCCATCGAGCACGGGCACCAGTTCGTTCGATTGCTGCGCCACGAAGCAGGGCAGGATCGCCAGCGCCTGGCCCGCGCGCGCCGCGTGGTACTGGGCGATGACGCTGGTGCTGCGAAACGCGCGCAGGGAATCGGGCGCCACGTTGTCCATGTAGCGCAGCTCCGCGCTGAAAACCAGGTCGTCCACGTAGCCGATGATGGGGTGCTGCGCCAGCTGCGCCACGCTGGCGATCGGCGCGTGGCGCGCCAGGTAGCCTGGCGTGGCGTACAGTTTCAGGCGGTAGTCGGACAGCTTGGTCACGACATACGGCCCGGACAGGGGGCGCTCGATGGAGATGGCCACGTCCGCTTCGCGCTTGGACAGGCTGACGAAACGGGGCACGGCGATCAGGTCCACGCTGATGTGCGGGTATCTGCCGCAAAACTGCGCCAGGTGGGGCGCCAGCACGATGGCGCCGAAGCCCTCGGTAGCGCCCAGGCGCACCTGGCCCGACAGCAGGCGATTATGTTCGCCCAGTTCCTCGGTGGCGGCAAACACCGTGCTTTCCATCGTTTCCGCGTATTCCATCAGGCGGTGGCCCTCGGGCGTCAGTTGGTAGCCCACGTAGTTGCGGTCGAACAGTTGCGTGCCCACTTGCTCCTCGAACTTGCGCATGCGTCGCGACACGGTGGAATGGTCGATGCCCAGCTTTTTCGCCGCATCGACGAGGCCGGCGCTGCGCGTCAGTTCCAGGAAGACCCGTACATTGTCCCAATCGAGCATGGCAAACCCTCACTGTGCATTTTTGCAAAGGAATTATGCATTAATTTCACTTGAGTGCATATTTTTACACATGCAGAATGCATCTATACATATAAGAAAAACCCTCACCCCTCAGGAGACACGCATGAAAAAAACCGTTCTGGCCATGGGCGCGCTGGCGCTTTCCCTGTCTTTCACCGGCGCGCACGCGCAAATTTCCGATGGCGTCGTCAAGGTGGGCATCCTGACCGACATGTCCGGGCCGTATTCGGCCATGGGCGGGCGCGGCTCCGTCGTCGCCAGCCAGATGGCCGTCGAGGATTGCCTGAAGGCCGAATGCAAGGGTATGAAGATTGAAATCCTCTCGGCCGACCACTTGAACAAGGCCGACATCGCCGCCTCCAAGGCGCGCGAATGGATAGACCGCGACAAGGTCGACGCCATCGCCGACCTGACCAATTCCTCGGTGGCCCTGTCCGTGCAAAAGCTGATGAAAGAGAAGGGCGGCATCGCCATGTTCAGCGGCCCGGCCACGGGGCGCCTGACCAATGAAGACTGCTCGCCGAACGGCTTCCACTGGATGTTCGACACGTATTCGCAGGCAGCCGGCACGGCGGCGGCGCTGACCAAGCTGGGGCAAAAGTCGTGGTACTTCGTCACCGTCGATTACGCGTTCGGCCATTCGCTGGAAAAGGACGCCAGCGATGTCGTCAAGCGCAACGGCGGCACGGTGCTGGGCGCCGTGCGCCATCCGCTGAACGCGTCCGATTTTTCGTCCTTCCTGGTGCAGGCGCAAGGCTCGAAAGCGCAGGTGATCGGCCTGGCCAATGGCGGCGCCGACACGGTATCGGCCATCAAGCAGGCGCGCGAATTCCGCATCGGCAGCGGCAAGGACCAGCGCCTGGCCGCCTTGCTGGTGTTCCTCTCCGACGTGCATGCACTGGGGCTGGAAACGGCCCAGGGCCTCGTCTACGCGGACGGCTTTTACTGGGATTACGATGACCGCAGCCGCGCGTTTGCGAAACGCTTTGAAGCGCTCAACAAGGGCGCCAAGCCGACCATGGTGCAGGCGGGCGTGTATTCCAGCGTCTACCACTACCTGAAATCGGTGGCGGCGGCCAAAAGCGACGATTCGAAGATCGTCGCCCAGAAGATGCGCGAGCTGCCCATCAAGGATGCCGTCATGAACAACGCCTCGATCCGCCCCGACGGCCGCGTGATCCACGACATGTACCTGGTGCAGGTCAAAACCCCGGCCGAATCCAAAGGCGCGTGGGATTACCTGAAGGTGCTGTCGACCATCCCCGCCGACCAGGCCTTCAAGCCGATGGATGCGGCGGCGTGCAACCTGGTCAAGAAATAACCATCGAATACCTTACGGAGCCTCACATGAACCAAGCCCTCACTCACGCAGTCACCCCGGTCCCCGCCGTCCCCCTGCACATCGGCGGCAAGCACCACGCCTCGAGCAGCAGCGAATGGCGCGACGTCGTCAACCCGGCCACGCAGGAAATCGTCGCCAGGGTGCCGTTTTCCACGCCCGACGAAGTCAATCTGGCCGTCGCCACGGCCAAGGAAGCCTTTAAAACCTGGCGCAATACCCCCCTGGCGGCGCGCATGCGCATCATGCTCAAGTACCAGCACCTGATCCGCGAAAACATAGTCGCCCTGGCCGAACTGATCACGCGCGAACATGGCAAGACCTTGCCCGACGCGGAAGGGGAGGTCATGCGCGGCCTGGAAGTGGTGGAGCACGCGTGCTCGATCGCCACCCTGCAACTGGGCGAAATCGCGGAAAACGCGGCCACGGGTGTCGATGTCTACAATATCTACCAGCCGCTGGGCGTGGGCGCCGGCATCACGGCCTTCAACTTCCCCGTCATGCTGCCGTGCTTCATGTTCCCGATTGCCATCGCCTGCGGCAATACGTTTGTCTTGAAACCGTCGGAACAGGACCCGTCTTCGACCATGTACCTGGTCGAACTGATGTACCAGGCGGGCTTGCCGGCCGGTGTGCTGAACGTCGTGCATGGCGGCGCCGACGTCGTCAACATGCTGTGCGACCATCCCGACATCAAGGCCGTCTCCTTCATCGGTTCCACCCACGTGGGCACGCATGTGTACCGCCGCGCCAGCGAATCGGGCAAGCGCGCGCAATCGATGATGGGCGCGAAAAACCATTGCGTCGTGCTGGCCGACGCCAACAAGGAACAGGCGATCAATAACCTGATCGGCGCCGCCTTCGGCGCGGCCGGCCAGCGCTGCATGGCCAATTCTGTCGTCGTGCTGGTGGGCGAGGCCCGTTCCTGGCTGCCGGAAATCGTCGCCCGCTCGCAGGCCCTGAAAGTGGGGCCGGGCAGCGACCGTGATGCCGACCTGGGGCCGATGGTGTCGAAAGCAGCCATGCAGCGCGCGGAAAAGCTGATCCAGGCGGGCGTGGACGAAGGCGCGCAATTGCTGCTCGACGGCCGCGGCCACAAGGTGGCCGGCTACGAAGGCGGCAATTTCATGGGACCGACGATTTTCTCGAAGGTGGCAGCGTCGAATTCCGTCTACACGCAGGAAATCTTCGGCCCCGCCATGTGCGTGGTGGAGACGGACACCCTGGACCAGGCCATCGCCTTCATCAACGCCAACCCGAACGGCAACGGCACCTCGATCTTCACTTCGTCCGGCTGGGCGGGGCGCAAGTTCCAGAGCGAAATCGACGTAGGGCAGGTGGGCATCAACGTGGCCATTCCCGTGCCCGTCGCCTACTTCAGCTTCACGGGGTCGCGCGCGTCGAAGCTGGGCGATCTGGGCCCGAACGGCAAGCAAGCCTTGTACTTCTGGACGCAGACCAAGACCGTCACGGCGCGCTGGTTCGCCCCGGACGACGGCGGCAGCGGCGTCAATACCACCATTTCGATGAAGTAAGGAGGCGGCGATGAGCACCAATATCGTTTTCATCGGCCTGGGCAACATGGGCTTGCCCATGGCGCAGAACCTCGTGCGGGCCGGCCATGCGGTGACGGGTTTCGACTTGCTGCCGGCCAGCGTGCGGCAATTCGCCGACGGCGGCGGCCTGGTCTCCGATGACCAGGCGGCGGCGATAGGCCAGGCCGACATCGTCATCACGATGCTGCCGGCCAGCCGCCACGTGCTGGGAGCCTACCTTGGGGACGCGGGTATTTTGGCGCAGGCGCGGCCCGGCACCCTGCTGATCGACTGTTCGACGATTTCCACCGAGGCGGCGCGCCAGGTGGGCCGCGCGGCGCAGGACAAGGGCATGCCGATGCTGGACGCGCCCGTCTCGGGCGGCACGGCGGGCGCCACCAACGGCACGCTGACCTTCATGGTGGGCGGCGAAGAATCCGCGCTGGCGGCGGCGCGGCCCTACCTGGACGTCATGGGCAAGGCGATTTTCCACGCGGGCGGCTCCGGTTGCGGCCAGACGGTCAAGATCTGCAACAACATGCTGCTGGGGATACTCATGATCGGCACCAGCGAAGCCATACGCCTGGGCGTGGCCAATGGCCTCGATCCCAAGGTGGTGTCCGACGTGATGGCGAAAAGCTCGGGCCGCAACTGGACCCTGGACGTGTACAACCCATGTCCTGGCGTGGCCGAGAACGTGCCCGCGTCGCGCGGCTACACGGGCGGCTTTGGCGTCGATTTGATGCTGAAAGACCTGGGGCTGGCCGTGGAAAGCGCGCTGGCCAGCGGAGCGAGCGTGCCGCTGGGCGCCTTGTCGCGCAACCTATATAGTTTGCACAGCAAGGCAGGGGCGGGCGCGCTGGATTTTTCCAGCATTTATCAACTGCTGGGCGAGAAGGCTTAAGGCTGTTGCGCCTGCAGGGCCGCCAACTCGGCCCTGGCTTTTTCCAGCTTGCCTTCCAGCTTGGCGATCTTCTTCGGCTCCTTGTTCGCTTCCTGGGCCAGGCGCAGCGAACGCTCCGTCTGGTTCACCTTCGCTTGCGCCTTGACGATTTTCTTGTTGTGGCGCTCGATCAGGGTACTGTCGCGGCAGTGGGCGTTGACTTCGTCGAGCGCGCGCGTCAGGCCCGCGACCTTGTCGGACAGGCCCTGTTCCTGCGCCTGGTGCAATTCGCTGCGGATGCTTTCGCGCTTGGCGGCGCAGCCGGCCAGCTGGGTGTCGGCGGCGCTGGCGCCCACGGAGGCTGCGGCCAGCAGCAGGGTCAAGGCGGTTGTGGCGAGGCGGTTCATGGCATTCCTGTGTAAGTGGTGGGCTCGTGCAATGTAAGCCTGCCGGCTTGCCCTGTCAAACTTCTTGTGCAGTGCGCGCCTGTCTGGCATGGCATCGGCTACCATGCGTGTTTTCTTCTTCCCGACACCTTCGCATGCCCAAGAAACTCCTCTTGCTGATTCCTTTCCTGCTGCCGTTGCCGCTCCTGGCCCAGACCCCGCCCACCTTGCTCGACCTGCAGCTGCTCGCCATCAAGGTCAGGGCGGATGCGGCTAGTCATAGCCCGGAAAGCATCGCCGAATTTGAGCAGGCACGGCGCGTGGCGGAAACGGGCGACGTGGAGGCGCAGCTGGACCTGGCGCGCATGCTGCAGCTGGGCGTCGGCACGCCGCAAGATACGGCGCAGTCGATGGCCTGGATACGCAAGTCGGCCGAAGGCGGCTATGCGCCGGCGCAGGCGGCCATGGGGGTGGCCTACACCTTGGGCGGCAAGGTGCCCATCGACCGCGTGCAGGGCGAATACTGGCTGCGCCGGGGCGTGGCGCAGGGCGATGCAGAGGCGCAAACCATCCTGGCGATGGAATACATCGATGGCGACAGCAGTGCCGAAGAGCAGGCGCTGGCCATCACCTGGCTGAAGGCGGCGGCGAACGAACAGCACTTTGTGCCCGCCTACAATGCGCTGGGCGAGCACCTGATGCGCGCAGCCGTCGATGAACAGGATCGCGGCGAGGCTTTCCACTGGTATTACAGATCGGCGCGTGAAAAGGAGCCGGCCGGCATGCGCAACCTGGCCCGCGCATATGAACTGGGCCTGGGCGTGGCGCAGTCGGACAAGTGGGCCCTGGTCTGGTACGAGCGGGCCGGATGGAGCGGCGACGTGCCCGCCATGCGGCGCATGATCGAGGTGTACGTCAAAGGCGAACTGGGAGAACAGGCGAATGCCGAAGACGCGGCCGAATGGCGCGGCAAGCTGGCAGAGAAGGAAAACAAATGAAGACCATCCTGTTGGTATTGAGCCTGGCCCTGGCGCAGAGCGTGCTGGCGCAGCCAGCGTCCACCAACGCACCGCGCCAGCATCCGGCGCTGGTCGAATTCGATATGTCCGGCCTCGATGACATGCGCGCAAGGGTGCGGGCCGTGGTCGACCGTCCTGCCGACCTGTCGCCGGACAAGGTCGCCGCCTTCGGGAGGGCGCGCCTGGCTGCGGAAGGGGGAGATGCGGCCGCCCAGCTGGAGTTGGCGCAGATGCTGCACGGCGGCGAAGGCACGCCGCGCGACGTCGACGCCGGCCTGGCGTGGATGCGGAAATCGGCCGCAGGCGGCTATGGCCCGGCGCAGGCTTTCCTGGGCGTGGCCTACACGCTGGGGCAGGGCATGGCCGTCGACCGCAAGCTGGGCGAATACTGGTCGCGCAAGGGCGCCGCGCAAGGCGTGGAGCTGGCCAACTTCACGGTGGCCATGCATTATGAAAATATCCGCAGCAGCCCGGAAGAACAGGCGCACGCGCTGCACTGGCTGAAGTTCTATGCGGAAAACGGCTTCATCCCCGCCTACAATGAAATCGGCTACCGGCTGATGATGACGGCGCAGGACGAGGCGCAGCGCAAGCAGGCATTCACCTGGTACATGCGGGCGGCCAAGGCGCTCGATCCCTCCGGTTTGAACAATGTGGCGTACTCGTATGAAGTGGGGCAGGGCGCGCCGCAGAGCGACGAGGCGGCCCTGGGCTGGTATGAAATGGCCGCCATCGCCAAAAGTCCGCCCGGCCAGACGGGCTTTGCGCGGCTGCTGGAGCAGGGCCGTGGCGGCCCGACCCGGCAAGGGCCGGCGCCCAAGCCCTTCGCGTTGTACCTGCTGGCGGCGAAGCAGGGCGCCCTGGAAGCCATCGAACGGCTGGTCAAGGTGTACGATAGGGGCGAGCTGGAACAGGCGGCCGACCCCGCGCAAGCGGCCCTGTGGCGCGAAAAACTCAGGCTGGCCAAGACTCCCTGAGCGGGCATGACGGCGCGGGGACGGCATGCTATCATCATTGTTATCGATAACAATATCATGAGAGACCCATGAATCCCGATTTCCGCTCCAGGGACATGCTCGAAAAGCATATCCAGCACACGATGCATTTTTATCACCCGCGCGCGATTGATCCCAGCGGCGGCTTTTATCACTTCTTCCTCGATGACGGCACGGTGTACGACGCCAGCACGCGTCACCTGGTCAGCAGCACGCGCTTCATCTTCAATTACGCCATGGCGTACCGCCACTTCGGCGATGACGGTTACCAGGCGGCCCTGCGCCACGGCGTGGCCTTCCTGCGCGACGTGCACCGCGACCTGGCCACGGGCGGCTATGCCTGGCAACTGTCTTGGAAAGACGGCGTCAAAACGGTGGAAGACGGCGCCAATCACTGCTACGGCCTGGCTTTCGTGCTGCTGGCCTATGCGCACGCCTTGCAAGCTGGCGTGACGGAAGCGCGCGCGTATCTGGACGAGACCTTCGAATTGATGGAGCAGCGCTTCTGGCTGCCCGAACACGGCCTGTATGCGGACGTGGCCAGCGCCGACTGGTCCACCCTGGACGGCTACCGGGGTCAGAACGCCAACATGCACGCTTGCGAAGCCATGCTGGCCGCGTTCGAGGCGACGGGCGAAGCGAGATATCTGCACCGCGCCGAAACCCTGGCGCACAACATCACGGTCCGTCAGGCGGGTCTGGCGAACGGCATGATCTGGGAGCACTACAAGCCCGACTGGTCGATCGACTGGGATTACAACCTGCACGACAAGAGCAATATCTTCCGTCCGTGGGGCTACCAGCCCGGCCATTTCACGGAATGGGCCAAGCTGCTGCTGATCATGGAGCGCCACAGCCGGTTCATGGCCGGCCCGTCGGACTGGCTGCTGCCGCGCGCGCGCGCCCTGTACGACACGGCGCTGGCCAAGGCCTGGGATGGCGCTCATGGCGGCATCCACTACGGTTTCGGCCCGCAGGACGAGATCTGCGACGGCGACAAATACTTCTGGGTGCAGGCGGAAAGCTTCGCGGCCGCCGCCGTGCTGGTCGTGCGCACGGGCGACGAGGCTTACTGGCATAGCTACGACAAGATATGGGACTACAGCTGGACGCACTTCGTCGACCATGAACACGGCGCCTGGTACCGCATCCTGACGCCTGAAAATCAAAAAATCAGCAACGAGAAAAGCCCGGCCGGCAAGACCGATTACCACACCATGGGCGCCTGCTATGAAGTGCTGAACGTGATCGGCGGTGCCGCATGAGCGCCGCCAATTTCCCACGCTTTGTGTCGGCCGGAGAAGCGCTGACGGACATGCTGCGTACGGGCGCGGACTCCTGGAACAGCCAGGTGGGCGGTTCGACGTGGAACGTGGCGCGCGTGATGGCGCGCCTGGGCGTGCCCAGCGCCTTTGCGGGCGGCGTCAGCCTGGACGTTTTCGGCGACGCGCTGGCCGTAGCCACCGAGGCGGCGGGCCTGGACATGCGCTTCCTGCAGCGCCATGCGAAGTCGCCGCTGCTGGCCATCGTGCATGAACTGCATCCGCCTACGTATTACTTCATCGGCGACGACAGCGCCGACCTGCATTTCGACGCGTCGCTCTTGCCGGCCGGCTGGATGCAGGGGGCGCAATGGGTGCATTTCGGCGGCATCAGCCTGGCGCGCGAACCGCTGGCGGGCAAGCTGGTGGCGCTGGCGCAGGAACTGAAGGCGGCTGGCGTGAAGATCAGCTACGACCCGAATTTCCGCATCATGATGGATGAACGCTACGACGCCACCTTGCGCCGCATGACGCAGCTGGCCGACGTGATCAAGGTGTCGGACGAAGACCTGGCGGGCCTGTTCCGCCATGACGACATCGATGGCGCGTTTGCCACCCTGCGCAGCTGGAATCCGCAAGCCACGTATTTGTATACGCGCGGCGCGCAAGGCGCGGCGCTGTACCAGGGCGAGCAGACATGGCAGGCGGCGCCGCCCGTCATCGAGGTGGTCGATTCGGTGGGGGCGGGCGACGCCAGCATTGGCGGCTTGCTGTACAGCCTGATGTACCGGCCCGAGGCCGATGGCGGCCAGCATTTGCGCTTTGCCGTCGCGGCGGGCGCGGGCGCCTGCCTGGCGGCCGGTGGCGCGCCCCCTTCGGTGGAACTGGTGGAGTCGCTGGTGCAGCGCACGGTGGTGCGCTAAGTGGCGCTCGACGGGTTGGTGGGGGGCAGTCACTTCGCGCCCGGAATGTGCCCCACTGGAGTACATTCCCCCGTCGAAGCCCGCGCCATCAAGGTAAACGCCATCAAATGATGCGTGGCGGGCGCCGTTTCTCCGGCACGGCGCTGGCGGATTTCGTCGATGACGAGATTGACGGCGGCGCGGGCCATGTCGGCGATGGGCTGGTGGATGGTGGTCAGCTCGGGCCAGACCGTGGTGGCGACGGGCGTGTCGTCGAAGCCGCACACGCTCAATTCCGTCGGTACCTGCAAGCCCATGCCGTGCGCCACGGCCAGGGTGGCGGCGGCCATGTCGTCGTTGCTGGCGAAGATGGCGCTGGGATGCGGCGCTTGCGCCAGCAGCTGGCGCGCCGCGTCGAGACCCGAACGATACGTAAAGTAACCTTGCGCCACCCTGTGCGGCGCTACCCGCAAACCCGCTTCCCGCATGGCGTCCTCGAAAGCCTGGCGGCGCAGCAGGGCCGGCGTGTGCGCCGGATCGCCCTCGATGAAGCCGATGTCGCGGTGGCCCAGCGCGAGCAAATGGCGCGTCATGGCCAGCGCGCCCTCGTAATCGTCGATGCGCACGGCCGAAACGCCGGGCGAGGGGCGCGCCGTGGCCACGGCGATGGCCGGGATGCCCATCCGGTTCAGCTGCGCCAGCACTTCCGGCGAATCGCACAGGGGCGGCGGCACGAGGATGCCGTCCACGCCGGCCGCCACCAGGCAATCGATGCCGGCGCGCTGGCTGTCCAGGTCTTCGCAGCATTCCAGCAGCAACTGGCCGCCGCCCTGGCGGCATTGATCCATGGCGCCAACTAAAAATTCGCTGAGGAAGGCCGCGCTCGGATTGCTGTACAACAGGCCGATGCGCAGGGTGCCCGTGCGGGCTGCCCTGGCCGCGAGGTTGGGCTGGTAGTGCAGGCTGGCGATCGCCGCCTCGACCTTGTCGCGCGTGGCCGCGCTGACGCTGGCGCGCCCGTTGATCACGCGCGACACCGTCATGGCCGACACGCCGGCCACGCGCGCCACGTCGTGCACGGTGGCGCCGCTGGCGGCGTCGGAGGAGGTGGGGGCGGCGTGCGCCGCCTTATTCGAGGTGGCCACCGAATTTCAGCTTGCCGCTGATGCGCATGCCATGCAATTGCCCCTCTTCCAGTTCGGCGGCGCTGGTGCGCTGCGCCGTGTCGCGCCGCGCCAGTCCCACCGACAGGATATCGAGCATCATCAGCTGCAGCAGGCGCACGATCATGGGCACGAAATTGAGGTTGCCTTCCGGGTGGTTCAAGGTCAGCAGCACGTCGGCCAGCTTGGCCAGCGGCGAACCGCTGGCCGTGATCGCCAGCACGCGCGCGCCGCAGCCCTGCGCCACCTTGACGGTACGCAGCAGGTCGGGCAGGGCGCCGGAACGGGAAATGACCAGCGCCACGTCGCCTGGCTTGAGCATGGCGGCGCTCATTTCCTGCGCCTGCGGGTCGGCAAAGAAGCTGCTGACGATGCCCAGGTTGAGCAATTTGTGCTGCATGTCGTCGGCCACCACGCGGGCGCTGCCCACGGCCAGCAATTCCACGCGCTGCGCGCCGCGCAGCAGTTCGATGGCGGCCGTCAGCGCTTTGACGTCGAGCATGTCGCGCAGGGCCAGCGCGGCCGAGGCGTTATTGCCCAGCACCTTGCGCGCCAGTTCGGCGTCGGAATCCGATATCTCCACGTGGCAGTGGGCCACCGTGATGGCGCCGCCCGTCAGGCCGGACGCCAGCTTCAATTTGAAGTCGGCCAGGCCCTGCACGCCGATCGAGCGGCAAAAGCGCATCACGGTCGGCTGGCTCACGCCGACGCGCTGGGCGATTTCGGCAATCGGCAGGGTCAGCATGGCGTTCGGCTCCTTCAAGACCCAGTCGGCCACCTTGCACTCCGAGGGGCTCATCCTGCCGCGCGCCTGGCGCACGGATTCGAGCACGGGCGCGCCGGAATGGGCGCGCTTGAGCTTTTGCGCCAGGATGGCGGCGATGCCGAGGAAAGTCGGCAGTTCGGCCGTGATCAGAAAGGTGGGAATCTGCGCGAGGTACTCGTTCAGGCGGCCTTTTTGCTCGAAGCGGGCGCGGAACTGCGACTGTTCGAACAGGGGGCCCAGGCGCGGCACAATGCCCCCGCCTATATAGATGCCGCCCAGCGCGCCCAGGGTCATGGCCACGTTGCCGGCGATGGAGCCGAGGATGGCGCAGAAGCAGTCCACCGCTTCGAGGCACACGTCGCATTCATTGTTCAGGGCGCGGCTGGTGATTTCGGCTGCCAACAGCGGCAGCGCATCGGGCTTGCCGGCGCGCTCGGACAGGGCGCGGTAGATCAGTTCCAGGCCGCGCCCGGAAGCGAGGCGTTCGGCCGAGACGTGCGACAGCTCGCGCCAGGCGAAGGACAGCACGTCCATCTCGCGCTGGTCGCAGGGCGCGAAGCTGACGTGGCCCCCTTCGCTGCCCAGCGCGATCCAGCGGTCTTCGGCGGGGATCATGCCCGACACGCCCAGGCCTGTGCCCGAACCGAGCAGGCCGATGACGCTGTCGGCGCGCGCCATGCCACCGCCGATCTGCAGGCGCTGGTCGGGCCGCAGATAGGGCAGGGCCATGGCCAGCGCCGTGAAGTCATTCACCACCAGCAGGGTGTCGAGGCCCAGCGTGGCGCGCATGGCCTCGATCGAGAAGAACCAGTGATGGTTCATCATGCGGATATTGTCGTCGTCGATGGGATTGGCGATGGCGATGGCCGCATGGCGCACGCGCGCCGAACCGGCGGCGCGCGCCTCGCTGCTATCCATATAGGCGGTGATGGCGTCGAGCAGCGAAGCGTAGTCGTCGCAGGGCAGCACGGCGACCGCTTCCAGGTGGCCCTGGCGCGTTTCGAGCACGAAGCGGGCGTTGGTGCCGCCAATGTCGGCCAGCAAGCGCGGCCCTTCACTGAAACGCTCCGCCGGATCGCTGCCTGCTACTTCCATTTTTTCATCTATTTTCATGGCGGTGCCTAGTCTCGTCTGCGTGCGCTGTCTTGGCGGCGCACTGTCGTTATGGCAAAAACCAAGGATTTTAATTCGTATACGTGCCGCGTGCCGAAAAATGCGGGACGCCTGCGTAAATGCTTGTCCGCCGTGCCGGAAACGGGCGGCGCTAGCGGAAAAAACAGGGCAGTCAACGCGCCTGTCGGTACGCAAATAAAGTGTCGCAGAGTAGTCGTAGGATTACAACATAATATGTTGATATTTGTTCGTAGTATAGTTACTATGTCCCTGCTGGAAAGAATTCTGGCCAGTACATTCGGCCACGAATGACTAGATAAAAAATAAATTACTGAGGAGACTTACCATGCTGCATCGCACCATGTTGAAGGCCGTGTTGAAAACGCTGCCAGCTGCCATCGTCTTAGCCATCGCCAGCGGTTCCGCTGCCGCCGACCCGATGTACCCATCCGACTCCGAAGGCTTCCACGGCTACCTGCGCGCAGGCGCCGGCAGCAATACGTCGGGCGACGGCGGTTCGCAAGGCTGCTTCGGCCTGGGTGGCAACACCATGAAATACCGTCTGGGCAATGAGTGCGACGCCTACACGGAATTCGGCTACACCAAGTCCATCGCCAAGTCCGGCGGCGTGAACTACCTGGCCACCATCTGGGTCAACGCTTATGCGCCAAACTCGGATTTCGGCGACAACAAGCTGGGCATCGTCAAGGCCTACGTCGAAGCGCAGGGACTCGACTTCCTGAACGGCGGCACGGCCTGGATCGGTAAACGTTTCTACTACCGTCCTGACATCCACATGCTGGACTTGCAATACATCAATATGAACGGCACGGGCGCCGGCCTGGACCGCATTCCTGCTGGTCCTGGTAAATTCTCGTATGCCTTCTTCAAGGACAACGACTTCAACGAACGCAATGACGACGGCACCATTCGTGGCACCAAGTCGGCCGTGCGCCAGAACTTCATCTACGGCGAGATTCCCGTCAATGAAAACGGCACGCTGGACCTGGCCGCGACCTACATCATCGGTGAAGGCAAGGACAACGACTTGTACGGCAAGAAACACAATGGCTGGCAGCTGTCGGCCTTCCACCGCCAAGGTAAAGTGTTTGGCGGTGGCAATACCTTCGGCGTGCAGTACGGCGTCGGTCCCGGCACGGGCAAGGGCGCGCAGTTCGGCGCTTCGGGCGACACCAGTTTCGGTTCGGACGTCAAGCGCACGCGTATCTTCAATGACATGGCGATCCAGCCGATGGCCAACTTCGGCATGGAATTCGTTGCCCTGTGGCAAAAAGACGAGTCGAACGCCAACGGTTCC